>NZ_LWHQ01000029.1 GCF_001653715.1 Methylobacterium platani
ACAGAAACGGGGCAATCCCAAAGGTGAACGCCCCTCGTGCCGCACGATGCAGGACGAGTCCGGTCACCAGCCAAACGAGACTCGTCGGCCAAGCGCTTCTTCGGCCAAGCGCCTCTTCGGCCAAGCGCCACTTCGGCCAAGCGTTCGTCAGGTCGGCGACCGTCGGAATGATGACCCCGGCGCCGATGACACCGAGGGCCAGGGCATCGAAGAAGCCCGCGAGCAGCTTCAGCCGCTCGCTGGTGCGCTTGGCCGCGAGCTTGCGCGCCTTGATTCGGGCCGCCTCGTCCAGAGCCTACACCGCCACCCCGTGCAGGTCGTAGGCATCCGCCGACTCGATCTTCACCGTCACGATGTCGCCGACCCGGACCGGGCGGCGGAAGGCGACGTGGACGTTGCCGTCGATCTCGGGCGCGTCGTATTTCGAGCGGCCCTTGGCCACCGTCGGGCCGGCGGCGTCGA
Source organism: Methylobacterium platani (assembly GCF_001653715.1). Lineage (GTDB taxonomy): Bacteria > Pseudomonadota > Alphaproteobacteria > Rhizobiales > Beijerinckiaceae > Methylobacterium > Methylobacterium platani. Next base: position 463 of record NZ_LWHQ01000029.1, read on the forward strand.
TGATGACCGGCAGGCGCTTGCCGACCTTGGCCTTCTGCAACCGCAGCGAGACGGCCTGCTGCGTCTCCATGAACCGGCGCTGGCGCTCGGCCTTGACCGCGTCCGGCACCGCCTCGGCGACCGCATTGGCCGGAGCGCCGCGGACCGGCTCGTACTGGAAGCAGCCGACGCGCTCGAGCTTGGCTTCCTTGAGCCAGGTCAGCAGCTCCTCGAACTCCTCCTCCGTCTCGCCCGGGAAGCCGACGATGAAGGTCGAGCGGATCGCGAGGTCCGGGCAGGTGGTGCGCCAGGAGCGGATGCGCTCCAGCATCTTCTCCTGGTTGCCCGGGCGGCGCATGCGCTTGAGCACCGCGGGGCTCGCGTGCTGCAGCGGCATGTCGAGGTAGGGCAGCACCTTGCCCTCGGCCATCAGCGGGATGACCTCGTCGACGTGCGGGTAGGGGTAGACGTAGTGCAGGCGCACCCAGGCGCCGAGCTCGCCGAGCTCCTTGGCGAGGTCGTAGAACCGGGCCCGCACCTCGCGGTCGCGCCACGGGCTCGTGGCGTAGCGGGTGTCGATGCCGTAGGCGCTGGTATCCTGCGAGACGACGAGCAGCTCCTTGACGCCGGCCTTCACCAGCTTCTCGGCCTCGCGCAGCACGTCCGCGGCCGGGCGGCTGACGAGGTCGCCGCGCAGCTGCGGGATGATGCAGAAGGTGCAGCGGTTGTTGCAGCCCTCCGAGATCTTCAGGTAGGCGTAGTGCCGCGGCGTCAGCTTGACGCCCTGGGGCGGGACGAGGTCGAGGAACGGGTCGTGCGCCGGGGGCACCGCCTCGTGCACCGCCGCCACCACCGATTCGTACGCCTGCGGCCCGGTGACCGCGAGCAGGTTCGGGTACTTCTCGCGGATCTCCTCCGGCTGCGCGCCCATGCAGCCGGTGACGATGACCCGGCCGTTCTCCGCCATCGCGTCGCCGATCGCCTGCAGCGACTCGGCCTTGGCCGAATCGAGGAAGCCGCAGGTGTTGACGATCACCACGTCGGCGCCGTCGTGCTTGCGCGCCAGCTCGTAGCCCTCGGCCCGCAGGTGCGTGAGGATGCGCTCGGAATCGACCAGGGCCTTGGGACAGCCGAGCGACACGAAGGAGATTTTCGGAGCAGGTGCGTTCATGGCGGGGGCGGGAATGCGGGCCGGCCCACCGCCGAAGGAGGCTGCGAGCGGGATCAAGGATTTAGGGAAGGGTGCTGGGGCAGGCCCATAGCACGGGGGAGGACGGGCGTCACGGGGCGGTCGGGATGCGGCGCGCCGCCGTTGCCCGGCGACGCCGCAGATCGCCGGCCCACGATGTTGGGACTTCTTGTCGCGTTTGCGCTACGGAACCTTTTGTAATTCACCTGAAAGCTTCCCGTGCCGACGCCGTGATTTTGCGCTTGCCGTCAATTATTTCATAGTTCGCTTTGAGATCATGCAAAAACACCAGCAATAAGATAGTACGTCCGCGCCTCGAAAAGGGCTGGACGATCCGCGATACTTGGATCTAGATTGTCAAATCCTACGCATTCGACGTAGCCTGCAAACCGCGGAAACTTTCGTACACCAGAGACATGCGATGAGCTCAGATCACGACGGCCATATTTCCTCGAATCGCTTTATAGAAACCGAACTGTGTACAAAGATCAAGGATATCGGAGATTATATCAAGGCCGATGTCATCAGCCTAATGGCGCCGATGCAGCACAATATCGTCGAGTGGGTGCGAGAGTGCATCGAAGAAATCAAGGAAAAAAGAGATAGACTGATCGTCATCCTCGAGACGGAGGGCGGATCGATCCAGGTCGTGGAGCGAATCGCCGACCTCCTGAGGCATCACTACCCGAACGAGGTATCGTTCCTGATCCCGAGCCACGCGATGTCGGCCGGCACCGTTCTCGCCATGTCCGGCGACAACATCTACATGGATTACTTCTCGATTCTCGGCCCTATCGATCCGCAAATCGTCAGCAGATCAAAGGGCGACATATATATTCCGGCGCTTGGATATCTTCAAAAATACGAAGAACTGATTTCAAAATCCAAGAAAAATACTATCACTGATGCAGAAATAGCGTTCCTGATTGCAAAGTTCGATCCCGCGGAGCTGTATCATTTCGAGCAGGCCCGGGACTTGTCCGTGGAACTCTTAAAGAAATGGCTGGTTAAATACAAATTCAAAAACTGGGTTACGACCCGGACGAAGAAGATACCGGTCACCCCGGATATGAAGGAAGAGATGGCGGACTCGATTGCAAAGAAACTTAACGATATTCGCAGATGGAAATCGCATGATCGCGGCCTGACGATGCGAGTTATCGATAAAGAGATAAATCTTTCGATCGAGGATTTTGGCCTAGATAAAGATCTCAACGATAAAATTAGATCTTATTATCGACTGCTTCAGGATTATATGATAACCGTACGGCAATCGATGGCCATCCATACCGCCGAACGATACAGAGGAAATTGACATGATTCACAAATCAGGAATGGAAAGAATGATCCGAAAAATCAAGGAACAGCCATCGGGACATGAAAAAATAGAACGCGCGATAAAAATCGTCGAGAAATTACGCGCAACTGGTGTCAAGCTACATACATACGATCTGCGCCATCCCTTCAGCAGTGATGTCCAACCCAATACACGATCGATCAATACATTCAAAGTCAATCGGAAAAAGATCTAGGAGCATCGACAAGGATTCACCCTGGCTTTTCATCCGGCGTGCCATGAGCTGAACTGCTCGATGGGCCTCGCCGTCGATCGTGCGCGGGTGCGCATGTCCCGGTCATCGTCTCGGCCCGACCCTGCCTATCGTCCGCCTTCAGTCCGAACACCCGCTCGGCTATGAAGGCCGCCATGTGGAGCCGCCCTCTCTCGCCCCTCGATCCCGCCGCCGCGGCCGCCCGCCTGCGCGGCCGCCACGCCGGCCTCGCGCTCCTCGACAGCGCCATGCGGCACGATGCCCTCGGGCGCCACTCCTACCTCGCCGCCGACCCGTTCGGGACCTTCCGGGTGCGGGGGCCCCAAGCGTATTGGAACGGCGCCCCGGTGCCGGGTGCGCCGCTGGCCGCGCTCCGGGCGGTGCTGGCGCCCTACCGCACCGCGCCCGATCCCGACCTGCCGCCGTTCCAGGGCGGGGCGATCGGGTATGTCGCCTATGATTTCGGCGCCAGCCTGGAACGGGTGACGCCGCCCGCACGCCGGGCCGGCCTCACCGACGACCTCGCCGTCAACCTCTACGCCTCCGTCGTCGCCTTCGATCACCGCACCGGCACCTGCCGGCTGATCGCCACCGGCTTCCCCGAGACCGACCCGGCCGCCCGCGCGCGACAAGCCGCCGCCGACCTCGACGCCCTGGAGGCGGCGCTCGCCGGGCCGGAGCCGGCGACGGAGACCGCGCCGGTGCCGCCCCTCGACTGGCGCTCGAACTTCACGCCCGACGCTTACGCCCGCGCGGTCGAGCGGGTGCGGGACTACATCCGGGCCGGCGACATCTACCAGGCCAACATCGCCCAGCGCTTCGAGGCGGCCCTGCCGCCGGGCTTCGACGCCTTCGCGTTCTACCGCCGCCTCAGGGCGCGCAACCCGGCGCCGTTCGCCGCCTATCTCGAGGTCGACGGGCTGACGATCGCCTCGTCCTCGCCCGAGCGCTTCCTGCGCCTCGACGGCCGGTCGGTCGAGACCCGGCCGATCAAGGGCACGGCGCGCCGCTCGACCGATCCGGCCGAGGACCGGGCCCGGGCCGAGGCGCTCCGCACCGACGCCAAGGAGCGGGCCGAGAACGTGATGATCGTCGATCTCCTGCGCAACGACCTGTCGCGGATCTGCGCCCCCGGCAGCGTCGCGGTGCCGAGCCTGTGCGGGCTCGAGACCTATGCGGGGGTCCACCACCTCGTCTCGGCGGTGACCGGCACGCTCAAGGACGGGGCGGACGGGCTCGACCTCCTGGCCGCGACCTTCCCGGGCGGCTCGATCACCGGGGCGCCGAAGCTGCGCGCCATGGACATCGTCACGGAGATCGAGGGCGATGCCCGCGAGGCCTATTGCGGCGCGATCGGCTGGATCGGGTTCGACGGCAGCCTCGACACCAGCATCGCCATCCGCACCGTGCTGATCGACGCAAGCCGCGCCGTGCTCCAGGCCGGCGGCGGGGTCACGCTCCTGTCGGACCCGGAGGCCGAGTACCGCGAGACCCTGACCAAGGCCGAGCGGGTCTTTTCCGCCTTCGCGACCGGGGAGGGCGCATGATCCTCGTCATCGACAACTACGATTCCTTCGTCTTCAACGTCGTGCGCTACTTCGAGGAACTCGGCGCCGAGACCCGGGTCGTGCGCAACGACGCCCTCGACGTCGCGGGGATCCGGGCCCTGGCGCCGCAGGCGGTGGTGATCTCGCCCGGGCCGTGCAGCCCGGCCGAGGCCGGGGTGTCGCTCCCGGCGATCCGCGCGCTGTCGGGGGCGATACCCCTGCTCGGGGTCTGCCTCGGGCATCAATGCATCGGCGCGGCCTTCGGCGGCCGGGTCGCGCGGGCCATGCGCCCGCTCCACGGCCACGCGACGCCGATCGACCATGACGGGCAGGGGCTGTTCCGCGGCCTGCCGGCGCCGCTCACCGTCGGGCGCTACCACTCGCTGATCGTGGCGCCCGAGCCCGGCATGGCGGAGCACCTGCGCGTCGACGCCGTCTCGCCCGAGGGCGAGGTGATGGCGCTCTCCCACCGCCGCCACCCGACCTGCGGGGTACAGTTCCACCCGGAATCGGTGCTGACCGAGCACGGCCACGCCCTGTTCGGCAATTTCCTCGAACTGGCCCGGCGCTGGCACGACGAGGGCGGGGCGCATCGTGCTGTGGCGTGACGGGCGCCTGCAGGAGGACACGGTCGCGCCCTTCGACCTCGCCGACCGCGGCCTGCTGCTCGGCGACGGGGTGTTCGACACCGCGATGGCGCTCGGCGGCACGGTGGTGGCGGAAGCGGCGCACCTGGCGCGCCTCGCGGCCTCCGCCGCCGCCCTCGGCTTCGCCTTCGACGAGGCGGAGGCCAGGGCGGGGATCCGGGCGCTCGCGGCCGCCCTGCCGCGGGCGGCGATCCGCACCACCGTGACCCGTGGGCCCGGCCCGCGGGGCCTGCGCCCGCCGGCCGAGCCCCGCCCGGTCCTGTGGGCCAGCGCCGCGCCGCTGCGGCCCGGCACGGCGTTCGCCGAGCTCTCCCTCGGCTGGAGCGCGATCCGCCGCAACGAGACCTCGCCGGCCGCGCGCCACAAGACGCTCGGCTACCTCGACGCGGTCATGGCCGCCGAGGCGGCCGCGGGCCAAGGCCACGACGAGGCGATCTTCCTCACCATGCAGGGTCGCGTGGCCTGCGCCGGCACCGGCAACCTGTTCGCGGTGTCCGGCCGCACGATCGTCACGCCGCCGCTGGAGGACGGGGTGCTCGCCGGGATCGTGCGCGCCCGGGTCCTCGCCCTGGCCCCGCGCCTCGGCCTCGCGCCGGCCGAGCGGCCGCTGACGCCCGACGCCTTGGCGGGAGCCGAGGCGGTGTTCCTCACCAATTCCCTGCGGCTGGTCGCGCCGGTGCGGCGGATCGGGGAGCGGGACTATGCGAGCGCTGGGCATCCGGTGGTATCGGCTTTGCGCTCTGCGTTGTCGCGGGAGATCGCGGAGGCCTGCGGGATGGCGGTGGAGGGCTGACGGCGCCACGCCCCCGAACCCTCCCCCGCAGAGGGGGGAGGGTTCGAGCGTACAGCTCAACTCAGCCCGCCTGTGCGTCCGATTCGCCAAGGCCTTGCGGAAACGCGCGGAAACCCGCCAGAAGGAGCGCGAGCCGGGCGCCCGCCCGCGAGACCTGGAGAGCAGAGCATGAAGCGCGCGTCCCTGGCGGTGGTTCTCGGTGCCGCGACCGCCCTGGCGGCAAGCCTGCCGGCCGGCGCCAAGACGCTGGTCTACTGCTCCGAGGGCAGCCCGGAGAACTTCTACCCGGCGGTCAACACCACCGGCACCTCGTTCGATGCCAGTTCCCAGATCTACTCCAACATCGTCAATTTCGAGCGCGGCACCACCAACGTGGTGCCGGACCTCGCCGAGAAGTGGGACGTCTCCGCGGACGGCAAGACCTACACCTTCTCTTTGCGCAAGGGCGTGAAGTGGCACTCCAACAAGGCGTTCAAGCCGACCCGCGACTTCAACGCCGACGACGTGATGTTCTCGTTCGAGCGGCAGTGGAAGGAGAGCAACCCGTTCTTCCGGGTGACCAGCTCCAACCACACCTACTTCAACGACATGGGTCTGCCGAAGCTGCTCGCGTCGATCGACAAGGTCGATGACTATACCGTCCGCTTCACCCTGACCCAGCCCGAGGCGCCGTTCCTCGCCGATCTCGCGATGCCCTTCGCGGCGATCCAGTCGAAGGAATACGCCGACGCGATGATGAAGGCCGGCACGCCGGACAAGCTCGACCAGGAGCCGATCGGCACCGGCCCGTTCTACCTGCTGCAGTATCAAAAGGACGCGATCGTCCGCTACCGCGCCTTCCCGCAATACTACGCCGGCAAGGCCGCCCTCGACGACCTCGTCTTCGCCATCACGCCGGACGCCTCGGTGCGCTGGGCCAAGCTCCAGAAGGGCGAGTGCCACGTGATGCCGTACCCGAACCCGGCCGACGTCGACGCGATGCGCAAGGACGGAAACGTCCAGGTGCTGGAGCAGCCCGGCCTCAACATCGGATATCTGGCCTACAACACCAAGAAGAAGCCGTTCGACGACGTGCGCGTGCGCAAGGCGCTGAACATGGCGATCAACAAGAAGGCGATCATCGACGCGGTCTACCTGTCGACCGGCGTCGCGGCCAAGAACCCGATCCCGCCGACGATGTGGTCCTACAACGACGCGATCAAGGACGACCCCTACGATCCGGAAGGAGCCAAGAAGCTGCTCGCCGAGGCCGGCTTCCCGAACGGCCTGTCGACCGACCTGTGGGCGATGCCGGTGCAGCGGCCCTACAACCCGAACGCCCGCCGCATCGCCGAGCTGATGCAGGCCGACCTCGCCAAGGTCGGGGTGAAGGCCGAGATCAAGTCCTACGAGTGGGGCGAGTACCGCAAGCGCGTCCAGGACGGCGAGCACCAGACCGCGATGCTGGGCTGGACCGGCGACAACGGCGATCCCGACAACTTCCTCCACACCCTGCTCGGCTGCGCCGCGGCGGAGAAGGGCGGCGGCAACACCGCCAAGTGGTGCGACAAGACCTACGACGACCTCGTCAACAAGGCCAAGACCGTCACCGACAAGGCCGAGCGCACCAAGCTCTACGAGCAGGCGCAAGTCGTGTTCAAGGAGCAGGCGCCCTGGTTCACCATCGCGCACGCGGTGCAGCTGAAGCCGATCCGCAAGGAGGTGGTGGACTTCAAGCTGTCGCCGTTCGGCCGCCACACCTTCTACGGCGTCAGCCTCAAGTAGGGGCCGGCCCGTGCTCCGCTTCCTCCTGACCCGCGCGTCCCTGGTGATCCCGACCTTCCTCGGGATCACCCTGGTGGCGTTCTTCCTGATCCGCCTGGTGCCCGGCGACCCGATCGAGACGATGGCGGGGGAGCGGGGCATCGACCCGGCGCGGCACGAGGCCCTGCGCACCGAGTACGGCTTCGACAAGCCGCTGCTCGTGCAATACGGCATCTACCTCGAGCGGCTGGCCCACGGCGACCTCGGCCGCTCGATCAGCACCAAGGAGCCGGTGATCGCCGAGTTCGCCAGCCTGTTCCCGGCGACGATCGAGCTCGGTGCCTGCGCGATCCTGTTCGCGCTCCTCGTCGGCCTGCCGGCCGGCATCCTGGCGGCGCTGAAGCGCAACTCGGTCTTCGACCACGGGGTGATGGGGCTGTCGCTCACCGGCTACTCGATGCCGATCTTCTGGTGGGGCCTGCTCCTGATCCTGCTGTTCTCGGTGCAGCTCGGCTGGACGCCGGTCTCGGGCCGCATCGACGTGCAGTACTTCATCGAGCCGGTGACCGGCTTCCTCTTGATCGACAGCCTCCTGTCGGACGAGCCCGGCGCCTTCGCCTCGGCGCTCTCCCACCTCGTCCTGCCGGCGATCGTACTCGGCACGGTGCCGCTCGCGGTCATCGCCCGCATGACCCGCTCGGCGATGCTCGAAGTGCTCGGCGAGGATTACATGCGCACCGCCCGGGCCAAGGGCCTGCCGGCCTGGCGCATCGTCGGGCTGCACGCGCTCCGCAACGCCCTGATCCCGGTCGTCACGGTGATCGGCCTGCAGGTCGGCGTGCTGTTCACCGGCGCGATCCTGACCGAGACGATCTTCTCCTGGCCCGGCATCGGCAAGTGGCTGATCGAGGCGATCGGCCGGCGCGACTATCCCGTCCTCCAGGGCGGCATCCTGTTGATCGGCGCGGTGGTGATGGCGGTGAATCTCCTCGTCGACTTAGGCTACGGCCTCGTGAACCCCCGCATCCGGCACGCCCGATGAGCGCCGAACTTCTGGACACCCCCGCCGCCTCGGCGGCCCCTGCCGGCCCGCCGCACCCGCTCGCCGAGTTCTGGACGAGCTTTCGCGCCAACACGGGCGCGGTGATCGGCCTCGCGCTGATCGTCGCGGTGCTGCTGATGGCGGTCTTCGCCGACGTCATCGCGCCGCACCCGCCGAACCTCACCGACAACGCCGCCTTCCTCAAGCCGCCGTTCTGGCAGGAGGGCGGCTCGCTCACCTATCCCCTCGGCACCGACGCGATCGGCCGCGACATCCTCTCGCGCCTGATCTTCGGCGCCCGGCTGTCGCTCTCGATCGGCATCGCGGTCGTGGCGGTGTCGATCCTCGTCGGCACGATGCTGGGGCTGGTCGCCGGCTTCGTCGGCGGCGCCACCGGCATCGTCATCATGCGGGTGATGGACATCATCCTGACCCTGCCGTCGCTGCTGCTTGCCATCGTCATCGTGGCGATCCTCGGCCCCGGGCTGATGAACGCGATGCTGGCGGTCGCCGTGGTGGTGCTGCCGCATTACGTCCGCATCGCCCGCGCGGCGGTGATCGCGGAAAAATCCAAGGACTACGTCACCGCGGCCCGGGTCAGCGGCGCCGGCCCCTTGCGGCTGATGGTGGGGGAGGTGCTGCCGAACTGCGCCGCGCCGCTGATCGTCCAGGCCTCCCTCGGCGTCTCGACGGCGATCCTCGACGCGGCGGCCCTCGGCTTCTTAGGGCTCGGCGCCCAGCCGCCCTCGCCGGAATGGGGCACGATGCTGGCGGATGCCCGCGAATTCGTGCTGCGGGCCTGGTGGGTGGTGACCTTCCCGGGCCTCATCATCCTGGTCACCGTGCTCGCCTTCAACCTCGTCGGGGACGGTCTTCGCGATGCCCTCGACCCCAAGCTGAAGCGGTGAGGCGCACCATGCCGCTCCTCGAGATCGACAACCTCTCCGTCGAATTCCCCTCCGCCGGCGGCACGTTGCGCGCCGTCGACGGCGTCAGCCTGACCCTGGAGGAGGGGGAGGTGCTCGGCGTCGTCGGCGAGTCGGGCTCGGGCAAGAGCGTGACCATGATGGCGCTGATGGGCCTCGTCGCCTATCCGGGCCGGGTGTCGGCCGACCGCCTCGCCTTCGCCGGCCGCGACCTGATGGGCATGCCGGCCCGCGAGCGCCGCCGCCTCACCGGCCGCGACGTGGCGATGATCTTCCAGGAGCCGACCACCAGCCTGAACCCCTGCTTCACGATCGGCTTCCAGATCACCGAGTCCCTGCGCCAGCATCTCGGCCTCGACCGCAAGGCGGCGAGGAGGCGGGCGATCGAATTGCTGGAGCAGGTCGGCATCCCGGCGGCCGAGAGCCGGCTGTCGGCCTATCCGCACCAGCTCTCCGGCGGCATGAACCAGCGGGTGATGATCGCCATGGCGATCGCCTGCAACCCGAAGCTCCTGATCGCCGACGAGCCGACGACGGCCCTCGACGTCACGATCCAGGCCCAGATCCTCGACCTCCTGCTCTCGCTCCAGCGCGAGCGCGGCATGGCGCTCGTGCTCATCACCCACAACATGGGCGTCGTCGCCGAGACCGCCGACCGGATGATGGTGATGTATGCCGGCCAGGTGATGGAGGAGCAACGCGCCGACGCGCTCTTCGCCGCGCCCCAGCACCCCTACACCGCGGCGCTGCTGGCGGCGCTGCCGGAGCGCAGCGAGGGCGGGCGGCTCGCCACCATCCCGGGCGTGGTGCCGGGGCTGTACGACCGGCCGCGCGGCTGCCTGTTCTCGCCGCGCTGCGCCTACGCCACCGACCATTCGCGGAGCGAGCGCCCGGCCCTGCGGCCGTGGCAGGACGGCTTCGTGCGCTGCCACTACCCCTTGGGCGATCCGTCCCGCGACGCCCGCATCCGCCAGGATCATCCTGTCTCGATTGCGGAGGCCGTCCGGTGAGCGCCCCCGTCGTCGTCGCCGACACCCTCCGCCAGACCTACGAGATCCGCCGCGGCCTCTTCCGCGCGCCTGCCCGGCTCCAGGCGGTGGGCGGCATCTCGTTCGCGATCGAGCCCGGCCGGACGCTGGCGGTGGTCGGCGAATCCGGCTGCGGCAAGTCGACCCTCGCCCGGATGGTGACGCTGATCGAGCCGCCCTCCGACGGCGACCTGACCCTCGACGGGATCGACGCCGTCGACACGCCGTCGCCGGAGCGCCGCCGCCTGCGCCGCACGGTGCAGCTGGTGTTCCAGAACCCCTACGGCTCGCTCAACCCGCGCAAGCGCGTCGGCGCGATCCTGGAGCAGCCGCTCGCCATCAACACCGGCCTGTCGGCGAGCGAGCGCCGCGAGCGGGTGCGGGCGATGATGGCGAAGGTCGGCCTGCGCCCGGAGCACGACGCGCGCTACCCCCACATGTTCTCCGGCGGCCAGCGCCAGCGCATCGCCATCGCCCGCGCCCTGATGCTGTCGCCCAAGCTCGTGGTCGCCGACGAGCCGGTCTCGGCCCTCGACGTGTCGATCCAGGCCCAGGTGCTGAACCTGCTGGCCGACCTGCAGGGAGAGCTCGGCCTCGCCTACCTGTTCATCTCCCACGATCTCGGCGTGGTGCGCCATATCGCCCACGACGTGCTGGTGATGTATCTCGGCCTGGCGATGGAGCAGGGGCCGAAGGAGTCGATCTACGCCCGTCCCCTCCACCCCTACACCCGGGCCCTGATGGCGGCGACGCCGGGCGTCGGCCCGCGGACCCGCGAGCGGATCGTGCTGCGGGGCGAATTGCCCTCGCCGCTGAACCCGCCAGCCGGCTGCGTCTTCTCCACCCGCTGCCCCCACGCCGCCGCCCGCTGCCGCGAGGAGCGGCCGCAGCCCCGCCCGCTCGCCGGCCGGGCGGTGGCCTGCCACTACGCCGAGGACTTCCTGGAGGGCGCGCCCGAGACCGGCCACGCGCTGGCGGGGTGACGCTCACGGCCTGTTCAACCCCGGGGGGCTTCGCGGCGCTGGCGCACGCCCTACCTTGCAGGGGGAGCGGGAGCCCGGCGACCGATCCGTGAGTGAGCCCATCGCGGCGGCCGAGCCGCCGTCCCAGCCCTTCCTGAAGACCAAGGCTCCCGGCCTCGCCCGCGCCGGGTTCGCCCGCGTGCTCGCCTTCCGCACCGGCCTGCGGGCCGCGCGGCTGCGCCACTGGCTCGCCGGCCGGCTGCCGCCGCGGCCCCGCGGGCGGATGGCCGAGAACGTCCGCGCCGCCGAGCTCGCCGGCCTCGCCTTCGCGTTCCGGGCCCGCGCCGTCGCCATCGTGGTGGTGTCGCTGTGGCTGCTGGTGCTGGTGCCCTGGCCGCGCGACCTCTACTACCTGGCGAGCGCCGGCCTGTTCTTCGTCCTCGGCACGATCCCCTTCGCCCTGCGCCACCACCGCCACGCCTGGGCGATCAAGCTCGGCTTCACGGTGCTCGACGTCGCGCTGATGACCGCCGTCATCATCCTGCCGCCGCCGGCGGGCCTCGGGGTCGACTGGCCGATCCAGACCCGGCTGCGCACCCCGGAATTCGTCTACCTGCTGCTGCTGCTCGGCGAGGCGGCGCTGACCTACCGGCCGCTGGCCGTGCTGTGGACCGGGGGGTGGATCGCGGCATTGTGGTCCCTCGGCGTCTGGCTGGTCTATGCCCGCGCCGACACGGTCCGCTTCGCCGACATCCCCCGCGACGGGCCCTTGAGCGCCGAGGCGTCGCTGCGGATCTTCCTCGATCCGGCCTATGTCGGCCTGACCCCGCTCTGGACGCAAGGGATCGCCACCGGCCTGTTCACGCTGCTGCTGGCCATCGCGGTCTGGCGCGGGCGGGGGCTGCTGCTCGCCCAGGTGCGCGCCGAGGTGGTGCGGGCCGACCTCGCCCGCTACGTCTCGCCCGACGTCGCCGACGCGCTGAGCGCGCGCGCCCATGCCGGCTTCGGCGCGCCGCAGACCCGGGTGGTGGCGGTGCTGTTCGCCGACGTCGTCGGCTTCACCGGGATGAGCGAGGATCTCGGGCCCGAGCGCGCCTTCGCGCTGCTGCGCGGCTTTCGCGAGCGCAGCTGCAAGGTGGTCTTCCGCCACGCCGGCACCCTCGACAAGTTCATGGGCGACGGCTTCATGGCGACCTTCGGCGGCCTCGACGGGCGCGGCGACGCCGCCGCCCGGGCGGTCGCCTGCGCCCTCGACCTCCAGCACGAGATCGACGCCTGGAACGCCAAGCGCGCGGCCCGCGCCGCCGCCCCGGTGCGGGTCGCGGTCGGGGTGCATTGCGGCCCGGTGGTGATCGGCAATATCGGCGCCGACCAGCGGGTGGAGTTCACGGTGATCGGCGACGTCGTCAACGTCGCGAGCCGCCTCGAAGCCGCCACCCGCGAGCTCGGCGGCCGCATCGTCGCCTCGGAATGCTGCCTCGCCGCCGCGGGACCCGGGGCGGCGCGGCACTTCACCCGCACGCTGCCCCTGACCCTGCGCGGCCGCACCCGGCCGATCGTGGTCCACGTCGCCGAGTAGGGGTATGTCTCGTCGCGCCGGCGGAGCCGGGAGGGCCGTCAGCCCCGCTGCAGCACCTCGATGCGCACGCCGTCCGGCCCCTCGAAGAAGGCGATGCGCAGGCCCGGCCGCACATCGGTGATGCCCGAGACCAGCGGGATGCCGCGGGCGGCGAGATCCGCCACCGTCGCCTCGATGTCGTCGACCCGGAAGCCGAGATGCTCGATGCCGCGATGCGGCGGCACCGCCGCCGGCGCGAGGCCCTCGGGCGCCTGCTCGATGAACAGCGTCAGCCCGCCGACATCGAGCATGATCCGGCTCGGCGTCTCGCCCCCGTCGCGCCCCGTCTCCCGCGCCCCCAGCACCTCGCCGTAGAACCGCGCCGCCGCCACCGCGTCCCGGCTGCGCAGGTGGATGTGGTCGTACCGATAGCCCATGCGGCTCTCCCTCGCGGGGGACCTAAGCCCCGCCGTCACGGCCTGCAGGTTACGGTGCGCGGGCGCGGCGCGATAGGCGCTCGGGGCCGGGCCCACAGACCCCCGGCCGCGGTTGACGCGCCAGCCCGCACCGCCCTAGAGAAGAGGCACCCGGACCTGCGCGCGTCCGCGGCCGGAAGGGTGGCCGAGTGGTTTAAGGCAGCGGTCTTGAAAACCGCCGTGGGGGCAACTCCACCGTGGGTTCGAATCCCACCCCTTCCGCCAAAGCCTGATTTTCAATGTTCATGTGTATTATCAACTGCCATCGCCGGAATGGCTGAAATTCATACTATCAAAACAGAAATATCTTACGAATAATGGTATAATTTCGCCTTTATTTTCAGTGCCGATCGGAGCTCGAGATCGCAGATCTAATACCTGGAAACGTGATATACAACCCAACGATTCTGAAGAAGATCAACAATAAGATATACGTTCAGGCTGCGAAGATCGTGCAGGATTTCGTAATTATTTATTACACTCAAAGACAAATATGGAAATATTCAAAAATATAAAAATCTTCTTCACTTGCAAGCCTCTTAGGCGTCGAGAGAACTCAACAAGGCTTGTTAGCTGTTGGGCAGGGAGCCTGGCGTAAATTAGCGCTTGTGCACCGCTCCGAACGGGCCTTCCCGGCAACTTCCGATCCGGTTATAAGCAATTCTATGGTAGGTCGGTTTGCGACAAAGCCGCTGTGAGTGAGTCGTGTGAATAGATTGGCTGACGACGCACTGCAAAGACGCATAGCCCGTTTCGTAGCGGAAGCGCCGGAACGCAAGGCCATTAATAGATATGTATCATTGACGGCCGCGACAGATATTGGGCAAACCCGAAAATCCAATCAGGATCGATCGATAGTGATCACTGCGAGTTATTCATACGCGCCGGAGCGAAATTTCAATCTTGCGGTTGTGTGTGATGGTGTTGGTGGACTTGCGCGCGGCGACGAGGCAGCAACACTTGCTCTAAGCACTTTCGCGTCAGCGGTAATCCGAACAACATCAATACCGGCCACAGACAGACTTGTAAGAGGTGCCACTGCAGCAAATGATGCTGTAGCAAATAAATTCTCTCAAGGATCAGGCACCACTTTATCATCCGTATTGATCACAAAAGACCTATTCGCGCATTGCGTTAATGTAGGAGACAGCCGAGTTTATGGCATAACTGAGAATCGCAAAATTGTGCAGCTAACCGTGGATGACACACTCAAAGCGCATCAACGAAATATAAATCAAGAAAATAATGCATTGAGCAATCATTTGCTACAATACATTGGGATGGGCGACGAATTAATAGCAAATATTTATTCATTCTACAATGATGATTATGAGAGCATACTACTCACAACAGATGGAATTCATTCCGCGCCCGATGTCGTTTTAGATGCAGTTGTAAAAAGAGCGTCCACTAACAGAGATATGGTAGATAGGTTTTTTTCCGTCAGTGAGTCGCTAGGTGGACGCGATAATGCCACACTCGTTCTGATTGAGAACCCGTTTCAACCCCGCCCGTCTTCAGAACAAGGCCTAACTTTGACTCTGCTCTCGCCCAGCGATCGACTAGAAATTTGGATCCCACGTCCAAGTCACGAAAATCGCGAAGAGAGCCTTCCCGAGGCTCTAGCAGAGGCTGGGATTACGACTAATCACCCCTCCGATCATAGGTCAGGGGATTATAGTAACAAGAAAAAAAATAAATCACGTCGCAAATCGAGGCAGCCATCTGCACAGGATCGGATGCGCTTTCATGAACAACACCATCAAGAAAATACAACAAGCAATGATGAGCAAAAGCCTGCGCTAGACATAACCTTTCCTGAAGATTCCAAGGATTGAGATATGCCTATTCCGAATCGGTATGTTTACATGGACGACCGCTTTGCACATGGCGGCATGTCTCGCGCCAGTGTATTTAACGATACTCATCTCGATCGCAATGTCGTGATTAAAGCGCTTCTTCCAGGGAGGGATCACAGACGATTGCTTGACGAAATCCGGGCTCTCCAAAGCATACGATCGCGACATGTGGTTCAAATATACGATATATATAACGACGAGAATGGCGTCATCCAAGGCTTGGTAGAAGAGCTAGTCTCGGGACCGCAGTTTGCCGAGGGTGAAGTTCCGAAGGATGCCGCGAGCTTTATGAAGCTCATATATCCACTCGCCAAAGGCATATATGACATTCACTCTTCTGGGATTATTCATAGAGATATAAAACCAAGCAACATTAAATTCGATGGCGAAGGGTGTCTAAAAATATTTGATTTCGGCTTGGCTCGTGATGAAGAGGCGGATGCATATACCAAAGGAGCCGTCGGTACATTAGGATATATGGCACCCGAATTATTTTATGACCACGCTGGCGGAAATGTTTATTTTAGCACTGCAGTTGATACATATGCGTTTGGTGTCACAGCTTATTATACTTATAGTAGATCCGTTCCTAAGCCCATGCGTCAATTACCACCCGTACTTCCATGCGAGGAGGCTGATTTTTCAAAATCACATTTGAATTTGCCAGAAGATATCTCAAACATTTTAAATCGATGCTTAAGTGAGCGCCCCAGTGATAGGCCGGAGATGCGTGATGTATGCACCATACTGGAGAAGTATATATTACATGGACAACATAGGGCCTTGATAACATATGGCAGTACAAATTACTATCTTAGTGCGGCGAGCAAATCTGTAAGACTTGCTGTGCAGGATAAAGGTCAGGTAAACATAACTTATAATGACCTCGAATTCGTTATCGGCAACGTATCGGGTGATGTCGTCGTTAACAATATACCTGCAAAAAATGGTGATATCCTGCCAGGGTCTTGTGTCGTTGCGCTCGGGGACCCCACGAAGCCATCTGCTCGAGTGTTTATTACAATTGATGTCTCCCACCCGGAGGTCACCCTATGAGATCGGATCGTATACAAACGGTAGGTGACATCGTAGGAGGCAGATATGAGGTTAAGGGGTACCTGAATCAGGGAGGCATGCAAGAAGTATATACGGCATACGACAAACTGCTACTGCGCGATGTTGCGCTGAAAGTTCCCAAAAACGAATCTGCAATCAAACGCTTCAAGCGAAGCGCTGTCGTAAGCGCGCGCATTAACCATTCAAATGTTGCAAAAACGCTCGACTATCTTGAGACTGGCGATCATTCTTATCTTATTGAAGAGTTGATTGACGGCATCGACTTGAGCAGGGTTATCAAAGAACGACTTTTATATTTAGATCCACATTTGGCTGCATGGACGTTTCACCGTTTAGCGAAGGGAGTCGCCGCCTCGCACCATGCCGGCGTCATGCATCGCGACCTCAAACCCAGCAACGTAATGGTGGAGGGCGTTGAGGCGATGACTGGTATTAAAATCACCGACTTTGGCATCGCAAAGATGGCGGAAGAAGAGCTAGCTGAAGCAATAGCAGGTGGCGATGAAAGCTTGACTGCATCACAAACTGCCATCGGCGCCCTACCTTATATGGCACCAGAGATGATAGATGATATAAAGAGCGTTACTACATCTGTAGATATTTGGTCTCTTGGTGCGATGATTTACGAATTACTCGTTGGCAAAAAGCCCTTTGGTTCAGGACTAAGAGCTGTAAATGCTATTCAGAATCGCGATCCCCTGCCTATAAACCATCTGCCAGGTCGGAAACCGCAATTTAAAAATAACTTTGACGAGCTGATAGAGATTGTTCGTCTTTGCTTGAATAAAGATCCCTTAAAAAGGCCAACGGCCGATGATCTTGTTGTAAAGTGCGAGTCATTGTGTTATCCTAGAATTACTCGCGAATTCGGCGTTGTCTCGAAATTTGAAAATGGTTTTTGGGGATTCATAACTCCTACAGTAGGGAGAAGTGTCTTTTTCCATATTGACAGTGTTTACTCGGAAACCGTATTACGTACTGGCGATAAAGTGAGTTTTGCTAGACACTCCGGTGGGGGAAGTGATCGAGCATTTCCGATCATGAAGGTTCATTAATAGTCACTAAAAGTAGGTAATCTTATAAATCTGTAAATTAATTCAAAACTCCATTCCCCCTCAACCGCCCTACCGCCATCTCAACGAACGTCCTGACCTTCACCACCGCATCCCGCCCCTCCGGAAACACGACATGAACCGGCAGCCGCGGCTCCTCGTACTCGCCCAGCACGATCTGCAGGCGCCCGTCGGCGAGGGCCGGGGCGATCTGGTAGTGCAGCACCCGGGTCAGGCCCCAGCCCGCCAGGGCCGCGTCGATCGGGGCCTCGTTGGTGTTGCACTCCAAAGCCGGGTGGAGCGTCACGCGCTCGTCGTTGCGAAAGCGCCATTCCGGCGAGGGCCAGGAGCCGGTCGAGACGGCGATGCGGTGCTCCTTGAGGTCGGCGGGGGTTTTCGGAACGCCGTGGCGGGCGAAGTAGCCCGGCGCGCCGCAGACGACGCGGCGCACCGTGCCGACCCGGAGCGCGGTGAGGCCGGAATCGGCGAGGTGGCCGATGCGGATCGCGACGTCGATGCCCTCCTCGACGAGGTTCACCGGGCGGTCGACGAACAGCGTGCGGGCGGTCATCGCCGGGTAGGCGTCGAGGTAGTCGGCGAGGATCGGCAGGACGTGGAGCCGCCCGAACAGCACCGAGGCGGTGACCGAGAGCGTGCCGGTCACCATGCCCGTGTAGCCCGCCGCCGCGGCCTCGGCCTCGGCGATCTCGACGAGGATCCGCCGGCACTCCTCGACGTAGCGGCTCCCGGCCTCGGTCAGCCGCACCGTGCGGGTGGTGCGCAGGAACAGCCGGGCGCCGATCGTCGCCTCGAGCGCCGCCACCGCCCGCGTCACCGCCGGCGGGCTCATGTTCAGGTGGCGCGCGGCCTTGGCGAAGTTCATCGTCTCCGCGACCTTGGCGACGATGCGCATGGCGTGCCAGCGATCCATGGCTCTCCCTTCCGGTTCCGGCCACGCTAGCACGGCGCCGCACCCGGAGGGTCGTGCGGGGCGGCGCGTCAGAGCGCGAGGCTGACCCGGTCGGCGCCCGTCGCCGGCACCGCGCAGCAGGGCAGCACCTCGCCCTCGGCGATCGCCGCGGCCGGCGCGCGCGGATAGGTCACCGCGCCGGCGACGAGCCGGGTCCGGCAGGTGCCGCACCAGCCCTCCCGGCACGCGAAGGCCGGGGCGAGGCCCTGCGCCTCGGCGAGGTCGAGGAGGCTGCCCGCTTCCGGGGTCCAGCGCGCCTCCCGGGCCGCGTCGAGGAAGGCCACCGGGACCGGCCCGGTCGCCGGGAGCTGTCGCGGCGCGGCGCCGGTCCGGACCAGGGCGGCGGGGCCGAACGCCTCGGCGCGGATCCGCGCATCGGGCACGCCGCGGGCGCGCAAGGCGTCGTAGAGGGCCTGGGTGAAGGCCGCCGGCCCGCACAGGAAAACCTCCGCCTCGGCGAGCGGCGCGTGGCGCGCGACGAGGGCGGCGTCGATGCGGCCCGCCGCGTCGTAGTCGCGGCCGGCGCGCGCGCCGGCGACGTCGCCGAGCACCCGCACCAGCCGCACCGCGCCGTGCGCGGCTGCCACGAGGGCGGCGAGCTCGCCGTCGAAGGCGCGCTCGGCCAGGGAGCGGGCGGCGTAGACCAGGGTGACCGGGCGGGTGCGGCCGGTGCGGGCGCCCTCGTGCACGACGTGGCGCAGCATCGCCAGCAGCGGCGTGATCCCGACGCCGCCGGCCTGCAGCACCGCCGGGCGCGCCGCGCCGGCCGCGATGGTGAAGCGGCCGGCGGGCGCCCGCGCCTCGATCCCGTCGCCGACCCGGATCGCGTCGTGCAGGTGGCGCGACACCGCGCCCTCGCGCTTCACGCTGAGGCGGTACCCGTCGTCCGAGGGCGCGGCCGACAGGGTGTAGGTGCGCGCGACCGGCGCGTCGGCGCCCGGCAGCGTCACGCGGATCGGCAGGTGCTGGCCGGCGAGGAACGGGTCCGGGCCAGCGCCGTCGGCGGGGGCGAGGTGGAACGAGCGGATCGTGCGGCTCTCCTCGACGATCCGGGTCACCCGGTAGGGGCGCCAGCCCGTCGCGGCGGCGTCCGGCCAGGCCCCGGTCGCGAGCGCCTGGGGCGAGGCGCCCGCCGGCCGGTCGCTCCAGCGCATCGGCAGCGCGCCGCGCCGGCGCACCACCCGGTGCGGGCGGACCCGCCACAGGCGCTCGGCGCCCCGGACGGCCGCGATCTCGGGCGAGTCGAGGATCACCTCCGCCGCGCCGGTCAGCTGCAGGAGGTCGCCGGTCGCGAAGTCGGGGAAGACCAGCCCGGCCCGGCCGTTGAGCCAGATGTTGCCGAGGGTGGCGAAGAACAGGTTGCCGGAGAAATCCGGGACGGTCAGCGTGCCGTCCGGATCGACCCGGACGAAGCCGGGTCGGCCGCCGCGATGCGAGACGTCGACCTGCCGGCCCCCGTCGGTGTCGGCGTAGGTCGCGACGAAGAAGGTGTCGGCCGCCGCGATCAGGGCCCGGGCCGCGGCGTCGAGCCCGGCGCTCTCCTCGACCGGGCCGGCGCGGGATTCCCCGGGATCCGCCGCCGGGATCGTGTCGCGCAGCGTAATATATTGCGGGCAATTGCCGAAGCTCTGGGTGACCGCGATGCGCAGGGAACCGTCGGCGGAGGGCACGAGGACCCCGTTCGCCCGGTTGCGGCGGCGGGTGTCGAGCGCGATGCCGAGGAGGCCGACCGCCTCGCCCGGGCGCAGGCCCTCCGCCGCCGGGTCGGCCGGATCGGGCCGGGCGGCGAGGGTCAGTTCCGTCGGCGTCGGGGCGGCGAGGAAGCCGGGCGGGCCGGCGAGCAGGGTCGCCCAGACCGCGCCCCCGGCATCGACGCTGCCGGCGACGACGACGGGGAGCTGCGCGAAGAAGGCCCGGTGCTGGTCGGGCATGGCGGTCCGCACCACCCGGCGGCCGACCTCCGCCATGCGCTCGACGGCGCCGACCGTCGCCTGGATCGCCGTCTCGCCCGGGTGCCAGGGTGAAGGCTCGCTCATCTCGTCCTCCCGTCGGTTCGATCCCGGAGGTGCCGGGCTCCCTTGAAGGCCGGGCCGGGGTCAGGCGGCGGCCGAGAGGCCGGCTTTCGTCTCGGGGATGGGGAGGAAGCCCGGCAGCGCCTCGATCCGGCGCAGGTACGCGACGACCCCCGGATAGGGGGCGAGGTCGACGTTGCCCTCCGGCGCCCGCGCCAGGTAGCTGTAGAGCGCGACGTCGGCGATGGTCGGCCGGTCCGCCGCCAGCCAGTCCCGGCCGGCGAGATGCGCCTCGAGGCGCCGCAGCAGGACATGCGCCCGGGCGATCACCTCCTGCGGATCGAAGGCGGCGCCGAACACCGTGACGAGGCGCGCGGCGGCCGGGCCGTAGGCGAGCTCGCCGGCCGCGACCGAGAGCCAGCGCTGCACGCCCGCGGCGCCCTGCGGGTCCTCGGGCAGCCAGTCGGTCCGCCCGAGCGTCTTCGCCAGGTAGACCAGGATGGCGTTCGAATCCGCCACGAGCGTGCCGTCGTCGTCGAGCACAGGCACCTGGCCGAACGGGTTGAGCGCCAGGAACTCCGGCGCCGTGTGGGCGCCGGCCGCGAGATCGACCGCGATCGCCTCGTGCGGCACGCCGAGGAGCGACAGGAACAGCCGCGCCCGGTGGGCATGGCCGGAAAGGGGATGGTGGTAGAGCTTCATGGTCGTGCTCCCTGGGGGGCGGGGCGTCGTCGGCCCCGCGTCGCCCCCCGAGATGGCCACACCCACCCCACAACCAGAACACTCATTCTCGACAGTTCAACCTTGCGTAGAGCGAAATTATCCCGCCCGCGGAAAGGTGTTTTCCCGAAAACGGCTCACCCGGCGGCGACCCGCAGGGTGAACCGCGTCATCTCGGAGGGCCGGCCGAGGCGCAGCGCGAAGCCGGGCCAGATCCCGGTGCCGTTGCCGACGTGGAGGGTCATGCCGCCGACCGCGTAGGTGCCGGAGACGAAGCCGTTGTTGCCCCGCGCCACCAGCCGGTCGAGGCCGAGGATCATGCCGCCATGGGTGTGGCCGGAGAGCTGGAGCGCGACGCCGCGCGACGCCGCGCGCTTGGCCGCCCGCGGCTGGTGGTCGAGGAGCACGACCGGCGCGCCGGGGGGTGCGCCGGCGAGCGCCGCCGCGAGGTCGGGCCCGGGCTGTCCCGCGCCGGGCGCCGAGGCGTCGGTGACGCCGGCGACGACGAGGCGGGAATCGCCGCGGGCGAGCACCGCGTGGGCGTTCGGCAGCAGGGTCAGGCCGAGGCCGGCGAGATGGCGCATCCAGGCCGGGTAGTCGAAGAAGTACTCGTGGTTGCCCGGAATCGCGAGGACGCCGTCCGGGGCGCTAAGGTCGGCGAGCGGCGCGACGTCGTCCCGGCGCATCGCGACCGAGCCGTCGATGAAGTCGCCGGTCACCACGATCAGGTCGGCGTTCGCCCCGTTGGCGCGCGCGACCACGGCCCGGGCCCAGGGGGCCGGGAACAGGCGGCTCAGGTGCAGGTCGGTGAGCTGGAGCAGCCGGTAGCCCTCGAAGGCCGGCGGCAGGCCGGGAATCGCGACCGCGACGTCCCGGACCGGCGGCACCCGCGCGGCCTGGGCGACGCCGACGACCGCGAGCAGGACCGCGAGCCCGGCGGCGGCGAGGCGCACGCCGTCCGGGATCGCGACCGCGCTGCGCTGCACCAGGGCGGTCGCCAGGGCGCCGAGATCGAGCGCGATCTGCAGCACGGCGAGCAGCGCGATCGCCCCGAAGGCCCCGTTGAGGAGCAGCACCACCGCGCGCGGGAATTCGGGTGCGAAGACCGAGCCGGAGGAGAGCCGGTTCCAGAGATGGAACTGCGAGGCGAGGAGCAGCAGGATGGCGAGCGCGGCCTTGGCGGCGAGGGGCAGCCCGAGGGGGAGAAGCCAGCGGGCGATCACCACGAGGGCGGGCGTCGCGAAGATGAGGTGGAAGATGGCGGGCTCCTGTCGTCGGTCGGCGCGCCAATGCCACGACACGCGGTGCTTGGCACGTGTTCCTTGGCACGCGCCGCCGCCCGCGACGCGACGGCGCCCGCCCCGCGCGGGGCGGGCGCGGCCGCTCAGCCCAGCATCTCCCGCACCAGCGGCGCCACCCGGGTGCCGTAGAGCTCGATCGAGCGCATCAGCCGCTCGTGCGGCAGCGGGCCGGCGCTGTACTTGAGCTGGAAGCGGCCGAGGCCGAGCCCCCGCACCGTCGCGGCGATCTTCCGCGCCACGGTCTCCGGGCCGCCGATATAGAGCGAGCCGTGATCGGCCTCGCGGTCGAATTCCTGGCGCGTCATCGGCGGCCAGCCGCGCTCGGCGCCGATGCGGTCGCGCATCCGCTTGTAGTCGGCGAAGAACTCGTCGCGCGCGCCGGCATCGGTCTCGCCGACATAGCCCGGCGAGTGGACGCCGATCGGCCGCACCGTCCGGCCGAGCTGGGCGCAGGCCCGATGGTAGAGGTCGACGTAGGGGCGGAAGCGCTGCGGCTCGCCGCCGATGATCGCGAGCATCAGGGGCAGGTCGTGATGGACCGCCCGCACCACCGAGTTCGGGCTGCCGCCGACCCCGATCCAGGTGGTCGGCGGCGTCTCCGGCACGGGGAAGACGGACTGGTTCTCGAGCGGCGCCCGGGTGGTGCCCTGCCAGGTCACCGGCCCGCCGGCGAGGAGCTGGGCGAACAGCGCGAGCTTCTCCTCGAACAGGGTCTCGTACTGGTCGAGGGGGTAGCCGAAGAGCGGGAACGACTCGGTGAACGAGCCGCGGCCGAGGATCACCTCGGCGCGGCCGTTCGCGATCCCCTGCAGGGTCGAGAAGCGCTGGTAGACCCGGACCGGGTCGTCGGAGCTCAGCACCGTCACGGCCGAGCCGAGGCGGATGCGCTCGGTGCGCGCCGCGATCGCCGCCAGCACCATCTCGGGCGAGGAGACGGCGAAGTCCTCGCGGTGGTGCTCGCCGATGCCGAAGAAGTCGAGCCCGACCCGGTCGGCCAGGATTCCTTCCTCGACGACGTCGCGGATCACCTGGCCGTGGGGCAGGAGCTCGCCGTTGCGGGCGGTGACATCCCCGAACGTGTCGAGGCCGAATTGCAGAGTCTGTGTCATGACCGGCAAGATGGACGCGCGAGGCTCCGTTTGAAATGCGCAGGCCTGCAAGGACGGGCTTGCAGCCGCGCATGGGAGGGGTCAGAGCCGGAACAGCCCGACGGCGTCCCGCACCGCACCCAGGGTCTCCGCGGTCAGGGCCCGCGCCCGCGCCGTGCCGGTGCGCAGCACGTCCCTGACGGCGTCCGGGTCGCGGGCGATCCCGGCCCGGCGCTCGCGGATCGGCCCGAGGAGGTCGCGCAGCACGCCGGCGAGGCGCTCCTTGAGCGCGGCATCGCCGAGGCCGCCGCGGCGGTAACGGATCTTGAGCGCCGCGACCGCCTCCGGGTCGGGGTCGAAGGCGTCGAGATAGGTGAAGACCACGTTGCCCTCGACCCGGCCCGGATCGGAGGCGCGCAGGTGGCCGGGATCGGTGTACATCCGCTGCACGAACGCGGCGATCTCGGCATCCGGGGCGGAGAGCGGCAGGGCGTTGCCGCCGGACTTGCTCATCTTCGCCCGCCCGTCGGCGCCCGGCAGCCGCCCGACCTCCGGGATCAGCGCCCGCGCCTCGGGCAGGAGGTCGTATCCCACCTGACGGTTGAGGCGGCGGACGATCTCGTTGGCCTGCTCGATCAACGGCGCCTGGTCCTCGCCCACCGGCACCAGGGTCGCCCGGAACGCCGTGATGTCGGCGGCCTGGGCGGCGGGGTAGCACAGGAAGCCCGCCGGGATGTCGCGGCCGAAGCCGCGGGCCTGGATCTCGTCCTTGATCGTCGGGTTGCGCTCCAGCCGCGCCACCGTGACGAAGTTCAGGTAGAGCAGGGTCAGCTCGGCGAGCGCCGGCAGGGCGGATTGCACGCAGATCGTGGTGAGCGCCGGATCGATGCCGACCGCCAGGTAGTCGGTCGCGACCTCGATCACGTTGCGGGCGATGCGGGCCGGATCGTGGGCGTTGTCGGTCAGGGCCTGCGCGTCGGCCAGCAGCAGAGTCTGGCGATGGCCGTGCTGCAGCGCCACGCGGTTGCGCAGCGAGCCGGCATAGTGGCCGAGATGCAGGGGACCGGTGGTGCGGTCGCCGGTCAGGATGACGGGGAGGGACGGCATCGGGGGGCTCTCCGGGGGAAAGCCGCCGCGCTGAGGGGTGCCGGGAAACCACGAACGACCGAGCCCACCAGACGGCGGCATCGGTCGTGACAGGACGACGACGGCCGCTTCCTCAGAGGAAGCGCCACCAGAAGGTCGCAGCGAGGGAGCGGCGGTCGGTCATCGCCGCGAAGCTTAAGCGGTCGTCCCGCTCCGCTCAAGCGGGATCGGCGGCCGCCTGCGGCGCCCCGGCCGCGGCATCCGCCTCCGCCATCTCCTCCACCCCGACCCACAGGTTCCAGGCCGGCGCCAGGCTCCACCCCGGCAGGCCCACATGCGCCTGCGGCATCCGGTAATGCAGCACCGGCCGCGGGCTCACCTTCTCGTCGGGCGGCAGGGCCGCCCGCACGCCGGCCTCGTCGCGATGCGCCAGGAGCGGCAGCAGGTCGAGGCCGCGGTGGCGGGTCGGGTTGGCGGCGAGGTAGTCGCGGGCCAGCGCGTCGAGGTCGGGGCGGTAGGCCTCGTCGAGCACCTTGGCGACGTAGGCCGCGGGGAAGGGCGGCGGCAGGCCGCGGGCGGCGAGGAAGCCGCCGGCG
Source organism: Methylobacterium platani (assembly GCF_001653715.1). Lineage (GTDB taxonomy): Bacteria > Pseudomonadota > Alphaproteobacteria > Rhizobiales > Beijerinckiaceae > Methylobacterium > Methylobacterium platani. The sequence goes on from NZ_LWHQ01000029.1 coordinate 25,664, forward strand.
GCGGTCGCCCGGCGCAAGGCCGGCTCGGAGCGGAGATAGGCCTTGAGCAGGCCCGCGATCGTGCCGGCCTCGAGGTCCGGCGGCTCGACGTTGAAGTGCAGGCCGAGCGAACCGAGCAGCACCGCGCCGCGGCCGCGCCCGCCGGCGCCGTGCAGCAAGGCGGCGAGGCGGTCGACCTCGGGCAGGCGGTCGAAGGCGAGGGGGCCGGTGATCGCCTCGCGCGGCACAACCGGGCTGAGCAACGCCGCCAGCGTGCGCCCGGCGGCGCGGACCGGCAGGCGGGGCGGCATCGCGCCCGGATCCGGAACCCGCCGCTGCGGATGGGCGGCGCGCAGGTCGAGCTCGACCCGGACGTCACCGAGGGACGAGCCTTCGAGCGCGAAGGCGTGCGGGTCCTCCTCGGCGACCCGCCCGCCGAGGCCGGCGGCGAGCGCCGCGGCGGCGATCCGGGCCGAGGGGCCGATGAACTCGATCTCGACGCCGACCCGGCGCGGCGTCCCGTCGGCCCGCAGGGGCCGGGGCGGCAGGCGGAACCCGGCCCGGGACGAACCGGCCGCAGAGGAATCTGCCGAGAGAAGAGACCCGGTCTTGCGAAGCTCGGTCATGGAGGAGACGCTCACGACGCGACGGCCGGCAGGGGCGAGGGGGCGGGCGCGGCGGCGGGCCCGGGCAGGGGATCGAGCCCGAACAGGTCCGGGCAATCCTCCTCGCCGGGGCGGCGCGGCAGCCGGAATCCCGCCGGCGCGGCGGGGCCGAGGAGCCGCATCACCCGCTTCGAGACGGCGAGGGAGAGGTTCTCGCGCTTGGCCCGGGCCTCGACCCGGGCAAGCGCGTTCATCGCCGGGCCGAGCACCGTGAACTCGGCCCGCGCGCCGTCGTCGAGCACCCCGACCAGCACCTCGCCGGCATGCAGCGAGGCGGTGAGGGCGAGGGCGGGCAGGCCGTCCCGGCGGCGCGCCGCGTTCATCCGATGCATCCGGACCTCGATCTCCCGCACGCAGGCGAGCGCCGCCGCGGCCTGCCCGGCCGGCGCGCCGTCGACGAACTGGGCCAGGATCCCGTCGCCGACATACTTGTCGACGAGGCCGCCGCGCTCCGTCACCGCGGCGTGGGCCAGCGCCCGCACCGCCAAAAGCCAGTCGACCACCCGGGCCTCGCCCCACTCCCGGGTCAGGGCCGAGAAGCCGCGGATGTCGAGGGCGAGCAGGCAGGCGTGGCGGGGCTGGAGCGCGGTGGCACCGTCGCGCCGCACCAGGTCTATGCCGGCCGGCACGAAGCGCGCCAGGGTGGCGCGCTCGTGCTCCAGGCGCAGCATCGTGGCGACCCCGCGGCGCAGGCGCGTCACCCCCTCGATCACGAAGACGCTCGCCACCACGAAGGACAGGAGCCCGAAGACGTGCGGCCCCGGCGGCGGCAGGCCGAGCCCGGGATGGAGCAGCCCGAGGCCGAGCGCCCCGGACCACACCCCCGCCACCACGGCGGCGAACACCGCGGTCTGGCGCGGGCGCAGGGTCAGGCCGGATTCGAGCAGCAGCAGGAAGGCCGGCAGCCGGCTCGCCAGCGTGCCCGGCTCGTCGGCGGCCTCGGACGCGGCCATCATGTATTCGAGCACGATGTAGGCGGCCAGGGCCGCATCGAGCAGGGTGGCGATCCAGGCCAGCCGCCCGCCGTTGCGCCGCCGCGCCGTCAGCGCGATCCAGAGCGAGGACACCGCGTAGCCGCCGAGGATGAACCAGTGGCTGCCGGCATGCAGCACGCCGTCGCTGAGATGGGCCGAGATCCCCAGCACCCCCAGCATCACCAGCCGCATCGCCAGCACCCGCGCGGCGGTGGCGGCGGCGAGCCCGTCGGCCAGGTTGAGCCCGTCGTCGCGCCCGTCCGGCGCGAGGCGGGGCGCCGTGTCCCTGTCCGTCGGGCTCGGATGTCGTGTGGTCATGCTGGCGGCAAGCCTTACGCGCGGGACGCGGATGCGTCGAGGCCGGGCGGTCTCCGGACGGTCCGGGCCGCGACGGGCCGGCCGGGCACCGGGGATTGAACGGGGCGGCGGCCCCGGCGTTCCGGCACCCGGGGCCCTTGCGCATGGCATACCCCATCTCCATCCTTATACCATCCTGTTGGATGGTCTGAGGATGGTAACCGGATGGCAGACACCGTTCACGAGCTGCGGCCGAAGGTGCCCGACAGCGAGAAGGTCACGGTCAATCTCGGCTTCGTCGATCTCGGCCGCATCGACCTGATGGTGCGGGACGGCTTCTACGCCAACCGCGCCGACTTCATCCGCACCGCTGTGCGCAACCAGCTCGACCGCCAGGAGGAGGCCGTGCGCCAGTCGGTGGCGCGCCGCCAGCTCAGCCTGGGCCTGACCCACATCACCCGGGCCGAGCTCGAGGCGGCGCGGGATGCCGGGACGCCGCTGCGCATCCAGGTCCTCGGGCTCGCCACCATCGCCGACGACGTCACGCCGGAGCTCGCCCGGGCGGCCATCGCGTCGATCCAGGTGCTCGGTGCCTTCCACGCCGGCGCCGCCGTGAAGGCCGCGCTCGCCGACCGCATCGCCTGACCGCTCCCTCCCGCAGGACCCGACCCCATGAAAGCCGATCCCATGAACCCGTTCGACACGATGCCCAAGGGCGGCCCCCTCGCCGACATGGCCGAGGTGACCCGCCTCACCCGCGCTGGCCGCCTCGCCGAGGCGGTGGCGCTGATCCAGGGCCGCGCCCCGGCGCCCGCAGACCGCGCCGCGGCGACCGAACCCGCATCGGCCCCGGCGGCTCCGTCGCCGCGCAGCCCGGAGCCGGCCATCGACCTCGTGGCGCCCACCGAACCCGACGGGGCCTGGACGGCGCCGGCGGAGGCCGCCGCGACGGGCACCTCCGGGCAAGCCACTTCCGGAAAGGGCGCCGACCGACCGGCTTTCCCCGACCTGGACCTCTCCGGTCTTCCCGGGGCGCTGAAGACGCTGCGCGAGGCCGGGTCCGGCCTGGGCGAGAGGCTCCGCGAGGGCCTGCACGGCCTGAGCGAGGGTCTCGGCCAAGGTTTCGGCAAGGGTTTGGGCGAGGGCCTTCCGGGCCTCGGTCCGACGCCGCGCCGGCCCGTGCCGGTGCCGGAGGGCGCCCGGTTCGAGGAGCGGACCTTCGCGAGCGCCGCGGGCAGCCGGACCTACAAGGTCTATGTGCCAAGCGGCCGGCAGGGCGAACGGCTCCCCGTCGTGGTGATGCTGCACGGCTGCACCCAGGATCCCGACGACTTCGCCCTGGGCACGCGGATGAACGACCTCGCGGAACGGGAGGGCGCCCTCGTCGTCTATCCGCGCCAGGAGCGTTCGGCCAACGCGCAGAAATGCTGGAACTGGTTCCAGCCCGGCGACCAGGGCCGGGGTGCCGGCGAGCCGGCACTGATCGCCGGGATCGCGCAGGCGGTGGTGGCGGAGTTCGGGGCCGACCCGGCCCGGGTCTACGTCGCCGGGCTCTCGGCCGGCGGCGCGGCGGCGGCGATCCTGGCCGCGACCTACCCGGACGTGTTCGCGGCGGCCGGCATCCATTCGGGCCTCGCCTGCGGCGCGGCGCGGGACCTGCCCTCCGCCTTCGCGGCGATGGGCCAGGGCGCGGCCGCCCCGAAGCGGGGCGGGGACGGCACCGTGCCGACGATCGTCTTCCACGGCGACGCCGACCGGACCGTGCATCCGCTCAACGGCGCGCACGCGGCCGCCCAGGCGATGCCGGGCTCCGGCCTGACCGAGACGGTGACGCGGGGCGCGGCGCCGGGCGGGATCGCCTATACCCGCAGCGTCCACGCCGACGCTGCGGGGCGGGCGATCGTGGAACGCTGGGTGCTGCACGGGGCCGGCCATGCCTGGTCGGGCGGCAGCCCGGACGGCTCCTACACCGAGCCGCGCGGCCCCGATGCCAGCGCGGAGATGCTGCGGTTCTTCCTGGAGCGGGCCCGGGCGGCCTGAAGGCCTTGTACCGCCGCGCCTGCGAACGGACCCGTTCGCAGGCGCGGGGCAAGCCCGCGCGATCGCGGTGTCCCCGCGCCGGCGCCGATGCGCCGGACGCCCCCGCATCGACACGCCGATGGATCAGCGCGGGGGTATTACGCCTTCGGCGTCGAGACCCGCAGCAGCAGGGCCACCGGCAGGAGCCCGACCGCGACGATCAGCAGGGCGGCGACCGCGCCGTCCTCGTAGGTGCCGCGGGCGGCCTCGCCGTAGAGGTGGGTCGCCAGGGTCTCGACGTTGAGCGGGCGCAGGATCAGGGTCGCCGGCAGTTCCTTGACGCAGTCGACGAAGACCAGGAGGGCGCCGCCGAGGAGCGCCGGCCAGGTCAGCGGCAGGTGGACCCGCGCCAGGGCGCCGGCCGGGCCGCGGCCCAGCACCCGGGCGGCGTCGCCGAGCGAGCGCGGCACCCGGGCGAGCCCCGCCTCGCTGCTGCCGGCGGTGACGGCGAGGAAGCGCACCACGTAGGCGTAGACGAGCGCCGCCCCGGTGCCGAGGCCCATCGCGGCGAGGGAGGCCCCCGTCAGCGCCCGGCTCGCGGCGTCGAGCAGGCCGTCGAGGGCGGCGAGCGGCGGCAGCAGGCCGATCGCCAGGATCGCGCCCGGCACCGCGTAGCCGAAGGTGGCGCAGCGCAGGAGAACCCCGCGCCAGCGCCCGCCGAGCACCCGGGGGCCCGCCGCCACCACGAGGCCGAGGACCGTGGCGATCACCGTCGCCACCCCGGCATACGCGAGGGTGTTGAGGCTCTCCGAGAGGATCGCCCCGGACAGGCCGGCCCGGTGCAGGCGCCGGCCCGCCTCGACCGCGAGGTAGCTCGCCGGCGCCAGGAAGCCGAGGGCGACCGGCACCAGGCCGAGGCCCAGGGCCGCGAGCGCCGCCGGCCCGGCGAGGACCGCGCGCGTCATCCGCCGCGGGCGCTGCGCCGCCCCGGCATAGCCGCGCCCGCGCCGGGCCCGGCGCTCGACCGCGATCAGGCCGAGGCAGGCGGCCAGCATGACCAGCGCCAGGCCGGCCGCGCCCGGCAGGTCGGAGCGGTTGACCCAGGTGTCGTAGATCGAGACCGTGAGGGTGCGCACCCCGAGGAATTCCGCCGCCCCGATGTCGTTGAGCGCCTCCAGCAGCGCCAGGCTGGCGCCGAGCGCGATGGCCGGGCGGGCGAGCGGCAGGGCGACCCGGCGGAACACCGCCCCCGGCCCGGCCCCGAGGCTGCGCCCGGCCTCGACCAGCGTCGCCGACTGCATCAGGAACAGCGCCCGGGTCGGCAGGTAGACGTAGGGGTAGAGCACGAAGCCGAGGAGCAGGATGCAGCCAGGCAGCGAGCGCAGGTCCGGCAGGATCAGGTCGCGCGGGCGGGCATAGCCGAGCACCGCGCGGATCGCGCTCTGGACCGGGCCGACCGGGTGCAGCAGGTCGAGATAGGCGTAGGCCGCGATATAGGTGGGGACGGCGAGCGGCAGCAGCAGCGCCCAGTCGAGCAGGCGCCGGCCCGGGAACTCGTAGGCCGCGACGAGCCAGGCCGCCCCGGTGCCGATGAGGACGACGAGGGCGCCGACCCCGGCGAGCAGCAGGCCGGTCTCGGCGAGGGCCGGCGGCAGGACGTGGGCGAGGAGGTGGGGCCAGAGCCCCCCCGAGCCCTGCAGCGCCTCGACCGCGAGCGCCGCGACCGGGGCGAGGACCAGGAGGGCGACGAGGCCGGCGGCGAGCGTCCAGGCGGAGGGCCGGGCGAAGGACCAGGGGCGCCGCGCGCCCGCGCCGGATGCCGGACGCGGCGTCGCCGCCCGGCGCGCGGGCGGGCCCGACGGCACGAAGGCTCCTCCCTCCACGGCGGTCGCTCGCTCCGGTCTCTGGGTCGGGGGACGGCCGCGGGGCCGGGGGCCTTACCGGTCGAACCCGACCTTGTCGACGAGCAGGCTCGCCGCCTTGCGGTTGCGGGCGATCTCGACCAGCGGGGTGGTGTCGACCGTGAGCGGGCCGAGCGCCGCGAGCAGCGGGTCGGCGGCGACGCCGGGCTTCACCGGGTACTCGTAATCGGCCTTGGCGTAGAGGCCCTGCGCCTCGTCGGAGGCGAGGTACTCGAGCAGCTTGACGGCGTTGTCGCGGTTCGGGGCGTTCTTCGCCACCACGGCGCCCGAGACGTTGATGTGGGTGCCGCCGCCCTGGAACGTCGGCAGCACCACCTGGATGCCCTCGCCCCACTTCTTCTGCTCGGGGCCGCCGCGGCCGCTGCGCATCAGGCCGACATAGTAGGAATTGCCCAGGCCCACGTCGCAGAGGTCGGCGACGATGTCGCGGGCGACGTCGCGGTCGCCGCCGGCGGCCTTGCGGGCGAGGTTGTCCTTGACGCCCCGCAGCCAGGCCTCGGTCTTCGCCTCGCCGTGCTTGACGAGGTAGGCGGCGATCAGCGCCGTGTTGTAGGGATGCTGGCCCGAGCGCAGGCAGACCTTGCCCTTCCATTTCGGGTCGGCGAGGTCCTCGTAGGTCAGCCCGGCGAGGTCGCGCAGGTCGGGATCGGCGTAGGCCACCCGGGCGCGGGTCGAGAGGGCAAACCAGCGGCCTTCCGGATCGCGCAGGCTGGCGGGGATCGCCGCCTCGAGGGCGGGGGAGCGCACCGGCTGGGCGAGGTCGCGGTCGACGAGCTCGATCAGGTTGCCGATGTCGACCGTCATCGCGACGTCGGCGGCGGAACGGGCGCCCTCGGCGGCGATCCGCTCGGCCAGCCCCTTGTCGACGAACACCGTGTTGACCTTGACGCCGCTCGCCGTCGTGAAGGCGTCGAGGAGCGGGCGGATCAGGCCGGGCTCGCGAGTGGTGTAGAGGTTCACTTCACCCTCGGCCCGGGCCGGGGCGACGAGCGTGACGAGACCGAGGAACGCGAGCGCGGTGCGTGACAGGGACAAGGGGCGTCTCCCGAAGGTGGCGCCTCCTTGAGAAGCAATCCCGAAACAAAAGCAAGCGCGATAGATTTTAGTCGTTTCAATGTAAAACTGTGCAAGTCCGCGGATCAGGCCGCCTCCTCGTCGGGCAGGACCAGCACCGCCTCCGGCACCAGCGTCACCCCGACGGCGTCGCCGGGCCCGTAGGCGCCCGGATCCGGCAGGCGGGCGCGCAAGGGTCCCTCGATGCCCGGCAGCCGGAGATGCAGCACGCTCGCCGCCCCCAGGAAGGTGCGGCGCAGGACCTGCGCGGCGAGGCCCCGGCCGGGGGCGCAGACGGCGAGCGCCTCGGGGCGCAGGCAGACCCGGACCGCCGCGCCCTCGGGCAGGTGCGGGGCGGGCACGGTCCCGAGGGGCGTGTCGGCCCGGCCGGCCGCGACCCGGGCCGGGATCTCGACAGCGTCGGCGAGGAAGCGGGCGGCGAACAGGCTCTCGGGGCGGCGGTACAGGGCCTCGCCGGTGGCGACCTGGACGATGCGGCCGCGGCGCATCAGCGCGATGCGGGTCGCCACCGCCAGGGCCTCCTCGGGGTCGTGCGTCACCATCAGGGCGGTGGTGCCGGTGCGGCGCAGGAGCGCCACGGTGTCCTCGCGCACCCGGTCGCGCATCCGCCGGTCGAGGTTGGAGAACGGCTCGTCGAGGAGCAGGAGCCGCGGCCCCGGGGCGAGGGCCCGCACCAGCGCCACGCGCTGCTGCTCGCCCCCCGACAGGGTCTGGGGATAGGACTCCGCGTGAGAGGCGAGGCCGACCTGTGCGAGGAGGTCGTCGGCCGCCTCGCGGACCGCTTGCGGCTGGCCCTTGAGCCCGAAGCGGATGTTCTCGCGCACCGTGAGATGGGGGAAGAGCGCGTAGTCCTGGAACATCAGCCCGACGCCGCGGGCCTCCGGCGGCACCCGCGCGCCCCCGCCGGCGACGAGGCGCCCGTCGAGCCGGACGGTGCCGGAATCCGGCGCCTCGAGCCCGGCCACCACCCGGAGCAGGGTGCTCTTGCCGCAGCCCGAATCGCCGAGCAGCGCCATCACCTCGCCCGGCCGCACGGCGAGCGAGACCCCCGCGAGGGCCTGCACCCGGCCGAAGCGGCACGCCAGGTCCTCCACCGCCAGGGCGGGCGCCGGGCGGGACGGGGCCGGATCGGTCATGCGGGAATCCTTGCGGGGCATGTCTGGCGGGGCGTGTCTGGCGGGCGGGCCGGGACGCCGGGCTCATACACGCCGGCGCCGCCGCGGGCGAGGGAGGCGCCGTGCACCGATCCGGCACGGGGCACGCCGCCACAGGGTCAATCGGGCGTTAAGCCGATTCATCGAATCCTGCGCATCGCCGCGCTGCCCTCAGGCAGCCGGCGCCGGATGTGGCGTAAGGGTATCGGGCGTATGCGTAACCTGTCGGGCGAGAGCGGAACGGTCGTGGCGTTCCGGCGCAAGGAGCGGGCCGCGCCGGTGGATCACGAGCTCGCGCCGAGCCCCCGGGTCGCCGCCGCCCGGCGCGACCAGCGCAGCCTGATGGACACGGTCTACGAGGCCGGCACCCTGCCGGTGGCGGCCGGCGACCGCGAGACCAAGCTGCTGGCCTCGCGCCTGCTGGTCTACGGCTTCCTCACCATCGACGAGGTCGGCGAGGACGGCGCCACCCGCTCCCTGCGCCCCTCCGAGGCGGTCCGCGCCGGCCGCGAGCGCCCCTGGCGCCTGTCCCGGGCCTCGCGCGGGGTGAGCCTGTCGGTGCCGATTCCCGCCCGGGACGGGTTCCTGTTCGAGATGGCGTGAGGGATTTTTCAGCCGCCCGCGCTCTTCGAGCCGAGATAGAAGCCGATCGCCGAACCGACCAGGCCGACGATCGGGGTGAAGATCAGGCCGACCGTGGAGCCCAACAACGCGAACGCCTCCTTGGCCTCGCCGCAGGTCCTGCCCGCATAGCAGGTCAGCGCGAGGTAGGAGCCGACCGCCAGGATGCAGCACACGGCGAGGCCGAGCATCGCGAGCAGGATGTACGCGATCCGGACCCGGGCCCTCTCCTGGTCGCGGCCGGGATTGTAATTTTCCTGAACCGAGATCGCGGTGCCGATGGCCGGCGACCGAGCGGATGAGATGGCATCGGTGGTCTGGGCACCGGCCGCGACGGCGGCCTGACCGAACTTCTTCAATGCGCCGCCGATGGACTTGAGGCTGATGGGCGGATCGCCCTGCCCGGTATTGTCAGCCATGGCGGAGCCCGATCGATGAAAGAATGTCGCGATTCTAAAAAAATCAGACTGTCGATGAATTATTTACTGAAGATGACCCGCGCATAGGTCTTGTTGGGACGCTCGATGAGAACCTTGTCATCGACGCCGACATGATCGGACAGCAACTTCTCCGTCTCGATCGCCTGCTGCAGGACGGTGTTCGCGTCGACGCCGCGCCTCTCGGCCAGTTCCTTGAGGGCGTCGAACGTCGATTTCGGCAGTTCGGCCTGCACGTTGACTGTATTTTTGGTGTTTGGGTTCGATCCGTCGGCCACTGCGTACCCCAACCACAATGGCGGCAAACCTACCATGTCGCCGATCGGGACGCCAGATCCCGGCGCCGGGCCACGCGATCGGCGAGCCTGCCCGCAGAGGCATCCGCCGCGGCCCTGCCCCGACCCGGCGAAAATTGACTTTCCGACCCGGATCACCGACACGGGCGCCCGCCGCGGGCGTCGGTTTTCCCGGTTCGGAGCAGTGCATTGACGAGCCTTGCCGCCGGGCGCCGCCCCGGCCGCGCCGCCTCCCTGGCGTCCCTCGCGGAGCGTCTCCTCGATCTCGGGGCGCGCAGCCACGGCGCGGCCTGCGCGCTGCTCGTCGTCCTGTCGCTGGTCTGCTTCCTGCCGGGCTTCGCCTCGCTCCAGCCGATGGACCGGGACGAGCCGCGCTTCGCCCAGGCCTCGAAGCAGATGCTCGAATCGGGCGAGTTCGTCGACATCCGCTTCCAGGGCGAGGCCCGGCACAAGAAGCCGGTCGGCATCTACTGGGCCCAGAGCGCGGTCGTCGCAGCCGGCGAGGCCCTCGGCGTGCCGGGCGCCCGCACCGCCATCTGGCTCTACCGCATCCCCTCGCTCCTCGGCGCCGTCGCCACGGTGCTGCTGAGCTACTGGGCCGCGCTCGCCTTCCTGCCGCGGCGCGGGGCCTTCCTCGCCGCCGCCCTGGTGGGCGCGAGCGTGATGCTGTCGGCCGAGGCGCGCCTCGCCAAGACCGACGCGCTGCTCACCGCCTGCGCGGTCGCCGCCATGGGGGGGCTCGCCCGGGCGTGGCTCACGCGGGCCGCGACGACCCGCCTGCCTGCCCCGACGGTCCTGACCTTCTGGCTCGCGGTGGCGCTCGGCATCCTGGTCAAGGGCCCGATGGTGCCGATGTTCGCCGGCCTCGCGGCCCTGTGCCTGTCGGTCTCGGTGCGCTCCGGCGCCTGGCTGCGGCGCCTGCGGCCGGGCCTCGGCCTCGTCCTGGTGCTCGCCCTCGTGGCGCCGTGGTTCGTCGCCATCACGCTCAAGAGCGGCGGCGCCTTCTACGGCGAGGCGGTCGGCCACGACATGCTCGGCAAGGTCGGCACCGCCCAGACCCAGCACTGGGCGCCGCCCGGCACCTACCTGCTCGTGATCTTCGCGACCTTCTGGCCGGCCGCCGCCTTCGCCGCCATGGCGATCCCCTTCGCCTGGACGAACCGCCGCGACGACCGGGTCGCCTTCCTGGTCGCCTGGGTGCTGCCGTCCTGGCTGGTCTTCGAGGCGGTGCCGACGAAGCTCCCGCATTACGTGCTGCCGCTGTGCTCGGCCCTGGCGATCCTCGCCGTCATGGCGGTCGCCCGCGGCGCGGTCCATCGCGACCGGCCCGGCGCGCGCTGGGTCGCCTTGCTGGTACCGTTCATCCCCGCCGGCCTGACGGTGGGTCTCTGCGTCGCCGCCTGGCGCCTCGACGGGGTGATCCCGTGGGCGGGGCTGCCGCTGCTGCTCGCCGCGAGCGCGGTGGCGTTCCTGGCCTGGCGCGCCTTCGTCGACGGCTGGCCTGAGCGGGCGCTCGCGGTCGCGGTGCTCGCCGGCGGGCTGCTCGGGCCGGCGGTGTTCGGGCTGACCCAGCCGGCGCTCGCCGCCCTCAAGGTCTCGCCCCGCCTCGCGGCCGTCCGCGACGCGCTGCCCTGCCCGAGCCCCAAGGTCGCGACGCTCGGCTACCGCGAGCCGAGCCTGGTCTTCCTGATCGGTACCGACCTCGCGATGCTCGATTCGGCCGAGGAGGCCGCCGCCTTCCTCACGGCGGGCGGCTGCCGCCTCGTCTACGTCGAGGACCGCTTCGCCAAGGCCTTCGCGGACGCCGAGGCCGGCGCAGCCCCGCGGCCGGTCGGCCGCGTGACCGGCTTCAACATCAACGGCGGCAAGCCGGTCGGCCTGTCGGCCTATGCGGTGATGCCGTGACCCAGACCCAGCATGAGAGCGCGCACGTGACAGCGGACCGGGAGGCGATCCGCCTCAGCGTCGTGGTGCCGGTGAAGAACGAGGCCGGCAACATCGCGCCCCTGCTGGCCGAGATCGCGGCGGCCTGCGCCCCCCTGCACCCGTTCGAGATCGTCTACGTCGACGACGGCTCGACCGACGCCACCCCGGCGGTGCTGGCCGACGCGCGGGCGCGCCATCCGGAATTGCGGGTGCTGCGCCACCGCGAGAGCTGCGGCCAGAGCGCGGCGGTGCGCAGCGGGGTGCTGGCGGCCCGCGGCGAACTGGTCGCGACGCTGGACGGCGACGGCCAGAACGACCCGGCCTTCATCCCGGCGCTGGCCGCGGCCCTCGTCGCCGCCGGCCCGGGGGCGGGGCTGGCGCAGGGGCAGCGGGTCGGCCGCAAGGACGGCCGGGGCAAGATGATCCAGTCGCGCATCGCCAACGGGGTGCGGGGCCGCATCCTGAAGGACGCCACCCGGGATACCGGCTGCGGCCTCAAGGTCTTCCGCCGGGCGGTGTACCTGCGGCTGCCGTATTTCGACGCGCTGCACCGCTTCATGCCGGCCCTCGTCGCCCGCGAGGGGTTTTCCGTCGTCCACGGCGACGTGGTCGACCGGCCGCGGCTCACCGGGCACTCGAATTACGGCCTGTTCGACCGGCTCTGGGTCGGCATCCTCGACCTCGCCGGGGTGTGGTGGCTGATCCGCCGCCGGCGCCGGGTGCCGCATGTCGAGCAGGGCGGGCAAGTCGTGCAGGGCCAGCAAGTCGAGCAGAGCAAGGCGGAGTAGCCCGATGGTCGCCGACATCATGCACGGGCTCAGCGCCTATTTCTGGTCGCTGTTCACCGGCCCGGTCGACCTCGTTCTCCTGATCGGCCTCGTCGGGCAGGGGCTGTTCACCGCCCGCTTCCTGGTCCAGTGGATCGCCAGCGAGCGGGCCGGGCGCAGCGTGATCCCGCTCTCGTTCTGGTTCCTGTCGCTCGGCGGCTCGGCGGTGCTGCTCGGCTACGCGCTCTACCGGCGCGACCCGGTCTTCATCCTCGGCCAGAGCCTCGGCACGGTGATCTACCTGCGCAACCTCTCCCTGGTGTTCCGCGAGCGGCGGAACAAGGGCGCGTGAGGGGCGCCCCGGGCTCGCCGGGGCGCGGGATCGTCAGCTCTTCTTCTTGTAGTCGAAGGCCGGGGCCTTGTTCAGCTCGTCCTTGGTGGCGTTCACGGTCGCCTTCCAGCTGTCGCCGTCCCGGGTCAGGACGACGCTGTCGGGATTGACGGCGACGTAGCGCTCGCCGATGCCGAGGAAGCCGCCGACGCCGAGGATCACCGCCTGCACGGTCTTGCCGTCGACGATCACGAGGTCGGCGATGTCGCCGATGGACTCGTTCTGGGCGTTGGTCACCTTGGTGCCGAGGATGCGCGAGGTCACCGCCGCCGTGGGCTGGAGGGTGATGAACTGCACCGTCGCGGTCTTGACCTGCTGGGTGGTCATCGCGCCGGTCGCGTCCTGCTGCGTCGCGGTCTGGGCCAGGGCGGGCAGGGACGCCAGCACGAGGGCGGCGGTCGCGAAGGCGGTCTTCAGCGTCATGGGATCGAACTCTCCGAGGGGACCCGCGCCCGTGGGGCGGCGCGGGCCGTGCGCAGAACGGGCCCGAACCGCCAAGGTTCCCGGCGAAGGTTCCCCATCGTCACGTTTCCGCCGCCCGAAGCGCGGCCGCATGGTGCAACGCGGCCGTGCCGCCCCTATCTGGGGGTTTCGGCCGCGAGCGGCGGCGGGACAGGGGAACAGCATGGACGGTCACGTGTACGGAGCGCTCGGTCAGCCGGGCGTCGGCCTCCTCATGGCCATCGTCATCGGCGCGCTGGCGGGCTGGCTGGCCGAGCGCTTCATGAACTCGAGCATGGGCCTCCTCGGCAACATCGTGCTCGGCATCATCGGCGGCGTGGTCGGCAACTTCCTGGCGGCCCAGCTCCACATCCCGATCTTCGGGTTCTGGCGCAACCTGATCTCCGCCACGGTGGGCGCGGTCATCATCATCGCGGTGGTGCGGGCGGTGCGGGGCGAGCGGCGCTACTGACGCGCCGTCGCGGCGCGCGCGACGGCAGGCCCGACCGGGCGCCGTCGCCGGCCGGCCAGGGCCCGAATGCATGGCGCGCCGCGCGGCGGCGCGTCACGCCCCATTTGCCCCGGCGGCCCGGACATCTTAAGTCACCTCTGCGCCGCGAGGGGTTCGCGGGCGCTTCTTCGTCTCGAAACCCCTTGCCGCCCCGGATCCCATGGCCGTCGTCCTCGATCTCCTGCGCAACGACCAGCGCCCGCGCCACCCGGAGAAGGCGCACCGGCCCGACCAGCCGATCCTGCGCAAGCCGGACTGGATCCGCGTCAAGGCGCCGGGCTCGCCGAAATGGGCCGAGACCCAGGCCATCGTGCGCGAGAACAAGCTCGTGACGGTGTGCGAGGAGGCCGGCTGCCCCAATATCGGCGAGTGCTGGGAGAAGAAGCACGCCACCTTCATGATCATGGGGGACACCTGCACCCGGGCCTGCGCGTTCTGCAACGTGCGCACCGGGATGCCGGAGGCCCTCGACGCGGCCGAGCCCGAGCGGGTGGCGGAGGCCGTGGCCAAGCTCGGCCTGCACCACGTCGTCATCACCTCGGTCGACCGCGACGACCTCAAGGACGGGGGTGCGGCGCATTTCGCCGCGGTGATCGGCGCGATCCGGCGCCTGAGCCCCTCGACCACCGTCGAGATCCTGACCCCCGACTTCCTGCGCAAGGACGGCGCCCTGGAGATCGTGGTCGCGGCCCGCCCCGACGTGTTCAACCACAACCTCGAGACCGTGCCGTCGAAGTACCTGACGGTGCGCCCCGGTGCCCGCTACTTCCACTCGATCCGCCTGCTGCAGCGGGTCAAGGAGCTCGACGCCACCATCTTCACCAAGTCGGGCATCATGGTAGGCCTCGGCGAGGAGCGCAACGAGGTGCTCCAGCTGATGGACGACCTGCGCTCGGCCGAGGTCGACTTCCTGACCGTCGGCCAGTACCTGCAGCCGACGAAGAAGCACCACCCGGTCCTGTCCTTCGTGACGCCGGATGCGTTCAAGGCCTACGAGACCACGGCCTACGCCAAGGGCTTCCTGCTCGTCTCGGCGACGCCGCTCACCCGCTCCTCCCACCATGCCGGCGAGGATTTCGCCCGGCTCAAGCAGGCCCGGCTCGACCGGCTGGGGACCGTCTGACCCGATGCCGAGCTTCCGCACCACCCGCACCGTCCGCCACAGCCCGACGGAGATGTTCGACCTCGTCGCCGACGTCGAGCGCTACCCCGAATTCCTGCCGCTCTGCGACTCGCTGCGCGTGCTGCGCCGGCAGGAGGGCGAGGACGGCACCGAGACGCTGGTTGCCGACATGGGCGTCGGCTACAAGGCGATCTCGGAGCACTTCACCACCCGGGTCCGCCTCGACCGCCCGAACCTGAAGATCGTCGCCGAGTACATCGACGGCCCGTTCCGGCACCTCGAGAACCGCTGGACCTTTCGCGAGGCCCCGAACGGCGGCTGCACGGTCGAGTTCTTCATCACCTACGAGTTCAAGAGCCTGGCGCTCGGCCTGCTGATGGGGAAGATGTTCGATCGCGCCTTCCGCAAGTTCACCGATGCGTTCGAGAGCCGAGCGGACAGGTTGTACGCGCGGGCGTGACGGCCCATCGATTCGATTTGTCCGACAGACACCCACACTCCGCGTCATTCCGGGACCGCACGGCGGAGCCCGGAAGCCAGGGGCATGAGCGAAACACAAATAAAAATATCATGCAACCAATGTACGCCGCCGTGCAGGTATAATTCCCCTTGGGAAGAGCTAAAACGTCAGCTTATGTCTGACATTATAGCTGAAGACATCTATGAACACCGACAAAAATCTTCTCTGCAATCCAAGACGCCGACATAGTTGCTTCTTGGCGAGCATCGCATCTCACGTAGCGACCATTGGGAACTGAGTGGTCAGCCCTTTTGCTCAGCGAACAAGCTTAGCCATTGCGGCAAGCCAGCATTTCGCTACGATGCAGGCCATGGGGGCGTTCAAGTACGATGAACCACCGTTGCTAGCGCCGGGGCGGCATTTTATGACGCTGTCGGCGCTTGAGCGCATATGCGTGTTACCATTTGCCGCCCCTGAGATGCGGCGGCGGCTATTTCAGCAACTATGCATATTTGTGAAATGCTTTGATGCTGCAGGCATTCGTTGTGAGATGCTAATTAACGGCAGCTTTCTAACTAGCAAGCCCGACCCCAAAGATGTTGATGTTGCCATTATCTTAGACCCTGACGTCACCGAATTGCTTACGGTTGAGCAAGAGTTGCTTGTAGATGCTGTCAACGACGACATGAATATTTTTATTGACGGCGTTGACGGTTTCGTAGAAACTGTATTCCCCATCGGCCATTCTTCATTTCGCGCTGATGGGAATGAGATGCTGTGGAGTGAACAGTATGGCAGACAACATGATGGTGCATGGTTAAAGGGGGTCGCTGTCCTTAGGTTGGGTGAAACAGATGTCGGATTACGCATCCGTCGCTGAAGAGGCAAGGCGCGCCTTTGCCTCGGTTGCAAGGCTCGAACTGGCTTCTATGCGTGAGCCAGAAAGCAAAGCCTTGCGCATAAACCTAGCAGCAAAGCAAAAACTTGCAAATCAGCTTCGCGCTCGACTGCTTGAGGCCGCCGAAGAGTCTAATGTCGAAATATGCAACTATCGCTTAGTCCGAGCTGAAGGAAACCAGTACGGACTTGCTTATGTTTCCGAATCAATGCTAGGATTTCAGTATCTTTTCACGCAGATTTATGACTCAAAAAAAACGCACCCTAAGTCGAAAGCTACATTTGGCACCGAGTCCCTGACGGAAAGCTTGCTAGAACTTGGATATACATATAGTGGATCCCTGGGCGTAGTACTAATGGCCCCGACGAAACGAGATCTTTTTTCGCGCAATTTGGATAGCTCAATTGAAGAATTGTTTGATGTCGTTGAAGTAAATAGCGCCGCATCAGTTAAGGAAGTAGCAAACAAACTTGGAAATGCTGTTGTAAAACGGCTTCTCGACTGGTCGAAGGCGAATGTTCGCGGTGGGTTTGATGCTGATGTTCGCTGGAACCGGTCAGATGGCCGCCAGTTAGGACAATTTATTGACAAACAAAGAATGGAGAAGATATCCAATATTATAGAGGCAACCTCCGATGTCTCTCGCGAAACCGTTACAGCTAGAGGAACCCTCGTCGGTATAGATGTGAAAGCTGGGAATTTCCATCTAGTGGTTCCGAACGGAGAGGATTATCGAGGAAAATTGTCTGATTCATTCAGCAGAGATAGAGTTGTTCAGGTTAATCACGCCTATAACGCGACAATAATAGAGGAAAAAATAACGACATATGCAACCGACAAGACTGTTAAAACGCATACCCTGGTCTTATTGAATGAAATAAATTCTTAGTATAATAATAAAAAATAATAATATGTAATAAATTTATATATGTGTTAATTTAATAAGATTAAATTTCTAGATTTTTAATTTTATACGCTTTAGCAGCCTTATCAATCGTCAATCCTCTACCGCCCCTTCAGCACCACCCCGAGATCGA
This sequence comes from Methylobacterium platani, assembly GCF_001653715.1. GTDB lineage: Bacteria > Pseudomonadota > Alphaproteobacteria > Rhizobiales > Beijerinckiaceae > Methylobacterium > Methylobacterium platani. The sequence continues at coordinate 42,656 of NZ_LWHQ01000029.1, forward strand.
TCCCGCTCCCCATCGCGACGTAGCCCGCCCGGTTCGGGTGCAGGCGGTCGCCCTTGCCGCCGGTGGTGCTCTCCGGAACCATCTCGGGGCGCAAACCGCCGGTCGCCGGATCGAGGGTGGCGGCGTCGAAATCCACCACGCCGTCGAACACGCCGGACTCCCGGATGAAGGCGTTGAGCCCGCGGCGCTTCTCGTCCTGCTCCGGATGGCCGTGGGCGGGGCTGGAGCTGCCCTTGGCCGAGGTCAGGGTGGCGCCGATCACCCGCACTCCGGGGATGCCGGCGCGCAGGCGGGCGACGCCCTCGCGCATCCCGGCTTCGACGGCCTCGAGCGAGGCCTCGCCGTTGCGGCTGAAATCGTTGATGCCCTCGAGCCAGATCACGCTCGCCACGCCCGACAGCCCGATCACGTCGCGGTCGAGCCGGGACAACGCCGAGGGCCCGCCCGGAAACGGCTTCTGCGCATCGTACGAAGCCGGGCCGACCACCTGGTTGCCGCCGATGCCGGCATTGACCACCGCGACCCGGTTGCCGAGCTGCGCGTGCAGGCGGCGCGACAGCACGTCGGGCCAGCGGTCGTCGCCGTTCATCGTCGAGGCGGTGCCGTCGGTGATCGAATCGCCGAAGGCGACCACGACCGGGGTGGGCACGCTCACCGACATGTCGAGCGCGTCGAGGAAGAACCACGAGGCGGTGGAGAACAGGAAGGCCGCCTCGCCCTCGTCCGCCCCGCGGGCGCCGGCACCGGGCGCCGTGGCGTAGGAGGTCTGCAGCGCCTTGGCGTGCCAGGTCATCGGCCCGCTCGCGCCGACCACGTGGAGCGAGACCGCGAGCTTGCGCCCGGCGAGCAGCGGCAAATCGGGATCGGCCGCGAAGGGCAGGGCGACCGGGTCGGACCAAGCCTCGCCCCCGGGCGGGACCGTGATCCGGTCCTTCCCGGAGAACCGCACCGGGCGGTTCGTCCCCGGCACCAGGGCGGCGGCGCCGAGCTGCAGCCCGGCATGGACGCCGTCGAGAGTGAGAGGCCGGGTGCCGAAGGCGTTGGAGATCCGCAACCGGGCCTCGCGGCCCCACACGTCCGGCCGCAGCACCAGGCGCAGGGTCTGGTCGCGGGCACCCTCGGCGGGGTCGGGGAACGCGAAGCTCTGGTCGGGCTGGGCCGAGGGGTTGCCGACCGGGTAGGGGCCCTGGACCGAGCCGGCCCAGGCGGTCGCCCAGCGGCGCGGCTCCTGCGCCCGAATGTCCTGCGCCCGAATGTCCTGCGCTCTGGCCGGCACGGCCCAGAGGAGCCCGAGACAGAGAGCGGCCGTCGCGTCGCGCCAGCGCATCGCAGATCCTCCCGTTCGCGGGCGTCGTCGCGCCCCTTTCGGCCGCGCGCCCCTTCGGCCGCGCTTCCTGCCGACAGGCAGAGCATGCCGACCGGAAAATCGCCAGCGTCTGCGCGCGGAATGTGCGCTGGAGCACGCCGGGGGCGGAGGCCTTGCGCCTACCTTGCTGCCACTTCGCGAGGTTCCGATGCCGCCGCAGAGCGTTCGGCGATCGGCCGCGGCTCCTGTGGTCCTGCCGCGACCCTCCCCGACGACCCGGCACCTTAAGATCGCCCGCGCGAGGCTCCGGAGTCCCACCCTGACCCGAGGGGGTGCTCGATGACGCATCCGTGGCCCCATCATCACACCGACGGTTCGGTGCACTACACCCATTGCCACCCCGAGACGGTCGAGGTCCTGCCGGCCTCCGAGCCGGCCAGGCCGGACTGGGGCCGGCGCCTGCGCGGCGCCGCCGGCATGATCGGCGCCTCCGGCCTCGCCGCCGGAGCGATCTGGTTCGCCGTGCTGTGCGATCCGACCGTCTCCCGCGCCGCCCTGCCGCCCTCGGCCGACGTCTGCACCAATGCCGGCCACGCGGTCCGGGTCTGGTTCGACGCCGAGACCGAGCGGCGCGCCCGCGTCGCGGCGCCGGCCCACCAGCACGCCTTCAACAGCATGCTGCTGTGGTACCGCTCCGCGGAGGGCAAGTGCGCCGCCGGCCGCACCCAGGAGGCGGTGCGCAGCTTCCAGTCCCTCGAACGGATGATCGCCGGCTTCGACGCGAACCGCCACGACCGGGACGAGGCCGGGGACTGAGGCCTCTTGCACGCCGGCCTCTTGCACGCCGGCCTCTTGCGCGCCGGGGCCGTTCGCGCTTGGCTCCCCCGGATCGGACGGGAGGGGCGTGAATGAGCGACGGGCTGACCTTCGTGCTGGTGCACGGCGCCTGGCACGGCGGCTGGTGCTGGGTCCGGGTCGCCGACCGCCTGCGGGCGCAGGGCCACCGGGTCTTCACCCCGACCTGCACCGGCCTCGGCGAGCGGGCGCATCTCCTCTCCGCCACCCTCACCCTCGACACCTTCGTGCGCGACGTCGCCGGGGTGATCGCCGCGGAGGAGCTGACGGAGGTCGTCCTCGTCGGGCATTCCTTCGGGGGGCTCGCCATCAGCGGCGTCGCCGAGGCGATGCCCGAGCGGCTGGCCCACCTCGTCTATCTCGACGCGCTGATCGCGGAGCCCGGCCGCGCGCCGTTCGACGGGCTGCCGCCCGCGGTGGTGGCGGCCCGCCGCCGCGCCGCCGCGGAATCGAGCCGGTCCTTGAGCCTGCCGCCGCCGCCGGCCGCGGCCTTCGGGGTGCTCGATCCGGCGGACGCCGCCTGGGTCGAGCGCCGCCTGACCCCGCATCCCCTGAGCACCTACGAGAGCCCGCTGCCGATCCGCGGCCCGGTCGGCAACGGTCTGCCGCGCACCTACGTCGACTGCACCGCGCCGTCCTACGCCACCCTCGACGGCGTCAAGGCGTGGGTGCGGCGCCAGCCCGGCTGGGGCTGGCGCGACCTCGCCACCGGCCACGACGCGATGGTGAGCGCGCCGGGCCCGCTCGCCGACCTCCTGGTCGAGCTCGGCCGGTCGTGACGGCCCTTACGCCATCGCGCGATGGCGCTATGCCATCGCACGATGGCGCTACGCCATCGTCACGACGGTGCGGCCGGGATCGATCTCGATCAGCCGCAGGCCGAAGCTGCGGCCCTCCTGCGCCTCCCAGTCGGCCAGCACGGCGTTGACCCGCTCGGGTCCCTGCTCGGCCAGGGTGCGGGTGCCCACCGGCTCCTCGATGGCGTGCATGATCTCGTCCATCAGCCGGGCGCGGGCCCGGCCCTCCGCGGGCCCGGCGGCGTCGCAATAGGTCGCGACGATCTGCTCCGACAGCGCCTCGATCACGGCCTGGTTCACCGAGGTCATGCCCATGCTGCGCTCTCCCGTTCGGCAGGGTTGTACCCCTTGGACCGGGACAACGCAGCCGGGCGCGAGCGGTGCCGTCGTCCCGATAGCCGCTCACCCCGCCTGCTGCTGGCCGGCGGCGCGGTGGGCGGCGAGCGTTACCACCTCGGCGGAGGGAGCCTCGCCCTTCTGGTCCCGGCCCATCATGAAGATCACGGGGTTGCGCGGCATGTAGCCGGGATTGCGGCGCAGGTTCAGCAGCGGCTGCAGCTCCACCGCGGTCAGGTCCTTCGGCGTGGCGTCGCGCCAGACATGGCCCGGCGAGGCCGCCCGGGCGAAGGGCCACCAGGCGCGGCGCGCGGTCTCGACCTGCAGGACGAGCTTGCCGGTGAGGGTCTTGCGGAAATTGAAGCGACCCGTGATGGCCATGACGCGCCCTCCATTCCCGGACAACCTGGACCTGTACCGCTTAGCACGGCACTAACATGGGGCGGCAGGCGCGGCGGGAAACCCGATCGGTCCCGATCGCATCCCCGGCCGCGCTGCCGCACCCCACCGGACTAACGGTTGCGATGCCCAAACGCTCCCTCACGCTCGACGCCGCGCTGATCGCCCGGGCCCATCCGCACCCCGTGACCGCCGACGGGCGCGGCCCGGGCTACGGCATGGCGCTGATGGGCGAGGCGGAGGCCGATGCGCGCCTCGACGCGGCCTTGGCGGCGCAGCCCGGCGGCGCGCAGGCCCTGTGGCTGTTCGCCTACGGCGCCCTGATGTGGCGGCCGGAATTCCCCTTCGCCGAGCGGCGCGAGGCCCGGGTGCGGGGCTGGCACCGCCGCTTCTGCCTGTGGCAGCCGGGCTTTCGCGGCACGCCGGACTGCCCGGGCGTGATGCTCGCCCTCGACCGGGGCGGGCAGTGCCGGGGGCTGGCCTACCGCATCGCCGGCGAGGACGTGCGGGAGGCGGTCCGGCCGGTCTGGCGGCGCGAGATGCGCGGGCGCGGCTACGCCGCGCGCTGGCTCCCTGCCGAGACGGCGGACGGCCCGGTCCCGGTCCTCGCCTTCGTGGCCGACCGGGCCGGCGCCCGCTACGCCGGGCGGCTGTCGGACGAGGCGATCGCCGCGCGCATCGCCGCGGCCTGCGGCCCCACCGGCCCGAGCGCCGAGTACCTGCTCAACACGGTGGCGGCCTGCGAGGCGATGGGCATCCGCGATCGCCACCTCTTCGCCATGCAGGCGCTGGTGGCCGCGCGTCTCGCGGCCCGCGACGGTCAGAACAGCCCGACGCCGATGCCGGGCTCGCGCCGCGGCGGGTAGCCGTAGGGCCCGGTCGAGACGCCGTAATAGGGCAGGACCGGCGCGTAGCCGAAGCCGAGGAGCCGGTGCGGCGGGGGCTCGGCCACGATGACGTCCGCCTGGACCTCGGCCTCGACCGCGACGGGCGGCGGCGGGGGCGGCGGCGCGCCCCAGCCGGCGGAGAACCCGGCCGCGCCGCGGGCCGCGTACCCGGCCGGCAGGTCGGCGGCCATCGCCGGCAGGGCCGTGAGGGCGGCGGCCAGGGGCAGCCAGGCCAGCGTCGCGCGGAGCGTCATGGGTCGAGAACCTCGGCAGGAACGGTCGTACGGACAAGCTTCGCCGGGGCATCCCGGTTCCCCGGATCGTGACCTAGATTGGTGAACGAACCGGAGAGTCGAACCGCGCATGACCGAGCCGCCGCCGTTCTACGACGACCTCGCCGGCTGCCTCGACGAGACCTGGCGCCGGCTGGAGGAGGGGGCGGCGCACCAGAGCGGCTTCCACACCCCGGCCCTCGCCACGATCGGCCGCGACGGCGCCCCGCGCCTGCGCACGGTGGTCCTGCGCGGGGTCGACCGGACGCTTCGCACCTTGCGGGTCCATTGCGACGCCCGCTCCGGCAAGGCGGCCGAGATCGCCGCCGATCCCCGGGCGGCCCTTCACGCCTACGATCCCAAGGCCAAGCTCCAGGTGCGGATCGAGGGCACGGCCCGCCTGCACGGGCAGGACGCGGTCGCCCGCGCCGCCTGGGCGGCGTCGCGGCCGATGAGCCGGGTCTGCTACGCCACCAGCCCCGGCCCCGGAACGCCCCTGGCCGAAGGCGGCGCCACCATCCAGCCGCGGGACGACGAGGCCGTGGAGGCGGGGTTCCCGGAGTTCCGGGTGATCGTGCTGACGGCCGCCCGGCTGGAATTCCTGTATCTCGCCCGCCAGGGGCACCGGCGGGCGCTGTTCACCTGGGACGGGGAGGCCGAGGCAGCGACGTGGCTGGCGCCGTGACGGCGGGACGTCTCACGACGTCGCCCGCAGCCGCGCGAACCCGGCCTCCAGGTCCCGCGTCAGGTCGTCGAGGTCCTCCAGCCCGACCTGGAACCGCAGGCCCGGCCCGCCCGGGGCCCAGGGCGTGGCGGTGCGGTAGGGCGCGCAGTCGAACGGGATCACCAGGCTCTCGAAGCCGCCCCAGGAGAAGCCCATCCCGAACAGCTCGAGCCCGTCGAGCATCGCCGCCACCGCGGCCTCGGGGCAGGGCTTGAGGATGATCGAGAACAGGCCGGACGAGCCGAGGAAGTCGCGCGACCAGATCGCGTGGCCGGGATCCTCCGGCAGGGCCGGGTGCAGCACCCGGGCGACCTCGGGCCGGCCCTGGAACCAGCGCGCGAGTTTGAGCGCCTGCTCGCCGTGCTCGCGCAGGCGCAAGGGGAGGGTGCGCAGGCCCCGCAGCGCGAGGAAGACGTCCTCAGGCCCCGCGCACATCGCGAACTGATCGAAGGTCCGCCGCAGGGCCGGCCAGTACCGCGCGTTGGCCGAGGTGAGGCCGAGGAGCAGGTCCGAGCCGCCCGACAGGTACTTGGTACCGGCCTCGATGGCGATGTCGACGCCGCGCTCGTGCGGCGGGAACAGCAGCGGCGTCGCCCAGGTATTGTCCATCAAGACGCAGGCGCCCCGCGCATGCGCGGCCTCCGCGATGGCCGGGATGTCCTGCATCTCGAAGCTCTGCGAGCCCGGCGCCTCGGTGAGCACGCCCGCCGTGTTCTCGCGCATCAGGTCGGCGATGCCGGCCCCGACCGTCGGGTCGTAATAGGTCGTCTCGACCCCGAACCGCGCCAGGAACCCGTCGCAGAACACCCTCGTCGGGCGGTAGGCGGAATCGCTCACCAGCAGGTGGTCGCCGGCCTTGAGGCAGGACAGGAGCCCGACCGTGACGGCGGCGAGGCCCGACGGCGTCAGCACCGTGCCGGCGGCCCCGGCGAGCTCGGTCCAGGCGGATTCGAGGGCGCGGATCGTCGGGGTGCCGGCGGTGCCGTAGGTATACTCGGCCCGCCGGTTCCTGAGCGCGTCGTAGCTCTCGTAGAGCACGGTCGAGCCGCGATAGATCGGGGTGTTGACGAAGCCGTGCTGCTGCGACGGGTCGCGGCCGGCATGGACCAGGCGGGTGCGGGTGGCGAGGCGGCTCTTGTCGCGGGGCGGGGTGATGCTCATCGAAACCGTGGCGTGAGGAAACCGGGGGGATACCGGAGGCGAGCACATCCCGCGCCACCCGCCGCCGTCATGTAGGACGCTAGATCAGATGGCAGAACCGGGAATGTCCGGGATTGGCCGGGTCCTAGCGGGATATGCTCTTCGTTTTCAAGCTGTTTTCAGTCTCACGGCATCTAAGGTGGGCGGGGGTGTCGCGCAGGTTCAGATGGCATAACAAGGCTTATCCAGAAGCTGGCGCGCAGTATCAACTGTCACAGTCTCGCCGAGCCAGCGGCCCAGAAGAACAGTCCAGCGGCCACGACAACGGACAGCAGGATGCAGCCGACCGCGGGCCTCGACGTCCAAACCCGCACGCCGGATGCGTCGCGGCTGATGCCGGCGACGAGTAGCCAACCCATTGCCATATTCAGCGTCAGCGCTACGGCGATTGCCGCGGTAACCGTTCGGTCGAGTAGAAACCAGGCCGATAGAGCATAAAACGCCAGCATATTAATTAGCGCAATGAAGCAGCAAAATCTCTCAAAAGGGCTGTTTCTCATTGTGCATAACCCTGGTAATTGCTTATCGAAGCGCGTGATTTATCAAATGTAGCGCAGGAAACCGCCCACGCGACCGACGATGCGGACTTGATCGCGCTCCGCAGCCGGCACGATCGCGTCTTCGTAATGGCCGCCCTTGTTGTCGCTGATCACCTTCAGGCCGCCGTCCAGCTGAGGACGGATGCGTTTGATCAGCACGGCATCGCCGTAGGCAAGAGCGTATATCTCCTCGTCACGAACGCGGTTCTGCGACGTATCAACAATGACGAGATCTTTATCCAACAACGTAGGCGCCATTGAGTGGCCGCTTAGACGCAACACATGTGCGTAGTGTGGGTTGATACCCACCTCCCGTAAGTAGCGCCTACTAACTGACAAATAGTCCTCGATTTCCCCCCTTGTCGGAATTAGCCCATGACCCGCCGAACCGTCAATGGTGAGCCGCGGCAGGGCGATAGCATCTTCGCTGCCCTCAACCGGCATGGAACCTTGCATTAGCGACGCCCCCGTGTGTTCCCTTTTCGTTCTCATAACGGTTAGGGCATCATTGGGTTGCGCGGCAGGGTGGTATTCGCCTTTTGCGAGCCAATCCACAGTTTCCCCTGCGGCCTCGCACAAGCGGATCAGCGCGAAGAAATCCGGCCTGGTCCGACCGAGCCGCCACGAGGTCAGCTGATCGACCGAGCCGCCCGTCAGGTCCGCCGCAGCTTGTCCGCCGCCAATCCGATTAATCACGGACTCAAGCCGGTCCCTGAAGCCGCTTGTGAAACCGGGAACCGGCTTCCCAGTTTCCTTGATCGGCCTTGCCATCGTCTAAGCCACTGATTTAAAAGCAGAAACTATCATTATTCCGTGAAAATACGGATATCGAAGTGGGAAACCGATTTCTCACTTCCAAAACCGTGAAATCACGGATACGATCGTTCTACCAACTGTTGCAACGCGACCCGAGAGGCCGGCCTGCCAGCCGGCGGTTCCCAGGAGCCAGAATGTGACCCAGGCCGTGACCCCACAGCCCGCCCGGTGGACGCCGGACCGCATCCGAGATGAAGTCCGGCGCCGAAACCTGACACTCCGGGGGATCGCGCTCGCCGCTGGCCTCCACGAGGCGTCCTGTCGCCAGGCGCTCCATGGGATCAACCGGAAGGGCGCCGATGCGCTCGCTGAAGCGCTCGACATCCCGTTCGACACGCTCTTCCCCGAGGGGTTCGTTCAGAGCCGGCGCCAAGCTAGCGTGAAGCAGCTGGCAGAGTCCCGGCAAAAGCGCGCCGCCCCCGCTGACAAGATTGCAGCCCGGGCCTGAGTGCCCTGGCAGCCTTAACCACGATCGCTGACGGCCAAGCCTCGCGACGTTCGCAGCTCCCCCACCAGAGCAGGACCACCCTGTGATGAACGTGTGCTGGGATTGCCCCGGATCGG
>NZ_LWHQ01000030.1 GCF_001653715.1 Methylobacterium platani
ACAGAAACGGGGCAATCCCAGAAGCCTTGCTCGAGCGACAGCTCATGCCTGTCTTCAGCTAACCTTGGACCAGGCCCTTCCTACCAACCATAGGGATGACGACCATGAAGTCTCAGTTCTCGCTGGGCTTGCTGACGCTGTGCGCCCTGACAGCCAACGCCTCTGCAGCCCAGGATCTGCTCCCATTGGAGCGCGGGGCATACGCCCTTGAAACAACACCTTGTCCAGAGCGCTCCCGCGCTGAGATCATGACATTCTGGGGTGATCGCCTCAACCAATCAGCAGCTGATTGCAAGATCAGCGATGTTAAGAGCCAGGGGCAGAGTTATACCTACCGCGCGCAATGCAAGATCGATGGTGAGCGCAAGCCGCGGGTCGAGACTGTCACATTGAGGATTGCGAATCCCAAGCACTTCGTCATCACACAGGTTGTCGACGGAAAATCTTCTAGTACTGCCTACAAGTGGTGTTCCTATCGTGCGTTCGATTGAGGACCGGCGCGATGGGCCTCTCACGAATTGGCGGCGCGACGCTCCTGCTCGCCGCGCTCTCAGGCTGCTACCAGGCTCGCGTCCCCGCTATCGAAAGCGGTGATGCTGTACCCTTCGGTGATATTGCGAGCTGTAAAGTTCGCGATAAGCACTTGCGCTTCGATCTCACCCATCCAGAGCCTACTGCAGGTGGTGGCACGATCTACCGGCTGGGCAATGAGACGCTGGCATTCAAGAAACTCAGCGACACGCTGTACCTCGCCCAACTCAATTCGTCTGGGATGTATCGGTACGGCTACGTGATGCGCAACGGCAGCGGTCTCGAAGTTCTCGCACTCCGAGACGAAATTGATGCGGATCCGAACGTGCGGGCGATTGCGCCGAACATCCTCTTCAAGCCGGCGCAGCACGGTTGGCAAGAGATGGTAGCAACGCGTGACGATCTCGCAGCCTTCTTGCGTGGGGCAAAGCTCGGTATGATGCGCAGCGTCGGTGAGTGTTCGATCCGCAAAGCGGTTCCCCTGGACACGCCGCTAGCGAAGGGGTTGCGTCTCTCGACGACCCGCGAGCAGGCGATGAAGCTGCCGGCTGCGGAGGCGTGCGATCTCGGCGACGTCTGTCTTCCGTTATCGCCGACAACGATCGAACGCGTTCCGGCTGCAGAGCGAGCCGGCGTGCGGATCCAAGTCGCGTTCGAGGCAGATCGTGTGAAGTCCGTGACCCTGACTGCAAAGGGGATCAGCCCAGCCAACTCGGGAATCATTCTCGATGATGTGAGTCTGGGTCTGTCCAGGTTTGGACCGTACGACACCCCGATCCTACTGTCATTCAATAATCGCCGCGTAGACATGCTTGCGGTGCGGCAGCTTGCCGCCTGGAATCCGCAGCGAGCTGCTGAGCAAATGCGATCCCTTGATCAATTCAAGGATGTTTCGGCGACCGTGCGCGATCCCGCCTTCCGATCGGCAGAAATTCTCATCGTGCCGGCAGAGGCATTCGCGACGATTCAGGGCTTTGCAACTGCCGAAGCGGCTATGGCCGACCTACGGCAGCGTCAGGCTCCCTATCACCGCATCGTCCTGAAACAGTCTGGCGCGGGCAAAATTGATGCGACGCTCGAGCTTGTTCCCTGATAAGCCGTAAGCGTGAGAGGGCGGTCACGATCAATGAGATGATCGATATCTCAGTGTTCGAACGATGCCGAGCCGACCCGAACTATCGACCGGCGAGCCTAGCTGATCGGGCACAACGCCACGTCATTGCGCCCGACTGTGTCACAACCCCTGTTCCCGTGCACGATCCACGGAATGCGGGTTCACCTGCGCCGCGAACGACGATGGGCCGAGATTGAGCGCTCGACGCCCGTCGATCCCGAGCCTAGCGGGGCTGGCAAGCGACGGACTACGACCATCCGAACCGGTCGAGCCCGGAGCAGCCGACAGTTCGATCTCGCGGGTGTAGGATGTGGTGCCACCCAATTCCACCAAGGAAATGAGAGGGACGATGCCGACATTGAGAATGTTCCGAGGCTTGGCTATTCCAGCCTCGCAGCGGGATGACGTGATGGGAAGGATCGCGGCAACCGGGTTCGTCGGCGACGAGGGCCGGTGGAGCATCATCCATCAGCACCCGGGCGAAGTCGATGCCCTCTTCGAGCAGGAGGATCTCGATACGAAGGTCACGCGCCCCGATGGCGTGATGCATCCCAAGGTCGTTTGTGCGTGCGGCGAGATCGACGGAGCCTCCTACTACGCCTGCAGCCATAATCGTTCGGCGGACGACGATGCCCCGATCATCGTCGAGTTCGATGTGCCGCTCGGTGACGTGGCCATCGACGGTCGCGACTTCCTGTACACCGCCTTCCAGTTCGCAAGGCCTGAGGCGGCGCGGGAAGCTCTCCTGGCTGCCTTCGGTCCGCGTGTCCTCAGGTACGCAGACAAGGCCTGGTCTGCGGACGACCAGGGCAAGCGCATCGCCCTGTGCGACCTCGCCATCCACGATCCCGCTGTCATCGAGGCTCACCACAGCAATCGGACCGTCATCGCGGGCCGATATGGTACCGTGTTCCGGAACGCCTTCACGGTCGTCTGCCCCGTCGCGCCGGAACGCATCCGCTCGGTGAGGTCGGCACCCGAGCGCTTCGCGGTTCCGCAAGCGGTGTTCTCCTTGCGCGACATGATCGGACGTTGAGGCGATCCCGGGCCGGGTAGCGCTGCCCGGTGGGCGCGGGTCAAGCAACAGGCACGATCTCCGCAGCCGCGATTAGGTTGACCTGTCCGCTCCGCTCGCCGCGCATACGCAGCAGGAACCCGCGCCGCAGGTAGGCGACGACCTCGTCCTCTCGCACGGCGATCTGGTTGGCGGCGTGGTGCTTGACCTTGCCAAGGGCCGGATCGGCCATTCGCAGGAGGCCGTCGCGGAACCGGTGCGGCACGAAGCGCTCGCCGTCCGCGGCGATGCGCACGAGGTCTCCCGGTCCGCGCGACGTACCCGGGAGTGCGACGAGCGTAGATTGCGGTGAGCTCGGTAGGTCAGTTCGTACGATGGCAGCGGTGATGCCGGGGGTGGTCTCGGCATCACCGCCGATCAGTTTCCCGCCGCACTCCCGGTCATGGCGACGGGTGCGAGCGGCACGATGCCGGCCGGATCGAGGTCGAGCCCCCGCAGGCGCTGCCGGATCAGCTCCTCGCGCGCGGCGACGAACTCGGGCAGCGCGCCCACCTGCCAGAGCGCCGGATCCCTCGGGATCAGGTGCCGATCGAGGAACGTCCCATCGCGGGTGTGCAGCCACTGCTCGAACGGCAAGTTGCTCTTCTCGAGGTTCTCGCGCGCGAGCAGCAGCTCCAGGTTCCCGAGCCGGTCCACGTTGTCGAGGATGCGCTGGATCAGCGGCTCCGACAGGTTCTTTGCCATCAGCGCCTTCCGATCGGTGAGCGAGCGCGGGATGATGTGGTCGACGTGGTGCGGCGTCGAACCCCAGGCCTGCGTGTCGTAGAGAAGCGATAGCGCCAGGAAGCAGGTGCGCTTCCCGTAGCCGACGTTGAGGACACCCTCGATGTTGTTGTCGTCGAGGGCGATCGCCCGCCCGCGCGAGGCGAGACCCTGCACGAGGGCGCGGTGGGGGAAGTCCCGCCCGTCCTTCAGCGCCTCCTGCAGGATCGCGCGCGCCACGCCGATCGTCCGGTCGGAGCTGCCGCCGAACACGCCGTTCAGCAGGCTGCCGAGCAGCCACCGATGGATGTGCCGGGCGTTCGCCGCCTCGAACGGCGTCGTGCCGTCCAGGCTGCCGCCGCCGATCCCGTGGAGGTAGTAGGCGATCGGCAGGAGCGCGTTAAGCGACGTCAGCGTCTCCCCGTCGATGCCGAAGCGGTTCACGAGCCGCAGCGTCGCCTCGAGGCTCGCCTTGATGCGCGTCCAGCTCGCCTCGATGCGGGCGAGGTTGGAGGTCGTGAAGTTGGCGACCTTGTAGCGCTGGTCCAAGTCGCAGAGCACGAGGCAGGACTTCATCACGAAGTCCTTGTCGAGCCGGTTCGTCGCGCCGAGCCCCTCGTTGAGGTGGTCGACGAAGCCGTAGATCTCCTGGCGGGCGCTGACGCCCTGCCACTGCGCGGTGATCATCGACAGGAGGAGATCGGACTTGCTCAGCTTCGTTCCGCCGTCGTTGGCGCGGATGAAGATGTCGAGCACGCGGTCGTAGGACTGGTCCTTCTCCGTGTAGTAGGCGATGACCCCGTCCTTCCACACCATGCGGTAGAGCCGGTCGAGGGTCTTCTCGACGATCCTGTCCTGCGCCTTCGTGGACGCGTCGGGCAGGGCATCGACCACCTCGTCCCTCAAGCGATCAAAGGCATCGTCGCCGATGCAGTCGAGGATGCGCCCGATCTTGAACCAGTGGTGCCGTGCGTCACTCTTCGGCTCCGTCTCGAAGAAGCGAAGGCCGTAGGTGATGCCGAGGTCCTCGTCGTCGGATACCTCGTCGTCGACCGCAGGGTCCTTGAGGAGGTCGAGGTAGAGGCGCTGCCTGCTCCAGGCGTTGGGGTTGTGCCGCCGGCCGTACCTGGCGCGCACCGAGTACGTGCCGCGCAGGCCGATGAGCAGCGAGGTCAGGCGCTGCTGCCCGTCGAGCACGAGCTTGACGTCGCGCCCATCGGGCTCGGCCATCTCGTTGTGGGTGTCGCCGTGGCGGAAGTTCTCGATGAACTTGTAAATCTCCCAGTCGGCCCGGCGCTCGGGCCGGATCTCCCAGAACAGGAAGGAAGAGATCGGGTAGCCCTTCAGGAGGGAGTCGAACAGGGCTACGATCTGCTCGGGCTGCCAGACATACGGTCGCTGTATGGCCGGCAAGAAGTAGCTGCGGTTGATGTCGTCGAGCACGCGGCCGATGGTGGACGAGACGTAGGACATGGCAGGAGGGTACGTTCGATGCGGAGCTGCGCCATGGGTGCCAAGGTTCGTGCATCGTGTCCATCGGACATCGCCGATTCAGGACGCGTCGTGTTCACGAGCGAAGGATGCGCCTCCAGGATCGAGAGCACCCTCGGCCAGTCGTACCTTTTTGATGAATTCGCCAGATCATAGTGGATGCTAATATTCTCTTGATCCAGCACATGTTCAGCGACGACGCCGCCCCAAATTAGCGACATGCTCCGATATCCTAACCCTTCGTCCAGCCCGGCTGTTGCAGATCGACCGCATGCCGATTAGGATCGGCCGTGTCCACCTCTATCGAAATATCTTGAAGGTACGCCTCGCTTGTGTCTACCTGCCATGATGAAACGTAGGACGTCATGCGACCAGCCGGCCCAGCGAAATTTGCAACGTACTGAGCTGGTCAGCGTTGTGTACAATTATTATGGGCTGAGTGGCGACAGACGATGTTGAACGACAGCGAGACGATAAAGTCCCCTGGGCGGAAGCGTGTAGCACTTTTCCTCGACGGGACATGGAATACAGTTGGTGACAATACGAATGTTTGGCGGCTGAAGGCGCTGTGTGCCGAGCGCGGCGCTGATGGCACGCGCCAAGTCGCCTACTATAGTACCGGTCTCGGCACCTTCGTCGGCGAAAAATTGCGCGGCGGGATGTTTGGATACGGATTGGATAAGGCGGTCATCGACGCCTATAAGTGGCTGGTCGAGACCTATGAGCCAGGCGACGAGATCTTCATCTTCGGCTTCAGCCGCGGAGCTTACACGGCACGAAGCCTCGCCGGGTTCATCTCGAAATGCGGCCTGCTCAAGCCGGGCGCTCCGCTCGGCATCGGACAACTCTACGACCGGTACCGTAAGGACGAGACGGTCTCGACCATCTGGAAGCTCTACGCTGCGCGCGAGGCCGGCCTTGCCAGCGGGTCGGTCGAGGAGCGCTGGATGCTCGACTATGCGATGCGCACGCCGATCAAGATGATCGGTGTCTGGGACACGGTCGGGGCGCTCGGCGTCCCCTTCGGTGACATCACGGGGATCAGTCGATCGGGCTTCAAGTTCCTGCACACGGGCCTGCGTGTCTCTCAGGAAAACGCCTACCATGCGGTCGCGATCGATGAGCACCGTAAGGCCTTCGCACCCACGCTCTGGACGCGGAAAATCCGGGACAACGTGCCGGCTACATCGATGGCGGCTCCGCGACCGATCGCGAGCGTCGAGCAGCGATGGTTCGTCGGTGCGCACGCCAACGTCGGCGGCGGATGCCGCAGCGATCTTCTCGCGCAGATTCCCCTGCGCTGGCTGATGGACAAGGCGTCCAGCCTTGGCTTGTCCTTCCGCTCGGTCGTCACGGTCGATCCGGAAGTTCTGAACGCGCAGCTCTCTGATAGCTACGGCGAATTCCTGCATGGAGCCTACCGGCGGGTCAGCAAGCCGTACGATCGGATGATCGGCGAACCGCCGCGGCCCTTCCCGGGTGGTCGAGACGAGACCATCAACGAGACGATTGATGCCAGCGTCTTCGACCGCTGGCGAGCCAATGCCGACTACCGGCCGGTGAACCTGGCGGATTGGGCACAGCGCCACGGCATCGAGCCCGGCTCCATCACGACTCCTGTCCTCGCACACGATCCACGGACCGCAGTTCGCCCATAGCCGGCCAGACATGCGACCGACTGGCCGCCGGAACCGCACGATGGCCCTGGACTGGTGCAGGCACCAAGTAAGACAGCGCATCGTGCCCCAGGGTGCGCTGCACTTTGTATCCAACTCAGAGTATTGTATAATTATTTTCTAAATCCAAGATATATATCAGCTGATATAACTCGCCAATGCGATGATAATATGATCTATATGGATACGAGCCATCCTCCGAAATCATGCCGAGGGGCGTGCTATAAATTTACGGTGATGAAATATTCGCTTTGATGCTGCAAGCTCGTCAACCGGCGAAATAATGCATTGCGCGCGGCGTTCGATGCCTTGAATAAGAAGCGCAAACCGGCGACACAGATTGCAAAGTTTGCGCAGGGTGTCGCGATGAGTCGGGGTGGATGGCGCGGTGTTCTGCCGATCGTGGCGGTCGTGGCTTCGATTGGCCCGGCTGCCGCGCAGGTTACGCCTCTCGATATCTTCGGCGGTCTGCTCGGTGCGGCCCAGATCCAGTCCGCGCGCGAGATGTGGGCGCGGCTCTCGACCCTCGACCGATTCTGCGTCGATCGCGCGCTCGCACGGCGAAACACCAATATCGAGGGCCTGATCCAGAGCGGCATCGGCCCCGACGACGGACGGCTCGGCAGCACCTTCGCCGAGTGCCGGCGCTTCACCGAGCCGAACCTCCGGCGCAATTTCGGTTGCACGACGACGGATGAGCACGGGTGGTCCGTCGCGACCACCTGCAACCAATCCTTCGCTACGCGCGACGGCAACAACCAGGTCCGCCCCGTCGAACCCCGGGAGGCGATCGAACTGCACTTCTCGGGCACGCGGATCGTCGTCGCCGAGGTCGAGACCGGCGAGGCGCGCGAAACGCGGCAGGCCCGCGCCGAGGCGCAAGGACGGGCCGAGCAGCTCCAGGTGCTCAAGACCAATCTCGCTCCGTACCAGCGCGACGCATCTCCGGTCGTGCGGTCCGAAGCCGCGCGGATCCAGGGGCGAATCGAGCAGCAGCTCGCGGCGCGCACCGGACCCTCCGCGCCCGACACGGAGACGATCAACCGCGAGGTCGGCGGGCTCGGCCCCTTGTCGCAGGCCGAGGCCGTGCGCTTGTCCGCCCTCGATCGGATGAGCACCCTGCGGGCCCAGGCCGAGGCGCGCACTAGGGGCGACGCCCCCGAGGGGCTGAAGAAGCGGCTGGCCGACCTGCGCAAGGAGGCGGTCGCCCTGTCCGAGCCGCCGCGCGCGATCCAGCCGCCGAAGCCGGCCGCGGCAGCCCGCGATCTGGGGCCCTCCTTCGACTGCGAGCGGGCCAATACCCCGCTCCCGACCCTGATCTGCGAGGATGCTTCCTTGCGCCGGATCGACCTCGAGATGGCCCGGCCGTTCTACGTGCTGCGCCACCTCACGCCCGAGGCGGGGGCGGAGCTGAAGGCGGAATCGAACGAACTGGTCGAGCGCACGCTCAAGACCTGCCGCATCCCGGACTCGGGCAAGGTCACGGCGGCCCTGCGCGCCCGCGCAATCCCCTGCATCGCCGCGACCTACCAGCGCCAGAAAGAAGCGTGGGCGGCGCGCGTGGGCCGCGACGGACCGCCCGCCGCTCGGCAGGAGATCGGCCGTCCGATCGAGGAGCACGTCCGCCTTCAGGAGGCCCTGCGCACCGCCGGCCACCTGGCGGCCGATGCGGTCGCCGACGGTGTCTACGGCGGCATCACGCGGCGGGCGATCGTCGCCTATGCGGAGGCACAAGGCCTTCCGGGCGATGGCTTCCTCGGTACGAGCCTCGCCGATCGGCTCGGGCGTGGATCGAGCGCCGGCCCGAGCCTCGTCGTGGTCACGGATCCGGGCCTGCCCGGGCGCATCGATGCGGTCGCCCGGCGCTACGAGGCCTACCTCAACGACCTCGGCGTCGAGGAGCAGGACCGGAGCGCACGGCTCCAGGCCCAGCATCGGCTCGACGAACTGCGCAAGCGCGCCGAGGCTGTCCTGAAAGGTCCGGTGCCGGACGATCTGCGGCCCGAATTGGCCGTCATCCTGCAGCAATCCGAGGGGGCCACCCCGCGCGATCTGCCACGTCTCGCCGACACCCTTGGTCAGCGTGTCGCCCAGATGGAGCCGCGGCTTCGCGAGGCCGAGGCGGTGCAGCGGGCCGTCACCGACAAGAACCGCTTCCTCGTCGAGGGGGACGCCGGCGACCTCGTGCTGCTCTTCAACAGCTCGCCGCGTGCGAACGCGGTCGTGCGCGGCCTCGACGGCAACCTCGTCTTCGATCCCGAGCGGACGGTCGCCTGCGCCCTGCCGGATGCTCCGGCCGACCGCATCGTCCTCGAACAGCTCGTCGCCACGCTGCGCAGCCTCAAGGCTCCGATCCGCGAGACGCTGCCGCGCTGCACCAGCGCGCAGCAGCTGAGCGCCGACCTCCTCGCTGTCGATCGCGGTGGCTTACGGGCGCAATCCGGGCTGTTCGCCACCATCGCCTCAGCGGTCGATACCGGGGTCTACGCGCTCGCCGGGACGGTCCTGAAGAGCGACATCGAGGCCGCGCGCCAGCAGGAGGGGATCCGCGCGGCGGAGGCCGAGAGCGAGGTGGCCCGCGGAACCTCCGACGGGCTCGCATTCCTCGCCTTCGGCTCCGGTTCGCGCACGGTCTGCCGCGTGGCATCCGGCGACAAGGCGCTGCACGACCGGCTCCTGGAGCCGCACGAGGCCTTGCTCAAGGCCGAGCTCCGGGGCGCGACGACGGTCGTTGCGGCGAGTGCCGACGGCGCATTCCTGTCGATCAAGCGCGGACAGTGCGGGGCCGTCTACGGCAGCGCGAAGGATCTGGCGGCGCTGGTCAAGGGACTCACCCGCGACGGCGTCGGCTTTCGCTTCCTACCGATCTGGATTTCACCCGAGACCGTGTCGAAGGCGCAGGCGGCTTTGGCGGAGCAGGGCGAGACCCAGCGTCGCGAGCGCGAGGCGGAAGCGGGACGGCGCGAGCGGGACCAGGCCTCGATCCAGCGCGCGGCCCTCGTCGAGCGCCTGAAGCGCGATGCAACTGAGGCGGAGACGACGCTGAAGGGCGGCATCCCGCAGGATCTCCAGACTTTCCTGTCCGGGTTCGTCGCCGACGTGACCGGGATTGTGCCGGAGACCAGCGAAGAGCGCCTGAAGGAACTGACTGAGGCCTACGCGGGCAAGCGAGCCCGGATCGATGCGGCCGCGCGGCTCGCCCGGGCGGTAACGGGGAAGAGCCGGTTCCTGCTCGAGGGCGGTCGCGGCGACCTGATCATGCTCTACAACGACAGCGGCAAGGCCCCGTCCGTCGTGCGCAACCTGCGCGGCGAATTGGTCTTCGAGGACGGCCGTGCTGCCGCCTGCCTGTACCACGCACCTTTGTCGGACGTGTTCCTGAACCGGCAGATCCGCGACCGGAGTGCCGGGCTCGGGGCCAAGCTCGACCTACCGCTTCAGGCCTGCGGGCCGAACGACCTGGCAAAACAGGACCTGATCTTCGCCGAGCGAGAGCGCTTGCTGCGCGAGCCCGTCGACCGGGTGATCACCCTGGTCGAGGCCGTCAACGGCAACCTGTTCGCCCGGCTCGCCGTCGTCGATGCGGCGGCGCTCGCCGCCGTGCGGCAGGCGGACGCCGTGAAGGCCAACGAGGTCGAAGCGCTGGTGCGCGACCGTAAGGATGACGGCTTCG
This sequence comes from Methylobacterium platani, assembly GCF_001653715.1. Classification (GTDB taxonomy): domain Bacteria; phylum Pseudomonadota; class Alphaproteobacteria; order Rhizobiales; family Beijerinckiaceae; genus Methylobacterium; species Methylobacterium platani. Next base: position 10,263 of record NZ_LWHQ01000030.1, read on the forward strand.
GCATCGTCGTGGTGCCGAATCCGTCGAGCGTGCTGTGCCGAGTCACGCCCGACAAGGCCGAGGCGCACGCGGCCATCCTCACCCGCCTGTCGGATCGGATCGGCGACGAGCTGCCGGGTCGTCCGGTCGTCGCAGCCACCTCGGCGGACGGAGCCTTCATTGCGGTCAAGCGGGCGGAGTGCGGCGCGGTCTACGCCGGGTCGGCCGATCTTGCGGCGATCACCGAGGCGATGACCCGGGACGGCCTGTCTCACCGCTTCCTGCCGCTCTGGATCGCGCCGTCCGAGGTCGCCCAGGCGCAGACCGAAATCGACGTGGGCAAGACGCGCAGCGCCGAGGAGCAGTTCAAGCGCCAGCGCGAGCTGGACGACCGGCGCAGGCTCGATCGCGAGAAGGAAAAGGACGAGAGCGCCCGACGCGAGACCCGGGAGAGGGCCTTGCGTGCCCAGTACGGCGAGCGGGCGCGGTTCTTCGAGCAGGCTCTCGGCGAGGAGGCGCGCGGCTTCGCGACCGGGACGCAGCCCGACGCCTTCCTCTCGCGCTATCCGCGGCTCGCGCGGCACTACCAGGCCCAACGCGAGGATCGCTGGGAGTTCATGTCGAGCGAGACGACAGTCCTCGATTACGGCACCGCCCTCTACAAGGATCGCCCCCTGGAGACCGCGCTGGCGACGACGCGGATCAGGATGCGCAACCGCATCAAGGGCGAGTACCAGGACGTCTGCTACGTCACCGGCTACGTCAACGATGCCGAGTTCGGCGTCACGCGGGATCCTTTCGGTGAGCCCTGCGACGAGGTCGGCCCTAAGCTTGCCCGCTACAAGCTCGGCGAGCGCTTCTCCAGCCGGTGGATCGCGCAGTGAGCCTCGAGACGATCGAACCCATCGCGGACGTCGAGACCGAGGCCACCGTGCGGGTCGGCTGCACCGCCACGGAGCACGTCAGTCTCGCCTATCATGAGAACGCCATCCCGGTGATCCGGGAGATCGTTGTCACCAATCCTTCCGATCGCGACCTCGTCGACCTGCTGATCCGGGTCGAGAGCCGACCGGCCGTCGTGCAGCCGCTGACCCTGCGCATCGACCGGATTCCGGCCGGCGCGAACCATCACATCGAGGCTCCTGATCTCCGTCTCGATGCGGCCTTGCTCGCCGGCTTCACCGAGGCGAGCCGCCTGGAACTCGCGACGATCCTGGAAGAAGCGGGGAGCGAGCGTGCACGGGACGTGGCGGAGATCCGTCTCCTGCCGCCGTCGCATTGGGGCGGGGGCGTCAGCGCGCCGGAGCTGCTCGCCGCCTTCGTGCGGCCCAACGATCCGGCCGTCGACATCGTCCTGCGCGATGCCGCGACGAAGCTCGGTGAGGCCGGGCGCGAGACCGGGCTGAACGGCTACACCACCGGCAAGAAGGTCCGCGCCTGGGAGCTCGCCGCGGCGATCTGGGCGGCGCTCGCCGACCGGAGCATCGCCTACATCCTGCCGCCCGCGAGCTTCGAGCGGGCCGGCCAGAAGGTGCGCGGTCCGAGCGAAGTGCTGGAGCGGCGGGTCGGCACCTGCCTCGACCTCTCGCTCCTCTACGCCGCCTGCCTGGAACAGGCAGGGCTCAACCCGGTCCTGGTGCTGACGGAGGGCCACGCCTTCGTCGGCCTGTGGCTGCAGGACGAGGATTTCTCCTCGGCCGCCGTCGACGACATGCAGCTCCTGCGCAAGCGCCGGGATCTGCAGGACCTGATCCTCGTCGAGACGACGTTTCTGACCCACAACCCGCCGGCCGGATTTCAGGCGGCGACGGCCCGAGGCAGTGCGCAGGTCGAGGACGACGCCCCCGCCGCGCTCGAAATCGCGATCGATGTCCGCCGCTGCCGCCGGCGCGGCATCCGCCCGATGGATCTCGGGGAGGGGAGGCCAGGCGGCATCGCCCCCGCGCCGACGGCTCCGATCAACCAGCCGATCGCCCCGCCGCCGCCATTCGGCGACGACGCGCCCCGGCCGCCCGTCGACGAGGCCCCGGAGACCCCGGTCGGTCGCCTGGAGCGCTGGAAGCGCAAGCTCCTCGACCTCACGCTGCGCAACAAGCTCCTCAACTTCAAGCCGGGGACAGGGTCGGTCGCCCTCGAATGCGTCTCCCCCGGAGCTCTGGAGGACGGGCTGGCGGCGAGGCACGAGTTCCGGCTCAAGCCCATCTCCGACGTGCTCACCGGGTCCGACGAACGCAGCGCCGACCTCTACGCGAGGCGGCATCAGGACGACGGCCGGCGCAGCTACCTCGAAGCGGCGCTCGCCCGGCGGGAGATCTACACCACCGCGACGGAGGCCGATCTCGATCGCCGCCTGCTCGATCTCTACCGGCTCGCCCGCAACGGCTTCGAGGAGGGCGGGGCCAACATCCTCTACCTGGCGATCGGCTTCCTGTCCTGGACCCGCAAGGAGGGCGAGGCCGCCTATCGCGCGCCCCTGCTGCTGGTCCCGGTCGCGCTGAAGCGCTCCAGCGTGCGCGCGGGCTTCCGCCTGGCGCTGCACGACGACGAGGTGCGGATCAACCCGACCCTGCTCGAGATGCTACGCGAGGATTTCCGGTTGCGGATGCCGGAACTCGAGGGCGAGCTGCCGCGGGACGCCTCCGGCATCGACGTCGACGGCATCATGCGGATCGTGCGCTCGCACGTGCGCGACCTGCGCGGCTGGGAGGTGGTGCCGGACGTCGTGCTGTCGGCCTTCTCTTTCACCAAGTACCTGATGTGGAAGGACCTAGTCGACCGGGCTGAACTCCTGAAGCGCAACCCGGTCGTGCGGCACCTGATCGAGACGCCGAAACACTCCTACGGCGACAGCACGTCCTTTCCCGAGCCGGCCAGCCTTGATCGGGACCATCCACCCGAGACCGTGTTCGCGCCGCTCTCGGCCGATTCCTCCCAACTCTCCGCCGTGCTGGCGGCGGCGCAGGGCAAGGATTTCGTGCTGTTCGGGCCGCCCGGCACCGGCAAGAGCCAGACGATCGGCAACATGATCGCCCAGTGCCTCGCGCAAGGGCGCACGGTGCTGTTCGTCTCGCAGAAGACGGCCGCGCTCGAAGTGGTGCAGCGCCGCCTGCAGGAGATCGGGCTGGGCGATTACTGCCTGGAGGTGCACTCGACCAAGGCGCAGAAATCGGCGGTGCTCAACCAGCTGCGCAAAGCCTGGCACGAGCGGACAACGCCCTCGCAGGGGGCCTGGGACGAGGCCACGAGCGAGCTCAGAGCGCTGCGCGAGGAACTCAACGGCCTCGTGAGTGCGCTCCACCGGCGGCGCGAGAACGGTCTCTCGGCCTACGAGGCCTTCGGCCGCGTGATCGCGGCCGGCGGCGGCGATGTCGGGCTTCGGCTCACCTGGCCGGACCATCTCGCCCATGACGCGCAAACGCTCGCAATGCTGCGCGCGGGCTGCCGCGAGTTGCGTCCAGTCCTCGCTGCGGTGGGCTCGCTCGCCGATCATCCGCTGCAGGGCGTCGAGGCCACGCAATGGTCGCCGGTCTGGCGCGACGACATGAGCGCCGCGATCGAGGCCGTCGAGAGCACGCTCGTGGCCCTGCGCACCAGCGGACAGGCCCTCGCCGGGGCGATCGGCCTGCCGTCCCTGCTCGCGACCTACACCGGCACGCGCGGGCTCGCGGTTCTCGGAAACTTCCTGGTCCGGCCCGAAGCGCGATGCGGAGCCGCCTTCCTGGCCGATGGCACCGGCGACCTGCATCGGGCGGTCACTGCACGCGAGCACTTCCAGGGGACGCTGGACATGTTGCTTGGCCGCCTGTCCGGCCGGTACCGGCCCGGCATCTTCGACCAGGATCTTGCCAGCCTCCAGGCGGAATGGACGACCGCGCAAGCCTCGAACTTCCTGGTGAAAGGCGGAAAGCTCAAGAAGGTCCGAACGCAGGTTCAGCCCTATGCCGAGGGGGTGCTGCCGGAGGATGTCGGGCCGGATCTCGTCGGGCTCATCGAGGTCGCCCGGCACGTGAAGGCAGGCTGTCCCGGGGACGCGCTTCTCGCCCGGCTGGGGCCGCCCTGGAACGATCCGAACACGCCGGCCTCCGAGTTTCAGGCCGCCGTCGCCTGGGCCGAGAAGGTCGAGCGTCTCCTCGACATCCTCGGTCCACCCTCGCTCGGCATCGAGGCCCTGCGCGATCACCTGGTCCAGCTCGTCGAACGCCAGGCGCGAGCCCTCGCCGAGGGTGGACGCATCGCGCAGGCCTACGCGGCCTTCGAGCAGGATCGCGGTCGGGCGACCAAGGCCATGGGGGCGCTCACCCGGCTCGCCGGGCGTGCCGATCCCGACGAACCGCTGGCGACCGAGTCCGACTGGATCGACGCCAGCCTCAGTCGGGCGCGGCTCTGGGCGTTCGGGCTCGGCCGCGCGCAAGGATGGTGCGCCTGGCAGGCGGCCGCACAGAGCGCACGCAGCCGCGGCCTCGCTCCGCTGATCGAGGCTTTGGAAGGGGGCAGGGTCGCACCCGATCGGGCCGAGGCCGCGTTCGAGACAGCCTATGCGCGCTGGTGGATCGACCGCGTCGTCAGCCACGATCCGGTGCTGCGCAGCTTCCTGCCGGAACGCCACGAGGACACGATCGCCCGTTTCCGCGCGGCGGACGCCCGCGTCACCGAGCTCTCCATGCAGGTCGTGCGCTCGCGGCTCGGCGGCGGCATTCCCGGACCCACGGCCTTCGGGGCCGATCCGGAATGGGGCACGCTCTCGCACGAGCTGACGAAGAAGGCGCAGCACGTGCCGCTTCGCAAGCTGTTCGGCAAGATGCCGACGGCGCTGACCAAGCTCACCCCCTGCGTGATGATGAGCCCGCTCTCGATCGCGCAGTACCTGCCGCCCGACAAGGAGCCGTTCGACGTCGTTATCTTCGACGAGGCCTCGCAGATCTCGCCCTGGGACGCCGTCGGGGCGATCGCCCGGGGCCGGCAGGTCGTCATCGTCGGCGATCCCGAGCAGCTGCCGCCGACCAATGTCGGCGACCGCGGCGTCGACGACATCGAGGACGGCAGCGACGTCACCGATCAGGAATCCATCCTCGACGAGTGCCTGGCGGCCAATATCCCGCGGCGCAACCTCGATTGGCACTACCGCAGCCGCCACGAGAGCCTGATCGCCTTCTCGAATGCCAGATACTATGGCGGGCGGCTCGTCACCTTCCCGTCGCCGGTGACCGACGACCGCGCTGTGCGGCTGTCCTTCGTGCCGGACGGCGTCTATGAGCGCGGTGCGGGCCGCGTGAACCGACCTGAAGCGCACGCGGTCGTCGCCGAGATCGTGCGCCGTCTGCGCGATCCGGGCTTCGCACAGGAGCGCCGCTCGCTCGGCATCGTCACCTTCAACGGCGAGCAGCAGCGCCTAATCGAGAACCTGCTCGACGCGCAGCGGCGGTCGTACCCGGAGCTCGAGCCGTTCTTCGACAAGGACCGCTGGCATGAGCCGGTCTTCGTGAAGAACCTGGAGAATGTGCAGGGCGACGAGCGCGACGCGATCCTGTTTTCCGTGGCCGTCGGACCGGACCAGGCGGGCCGGCCGGTCAGCACCGTCTCCTCCCTCAACAAGGACGGCGGGTACCGCCGCCTGAACGTCGCGATCACCCGCGCCCGCCGCGAGCTCGTCGTCTTCGCGTCGCTGAAACCTGAGCAGATCGACCTCGGCCGGACCCGGGCGCGCGGCGTGCGCGACTTCAAGCACTTCCTCGAATTCGCCGATCGCGGGGCGCGGGCGCTCGCCGAGGCCTTCGCGCCGACCGGAGGCGACGTCGAATCCCCGTTCGAGGCCGCTGTGCTCGCCGGTCTCGAGGCGAAGGGCTGGAACGTGCACACCCAGATCGGCGTGTCGGGGTTCCGGGTCGACCTCGGGGTCGTCCATCCCGACGCGCCCGGCCGCTATCTCGCCGGCGTCGAGTGCGACGGGGCGACCTATCACAGCTCGGCCACGGCGCGTGACCGCGACCGCCTGCGCGAGAGCGTGCTGACCGGTCTCGGCTGGCGCATCCGCCGGGTCTGGAGCACCGAGTGGTGGATGGACGCGGAAGCCGCGCTTGCCAAGCTCGATCAGCGCCTGCGCGAGGATTTGGAACAGGATCGCGCGCGCTCGGCCGCGGCTGTAGCTGACGAAGCTCCTGAACCTGTCGACGTGGAGCTGGATGGTCCCGAATCCACGGACGACGTGTCAGCGGAAGTCGTCGCTGCAGATGTCGTGCCGGAACCAGCCAACGATCCGCAGCCGGAACGAGATCCCGAGCTACCACGCCTCTACGCGGACCAAGCCAGATCCTCGACCGCCCCGACGATGGAAGCCGAGCCCCTGCAGGACGAGCGGGTCTACCGGATCGCCGACTTCGCGGATCTCGGCTTGCCGGTCGAGCCGGAGCGGTTCTACGACGCCTCCTACCGCACGACGCTGGCTGCGATGGTCGCGCACGTCCTCGCGGTCGAAGCGCCCATCTACGAGGATGTCCTTGTCCGGCGCATCGCCCGCGCGCACGGGCTGGGTCGCGTCGGCCCCCTGATCCGCGCAGCAGTGTCCGACCAGATCGATGCTTCGATTGCGCGAACCGACGATGACGGTCGGACGGTTCTGTGGCCATCGGGCGAGGAGCCGCGGGCGAGTCATTCGTACCGGTCGGCTGACGCGAACGTGCGCGGCCACATCGACACGCCGATGGCGGAACTCGTCGGGCTTGCGAGCACCCTCCGCCCCGGAGCCTCGGAAGCCGAACGCGTGAGAACGATGGGGCAGAAACTCGGCTTGTCACGCATTGAGGCATCGGCGCGCGCTCGGTTCGAGAGAGCAAGTCTGGACGCGCGAAAAATTCTTTAAGCCGACAAACCAATCTAATCTTTCCTGATGATGCTATAAAGGCGTTGTTGATGAGCTCTGAGGTAGTAATTACACGCCGGGGTGCTCGCAGCCAACTATGGTTGAGATCTCAATGCACATCTGTCCTAAGCATGTTGAAGTCCCAATTTTATCCAACACCAGAAACGGTGAGCGTAGCGAGTTCGCCGCATTTTCCTTGACAACACCAGATAGATCGTCGGCCTGCAATCAGAAAAATAAGCGGATCAGCAAAGATTTTCATAACAGCGCGCCAGGTCTGGAGATCTAGATTTGACGGAATTGGATCATCAACTGGGTGGGTATGCCATTCGCCAACGTAAGTCTCCGTTCCACCGCTCATTTTCCATGCATTCAGCGCCGTAGCTTGATGACCAGGATCGCTGCGATCGAAGAGGGTAGGCCTCCGGACATCGCGAGGCATCGGCGTTGTACAAGTATTGATTTCAATATGGGGTCCACGATAACTGCCGATGAAGATGCCACCTGCTTCCTTTTGGATCTCAGGGTCAGCAACATACGCGGCAATTGTCCGTTCGACCATCGGTGCAATCGAGACCAGCCTGTCGTCGCCCGTGCGGAGAATCACAGTCAGCCACCGCAGGCAGGACAATGATTGAGCTTGGTAGGGCTTCCGTTTGGAACTCGAAAAGCGCGGCGATTATCGAGCGTGAGCGAGCGAAAGCGATGTCCTGGATTTCCGTTCGCCCAGTCAACCACGAGGTCACACGCCATGGCCGCTGCAGCAACGGATCGGGAAACCGGGAATGGAACGTAGGCCGCGTCACCACACGCGACGTTGGTGACTGTCTCCACAACGGTTTCCGGCCGCATCGCACGAAATCTGGGCAATCCTGCCAGATCCGGCTTGAGGCACTTGAAGCAGGCGCGGTCTACCTCACCAGTCAAGATACACTGAGCGACTGCGCCGTTGCCGAGAAGCCAGACGAAAAGGTGCGGGGGTAGCCGCGGACGGGCTTGTACGGCGATCTCATTAAGAGCAATCGATAAGGCCTCTTCACCTGTCGCACCGATGACGAGATCGTAGCGGTGCCAGTCAAGCTTCTGCGTGCGGACATCCCCCGCGTACCCCTCAATCGCCAAGAGCGGCAGTTGTTCGTTCAAATAAGAGGCGCAGGCTTCTGCCTTGTTGCGACCAAGATAGGGCACGCCGAGGAGATGCCTTCCGATGTTGCCGGTTGTAAGAACATCGGGATCAACGAGAGATAGATATCCTCGCTTCGCTCCAGCCCCACGCTGTGCGAGCTGATGCGCCAGAAAACTTCCGATCGTACCGCAGCCGATTAGCAAAATCCGCTTGTCAACTAGACCGTTCATGCTGCCGAGGTTGCGGCCGAATAGGTAATCGGCGTCGGCACGCACGCCGATCAACCGTTCGATCGGGGTCGAGACCAATTGACGTTCCATCATTTCTGGCAGGCGATGTCGCCTACTTTTTAAGAATTCAGGCCTTTGCAGATGTTGCGGAACCTCGACTTGATAGCAATACAATCCATTCGGAGCTCTAATCAGAACGGCGGCTGATACTCCGGATTGCGTCTGGAGGATCGATTCAAGTCGGCCTATCAGGTCTGGAGCGGCCTTCTGCAGCCAGCGATTGATTTCTGCAACGGTTGTGGGTGGCCAAGCCTCGGTAGCTGCGAAGGTCAGGGGGTAGTCGATGGCGACCACCTCAACAGGCGTACCATCCTCTTCTTCACGACGCTTTCGCCGAGGCTCGGCCGCGAACCACGACCGCCCCGCTGTCACGACAAGCGCATTGAACTCACCGCGATTGAGTCTTGCTGGTCGAATGCGGGCTGGGCCGGAATAGCTTTCAGCGACGTCAACATATATAAAAACGTTGCTCCAATATGCTTGAAATTCATCAACGAAATCGCGGTCGGAGCGGCCACGGATAGCGTTCCTCAGAACTATCTCAGCTTGTTCCAGGCATTGTAACATGGTGCCGCCAGGATTGTAGCGGTCGAGGATGACACTGCCCTTGCTATAATAGCACACGGAACGATCGACGCCGAGAAGATGCGGCAGAGTGCGATCCGGCATGACGAAGCCAGGCTGAATGCAGATGCGTGGGTAGCTAACGAAGTCGAGATCATTGACCTCGATCGTGATGGGGATTCGGAGGCCATAGCGATCAAGCGTGCCGATATAAAACGGTACGCTGGACACCGGGGCCAATCTCTCGAAGCCGTGCTGACGCAGGGCGTCATGGACCGCTAGTCGGGCCGCCTTCGTCTTGTCATCCACTCTGAGAACGCCCCACTACGGGAGCAGGTACGACCCTCTTCGGCTGCGACGTGATAGTCGCCTCAGCCCGGACGGGAATGCTGACGAGATCAGGCCGATCCGGCACCCGTTTCCCAAATGCAGCGTGCATGAGATCGATCGCGCGTCGCTTCTCGTCGCAGGCCTCAACGATTTCCTTCAGCCGGTCGCGGAGCTTCCTGGCCTCGGCACTAACTCGCGATCGCTGCACAGGCGACATGCGATTGAGATCTTCGTCCTTGCTCGCCGGGTTAGGCATGCCCTTGGTGAGCATTCCTGGCAGCTTCTCGACGACACGCAGTAGTCGCTCGTCCTCCCGGTCAGGCAAGAACGGGCCTCGGATTGCCTCGTAGGCGTTCCACACACAAGCCATAAGCATGATCGACGAGAGCTTGTCGTTGTCCAGGTGATGGTGATCCCGCCACCCCTTCAAGAAACGGCAATCGCGACGGAGGCGCTCCCCGTAAATTTCTACGGCATCGACAAACCACTTGTGGATCTTCCTTGGATCGGATGCCACCCAGTCATCTTCACGGTGTGCGAGCAAGACCGCATTCCAGGGCAGATCTTCCCAGCGTTTTGGAGCGCGGTCGTATGCCTTTTCAGCTTTCTGAGCCCGCGCCTCGAGCAGCGCGAACTCGCGGTCGGGGATCGCGTAGAGAGGAATATCAATGTGTGCATCCAGGGCAATTTCGAGACGGACGCAGGTAGGTTTCTTGATGAGTGTCCAACCCTCAGCCTTTGCGAGTTCGCCCAGAACGGCATCAACGAACTTGAAGAACTGTTCGGCCGCCTTCGATGGCTGCTCACCCTTCACAAACGACAAGGGTAGATAGCAACCATCGTCGAGATCTTTCTGCTGGCTCGGTGGCCAGGCGGGATCATTCAGCGTCTTATAGCTACTGCTTCCCTGCGTAAAGAAGCGCGGACAGACTTCCTGGCCAAAGAGATCACGCGATGTCTTGCTGAAGGCCTCGCGCAGATGCCCACGAATTTTCGCTTTAGCCGCTTTAAGGTCTCCATCCTCGGCGTTGAGGTTCTCTAGGAACGACTCAGGATCGGTCGTGGTGTAAAGAAGCTTCGAAACGTTCGCCACACTGGGCTCCTCGGCGAGCGCCGGACGATGCAACGGTTCCGGGGCGAGTCGATTAGATAGAGGTAGAATGGTCCATTTTTTGGAACGGATCAAGAACTAACGGGTCGCCATCCACGTTATGACATTCCAGATTCTCTCCCTCAACGGCGGCGGCTATCGCGGCCTTTTCACGGCAGAGGTTCTAGAGCGTTTTCGGCTTAG
>NZ_LWHQ01000031.1 GCF_001653715.1 Methylobacterium platani
CTGCCCGCCACCCTCGCGGGAATGCACCTCGTCGCCTTCAGCGTCCTGCTGCTTCGAAGGGCCGCAGACTTCGCTGTGGTCCGTAACAGCCTCTAGACGGTTTAGGCGTCCGATCTGGTGCCGGGATCGTCCCAATCATGTGGCGGCAGCTCATTTTCCTTCAAGCCAGGGCCTGCACGAGGATCATATTGATTTTGCGAGAATACGACCCGGACCGCCGATGTCGAATCAGAGATCTTTCATCCACGAAAGCAGGAGGGACTCCCGCGCGATGTGGACCCGGCTCTGGGTCTCGTGATCGACCTCGCTCGGGTTCAATCCGTATTTGCGCCGGAATGCACGGCTAAACACGCGGTCATTTTCGAAGCCAAGGGAGTAGCCGACGGCGGCGATCTGCTGCTTGCGGTCTCCGGGCTGTGCCAGAATCTGCATGGCCCGGGCGAGCCTCCGGTTGCGAATATAGGAATAGATGCCACCGTCGCTTTCAAATATTTTGTAGAGAGGGGTGCGAGAAATTGCGAAACGCGCCATCACTATGTCCGCATCAACGCGCGGCAAATTTTCCTCGATAAACTGTCGAATAGCGATGCCCGTAACGACATTTTTGTCGTATGCGCTATCGTGCTCGCCGAGAAACATTGCATTGCTCAGCGCGATCGTCGCCGGAATGATGTGCCTCATCTGCTCTGGACTGGCGTCGCGTAGGCATGCGCTTACATTACGCATGTGATCCGCCATGAGCTTGGCAATCGGACTTGAGGCTGTTGGAATAATTTGACCGTGCCAGGCCGAGGCGTCGCCGATGCGATCCTCAAGACAGCGCCGTGGTACGGCTAAGTTGAGGCCGGTCATGCCCCTCGTCGTCGACACGATAGGCTGCGATAAGTCAAAAGCTACAAATGATTCTTGAGTAATTTCTGTCGTTGCTCCGCAAATGCCAACGTTAGTGTTTCCAGACGTGTAGAGACGAAGCACGATATGATCGAGATTTTGTGCGGCAACGAGGGCAGGTGTGCGCTCGATTTTTTGTGCCGATGCCTCGATCTCACCAAATACGAGTTGGTTCAAATGGTGATATCTATGAAATGCCGTTTTTGGAACAATATCGGATTGATCGATCGTGGTCACGAAAAACGAGGATAGGCTTTCGATCCACGCACGCCTACGACGCCCTTCGTTCTCTATGTGCTCGAAACGATGATCGATGACCACGGAGTATCCACACCCAAGGAATGCGATGCGCTGATGTACAATTCGTAGCGAGTCCTTTCGTAAGGGAATTTACGGGACATGCCAAGGCTGCTCATGGCGGGAGCCCGGTCGTCCATCGTCAGGGACGCAGCGTCTGTAGGAAAGGATGGATCGTCCGTCAGGCACCGTTCTGCGACGCAGTGTATTAATAGCTTCGAAAGGAGAACAACACCAACTTACGAGCCAAGATATTGGATTTGTTGATGCGACGATCAATGTATCATGACGCGGAAAAATCTAATGATGGATAGATGTCGTACAATGGCGCGGGGAAATCTGACAGGTGGATTCGGCAGCGCCGGCCGTAAGCCTTCGCCGCTGCCTGGATCGCTGGCGCAAGCCGTACCGGACGAGGAAATGCTGACAACGGCGACGACTCAGACCCACGGCCTTCATCAGGATCATGATCTTGATCAGCTCGCTCTCGTCTCCCCCCACGAGAGGGGTACGACGAGCGCAAAATCTTTCCTGGGGAGACACATCGATCAAGGATCTCGTCGCACCCGATCACCACATACGAGCGGCGATCTCGCGCTCCTCGGCTCCGATGGCATTGGTGTAGATCGCCGTTGTCGCGATGTCGGCGTGGCCCAGCCAACGCTGAACCAAGTTCAGTGGTACACCGGAGCGCAGCGCGTGCACACCAAAGCCATGGCGCAAGCCTTTCGGCGAGGCTGCAACTCCCACGATGCCAGCATCCTGCATGACGTCTTTGATGTAGCGCCAGGCCGTATTTCTGGCGATCCCCCAAAGACGCTCGTGCGGCGGTCCTGGCGGGTGGACGTCGAGGAGGCTTGCGAGATAGTCGCTCGGTACCGGCACCTCCCGGACGATGCCAGGGCGTCGCTTCTTCAAGCAGCGCACCGCCACGATCCCGTCGTCGACGTCGAGATCGGCGCGCGTGAGATCGAGCGCTTCGGATATTCGACAGCCCGTCCAGACGAGGGTCAGGCACAGGGTCTCTATCGTCGGCGGGCGATTGGCTGCTGCCGCCAGAAAGCGGGCTCGCTCGCTGGGAGTCAGATACTTGCGTTGACCGTCTCGCGAATACAGCGAGGCGGCCGCTGGAGACGCTTGGCGTTGCGTCATAGCTGGATGTCCCGACGTCGCCACGACTCGGTGAGCGACCGTGGCTGTTAAGAACGCTTTTGCCAATTCTGATCCACGCACCGGCGTAGCTCCTGACGCAGCTGCTACTGCGCTCTACGGGGTCCCGTCATTGGCCAAGCTTGTAACTGGTGATTCGGCCTTGCGGCAAGCCTAGATCCGCTGCAATTTCAGAGTCATGATCAGAATTGGCAATAGTGTTCCAGGAATCGCCTGATATCTCTGGATTTGGCCAAAGCATAGCGATTCGCGTAGGTTTTGGGTTTATGTGAATCGTGGGTCGCTGCCCGATCTCGGCTGGCGTGCCTATGCCTTATGGTCCGTCGAACACTCGGATGTCTGTCGATCCCGCTTGGGGCCGTGCGCACACGCGCGCCTCCTCATATCGACCCCCCCCTTCAATAACGAGGCCGCCACCAATGCTCCCCGATCATTCCCCTCGCAGTGTCAGCGGCCTCCAGCACTACGACCACGTGCTGGACCTCACAGGCCGGCAATACCGCCTCACGGGGGAGGGCGTGACCGTCGGCGTGGTGCTCGGCATGCTCGATACACGGACGGGCCATCTTCCGATCGGCCTTGTCGACGGGCACAGGGGCTACTGGGAAGGGACGCTCTACTACGACGCGAACCGTCGCTGCCTCGACGTTGCCGACCCTGGTCGATGGACGGCGTTCGTCGACACGTACGCGAGTGGCGGCTGGTTGCTCCAGCTCGCTGGCGGACTCGGCAGCTTCGCTTTGGGGTTTGTTTCCGCAATCGGCTCGACGATTCTAGATGTCTTCAGCTTCGCCATATTTCCAGCAATGCTGCTCGGCCTCGTTGGACTCCTTGTCTACTGCTTGCTGGGCTATGTTGTTTTTATGGGCGTGCTGCAATTTCTACCGTATTTGTTCGGGGGCATCGCGGCCTGGCTCGGTCTTTGTGGACTGATCGCTATGGAGCGTCGCGCGCGCTGCCGCCGAGTTGGGCAGGCCATTGAATGGGATTGCCCCGGATCGGTGGACACCGAGAACGCTTTCGCGTGAGGTGTTTTTGCCATGCCGAGAACCCGTCCCCCGTACCCGGCGGAGTTCCGCCGCCAGATGGTCGAGTTGG
>NZ_LWHQ01000032.1 GCF_001653715.1 Methylobacterium platani
TGGGATTGCCCCGGATCGGTGGACACCGAGAACGCTTTCGCGTGAGGTGTTTTTGCCATGCCGAGAACCCGTCCCCCGTACCCGGCGGAGTTCCGCCGCCAGATGGTCGAGTTGGTCCGCGCCGGACGCGATCCGACCGACCTCGCCCGTGAGTTCGAGCCGTCGGCCCAAGCCATCCGCAACTGGGTGGCCGAGGCCGACCAACTGGAAGGCCGCCGGGAGGTGAAGCCTCCTGCCGTGGAGGCTGCCCTGTCGGCGAGCGAGCGCGATGAACTCCTTCGGCTGCGGCGCGAGAACCGTCAGTTGAAGCTGGAGCGCGACATCCTCTCTCGCGCGACAGCCTGGTTTGCGCGCGAGACCGGAGTTCTGCCGTCGGGATCTTCCGGTTCATGAGCGCGAACCAGGCGCACTTCCCGATCGCCGTCATGGCGCGCGTGCTGGGCGTCTCGAAGGCCGGATACTATGCCTGGTCCGGCCGTCCCCTCTCGGCGCGGGCTCAGGCGGACGAGGTGCTGCTCCGGCGCATCCGCACGATCCACCTGGGCTCGCGCCGGACCTACGGCTCGCCACGGGTCCAGGCAGAGTTGCGTGACCAGGGTGAGGCCCACAGCCGCAAGCGCATTGCCCGGCTGATGCGACAGGCGGGTCTCGTCGGGGCGTGCCATCGCCGCGGCGGGCCGGTGACGACGCGGCGCAACCAGGAGGCTCGGCCGGCCCCGGACCTGGTCGACCGCAGCTTTGCGGCTGATGAGCCCAACCGGCTGTGGGTCGCGGACATCACCTACATCCCGACGCGTGCGGGGTTCCTCTACTTGGCCATCGTACTCGATGCATTCAGCCGCCGGATCGTTGGCTGGTCCATGGCGGATCATCTGAGAACTGAACTGGTGCTGGACGCGCTCGAGATGGCCGTTGGCCAGAGAAAACCACGAGACGTGATCCACCACTCGGATCAGGGTTCGCAATATACGTCGCTAGCCTTTGGCAACCGCTGCCGCGAGGCGGGTGTGCGGCCCTCGATGGGCTCGGTCGGGGATGCTTACGACAACGCCATGGCCGAGAGCTTCTTCTCGACCCTGGAATGCGAGTTGCTCGCCCGCCGACGCTTCCACTCCCGGCCCGAGGCTCGCATGGCCCTCTTCAGCTACCTCGAGGGCTTCTACAACCCGGTGCGGCGACACTCCGCCCTGGGTTACCGCTCGCCCCTCGTCTACGAACAGGAGCATCGCCCAAAACCCGCAACCGAGACCCTGCTCAGCCAAGCCCCGTAGCCGTCCACAGAAACGGGGCAATCCC
>NZ_LWHQ01000033.1 GCF_001653715.1 Methylobacterium platani
CAAGCTGTGCTCGCGCTGGGCGGCGGTCTCGGGCAGCAGCGTCAGGGAGGGCGCAACCAGCGCCCATTCTTCATCGCTGACATCGGAGGGGTAGGAGCGACGAGACTGCATCCATCCAAAAATGGCGCACTCGCCGGTCCGTAACAGCCTCTAAGTCTTTGATTCTTTGAAGTAAGATGCGTCAATCAGCTCTTCAGAGAGAGGCTGGAGCGGCGGTGCAGCGGGGGGTATCGGATGGGCGAGGTTCAGTGTTAGGAGTTCGTAGCCTCGCTCCTCCAAACGCGCCTTCACGAATTCGTACCCCCCGAAAGCTCTTCGCAATCCAGATAAATCGCTGACTGTTTTCAGCAAGTTTACTGCAAAAAATGCCCAACCGACTTTTTTTGCCTGAAAAACTCTAGTGCACTGACGCCTTCAAAACGTACATAGCTCGTTGCGATTTCTGATGCCTCTGCAAGCAGTTGGCGAGAGCGGGCGTGGTGTGTTCGTCCGCGTCAGTGCACTAGTACCAAAATTGTTATCCCAAACAAAACCCGCTAAAAAATTCCATTCATTCAAATATTTTTTACCTTCCGTTTCCCCACCTAAGTTTGGGTAATATTTTCTGATAGTAGCATAGGCGGCACTGCCTTGCTTTTGATCTAACAAGGATAGAGCTGTATTTGGCCCACCCGTCCGCTTTGAGTCTTCAGTGTCGTAGCGAAGCGAGAAATCATACAGTCCTGTATACCATCGCTGATGACGACGTCGGGTTTGTAATCTAAGATCCAACTCGCGCGGCCTGTGCGCTGTCGCAACTTTCCTAATACTATCTGGCGTTGCTAGTATATTTTTAATTATATCTCTGGCATCTGTTTCATCTAGAAAATTTGATGCTGGATTTTCCTGTGATTTATTCAATTCGTTTAAGCGCCATAACAATTTAATTGCACTGCATGTATAGGCTGAAGCTAGCATGTCACTGCCAACTGACAAGTATCGATCCGGGAACTCCCTTTTTGCTTTTTGGTTCTCGTTGAGCTTTTTGCCGAACATGACTGCGATTTGCATTTCATAAAGACGAACAGCTCGCAAATGTGTTGAATTTTTTCATCCAATATATAATTTGCAGCAGCTGATACATCGTAGAGACGATATTTTAGATTATATAAGTGTGCCATACCATCCCCGAGATTTGCTCCGCGCGAAGCCGGCTCTCGAGCCTGAGAAAATCTGAAGCCGACTGCGCCCGACGGCCGGCCACACGCGCTTGCCTGCAATGTGCTGGTGATCCAGGGCTGCAGCAAGCCATACCCGTAGGTCGAACTTAGAGCGCCTAACAGAACGGCACGATTGGGTCGGTTGGGCGTTGGGGTGGTATGGCCCGCCCGCTTCTCCCTGACGATCTCTGGGCTGCGATCGCCCCGCTTCTGCCGCCCCACCCGCCTCGCCCGAAGGGCGGGCGCCCCCGGGTGGACGATCGGGCTGCCCTGACCGGCATTCTGTTCGTGCTGCGCTCGGGCATTCCCTGGGAGATGCTGCCGGCCGAGATGAAATGCGGCTGCGGCATGAGCTGTTGGCGCCGGCTGCGCGACTGGCAAGCGGCCGGCGTGTGGCGGCGCCTGCATCGGGTCCTGCTCGAGCGCCTACAGGCGGCGGGTGAGATCGACTGGAGCCGAGCGAGCGTCGACAGCGCGAGCGTGCCGGCGAAAACGTATGGCCCGCCCCGTCCGCAAGTGGCTTTGGATCCGCTGGTCTGAGCAGTCTGCATAAACGTATCCGGCCTTCCGGCACTGCCGTTGGCCAAGATGGAGATCCGCGCGTTCTGGTCCTCATAAAGGGGACGGCGTCGAGCGCCATTTTACGCCGGAGGCTTCCAGAACACCGGTCGACTGTCAGGCCATCTTCCTCTCACCGCTCGCAGACATCGGAAGGCCGGCGCGTGCCGCGCGGCCCGAACTCGGATCAGACCGCGACAGCCGTCGCCTGATAGACGCGACCGTGGCGCAGCAACGCCCAGACGATGCGCGCCATCTTGGCGGCGAGGGCCGCGACGGCCGTGTTGGCGTGAGCCCGCGCCAGCAATCCGCGTAGCCACCGCCCCAACTGCGTCTCACTCTGCCGCAACGTCGGCATTGCAGCTCGCGCGCCCTGGATCAGCATCTTGCGCAGGTACTTGCTGCCCCGCTTGGTGATGCCGAGGAGCTTCGGCCGCCCTCCGGTCGTCACCTGTCGCGGCACCAGACCGAGCCATGCAGCCAAATCGCGACCTCGTGCAAACGTGGCGACATCGCCGATGGCCGCAACGAGAGCCGTCGCGTTGAGCGCGCCAATGCCGGGGATCGTGGTCAGCCGGCGCGCGCTCTCATCCGTCCGAACGTGGTCGGCAAACTCGGCATCGAGCGCGGCAATCCGCTGGTCGAGGAACTGCCAGCGCTCGCGGACATCCGCGACGAGGGCACGGATGCGCGGCGTGAGAGAGGGGGCAGCCTCGTCGCCGAGCAAGTCCGCCAGGCAGGCCGCGAGCTTCGCACGGCCTTGCGGCACGATGTGACCCCGCTCCAGCAAGATGGCACGGATCTGGTTCATCAAGGCCGTACGCTCGCCGACGAGTTGGTCACGGACCCGGTGCAGGGTCTGCATGTCGAGTTGAGCTTCCGACTTGAGAGCCACGAAGCGCATGGTCGGGCGCGTAGCCGCTTCAGCGATCGCCTCGGCGTCGCGATCGTCGTTCTTGTGCGCCTTGACGTAGGGACGCACGTACTCCGGCGACATCAGCCGAACGGCGTGGCCCTGGCCGGCGAGGACGCGGCCCATGTGATGCGCGCCGCAGCACGCTTCCATAGCGACCACGCAGGGCGGCAGCTTCGCCCCGAAGGCGAGCACCGTCTCACGGCGCATCCGCCGCCGCAGCACGACCCGGCCGCCTGCATCCAGCCCGACGAGGCTGCAGCTGTTCTTACCCAGATCGATCCCCAGTACTGCGATGCTCATAGCTTCGCTCCGTCCCTCGTGGTGGCCGTACTGCAAACCTAGCAGTGCAGCCCGGTGAGGGGCGGGCCATCCATAAAGGGGGTCTGCCACCGGCCCGAACCCGACGGACCGGGGCAAGGCGGGGACCAAGCGCCACCTTATCACCGACGCGCGTGGCACGCCGCTCGGCCTCGTTCTGACCGGTGCCAACTGCCATGACAGCCCACTGATGGCCCCGACGGTGGACGCCATCCCGCCCCTGCGCAACGGACGGCGTGGACGCCCCCGCCAGCGCCCCGACAAGCTGCACGCCGACAAGGCCTATGATGCCAGAGCGCGGCGTCGGAAGTGCCGGGCACGCGGGATCAGGCCGCGGATTGCCCGGCGCGGTATCGAGAGAAGTGACAGGCTCGGGCGGCATCGCTGGGTGGTCGAGCGCAGCCACGCCTGGTTCAACCGTGCCCGCCGCTTGCCCGTCCGCTATGAGCGGCGCGCCGACATCTACGAGGCTTTCACGCTCCTGCAAGCCAGCCTCATCACCCTCCGCCAGATCAGGCGGTTCTGTTAGGCGCTCTCGGAAGGAAGCTCCCGTCGCGCCTCAGGCACGCCGCCGCCTGGCTGATCGCAGCGTGTCGACCCGGAACGGCGCGGCTCCGCGGCCAAGATCGGCCTCCAGGTCGCGCTCCAGTCCTCCACCCGTGATCCGCTTGAACATGCGTGGTATCGATCGGGCTCTTGCGATGGCGATGTGGATTATGATCTTGGGAAGGCGGTCGCGCCGCCGGCGTAGTTCCATTTCCTCGGGAGCGCCCGTCTAGAACCAGTTCCGGCGGCCGTACCCAGCCCAGGTGCCTCCAGCCGATCAGGTAACAATCATTGGGAGAGGGTCGTTGAGCTTGTCGAATGCGTTCGCACGCGGTGTTTCGTTGATCGGTGGAGCCGCGTCCAGGCTGCGGCAATTTCGCGATGGCAGCTACGAACCTGCCTGGGGCAGTGCGCCCACCATTCCGACCGCAAAACCGCAGGGTCGGATCATGACGCTGAAGATGCCCTCAGCACGCGGGTGGTCACCGGGGCAGCTTCCGGTCGCTGCTCCCGGTTTGAAGGTCAATCCCTTTGCCACCGGGTTGGACCACCCCCGCTGGCTTCATGTGCTGCCGAATGGGGATGTGCTGGTCGCCGAATCATCCGGCGAGCCGCGCAAGGTCATGCGGCACCTGTTCGACCATGCCATGACCGCGACCATGAAGCGCGCCCGCGCCGCGGGGGTCAGTGCAAACCGCATCACGCTGCTGCGCGATACGGATGGTGACGGCGTGGCAGATAAGTGCGAGCCGTTCCTCACGGGCCTCAGCCAGCCGTTCGGCATGGCCCTTGTGGAGGACAAGTTCTACGTCGGCAACACCGACGGCATCGTCGTGTTTCCCTACGTTGAAGGCACCACCAGGATCACCGGGCCTGGCCGCAAGCTGGTGGATTTCAAGCCGGGCGGCCATTGGACACGCAGCCTGCTGGTGAGCGCGGACGGATCAAAGTTGTTTGCCGGCGTCGGCTCGCTGAGCAACATCGGCGATGAGGGCATGGCGGTCGAAGAGGGCCGCGCGGCCGTCTACGAACTCGACCTCGCCAGCGGCACGAGCCGCATCTTCGCCTCGGGACTGCGCAATCCTGTCGGCCTCGCCTGGGAACCGAGCACGAACGTGCTGTGGACGGTGGTCAACGAACGCGACGGGCTGGGCGACGAGACGCCGCCGGATTATCTCACGTCCGTGCAGGATAGTGGGTTCTATGGCTGGCCGTACTCGTATTGGGGGCAGACGGTCGATGATCGCGTGCCGCAGGACGCCGCCGCCGTCGCCCGCGCGATCACACCGGACTATGCGCTGGGCGGCCACACTGCATCCCTGGGTCTTTGCTGGATGCCGGCAGGAACGCTGCCTGGCTTCCCGGATGGCATGGCGATCGGGCAGCACGGCTCCTGGAACCGCAGCACGCTGAGCGGCTACAAGTTGGTCTTCGTGCCGTTCGAGAACGGCCGCCCTTCCGGCCCGGCTCGCGACATCCTGTCCGGCTTTCTGGCGCCGGACGAGAGTGTCTCTTACGGCAGGCCGGTTGGCGTCACGCTCGGTCCCGATAAGTCGCTGCTGATGGCTGACGACGTCGGCAACGTGGTCTGGCGTGTGACCGGGGCCTGACTCCGGCCTTGAGGCTGTATGGCCTTGACTCTGGCCCGGTCGCTTGACACTGGGCCGCCGGCGGGTTCGACGCTTCGAACGATGTCTACGCCGCTTCTCCGGATCTTGTTCGCCATCGCATAAGAGTGGCCTACGGAACCGGGAGTGTAAGTGATTTGCCGTGTTGCTCCATCGCTTGGTGCAGCTCGGCACACATCAGTTCTCGAAGGGACAGTGGGGTAAGGATTTCGACGCTATCGCCCCAGGTGAAGAGATGGTGCGTGAGTTCACGCAGGCCCCCGGCTCTGAAGCGGACAGTAAGCGAGCCATCCGGTTCCTCATCAAAGATTTGATTGGGATGGAAAAGAAAACCTCGAACTTCTTCCGCAGTATGTGCCATAAGGCGTAGAGTCATTTCCTGCGGCTCTTCCTGGTAGATGCTGAACGAGCGGACAGCGTAGGCCCTAAGGTTGAAACTTGGTTGCCGGCCGGAGCCTGTGTCAGCGAGGGTAACCTCATCGATACGATCCAGCCGACACAAGAACGGGTCAGACTGTCCCACGGCCGGACCTACGAGGTACGGCACGCGCTCGAGCAGTAGACCCCATGGATCGACGTGGCGTTGGGCACCCCGGTAGAGGAAGCGCATCATCACGGACGCTTTGATTGCCTCACGTACCACCGCCAGGATCTTGGATGGGATGTGCGGGCCGGGGTACGGGGGAAACTCTGATCCGCCCGCACGAGGGTGAGGCCTCAGGTGGGTGACCCCGTTAGCTTCTGGCGGGGGCCGTAGGTCGTCTTGGAGGATAACCCTGAGTCCAGCGCGATTTTAGCTTTACAATTCGAGCGCCATTGTCCAGCTTGAGGGGGCTCGGCTCTGCCCGGACGAATCAACTGGACAGCGCCCAATGCATCGCCTTGCAGGATGCATCCTTTTCTCATTGCGAGACGGGGACGCAGACTAGTGCGACGGCAACGTTTGTGGCTCCGGCTAGTCCGACCAGCCAGAGGCGAGATCGTGGATCAAATCACGATGCCGGAAAGACGTGCAAGCAAGGCAGGCCTTCATCCCACTTTGGCTCAAGGGAGGCTAATATGCGTTGTCAGGGCGGTGGCCAGTCGAGCGGCCGGAAACAGAGGGCGCCGCATCGGCGCCAATCGTGGTTGCATTGGGTTGCTTTTTGCCTGGCTGTCACTTATAGTACACAGGTGGGGGTTTGCTCGGTGCCCGGCGGGCGAGACGTTGCCGTGATGGGCGTCTCGGTCGTCAGCACGCTGAGCATTAGCTTGCGGGTTTCCTCTCCTCCTAGCGAGACGGGGACGCAAACTAGTGCGACGGCAACGTCTGTGGCTCCGGCTAGTCCGACCAGCCAGAGGCGAGATCGTGGATCAAATCACGATGCGGCGGCCCGCCTGCTTGGGACTTGAGAGCAGCAGGCGGAGGACCGATTTAAAGGCTGCTGGATGACACGGTCTGCACTTGCAAAAGTTGCGACGCGCAAAGCTCTGCGCGATACTTGGGATGATTTCTGGAAACAAAGTCGCAGTCAAAGCGCCCCTGGTGTGGATGGCGTGACATTGGCTGCCTTCAACAAAAATAGAGAATGGAATATCGGTCGCGTCTATCAAGAGATGGAAGCGGGATATAAGTTCTCGCCTCTACGGCCGTTTACGGTCGAAAAGTCGAATGGCAAAAAGCGCATTATATGTGTTCCTACTGTCAAAGATCGCCTTGTTCAAAGATTAATCTCGAATCATCTGACTTCGCAAGCTGACAGGCTTGGGATTTTGAACGAGGTCAGCTTCGGGTTTGTCAATTCAACTGCTAGTAATCCTCGCGGCGTAGGAGCAGCTAGAGATCGAGCCCTTCAGCTTCGACAGGAATACCCTTGGGCATACAAGACCGATATATCTTCATTTTTTGATCGCATACCAAGAAGTTATCTTCTAGATAAAACGATCAGATATTTAAGGGCGCCTAGCTTCAAGCCATTGATAAAGGGCGTCATTGATTGCGAGATACAATATCAGGATGCTGCCCTGGCTCGCTTGATCGAGGAAAGCCGAATACAGCGGGGTAGAGGTGTGCGGCAGGGGATGCCGCTGTCGCCGTTACTTTCTAATATTGTCCTACGCGATTTCGATCAGGAGATGATTAAAGCTGGCAGGCGGATGGTTCGATATGCCGATGACCTCATCGTTCTTGCTGCCAGCCGCAACGAATGCGAAGAGATTGATTTCCAGGCGCGTTCATTGCTCGCTAAGATGCAGCTTGAGCTACCGGTGCTCGGAACACAGGGCAAGACGCAAATTGCAGAGCCTGATGAGCCTATCGACTTTCTCGGTCTGGCGCTCCAAAGAGATGTCGCTGGAAGGTACCGACTGATAATAACGCCTAAACAGCTAGACCGAATTCGCCAAGAGCTTGGGCGTTTCCATGATGTTAAGCGACTTGCCAGAGATGGCATCAACATCATCGATCTCGGCAAAATGGTGACTAATAGCGTAGGCGGTTATCGATCAGCATATAGCTGTGCCCAGAATACGGCACAGCTAGACAGGGTCTTAGATGGCTGTCAGAAAGCAATTGTACGGCGAATTCTAACGAATGCCTTTGGCGAAAAGGCGGTCCAAGGGCTTTCCCTAGAGTACCAAATTTTCTTCGGCATGGCAGGAGATTGAGTCCCTTGCCGTCCCCCGCTCCCGCCCGCCTTGCGTCTCCAGCACGGAGGTCATACAAAGCTCAGACCTCGGGCGCCTCCGGCGCATTGTTTTTGTTGCAGAATTAGCTCCGGCCGCCGTTTCCCGTAGGGCGCACCAGCAATCTCATCGAGAAAGCTGGTTCTTTTGCACAGTGGTAGTTTTCGTCGGCGAAAGCATTTCTGAGTGGGTTGCTCGATGACACGCCCTCAGCCAACCGAAATGCGCAGCACGTTTGATGTGCAAATCCACGCATCCCGGCCCCGAGCTGCCGAGTTCTGTGTAGTGCAGCTGGTATGATCGTCTTTCAGGCAGAAGCCGCAGCAAGTCGCCGCGGGACGTAGCGGCCGGTGCCGATGGAGTCGTCCGGAAGGGTACGGTCCCGCAGCACCATCCGGCCGCGGACGACCGTGTGGAGCACGCGCCCCCGGAACCGCCGGCCCTCGTAGATCGAGTAGCCGGCGCTCGAGCGGACGTCGTCGCGGCTGAGGGTCCACTCGGCATCGAGGTCGACGAGGGCGAAATCTGCATCGAGGCCCGGCGCGATCGCGCCTTTTCGATGGGCAAGGCCCATGATCTGCGCCGGCCGGGTCGAGACCAGATCGACCACCCGGGCGAGGTCGAGGCCGCGGGCGTGATGGCCCTCGGTCAGCAGCACCGGCAGCAGGGTCTCGAGGCCGGGGCAGCCCGGCGAGGCGGACCAGATGCCGCCGGCCTTGGCGTCGAGGCCGCGATGGACATGGTCGGTCGCCACGGTGTCGATGGCGCCCGACAGGATCCCGGCCCACAGGGCCTCACGGTCGGCGGCCTCGCGCAAGGGCGGGTTGATCTTGGCCGTATCGCTTCCCCCGGTCTCGCCCCCATCCCAGTCGACATCGTGGGTCAGGTAGTGTGGGCAGGTCTCGAGGAAGAGCTGCGCGCCCGCCTCGCGCTGGCGAAGGCCCGCCGCCAGTGCCTCCGCCGAGGAGGTGTGAACGACGTAGAGCGGCGCGCCGGCCGTGCGGGCGATGAAGCCGGCCCGCTGCACCGCGTCCGCCTCGACGAAGGGCGGCCGGCTGGCGTTCCAGGTAGCGAGCCCCCCGGCCCCGTCCGGGTCCGCGGCCTTGGCGCGCTCGCGGGTGACCCAGGCGAGCTCGATCGTCTCGGGGTGCGGGCAGACCATGCCGCCGGCCCGCGCCGCCGCCTCGCACAGGCGCAGGAGGAAGCCGTCGTCGATGTCCGGCAAGCCGAGGCGGGCGCCCTCCCCGCCCCTGTTGTTCATGAAGATCTTGAACGTCGGCGCCCCATGCTCCCGGGCGCAGGCCTCGACCTCGGCGAGCTGCGCCTCGGTCGAGATGATCGGGTGATATCCGAAATCGATCCGTGATCCGGCCTCGGTCACCCCGATCACTTCCGGCAGCACGCTCGCGAAGGGGTCGCTCGTCATCAGGTAGGGGATGAAGCAGGTGATCCCGCCGACGACGGCCGCCGCGCTCTCCTGCGCGGCGTCCGCCGGCACCCGCGGCCGGGCGATGTCGCGACCGTGGCCGAGATGAAGGTGGACGTCGATGGCGCCGGGCAGGACGACGAGGCCGCGCGCGTCGAGGGTCGCCGCGGCCGAAGCCGGCGCGCCGGGGGCGAGGATCGCGGCGATCCGGCCGTCGCGGATCGCGATGTCGCAAGGGGTGCGCCCGCGCCCCGGCAGGACGGCGTCGCCGCCGCGGATGAGGAGGTCGTGTTCCGTGCTCATGCGTCGCTCCGAGCGGAGGGGGACAGGGCCATGGTGAGGGCATCGAGGCGCGGGGCCTCGGCGAGCGCGTCGATGGCCGCCTCCAGGGAGGCGACGCCGTCCGGCGCGAGGCTGCGAGCGGCGTTGCGGCGGAACTTCCCCCGTACCGCGTCGTCCCCGGCGGGCCGTCCGGCATTGCCGTAGACGTCGTCGACCCGGATCTCGTGCCGGGCGCCGTTGCGGGTCTCGGCGACGATCTCGGCCTCGAAGACCTGCGGGAAGCGAGCTCCGTCGAGCGGCTCCCAGGCGATGCGGCGGGCGAGCGCCAGCACCGCCGCGCTCACCGGCGCCTCGAAGGTCGCGAGATCGACTTTGCCCTCGACGAGGCGGGCCGCCACCGCAACCGGCAGGCTCCAGCGCGCGGCGTGCCCGCTGGCGGGGGCCTGCTTGGCGTCCCAGGGCTCGCAGATGATCGGTGCTGCGCCCGCAGGCACCCGGCAGGTCAGCGCGGCGACGTCGTCGGCCCCCACGCCCCGCTCGGCCAGGATTCCGGCGGCCTCGATGAAGGGGTGCAGGTAGTGGCAGCAGGGGTGGAACTTGAACGCCGCCTGCGGCAGGTGCCACTGCGTGCCTAGCCCGTCGAGAGCGGCCGCGAACGCCCCGGCGAGGCGCGCGTCCCCGGCGAAGGCCGCGAACAATCCGCAGCGCCCCTCGAAGGCGGTCTCCGGCCCGGTAAGGCCGGCTCGCGCTAGGTCGGCGGCATTCAGACCGGCTTGGGCGGCAAGCCCGGGATGCAGCGACTTGACCGAGGCGCCGTTGGTCAGGAACTCGAACACGCCGGAGGCACCGCTGAGGCCGATCCCCATCGCCGCCACCGCCTCGTCCTCGGTGAGGCCGGCGAGCTCCGCCGCGACGAGAGCCGCCACCAGGGCGCCCCCGACCGAGGTGACCTGAAAGCCCAGTGCCTGGAAGGCCCCGGGCGCGGCAAGGCCGATGCGGATCAGCACCTCCCAGCCCAGCGCGTAGGCCGTGCTCAGCGCCGGCCCGGAGGCGCCGGCAGCCTGGGCAGCGGCAAGAGCCGCGGGAGCGAGCACCGCCGAGCCGTGGACGATCGAGCCGGTATGGGTGTCGTCGAACTCGAGCCCGTGCATCAATCCGCCGTTGACGAGGGCCGCTGCGGCCGGCGCGACACGGCCGGGGATCCCGATCAAGCTGGCGCTTGCCGGCCCGAGCCCCGCGGCGTAGCGCCGGTAGGGCGCACCGGCCTCCGAGCCCGCCGAGGCGAGGCCAACCCCGACCGCGTCGAGGAGGTGGAGGCGCGCGGTGGCCGCCACCTCCGGCGGCAGGCCGCCGCGGGACAGGGCCCGGACCTGCCGGGCGAGGTCGCGGGCGAGCGTCACGGCGTGCTCCCGAGTTCGCTGGCGGCGGCGAGCGCCGCGAGGCGTCCAAGCGCGATCGCCGACAGAAGCCCGTTGCCGGAGGCGTAGCCGAGCGCGCCGGCCCGACCACTAATCCCGGCCGCCGCGCCGCCGCCGGCGAAAAGGTTCGGCACCGGAACTCCATCCTGCCGCAGCACGCGCGCGTCGGCATCGACCCGCAGCCCGCCCTGGGTATGAAACAGTCCGGGCACGACGCGGCCGATGTAGTAGGGTGGCGCCAGAGGCCCTAGACCGAAGTCCCGCCGTCCGTGCGGGTCGGGTGCGGTCCCGGCCGCTGCTGCGTTGCGCTGAGCGATCTCCTCAGCGAGCACGTGCGGATCGAGGCCGAAGGGTTGAGCGATCTCCTCGGCGGTGTCGCCGCGCTTGAGGCCGCCGTAGTTCCAGAGCTCCATGAACTCCTCTTCGGCGGCGGCGACGTCGAAGATTTTCTGGTCGAACACCGCGTAGGCGCGCCCGCCTCGGGCCAGAACCTCCCGGGCGTAGCCGGAATAGCCCAGGCTCTCGTCCCCGAACCGGCGGGCGTCGTCGCCGACGATGATCCCGCCCTTCTCTACCGTGGTCCAGGACAGGAGGCTGCCCTGCGGATAGGCGACGGCGGCGTAGCCCTGGTAGGCCGCCATGTTGGCGAGCGCCGCCCCGAGCTGCGCACCCCACAGAACCGCCTCGCCGGTGGAACCGCGGGCGCCGAAGTACTCCGCCCCGGCGATCTCGGGGCAGAAGCGCCGGACGAGCTCAGGGTTCGCCGCGAAGCCGTTGAGAGCGAGGATCGTCTTGCCGGCCCGAATCTCGACCGTCTCGCCGGCGGCCTCGACGACGGCGCCGCACACGGTTCCGTCCTCAACGATCAGCGCGCGGGCGCCGTTGCCGACCGCGATCGGAATGCCGCGCCGCTCGGCCGCCGCCACGAGGTCGTCGACGAGATCCTGTCCGCGACGCGAGACCGGGGCGTGCAGGCGGGGCACCGAATGCCCGATATGCTTGTAGGCGGTGATGAGGGTGAGCTTCGCCTCCACCGTGTCGACGAGCCACTCCACGGTCTCGGCCGAGACGGCCGCGAGGCGCTCGACCAGGGCGAGGTCGTCGGTCTCGCCGCCGGCGATCGCCATCAGGTCGGCGACCATGCGGGCCGGCTCGTCGGCGATGCCCGCCTCGCGCTGGAACCGGCTGCCCGCCGCCGGCACCGAGCCGGTCGAGAGCGAGGAATTGCCGCCGGGGCGCTCCTGCTTCTCGATCACCGCCACGCTCGCGCCGGCATCGTGCGCCGCGATGGCCGCCGCGAGGCCGCAGGCACCGGCGCCGATCACTAAGATGTCGAGTTCGTCGCTCACCGTTCCACCCCGCCGGTCATTTCGGTCACGCAATCCCGCCACGGTCTCTGCAAATCCCGCTCGTCGTCCTCGGCCCTGCGCACGATCCGTTCGAGGACGGCAGCCATCCGGGGGTACGCCCGGCTGGTCTCGGCGAGCTTGGCCAGCATCGTGTCGGTGTCGAAGGGCTGATCGGCACCGCCGCGGGCGCTCTCGCAGAGCGCGCTCAAGACGGTCCCGTCGTGCAGGCGCCAGGTCACCCGCGAGGGCCGGTCGTTCGGCGGCGGGCCGATCTCGGGCAGGGGCGCCAGCCGGACCCGGCGGCGCAAGTCCGCGATCCGCGGCTCGTGCAGTGTGGCTTCGTCGAAGGCCCCCTGCCCGCCCGTCCCAGTCACCACAGCGGCGGCGAGCGCGTGCGGCATCGAGAACTTCGCCGCCAGCACCGTCGCCGGCTCGACGGTGGTGAGGGTCAGGCCGCGGGGATGGGTCTCGACCAGGATCTCGTCGATCTCGTCCTCCCGGCCGGCGGCCTCCGCGCGTAAGCGCAGGGAGGCCTCGATCGCCCCGTGCGCGTACTGGCAGCAGGCGAAGACCTTGTGGTAGCCGCCACGGATCGCCCAGTCGGTGCCGAGGCCGTCCGTCAGGGCCTCGGGCAGGCAGGCCGTGCCGAGGCCGCCGACGAAGACGTCATGAAAGGTCTCGGGCAGGCCGGCGATCCCGGCCTCCGCCCCGTCGGCGGCGCGCAGGCCGATCCAGGCGCCCGCCGAGGTCCAGGCGTTGCGCACCAGCGCACCCTCGATCGCGTGGCCGTAGGGGCCGGCGAAGGTCATGCTGGCGGCGGCCGACACCGCGTCGAGGAGGAGCTTGCCGGAGAAGCCGCGAAGGAGCCCGATGCCGGCCGCTGCCCCGATCGTCGCGAAGGCGGCGTGCGGGTGGACCGTCATGGTGGCGAACGGAAACGCGCGGGCGCAGCGCACGGTGATCTCGTAGGCCAGCGCCAGCGCCGCCAGCACCCGCGCGAGGCTCGCCCCCTCGACCTCGGCCTCGGCCAGCAGCGCCGGCAGGATGTAGGCCCCGGCGTGGCAGGGCGCGCCGCGATAGCCCTCGTCGAGTTCGCACCAAGTCGCCGCGAGGCCGTTGGCAGCTGCCGCCGAGGCCCGGTCGAGGGGCGGGCTGCCGGGGGCGAACACCGTCGCCTCGGCGCGGCCCGAGGATCGCGCCAGCACGGCGCGCATCCGCGCCACCGGCGGCTCGCCGGCGGCGGCCACCATCGCCCCGAGATCGTCGGCGAGGACCAGCGCAGCTCGGGCTCGGACGGTCCCGGGCAACGCCTCGTGGGAGTACGCGGCAGCCCAGGTCATCAGTGACTGCACGGCGGCGGCGCTGCGGGCCCGCTGAGCGGGATCGGAATCGGGTGCCATGGTCTAGAACCACTCCCAGAGGTCGGGCTTGGCCGCGAGCGTCGCGGCCTCGCCCGAGAACACGGTTCGGCCGGACTTCAGGATCAGCCCGTGCTCGACGACCTTCAGGGTCGCCGGCACGTTCTGCTCGACGATGATGAGGCCGGTGCCGAAGGCCGCGTTGACCTTGGCGAGCTGGCTCATCACGTTGCGCACGATCACCGGCGCAAGGCCCGTGGACGGCTCGTCGAGGAGCAACCATTTCGGCTGGGTCATCAGCGCCATGCCGAGCGCCAGCATCTGCTGCTCGCCGCCCGAGAGCGAGCCGGCGCGCTGACCGCGACGCTCCTCGAGCAGCGGAAAGATCTTCAGCACCTCGCCGGCGAACTTGCCGTCGAACAGGAGACCTGCCGTGGCGAGGTTGTCCGCCACGGTGAGGTTGGGGAAGACGTTGTGGCCCTGCGGCACGAAGGCGATGCCGCGCCGGATCGTGGCCGGGACATTGCCGGGCAGCACCGGCTTGCCGTCAAAGACGACTTCGCCGGCATGGGCGGCATGGGCGCCGACGATGCAGCGCAGCAGCGTCGTCTTGCCGGCGCCGTTATGGCCGAAGACGCCGAGCCGGCCGCCCGGCTCCAACCGGGCCGAGACGGCGTCGAGGGCAGTGAGCGTGCCGTAGCCGGCCGAGAGCGAGCGGATCTCCAGCATCGGATCAGGTCCCGAAATACAGTTCGGTGAGACGAGGATCGGCAATCAGGTCGGCGACCGGCCCGCGGGCCAGGACCTTGCCGGCGAACATGAACACGCCCTCGTCGCAGAGGTCGCGAATGAACGCGACGTTGTGTTCGACGACGCAGACCGCGACGCCCCCTTCGGCGACCTCGCGCACCACCTGCTGCATGATCTCGTAGGCCTGGCCCTCGACGCCGGCCATCGGCTCGTCGAGGAGCAGGCAGCGGGCGTCGTTCATCAGCGCACGGGCGACGCCGACGAGCTTCTGCTGGCCGAATGTCAGGTCGGCCGCCGGAGTCGCAGCGACGCCCGAGAGACGTGTGCGCTCCAGTACCTCCTCGGCCCGCCGTCGCGTCCCCGCCTCCTGCGCCCGGACCCCGGCTGGGTCGAGAGCGAGGCGCAGGAGCCGGTCGCCGAGGTAGCGGCGGGGTCCAACCATCAGGTTATCGAGCACCGATAGCGACGGAAACAACCGCAGGTTCTGCCAGGTGCGAGCGAGGCCCAGGGACGCCCGGCGGTGCATCGCCAACCCGTCGAGGCGCTGCCCGTCGAGCCGGATCGTGCCGGCGTCGGAGGGGAACACCCCGGAGATCAGGTTGAACAGCGAGGTCTTGCCGGCGCCGTTCGGCCCGATCAGCCCGACCACTCGGCCTGGATTAAGCGTCAGGTCGATGCCGTCCGCCACCACGATGCCGCCGAAACGCTTGTCGAGGCCGGCGATCTCGAGGACCGGGGTCATCACGCTTCTCCCCGGGTCTTGGCGGAATACTTTTTGGCTGGCTGCCAGGCTTCGCCCGCAGCGATCAGTCCCTGCGGCCGCAGGACCATGAAGACGAGGACGAGGCCGGTGAACAGCAAGCCCTGGAGCGGCCCGAGGATGGCGGGCGGCAGGTCGACGAAGGTGATGGCCTGCGGCAGCGCCTGGAGCAGCACGGCGCCCAGCACCGGGCCCCAGGTCGTGCGCACCCCACCGACCACCACCATGGTCAGGAGCGCCGCCGATTGCAGGATCTCGAACTGCTCCGGCGTGACGAACCGGAAATAATGGGCGTAGAGGGCGCCCGCGAGGCCGGCGATGCCGGAGCCGAAGGCAAAGACCGCGACCTTCATGGCGACCGCGTTGCGGCCCAAGCCCGCGAAAGCGGTCTCGTCGTCGCGCATTGCCGAGAGGGCGCGGCCGTAGGGGCCGTGGGCGATGCGCCAGTTGAGCCACACCGTGAGAGCCGCGAAGGCGATGACCAGGGCCGCGTAGGCGCCCTTGCCGCCGTCCTGGACCAGGAAGGCCGGGATGTTGGTGAGACCGCCCGCGCCGCCGGTGACGGAGACGTTCTTGATCGCCTCGAGCACCCCGAGCTGGAAGCCGATCGAGGCGATCAGCAGGTAGTCGCCCGAGACCCGCAGGGATGGCAGCGCGACCGCGGCGGAGGCCGCCGCTGCGGCGAGCGCCCCGCACAGCATCGCGAGTGGCACCGGCAGGCCGAGGTCGCGGGCGAGCAGCGCCGAGACGTAAGCGCCGATGGCGTAGAAGACCGGGTGGGCGATCGAGACCAGGCCGGCATAGCCGATGATCAGGTTGAAGCTCGAGGCGAGCGCGACGCTCAACCCGATCATGATTGCGAGGGTGATCAGGTAGTCCATGTCTTACGCCTCTCTGCGGGCAGGCGCCGGATCGGGAGCGGGATCGCCGAGATCGACGCTGGCGACTCGGCGCGCCAAGCCGCGCTTGCGCTCCGGCAGGCGGATGCCGTTCGGCAGGAACACGATGGCGAGGAACAGGAAGACGTAGAGCAGGAAGCCCTGCCACTCGGCCGGGATGAACAGCACGCTGGCGTTCTGCACGACCCCGAGCGCCACCGCGGTGAGGGCCGCGCCCCAGAGGTTGCCGATACCGCCGATGATTGTGGCCGCGACGGCAAACAGCATCAGCTCGATCGAGGTCGTCGGCTGGACCTGGGCCCGGGCGCCGTAGAGGCACATGCCGACGCCGACGAGAAGGCCGGCGATCACCACGGTGGCGAGATAAACCCGGTCCTTCTCGATGCCGTAGAGCTCGGCGAGATCGGGGTTGTCGGCGACCGCGATCATGAACCGGCCGGTCCGGGCACGGCGAAGGTATGTGAAGAGGAGCGCGAGCGAGACGAGCATCGCCCCGATCGCCGGCCCGTCCCAGGCGCTGATTGCCACGTTGCCGACCAGCGTCACCGGCCAGAACAGCGACGGGAACACCGTGGTCGGCCAGGTGCCGAACACGAGCATCGCCAGATAGGCGATCAGCTCGGACACGATCAGGGTGAAGATGAAGATGAACATCGGCGTCGCGCGCCGCCGCCGCAGCGGTCGGAACCCGACCCGTTCGAGGAGCGCGCTCGCTCCCGCGGAAGCCGCGAGCGCGAGCGGGCAGCCGACCCAGCCGGGCAAGCCCGCCATCGAGACGGCGGAGTGGGCGGCGTAGAACGCCACCGTCATTACGCCGGCCTGGGCGAAGTTGAAGATGCGGTTGACCTTCAGCACCAGCGCGAAGGCGACCGCGAACAGCACCAGCGGCGCGGAGGTCGCGAGCGACGTCCACAGCACCTGCGCGAGGATGTCGAAGGTCAGCATGGTGTCGCCTCCCGATTCGGTGCCCGCGCCCTATTCGACCACCGCCTTCTTGACCCAGGCGCCGTTCTTCACTTCCATCAGGTAGACGGTCTTGTTCACCGTGTGATCGTCGTTGATCGTCAGCTTGCCGGTGAGCGGCAGGTCGAAGGTGCGTATCGCCAGCATTTCCTTGCGGAAGTTTTCGCCGGTGAGCGGCATCTTCTTGTCGATCAGGCCGGAATAGACGGCGGCGACGAGGTAGGGCGCGTCGTAGAGGTACTGGGTGTAGGGCAGGCCGTTCGGCTCGCGGCCAACTTCCTTCTTCCAGCGCGCCAAGTAGGCGGCGACCGCCGGGTCGTCGGCGGCGCCGGGGGCGAGCGAGGTGGCGATGACGCCCTCGGAGGCCTTGCCGAGCTGCTCGATCAGCTTCGGGTTGTAGACCGCCGAGTAGGACGAGACCGGCATCGTCAGGCCGAGCTGGCGCATCTGGGCGATGACCTGCGGCGTGTCGGCGACGAGGCCCTGGATGTGGACGATGTCGGGCTGGGCCGCACGGACCTTGAGGAGCGGCCCGGTCCAGTCCGAGGCGCGCGGGTCGTATGCTTCGTAGGCCACGACCTGACCGCCGGCCTTGCTGAAGACGTCGCGGTAGATCTGCGCCGCGACCGTGCCGGTCTCGTTGTTGATGTAGAGGACCGCCGCCCGCTTCTTGCCCATCTCCTTGGCCGCGTAGTTCGCCACCGCCGTGATGTCGACGGCAGCGAGCGGGAAGGTGGTGTAGGTGTAATCGCCGAGTCGGGCGATCTCAGCCGAGTTCGCACCGACCGAGAGCTGCACCGTGTGGGTGTCGTTCGCCACCGGGGCGATCGCCTTGACCACCGCCGACCAAGCGCTGACGAAGGCCGGAACCTTGTCGACCGAGATCAGACGGTTGGCCGCCTGGATGCCGGCCTGCGGATCCGCCCGGGTGTCGAGCACGATCATCTCGAGCTTGCGGCCGGCGACCCCGCCCTTGGCGTTGATCTCCGCCACAGCCCATTCGGCGGCCTTGACCTGGTCCTGGCCGTAGGTCGCCTGCCCGCCCGAGAGCGGCATCGCCATGCCGAAGCGAAGCGGCTCCTCGGCGCGCGCCGCCCCGGCAAGGCTGAGGGACATCGCCAGGGTGCCGGCCACCAGGGCCCGGCGGCTCAAAGGTGCTGCTGCGCGCGCTCTCATCGGTCCCACTCTGATTGCAGGGTTCATCGGCAAGGTTCGTCGGGGCTCTCGACCCGGGCGCGAGGCGCGCCCGGGACACGTCCCGGGGGCGGCTCAGGCGAGGGCGCGCAGGGCGTCCAGGGCCTCGTCGGTCGACATCACGTCCGCGTATTTCGAGGCCATGTCGAAGAGGTTGACCGCGTGCGAGGTCGCGCTGCGGTCGTAGACGGCATCGTGCGGGACCAGGACCCGGAAATTGTACGCGAAGGCGTCGACGACGCTGCCGCGCACGCAGCCGCTGGTCGAGCAGCCGGTCACCACCAGGCTGTCGGCCTGGAGGTTGATGAGGTAGCTCGCGAGCGGCGTGCCGAAGAAGGCGCTCGGATGCTTCTTCGGCAGCAGGATGTCGCCGTCCCGCGGCGCGACCGGGGCCGGGAACTCGTAGCCCTTGGCGGCGACGTTCATGATCGCCGGCACCTTGTCCGATAGCCGGCCTTGATCGAAGCCGGCCTTCGGCGCGACGAGGGGATAGAGGACCGGCCAGCCGCGCTCGCGAAACAGCCCGATCAGTCGCTCGATCCGCGCCACCGCCGCCCAGGCGACCTCGCCGCACGACGTCGGATATTCCTCGATCGCCTGCCAGAACGGCATCGGCACCGTGCCGGTCGTGCGGTACTGCACGTCGATCACGACGAGTGCCGGACGTTGGCCCAGGCCGGTGGTCCGGCCGAAGCCGGCGGCGTTGTAGGCCCGCTGCTCCTCCTCGGAGATCAGGCCGTCCCAGGGTTTCAGGTTGGAGGGTTGGCTGCTCATCGATGATCTCGCTCAGGCGATCCGGTAGCGGGCTTCGCGGGCATCCCAGGCCTCCTTGTCGACAGCCCGCTGGCGTTCCTCGAACGAGGCGAGCCGGTCGGCCACCGCCTCGAGCGAGCCGTCGCGCTTGAGTGCGCCGAGCACGTCGAAGGACGCCTTGAGCGCCGCCTGGAGCGCCGCGTTGGCGTAGAGGACGATCGAGAACCCCATCCCGGCGAGCGCCTGCCGGCCCGGATCGGGCGTGCGGCCGCCGAACACGATGTTGGCGACCTGCGGCACCGGCAGGTCGCGGGCGATGCGCGCCAGCTCCTCGGCGGAGACCGGCGCCTCGACGAAGGTCGCGTCGGCACCCGCCTCGATGTAGGCCCGCGCCCGCTCGATCGCCCGGTCGAGGTCTTCGATCGCCCGGGCGTCGGTGCGGGCGATGATCTGGAGGTCGCCGTCACGCCGCGCATCGACCGCGGCCTTGACCTTCTGCACCATCTCGCCGGCCGGGATGACATCCTTGCCGGTGAAGTGGCCGCACTTCTTGGGGAAGATCTGATCCTCGATCTGGATGCCGGCGGCGCCCGCTCGCTCGAGCAGGCGCACGGTGCGGACCATATTCACAGCGTTGCCGAAGCCCGTGTCGGCATCGACGATGATCGGCAGGTTCACTGCGTCCGCTACCGCGGCGACGGCGCTCGCCACCTCGGTGACCGTGGTGAGCCCGATATCCGGGGCGCCGAGATGCATGTTCGCGACGCCGGCACCCGTCACGTAGACCGCCTCGTAGCCGAGATCCTCGATGACGCGGGCGAACAGGGCGTTGGCGGCACCGGGTACGCTCACCGCCTCGCGGCGCGCCAGGATCGTTTTCAGGGTCTGGGTGGCTCGCATCGGTCGGCGTCGTCCTTGAATGCTTCGAGGGGGCAGCTCGCCCTCGCAAGGGCACTGCCTCGGGCGCGGCAGCCCGATCGATGCCGCAGGTTTTCGCATGTTCGGCAAACTGTCAACAGTTTGCCAGAGTAATCGGCGGTTTCATGGCTCGGGCCATCCGAAACCAGGTGCTGCCTACACGGGACGCCGCTTCACATCGCCCAGGAGCCAAGGAGCCAAGGAGCCAAGGAGGAATTTTCGCCGCGTAGGCCCGGCGGCCGCCGATCCATCTTGGTAGTAAGATGGCGGAAGTGGCGTCAGCACGTGCGGCGGCCCTCAGCTTACTCATGGCCCGCGCGGTGCCAGACCCGACGCGTGGACGCCCCTTCCATCGCCCAGCTGCCCATCCGGTTGACAGTTTGCACAGAACGTGAGTTCGTGGCCCGGCATTCCGGTGACCGAATGAGCAATCTCTATCCAATCTCGTCCACCTCCCTCGTCGACGAGGCGTTCACGAAGCTCGTGGAAGCCATTACGTCAGGCGAGTTCTTGCCGGGTGAGCGCCTCTCCGAGGCGAAGCTGGCGCGCCAGCTCGGGATCAGCCGGGGGCCGCTGCGCGAGGCCCTGCATCGGCTTGAGGGCCGGCTCGTCGTGCGCACTCCGCGGATCGGCGTGCGGGTGGTCGCCTTCGACCGCGATACCCTCGAGCAGCTCTTCCTCGTCCGCGAGGCGCTCGAGGGGATGGCGGCACGCCTCGCAGCCGAACGCATGACGGGGCGGGAGCAGGACGAGCTCGCCGACCTGCTCGACCGCCACGCCGAGCAACCGGACGTCGCCTCCGGCAGGAGCTACGTTCAGGGTCGCACGGACGAGGATTTCCATTTCGCCATCGTGCGCGGCGCGCGCAACCCGCGCCTGGAACAGCTTCTCCTCGACGAGGTCTACTACCAGTTGCGGCTTCAGCGCCTGCGCTCGAGCACCCGTCCCGGGCGGGCCCAGGCTGCCCTATCCGAGCACCGGGAGATCCTCGCAGGCCTGCAATCCCGTGACCCGGATCGGGCGGAGAGCGCCATGCGCAAGCACATCCGCAGCGCCCGTTTCAGCGCACTGGCCGATATCGACGCCACTCGCTCCGCGACCGCGAAGACGGCCTGATACGACTTCCGGACGATCACGTCCGGAAACAGTATCACCAGCCCGCGCGGCGCCTGAGCGAAGCCGATTTCCGCTTTGCGAAGCAATCAATCGGAAAGCGTATGACAGCCGCCGCACGTTCGACGAGCAGGCTGAGATCGTGAGGCTCGTCGAGCGCCGCCGCGACCGCGACGTGTCGTTCACCCGGGCCGGTACCAGCAGCAGCCTTAAGGTGTCCTGCCGCTAGTCAGCTCTCATCCCGATTCGCCAACTGCCACAAAACGTCGGTCAGCACCCGTGCTCCGGCCGTGAGATCGTCCGGCTCCGCCCACTCCGCCGGATTGTGGCTGACCCCGTCGCGACATGGCACGAAAATCATGCCGGTCGGACACACGTAATGCAGTTGCCGGGCGTCATGACCGGCGGCCGAGAGGATGTCGCGATGCGCAAGGCCGAGGTTGCCGGCCGCCCTTGCGATGGCCCCCCGTACGATGGGCGAAAACGTGAGTGACGGATTGTGCTGGATCTGCCGCACGGACGCGGCGCAAGGTCCCCGCTCACCTTCGATGATGGCGCGGATCGCGGCATCGAGCCGGTCGACCACGGCATTGTCCGGGTGGCGCAGGTCGATGGAGAACAGCACCTCCGCGGGAACGACGGAGGGGGCATTCGGCGTCACCTCGATCATCCCGACGGTGAGCTTGGTGTCGGCGGGATCGGAAGCGGCCCGGTCGATGGCGGCGATCATCCGCACCGCGGCCATTACGGCGTCACGCCGCTCGTGGCGCTCGGCCGTACCGGCATGCGCGGCCTCGCCGGTGACGCGCACGCGGTAGCGGCGGGTGCCCTGAATTCCGGTCACAATGCCGATCGGAATGCCCTCACGCTCCAAGATCGGGCCCTGCTCGATATGAGGCTCGACGAAGGCCGCGATCGGACGCCGGAACGGGCGCTGCGGCACGTCCCTGTCGGCAGCGAGCACTGCCGTTAGGGCATCGCCCTGCGTGATCCCCGATGCGTCGCGGATCGTCGCGGCCTCCGCCAGCGTCCGTGACCCCGTGAAGAGATCCGAGCCGGTCATGCCGGGGGAAAACCGGCAGCCCTCCTCGTTCGTGAAGGCGACGATCTCGATCGCGCGTTCCGGCACCAAGCCTGCAGCCAGCATCGCCTCGACGGCCTCGAAGGCGGCCATCACCCCGAAAGCCCCGTCGAAGCGGCCGCCCGTCGGCTGGGAATCGATGTGCGAGCCGGCCATGACGGGGGAGCGATCCGACTGCCGGCCAGAATACCGCAGGAAAAGGTTCGCGGCCGCATCCGTGTACGGTTCGAGCCCGAGCGAGCGGCCGAGCGCCACCAGATGGGCGCGGGCGGCGATCTCGATCTCGGTCAGGGTCTGGCGGTCGACGCCGCCATCCGGGTGGGCGCCGAACTGACTCAGCTCCATCAGGCGCCGCCAGAGGCGGGCACCGTCGACGTGATCGGACGGGCGCGCCATGTTCAGCGCGTCCGCATGATTTCGGCCGGGTTGGCACGTGGGTCGCGCGGGCCCCAGCGGCCGCTCTCCACCTGGGCTAGGAACTCTGCCAGGATCTGGTTGAAGAGCATCGGCTCCTCGAGGTTCAGGGTGTGGCCGGTCTTCGGCAGGACCGCGAGGCCCGAGGCCGGCACCGTCCGCTTGAGGAAGAAGCCAGGCTGCAGGCAATGGTCGTCCTCGTCTCCAACCACGACCAGCAGTGGCGCGGCCATCGCGCGGAACTCGTCCTCCAGGTCGTAGAGCGAGGGGCGCCGCATCTGCACGCCGCGCATCGTGTTGGCCGCCCCCCGGCTGTCATGCTGTCCGAGGCGATCGGCGAAGACCTGCCAGCCGCGCGGGTCCTTGTCCTGGAACTGCACCCGCGAGGCGCCCTCGGCGTAGATCTTGGAGAAGGCCGGCGCACCCTTCGTCTCGAAATTGGTCGCGACCTGCTCCGAGATGCCCTTGAAGTAGTCCTCGTGCGCCTTCTCGGCGCCGTAGCCGGCGCCGGCGGCGGTGATCGAGCGCACTCGGCCGGGATGGCGCAGGCCGGCATGCAGGACGGCGAAGCCCCCCATCGACAGGCCGACGAGATGCGCGGTCTCGATGCCCGCCGCGTCCATGACCGCGATGATGTCGTCGGCCGCGATCGCCTGTGAGTAGGCATCGACGGAATCCGGGATGTCGGAGGGCGGGAAGCCGCGTGCCGCGAAGGTCACGCAGCGGTGCCGGCGCGAGAAGAAGTTCATCTGCGGCTCCCAGCTCCAGTGGTTGCCGCCGAATTCGTGAACGAAGACGATGGGCGTCCCGCGCCCCGCCTCCTCGAAGTAGAGCTGGACGCCGTCGCTCGCGCTCGCCTTGGGCATGGGGCTCCTCTCAGACGACGGTGCGGCGGGAGGCGATGCCGCCATCCACGGTAAAGACGGTGCCGGAGGTGTAGCCGGAGCGGAACGAGGCGAGGAACAGGAAGAGGTCGGTGATCTCGTGCACCTTGGCCGGCCGCTTCAGGGGATAGCGCACCAGCAGCTCCTCGTAGCGCGCCGCGTCGCCGAGCTCGTTCTCGGCGAACTTGCGCAGCATGGTGTAGATGCGCGAGGTGTCGACGGGTCCCGGATTGACGCCGACGACCCGGATGTTGTCGTCGAGGCTCCGTCCGCCGAGCGCCCGGGTCATCGCCATGATCGATGCGTTGCCGGCAGCGCCCTCGATGTAGTTCGGGTCGCAGACCTCGCCGCCATTGCCGATGTTGTTGAGGATCACGCCGCCGCCGCGCGCCTTCATGCGCGGATAGACGAGCCGGATCATGTCGGCGTAGCCGAAGCCCTTGAGGGCCCAGCCCTCGCGCCATTTCCGCGCGTCGACGTCGAAGAGCGAGCCGCTCGGGATCACCCCGGCATTGTTGATCAGGATGTCGACGTCGCCCGCCTCCGCGACGATCCGCTCGCAGGCGCCGTCCTGCGTCATGTCGATCGCCGTGACGCCGACCGCGACCCGGTGCTCCGCCTCGATCGCGCGCTTGAGCGCGTCGAGCTTGTCGGCCGACCGCGCCGTCAGGTGAAGCGGGCAGCCTTCGGCCGCGAAAGCATGGGCGAGGCCCTCGCCGATGCCCTGCGAAGCGCCGGTGATCAGGACAGTCTTGCCCTGGAGGTGGAGATCCATGGTCGTGTCGTCCTCGTGATCGTATCGTGAGCCGGGGCCGGTCTTCAGAAGAGCTTGACGTCCGCGTTCATGCCGCGGGCCCGCTCGATCATCGCCGGCAGGAGGTCGACGAATTCCTCGACCCAGGCGCGCGGCACCGAGACCGAGACCTTCACGAACCGGTCGCCGAAATTCGGCGTGTGGTAGGAGCCCTGCCGGATCATGATCCGGCGCTCCTGGTAGGCGGCGACGAGCGCCTCAGGGCTGATGCCGAGGCCGCCGGTCTCGAGCACGACGAAGTTCCCGTTCGAGGGATAGACCGGCATGACGAGGCCCGGGATGCGGTCGCAGGCCTCCTTGATCAGCGTCTGGTTGCCCCGCTGCTCGGCGAGCACGGCTGGAAACCACTCGTCCTTGATCGCGAGCCCCGCCATGGCGGCGCGCTGGGCGAGGATGCTGGAGCCCAGGTTGTTCGGCGGGGCCGCGGCCAGGCGCTCGGCCATGTCGGGATGCGCGATCACCGCGCCGACCCGGAGACCCGCGAGGCCGAGCCACTTCGAGAAGCTGTAGATCGTGAGCGTGCGCTCCGGATCGAGCTTGGCCGCGAGATGATGCGCGTGCGCGAAGTGCCGGTAGGTGCAGTCGTGGATGAGGTAGGCCCCGGCCTTGCGGACGATCTCCACGATCGCGGCGATCTCCTCGGCCGTGCAGGCCGTGCCGAGGGGATTGTTCGGGTCGACGAGGTAGACGACCTTGGTCCGCGGTCCCATCGCGGCCTCGAGCCGGGCGGGGTCGAGGCGGTAGCCGTGCTCGGGGCCGTAGATCGGGATCTGCCGCACCGTGGCGCCGACCGAGCGGGCGAAGGCCATCGGCCAGTTCCAGGTCGGGTCGGTCGTGACGAACTCGTCGCCCGGCGCGAGCAGCGTGTGGCAGACGTGATAGAGCGAGGCGACGGCCCCGTCCGAGACGAGGGCGGACTGCCCCTCGAGGCCGAAATCGGCCACGATTCCCGCCCGCAGCGCCTCGAAGCCCGCGGGCGGCGCGTAGACGTGGAATCCCTCGTCCCGAATGCACCGCTCCATCGCCTCCCGCACCGCCGGGTGGCTTTGCGCATGGTTGGTGTTCTGCCCGAGCCAGCGCAGGTCGGGCGTGTTCACCAGCGCGTCGAAATGAGCGTTCCGCGCCTCGAAGGCTCGCATGGTCAGGCTCTCCATCCGGGGACTAACAGATACCCTGCACCGATTGGCATGCAAGAACAAAAATCTGGCACACAGTTTGGCGAGATGGCATGCATTTAGGCGCCGATGGCATCCGATTATGCATGCGATTCAAGAACTGACATGCCATGATGCGGGCCATCGCGGAGAGAGCCGGGAGGGTGGAATGCTGACGAGACGGCGGGTTCTGGCAGGTATCGGCGCGGCGGCCGGTGCCGCTTCTCTCGGTGGTTTCCCCCGCCCGGCCCTGGCGCAGGCGACGAAGGTCACCTTCACGACGTCCTGGATCCCGGAGGGCCCGAACCTCTTCGCCACGGTCGCTCGCGACAAGGGCTTCTGGAAGAAGCACGGGCTCGACGTCAGCGTCGCGCGCGGCTCTGGATCCGGCGCGGCGGCCCAGGCGGTCGCGGCCGGGACCTTCGATTTCGGGATGGCCGCGACGCCGACGGCGATCATCCAGGCCTCGCGCAACCTGCCGATCACCTGCATCGGGCAGATCAATTACGACGCGCTGATGGGCATCGCGGTGCTGGCCGCCTCGCCGATCAAGTCCCCGAAGGACCTCGAGGGCCGCAAGCTCGGCGCGAGCGTCACGTCCGGGGAATACCCGTTCCTGCCGCTCTATGCCGAGAAGGCGGGGTTCGACCTGAAGAAGGTCGACCTCGTTCAGATCGACGGCAAGGTCCGCGAGCGGTCGCTCGTCGAGAAGCAGGTCGACGCGGTCTCGTCCTTCGCGACGAGCACGCTGCCCTCCCTCGTCCCCCTCGGCACGGAGCTACGCTTCATGCTGTTCCGGGAGGCGGGCCTCGACTTCTACGGCCAGTCCCTGATCACCCAGCCCGCCCGGATCGAGAAGGATCCCGGCCTGACGGAAGCCTTCGTGGCCGGCGCCATGGAGGCGATCCGGTTCACCATGACGGACTTCGACGAGGCGGTGGCTCTGTTCCTCAAGGCCAACAGCGAGGTTGCGATCAGCTCGACCGGCAAGGCCTATGCACGGATCGGCCTCGGGCTCACCAACCTGACCAACCTCGTGCCCGAGGTGAAGGAGAAGGGCTTCGGCTACGCCGACCCGGCCAAGGTGGCGACAATGACCGACGTCGTCGTGCGCTACGGGGCGGGCGACAAGGCGGTACGGCCCGATCCCGCCGCCCTGTTCACGAACCGGTTCGCTGGTTCGGTCAAGCTCGAGGGCAAGGACCTCGCGGCGGCGGAGGCCCAGGCGGTGCCCTACCGGAAGTACCTGATCTGATGGCGGCGCAACCCAACCTCCGCGGCGCGAACGTGCCGTTGGTCCCGCCCGCCCCTGCGGCGCCGCTCCTGCGGATCGCGCAGGTCGAAAAGGTTTATGGCGGCCGCCAGGGGCCTGTTCGGGCGGTCGCTTCTGCGAGCCTCGAGATCGGGCGCGGCGAGTTCGTCTCGCTGCTCGGCCCGAGCGGTTGCGGGAAGAGCACGCTCCTCATGATGATCGCCGGGCTCGAGACGCCGACGAGCGGCATGATCGAGCTCGACGGGAGCCGCGTGGTCCGGCCGCGTCGCGACATCGGCATCATCTTCCAGGACGCAACCCTCCTGCCCTGGAAGTCCACGCTTGAGAACGTGCTGTTTCCGATCCGGATCCTCAAGTTGCCGCTCGCGCCCTATCGTGAGCGCGCGCGCGAGCTCCTGGCCATGGTGGGTCTGGGAGGCTTCGAGAACCACAAGCCGTCCCAGTTGTCGGGGGGCATGCGCCAGCGCGTCGCCATCTGCCGGGCCCTGATCCACGATCCCGCGATCCTGCTCATGGACGAGCCCTTCAGCGCCCTCGACGC
>NZ_LWHQ01000034.1:0-121798 GCF_001653715.1 Methylobacterium platani
TAGGCGGTGTGGACAGTTACCGAAGCCAGAGGACGATGGCGGCGATGGTGACGACGGCGGCGTAGTTGCGGGCTGTCTTCTCGTAGCGGGTCGCAACGCGGCGGAACTGCTTAAGCTTGGCAAAACAGCACTCGATCAAGTGGCGCTCTGTATAGAGTGCCGTGTCGAGCTCATACTTCCTGGCGCGTGAGGGGTTGTTCGGGATTACGGCCGTGGCGCCCTTGCCGGCAATCGCCTCGCGCAGCCGGTTGCTGTCGTAGGCCGCATCGGCCAGGACCACCGCGGCGGGAAGATCTGCCAGCAGCGTCTCGGCCTGGGGCGCATCGCCCTTCTGACCAGCCGTGAGGGCAAACCGGACCGGACAGCCAAGACCGCGCACGACCAAGTGGATCTTGGTGCTCAGGCCGCCGCGGGACCGGCCAAGGGCCTGATCGGACGGGGCCGGATCATCAGACCCCCTTTTTTCGCGCCCGCCGCATGTTGGTGAGCGCGCACGATGGTGGAGTCGACGATCAGGTACTCGAAGTCAGGATCGTCGGCCATGGCCTCGAAGAGGCGCCACCACACGCCCTTCCGACTCCAGCGGCTGAAGCGGCGAAACACGCTGTTCCAGTCGCCGAACGCTTCGGGCAGGTCGCGCCACGGCGCGCCGGTGCGCACGATCCAGAGCACACCTTCCACGAACATGCGATTGTCGCGACCGGTCGAGCCGCGCTGATCCGGCCGGCCAATGATCAGGGGGGCCATGCGCTCCCACTGGGCATCGCTGAGAACGAGACGGTCCAGAACTCCCAAGGCGGCGCTCCAAAAAGCAGCCTTGAATCACTCCTCTCCCGCCAAGGGAACCCCAAGAGTCCACACCGCCTAATGCAGACAGTCGCGCATATAAAGTGACGGTCGATCGACAAAAATTACATTGTGCCAATTGTTCGTCCGGTGGCGAGCGAACGCCGGCATCTAGGGGACATCGGCGCGCGGGCCGGGCCGGCATGCACCCGCTCGTCCCGGGACGCCAGGGCTGAACCCGCGCTGCGGATTCGCGGGGACCGCCCAACGCGGATGGTGTCGCACGGCGTTCCTCGCCATCGGCAGTCCAGGATCCCGATCACGCCGCGTCCGCCGCATCGCGGTCCTGATGGGTGTGCTCGGCGAAATGCGCGATCGGGCCGGGGCGGCCGAGGAGGTAGCCTTGCGCCTCGTGGCAGTTCTCGGCGCCCAGGAAGGCGAGCTCGGCCGAGGTCTCGACGCCCTCGGCCAGGACCGGCAGGCCGAGGCCCCGGCCGAGGCCCAGCACCGCCCGCATGATCGCGGCGGTCTCGCGGTTGACGTCGACGGCGCGGATGAACGAACGGTCGATCTTGATCTTGTCGAACGGGAAGGCGCGCAGGTTCGACAGCGACGAGTAGCCGGTGCCGAAATCGTCCATCGCGATCCGCACCCCCATCGCCTTGATCCGCCGCAGGGCGGCGAGCGCCCGGACGGGATCGCGCACGAGCGCCGTCTCGGTGATCTCGAGCTCGAGGCGGGCCGGCGTCAGGCCGGTGACGACCAGGACCTCGTGCACCAGCTCGGCGAAGCCCGGGGCGTGGAGCTGGATCGCCGAGACGTTGACGGCGATGCGCAGGGGCTTCTCCCACGAGGCCGCCTCGCGACAGGTCTCGCGCAGCACCCACTCGCCGATCCCCAGGATGCTGCCGGTCTCCTCCGAGATCGGGATGAACAGGTCCGGCGGCACGTTGCCCCGCTCCGGGTGCTGCCAGCGCAGCAGCGCCTCGAACCCGACGACGGTGCCGCAATCGACCGCCATCTGCGGCTGATAGACGACCCGCAGCTCGTCGCGCTCGACGGCGTGGCGCAGGTCGTGCTCGAGGGCGCGCCGGTCGCGGATCTGCGCCGCGAGGATCGGCTCGAAGAACCGATGGATGCCGCGGCCGTGGTTCTTGGCGCAGTAGAGCGCCGCGTCGGCCTGGTTGAGCAGGGTCTGGCCGTCCTCGGCATCGGTCGGGCAGACCGCGATGCCGATGCTGGTCGCCAGGATCGGGCCGCTCCCGGCCCGGGCGTTGCCCTCGCGGATGACCGCCAGGATCGCCTCGGCGAGCAGGCCCGCCTCGTCGGGCCCCGCGATGTCCGGCACCAGGACGGCGAACTCGTCGCCTCCCAGGCGCGCCATCATCTGGCGCGGGCCGAGCACCGGCGCGACCCAGCGCGCCAGCGCCTGCAGCAGCCCGTCGCCCATCGCGTGGCCGTAGAGGTCGTTGACGTCCTTGAAGCGGTCGAGGTCG
Organism: Methylobacterium platani; assembly: GCF_001653715.1. Classification (GTDB taxonomy): domain Bacteria; phylum Pseudomonadota; class Alphaproteobacteria; order Rhizobiales; family Beijerinckiaceae; genus Methylobacterium; species Methylobacterium platani. Next base: position 2,283 of record NZ_LWHQ01000034.1, read on the forward strand.
AGGCAGAGCACCGCCACGAGGCCGCCGCCGGCCCGCGCCAGGGCGATCTCCTCGTCGAGGCGGGCGCGGAACGTCGCCCGGTTCGGCAGGCCGGTCAGCGTGTCGTGGTGGGCGAGGAACTGGATGTGCCGCTCGGCCTGGCGACGCGCCCGCAGGTCGCGGAACGCGAAGGCGTGGCAGGGCCGGTTGCCGAGGGGCCGCCGGATCACGTCGACCGGCAGCACCTCGCCGTCGGCGCCGGCCAGCTCGGCCTCGACGACCCGGCCGCCCGGGCTCGATTCGAGGCCCAGCACCACTGCCTCGGGCAGGATCTCGACGATCGGCCGGCCGATCAGCGTCGCCGGGGCGCGGCCGATCAGCTCGGCGAGGCTGGTGTTGACGGTGACGATCCGCCGCCCCTCGCAGACGGCGATGCCCTCGACCGCCGCGTCGGCGAGGCTGTGCATCAGTTCCTGCGCCTCGCGCCGGCGCCGGGCGCGGCCGTCGAGGGTCACGCCCGTGAAGGCGAGGACGAGCAGCGTCAGGCTGGCGAATCCGAGCGAGGCGGCGAACTGGCCGTCGAGCGCGACCGGCGACAGCGCGGCGCCGGCCGCCAGCAGCCCGACGCCGTGCGGCAATATCGCGGCGAGCGACATCAGCAGGGCGCCGGCGGCGCGTCTCGCCGGGCGCTCCCGCAGGCTGAGCGACAGGGCGAGGCCGGCGAGCGCCCCCCCGGCGGCGGCGCACAGGACGAGGCCGGCGAGCCAGGCCGCCCCGCCCGCCCCCGGCAGGCTGGCCGACACCGCGGCGCCGACCGCCGAGAGGCCGAGCCCGATCAGCCCGCCGCCGAGCCAGGGCGCGATGCGGCGCGGGGCCGAGACGACGCTCCGCAGGCCGGTGCCCGCGAGGATCACCATCGCGACGAGGCCGAGCAGCAGGAGATCGCCGTGGCGCAGCAGCGCCTCGGCGGGCCGGATCGAGGCCTGGGCGATCACCTGGCTCGCCCACAGCCCGAACCCGCCGGCGATCGCGGCGGCCGAGAGCCAGATTCCCCGGCTCGTGCCGGAGGTGGCGCGGGCGTGCTGGAGCAGGTCGATGGCGGTGATCGAGGCCAGGACGCCGATCAGGAGCGACAGGCCGATGAGGCGCCCGTCATGCAGGGCGACCAGGATTTCGGCTGTCTGCAGCATGACCATTCGCGTCCGGCCCCGATTGGCGGCACCTTGGCCGGGCGCCGGTTGCGAACCGGTAAAATCAATTCGCAGAATCGGCGCTTGCGCCACGATCGGCAAAGAATTGCCGCTGTTAGACTGATCGTCCGCCCTCGTCCTGGCCGCAAGGGTACGCGCCGACCAGCATGGCGGTGACTTTTCCCGGCGTCGCGACCGACCATGCCTGACGCAGAGGAGAGGCCGGACGCAGCAGCGGCAGATGCCCGTCAGGCCTCGTCGAGGCGCAGCCGCGTGACCGCGCAGCCCCGGGCCACGATCTCGGCCGGGGCGAGGTCGGGAAAGAGGCCGCCGTAGCGGCGCACCAGGGCGGCCGCGAGGGAATCGGCGTCGCGGATCGTCGGCAGCGAGGCCGCGAACAGGTCCGGCGTCACCGCGGTCACCGGCACGCCCTGCCGCACGGCGACGCACAGGCCGGTGCGGAACCGGCCCGGGTCGAGGACCGGCAGTTCCTCGGGCCCGCCCGGCCGGCGCCGGCCCGGCCGCCGGATCGGCAACAGGGCGTAGCGCAGGCCGACCCGGTTGATCGTGCGCTCGAGGTTGAAGTGGACGAGGTCGCGCCCGACCCCCGCCAGCTCCGAGAAATCCGCCTCGTGCAGGCGGATCAGCGCGTCGGCGCCGAGGGAGGCGGCGAGGTCGGCGATCGCGACGACGCGCTCGGCGGCGCCGTCCCAGACCGCGACCTGGCGGCTGTTCGAGATCGGCAGCGGCACGGGTTCGCTACCGGAACGGCGGCTCGTCGAAGCTGCGCAGCTTGCGCGAGTGCAGGCCGTGCCGGTTGCGCCGCAGGGCGTCGAGGGTGGCGAGACCGATCAGGAGGTGCTCGCCCACCGCCCGCTCGTAGAAGGCGTTGGCGGCCCCCGGCAGCTTGATCTCGCCGTGCAGCGGCTTGTCGGAGACGCAGAGCAGCGTGCCGTAGGGCACCCGCAGGCGGTAGCCCTGCGCCGCGATCGTGCCGCTCTCCATATCGACGCCGATCGCCCGGGACAGGTTGATGCGCCGGCGCTCCTGCGACCAGCGGAGTTCCCAGTTGCGGTCGTCGTAGGTGACGACGGTCCCGGTGCGCAGGCGCTGCTTGAGAGCGTCCGCCCGCTCGCCGGTGACGCTGGCGGCGGCCTCCTGCAGGGCTACCTGGACCTCGGCCAAGGCCGGGATCGGCACGTCCGGCGGCACCAGCTCGTCGAGGATCCGGTCGCGGCGCAGGTAGGCGTGGGCGAGCACGTAGTCGCCGATGGTCTGCGACTGGCGCAGGCCGCCGCAATGGCCGACCATCAGCCAGCAATGCGGGCGCAGGACCGCCAGGTGGTCGGTGATCGTCTTGGCGTTCGAGGGACCGACGCCGATATTGACGAGGCTGGTGCCCTGCCCGGGCTGCCCCTCGCGGTCGCGGGCGACGAGGTGGTAGGCCGGCATCTGGAACCGGTGCCAGGGCGAGGCGGCGATGAGCGCATCCGCGTCGGCGCCCGCCGCTTCCCCGGCCTCGACCGAGACGCCGCCCGGCAGGACCAGGCGGGCGTAGCGCTCCGGCTCGGCGGCCAGGGCCTTGAGGCCGACCCGCACGAACTGGTCGACGTAGCGGTGGTAGTTGGTGAGCAGGATCCAGGGCTGGATCTGGCGCCAGTCGGCCCCGGTGTAGTGGACGAGCCGGCGCAGCGAGTAGTCGACCCGCGGGCCGTCGAACAGCGCGAGCGGCCGGACCTCGTCGCCGGATTCGAGCCACAGCCCGTCGGCGATCTCGTCGCCGACGCTCGACAGCATCGGGGTCGGGAAATGGCGCGCGAGGTCGCTCGAGGTGACGCCGCGGGCGAGCTCCGCCCCGGGCTCGACGACGTAGGGGTACGGGATCTCCTGGGCGCTCAGGCCCACCTCGATCGTCGCGCCGTAATCCTGGACCAGCGGGCGCAGCTGCTCCAGCAGGTAGGCGCGGAAATGCCCCGGCTGGGTCAGGGTGGTGGCGTAGACGCCCGGGCCCTGGAACTTCGCTGTGGCGCGGGTGATGCGCGGCATCGGCCCGGTCGGGCGATAGGTCAGGCGCAGCTCGGGATAGCGGAAGGTCAGCCGCTCGGCGGCGTCGGGGGCGACCCCGTGGCTGAGGAAGCGCGACAGCGCCTCCCGCAGGCTCCCGGTGGCGGCGGCGTGCAGGGCCTCCAGGCGGTCGACCGCCGTCTCGGGGTCGGCCACCGTCTCCATCGGTCTCAGCTCGTCGGCGAACACGGTCGATCGGTCTCCCTGATGCCCTCCCGGCAGCCTATACCGGGCGGCGCGGCGGGGCGACCCGGATCCCGCGGGTTTCGGAAGGATGACGCATGAGCGAGGCGGATCGCGAGACGGAGGCGTTCGGCCCCCGGCCGGGCGAGACGAGCATCGACCTGCCGGAGGGCTACGATGCCGGGCTCTACTTCGTCGGCCGGGTGCGCACGCCCTGGACCGTCCGGGCGGAATGCCCGCGCAACTCGGCGCAATCGGACGCGGTCTGCACCCTCGAGGTCGATCCCCGGTTCGCGCCGGCCCTCGCGAACCTCGCCGGCACCAGCCACCTGATCGTGCTCTACTGGATGGACCGGGCGCCCCGGAACCTGGTGGCGCAGCAGCCCCGCCACGCGCCGCGGGCCCGCGGCACCTTCGCCCTGCGCTCGCCGGCGCGGCCGAACCCGATCGCGGTCTCGGTGGTCGAGCTTCTCGGCATCGACGGCGCCGCCTTGAGCGTGCGCGGGCTCGACTGCCTCGACGGCACCCCGCTCCTCGACATCAAGCCCTACTTCGCTTCGACCGATGCCAAGCCCCAGGCCCGCGTCGGCTGGCGTGAGGCCGACGCCGCCAGCGAGGCCGATGCCTCCGGCGCGACCGGGATCAGCGACGGCGCAGGCGGGCGAGACGCGCCTTGAGCCAGTCCTTGCCGGCGTGCTGGCGCCGGGCCCGCCCGGCGAGGCGATCGGCCGGAGGCCCCCCCGGCGGCGAGACCATGATCTCGGCGATGCGGGTGCGCTCGGGGTAGAGGTCGTCGAGCACGGCGCTCGCCAGGGTCGCAGAGTCGAGCCTGTCGGCGAAGCGCGTCTCGTGCAGGGCCCGGACGATCTCGGCCTCGAGCAGCACGCCGGGGGCGAGCGCGCGCAGTTCCTCGTCGTAGGCGGTCTTGAGCAGCGTCGCGGTCCCGCCGCAGACCAGCGCGAGGCTTGCCGCGACCACCCGCCCGTCGAGGCGCAGGAGGTCGGCCCGCGCGGTCACCGGTCCGTCGCCGGGGTGGAACAGGGCGCGGGCGAGGGCCGCGGTGCCGGGCCGGCAGGCGAGCGCGGTGCCGGCCCTCCCCTTCCAGCCGCGCCGCTCCAGGGCGAGGAAGTCCTCGACGGCGCGCGCCAGATCGCCGTCCGGCCCGACCGCCTCGATCGCGACCCGTCCGGCCTCGTCGAGGCGCCGGCGGCGGCGGCGCAGGTCCTTGATCCGGCCCTTGTGCGGGTGCTGCCCCAGGAAGGCGTCGTGGCTCGGCCGGCGGTCGAGGACCGGGCGCGCGAAGCCCGCGACCTCGGCCAGGCTCCAGCCGTCGCGGGCGAGCGCCGCCGGGAAGGCGGAGCCGGCCGGGTCGTCCACCGGCAGGAGCGGCCACCACCACGGGCGCCCGAGGGTCCGCAGGCCGGCGGCGAGGGCGGCGAGGGCCGGTCCCGTCTCGGGCCCGCCCGCCACCAGGGGCGCGGTGACCGTGAGGTAGGGCGAGGCGAAGGGCCGGGCGACCCGTCCGATCCCGAGCGGCCCGCGCGCGATGCGGAACGGCAGCACGGCGAGAAGGTCCGGGCCGCGGCGCACGGTGAGGCAGGGCAGGTCCGCCGGCGCGAGGCCGTGGTCGCGATGCGCCTCGAGCACCCGCCGGGAATAGTCCGGGCTCGGCCGGTCGGCGCGGGCGACGAGGGCGTCCCACGCGGCGGGCTCCAGGCTCAGCCGCGCGAGGTCGGTCACCGCGCAGGTCGCGTCGATGTCGGGCACGCTCATCGGGCGAAGGCCGGGGTGACGAGGCCGAGGCGGCGATGCGCGAAGAGCGCCAGGGCCGCGCCCCGCCCGGCGGTGACGAGGCCGGCGGCGAGCGCCGCCCCGGCGAGGCCGAGGAGCGGCACCAGCACCAGGGCGAGCGCGACCGCCGTCCCGAGCAGCACGAGCGTCACCGCGGCGCAGGCGCGCTCGGCCCCCAGCATCGTCAGCAGGTCCTCCGCCGGCCCGAAGGCGGCGGCGAGGCCGTGGCCGGCGACCAGGATGGCGAGGAGCGGCAGGGCGGCCTGGAAATCCGGCCCGAACAGCCCGAGCAGCAGCGGCCCCGCCGCCACCACGGCGAGGCCGGTGGCGAGCGTGGCGGCGAGCGTCAGGCGCGACCAGCGCCGGACCAGGGCGCACAAGCCCTCCCGGTCGCCCCGCGCCTGCGCCGCGGCGAAGCGCTGGGCCGTCACCGCGGAGGCGGCGTACTGGACGAAGACGACGAATTGCAGCAGCCGCGTCGCGGCGAAATAAGCCCCGACCTCCGCCGGCGGCAAGAGGAAGCCGAGCACCAGCACGTCGACGAAGTTGAAGCCCGAGCCGGCGAGGTCGATCAGCGCCATCGGCAGGGACGCCCGCAGCCAGTCACGCCAGGGATACAGCGCCCGGTCGGGGCGCCGCTCGGCCGCGAGGCGCCGCAGCAGGATGCCGGCCTGGAGGGCGAGCGAGAGCGCGGTGGCGGCGAGCGTGCAGGCGGCGGCGGTCGCCGCCTCGGCCGGCGCACCGAGGCCGACCGCCGCGAGCATCAGCCCCATGACCAGGCCCTGGCGCAGGAGGTAGGGCGGCGCGACGGCCAGAAGAGTCCAGTCGCGGCCCCGCGCCACGCCCTCGCAGAAATCCTGGAGCGCGAAGAACGGCAGCACCAGGGCCGCCACCAGCACGGGCGAGGCGTAAGGCGCGGCGACCAGGCCGGGACACAGCCAGACGAGCGCCGCGCCGAGGCCGGCCAGGGCGGCGGCGGCGGCCAGCGAGAACGCCGCCCCGAAGGCCAGGAACCCCCGCGCCGGGCCGGCGGCGCCCTGCGCCCGGTAGGTCGGCAGGAAGCGGCAGGCGGCCTGCGACAGACCCCAGGTCGAGGCGTGGCCGGCAAGCGCGGTCCAAACCCAGACCGTGGCGAAGATTCCGTACTCGTCCCCGCCCATCAGGCGCGCCATCAGCACCTGGGCGACGAAGGCGCAGGCCGCCGCGGCGATCCGCACGCCGAACACCGCGAGGGCGGTGCCGGCCGCGCCCGCCTCCGCCTCGCCGAGAGAAGCCCCGGCCGCCATCCCGCCGCTCCGATCGCGCCGCGCGAGGATCCTCGTTAGCGGACCCGGGCTTTCGCGGCGGTTAAGGGCGGTCCGGGCCGCCCCGCCTCAGCCACCGCGCCGCGGGCGCTCGGCCTCCGGCGTGTAGTCGATCGTCGTGAAGCTGCCGCCCTGGAGGGTGCGGGCGATCGGGTCGAGCGGGTTCTCCTGCGCCAGGATCTCCTCGGCCCAGTCCTCCGCCGACTGGGTCGGGCGGTAGCCGATCGTGGCGGCGGCCGCACCGTTGTCCCAGTAGCTGCGCGGGTTGTCGGACGCGCCCCAGACCGCGACGTAGCCGGGGATCGGCGCCGCGATGCTGCGCAGCACGAGCTGGCCGAGATCGTCGTGCCCGAGCCAGGTCGAGAGGTGGCGGAACTCCGTCGGGCGCGGCAGCGCGCTGCCGATGCGCAGGGCCACCCCCTCGATGCCGTGCCGGTCCCAGTACATCCGGCCCATCAGCTCGCCCCACGCCTTGCTCAGCCCGTAGGCGCCGTCGGGCCGGAACGGCGCATCGATGGCGAGCCGCTCGCCCACCGAATGCATGCCGAAGGCGTGGTTCGAACTGGCGAAGACCACCCGGCGCACGCCGTGGCGGCGTGCGCCCTCGTAGACCGCCTGCAGAGCGATGAGGTTGTTCTCGATCACCTCCGGCAGCGGCTTCTCGACGCTGGTGCCGGCCATGTGGACCAGCACGTCGGTGCCGTCGAGCAGGCGGTCGACGGCGTCCGGGTCGCGCAGGTCGCCGGTGGTGACCGTCTCGGCGTCGGAGAGCGGCGTCAGCGCCGTCGGGCCGCCGCCGGAGCGCAGGACGTGGCCGGCGGCGAGGAGCCGGGGCCGCAGCACCGCCCCGATCTGGCCGCCCGCCCCCGACAGGGCGACCCGGATTCCCGCTGCCTCGCTCATGCATCCTCCCGCATCACGCATCGTCGGCGGGCGCCCGAGGGCGCGCCGCGTGCCGCATCATCGCGGAGCGGCGACCCGGCGTCGAGGATCGTCGCGCCGGGATGGACAGGTTCCGGCACGGGACCGGCTTGCATCGGGCGGCGCGTCCCGCGAAGGTCCGCCGCGCCAGAAGAACCCATCAGGAGGACAACGCCCGTGTGGACGCCGACGCCCCGGTATCCCGACCCCGCCGTCGAGGTCATCGACCCCTCCTTCGCCCGCTACCGGGTGTTCAGCGCCGGCGTCGAGCGCCTCGCCACCGGCTGCCGCTGGAGCGAGGGCCCGGTCTGGTTCGGCGACGGACGCTACCTCCTGTGGAGCGACATCCCGAACAACCGCATCCTGCGCTACGACGAGGAGACCGGCGCGGTCTCGGCCTTCCGCCAGCCGTCGAACTTCGCCAACGGCAACACCCGCGACCGCCAGGGCCGCCTCGTCACCTGCGAGCACGGCGGGCGGCGGGTGACGCGCACCGAGTATGACGGAGCCGTCACGGTGCTGGCCGATTCCCACGAGGGCAAGCGCCTCAACTCGCCCAACGACGTCGTGGTGGCCTCCGACGGCGCGGTCTGGTTCACCGACCCGCCCTTCGGCATCCTGGGCAATTACGAGGGCGTGCGGGCCGCGCCGGAACTGCCGCAGAACGTCTACCGCCTCGACCCGGTCACCGGGGTGCTCGAGGCCGCGGCGACCGACCTCGCCGGGCCGAACGGCCTGTGCTTCTCGCCCGACGAATCGATCCTCTACCTCGTCGAGTCGCGGGCGCAGCCGAACCGCCGCATCCTGGCCTTCGACGTCGCGGGCGGGCGCCTGAGCAACCGGCGCGTCCACATCGATGCCGGCCCCGGCACCCCGGACGGCTTCCGCTGCGACACCGACGGCAACCTCTGGTGCGGCTGGGGAATGGGCGACGACGCCCTCGACGGCGTGATGGTCTACAACCCGGAGGGCCAGCTGATCGGCCGCATCCGCCTGCCGGAGCGCTGCGCCAACCTCTGCTTCGGCGGCCGCCACCGCAACCGGCTGTTCATGGCGGCGAGCCAGTCGCTCTACGCGCTCTACGTCGAGGCGCAGGGCGTGGCCGGGGGCTGACCCGCCCCCGGCGCTCGTGACGGTGCGTCAAACGCCGCGCTTGCGCCCTGCCGCGACGAGGCAGAAGAGCTCGAACAGCACCTGCGCGGCGCATTGCGCCGTGTTGCTGGTCTGGTCGTATTGCGGGGCGACCTCGACCACGTCGCCGCCGACCACGTTGACGCCGGCGAGGCCGCGCAGCAGCTCCAGCACCTCGCGGGGGGTGAGGCCGCCCATCTCCGGCGTGCCGGTGCCCGGGGCGAAGCCGGGATCGAGGCTGTCGACGTCGAAGGAGACGTAGGTCGGGCCGTCGCCCACGACCTCGCGGGCCCGGGCGATCACCGCCGCGAGCCCGAGATGCGGCACCTCCTCGGCGTGGATCACCGTCATGCCGGAGACGTAGGAGAACTCCCACAGGTACTCGGCGCCGCCGCGGATGCCGATCTGGATCGTGCGCGCCGGGTCGAGGACGCCGTCGAGCACCGCCTGGCGGAACGGACCGCCGTGGTGGAACTTCGAGCCCTCGTAGACGCCGCCGGTGTCGCAATGGGCGTCGATGTGGATCATCCCGACCGGGCGCGACGCGCCGACCGCCCGCAGGGTGGCGCGGCTGATCGAGTGGTCGCCCCCGACCGCGAGCGGCACCACGCCCGCCTTCACCACGGTGGCGAAGAACGCCTCGATGTCCTCGTGGCAGCTCTCGAGGGAGAAGCGGCTGCGGAACGGCACGTCGCCGATATCGGCCGCCTTCAGCTCCGCCGCCGGCGTCATCCGCAGCACGTGGTCGTAGGGGCCGATCCGCTCCACCGCCCGCACCGCCCGGGGGCCGTGGCGGGCGCCGGCCCGGTTGGTCACGCCGAGATCCATCGGCACGCCGATCAGCGCCACGTCGAGGCCGCCAAAATCGGGCAGGGTCGCGGCGTCCGGGCGGTACGGCAGGTCGAGGAAGGTGGCGACGTCCGAGAAGGGCCACTTGCGCCGGTCGCTCTCGCTGAATTGCTGCGCGGCGGCCTTCGCGAAGTCCGGATCGTCGATGTCGCCGCCGGTGGCGTCGAGGTAGCGGGCGCGAAGGGCCGCGAGCTTGGCCTGATCCATGGGGGATGTCCGGGAATGGGGCCCGCGACGGCGCCGTGCAGGCCGGCGGGCGCGACACTCGGGGGGTCGGCCCCGGCACGGGGCCCCGGCGCGCCCGGCGTGCCCTCGGCCCGCGCCGCCCGGCCGCGACAAGAGCGCAGGCCGGTCATGCTGGCAAGCCCGTTGTCCCGGCCGGCCGTGCCGGTCCATGAAGCCGGATCCGACGGCGCGAGACCCGGATGCGCGCGTCCCCGAGGCGGTGTCCCGTGAAGCGGTTTCCGTTGGCGCCGACCTGGCCGGGCGTCTGGCTCCTGGCCGGCACCCATCTGCTCGCCTTCGCGGACCGGTTCCTCGCCGCCCTGGTCGCCCCGGCGATCAAGGCCGACCTGCACCTGAGCGACGTCGAGCTCGGGCTGGTGCAGGGCACCGCCTTCGTGATCGCCTACGCCGGCGCCTCGCTGCTCGCCGGCCCCCTGGTCGACCGGGTCCACCGCCCGCGCCTGATCGCCGCCGGGATCCTGGCCTGGAGCCTCGCCACCCTGGCCTGCGGCCTGGCGACCGACCTCGCGGAGCTGCTCCTCGGCCGTGCCGCCCTCGGGCTCGGCCAGGCCGTCCTCACCCCGGCCGCCCTCGCGCTCATCGCGGCGCGCCAGCCGCGGGACCGTGTCGGGCGCGGGGTCTCGCTCTACACCGCCGGCGCCGTGCTGGGGCGCGGCACGGCGCTGGTCCTCGGCGGCGGGCTCCTGGCGCTGCTGCCGGCGGCGGTCCCGCTCGGCGGCGGCACGATCGCGGCCTGGCGGCTGCTCTTCCTGCTCAGCGTCCTGCCGAACCTCGCGGTCGCCCTCCTGCTCTGGCGCACCCCCGATCCCGGCCGCGGCGGCCGGCGCACCCTCCCGGGGGTGCGCCTCGGGCCGTGGCTCGCCCGCCATGCCGGCCGCTACGCCGTGATGGCGGTCGCGGGCGCCGCCGTGGCCCTGGTGGTCCAGACCACCAATGCCTGGGGGGTCACGCTGCTGGTGCGCCGCTTCGGCCTGCCGCTGTCTTCGGCCGGCATGCTGTTCGGGCTCGTCGTCGTGCTCGCCGCGCCGCTCGGCCAGTTCGCCGGCGGGCGCCTGCTCGATCGGGGATCGCGGGGCTTCCCGTCGCGACCGCGCCTCGGCCTGCCCGGCGGCAGGCTGCTGCTCGCGATCCTCCTCGGCACGCCTCCGCTGCTCGCGCTCCTGTGCCTCGTCGACAGCCTCCCCGTCGCGCTCGCCGCCCTCGCCGCCCTGGTCTTCGGCTTGGGGCTCGGCTCGGTCGCCGCGCTGGCGGGACTGCAGCTCATGACGCCGCAGCGCCTGCGCGGCCGCGTCACCGCGCCGTTCATGGCCTGCATCACGCTGGCGGGCTTCGGGCTCGGCCCGCCGCTCGTCGGGTTGCTGGCGGACCGGGTCTTCGGCGAGGCCGGGCTCGGCCGGGCGCTGCTGGCGACCGGCCTGCTCGCCGACGCCGCGGGGCTCGTTGCCCTTCTGCTCGGGGGCCGCTACGTCATGCACGACAGGATCACGGACGGCACGACGGCACGGGCGGACCGGTGAGACGACGTCCGGACGATCTCGTCCGGATCGCGCATCGCGAGCCGGCGCGGCGTCTGACCGAGGCGGACATCGTAGCAGCGGCGGCAGGAGCGATGGACACGATCACCCTCGGCCCGGCGAGCGCGGGCCGCGACACCGCCGACGAGGAGGCGTTCGAGGCCTATCGCGCGCTCTACAGCGGCGGCACCGACGTCGAGCGCCTTGCCGGTCCCCTGCGCACCGAGGTGATCGCGCACCGGCTGCCGCGGATGCTGGTCTTCGACCGGCGCCTCGCCGGCGTGGCGCATGCCCGCGGGCCCCGGCGGGTCGCCCGAGACGGTTTCGACCACGTCACGCTCCACCTCGTCCTCGAGGGCAGCCTGATGCTGGAGGTGCCGGGGGCGGTCCGGCGGGTCGAGGCGGGCAGCCTCGCGCTGTTCGATCTCACCCGTCCGCAGCGGACCTGGACCGACGGCGCCCGCATCGTCACCGCCGCGGTGGCCCGCGACCGCCTCGATGCCGCAAGCCTCGACCGGCTCGACCTGCACGGACTGGTCGTCGGGCCGCGCGAGGCGGGGCTGACGATCGATTTCGTGCGCTCCCTCGTCGCGCATGCCGCGTCGCTGACGCCCGACCTGGCCCGGGCGGCGACCGAGTCGCTCGGCCTGATGCTCGGCGCGACCCTGACCGCCCTGCACGACCGGTCGGCGCCCCTCGTGCCGCAGGTCGCGGCCGGGCGGGCCCGCGCCCGGGCGGTCGCCTACATCGAGCAGCATCTCGGGGATCGCGACCTGAACACCGCGACGATCGCGGCCGGCGCCGGCGTGTCGCGCAGCGTCCTCTACCGGCTGTTCGAGCCCGCGGGCGGTGTCGCCCGCTTCGTGCAGCAGCAGCGCGTGACGCGCCTGCGCCGCGCCCTGTCCCGGGCCGAGGACGACCGCTCGATCGACGAGATCGCGACCGCGTGCGGCTTCACCTCGCCGAGCCATGCCGGACGGCTGTTCCGCAGCGCGGTCGGGCTGCCGCCCGGGGAGTACCGCCGCAGCCTGCGCGCCGGGCCGGGTGCGGCGCCGGGCCTGTCCCCGCCGACGCTCGCGGGCCCGCCGGCCGACTTCACGGCCTGGCACGGCGAGCTGCTGTGAGCGCCGGATCGAGGGCGGCGTGACGGACCCGCCCCCGCGGGCCCGCCGGAGCCCGGGACCGCCGGGGCGGAGGCGCGAGGCTCAGGCGCTGCGCGGACGGCCGCGCTTGGCGGTCTTGGTCTCGGCCGCCTTGGTCTCGGCGACCGGCGCCTTCACCACCGCGTCGGAGGCGGCGCGCTTGGCGGCCGCCGCGACGTTGCGGCCCCGGCCCAGCCCGATGCTCTTGGCGAGCTCCGAGCGCTGGGCGGCGTAGTTGGCGGCGACCATCGGGTAGTCGTGCGGCAGGCCCCACTTGCGGCGGTACTCCTCGGGGGTGAGCCCGCGGGTCGACAGGTGGCGCTTGAGCGACTTGTACTGACGGCCGTCCTCGAGGCTGATCAGGTAGTCGGGCGTGACCGTCTTCTTGATCGGCATCAGCGGCACCGGCTTCTCGGCCTCCTTGGCGGCCGGCTGGCCGAGGGAGACGAAGGCGCCGTGCACGGTGCCGATCAGGCTCGCCAGATCGGCGGCCGGGACGGAATTGTTGGCGACGTAGGCGGACACGACGTCGGCGGCGAGGGCGACGAAATCGACCTCCTGGACCAGATCTTCTTGCGACACGGATATTCGTCCTAATTTTACGCACCCGCAGAACGGGCATGGAGTCGATATCGGGCATCGCGCCGCGGTTTCAACCCATCTTCGCCGCGTCACCCCTGAATTTCCCACAGATGCTTTTGATATTCCGGCAGGCTTCACGTCGCGCAACGGCTTCATTCGGAATCCGGAGATTCGCCCAAGCCTTGCGCTGCCCGGGGCTCTTCGGCCGCCAACTCTGGGAGAAAGATCGCATCGCGATATCGGGGCGAGGAAATGAGCGGAAAACGCTCACGCGGCCAGCGGGCACGACGCGAGATGCGAGGCGGGCCCCTTTCCCCGGCCCCGGACTTGCACTAACGCCGAGGCCCGACCGGCGAGCGCCGCCATGCCCTTCAACTCCCTGCCGTTCCTGCTGCTGTTCCTGCCGCTGGCGCTCGGGCTGCACGCGCTCTGCATCGCCCGGCGACCGGGATGGCGCGTCGCCTGGCTCGCCGCCCTGTCGGTCGCCTTCTACGCCTGGTGGGACCTCCGGTTCGTGCCGCTGCTCGGGGCGTCCGTCGCCCTCAACTGGCTCGCCGGCGAGGCCTGGCGCCGCAGCGGCCGCGGCAGCGTGCTCACGGCCGCGATCGTCCTCGATCTCGGGCTGCTCGGGCTGTTCAAGTATCTCGGCTTCCTCGCCGGGCTCGTCGACGCGGCGACGGGGGCCGACATCCCGCTCGTGACGCTGGCGCTGCCGCTCGGGATCTCGTTCTTCACCTTCCAGCACATCGCCTACCTGGTCGACCTGCGGCGCGGGACCGCGGCGCCGATGGGGCTCCTCGACTACACGGTCTACACCGCCTTCTTTCCCCGGGTGATCGCCGGACCGCTGGTGCGGCCGGCCGAACTCCTCGGCCAGTTGCGCGCGCCCGAGCCGGCCTCCGCCGACCGCTCCGCCCGGGCGGTGATGCTGCTGACCGCGGGCCTCGCCAAGAAGGTCTTTCTCGGCGACGGGCTCGGCGGCTTCGTCGATCCCGTCTGGGCCGCCGCGGCCGCGGGCGGGCAGCCGGGCGCCGCGGCGGCGTGGCAGGCGACGATCGGCTACGCCCTCCAGCTCTACTTCGACTTCTCGGGCTACACCGACATGGCGCTCGGGCTCGCGCTCCTGTTCGGCATCGTCCTGCCGGACAACTTCCGGGCGCCGTACCGCGCGGCCTCGCTGCAGGATTTCTGGCGGCGCTGGCACATGACCCTGTCGCGGTTCCTGCGCGACTACCTCTACATCCCGTTCGGCGGCAACCGGCACGGGCTGCCGCGCCAGATCCTGGCGCTCCTCGCCACCATGACGCTCGGCGGGCTGTGGCACGGGGCGGGGCTCACCTTCGTCGCCTGGGGGGCGGCGCACGGGCTGGCGCTCGGCCTGCACGTGCTGTGGCGCCGGGCCGGCCTGTCGATGCCCGAGGCGGCGGGTCTCCCCGCGACCCTCGCCTTCGTCTGCCTCGCCTGGGTGCCGTTCCGGGCACCCGATTTCTCCACCGCGCTCACGGTCTATCGCGGGCTTCTCGGCCTCGGCGCCGACGCGGCGGGCGCCTCGGCGGCGTTCTGGCCGCTCGCCGCCGGCGCCGCCGCGCTCGCGATCCTCGGCCCCACCGCCCGCGAGGCGGTCGCGCGCGCGGTGCCGCACGCCTGGGCGGCGGCCGCCACCGCCCTGGTCCTCGCCGCGATCCTGCTGCAGGTCGGCAACGACGCCAACCAGGCCTTCCTCTATGCCCGATTCTGAGGCCGCCGCCCGCCGCTTCCTCGCCGTGACGGCGGCGTGCCTCGCCGTCCTCGTCGCCGGGGTCGCGGGCCGGGTGATCGGGTTCGACGCCTACTGGATCTTTCGCGACGACCCGCCGTGGCGGGCCGAGACCGGCGGCAACAGCCGCCTCCTCGACCGGCAGACCCGCCGGGCCAAGGTGCTGCAGGCGCTGACGCGCCGCTACGACCTCGCCCTGATCGGCAGCTCGACGGTCTATCACGGCCTCGACCCCGCCGACGTCACGGCGGTCGCCCCGGGCCGGGTCTTCAACGCCGGCATCTCGGCGATCATCGCCACGGAACTGCCGGTGATCGCCGCGGTGGTGGCCTCCCGCGCGCCGGCCCGGGCGGTGCTCGGGCTCGACTACTACATGTTCTCGCGCCCCCGCGTGCCGGTCCATCTCGACGAGGCGCTCGCGACCCCGGGCGGCCGGCTCGCCGCGCTGATGGGCAGCGTGCTCGGCCGCTACGCCCTCGCCGACAGCCGGCTCGCCGCGGTCGCGGGCGGCGACGATCCGGGTTCCTGGACCCGGGAGGGCTATCGCCTGACCCCGCCGCTGCCGGCGGCCCTGACCCTCGAGAACGACGCCACGCGCCGGCGCACCACCGCTCCGTTCCGGCCCGAGACCCTGGCGGGCCTCGCGCTTGCCCTCGACCGGCTGTCGGGGATCGACCTGACCCTCTACCTCTCGCCGGTCAGCGACGCGCAGAGGCGGGTCCTCGCCAATCTCGGGCTGACGGAGGATTTCGAGCGCTGGCGCGCGGCGGTGACGCAGGTCTGCGCCGCCCGCAACCGGCGGCTCCTCGACCTCACCGGGCTCGGGGCGCCCTACCCGTTCGATCCCGCCCGGGGCTCGACCGCCGCCTGGCTCGACAACCTGCACTACACGCCGCTGATCGGCCGGCAGGTGCTGGCGCGGCTCGGCCTGCGCCGGGAGGCGCGGTGAGCCCGGCCCGTCCCCCCGCTCCGCCGGCGAAGGCCTCCGGCCTCAGGCGCCACCGCGCCCTGATGGCCCGCCTCGCCGCCGGCCCGGCGCCGGGGGCGGTGGCGCTCGGCGATTCGCTCGTCGCCGGCTGGCCCGAGGCGGATCTCGGGCGCGCGACGGGTCTCCCCGCGCTCAATCTCGGCCTGCCCGGCGACCGGGTGCAGACCACCCGCTGGCGCCTCGCCGCGATGGCGGCCTTCGCGCCCCGGCCCCGCCTCGCGCTCGTGATGGTCGGCACCAACAGCTTCGCGGACGGCGACGGCCCGGAGACGATCGTCGCCGGTCTCGCCGCCCTCGTGGCGGAACTGCGCGCCGCCTGGGCGCCGCCGGTCGTCGTGCTCGCCACGGTGCCGTGGCGCGGGGCCCCGCCCGGCCGGAGCGAGGCGGACCGGCTCGCCCTCAACGCCGCCCTCGCCGCCCTCGCCGCCCTCGCCGGGGCGCGGGACCTGCGGCTTCTCGACTGCGATGCGGCGCTCGGTCCCGACCCCACCCCTGGCCTCGACGCCGACCGGCTCCATCTCAACGCCCACGGCTATGCCGCCCTGAGCGGCGCCCTCGCGGCTCGCCTGCAGGGCGGCTGAATCGTCGCCCCCGCGGGCGACCGTCATCGGATCGTCATGACGGCGTCCGACACGCAGGCCATTCCGCAAGGGACAGGAGCCCCGCCCGATGGATTTCCACCGCCGCTTCACCGTGCTGATGTGCACGCCGGCCTTCGACCCGGACGACCTGGAGGGCGCGCGCGTCAACCAGATCGTGGCGGCGGTCGAGCATCGCGGCTTCGAGGTGGTGCGGGCGCGGCGGGTCGAGGACGCGGCGATCGCGGTGCAGACCGACGCGGCGGTCGGCTGCCTCGTCGTCGACTGGGGCAAGCGCGGCCTCGACGGCAAGGCGGCGGCGCTCATCGACATGATGCGCAAGCGCGGCCTCGAGATGCCGATCGTCATCATGGTCCGGCGCAAGCGGCTCGAGGACATCCCCGTAGAGCTCCTCGACTTCATCGACGGCTACATCTTCCTCGCCGAGGAAACCCCCGAATTCATCGCCCGCGGCCTCGTCAGCCGCGTGACCCAGTACGCCGAGACCCTCAAGACCCCGTTCTTCGGGGCCCTCGTCGACTACGCCGAGAAGGGCAACCAGCTCTGGACCTGCCCGGGCCACAACGGCGGCATCTTCTACAACCGCTCGCCGATCGGCCGCATCTTCGTCGAGCATCTCGGCGAGGCGATCTTTCGCGACGACCTCGACAACTCGGTCCTCGACCTCGGCGACCTCCTGACCCACGAAGGACCCGCGCTCAAGGCGCAGAAGGAGGCGGCCCAGATCTTCGGGGCCGAAAAAACCTACTTCGTGCTCAACGGCACCTCGGCCTCGAACAAGATCGTGCTGTCCTCGCTGGTGGCCGAGGACGACCTGGTGCTGTTCGACCGCAACAACCACAAGGCGGCGCATCACGGCGCGCTGTTCCTCGGCGGCGGCATCCCGATCTTCCTCGAGACCGACCGCAACGCCTACGGGCTGATCGGCCCGATCTTCCACGAGGCGCTGGACGAAGCCAAGATCCGCCAGAAGATCCGCGACAACCCGCTCGTCAAGGACAAGGAGGCCTGGCGCCGCGAGCGCCCGTTCCGCGTCGCGGTCATCGAGCAATGCACCTATGACGGCACGATCTACGACGCCCGCGAGATCGTCGCCAGGATCGGCCACCTGTGCGACTACATCCTGTTCGACGAGGCCTGGGCGGGCTTCATGAAGTTCCATCCGCTGTTCCAGGGCCGCTACGCCATGGGGCTGACCGGGCTCGACGAGACCTCGCCCGGCATCATCGCCACGCAATCGACCCACAAGCAGCTCGCGAGCTTCTCCCAGGCCTCGCAGATCCACACCAAGGACGGCCATATCCGCGGCCAGACCCGGCGGGTGGAGCACCGGCGCCTGAACGAGAGCTTCCTCGTCCACGCCTCGACCTCGCCGTTCTACCCCCTCTTCGCCTCCCTCGACGTCGGCGCCCAGATGATGAAGGGGCGCTCGGGCATGATCCTGTGGGACGACACGATCCGCCTCGGCATCGAGTGGCGCAAGAAGGTGCGGGCGATCCGCAAGGAGTTCGAGGAGAACGAGCGCGACCCGAAGCGCCGCTGGTTCTTCGATCCCTTCGTGCCCGACATGGCGACGGGTGCGGGCGGCGCCGAGGTGCCGTGGGAGAGCCTGCCGACCGACGAGCTCGCCTCCGACCCGCGCCACTGGGAGCTGAAGCCCGGGGCCGGCTGGCACGGCTTCACCCACGTCGCGCCGGGCTACGCCATCACCGACCCGAACAAGCTCACGGTGCTGACGCCCGGCTTCGACCGGAAGACCGGCGAGTACACCGAGCACGGGGTCCCGGCCCCGATCGTCGCCCAGTACCTGCGCGAGAACCGCATCGTCCCGGAGAAGAACGACCTCAACTCGCTGCTCTTCCTCCTGACGCCGGGCGTCGAATCCTCGAAGGCCGGCACGCTGATCTCGGGGCTCGTCGCCTTCAAGCGCCTGCACGACGACAACGTGCTGCTCGAAGAGGCGATGCCCGAGTTCGTCCGACGCCGGCCGCAGCGCTACGGCGGCGTGCGCCTGCGCGACCTCTGCGCCGATTACCACACCTTCCACCGGCAGGCCGGCACCTCGGGCCTCCAGCGCAAGCAGTTCATGCCCGAGCACCTGCCCGAGATGGTGATGCCGCCGAAGGCCGCGGCCCAGATGCTCACGCGCAACAACGTCGACTTCGTGCCGATCGCCGAGGCCGAGGGGCGCATCGCCACGACGCTGATGCTGGTCTATCCGCCCGGCATCGGCACGGTGCTGCCGGGCGAGCGGCTCGACGAGCGGGCGAAACCCATGCTCGACTACTTCAAGATGTTCGAGGCCGCCGCCAACCTGTTCCCGGGCTTCGAGGCCGAGATCCAGGGCGTCTACCGCCAGGTCGAGCCGGACGGGCGCATCCGCTTCTACACCTACGTGCTGCGGGAGGGCCGCTGATGGACCCGGTCGCGGGCCAGCCCGGGATCGTGATCCGGCCGTCGACCGACGCGGACGTCTCGGCGATGATCGAGATCTACGAGCATCACATCCGCCACGGCATCGGCGATACCGGCGACTTCGAGGAGGACCGGCTCCGGCCGGACGACCTCAAGCGCCGGCGCAAGAACATGCGCTCGAAGCGCCTGCCCCACCTCGTGGCCGAGCGCCACGGGATGGTGGCGGGCTACGCCTACGCGGTGCCGTTCCGCAAGCGGCCGGCCTACCGCTACACCCTCAAGCACTCGATCTACGTCCATGCCGGCCACCTGCATGCCGGCATCGGCCGGCGCCTGCTGCCGGCCCTGATCGAGGCCTGCGCGGCCGGCGGCTACCGCCAGATGATCGGCTACATCGACGCCGAGAACG
Organism: Methylobacterium platani; assembly: GCF_001653715.1. Taxonomy (GTDB): domain Bacteria; phylum Pseudomonadota; class Alphaproteobacteria; order Rhizobiales; family Beijerinckiaceae; genus Methylobacterium; species Methylobacterium platani. Next base: position 21,346 of record NZ_LWHQ01000034.1, read on the forward strand.
AGGCGTCGTTGCGCCTGCACGAGGCCTGCGGCTTCGCCCGTGTCGGCCACCTGCCGGCGGTGGCCTACCGCCACGGCCGCTGGGCCGACAGCGTGATGGTGCAGTGCCCGCTGGGCACCGGCTCGTCGGACCAGCCCTCGACCTGGCGGCAGGAGGCGGTGGCGCGGGAGGCGCAGGCGGTGGTGCCGGTGGGGTGAGGAGTTTGCCCCCCGCACCCGGTACCCCCTCGGCGTTCCCTCGGCTTCACGCCCTCGACAGAACTGCCTGAGGAAAGAAGGAGAGCGGGAAACCTCCTCTCCCCGCGGGCGGGGAGAGGGTCACGGCCCCCTCGTCGGGGCCGTGATGAGCGCAGGCGCAGCCGGAGCGAGGGTGAGGGGGTGTCTCCGGATGAGGCTCCTCCGGAAACTCCCCCTCACCCTCGCGGCGAACCTGCGGTTCTCTGCTCCCTGAGCCCCTTCGGAGCTCAGGCCTCTCCCCGCCCGCGGGGAGAGGAGATTTCCCGCGCCTCTTTTTTAGCGCGACGCCGCCTCACCCCGGCACCACCGGCGTCTTACCCGCCGGCAGGCCGGCGAGCACGGACTCGTCGATGTTCAGATGCGCCCGCACCAGGGCATGCGGGGTCAGTTTCATCCACTGGTTCAGCGACACGTCGGCGTAGACCGGGCTGCGGAACAGCTCGAGGAAGCGCAACGGCGCAGGGCCGGTATTCTCGATGTAGTGCCCCATGGCGAAGGGCACGTAGCCGACGTCGCCGGCCTGGTAGTCGAAGGTGCGGGCCTTCGATTCCGAGCCGAACACCGTCATGCGGCCCTGGCCCGAGAGGTAGTACTGCCACTCGTCGCCGTTCGGATGCCAGTGCAGCTCGCGCATCCCCCCGGGCTCCAGCTCGACGAGGGCCGCCGCGATGGTCTTCGAGGCCGGGAAGATCCTGGAATCGGTGATGCGGACGCTGCCGCTCTTCGTCCGGATCGGCTCCTGCGCCAGCATCCGGTGGCTGAAGCTCTCGGGGATCGGGCCGGCGCCGCCGGTCCTGTCGCCGGCGAGCGGGCCCGGCATCGGCGCCGGGAAGATGTACTTCTCCGTGGACGGCAGACCGGCCACGGCGGATTCCGGCACGCCGAAATTCTTCGCCAGCACGTCGCGCGGGGTGTGGGCGAGCCAGTCGGTGATCAGGAAGGTCGAGTCCTCGGAGAAGTGGCCGTCGTCGAAGACGAGCAGGAACTCGCAGCCGTCGACGTCGCTCTCCAAGCCCTGGATCGAGTGCGGGATGCCGGAGGGGAAATACCACAGGTCGCCCTCGCCCACGTCGTCGACGAAGGTGCGGCCGTCCTGGTCGACGGCGGTGATGCGGGCGCGGCCCTTCAGCATGTAGGACCACTCGGCCTCCTTGTGCCAGTGCATCTCGCGCGCGACGCCGGCCTTGAGGCGCATGTTGACGCCGGCCATCGCGGTCGAGACCGGCAATTCGCGGGTCGTGGTCTGGCGCGCCCAGCCGCCTTCCTCCAGCCGCATGTGGCTGTCGGTGAACGACCATTTCAGGTTCGGCATCGTGCCGCGGTCGGTCTTCGGCGGGCGGGTGGTGAACGGCTCCTCGGCCTGGCGGGCCGGGTTGGTCGGGCCGAGGATGTCGGCCCCGTCCTTGCCGCGGACCGGCGCCGGTCCGGCGGGCGTCGGGGACTGGGCCTGCACGCCGGCGGCGGTGCCGACGAGGCCGGCCGCGGCGGCGGCCAGGGTATGACGGCGGGAGATGAGCGTCACGGGCGGTCTCGACCTCTGTGGCGGCAAGGTCTGACGACCCCGCCTCGGCGCCCGACAATGCCCCGCCCGGCGGCAGGTTCCGCTCGGTCAGCGGCGCGCCGCCGCGCCCTCGCGAAAGGGTGATCGCCTCGCCCGTCCTGACAGGCTGCCGGACTCGTTCTAGGCTTGGCGCGAGAGAGCGCCGCACGAGCGCCGGGAGGATGACCATGGGCGAGGACCTGAGGGACGCGGCCGACGCGATCCTGCGACGCGGGGTCGGCGAAGCCCCTCGCCTGCCGGGCGTCGTCGCCATGGCGACCGACCGGGAGCGCACGCTCTATGCCGGTGCCGCCGGGGAGCGGAGTGCGGGAGCGCCGATGACCACCGACACGGTGATGGCGATCTTCTCGACCACCAAGGCGATCACCGCCACCGCGGTGCTGCAGCTCGCCGAGGAGGGCCGGCTCGACCTCGACGCCCCGGCGGCCGGCTACGTCCCGGCCCTCGACGAGATCCGGGTGCTCGAGGGATTCGCCGAGGACGGCAGCCCCCGCCTGCGCCCGCCGGCGCGGCCGATCACCACCCGGATGCTGCTGCTGCACACCGCCGGCTTCGGCTACGACATCTTCAACGAGGCCTATGCCCGCCTGCTGCGCGCGACCAAACGGCCGAGCGTGACCAGCGGCACCCGCGCCTCGCTGATGACGCCGCTGCTGTTCGATCCCGGCGAGTCGTGGGAATACGGCAGCAACATCGACTGGGCCGGTCAGGTGGTCGAGGCGGTGACGGGGCAGCGCCTCGGCGCCGTGATGCGGGAGCGCATCTTCGCGCCCCTCGGCATGGACTCGACCGGCTTCGCCCTGACCGCCGCCATGCGCGGCCGCCTCGCGCGGATGCACCAGCGCGGCGAGGACGGCGCGCCGACGATCCTCGACGGCTTCGAGCTGCCGCAGGAGCCGGAGATCGAGATGGGCGGTCACGGGCTCTACTCCACCGCCGAGGATTACCTGCGCTTCATCCGGCTCTGGCTCGCCGACGGCGCCGGGCCGCACGGGCCGGTGCTGCGGCCCGAGACCGTCGCGATGGCGGCGACGAACGGGCTCGGCCCCGCTCTCAAGGTCCGCGCCCTGCCCGGGGTGAAGCGCCACCTCTCGCACGATGCCGAGTTCTTCCCCGGGATGCCGAAATCCTGGGGCCTGAGCTTCATGATCAACGACGAGGCGGCGCCGACCGGCCGCTCCGCCGGCTCGCTCGCCTGGGCGGGGCTCGCCAACCTCTACTTCTGGATCGACCGGAATGCGGGCATCGGCGGGTTCTGGGGCACGCAGCTCTTCCCCTTCGCCGACCCGGCCTCCCTGGGCAACGCCCTCGCCTTCGAGACGGCGGTCTACCGCAGCCTGGCCTGACCGGAGGATTGCCGGTCCGCGCGGGGGCCCGGGGCGACACCGGAACCGGCCCTCGCGCGTTGGCGCGACGACGCTCCCGCCGCAACGAGGCCCCGCATGCCCCTCCCCCCTCTGCTCGACCGCGCCGACGCCGTGGTGTTCGATGCCTACGGCACCCTGCTCGACGTCCACTCCGCCGTACAGCGCCATGCCGGCGCGGTCGGGCCGGAGGCGCAGGCGCTGTCCGAGACCTGGCGGCAGAAGCAGCTCGAATATTCCTGGGTCCTGGCCCTGTGCGGCCGCTACGCGCCGTTCTGGACCCTGACCGAGCGCGCCCTCGACCATGCGCTGGCCAGGCACCCGCGGGTGGACCGCGCGGTGCGGGCGGACCTGATCGCGGCCTACCGGGCCCTCGACGCCTACCCGGAGGTGCCCGCCACCCTGGAGCACCTGCGCCGGGCCGGCCTGAAGACCGCGATCCTGTCGAACGGCGATCCCGCGATGCTGGACGCGGCGGTGACGGCGGCGGACCTCGGCGGCCGGCTCGACGCGGTGCTGTCGGTCGAGCCCGCCGGCACCTTCAAGACCGCGCCCGCCGCCTACGACCTGGCACCGAAGGCCCTCGGCGTGTCGCGGGAGCGGATCGTGTTCCTGTCCTCGAACCGCTGGGACATCGCCGGGGCGGCGGCCTACGGCTTCGCCCCGGTCTGGGTCAACCGGACGGATCAGCCCGACGAGTACCCGGACTTGGCGCCGGTCCGGGTGATCCGGTCCCTCGACGGGCTGCTCGCCTGATCACTCTCCGGCGACCGGGCGGGCGGTGTTCGGGACACCGGCGGCGGCGGGCGCGCCGCGCCGGTAGATCAGCAGGGTGGCGACGAGGCCGCAGGCCCCCGCGAAGGCCATCCACAGGCCCGGCGCCGCCTTGTTGTCGAGCCTCTCGATCAGCCAGGTCGAGACGACCGGGGTGAAGCCGCCGAAGATCGCGGTGGCGAGCGAGTAGGCGAGCGAGAAACCTGTGGTGCGAACGTTGGCCGGGACGATCTCGGTCAGCGCCACCACCATCGCACCGTTGTAGCTGCCGTACAGGAAGGACAGCCACAGCAGCGTGAGCAGCATGTTGGTGAACGAGATGTTCGACGTCAGCCAGGCCAGGGCCGGATAGGCGGTCAGCAGCGTCAGGGCCGAGAAGGCCAGCAGGATCGGCTTGCGGCCGATCCTGTCCGAGAGCGCTCCCATCGCCGGCAGCCAGAACAGGTTCGACAACGCGGTGCAGAAGGTGACGATCAGGCTGTCGGTCTCGGACAGCTTCAGCACGTTCTTGCCGAAGGTCGGGGTGTAGACCGTGATGGTGTAGAACGACACCGTGGTCATCACCACCAGCAGCATGCCGAGCAGCACAATCTTCCAGTTCTGGCCGAGGGACTTGAACACCTCGGGCAGCGACGGGCGCTGCTTGCGGTGCAGGAATTCCTGGGTCTCCTCCAGCGAGCGCCGGATGTAGAACAGGAACGGCACGATCATGCAGCCGATGAAGAACGGGATGCGCCAGCCCCAATCCGACATCTGGGCCGGCATCAGGGTGCGGCTCAGGCCGAAGCCGATCAGTGCCGCCACCATCACGGCGACCTGCTGGCTGCCGGATTGCCAGGAGACGTAGAAGCCCTTGCGGCCCGGCGTCGCCATCTCGGCGAGATAGACCGATACGCCGCCGAGCTCGACGCCGGCCGAGAAGCCCTGCAGCAGCCGGCCGATCAGCACCAGGAACGGCGCCGCGAGGCCGATACTCTGGTAGGACGGCACGAAGGCGATCAGCACCGTGCCGGCCGCCATGATGCCGAGCGTCACGATCAGGCCGCGGCGCCGGCCGATGCGGTCGACATAGGCGCCGAGGAAGATCGCCCCGAGGGGCCGCATCAGGAAGCCCGCCCCGAACGCCATGAAGGTGAACATCAGCGAGGCGAACTCGTTCTCGGCCGGGAAGAACGCCTTCGAGATGTGGCTCGCGTAGATGCCGAACAGGAAGAAGTCGAACATCTCCAGGAAGTTGCCGCTCGTGACGCGCAACACCGTGGCGACCTTCGACCCCTGCGGACCGTGGACCGGACCTGCCATGCTGGATTCCTCCCGACGCGGGCTCCCTCGACTGTGCCCTCTCTACCGCCTTCGCCGACACGTTTGATAGGGAAATCTCATCCCGCGGAACCGGCGGAAATCGTGCGGGGGCCGAGTTGCCGATCGCGGTCTCCGGCGGCCTTGCCGGACTCGGCCGGGCATCCGCCCCGACCGGCCCCGCTAACTCCCGATTCACGACAAGGGAGAATCCGACCGATCGGATTCACCACCTCTTCACGCCGTCCGGGCCTGATGGGTCCCACACAACAGGTCTCGCGCCGCCCCTCGGGGCCGGCACAAGCGGGCGAGGACGGCATCATGCGACAGGGTTGGACGGCCGGAGCGGCGGCGCGCACCAGGGCGCCGCTGCTCCGGCAGGAGAAGAACGCGCATCAGCGCTACCTCGCGGCTCCGGGCTACCATCCGGGGGCGCTGGTGATCGCGGCTGTCGGCCCGGCGCTCGGGGCCGCGATCGTCGCGGCCATCGCGCTCGGGTTGCACGTGGCGATGTGACGGGCGCGGAGGGTCAGCGGGGCGGGAACAGCAGCAACATCAGGAACACCCGTTTGGATGCGCCATTGGCGGAGTCGAGCCGATCGACCGCGGATCGCGCCGTGCTGATATACACTTCGACTTCAGCCGGTGCGATGCGATACCCGGGGTCGTAATCCGCCAGCATGCGCTGCTCCTTCAGGGTAATGAATGCCTCCGAGTAACCAACGAGAAACGGGTCCCATCCCTCGGTCGGACGGTACTTCTGAAATTTGGTCGATGGCTTCTGCTTAATGATTTCCTGACAGAGAGCTTTCATCTTTGCGTGATCGACCGACCGATAGACCAGGCCGTAAGCGGCCGATTCCCGGTCGGCCTTGCCCGAGAACGCATCGGCAGCGGCGATGAGGCCGGCATGGAAGACGGCGTAGTAGGCTGCAGAGACCGCACGGCGCAGGTCGGTCGGGCGAGGCCGGTCGATACCATCGGTCGCTTCGGCCAAGCGCTCCGCCTGCTCAAGCAGATGCGCGATATCGAGCACTGTTCAGCTCCGATTCGTCTTCCAACCTCGCGAAGCTGACGAGCGGCGATCTCGTATCGCCGGATTGAGCTAATACCTGCCTGATACTGACCATGATATCGATGAACGCTCCGCCGTCGATCCCGGCGAGTTCGTCACCCGGAAACATAACGACGATTTTGATGGCGTCTTCTCCGTCGAAAGTGGTGGTGTCCTGAAGCCATGTATGCACCGGGATGCGGTCGCCGACGATTCGCCGAGTCGCCTGTCGCACAAGCTCGGCCGTTTCGCTGCGCGAGAGCTCCATGGGGTCGACCTTCTTCCGTGCCGCGACGACACAAGTCGTTCGTCGCACGCCACAGCGTTACTACATGAATGCGTGGCGATGGTCATGCGTGCCGCGAGGCTCTCGGGCAAAGTTGTACGACGACGCGACAGCGGACCGGGTGCGGCACCCCGCGCCAATCGGCCGAATTGCCGACCCCACCCCGCCGCCCCACGATGAGCCCCCATGCGGCGCCACATCCCCATCGTCCTCGCGGCTCTCCTCGCCCTCGTGGCGACGGCGCTGCTCGCCTATCAGTGGCTCGGGCAGCCGACGACCCTGCGCGTCGCGGTCGGGCCGTCCGGGAGCGAGGATGCGCGCCTGGTCGCGGCGGTCGCGCAATCCCTCGCCCGCACCCACGAGGACGTGCGCCTGCGGCCGGTCCCGACCGGCGGCGTCGCCGAGAGCGCGGGCCTCGCCGAGCGGGGCAAGGCCGACCTCGCGGTGGTGCGCTCCGACGTCGGCATCCCGGCGAACACCCAGACCGTCGCGATCCTGCACCGCAACGCCGTGCTGCTGCTGGCGACCGATCCGGCGCTCGCCGCCGTGCCGGACCTGCGCGGCAAGCGGATCGGGATCGTGCGCAACCCGGCCGGCAACGCCCGGCTGCTCGGCACCATCCTGGAGCATTACGACGTCCCGGCCGAGGCCGTGACGGTCGTCCCCCTCGGCGACGGGCACGAGGCCGGCGAGGCCCTGCTGCGCGATCACCGGGTCGACGCCGTGATGGTGGTGAGCCCGCTCACCGGCCGCACCGCGGGCGACGTCGTGTCGAGCATCGCCAAGGCCGGCGGCACCCCGACCTTCATTCCGATCGGCGAGGCGGCGGTGCTGGCCCGGCGCTGGCCGGCGCTGGAGAGCCTCGAGATCGCCCGCGGCACCTTCGGCGGCACGCCGCCGCGCCCGGCCGAGGCCTTCACCACGGTCGGGGTCAGCCACCGGCTGGTGGCCCAGGCGCACCTGGCCGATTCGACGGTCTCGGAGCTGACCCGGCTGCTCTTCGTCAACCGGCCCGGCCTCGCCGTCGAGGTTCCGCTCGCCAACCAGATCGAGGCGCCCGACACCTCGAAGAGCGCGTCGCTCCCGGTCCATACCGGCGCGCAGGCCTATTACGAGGGAGAGGTCGAGAGCTTCTTCGAGCGCTACGGCGACTGGTTCTACCTCCTCGTGATGTGCGTCTCGATCCTCGGCTCCGCCGCCGCCACCCTGGTGTCGCGGGCGGCCAACCGGTCGCGGGCCCGGGACATGGCGCTCCTGCACCAGTTGCTCGCCATCGTGCGGGCGAGCCGCGACGTCGAGGACGAGGGCGAGCTCGCCGATCTCGACCGGCAGGCCGACGAGATCCTGGCCGCGGCGCTCGCCCGGGCCGGCACCGGCGCCATCGACAATGCCGGGGTGGCCGCGTTCACCCTCGGCCTCGACCAGGCGCGGCGCGCCATCGCGGAGCGCCGCGCCGTCCTGCTGGAGCGGCAGGCCCTCCCCGAGAGGCACGCGCCCGGCCTCGAGCGCGGGCCGGACCCGCTCTCCGCCGCGGCGGAGTGAGCCGCGCGCGGGACGGGCGTCCACCGGCCGGGTCCTGCTCTCGTCGACTCCCCCCTCTTCCCGTGCCCCTCTTGCGGAGACGCCCGACACCTTATATTGCGACGCAACAGTTTTCCCCCGGCTCGATGCGTCCGGCTGCCATCCTGGCGGCCCGCGGCGTGCCGGGCTTTGTTTGCTTCGGATATCCCATGAAGCTGCGCAACATCGCCATCATCGCCCACGTCGACCACGGCAAGACGACCCTGGTCGACAAGCTGCTCCAGCAATCCGGCTCGTTCCGCGAGAACCAGCGGGTCGAGGAGCGCGCGATGGACTCGAACGACCTCGAGAAGGAGCGCGGCATCACCATCCTGGCCAAGGCCACCTCGGTGGTCTGGAAGGATACCCGCATCAACATCGTCGACACCCCCGGCCACGCCGATTTCGGCGGCGAGGTCGAGCGCATCCTCTCGATGGTCGACGGCGTGATCGTGCTCGTCGACGCGGCCGAGGGCCCGATGCCGCAGACCAAGTTCGTGGTCTCGAAGGCGCTCAAGATCGGCCTGCGCCCGATCGTGGCGGTCAACAAGGTCGACCGGCCGGACGCCCGCATCACCGAGGTGGTGAACGAGGTGTTCGACCTGTTCGCGGCCCTCGACGCCACCGACGAGCAGCTCGACTTCCCGATCCTGTACGGGTCGGGCCGCAACGGCTGGATGGCGACCTCGCCGGAAGGCGACCAGGCCGAGGGCCTCGCCCCGCTGTTCGACCTCGTGCTCGAGCACGTGCCCCAAGCCAAGACCGAGGAAGGCGCGTTCCGGATGCTCGGGACGCTCCTCGAGGCCAACCCGTTCCTCGGCCGCATCATCACCGGCCGCATCGCCTCGGGCACCGTCAAGCCGAACCAGCAGATCAAGGTCCTCGACCGCGAGGGCAAGGTCGTGGAGACCGGCCGCGTCTCGAAGATCCTGGCCTTCCGCGGCCTGGAGCGCCAGCCGATCGAGGTCGGCGAGGCGGGCGACATCGTGTCGATCGCCGGTCTGGTGAAGGGCACCGTCGCCGACACCTTCTGCGATCCCCAGGTCGAGACCCCGATCCAGGCCCAGCCGATCGACCCGCCGACCGTGACGATGTCGTTCATCGTGAACGACAGCCCGCTCGCCGGCACCGAGGGCGACAAGGTCACGAGCCGCATGATCCGCGACCGCCTGTTCAAGGAGGCCGAGGGCAACGTCACGCTCAAGATCGAGGAAGCCGCCGACAAGGACTCGTTCTACGTCTCCGGCCGCGGTGAATTGCAGCTCGCGATCCTGATCGAGACCATGCGCCGCGAGGGCTTCGAGATCGCCGTGTCGCGTCCCCGCGTCGTCTTCGAGAAGGACGAGGCCGGCGAGATCATGGAGCCGATCGAGGAAGTCGTGATCGACGTCGACGAGGAGTATTCCGGCGTCGTCGTCCAGAAGATGTCGGAGCGCAAGGCCGACATGATCGAGATGCGCCCGTCGGGCGGCAACCGCCTGCGCCTGGTGTTCCACGCTCCGACCCGCGGCCTGATCGGCTACCAGGGCGAGCTGATGACCGACACCCGCGGCACCGCGATCATGAACCGCCTGTTCAAGGCCTACGAGCCCTACAAGGGCGAGATCGCCGGCCGGCGCAACGGCGTGCTGATGTCCAACGACCAGGGCGAGGCCGTGGCCTACGCGCTGTGGAACCTGGAAGATCGCGGCCCGATGATGATCGAGCCGGGCTGGAAGGTCTACCAGGGCATGATCATCGGCGAGCACAACCGCGAGAACGACCTCGAGGTGAACGTGCTCAAGGGCAAGAAGCTCACCAACATCCGCACTACCTCGAAGGACGAGGCGGTCCGCCTGACCCCGCCGATCCGCATGACCCTCGAGCGCTCGCTCGCCTGGATCCAGGACGACGAGCTGGTCGAGGTGACGCCGAAGTCGATCCGCCTGCGCAAGGCCGTGCTCGACCCGAACGACCGCAAGCGCGCGGAGCGGGCCAAGGAAGCGCTGAGCGCCTGATCGGCCGTTTGACGATCTGACGGTTTCGTCCCTCGCCCCTCCCGGGGCGGGGGATTTTTTTGTGGCGGTGGACGGTGGCCCCTCTCAAGTAGCTTCCCGATCTGTCCTCCCGTATCCCGTAGGTCCGTCCGGGGACAGGACGAGGCGCGGGTCCCCCCTCTCCCGTGTGGGAGAGGGGCCGGGGGTGAGGGTGACACGCTTCAGCGTGAACCTCTGAGCGTGGTGCTGGCAGCGGAACGGTCGGATCTGGACTCAGAACCGTAGCACCCTCACCCCTACCCCTCTCCCACACGGGAGAGGGGATCCCGCGCCTTCACCTTTCATGGACATTTTCCGGACAGCCCTGCTTATCCCGAGCGTAAGGGCAGCGTGCCGGCAGGAGGCGGTGTGGAACACGAGATCTACCGCTGGCTCGGAATCCTGACCTCGATCCGCTCGGACGTGCTGGCGCCGCTGGGCCTCGCGCTCGCGGTCATCGTCACGGTGCACGCGCTGATGAACAAGCGCGAGGTCGGCGCGGCGATCGGCTGGATCGGGCTGGCCTGGCTGTCGCCGCTGCTCGGCAGCGTGCTCTACGTGATGTTCGGCATCAACCGGGTGAGCCGGCGCGCCCGCCGCCTGCCGGTGCTGCCCGGGCCTCGCCCCGGCGCGCCACCACCGCCGGTGGCCGAGGTGCCGGATGCGTTCCAGCCGCTCAAGCAGGCGGTGCAGCGGATCAGCGGCCTGCCGCTGGTCGCCGGCAACGGCATCCGGCGCTACCGCCACGGCGACGAGGCCTATCCGGCGATGCTGGCGGCGATCGGCGAGGCGACGACGAGCGTCGCCCTGTCGAGCTACATCATGCGCGACGACGACAGCGGCCGCGCCTTCGCGGACGCGCTCGCCGCGGCGCGGGCCCGGGGCGTCGCGGTCTGCGTGCTGATCGACGGCATCGGCAGCGGCTACTTCTTCCCGGCGATGTACCGGCGCCTGCGGTCTCTCGGGATCCCCGCCGGCCTGTTCATGCACTCGGCGCTCCCCTGGCGGATGCCGTTCCTCAACCTGCGCACCCACAAGAAGCTGCTGCTGATCGACGGGCGGATCGGCTTCGTCGGCGGGGTCAATATCGCCGACGAGAACGTCATGGCGAAGGACCCGCCGGAGCCTGTGCGCGACAGCCACTTCCGCATCGACGGCCCGGTGGTCGGCCAGCTCGCCCAGGCGTTCTGGCGCGACTGGGCCTTCGTCAAGGCCGAGGATCTCGAGGGACCGGCCTGGTTCCCGGAGATCCCGCCGGCCGGCGCCTCGCTCGCCCGGGTCGTCACCTCGGGGCCGGATGCCGACATCGAGAAGATCGAGTTCGTGGTGATGGAGGCGGTCGCCACCGCCCGGCACTCGGTACGGTTCGCCACGCCCTACTTCCTGCCGAGCGAGATGCTGCTGACGGCGCTCGGCCTCGCGGCGATGCGGGGCGTCACCGTCGACGTCATCATCCCGCAGGCGAGCAACCACCGGGTGGTCGACTGGGCGACCCGGGCCCATGTCGGGCCGCTGCTCGAGGCCGGCGTGCGGATCTGGCTCGACCGGCCGCCCTTCGACCATTCGAAGCTGATGGTCGTCGACGGGGCCTGGTGCTTCGTCGGCAGCGCCAACTGGGACAGCCGCAGCTTCCGGCTCAATTTCGAGCTCAACGTCGAGGTCTACGACCCCGACTTCGCCGCCGACCTCGACGGCCTGATGCGGGCCAAGATGGAGCAGCGGCTGACGGCCGAGGACCTCAACTCTCGCGGGATGGCCGTGCGCCTGCGCGACGCCGCCGTGCGATTGCTGCTGCCATATCTTTGAGCGGCGCGCGCTTGCGGAGATCGTCGGCCCGGTCGCGAAACGCCTCGATGCGGTCGCGAAGCGGCTCGCGTCGCCCCTGCGGGTTGCCCGGCTCGAGATGGACCACGATCGGCCGGTGGTCGGAGGCACCGCGCGGCAGCACCGCCTGGCCGCGGCAGGTCAGCCCCCGCACCAGGCAGCGGTCGAGGCGCAGGGGCACGAGATCGACCATCGCGTGGGTCGGGTGGCGCGGGCCGACGTCCTGGAAGCCCGGCAGCAAAGCCGGCCCGACGATGTTGTAGTCGCCGAGCACCGCGGCGCGCACCGGCAGGTGCTGGGCGATGCGGCGCAGCTGGCGCCGGTTGAGCACCTGCCCGTGCGAGAGATGGACGTTGGCGACCCCGAACGCCCCGAGATCCAGGATCTGGCACACCCGGTCGATCAGGGCGCCGGAGGGCAGGGTCACCACCCGCGGCGGGGTCGCCCAGGGGGTCGGGCTCCACATCGCCAGGCCGTGGATGCGGCGCGGCAGCGGCGCCCAGGCGTAGTGGCCGCCGGCGCGGGCCTGCAGTTCGGTGATGTCGACGGTCGCCTCCTGCATCAGCAGCAGGTCCGGCTTCTCCTGCGCGATCAGCGCCTCGAGGGCGTCGACGGTCGCGCCGGTCCGCCGCAGCAGGTTCCAGCTGATGATCTTGCGCGGGCCCGCCCGGTGCGGGGCATGGGCGGCGGCCGGGGCGTCGGCCGGCAGGAGACGCTGGGGGGGCACGAGGCGTTGGGGGGGCTGCATGGCACCGCTGGGGAAGCGCATGATGGGGCCGGCACGATGGCGCGGGGACGCGCCGGGCCGGAGCGACATAGGCCGATGTCCCCCGGCCGGGAAGAGGGCGTCAGGCCCCCGGCGGGCGCAGGCCGGGCAGCGCCCGGACCAGGGACCTGAACCGGTCGCCGCGATCCTCGAAGCTGCGGAACTGGTCGTAGGAGGCGCAGGCCGGCGAGAGCAGCACCACCGGCTCGGGCGCGCCGTCCCGCTCCGCCGCGGCGGCGGCCTCGGCGACGGCGGCCGCGAGGGTGCCGCAGCGGCTGAACGGCACCTGCCCGTCGAGGGTGGCGGCGAAGTCCTCGGTCGCGGCGCCGATCAGGTAGGCATGGGCGACGCGCGGGAAGTACGGCGCGAGGCTCGCGATCCCGCCCTCCTTCGGCTTGCCGCCGAGGATCCAGTGCACGTGCCGGAAGGCCGAGAGTGCCTTCTCGGTCGAGTCGGCGTTGGTCGCCTTCGAATCGTTGATGAACAGGACCGGGCCGCGGCGCCCGACCTCCTCCATCCGGTGCGGCAGGCCGGGGAAGCTCGCCAGCGCCGCCGCGAAGACGTCCGGCGTCACGCCGAGCGCGCTCGCCACGGCGTAGGCGACGGCCGCGTTCTGCCAGTTATGGGCGCCGCGCAAGGCCCCGATGCCCGAGAGATCCGCCACCGGCTCCGCCGGCGCGCGGCGCCCGTCGATCACGACACCGTTGCGGGCGAGGATGCCCGGCCCCTCCCCCGCCTCGCCGACATGCACCCGGGTCGTCGGGCCCGTGCGGCGCCCGGCGATCGCGCGACAGAAATCGTCGTCGATCCCGACGACCGCGTGGGCGGCGCCCGTCACCAGCCGCTCCTTGATGGCGGCGTAGCGAGCCATGTCGCCGTGGCGGTCGAGATGGTCGGGCGTGAGGTTCAGGAGCACGCCGAGGGTGGGGGCCAGCGACGGCGTCAGGTCGATCTGGAACGAGGACAGCTCGATCACGTGGACCCGGTCCGGCGACGGCGGCTCCAGCGACAGGATCGCCGTGCCGATATTGCCGCCCATCTGCACGTCGCGGCCGGCCTCGGCGAGCACGTGGGCGATCAGCGCCGTGGTGGTCGACTTGCCGTTGGTGCCAGTGATGGCGACGAAGGGCGCGTCCAGGCTCGTCGCGGCCCGCTCGCGGCAGAACAGCTCGATGTCGCCGATCACCGGCACGCCGGCGCCCCGGGCGAGGTCCACCGTCCAGTGCGGCGCCGGGTGGGTCAGCGGCACGCCGGGGGCGAGGACCAGGGCGGCGAAGTCCGCCCACGCCGCCTGGCGCAGGTCGCCGGTCTCGATGCCCGCTTGAGCCGCCGCCGCCATCCGTTCCGGGTTGTCGTCGCAGGCGATCACCCGGGCACCGCCGGCCGTGAGGCTCAGCGCCGTGGCGAGGCCCGAGCCGCCGAGCCCGAACAGGGCGACTGTTTGGCCGGCGAAGGTGGTGGAGGGTGTCATGCGGTATCCGCCGGGTCTCTCAATGGCGCGGGAACCCCTCTCCCGAGTGGGAGAGGGGTAGGGGCGATCGGAGATCGCGCGAGGGTGCTGCGCCTCCGCGTGGAACTCCGACCTTCGTGCCGGCAGCTCGACGCTTCGTGCCAGACTCAGAACCGTAGCACCCTCACCCCTGGCCCCTCTCCCACACGGGAGAGGGGAAGCGCCTTACCTTTCAAGCGTTGGCGAAGATTGCAATATGTGACTACCGCAGCTTCAGCGTCGCCAGCCCCAGGAGCGCCAGCACCACCGCGATGATCCAGAACCGGATCACCACCTGCGGCTCCTTCCAGCCCTTCTGCTCGAAATGGTGGTGGATCGGCGCCATGCGGAAGACGCGCTTGCCGGTGAGCTTGAACGAGGCGACCTGGATGATGACGGAGAGGATCTCCAGCACGAACAGGCCGCCGACGATGCCCAGCACGATCTCGTGCTTCGTCGCCACCGCGACGGTGCCGAGGAGCCCGCCGAGCGCCAGCGAACCGGTATCGCCCATGAAGATCTGGGCCGGCGGCGCGTTGAACCACAGGAAGCCGAGGCCCGCCCCGATCAGCGCGCCGCAGACCACCGCCAGCTCGCCGGTGCCCGGGACGTAGTTCACCTGGAGGTAGGAGGCGTAGATGACGTTGCCGACCAGGTAGGCGATGATCCCGAAGGTCGCCGCGGCGATCATCACCGGCACGATGGCGAGCCCGTCGAGGCCGTCGGTGATGTTGACCGCGTTGCCCGCACCCACGATCACGAAGCCCGCGAAGGCGACGTAGAACAGGCCGAGATTGATGATCGCGTCCTTGAACACCGGGAAGGCGAGCCGGTAGGCGAGGCCCGGCGCCGAGTACTCGGCCACCGCGACGCAGGCGGCGACCGCGATCAGCGCCTCGAGGCCGAGGCGGAACTTGCCCGAGAAGCCCTTGTGGCTCTGCTTCGTCACCTTGAGGTAGTCGTCGTAGAAGCCGATCGCGCCGAAGCCCAGCGTCACCATCATGACGATCCAGACGTAGTGGTTGCGCGGATTGGCCCAGAGCAGCACCGCCACCATCACGCCGGCGAGGATCATCAGCCCGCCCATGGTCGGCGTGCCGCGCTTCGTCAGCAGGTGCGATTGCGGGCCGTCCTCGCGGATCGGCTGGCCCTTGCCCTGGCGCAGGCGGAGCAGCGAGATGATCCAGGGCCCGAACCAGAACACGAAGAAGCCCGCCGTGAACAGCGCGCCGCCGGTCCGGAAGGTGATGTAGCGGAAGACGTTGAGCGGCGAGAACACGCCGCTCAGGTCGGAGAGGAGGTAGAGCATCCCGGGGGCATCCGATCGTGGGCGCGCGGCAACGTCGGGCTTATGCCCACGACGCTGCGACAGATTCCTGAAGATTGGCTCAGCCGGACCGGCCGACGGCGAGATCCTGGTCCACGGCGCCGCCGTAGCGGGCCTTGAGCGCCTCGACGATCCGGCCCATGCGGGTGCTGTTGGAGCCCTTGACCATCACGGCGTCGCCCGGCCGCAGGGCCTCGACGACGGGATCGACGAGTTCGGCCGAGCTCGGCCGGGCGCCGGCGCGCCGCGAGGCCGGTAGTGCCTCGAACAGCTCCTGCATCAGGGGGCCGGCGGTGAAGACGAGGTCGATGCCGTGCTCCGCGACCGCCTCCGCCAGCTCGCGATGCAGGCGCGGCGCCTCGGCCCCGAGCTCCATCATGTCGCCGAGGACGGCGATGCGCCGTCCCGCGGTCTCGACCCCGGCGAGCGTGCTGAGCGCGGCCCGCACCGAGGCCGGGTTGGCGTTGTAGCTCTCGTCGACGAGCAGCGCCTCGCCGCCCCGGACCTGGAGCATCGTGCGCGCGCCGCGCCCGACCGGCGGGCGCAGCTGCGCGAGCGAGAGCGCGGCGAGCGCGAGGTCGGCGCCGAGCGCCTGCACGGCGGCGATGACGGCGAGCGAGTTCAGGGCCGTGTGCCGGCCCGGCGTCCCGAGCTGGTAGGTGACGGGCAGCCCCATCGCCCGCACGTCGACGATCGACAGGTCGGGGCGCATCACGATCCGCTCGGCGCGCACGTCGGCCTCGCGGTGTTCGCCGAAGCTCACCACACGGCCGGCCTCCGAGGCGAGCGCATGGGCCTTCAGCCGCTCGAAATTCGGGTTGTCGCGGTTGATGATCGCGACGCCGCCGGGCTCCAGGCCGTAGAAGATCTCGCCCTTGGCGTCGGCGATGCCCGACAGCGAGCGGAAATGCTCGATATGGACCGGCTCGACCGTGGTGACGATCGCGATCTCGGGCCGCACCAGCCGGGTCAGCGGGGCGATCTCGCCGGCATGATTCATGCCGACCTCGAACACGCCGAAGTCGCTCGAGGCCGGCATCCGGCCGAGCGTCAGGGGCACGCCCCAGTGGTTGTTGTAGGAGGCGACGGAGGCGTGGGTGGCCCCTTGCGCGGCCAGCACGTGGCGCAGGGCCTCCTTGGTGCCGGTCTTGCCGACCGAGCCGGTGACGGCGAGCACGCGGGCTCCGGTGCGGGCCCGGGACGCGACGGCGAGGCCGCGCATGGCGGCGAGCACGGCGTCCTCGTCCTGCGCCGGCACGGCGATCAGCGGCCCGGCATCGCCGAGGTCGGCGGCGCGCTCCTCGGCCACCACGGCGGCGCCGGCGCCGCGGGCGAGCGCGTCGCGTACGAAGTCGTGGCCGTCGCGGGCCTCGCCGCGAATCGCGAAGAACAGGTCCCCGACCTTCAGGGTGCGGGTATCGATCGAGATGCCGGACAGGGCCTGCGCTGCGGTTTCGTCCGCGACGACCCGGCCGCCCATGGCGGCGGCGGCGGCGTCCAGGGTCCAGAGGGGCTCGGTCATGCGCGGGTCTCCTCGATCGCGCTCAGGACCGCATCGCGGTCGGAGAAGGGGAGCGTCCGGTCGCCGATGATCTGGCCGGTTTCATGACCTTTGCCGGCAACCACCAGCACGTCGCCGGCACGAAGGTCGCGCACGGCCGCCCGGATCGCTTCCGCCCGGTCGCCGATCTCCTCGGCGCCCGGCGCCGCCGCCAGGATCGCGGCGCGGATCGTCGCCGGATCCTCGCTGCGCGGATTGTCGTCGGTGACGATGACCCGGTCGGCCTTGTCGCCGGCGATGCGGCCCATCAGCGGGCGCTTGGCGCGGTCGCGGTCGCCGCCGCAGCCGACGACGCAGACGAGGCGGCCGGTGGTGAAGGCGCGGAGCGCCTCGAGGACGTTCGCCAGCGCGTCGGGCTTGTGGGCGTAGTCGACGATGCAGAGCGCGCCCCGCACGGTGCCGACCCGCTCGAGCCGACCCGGGACGCCTGCGAGGTGCCCCAGAGCCGCGATCACCTCGGCCTCGCGCCCGGCCCCGGCCGGGGTCGCCAGCACGAGCCCGGCGGCGAGGAGCGCGTTCTCGACCTGGAACGTCCCGACGAGGGGCAGGTCGACCGTGTGGACGGCCCCGGCCGCCGCGATCTCGAGGCGCTGGGCGAACCCTTCGGTGCGGGCGGAGACGAGGCGGATCCCCTCCCCGGCCCGGCCGGTGGTGACGAGCCGCACGCCGCGGTTCCGCACCGCCGCGATCACCGCCCAGCTCTGCGGCCCGTCGGCATTGACCACGGCCGTGCCGTCGTCGGGCAGGAGGGTCGTGAACAGACGGAGCTTCGCCTGGAGGTAGGCCTCCGGCGTGCCGTGATAATCGAGGTGGTCGTGGCCGAGATTGGTGAAGCCGGCGGCCGTCAGCCGCACGCCGTCGAGGCGGCTCTGCTCGATGCCGTGCGAGGACGCCTCCATCGCGAGCTCGGTGACGCCGTCCCGCGCCAGCCGGTCGAGGGTCGCGTGCAGGGTGATCGGATCGGGGGTGGTGAGCGAGCCGTAGGCCGCGCCGGACGTCGTGATCACCCCGAGCGTGCCGAGGCTCGCCGCCTCCCGGCCGAGGCGGCCGAGGATCTGGCGGACGAAATCGGCGACCGAGCTCTTGCCGCTGGTCCCGGTCACCGCCACGACCGCCCCGGGCTGGCCCGGATGCAGCCGTGCGGCGGCCTGCGACAGGGCGCGCCGCGCATCCGGGACGGCGAGGTAGGCGACCGCATCGGGCAGGTCGGCCGGACGGTCTCCTTCGGCGACCATCGCGACCGCGCCGCCCGCCGCCGCCTGGGCGGCGAAGCGCCGGCCGTCGGCGGCGGTGCCGGGCACCGCCAGGAACACGAAGCCGGGCGCGACCTTGCGGCTGTCGGCGGTGAGGCCGGTGACGGCGAGGCCGGCCGCGGGGCCGGCCTCGGGGAACAGGTCGCCGAGGGTGAGGCTCATCGTCCGTCCAGCATGTTCACGTGGTAGGCGCCGAGCTTGACCATCAGCGGGAACGGCTTGACCGGCGGCTCGAATTGCGGCGGCAGGCCGAGGATCGGCGCGACCCGGGCGATCACCCGGCCGGTGACGACGCCCGAATTGTAGGCGGCGGTGGCGTAGGAGCCGGATTCCGCCGCGACGGGCTGCGGCTCGTCCATGATGGTGACGAACAGGTATTTCGGCTTGTCCATCGGCGCCACCGCCATGAAGGTGGTGAACAGCCGGTTCTTGACGTAGCGGCCGCGGATCACCTTCTCGGCGGTGCCGGTCTTGCCGCCGACGTAGTAGTACGGGATCGCCGCCTTCTTGGCCGAGCCCTCGGTGGCGTTGAGGCGCATGATGTAGCGCATCGCCTCGCTGGTCTGCGGCGAGAGCACCTGCGTTCCCTTCTCGCGCGCCTCGGCCTCGCTGCGCTTGAGGAAGGTCGGCGTCATCAGGAAGCCGCCGTTGGCGATCGCCGCCACCGCGGCCGAGGCCTGGAGCGGCGCCACCGCGAGGCCGTGGCCGAAGGCGATCGTGATGGTGTTGATCTCGGTCCAGCGCGGCGGGATGATCGGCTCGGCACTCTCCGGCAGCTCGGTGCGCATCCGGTCGAGCAGGCCCATCTTCTTCAGGAAGGCCTTGTGGCCGGGCACGCCGATGCCGAGCGCCATCTTGGCCGAGCCGATGTTGGACGAGTGCGTGAACACCTCCGGCATCGTGATGACGCGGTTGGTGCCGTGATACTCGTGGATCTTCTGCCGGCCCCAGTGCAGCACGCCGCCGCGGGTGTCGAAGGTCGAGTTGACGGTGAACTTGCCGGAATCGAGCGCCATGGCGAGGGTCATCGCCTTGAAGGTCGAGCCCATCTCGTAGACGCCGACATTCATCCGGTTGATCCGGTCGGGATCGAGCGCGTCCTTCGGCTCGTTGGGGTCGAAGTCGGGCAGGGAGGCGAGTGCGATCACCTCGCCGGTGGTGACGTCGAGGATCGCGCCGGCCGCCGCCTTGGCACGGTAATGCTCCAGGCCCCAGGCCAGCTCGTCGCGCACCGCGTGCTGGGCGCGCAGGTCGATCGAGAGCTGCACCGGCGCGAGGTCGGCCGCCTTCTCGACGAAGCCGAGGCTGTTGAGGTCGCGCAGGCCCTGGCGGTCGATGTACTTCTCGATGCCGGCGATGCCGACGTTGTCGAGGTTGGTCACGCCGAGGATGTGGGCGGCCGCCGTGCCGTTGGGATAGACCCGCTTGTGGTCGGGCAGGAAGCCGACGCCCGGGATGCCGAGGCGGTGCACCTCGGCCTGCTGGCGCGGGGTGATCTCGCGCTTGACCCAGACGAAGCCCTTCTTCGACGACAGCTTCTCGCGCAGCTCGCGGGCGTTGATCTCGGGCAGGACGGCGGTGAGGAGTTCGACCGCCTCGTCCTTGTCGTAGATGTTCTTCGGCTCGGCGAAGACCGAGACGGTGCGGATGTCAGTGGCCAGGATCTCGCCGTTGCGGTCGATGATGTCGGGCCGGATCTGGGTCGTGCCGCCGGCCTCGGCGCGCCGCGCCGAGGCGGTCACCGGATCGTCCGGGAACAGCGCGAAGCTGACGAGGCGGCCCATCAGGGTGAGGAAGACCGCGCCGAAGACGAGGCTGACGAGGCCGACGCGGGCGGCGCTGCGCTCCACCGAGAGGCGGAACATCGCCGTGACGCCGCCGCGCAGCATCCCGGCGAGGCTGCGCCGCGGTGCGGGAGCCTCGTGGGCCGGCGCCGCGGCGCCGTCGTGCACCGGGTATTCGGGCGGCGTGGCGTCGTGAGCCTGCGAGCCGTGAGCCTGGAAGTCCTGATCCTGGGTCACGGCGCCTACCTCTTGGCGGTCGGGGTGCGGGTGGAGGTGGAGCCGGTGGTGCGGGGCTCCTCGGGCCGGCCGGCGGTGGCGCCGGTCGTCGAGGGCGCGCGCTCCTTGGCGGCCGGGGTCGCGGTGGCGCCGAGGCCGAGCGCCTCGAGCTTGCGGGCGATCTCGTCGCCGCGGTCGGGCTTGGCCGGCAGGTCGGCGAGCCGTCCGAGATGCGCGGTGCCGATCGGCTCGAGGGTCAGGTACTTGTCGACCGCCGCCTGGAGCCGGTCGGGCCGGGTCAGGAGCTGCCACTCGGCGCGCAGGACCGCGATCGCGTCGCGCTCCTTGCGCAGGCGGGTCTTCAGCTTGGCGACCTGCTCGGCCTGGTAGAGCGTGTCGTACTTGATCGAGTAGGCGTAGATGGCCGAGGCGATCAGCCCGGCGATCGCCGCGAGGTGCAGGAGGCGGATCACCGGCGCCCTCCCCGCGTCTGGGTCTCGGGCAGGGAGGCCAGCGTCTCGAGCACCGTCAGCGGCGGCGGCGCGGGCCCGTCGGTGCGCTCGCCGGCCCGGAGCTTCGCCGAGCGGGCGCGGGGATTGGCGTAGGCTTCGGCCTCGCCGGCGGTGACCGGGCCCTTGGTGGCGAGCGTGAAGCTGCGGGGGGCCGGCTGCGAGGCCATCGGCAGGTGGCGCGAGGCCGCCACCGCCCGGCCGCTGCGGGCCGAGAAGAACTGCTTCACGATGCGGTCCTCCAGCGAGTGGAAGGTCACCACCGCGAGGCGGCCGCCCGGGCGCAGGGTGCGCTCGGCCGCGTGCAGCGCCCGCTGCAATTCGCCGAGCTCGTCGTTCACCGCGATGCGCAGGGCCTGGAAGGTGCGGGTCGCCGGGTGAATGCCGCTGCCGGGCTCGGTCCGGACGACGCCGGCGACGACCTCCGCCAGGGCCGCCGTGGTCTCGATCCGGGCGCGCCGGCGCGCCTCGATCAGGGCGCGGGCGACGGCGCGGGCCCGGCGCTCCTCGCCGTAATGGTAGATCACGTCGGCGAGCGCGGCTTCCGAGGCCTCGTTGACGAGGTCGGCGGCGCTCTCGCCCGCCCGCTCCATCCGCATGTCGAGGGGGCCGTCGAACCGGAACGAGAAGCCGCGCTCGGCCTGGTCGAGCTGCATCGACGACACGCCGATATCGAGGACGACGCCGTCGGCCTCGGCGAAGCCGTGGTCGCGGGCGATCGCGTCGAGGTCGCCGAAGCGGCCCTGGACCAGCACCAGGCGGCCGCCCGCCTCCGCGACCAGGGACTGGCCGGCGGCGATCGCGGTCGGGTCGCGGTCGATCGCGAGCACGCGGTTGCGGGGATCGGCCGCCAGGATCGCGCGGGTGTAGCCGCCGGCCCCGAAGGTGCCGTCGATCACCGCGGCGGGCCCGGCCCCGAGATGGAGCGAGGCCAGCACCTCGGCGAGAAGAACCGGAATGTGGGGAAGGTCGGTCACGACCGGTCTCCCGGAACGACGGCACAGCTCGCGCGGCGGGCGCGCAGTGACGCATGACGATCCATGGTGCTCCGCTATCCGCACGAGCCGGGCCGAGGCCGGCCGGGATCGGCGCCAGAGCGCCGCTTTGCCCACGCCCGGCATCGACGCGCGACCATCACGCCTGTGCGAGCAGGCTGCGGCCGCCGATGCGGGAATCTCCGTGGACGGGGTGGCTCGGGGTATCATGGGCCTCTGGGGTCGTCAACGCGAGGGCACACGCGGCGGGCAGCACCCGCCTCGATGGCATCAGAGACCAGCAAGGTTAACGAAGGCTTGTGATCGCCGCGGCGCGGAACCGGAAAGTCGAGGCGGGCACGGCTGTTCGGCCGCGGGCGCGGGCTCTACGTCGGAGATGCCTCGCGCCCGCTTGAACTGAGCTGGCGCCGCGCTAGGACGGGCCGTCGGGATTGGGTATCAGCCGGCCTGTAAGCCGGGTTCTGTATGGCCCGGAGGATCCCGCGAGGGATCCCCCGAACGTGGCGGCCATTCCTCTGGGACGGCCGTTGCCGGCCGCCTCGAGCAACCAACCCGGGCGACGGGCCTGAAGAAGCCCTGCGCGATCGCTCGCGCGTGCCGCCCCTATTCGGTTTTGCTCCCGGTGGGGTTTGCCGTGCCGTCCGCGTTGCCGCGTCCGCGGTGCGCTCTTACCGCACCCTTTCACCCTGGCCGGCACGGGTCCGCGAGGACCCGCCCGGTGGTCTGCTCTCTGTGGCACTGTCCCTGGGGTCGCCCCCGCCGGACGTTATCCGGCACCGTCTCTTCATGGAGCCCGGACTTTCCTCCCCGTCGCTCGCTGCGCGGGAGACCCAAGCGGGGACCCACTGACGAGGACGGAGCGGCCGCCCGGCCGGCTGACGGCGCCGATGTGCGACGGCGAGAGCGTCGCGTCAAGGCGGGAGCGCCGCCCGGACGGGTTGCCGCGCCGCCGATACTCCCTACCTGCCGCCGTCCAAGGCCGCCGCGAGGCGCGGCCGCGACGAACGGGAGGCGACCCTGATGAGCGAGAACATCGAGGCGGGCTGGACCCTGGAGACCGTGCAGCAGCTCCGGGCGATGGCGCAGGAGGGCGTCTCGCCCTCCGTGATGAGCCTGAAGCTCAAGCGCCCGGTCACGGCGATCCACGCCAAGCTGGCCGAGCTCGGCATCACGCCGGCCGCCGGGGCCTGACCGGCGCGACAGGGGGCGGGCCGGACCCGGCCCGCCCCCGTCAGGTCACCAGCTGCCGGTATTCTGCATCGAGGCCCACGGCTCCTGCGGCGGCTTCGCGCCGCCCTTCTGCAGGATCTCGATCGAGATGCCGTCGGGCGAGCGCACGAAGGCCATGTGGCCGTCCCGCGGCGGGCGGTTGATGGTCACGCCGGCATCCTGCAGCTTCTGGCAGGTCGCGTAGATGTCGTCGACCTGATAGGCCAGGTGACCGAAGTTGCGCCCGCCGGTATATTCCTCCGGATCCCAGTTGTAGGTCAGCTCGAGCAGCGGCGACTTGGTGTCCTTGGCGCGCGCGGCGTCGCCCGGGGCGGCCAGGAACACCAGGGTGAAGCGGCCCTTCTCGCTCTCGGTGCGACGCACCTCCTGGAGGCCGAACTTGTTGCAGTAGAAGTCGAGCGCCCGGTCGAGATCGGCGACGCGGACCATCGTGTGCAGGTATTCCATGGCACTCCATCCTTCCCTTGAGCGCACGCCGCGGCGGCGCCGGATCCGGCGTCGTAGCTAGGGCGGCGCGCGACCGGCGGGGAGGCCCCGATCCCGCGTTGCGCTGCGGCCGGCGACGGTGCAAAGGCTCAAGACCCCGCCGCCCGCGCGACCGCCGAGGATCCCGCCATGCAGTCGATCGTCCGCCTCGCCGATTACCGCCCGAGCGACTACCTGATCGACCGCGTCGACCTCGACGTGCGCCTGCACCCGACCGAGACCCGGGTGACCGCGACGCTGGCGCTGCGGCCCAACCCCGGCGGCGAGCCCGGCGCGCCCCTTCGTCTCGACGGCGACGAGCTGACCCTGCTGGCGATCGCGCTGGACGGCCAGCCGACCGGACCGGGCGCGATCGACGTGACGCCGCGCGCCCTCACCCTGCACCAGCCGCCGCAGCGCCCCTTCGTGCTCGAGATCGAGACGCAGGTGAACCCGAGCGCCAACACCAAGCTGATGGGGCTCTACCGCTCGAACGGCGTCTACTGCACCCAGTGCGAGGCCGACGGCTTCCGGCGCATCACCTACTTCCTCGACCGGCCGGACGTGATGGCGGTCTACACCACCCGGATCGAGGGCAACCGGGAGGCGGCGCCGGTGCTGCTGGGCAACGGCAACCTCGTCGAGCGTGGCGAGGCCGGGCCGGAGCGCCACTACGCGGTCTGGCACGATCCCCATCCGAAGCCCGCCTACCTGTTCGCCCTCGTCGGCGGCCGCCTCGGCCGGGTGGCCGCGCGCTTCACCACCATGGAGGGGCGGGACGTCGAGATCGCCGTCTACGTCGAGCCCGGCAAGGAGGGCCGCGCCGACTTCGCCCTCGACGCGGTCGCCCGCTCGATGGCCTGGGACGAGCGCACCTTCGGCCGCGCCTACGACCTCGACGTCTTCAACGTCGTCGCGGTCTCCGACTTCAACATGGGCGCGATGGAGAACAAGGGCCTCAACATCTTCAACGACAAGTACGTGCTGGCGAGCCCCGACACCGCGACCGACGCGGACTACGCCAACATCGAGGCGATCATCGCCCACGAGTACTTTCACAACTGGTCCGGCAACCGGGTGACCTGCCGCGACTGGTTCCAGCTCTGCCTCAAGGAAGGCCTGACGGTCTTCCGCGACCAGGAATTCTCCTCCGACGAGCGCTCGCGCCCGGTCCACCGCATCGCCGAGGTGCGCACGCTGCGCGCCCGCCAGTTCCCGGAGGATGCCGGTCCCCTCGCCCACCCGGTGCGGCCGCAGGCCTATCGCGAGATCAACAACTTCTACACCGCGACGGTCTACGAGAAGGGCGCCGAGATCGTCCGGATGCTGCGCACCCTGCTCGGCCCCGAGACCTTCCGGCGCGGCATGGACCGCTACTTCTCCACCTGCGACGGCACCGCCGCGACGGTGGAGGATTTCCTCGCCGCGTTCGCGGCCGAGAGCGGGCGCGACCTCGCGACCTTCGCGCGCTGGTACGCGCAGGCCGGCACGCCGACCGTCGCGGTGACCGGCGCCCACGATCCGGCGGCGCGCACCTACAGCCTGACCTTCCGCCAGAGCCTGCCCCGGATCGCCACCGAGGCGAGCGCGGCCGCCGCGCCCGAGCCGCTGGTGATCCCGGTCGTCCTCGGCCTCGTCGCCCCGGCGGGCGGCGCCGTGGCGGCGCGGGCCGAGCGGGTGCGGGACGGCGTGTTCGTGCTCGACCGGGCGGAGGACACCCTCGTCTTCACCGAGGTCGCGACCGCGCCGGTGCCGTCCGTGTTCCGCGGCTTCTCGGCCCCGGTGAAGGTCGAGCACGCCCTGACCCGCGACGAGCGCCTGGCGCTGCTCGCCCACGATTCCGACGCCTTCAACCGTTGGCAGGCGGCCCAGAGCCTCGCCATGGAGGTGCTGGTCGCCCGCGCCCGCGCCGGTGCGCCGCTCGGCCCCGAGGCCGGACCGGAGGGCGCGGGCCTGACCGCGGCGCTCGCGACCTTCCTCGACGCCGAGGCCCTCGCCGACCCGGCCTTCGCCGCCCTCGTCCTGACGCTGCCCGGCGAGCAGGAGGTGGCGCAGGCGATCGGCGCCGAGGTCGATCCCGACGCGATCTGGCGCGCCCGCCAGACCCTGCGGGTGCAGCTCGGCCGCGACCTCGGATCCCGGCTCCTCGGCTTGCGCGACGCGCTGGCCGAGCCGCCCGGCGCCCCCTTCAGCCCCGACGCGGCCAGCGCCGGGCGCCGGAGCTTGCGCAACGCCGCCCTCGACCTCGTCGCGGCGGCCGACCCGGAGGCCGGCATCGCGCTGGCGATCGCCCAGCTCGATGCGGCCGCGACCATGACCGACCGCCTCGCGGCGCTCGCCGTCGTGAGCCTCGTGCCCGGCGAAGCCCGGGAGGCGGCCCTCGCGCGCTTCGGCGAGGCCTACCGGCACGAGCCCCTGGTGCTCGACAAGTGGTTCGCCCTCCAGGCGATGATCCCGGAGGCCGGGACGCTCGAGCGGGTACGGGGGCTGATGCGCCACCCCGCCTTCTCGCTCGGCAACCCGAATCGCGTCCGCTCGCTGGTCGCGAGCTTCAGCCTCAACAATCCGACTCAGTTCCATCGCCCGGACGGCGCCGGCTACGACCTCGCCGCCGAAGTGGTGCTGGCCCTCGACGGAAAAAATCCTCAAGTCGCGGCACGCCTGCTAACTGCTTTCAATACTTGGCGTATGGTCGAGGACGGGCGCCGCCGGCGGGCCGAATCGGCCCTGCGCCGCGTCGCCGGGACGCCGGGACTCTCCCCCGACGTCAGCGACATCGCCGGGCGCTCGCTGGCGCCGGCGAAATAATGCACAAACCCTTGTGATATCTGGCAGAATCGCGCATTCGCCCGTGCTTTCGACGGTTCGGATCACTGGTTAACACTTCATTTCGACGGCGCGAGGCGCTGGACAAAATGCTTGTGGAAATGCCAGATTGAGCCTCGATTCGGGGGCCTGCCGGGAACCTCCGCGGCATCTGTCTTTCTGTTCCGTTGGGGGTTTGGGTATGCTGGAGGCGGATCCCGCCCCCTTCTCTGCGCGTGCCGCGACGATCCTCGGGATCAGCCGGGTATCGAAGGCCGCGCACCAGCGCCTCGCCCACGCGGAATCCTGGCTGCGCTTCGCCGTCCCGGCGATGCTGGCGGCCTTCCTGATCTGCCTCGGCACCGTCACGGCCCTGCAGCTCTCCGGCCACCGCGAGGAGGTGGTCTCCGACGCGCGGCGCGACATCGACCTCGTGGCCCGCCTGGTCGCCGGGACGCTGCCGGCCTCCCTCGCCCGGCTCTCCGGCACGGTGCCGTCCGACGCGCCGGCCGCCCTGCTGCGCGAGCGCCTGGTGCGCCTGCTGCCGCCCGGCAGCCTGCCCGCCGGCCGCAGCATCCTGCTGATCGGCGCCGACGACGCGATCCTGGCCGCGGTGCCGGACCAGCCCGGGCTGCCGCGCAGCTTCAGCGAGCTGGTCGGCGAGGTCCAGGTGCTCGGCATCATGGGCGAGCGCGCCGGCGTGCTCCCGGTGGTGCTCGGCACCGGCGAGCGGGCGCTGGCGACGGTGCGGGCGGTGCCCGGCGGCGGGATCGTCACGGGGACGGGCATCGCGCAGGTCGCCGTGGTCCAGACCCTCGATTCCGTGACCTCGCTGTGGGCCGGGCGGGCGCGCGTCGCCGCGGTGCTGGTCGGCGCGGTGACGCTGGTGGTGGTCTGCACCGGCCTCGCCTACGCGCTCCAGGCCGACCGGGCGCGGGCCGTCGACCGGGTCTGCGAGCAGGTGCGCCAGCGCCTCGACACCGCGCTCGGCCGCGGCCGCTGCGGCCTGTGGGACTGGGACATCCCGCGCGGCCGGATCTACTGGTCGGATTCGATGTACCAGCTCCTCGGCTACGTCCGGGAGCAGGAATTCCTCTCCTTCGGCGACGTCAACGCCCTGGTCCATCCGGACGACACCGACCTCTACGGGCTGGCCCGCCAGCTGGCGGCCCGCGACGCCACCGTCGACCACGAGTTCCGCATCCGCGCCGCGGGGGGCGAGTGGGTCTGGCTCAAGGCCCGGGCCGAGATCGTCCAGGACCTCGAGGACAATGGCCGCCACCTCGTCGGCATCGTCATCGACATCTCGGAGCAGCGCCGCCTCGCCGAATCGACCGCCACCGCCGACATGCGCCTGCGCGACGCCGTCGAGGCGGTGTCCGAGGCCTTCGTGCTCTGGGACGCCCAGAACCGCCTGGTCCTGTGCAATTCCAAGTTCCGCCGCCTGCACGCGCTGACCGCCGACGAGGCCCAGCCCGGCCGGCGCTACGACGCCATCATGGGGCGCGCCGCCCTGCCGACCGTGCGGCGCGAGATCCCCGCCGGCGAGTTCCCGGAAGCGGGAGCCCGCACCTTCGAGGCCGAGCTCGCCGACGGGCGCTGGCTGCAGATCAGCGAGCGCCGCACCAAGGACGGCGGCTACGTCTCGGTCGGCACCGACATCACGGCCCTGAAACGGCACCAGGAGCGGCTCGTGGAATCGGAACGCCAGCTCATCGCCACCATCGCGGACCTCAAGCGCTCGCGCCGGACCCTCGAGATCCAGACCCAGCAGCTCGCCGACCTCGCCGAACGCTACCTCGACCAGAAGGCCCAGGCCGAGAGCGCCAACCGCTCGAAGTCCGAGTTCCTGGCCAACATGAGCCACGAGCTGCGCACACCCCTCAACGCCATCCTGGGCTTCGCCGAGGTGATGGAGAGCGAGGTGTTCGGGTCGCTCGGCTCCGAGAAGTACCGCGAATATTGCCGCGACATCCGCTCCAGCGGCCATTACCTGCTCTCGGTGATCGACGACATCCTCGACATGTCGCGGATCGACGCCCGCCGGGTGAAGCTCGCCAAGCAGCCGGTGGCGGTGAGCGAGGCGCTGGAGCGTGCCCTGAAGCTCATCGCCGAGCCGGCCCGGGCCAAGGGGCTGACCGTCAGCGTCGAGATGAGCGCCGACACCCTGGTGATGGCCGACGAGCGCGCCCTGCACCAGATCCTGGTCAACCTGCTGCAGAACGCCGTGAAGTTCACCCCCGAGGCCGGCCGGGTCGCGGTGCGCACGCGGCGGGCCATCGACGCGGTCCACATCTTCGTCGAGGACAGCGGCATCGGCATCCCGAAGACGGCCTTGCCGAAGCTCGGCTATCCCTTCGAGCAGGTCGAGACCAACTTCGCCCGCAGCTACAAGGGCTCGGGCCTCGGGCTGGCCATCGCCCGCTCGCTCGCCGAGCTGCATGGCGGCGGCCTGCGCATCCGCTCCGAGGAGGGCACCGGCACGATCGTGCTGGTGCGCCTGCCGCGCCCGGGCCTCGCCGACGCGACCGACACCCGGGACGTGGTCGAGATCGAGGCGTAGGCGATCGTCCGGCCCGACGGGCCGACGATCGCTCCGTCCCCGCCCCGTCCGGGCGCGCCCGGTCCCCTCAGCCGCCGAGCGGCGACGGCACCGGCGACACGCCCTGGGCCACGGCGGCCCGCTGCTCGGCCGCGAGCGCCCGCGCGTAGGACGGCTCGGCCTGCAGCCCCTCCCAGTAGGCCCTGGCGAAGTCCGGCAGCTGCTCGGCGAGCCCGGCGAACCCGGCCAGCATCAGGGCATAGCCGATGCTGATGTCGGCGGCGGTGAAGCGCTCCGCGCAGACGAAGCGGCGATCGCCCAGAACCGTGCCGAAGCCCTTGAGCCGCGACAGGAACCAGCGCGCATAATCCTCGACGAGGCCCGGGTTGCGGCGCTCCGGCGGCTCGAAGCGGCCGTAGCGCAGCACCAGGGTCTGCGGGAAGGTCAGGGTCGCCTCGCCGAAATGCAGCGCGTTGAGGTAGCGGCCGTAATCCGGCTCGTCGGGCCGCACCCCGAGGCCCCCGGCGCCGTGGCGCGCCGCCAGGTACTCGCAGATCGCCGCCGATTCGGTCATCCGCGTCGCGCCGTCCTCGAAGAGCGGGATCGTCCCGAGGGGATTGAGGGCGAAGTAGTCCTTGGCGTGGACCCGCGGCGGGAACGGCAGCATCGCCAGCTCGTAGGGCAGCCCGAGCGCCTCGAGGGCCCAGAGCGGGCGGAACGAGCGCGCGCCGACGCAGTGATGCAGCTTCATGGGGTCACCAGTGGGCAGTTGCCGGACTTCAGCGGCCGGAAGGCCTGGTCGGCGGGAATCGTCGAGACCAGGCGGTAATAGTCCCACGGCCCCTTCGACTCGGACGGCTTCTTGACCTCGAACAGGTACATCGGGTGGGTCACCCGCCCGTCGGCCCGCACCTCGGAGCGGCCGAACAGCGGATCCTCCGCCGGCACCCTGCGCATCTCGGCCGTGACCGTGGCGGGGTCCTTGCTGCCGGTCGCCTTCACGGCCTTGAGGTAATGCATCATGCCGGAATAGACGCCGGCCTGGACCATGGTCGGCATCCGGCCCTTGTAGCGCTCGGCGAAGCGGCGCGACCAGGTGCGGGTGCCGTCGTTGAGGTCCCAGTAGAAGGCTTCCGTGAGCACCAGTCCCTGCGCGACCTTGAGGCCGAGCGAATGCACGTCGCTGAGGAAGACCAGCAGGCCGGCGAGGCGCTGCCCGCCTTCCGCCACGCCGAACTCGGCGCCCTGCTTGATGGTGTTGATGGTGTCGCTGCCGGCATTGGCCAGCCCGATCACCTTCGCCTTCGACCCTTGGGCCTGGATCAGGAACGAGGAGAAGTCGTTCGCCGCGACCGGGTGGCGGACCGAGCCGAGCACCTTGCCGCCGTTGCGCTCGACCACCTCCGAGACGTCGCGCTCCAGCGCCTTGCCGAAGGCGTAGTCGGCGGTGATAAAGAACCAGGTGTCGCCGCCCGAGCGCACCATCGCCCCGCCGGTGCCGTTGGCGAGCGCCCAGGTGTCGTAGGTCCAGTGGATCGTGTTGGGCGAGCACAGCGCCCCGGTGATCTCCGAGGCGCCCGCCCCCGAATTGATCATCAGCCGGTTCTTCTCGCGCACGATCTGGTGCACGGCGAGCGCCACCGAGGAGAACGGCACGTCGAGCACGACGTCGACGTCGTCGCGGTCGATCCACTGGCGCACGATGCCGGCACCGACATCCGGCTTGTTCTGGTGGTCGGCCGACAGGACCCGGACGTCGACATCGGGGTTCTGCGCCTTGAAGTCCGCCGCCGCCATCTCGACCGCCACCACCGAGCCCTCGCCGGCGAGGTCGGAATACGGCCCGGCGCGGTCGTTGAGCACCCCGAGGGTGACGCGAGTCGAGGCGGCCTGGGCCTGGGCGAGGGTGAGCAGCGAGGCGGCCGCGAGCGCCAGCCATCGGGACGTTCGGCGGAGTTTGGATGTCGGCATGATGTCCTCCCGTGCGTGGCGGCATCCGGTCGTTGATCGCCGGATGTTCCATGTGTCTCCTTCGTCGTTCCAGGGCCGCGAAGCGGAACCCGGGATGACGCGGTGTGCTCGATACCGTGCGCTCGACCGACCTGCGGTCGAGATCGTCTTCACGCCGCTCCCCGCTCCCTGAGCGCCCGCCGGATGATCTTCCCCGTCGCGGTCATCGGCAGTTCTTGCACGAAGGCGACGTGGCGCGGGTATTCGTGGGCGGCGAGCCGGGTGCGCACGAAGTCCTGGATCTCCCGCGCCAGGTCCGGCGTGCCCTCGACCCCGCCCTTCAGCACGATGAAGGCCTTCACCACCTCGGTCCGGACCGGGTCCGGGACGCCGACGACGCCGCACAACGCCACCGCCGGATGGCGCAGCAGGCAATCCTCGATCTCGCCCGGGCCGATGCGGTAGCCGGACGAGGTGATGACGTCGTCGTCGCGGCCGACGAACCATAGGAAGCCGTCCGGATCGCGCCTGCCGAGATCGCCGGTGATCAGCCACTCGCCGATGAATTTCCTCGCCGTCGCCTCGGGGTTGCGCCAGTAGCCGAGGAACATCACCGGGTCGGGCCGGCGCACCGCGATGTGGCCGGTCGTGCCGTCCGGCACCTCCCGGCCCTCGCCGTCGACGATGCGCACGTCGTGGCCCGGCACCGGCTTGCCCATGGCGCCGGGGCGGGCGGGGAACAGGTCGGCGCAGGAGGAGACGACGAGGTTGCACTCGGTCTGGCCGTAGAACTCGTTGACCGGGACGCCGAGCACCGCCTCGCCCCAGGCCAGCATCTCGGCGCCCAGGCTCTCGCCGCCGCTGCCCACGGAGCGGAGGGTCAGGCCCGGATAGGGCGTCGCGCGGGTTTGGCGCATCAGCTTCATGGCGGTCGGCGGCAGGAAGACGTTGCGCACCTCCTGCGCGGCCATCAGCCGGAACGCCGCCTCCGGATCGAATTTTTTCGCGCGATGCGAGACGACCGGGACGCCGTGATGCAGGGCCGGCAGCAGCACGTCGAGGAGGCCGCCGATCCAGGCCCAGTCCGCCGGGGTCCAGAACCGGTCGCCCGGTTGCGGCAGGAAGCGCTGGGGCATCTCGACCCCCGGCAGATGGCCGAGCAGCACCCGGTGGGCGTGGAGCGCCCCCTTCGGATCGCCGGTGGTGCCCGAGGTGTAGATGATGACCGCCGGATCGTCGGCGGCGGTGTCGACCGGCGTGAAGGCGTCGGAGGCGCGGGCGCAGAGCGCGTGGAAATCCTCCGTCCCCTCCCCCGGCCCGTCGATGCAGTAGACCCGCTCCAGCTCAGGGACCGCGTCGCGGATCCCGGCGATGAGCGCGGCGCCGGCCCGGTCGGTCACAACGGCCCTCGCGCCGCTGTTGCCGAGGCGGTAGGCGAGCGCGTCGGGCCCGAACAGCACGAAGAGGGGGATGGTGATGAGCCCGGCCCGGAAGCCGGTGATGTGGGCAACCGCCGTCTCGGGCGCCTGCGGCAGCAGCACGCCGATCCGCTCGCCGCGGGCGAGCCCGTGCGCGGCGAGCACGTTGGCGAAGCGGTTCGACAGGCGCCGCAAATCATCGAAGCCGTAACGCTGCACGGCGCCGTCATGGTCGAGGTGGATCAACGCGAGCGGATTGCCGGGAGCGTGCCGGTCGCAGACGTCGGTGCCGATGTTGTAGCGGGCCGGGATCCGCCAGCGGAATGTCTCGACGAGATCGGCGTAGGTGTCCGCGCGCTGCAGCATCGGCGTTGTCCACCCGTGAGTCTTACGCGGACCGTTCGGCGGTCCTTCGATTGAAACGATCGTTCATTCGTTTTTTGGTGTCAATGACGGCGCGGCGAGGTTGCCGCGCCGTGTCGTCAGGGCGTCAGCCGCCCTTCACCGCCCCCGCCGTCAACCCGGCGACGATCTGGCGCTGCGCGAACACCGTCAGCACCAGCACCGGCAGAGTAACGATCAGCGCGGCCGCCGCGAGCGGGCCCCAGCTCAGCTGGTCGAACGAGATCATGTTGTAGACCGCGACCGGCAGGGTGCGGGTCTCGCGCCCGGCGAGCACGATGCCGAAGACGAAGTTGTTCCAGGAGAAGATCACCGCCAGGATCATCGCCACCGCGATGCCGGGCTTGGCGATCGGCAGCGCGACGTAGCGGAAGACCTGCCAGCGGCTGGCGCCGTCGATGACGGCGGCCTCCTCCAGCTCGAGCGGCGTGGTCTCGAAGTAGCCGATCATGATCCAGATCACGATCGGCACCGTCACGACGAGGTGGATGATGATCTGCGGCCACAGCGTGCCGAGCAGCCCGAGCCACTGGAACAGCAGGAAGAGCGGGATGAGGTAGGACAGGCCCGGCGTGATGCGGGCGACCAGGATCACCACCGCGGCCTTGGCGGCCTTCATCCGGGCGATGCCGTAGCCCGCCGGCACCCCGACGACGAGCGCCAGCAGCGTCGCCGTGCCGGTGACCAGCAGGCTGTTGACGAAGTAGGTCGAGAACCGGTTCGATTCGAGGACGTCGACGTAGTTCTTCCAGGCGAAGCGCTCGGGGATCAGGATCGGCGGATAGGCGGCGTTGTCGATCTCGTACTTGACCGAGAGCGACAGCATCCAGACGAAGAACAGGATCACCGGCGAGACGATGACCAGGACGGCGAGGAGCAGGGCGGCCTGCTTGAGGAGCCAGCGCCAATTCATGCGACGGCGCCTTGCGTGCGCTTGCGGACCACCAGCAGGGCGGCGGCGAGCGCGATGATGAGAAGGAAGAACACCACGGCGATCGCCGAGCCGTAGCCGACGTCGTAATAGGCGAAGGCGACGCTGTAGAGGTAGATGTTGATCGTCTCGGACGCCGTGCCCGGTCCTCCTTGCGTGATCGCGAAGATGATGTCGAAGCTCTTCACCGCGTCGATCATCCGGATCATCGCGGCGACGAACAGGAACGGCGCGACGAGCGGCAGGGTGATGTGGCGGAACATCTGCCAGATCGAGGCGCCGTCGATCTGCGCGCTCTCGTAGGGCTCGGTCGGCAGGGCCGCGAGGCCGCCGAGCACGATCAGCATCACGAGCGGCGTCCACTGCCAGGTCTCGACCAGCACCAGCGACGGGATCACGGTGGCGGGGTGGAAGACCCAGAGCTGGGGCGGGATGCCGACGAGCGAGAGCAGGTAGTTCAGCACCCCGAGCTGGGGATGGAACATCATGGTCCAGACGAGCGCGATCGCCACGGGCGTCGCCATCATCGGCAGGATGAACACGCCGCGCAGGAAGCCGCGCAGGGGGAACCTGGCGTGGAACACGCAGGCCGCCAGCGTGCCGAAGATCAGCGGCAGCACCACCGAGAGCGCGGTGTAGACCAGCGTCTGCCACACCGCGTCGAGGAAGCGCGGATCGGTCGGCAACCGCGAATAGTTCGACAGGCCGACGAAGGCCGGCGCCGCGCCGACCTTCCACTCGTGCAGGCTCATCCACAGGGTGAAGGCCCAGGGAAAGACGATCACCCCGACGACGACGACGAGGGCCGGCACCACGAAGGGCCAGTAGCCCGGCGGGCGCCAGCGGGCGGGCGCGGCCTCTTCGGCCGCTGACAGGTCATCCGCTGGCGATGCGAGGCCGGCCCGCGCCATCACGCCTTCTCGCTGCGCTCGAGGATCGGCCGGTACTGCTCGGCCGCCTTCTTCAGCTCGACCGCCGGGTCGGCCCCCGACAGGGTAGCGGTGACGGCGGAACCGACGATGTCGCGGAACTCCGCCACCGGCACCACGACGGGGAGGCCGAGCTTGCTGATCTTGGCCGAGCCGATCGCCGAATCGAGCCACTCGCGCGGCATCTTCACGCCCTGCTGCACCTCCGGGTCGCCGAGGATCGAGTCGCGGAACGGCACGCCGCCGCCGGCCTGGAGCAGGCGCGCGCCCATCAGCTTCGAGACCGCCCACTGGCAGTAGAGGTAGCCCGCCTCCTTCTTGGGGCTCGCCGCCGCGACGCCGATGCCGTCGCCGTAGGTGGCCGCGGCATGGTCCTTCGGCCCCTTCGGCACCACCGCGTAGCCGACCTTGCCGACGACCCGCGAGGCGTTCGGATCCTCGAGCGGCGGCGCCCAGCCGACGCCGTCGAGCCACATCGCGGCGCGCCCCTGCGTGAACGCCGCCATCGACTCCATCCAGTTGAAGCCGACGACGCCGGGGGGCGCGGTCTTGGTCAGGAGGCGCTGGTAGAACTTCGTCGCCTCCACGGCCTCCGGGCCGTCGATCAGGAGGTTGCCCTTGTCGTCGAGGAAGCGGCCGCCATAGGCGAGGAAGAACGCGCCCCACAAAGCCATGTTGGCGTTGCGCAGCCCCCGGCCGACGAAGCCGTAGGTGCCGGCCTTCGGGTCGGTCAGCGTCTCGGCCGCCCGCATCATGTCGTCGAAGGTCTCGGGATACGCGACGTTCTTCTTCTGGAACAGCTCCTTGTTCCAGTACAGGATGAAGTAGTCGACCGAGAGCGGCAGCGAGCGCATCTCGCCGTTCAGCGTCTTGGCGTATTGCAGGCCCGCATTGCTGAAATCGGCCTCCTTAAGGGAGGGCTCGGTCAGGTTCGGGTCCTTCATGAACCCGGAGAGATCGGCGAGCCAGCCGGCCTTGTCGAACTGGCGCTTCTGCACGTGGTAGCTCAGATGCACCACGTCGAAGCTCGGCCGGCCCGAGGTCAGCTCGATGACGATCTTCTGGCGCTGCTGCTGCTCGGGGATGACCTCGGAGGAGACCTTGATCCCGGTCAGCGCCGTGAACTCGGCGGCGCTGCGGTGGAGCAGGTCGCCGCGCGGCCCCTTGATCAGGTTGACCTCGAGGGTGGTGCCGGCGTGTTTCTTCCAGTCCACGGCGGCGAAGGCCGGCCGTGTGCCGATCAGCCCGAGACCGGCCGCGGCGGCGCCGGAGGCCAGGATGCTGCGGCGGCTCGGAAAGCCGCGGGAGAACTCGCCCATCGTTTCCACCCTTGAGAATGGCCCGGATCTGCCGCCCGGGCTTCGTCGAGGCGGGGCCGGTTCTCCGGTCCCCGTCGTGCCGCTCGGCCCTCGACGTCGAGGGCCGAGCGGCAGCGCTGCCGCGAGCGTAGTGCAAGAGAAGCGGCCGTGGGAAGCGGCTCGCCGCGGGGACCCCGAAATAATCCCCGCGGTCCGGGCTACGCCGCCGCGAGATCGAGCGTCAGGGCGAAGCACGCCCCCTTCGCACCCGATACCTGCAACTCCCCGCCGAGCTGGCGGGCAAGCCCGTGGATCACCCGCATGCCGAGGCTGTGGCGGGCGGCCCCCGCGTCGAAATCCCCGGGCAGGCCGACGCCGTCGTCGGAGACGCTCAGGCGCACCTTGTCGGCGCCGTCCGGCCAGGCCTCGACCCGCACCGGACCGTGGGCGCCCGGATAGGCGTACTTGATCGCGTTGGTGACGAGCTCGTTGACGAACAGCCCGAGCGGGATCGCGAGGTCGGCCGGGATCGGCATGGCGGGGGCCTCGCAGGTGATGGCGTGGCCGGGCGCGCTCTCGCGCAGCTTCTCGCACAGGGCGCCGAGGAAGCCCGACAGCTCCACCGCCGCGAGGTCGGGCTGGCGCCAGAGCTGGTCGTGGACCTGGGCCACGGCCTCGACCCGCGAGCGGGCATCGGTCAGGGCGTCGCGCGCCTGCTGGCTCTCGGTGGTGCGGGCCTGGAGCGAGAGCAGGCCGGCCACGGTGGCGAGGCTGTTCTTGACCCGGTGGCTCATCTCGCGGGTCAAAAGCTCCTGCCGGTCGAGGGCGGCCTGGAGGCGGGCCTCCGATCGCTGGCGCTCGATGGCGCCGCCGAGCAGGTTGGCGAAGCCCTGCATGAAGGCGATGTCGGCCTCGTCGAACTGGCCCTCGCGGGTGTCGTCGACCTCGAGCACGCCGAAATCGCCCTCGCGGTTCCGGATCAGCACGTTGAGCGCCCGGCGCACGCCGTGATCGGCCATCAGCTGCGGGGTGCGGAAGCGGCGCTCGTTCTCGAGGTGGTTCGAGATCACCGGTCGGCCGGTCTTGAGGGCGTAGCCCGCCGGCGAGGCGAGGTCGGCCCCGACGAGCGCGTGGCCGACCACGTTCGGCCCCCAGCCGACGCCCGCGATGACGAGCAGCGTGTCCTGGCCCGGCTTGTACTCGAGCGCCTTGCAGAACTGCGCCGACATCCCGTCCGCGCACAGCTCGGTCGCCCGCTGCAGGAGCCGGCCGAGATCGTCGGCGCGCAGGGCCTCGACGCCGAAGTCGGACAGGATCTTCTGCTGCTTGAGGCGGTAATCGAGATCCGAACGGCTGAGCTCCGCCATCGTGCGTGGTCCTGTCCTTTCCCTGCGCAAGGTGCGGGGTCTGTCTGGAATCGGGGCCGTCAGCGTGGCCGCGGCATCCGGATCAGTGGGTTCACGTCTGCCCGGGTGGGTCAAGCATGCAGGTGCGCGGTGCCAGCATGCCGCATCGCGCCATTGCCGGAAATCCTAGGCCCGGAAACCCACCGTTTGCCGGCCCCCTCCGAAAGCGGATCTGTCCGCCTCCCGCACGACGCCCATATGGTGCGGTGCAGTGCCCACAGAGGAGCGCGGATCGATGCTGCGCCTCATCGCCTTCGGCATCCTCGCGGCAGCGGCCGCGACGATCGCGGTCGCCCTCCTGCGGCCGCCCGCCTCGCGGGCGCAGCAGGCGGCGGAGTATTGCCGGCCGCCGCTCAAGTTCGCCGCCGGGGCCTGCGTCGCCCAATGCCCGGCCGGCTACGAGGATACCGGCCGGACCTGCGTGTTCCGCAACATGTCGCGCTAGAACCGTCAGGCTGCGCGCGACCCCGCCTCGGGCGATGCCTCCGGCGTCGCGTGGGCGTCGCCCCAGGCCTTGAGCGCCCGGATCACCGGCGCGAGGCTGCGGCCGCGCGCGGTCAGGCGGTACTCCACCCGCGGCGGCACCTCGGCGTAGACCGTGCGGTGCACGAGCCCGTCCGCCTCCAGCTCGCGCAGCTGATTGGTCAGCATGCGCTGGGTCACGTTCGGCATCCGGCGGCGGAGGGCGCTGAAGCGCAAGGCTCCCTCGGGCTCGGGCACCTCGTCGAGCAGGTGGTAGAGGATCACGCCCTTCCACTTGCCGTCGATCAGCTGCAGCGTCGCCTCGACGGCGCAGCCCGGGCTGCAATCCAGGCTGCGGTGCCGGGTGCGGGCC
Organism: Methylobacterium platani; assembly: GCF_001653715.1. Classification (GTDB taxonomy): domain Bacteria; phylum Pseudomonadota; class Alphaproteobacteria; order Rhizobiales; family Beijerinckiaceae; genus Methylobacterium; species Methylobacterium platani. Next base: position 59,430 of record NZ_LWHQ01000034.1, read on the forward strand.
ATCACGGTATCCTTTTCGACACTAGGGGCGCTGCATGTGCGTTCTTGCGCACCGGGAGGGTAGCGGTCATCTCCGGCGTCGTCATCAAGGAGCCCGCCCATGCGCGCCGTCGGTTACCAGACCTCCCTGCCGATCGAGGACGAGGCCGCCCTCCGGGACATCACCCTCCCCCGCCCGGAGCCCGCGGGCCGCGACCTCCTGATCGAGGTCCGGGCGGTGTCGGTGAACCCCGTCGACACCAAGGTGCGCCGCCGCGCCGCCCCGGAGGCCGGAAGCTGGAAGGTGCTGGGCTGGGACGCCGCCGGCATCGTGGTGGCGGCCGGCCCCGAGGCGACGCGGTTCCGCCCCGGCGATGCGGTGTTCTACGCCGGCGCCCTCGAGCGGCCCGGCACCAACGCCGAGTTCCATCTCGTCGACGAGCGCATCGTCGGCACCAAGCCGGCCTCGCTCTCCTTCGCCGAAGCCGCGGCGCTGCCGCTCACCGCGATCACCGCCTGGGAGACCCTGTTCGACCGCCTCGACGTGCGCAAAGCCGTGCCGGGGGCGGCCGATGCCGTCCTCATCGTCGGCGGCGCCGGCGGCGTCGGCTCGATCGCGACCCAGCTCGCACGCCAGCTCACCGACCTGACGGTGATCACCACGGCCTCGCGGCCGGAGACGCAGGAATGGAGCCGGTCGCTCGGCGCCCACCACGTGGTCGATCACGGCGCGTCGCTGGCCCAGGGCGTCGCCGCGCTCGGGATCGGCGCCCCGGGCCTGGTCTTCTCGACCACCCACACCGACAGCCATCTCGCGGCGATCGCCGAGCTGATCGCGCCGCAGGGCCGGCTGGCGCTGATCGACGACCCGGCGACGCTCGACGTGTCGATCCTCAAGCGCAAGAGCCTGTCGCTGCACTGGGAGTTCATGTTCACCCGGCCGATGTTCGGCACGGCGGACATCGCCGCGCAAGGCGCGCTGCTCGACGAGGTGGCGCGGCTCGTCGAGGCCGGGCGCCTGCGCACGACCCTGGCCGAGCATTTCGGGCCGATCACCGCCGCGAACCTGCGCCGGGCGCACGCCCTCCTGGAAAGCGGGCGCGCGAAGGGGAAGATCGTGCTGGAGGGCTTTGCCTGAGGAAGTTCGGGAGGACGCCCCCGACCCGGCGGTCCTGACACCATGCATCGTCATCCCGGGGCCGCGCAGCGGAACCGGGGATGAGCCTGTGTGGCGGGGACGTCGATGACTGACGATCGAGGCGGTCCGCTGCCGTCAGCGCATCACCTGCCGGTATGCGCGGTGCGTCTTCGCACGGGCGTGATACCGGTGCTTGACCGCATTCCGGGCCCGCGCGCTCCGCACCCGCGGCGCGTAGCCGGGCTCGCCATAATAACCCGCCGGCGCGTAGCCGTACCCCGGCGCCTGGTACTGGTAGGCGCGCACCGGCCGCATCGGGGCCTGGATCGCGTCGTAGGGGCCGTGCCCGGTCCGCGCCCGGTAGGCCGCGCCGGCGAAGTCGCCCGGGGTCGGCGGCGTGCCGGGCTGCGAGAAGCTGGTCTCGGGCCGGTAGGCCGGACCCCACCCGATTCCGTCGTCGCCGGCCGGGTCCGGACCCGGAATCCCGGTGACGTAGCCGACGCTCTGAGCCGCGGCCGGCAGGGCGGCGGCGACGCAGGCGAGGCCGAGCAGGCCGGCCGCGAGGAGGCGTGCGCGCATGGACGGTATCCTTCTCCCTGGGTGCGAAATCAGTAGGCCCGGCTGCCGAGGACGTAGTCGGCCATGCGGTGCGGGCGGTTGAGCGGGCCCTCGCTCACGGCGTCGTTGTAGTAGCCGAAGCCGGTCGGCCCGAAGGCGCCGCCATTGGTGACGGCCGCGACCGGCACCGCGCGGATGGCCACCAGCCCGGTCGGGCCGACCGGCATTGGTCCGACGATCACTCCGGGCGAGACCTGCAGCACGACGGGGCCGGGCGCGGCGGCGCGGTTGTAGATGTCCGGCTCGACGGCGGGTGGGCGCACGCGCACGGGCAAGGGCGACTGTGCGAGGGCCGGACCCGAGAGGCCGACCAGGGCGGCGAGCGGCAGGATGAGACGACGGTCCACGCGGGGCATCCTCCGGTGACGGATGCCGGATCAACGCATGGTGAGCGGCGCCCGGTTCCAGGGCGCGGCGTGGTGTCCGGGTCGAGACCGCGACGGCCCCGAGCCGATGTCAGCCCCGAAACGCGAGTCCCGGGCTCACCCCTTGGTGCGGACCACGACCTCGCGCTCGCGCTGCACCCGCTCGCAATCGGCCCAGTAGCCGTTGAGCAGCACGGGCGTCGAGGAACAGCGATAGGCGACGTCGGGGCCGGGGGCCGGGACGGGGTCGCGGGCGATGATCGGGTTCGGCGCGCAGGCGGCCGGCAGGGCGGCCGCGGCGGCGAGAACGACGAGCTTCAGCGAGCGACGCATCGGATACCCAGGGTGGAGCGGAACCTTGGCCGCACCCTGACGCCGTGCAGGCGCCGGATCAACCCGGGGCCGGGCCGGAGGGCGGCCGGGAGCGCGATTGCGCCTCCCCTGTCGCCCCCCGGCCACAAGTCGTGCGGTCAGCCGACCTTCTGCATCGGCACGATGTTGTGCAGGGTGCGGTCGGCATTGTCGAAGAAGCGGCGGATGTTGCGCGCCGCCTGGCGGATGCGCTGCTCGTTCTCGACCAGCGCGATGCGCACGTAATCGTCGCCGTGCTCGCCGAATCCGATGCCCGGCGCCACCGCCACGTCGGCCTTCTCGACCAGGAGCTTCGAGAATTCGAGGCTGCCGAGGCCGCGGAAGCGCTCCGGGATCGGCACCCAGGCGAACATCGAGGCCGACGGCACCGGGATGTCCCAGCCGGTCTTCTGGAAGGCGTCGACCATCGCGTCGCGGCGGCGGCGATAGGTGGCGCGCATCTCGTGGATGCAGTCCTCGGGGCCGTTGAGCGCCGCGGTGGCGGCGACCTGGATCGGCGTGAAGGCGCCGTAATCGAGGTAGGATTTCACCCGGGTCAGCGCGGCCAGCAGGCGCTCGTTGCCGACCGCGAAGCCCATCCGCCAGCCGGCCATCGAGAAGGTCTTGGACAGGGAGGTGAACTCCACCGCCACGTCGATCGCCCCCGGCACCTGCAGGACGGAGGGCGGCGGGTTGTGATCGTCGAAATAGACCTCGGCATAGGCGAGGTCGGAGAGCAGGATCAGCTCGTGCTTCTTCGCGAAGGCGACGAGGTCGCGGTAGAAGTCGAGCGAGGCGACGTAGGCCGTCGGGTTCGAGGGATAGCAGACCACCATCGCCACGGGCTTGGGGATCGAGTGCTGCATCGCCCGCTCGGCCGCCGGGAAGAAGGCCGGCGTCGGCTCGGCCGGGACGGACCGGACCACGCCGCCGGCCATCAGGAAGCCGAAGGCGTGGATCGGGTAGCTCGGGTTGGGCACCAGCACCACGTCGCCCGGCGCCGTGATGGCCTGCGCCATGTTGGCGAAGCCCTCCTTGGAGCCGAGGGTGGCCACGACCTGCGTGTCGGGGTTGAGAGAGACGCCGAAGCGGCGCTGGTAATAGTGTGCCTGGGCGCGGCGCAGGCCCGCGATGCCCTTCGAGGCCGAGTAGCGGTCGGTGCGCGGCTTGCCGGCGGTCTCGACCAGCTTCTCGATCACGTGGCGGGGCGCGTCCAGGTCCGGGTTGCCCATGCCGAGGTCGATGATGTCGGCGCCGTTGGCGCGGGCGGCGGCCTTGATCCGGTTGACCTGCTCGAAGACGTAGGGGGGCAGTCGCTTGATGCGGTGAAAATCGGTCATGGCCGGGTCCTGGATCGGCGCCGCCGCTGCGACGCGCGTGTCACACACGCTGTCTAGAGTGGTTTTCGGGGAAGAGGAAGTTCGCGGGAGCGGGAACTTCCGGGGGGTGGACTCGCGCTGCGGGGCCCCCGGGTCGCAGGGCTTGCGTCACCTGGGCTTGCGTCACCCGGGCTTGCGCCAGCCGGCCTTGCGTCACTCGGCCGGCAGCACCCTGGGCGGCGCCGGCGGCTTGACCGCCCCGCCGACCTTGGCGGCGTCCCGGCCCTTGGCCTCGTTGCGCTGGCGGCTGGCATCGAGCTCGGCCTCGAGCTGCTGCACGCCGGCCGCCGACTTGGCACGGGTCTCGCGGGGCGGGGCCGAGACGCCGACCGGCAGGAAGTCGCCGTTGCCGCGGCGCGACTGCACCACGAAGTCGGGTGCCGCGACCTCCTTCGGCCCGAAGCCGGCCGATTTCGCGGCGTCGCGCACCGAGGCGCCGTCGAGGACGCAGCCGCCGGTCAGGAGGCAGGCCGCCAGGGGGGCGAGGAGCATTGCGGCGCGGAGGGGGTTGGGCGAAAGGGATTTGGGCGAAAGAGCGGGGAACGCGGGCATGACGTCTGGGAAACCTTGCGCGAGGGCACCGTGGCGGTGAGGAAACCCGGTCCGGTCATCTGGCGGAACCGGCGGTCTGGGACGATATCTTGTCGGAAAGGCGGCTCGTCACGGCGAGCAGCGGACAACAGGGAGGAGAACGCGCGTGACCGCTGAGAGGAGTACCGCGCCGGTCGCGGATGTGGAGGCCCTGTCGCGCAATGCGGGCCTGATGACCGAGCAGTTCAGCCGGGCGCTCGCCGCCTACGCCAAGCCGCTGGAGGACGGCAAGCCGAACACCGCGCTCGCCGAATCGGTGACCGAGGTGGTGCGCACGCTCGGCACCGTGGCCGAGAAGTGGTTCACCGACCCCCAGAAGGCGATGGAGGCCCAGAGCCTGATCGGCGGGCAGTTCCTGGCCCTGTGGGGCTCGACCCTGCAGCGGATGCAGGGCGAGACCGTGACGCCGGTCGCCCTGCCCGACCCGAAGGACAAGCGCTTTGCCGCGCCCGAATGGTCGTCGAACCCGGTCTTCGACTTCCTGAAGCAGGGCTACCTGATCACCACCCGCTGGGCCGAGATCCTGGTCGACGAGGCCGAGGGGCTCGACGACCACACCCGCGCCAAGGCGCAGTTCTACGTCCGGCAGATCTCGGGGGCGATGTCGCCGTCGAACTTCCTCGCTACCAACCCGGAGCTGATCCGCGAGACCTTCCGGGAGAACGGCGCCAACCTCGTGCGCGGCATGAAGATGCTCGCCGAGGACGTCGAGGCCGGCGGCGGCGAGCTGCGCGTGCGCCAGACCGACCAGGGCCAGTTCAAGGTCGGCGTCAACATGGCGAGCACCCCCGGTGAGGTGGTGTTCCGCAACGACCTGATCGAGCTGATCCAGTACGCGCCGCAGACCGAGACGGTGCTGAAGCGCCCGCTGCTGATCGTGCCGCCCTGGATCAACAAGTACTACATCCTCGATCTGAACAAGGACAAGAGCTACATCGGCTGGGCGGTGAGCCAGGGCCTGACGGTGTTCGTGATCTCGTGGGTCAACCCGGACGCGCGCCACGCGACCAAGGACTTCGAGAGCTACATGCGCGAGGGCGTCTTCGCGGCCTTGGAGGCGATCGAGCGGGCGACCGGGGAGCGCGAGGTCTCGGCGGTGGGCTACTGCGTCGGCGGCACGCTGCTCGCCGTGACGCTCGCCTACATGGCGGCGGTCGGCGACGACCGCATCGCGAGCAGCACCTTCCTGACCACCCAGGTCGACTTCACCCATGCCGGCGACCTCAAGGTCTTCGTCGACGAGGCGCAGATCCGCTCGATCGAATCCGGCATGAAGGATCGCGGCTATCTCGAAGGCGCCAAGATGGCCAACGCCTTCAACATGCTGCGGCCGAACGACTTGATCTGGCCCTACGTCGTCAACAACTACCTGAAGGGCAAGGCGCCGCTGCCCTTCGACCTCCTGTACTGGAACTCCGACGCGACCCGGATGCCGGCCGCCAACCACTCGTTCTACCTGCGCAACTGCTACCTCGACAACAAGCTGTCGCGCGGAGAGATGATGCTCGGCAACGTGCGTCTCGACCTCGGCAAGGTGACGATCCCGGTCTTCAACCTGGCGACCCGGGAGGACCACATCGCCCCGGCGCTCTCGGTCTTCGAGGGCTGCCGCGCCTTCGGCGGCCCGGTCGACTACGTGCTGGCGGGCTCCGGCCACATCGCCGGCGTGGTCAACCCGCCGGCCAAGCCCAAATACGGGTACTGGACCGGGGGCCCCGCCCACGGCACGCTCCAGGACTGGATCTCGGCCGCGACCGAGCACACGGGCTCGTGGTGGCCGCGCTGGTTCTCGTGGCTCGAGCAGCAGAACGGCGAGCGGGTGCCGGCGCGCCGGCCCGGCGGCGACGCCCTGCCCTCGCTCGGCCCGGCACCCGGGACCTACGTGCTCGAGAAGGCGTGACCGAGAAGACGCGACGAAGAGAAAGGCCCCCGGGAGGCGATCCCGGGGGCCTTTCTCATTCACCGGCTGGTCGGGTCTCAGTACTTGCCCACCATCAGTAGTTGCCCACCATCAGTACTTGCGCACCAGCGGCACCGGGATCGGCGCCGGGGCCGGCGGGTTGTCCCAGCGGTACTTCAGGCCGACCGAGACGATGTCGGCGCTGGCGTCGGTGGTGCCCAGGAAGGCGAGCGGCGCGGTGTAGAGCGGCTCGCCCGGCACGATCGCGATCCGGTTGCGGCCGCCGACCGAGAACAGGTGCTGGTAGGAGACGTCGAACTGGATCTTCTCGCTGTAGCGGTAGCTCGCGCCGACCGAGGCGAAGTAGCGGTCGCCGTCGGGCAGGCGGGTCGAGCGGTTCGAGATGTCGATCGGCGACTGCTCGTAGGCGAAGCCGAGGCGACCGGTCCATTGCGGGGTGAAGTCGTACTCGGCGCCGACCGAGTAGTAGAACCCGTTCTTGTAGTTCAGCGGCAGCGCCGTCACCGGCCGGCCGAGCGCCAGCGAGACGATGGCCGGCGAGCCGAGCCGGGTCCAGTTGTCCCACTCGAAGCCGAAGTTCAGCCGGAAGTCCTGCGTGATCGCCTGGGTCAGGCCGACCGAGACCTTCTCGGGGGTATTGAGCGAGGCGCGGATCCGGCCGATGCCGAAGGCCGAGCCCTCGAGCTGGTGGTTGATCGACGAGCGGTAGCCGACGCCGACCGTGGTGCCCTCGGACAGGCGCGCGACCACGCCGGCGGTGAAGCCCCAGCCCCAGTCGTCGCCCTTGACGAAGGCCGTGTTCGCCCCCGGGGTGATGCCGGTGGCCTGGCGCAGCGTGAGCTTGAAGTATTCGAGCACCGGCCCGGCGGCGACCGACAGCCAGTCGTTCACCTTGTAGCCGATCACCGGATTGAAGTTCAGCGAGAAGATCTTCGACGAGCGGCTGTAGGTCTGGCCGGCCCAGACCGGGTCCGGCTTGGTGATGAGGCCGAACGGCGCGGCGCCGGACAGGCCGATGAACAGCCGGTCGTTGAGCTGGTAGTTCGAGTAGGTGGCCGGCAGCACCGCGGCCTGGCCGATATCGCCCGAATTACCGAGCCCGATCAGCGGCGGGAAGGTGCCGGTGGTCGGCGTGATGGTGGCCGAGGGCGCCACCAGGGTGGCGTTGAAGTCCGAGTTCCAGCCCGGCTTCATCGTGACGACGGCCGGGTTCCAGAACATCGAGGACAGGCCGCCGGAGCCCGAGGCCGCACCCGCGAAGGCCAGGCCCATCGCCTGCGCGCTCTGCTCGCGCAGGCCGAACGCCGCCGCGTGCGCCGCCCCGTGGGTGCCGGCCATCAGCGCCACCGATGCGCCGGCCAGCAGAGCCGCCCTCCTCAAACCCGTCATGACGTTACCTCGACACCCGAAACCATGTGCCGCGCGGCTTCCGTGGGCGCCCGCAGCTTGGGCGGAATGATGCGGCAGCAGGCAGTCGATTCGCAATCCCGCCCGATCGCAAGCATCGTCTAAAATATTATTTCGCTTTGGCGTATACAATCCGCGCAAAACATGACAAGCTAAGCTTAGTTGATCATCTTTTTTCTCCCTGTCGCGTATATCCGCCAGCCGGTTCACATGTCCCTGTCGGCCCTTGCCGGCTGCGCCGACACGCTTTCGCCCCAGATGTGACGAAACTGCAACTGGGATGTGTCTCCGCTCGCGCGCCTGCCGGCTTGCGGCGGTCCGTTGCGGGCGCCAATGTCCCGGCCGACGCGGAATCCCGGCCCCGGCCGTCCGGGCCCGGACCTTTCGGGAGAGAACCAATGAAGCTTGTGCGCTGGGGCGAGAGCGGTGCGGAGAAGCCGGGCCTCGTCGACCGGAACGGCGCGATCCGCGACCTGTCGGGCGTGATCCGCGACATCGCCGGCCCGTTCCTCGCCGCCGACAGCCTCGCGAACCTGCGCGCGATCGACCCGGCCACCCTGCCCGAGGTGCCGGCCGGCACGCGGCTCGGCCCCTGCGTCGGCCACGTGCGCAACTTCATCGCCATCGGGCTCAACTACGCCGACCACGCCGCCGAGACCGGCTCGCCGATCCCGGCCGAGCCGATCCTGTTCAACAAGGCGCCGTCCTGCATCGTCGGCCCGAACGACGACGTGATCCTGCCCAAGGGCTCGGCGAAGACCGACTGGGAGGTCGAGCTCGCCATCGTGATCGGCAAGCGCGCCTCCTACGTCCATGCCAACGAGGCGCTGGACTACGTCGCCGGCTACTGCGTCTGCCACGACGTGTCCGAGCGCGAGTTCCAGCTCGAGCGCGGCGGCACCTGGACCAAGGGCAAGGGCTGCCCGACCTTCGGCCCCCTCGGGCCGTGGCTGGTCACGCCGGACGAGATCCCCGACGTGCAGAATCTCGGGATGTGGCTCGACGTCGACGGGCAGCGGATGCAGACCGGCTCGACCCGCACGATGATCTTCGATTGCCGGCAGATCGTGTCCTACCTGTCGCATTTCATGCTGCTGGAGCCCGGCGACGTCATCACCACCGGCACGCCCCCGGGCGTCGGCATGGGCATGAAGCCGGCCCGCTTCCTGAAGGCCGGCGAGGTCGTCACCCTGGGCATCGAGGGTCTGGGCGAGCAGCGCCAGACGATCGTCGCCTTCGACGACTGGACCGCCAAGGTCTCCGCCGGCCAGCCGACCAACTGATTTCCCCTGCGGCCCGCGGCGAGGCCGCGGGCCCGACCCCCGGAGGCCACCGTGCGCGTGCTCGTCGTCGACGACCATCCGATCGTGCTGCAGGGCTGCCGCCGGGTGCTGGAGGATGCGGGCGTCGAGACCGTGCACGAAGCCACCGGCATCGCCGCCGGCTACCGCCGCTTCCGCCGCTTCCGCCCCGAGATCGTGGTCGCCGACCTGACCTTCCAGGGCGCGTCGCTGAGCGGCCTCGCGCTGATCCGGCGGATCCGCTCGGTGGCGCCGGGGACCCGGATCCTGGTGTTCAGCATGCACGACGATCCGGAAATCGCCGCGCGGGCCCTCGAGAGCGGGGCGGCCGGCTACGTGCTCAAGGACACCGCCTCGTCGGAGCTGCACCTCGCCTTCGAGCGGGTGCGCGACGGCGGGACCTACGTCGCGCCCTCGCTCGCCGCCGAGGTCGACCGGCTGCGGCGCGAGACGCCGGCGCCGCCGCCCCTCACCCCGCGCGAGCGGCAGATCCTCGATCGCCTCGGCGCCGGCCGCGCGCACGGGGCGATCGCCGAGGAGCTCGGCCTGAGCTACAAGACCGTCGCCAATGCCTGCACGCAGCTGCGCCGCAAGCTCGGCGCCCGCACCCTCGCCGACCTGATCCGGATCGCCCTGCGGGAGGCGGCGCGCGGCACGTGATCCCGCCCGCCGCGCCAACCTTGGCCGCAAGGTGGCGCAGGTGTCGCCGCCGGTCCGGTGCCGCTCCACCTGCGAAGACAGTTAACGGATGTAAACCCGGCAAATCCTTGAGAACAGCGCTCCGCAGTATACGGGAGGTGATCGCAATTTTCACTGTTCCATAATGTCGCCTTCTTCGGTTTTATGTTGCGCCGCACCAAGCAACAGAACGGGAATGCGAGATGGTTTCGAAGGCAAAGCTGGCGATCATTGCTCTTGCTGCGGCGGGTGCCGTCGGGGCGACGCTACAAGCCAGCACGCCCGCCGAAGCCCAGTCCGGCCGTGCCTCCTGGTACGGGCCCGGATTTCAGGGCCGGCGCACTGCAAACGGCGAGCGCTTCAACACGCACGCCCTCACGGCGGCGCATCGCCGCCTCCCCTTCGGCACCCGGGTGCGGGTGACCAACACGGCGAACGGCCGCTCGGTCGTGGTGCGCATCAACGACCGCGGCCCCTATGTCGGCGGCCGGGTGATCGACCTGTCCCAGGCCTCCGCCCGGGCGATCGGCATGTCGGGCCTCGCCCGCGTGCGCCTCAGCCGCCTCTGAGGCCGGCCGCGTCGGCGCCGCCGCGGGAGCGGCGCCCGTCAACGGCCGCGCTAACCCATTGTGGCCAGGATCGTATGGCCTTTACCGCGCTCCCCCTTCCCATCTCCCGAAAGAGAGACGTCGTGCTCCTGCGCTCCACCCTCATCCTCGCCCTGACCGCGGGCGCGGCCCTCGCCGAGCCCGCCGCGATCGACCGCACGGTGCTGAAGCAGTACTGCACCGGCGATTACCTGACCTATTGCGGCAACCTCTCGCCGGACGGTCCCGAGGTGCAGGCCTGCTTCCGCCAGAACAAGGCCAAGCTGTCGCCGAACTGCCAGGCGGCGATCGCCAGCTACGTGAAGGCGCAGCGCCGGAGCTGACGGCGTTCCCGGTCACGATCGTGCGAGATGGGGCCGGGCCTCGACCCCGTGTCCTGGACGGCGGCGCGGCGCCGATGCGCCGCGAACCGCGAAAGCCCGCTTCCGGCGCCGCGATACGGACCCGGTCGCATTCATTCCAATACTATTGCGCGCAAGAAATTTGCGAAGTCGATGTCGAGTTGCGCTTCCCGGTGCAGATGCGAGGCTGCCCCGACAATGGCAGGCGAGCACATGACCGTCACTTGCCCGTCCGCTTCTTGCCTCCTCGTGCCTCGCCGCGTCCTGTAAGGACCCGGGACGACGAGCGCGACTGCGACGCTTCTTTAGGGCAGGTTGTCCCGGGCCGCCGGATTTCGGCGAGATCTCTGCACTCGTTACCTCATCGGCACGACCTGGAGATAGGACTGTTTTCTTCTTCAATTCACAACGGCAACTTGCTTCTTCATGAATCGATAACGCTTGCGGCGCATCGTTCGCGGCACCCGATACCAGAGACCCATGCCGTGTCCCTCCTCCAATCGCGTCACGCCGCGCTGCTCTCAGCCGTCGACCGGTCGCAAGGCCGGATCGAGTTCGACCCGTCCGGGACGATCCTGGACGCGAATGCCTGCTTCCTGGCGCTGACCGGCTACACCCTCGCCGAGCTGAAAGGCCGGCATCACGGCATGCTGATGCCGCCCGCCGAGCGGGAGAGCCCGGACTACGCGGCATTCTGGCAGGGCCTGCGCGAGGGCCGTTTCGAGTCCCGCGAGTTCCGCCGCATCGCCAAGGACGGCCGCTCGATCTGGATCCAGGCCTCGTACAACCCGGTCCTCGACCGCCGCGGCCGGGTCGTGCGGATCGTGAAGCTCGCCTCCGACATCACCGCCCGCAAGGAGCACGACGCCTACCTGGCCGGCCAGATCGCCGCCCTCGACCGCTCGCAGGCGGTGATCCACTTCACCCTCGACGGCACGATCACCGCGGCCAACCCGGTCTTCCTCGACGCGCTGGGCTATACCCGCGACGAGGTGGTGGGCCGCCATCACAGCCTGTTCGTGCCCGAATCCATGCGCACAGGCGCGGATTACGCTGCGTTCTGGCAGGCCCTGGCCGCCGGCCGGCACCATTCCGGCGAGTTCCACCGCGTGGGCAAGGACGGCAGGGACGTCTGGATCTTCGGCGCCTACAACCCGGTCCTCGACCTCGACGGCAAGCCCAGCGCGGTGGTGAAGTTCGCCACCGACATCACCCGGCAGGTGCTCGACCGCGAGCGCCGCGGCGCCGGCCACCGGGCGATCGAGGCGGACATCGCGGCGATCACGGTCGCGGTCTCGGAGGTCTCCGAGCAGGCCCGGGCCACCACGGCGGAGGCGGCCCAAACCTCCGGCAACGTCGAGGCGGTGGCCGCCGGTACGGAGGAATTCGCCGCCTCGATCGCCGAGCTCGGCCGCCATGCCGAGGATGCCCGCACGGCCTCGGGCGAGGCGGTGCGCAAGGCCCAGGATGCCGGCGGCATCGTGGCGAGCCTGACGACCGCCGCGGACCGGATCGGCGAGGCGGTGTCGCTGATCCGCTCGATCGCCGACCAGACCAACCTGCTGGCCCTCAACGCCACCATCGAGGCGGCGCGGGCGGGAGACGCCGGCAAGGGGTTCGCGGTCGTCGCCGCCGAGGTCAAGGCGCTGGCCGGCCAGTCGGCCCGGGCGACGCAGGAGATCGGCACCCAGATCGACGCCGTGCAGGGCGCGACCAGCGAGGCGGTGGCGGCGATCGAGGCGATCATCTCGGCGATCCGCTACGTGAGCGAGATCTCGGTCGGGGTGTCGAGCGCCATCACCGAGCAGGCCGCGGTGACCCGCGACATGTCGGTCAACATGCAGAACGCCGCCCGCAGCGTCGCGTCGGTGCGCCGGAACATGGAGCGGATCACCCATTCGGCCGGCGGCGTCGACACCTCGGTTCGTCAGGTCGCCCAGGCGGCGCGCGCGCTTCTCTGAGCCGTGCGCGCGTTGCCCTGAGGGGCGGGCGCCGCGCCGGGTCGCACCGTCACCCGACGAAGATCAGGCGCTTGCCGCGGTTCTCGCCGCGATAGAGCGCCGCGATCGCCCCGGGGGCGGCCTCGATTCCCTCGGAAACGTCCTCGTCGAGGACGAGGCGGCCCTGCCCGTACCAGCCCGCCAGGGCCGCGATCGCCTCCTCGAACCGGTCCTTGTGGTCGAGCACCACGAAGCCGCTCCAGACGAGGCGCCGGGTCAGGATCTCGCGCTCGACGCGGGGGCCCGTCGGCACCTCGGCCCAGCTCGCCACCGAGGCGGTGCCGCACTGGACGACGCGGCCGCCGACCGCCATCCGGCGCAGGGCGGCATCGAGGATCGGGCCGCCGACATTGTCGAAGTAGACGTTCACGCCCTCGGGCGCCTCCCGGGCCAGGGAGGCGGCCCAGTCGTCGGTCCGGTAGTTCCAGGCGGCCGCGTAGCCGTAGGCCTCCCGGCAGCGGGCGACCTTGGCGTCGTCGCCGGTAAGCCCGACCGCGCGGCAGCCGAGATTGCGGGCGATCTGCCCGACGAGGCTGCCGACCGCGCCGGCGGCGGTCGAGACCAGCACGGTGTCGCCGGGCCGCGGCCGGCCGAGCGCGGTGAGCCCGAGATGGGCGGTGAGCCCGTTGAGGCCGAGGAGCCCGGCATGGGCCGAGAGCGGCACCGCCTCGGCGCAGCGGCGGAAGATCGCCGAGACCGGCACCGCGGCGTAATCCTGCCAGCCGAACCAGCCGTACAGGAACTCGCCCTCGGCGACCTCGGGGCTGTTCGAGCGCACCGCGACGCCGACCGCCAGCGCCCGCATCGGGGAGCCGAGGGGCACGGGCTGCGAATAGTTCGCCTCGGCGCTGGCCCAGCCGCGCTGGGCCGGATCGACCGAGAGGTAGAGGTTGCGCACCAGGACCTCGCCCGGGCCCGGCTCGGGCACCGGGACGGCGTCGATCGCGAAGTCGTCGGGTTGCGGGATGCCGGCGGGCCGCCGCGCGAGCAGTACCCGGCGGTTGCGGTCGGGCAGGCCGTAGGCGGGAATCTGGGTCGGGCCGGTCAACGCTCGTCTCCTCCTGCGGTCCGGCCGCGCGCCGGCCGCTGCACCCCGGGACCTTGTGCTACAGGCCCGGGCCCTTGGCGGCCCCGAGGATGCGCCCCGGCCCGTTATTGTCGGCCTGGAGCACCAGCACGTAGGAATCGGCGTCGGCCGCCGCCAGCGCCGAGCGGGGCACGTCGTAATGGGCCGGCGCCCCGCGCCAGCTTCCGACATGGTGCATGGCGCGCACCACGTTGCGGTAGGTGACGGTGCGGCCCCGGTTCTCGCCCCGCCCGATCGCGACCTCGCGCAGGCGGGCGACCGGCAGCAGCCACAATTCGGCGGTGCGGCCGGCCTCCGCCGACGGGCCGACCTCCACGGCGAGCCCGTCCGGCCCCGCCTCGGCCCGGATCGGCACCGGCAGGCTCGCGGCGGTGCCGGGATCGCGGATGCTGCGCTCGAGCGCCGCCCGGTCCGAGCCGACCACCGTCGCGGCGCCGTTCACCACCGCCTGCGGGGTGAAGACCTGCCGGTCGCCGCGCATGCCGGCATAGGCGCGCTGGCGCGCGGTGAACGAGGTGCTGGCAAGCGTGTCCTTCCAGCCGAGATAGTCCCAGTAGGTGACCGGCAGGGTCAGGGCGATCACGCCGGGATCGCGGGCGAGCTCGTTCACCAGCCGGTCCGCCGGCGGGCAGGCGGAGCAGCCCTGGCTGGTGAACAGCTCGACCACCGCCCGCGGCGCGACGTCCCCGGCACCCGCCGGGGCGGGAAGGCCGAGGCAGGCCGGGGCCAGGCCGGCGAGCAGGCGGTGAAGGGCGGCGCGTCTCATGCCTCATCAACACCCGGCGGGCGAGCGGACGGAAGTCACGTTAGCTTGAGGCTTGAGGCTGGGCGGTCCGGACCGCGGAGGCCCGGAATGCTGCCGGCAGCATCGCCGGGCGCCAGCGCCGGTGCATCCACAGCCACTGCTCGGGATGCTCCCGCACCCAGGCCGCGATCACGTCGGTCATCGCCTGCATCGCCCCCTGCACGTCGATCGCGCCGCTCGCGTCCCGCGGCAGGTCGAGGGCGGGGGTCAGCTCCAGGCGGAAGCGGCCGCCGGGCAACCGGATCACCCGCACGCCGTGGACCGGGCAATCGTAGTGCCGGGCGAGCTTGGCCAGCAGCGGGTTGACCAGGGCCGGCTGACCGAGGAAATCCACCACCACCCCGCGGGTGAAGTGCTGGTCGACCAGCATGCCGAGATGGCCGCCGCGCTCCACCACGCCCTGCATCCTGAAGGCGGCGCCGGGCCCGGCGGCGGTCAGGCCGCCCATGGTGGCGCGGCGCACCTCCTGCACCAGCTGCGCCGCGGCCGGGCTGTTCGGCGGGCGGAACACCGCGCTCGCCTCCAGGCCGAAGCGGGCGGCGCAGATCGCCGGCAGCTCCCAGTTGCCGAGATGGGCCGAGAAGATCAGGCCCGGCTTGCCGTCGTCGCGCAGCGAGAAGAAATGCTCGATGCCCTCGACCTCGATCCGCCCCGGCGTCGCGGCCTGCGGATCGTAGTCGAAGATCTCGGCGAGATGCGCGTATTCGGCGCCGGTGCGGCCGAGATTGTCCCAGGAGCCCTGCGCGATGGCGGCGATCTCGGCCTCGCTCTTCTCCGGGAAGGAGCGGCGCAGGTTGGCGAGCGCCGTGCGGTGCGAGGGCAGCCGCGGCCCGAGGCCCCGGGCGATCGCCGCTCCCGCCGCCCCGGCCCGCGCCGGTCCGAGCAGGCGGGCGAGCGCGAACAGGGCGCGGACCACGAAGACCATCGGCAGGCCGGCGAGGCGGGACAGGGCGCGGTAGAGCCTCAGCTTCAGGCGCAGCACGATGATCTCACGAAGCAATCCAGGCGGAGGAGCGGGCAGGGAGGCGCGATCGCGCAGGGTTGTCACCCCCTGCCCGTCGCCTCTTCTCGCGCCGGATGCGTTTGCGCAAGGGCGCGGGGGTGATCCCCGCGCGCTTCGTCGACGGATGTGGCCTTTAGAGCGTGACGAGAATCTTGCCGAACACCTTGCGCGATTCGAGCCGCTCCAGCCCCTGCGCGAAATCGGCGAGCGGCAGCACGGTGTCGATCACCGGGGTGATGCCGTCCGCCATCTTGTCGAGCGCATCGCGGATGTTGGCGATGCGGCAGCCGAACGAGCCGGTGATGCGGTATTGCTGCTGGAACAGCTGCATCAGGTTCATGGTGGTCGAGACGCCCGACGTCGAGCCGCAGGTGACGAGCCGCCCGCCGCGCTTGAGGCACAGCAGCGAGCCGTTCCAGGTCTCCGGCCCGACATGCTCGAACACCACGTCGACGCCCTTGCGCTTGGTGGCCTTGCGTACCTCGCCCTCGAAACGCTCGGTGCGGTAGTTGACGACGTGGTCGGCGCCCAAGGCCTTGGCCTTCTCGCCCTTGGCATCGTCGCCCACCGTGGTGAACACCGTGCAGCCGATCGCCTTCGCCATCTTGATCGCCGTGGTGCCGATGCCCGAGCCGCCGGCATGGACCAGGATGGTCTCGCCCGGCTCCAGCTTCGCGTTGTCGAACAGCATGTGCTGCACGGTGCCGAAGGCGATCGGCGCGCAGGCGGCGTCGGTGAAGCTGACGCCGTCGGGCACCCGCACCACGAGGCGCGCCGGCAGGTTGACGTAGTCCCGGGCGAAGCCGTCGACGTGGAAGCCGAGCACGCCGCCGACCTCCTCGCACAGGTTGTCGCGGCCCTCGCGGCAGGCCCGGCACTTCCCGCAGGTGAGCGCGCCGTAGGGCGCGACCTTGTCGCCGACCCTCAACCCCTCGACGCCCTCGCCGAGCGCCGCGACCTCGCCGGCGGCCTCGGCCCCGACGGTGAGCGGCAGCTTGCGCTTGGCGAAGGCCATGCCGCGAAAGCCCCACACGTCGATGAAGTTGAGGCCGACGGCGCGGACCCGGATCTGCACCTCGCCGGGGCCGGGGGCGTCCAGGTCGGGGACCTCGGTCAGGCGCAGGTCGCGGTCGCCGAAGAGCTGGAGGGCTTTCATCAGGGTCCTATCGTGTCTCGCCGGGCAGCCTCGCGGCCTCGGCCCGGGACCGGGCGCGATCGTCGCGAGGCTCGCGCGATCCCCCTCTCCCGTGTGGGAGAGGGGCTAGGGGTGAGGGTGGTACGGTGCCGGGTGAAACGTCGACCGTTCCGCTGCCATCACGACGGCGACTGCTTTACTCAGGACCGTAGCACCCTCACCCCTACCCCTCTCCCACTCGGGAGAGGGGATCCCGCGCTCCGATCTCGAACGGGACTTAAACGGAAGGGTGCCACTTCGGCAACGCACCCTCACTCCGGCGTCAGGTACCGCCGCCTGGCCCAGCCGACGATCGGCCCGAGCTTCACCCGGCACCAGGTCAGGCCGCTCGGGGTGTCGTTGGTGCAGCCGAAGCCGCGCAGGCGGCCGCGGGACGGGGCCTGGCCGATGGCCGGGGAGTCGGCGTCCGGCGCCTCGCGGATGCTGAGCGTGTCGCCCGGGGGCAGCCCCTCGACCCGGAAGATCTCGAGCCGGCCGAAATCCTGCGCCTCGGCGTATGCCGGAACGAGGAGGAGGGTCGCCGCCGCGGCGGCGCGCAAGAGGGCCCGCGAGAGGGGGTGCCGCATGGTCCGTTTCGTCAGGTGCGATGGATGCCCATCATGGCGGTGAGGCCGCCATCCACCGGCAGCACCGCGCCGGTGATGTAGCCCGCCGCCGGGCCCACGAGGAATGCGACCAGATCGGCCACCTCCGCCGGCGCGGCGAAGCGACCGGTCGGGATCTGCTTCTCCATCCCGGCGCGGTAGGCGGCGTAGGGCGCCATCATCTCGGTGTCGATGAAGCCGGGGGCGACGACGTTGACGGTGACGCCGCGCCGCGCCGATTCGATCGCGAGCGTCCGGCAATAGGCGATCAGCGCGCCCTTGCTCGCCGCATAGGCCGCGTTGCCCGGATTGGCCTGGAGCGCCGCCACCGAGCCGATCGCGACGATGCGCCCGGCCTTGGCCCGGGTCATCGGCCGCACCAGCGCCTTGGCGAGGCGGGTCAGCGACCAGAAATTGACCTGCATGGCGGCTTCCGCCCGGTCCTGGTCGAGCACCGCCGCGAGGCTGTCGCAGGGCTGGCCGGCATTGTGCACGAGGCCGAAGATCGCCTCGCCCTCCATCACGGCGCAGAAATCGTCGAGCGCCGCCTTGTCGGACAGGTCGAGCGGGTGGGGCCGCAGCCGTTGCCCGGGATGGAGCGCGGCGAGTTCGAGGGCGAGCGCCTCGGCGGCGTCGCGCGAGCCCCGGTAGGTGAAGTCGACGTCGTGGCCGCTGGCCGCCAGCGACCGCACGATCGCGGCGCCCAGGCCCCGCCCGCCCCCGGTGACGAGGACGCGCCGGTTGTGCACGGGAGCGCTCATCGCGGCTCCGCCCCGAACACCAGGCAGGTGTTCTGGCCGCCGAAGCCGAACGAGTTCGACAGCACGGTCCCGACCGGCACGTCGCGGGCACTCGTGACCACGTCGAGGGGAATGCCCGGATCGGGCACGGCGTAGTTGAGGGTCGGCGGCACCCGGCCGTGGGCGATGGTGAGGAGCGAGAACGCCGCCTCGACCGCGCCGGCGGCGGTGAGCGTGTGGCCGATCATCGACTTGTTGGACGAGATCGGCACCGAGCGCATCCGCTCGCCGAGCACCGCGAGGCAGCCCATCGCCTCCATCTTGTCGTTCTCCGGCGTGCCGGTGCCGTGGGCGTTCACGGTGTCGATCTGGTCGGGATGCAGCCCGGCATCGTCGATCGCCGCGCGGATCGCCGCGATGATCGGCGCACCGTCGGGGCTCGAGCGGGTGCGGTGGAAGCCGTCGCCCTTCTCGCCGCAGCCGAGCACGTAGCCGAGGATGCGGGCGCCGCGGGCCCGGGCGCGCGCGGCATCCTCCAGCACCAGGGCGGCGGCGCCCTCGCCCATCACGAACCCGTCGCGGTTCTTGGCGAAGGGCTTGGAGGCGGCCTCGGGCGGGTCGTTCTGGGTCGAGAGGGCGGAGAGCAGCGAGAACCGGATCAGCGATTCCGGGTTCACCGAGCCATCGGTGCCGATGCAGAGCGCCGCCTCGACCTCGCCGCGCCGGATCGCCTCGACGCCGAGCTGGATCGCGGTCGCGCCCGACGAGCAGGCGGTCGAGAGCGAGATCGGCGAGCCCCGGGTGCCGAAGCGGTCGGCGATGCGGTCGGCGACGGTGCCGAAGATGAACAGGTCGTGCCAGTCGTCGAAGCGCCGGCTCGCGGCGGCCCGCAACAGGTCGGCGTAGGTGACGTCGCCGTTCGCGGCCGCCGCCTCGGCGAGCGCCTGACGCTGCGGCCACTCGATCTCGACCGGCGGCACCGCCATGAACAGCGCGCCCGGAAAATCGCCCGAGAGCCCGGCCTGCCCGATCGCCTCCTCGGCGGCGGCCTCGGCGAAGCGCTCGGAGAGCTTCGGCGCCACCATCGGATCGGCGGCGATGAAGTCGACCGTGCCGGCGATGCGGGTGCGCAGGCCCTCGGTCGGGAAACGGGTGATGGCGTGGATGCCCGAACGGCCGGCGGTGAGCGCGGCCCAGTTGTCGGACACGCCCCGGCCGAGCGAGGTCACCACGCCGAGGCCGGTGACCGCCACCAGCGGGCGGCCCATCGCGTCGCGGTCGCGGCTCATGCGGTCTCCCCTGCGGTCGTGAGGCGCAGCACGCCCTCGCCCCGGCGATGGCCGACCGCCGTGACGGCGACCTCGCGCGCCTCGCCCGCCGCGACGAGGGCGGCCGCCAGCGCCGCGCCGAACGGGGCGGCGGCCTCAAGCGTGTGACCGGTGAGGTCGCCGAGCGCCCGGACCGGCGCCTGCGGCGCCAGGGTCGCCAGCGCGTCGCGCTCCTCCCCGGTGATGCCGGCGCAGCCGGTGGCGGCCGAGATCACGGCGTCGGGCTCGGCCAGGCCGGTCCTGGCCCACAGGCCGGCCAGGCTCGCCCCAACGCTGCCGTCCCGCCGCTTCGTGCGGTCGCTCGCCACCGCGTCGAGGCGGGCGAGCGCCCGGGCGCCGCGCGCCCTGGCGTGGCCCTCGGCCTCGAGCACCAGGAAGGCGGCACCGGAGCCGAGGATGAAGCCGGGCGCGTCGCCGCGCTCGAAGACCGGCCGGTATTCGGGCTTGCTCAGGTAGCCGCCCATCTCGTGGATCAGCAGCACGTCGGCCCGCTCGGCGTTGTACGAGCCGCCGACGAGGACGATGTCGAGCTGGCCCGCCGCGATCCGCGCCTGCGCGATCCGCAGGGCGTCGACGCCGCTCGATTCCTCGCCCATGAAGGTGCGCGAGGCGCCCGTCACCCCGTGCACGATGGCGATGTTGCCGGCGAGCAGGTTCGAGAGCTGGGCGAGGAACAGCGTCGGCCGCAGGTCGTTCAGCAGCCGCTCGTTGAGGTAGGCGCCGGGATCGGCCGCGTTGCGCAGCCCGGTCAGGATCTGGCCGTCGACCGCGTAGTCACGCTCGCCGCCGCCCGCCGCCACGACGAGGTGCATGGCCGCCTTGAGCGCCGCATCCGCCTTGGCGCCGGCCGCCTCGAGGGCGAGGCCGGCGGCGTAGACGCCGAGCCGCTGCCACGGCTCCATCTGCCGCTGGTCGGACTTCTTCGGGATCTGCCCGTCGAGGGTCAGGGGCGCCACCGGGTGGACGGGATAGGGCGCGAAGGTCGCCGCATCGGTGCGCGGGCCGTCGCCCGAGCGATAGGCCGCGAGATGCGCCGCGACGCCCTCGCCGGCGCAGGAGACGAGCCCGAGGCCCGTGACCACGACGTTTCGCGCTTGGGCCGGCCCTGTCACGATTCCGCTCCGTCGGGGAGGCCGATGCGGGCGGTGCGCTCGCGCATCAGCGCGCCGAGCCCGTCCGGGAACGGCATGGTCCTGAACCGCAATTCGGCGTTGCAGATCGGCTTGCCCTCGGACCGGATCGCCGCCTTGGTCACGGCATAGCCCGAGCCGTCATGCTCCAGGCTCGCCTCGACCTGCAATTCGGCCCCGGGGCCGACGAAGGTGCGGAAGCGCGCCTTGTCGACGCCCATCAGGAACGGCATGTGGCTGAACGACGCACGGGCGAGCAGCAGGTAGCCGGAGGCCTGCGCCATCGTCTCGGTCAGGAGCACGCCCGGCACCAGGGGGTGCCCGGGAAAATGCCCCTCGAAGACCGGGCTCTCCTGCGGCACCGTCGCGACCGCCTCGATGCGCCCGCTGGCGCGGTCGAGGCTGACGACCCGGTCGATCATGTCGAAGTATTCGAGGCGCATCCCCGCGACAGCCTTACCGCCCGATCAGACCTTGGCGGCCTTCTCGGCCACCAGGCCGTCGATGCGCTCGCAGAGGTTCTTCAGCACGAAGTACTGCTCGGCCGGCACCTTGCCCTCGTTGACCTCCTGGGTCCATTGCTCGAGCGGCAGCTTGATCCCGAAGGTCTTGTCGATCTCGAAGGCGATGTCGAGGAAGGCCAGGCTGTCGATGCCCAGATCGTCGATGGCGTGGCTCTCCGGCGTGATCTTGTCGCGCGGGATGTCGGCGACGTCGGCGATGATGGTGGCGACGCGGTCGAAGGTGTCGGACATGGACGTGCAGCCGTCTTCCTGCTGAGGTCTGGCTCGAACGGCGCGACCTCCGGGCACCGCCCGCGCCCCGGCCACGAAACCGCCTACCCGAAACGGGTCCGCCGGGCCTTGGCCCGGTCGAGGGGCCCGCATACACGAGGGGGGGCGGGCCGGCAACCGCGCGACGCTTCCCCGGGATGCCCCCTGCCCTAGGTCAGGTCGGATGCGAGGACCCGCGACGCCGCGGGGAGGATGACGCCGGCATGGAACACGTGAAGCCCCCGACCGGTCCAGGATCCGGTCCAGGATCGGGTCATGGCCCCGGTCTCGCCCCGGCGGCTCCGCCGCCCGCGAGCGGCACCTCCGCCTTCGCCCGCGCGGCGCTCGTCGTGGCGCTCGGCGCCCTCGGGCTCTGGGTGCTGCATCCGTTCCTGCCGGCGCTCGCCTGGGCGGTGATCCTGGCGATCGCCCTGTGGCCGCTGCGCGAGCGGCTGGTGCGGCTCAAGCCGCCGGGCAAGCACAACATCCTGTGGCCGATCGCCCTCACCCTCGCGGTCGCCCTGGTGATCCTGGTGCCGCTGGTCGTCGTCGCCATCCAGGCGGCGCGGGAGGCCCACGACGCGGTGGCGTTCTGGCGCCAGATCGAGGAGCAGGGCTGGCCGGTGCCGGACTTCGTCTCCCACCTGCCGTTCGGGGCGGCCCAGGTCTCGGCCTGGTGGCAGGAGAACCTGAGCCACCCGCAGGGCTCGTCCGAGGTCCTCAAGCGCGTCGACCAGTCGATCAACCACTCGTCGCTCGTCGGGTTCGGGCGCACCTTCGGCAGCCAGATCGTCCACCGGGCGGTGCTGTTCAGCTTCACGCTCCTGACCCTGTTCTTCCTGTTCCGCGACGGTCCGTCGGTGGCGGCGCAGGGGCTGTCGGCGGCCCGCCGCCTGTTCGGCCCGCGCGGCGAGCGGGTGGCGCGCCAGATGGCGGCGTCGGTGCACGGCACCGTCGACGGCCTGGTGCTGGTCGGGCTCGGCGAGGGCTTCCTGCTCGGCGTGGTCTATTTCTTCGCCGGCGTGCCGCATCCGGTGCTGCTCGGCGCCTTCACGGCGCTCGCCGCCATGATCCCGTTCGGGGCCCCCGTCGCCTTCGGCCTCGCGGCCCTGCTCGCTGCGGCGCAAGGCGGCGTCACCGCGGCGATCGTCGTGGCGGCGGCCGGCCTCGTCGTGACCTTCGTGGCCGACCATTTCGTCCGCCCGGCGCTGATCGGCGGCGCGACCCGCCTGCCCTTCCTGTGGGTGCTGCTCGGCATCCTCGGCGGCGTCGAGAGCTTCGGGCTGCTCGGCCTGTTCCTCGGCCCGGCGGTGATGGCGGCCCTGGTGCTGCTGTGGCGGGAATACACCACCGGGGACGAACGCCCGGTGTCCTGACCGGATCGCGCCCGATCGCCGGCCCGGCCATCGACGGGTCCTCCGCCGCGAGGATCCCGCTGCCGACACAGTCCTGCCCGAGAAAGTCCCGTCCGCATGAAAGTCCTGCTGGCCGCGGCCCTGCTCGCCGGCCTCTCCGCCAGCCCCGTCGCGGCGCAAGCCGACGACGACGATCGCCCGCCGGTCCGTCGCGACCACGAGGAACCGTTCGGCCGGCGCGGCGATGCCGGCCCGCTTTTCGGCGACGACCGCGACGACGGCTCCCCGGATTCCGGCCGGCGCGGCCGCGATCGCCCGGATCTCGACGGGCGGGATCTCGACCGCCGAAGCGCCGGTCGCGACGATCCGGACGAGATCATGCCGCGCCGGCGCGACCGCGACCGACGCGACGGCTGGCGGGACGACCGGTCCCGGGCCGGTCGCGACGTCCCCCGTTACGACCGCGACGGCCCGGGATCCTACGGGTTCGGCCCCTACGGCTCGGGTCCCTACGGGCCTCCCGTCGCGCCCCCGTCCGCGCCCGGCGGGGTCTTCGTCGTGCCGCCGCCGATCCCCGGCGCCCGCTCCTACTGATCCGCCGCTCTCCGGGACGCCTCGATGACCCAAGTCCCTCCCCTGCGCGGCGAGCCCGCCCGCCGCCTGTCCGCCCTCGGCCTCACGCTGCCGCGCGTGCCGGAGCCCCGCGGCGCCTTCCTGCCGTTCTCGCGCATCGGCCCGACCCTGTGGCTCGCCGGGCAGATCTGCGAGTGGGAAGGCGAGGTCCGCTTCACCGGGCCGGTGACCGACATCGCCACCGGCCGCGAGGCGGCGCGGATCTCCGCGCTGAACCTGCTGGCCTCGCTGAGCCTCGCCCTCGACGGCGACCTCGACCGGGTGGTGCGGTGCCACCGCCTCGGCGGCTTCGTGCAGGTGAACCAGGGCTGGCCCGACGTGCCGAAGGCGGTGAACGGCGCCTCCGACCTGATGGCCGAATTGTTCGGCGAGGCCGGGCGCCACGCCCGCACGGCGATCGGCGTCGCGAGCCTGCCGGCGAATGCGAGCGTCGAGGTGGACGGGATCTTCGAGGTGCGTTGACGGGACGGCGCACGCAGGTCGTCTCGCGGGCGCGATCGTGCGCGAGCCTGTTCGATCGTAGAATTCGGTCGATTTGGCGCACGTGCCGACACCACTCCGTGTCGTCCTGGGGCTCGCCGAAGGCGAGAACCCAGGATCCATCGCCGCTGGCGTTTGAGAATCAGGCGGCCATCGCTTCGAATCATCCTGGAAGATCGGCGGTCCCGGATCCCGGGTTTTCAATTGCGCGGCTTCAGGATGACGAGGGAGGCTTCTGATCCTGTCGATTCAACCAAACGGGTTCTGAAACCGTTCGTCTGCCATAAAACCAAAGCGGCATGACATACCCTGCCTTCAACCTCGCCTCAGGTGCAGGGGTGGACTGTCTCACATGAATTTTCGGAACTCTGAATTGCGTCCTGCCCTAGCAGGTTCTGATCGGCAGCGACGGCGCCGATATCCTTCGCGCCATCCCGCGATGCGCAGCGGAACCCTGTAACAACGAGCAGCGTGTCAATCCTGGCGTGGACGTCGAGAATACCTCGACGCCGCGGCCTCACAGGATGCCGCGAGCCATCAGACCGCTAATGCGCATCCCCAGCCGCCCGGTACCCCGCCGCCTGCTCGACCAGCGTCAGGATATCGAGGGCGCGCCAGGGCTTGGGGATGAAGGTGGCCGACATGCGCAGGTCGCTCGGCTGGTCGCCGGCATCGCCGGAGGTGAGCAGGACGTGGACCCGCGGCCAGGTGACGCCGATGATCCGCGCCAGCTCGAAGCCGCCGATCTGGCCCGGGGTCCGCACGTCCGAGAAAACGACGTTCACCTCCTCGCCGCGCTCGCGCAGGATGGCCAGGGCCTTCTCGGCGGTCTCGGCCTCGATGACGCGGAAGCCGGTCTCCTCCAGCAGCGTGGCCGCGAGGAAGCGCTCCTCCGGTTCGTCCTCGACGACCAGGATCACGGGCTGGGTCTTCGCGGCGGCGCTGGACTCGGTCATGTGCAGGGAACGAGCTTGCGGCCCACTGGTTGCATAGCTCCCGGGACCCTGTGTTCATCCTTCCCGAGGTGTTGCGGCAATGCAAGGGTTGCCGCATCACCCGGGCCGAATCAGGCCCGATCGGGTCAGGCGACGCCGTGCTGGCGGAACCACGCCAGCATCCGGGTCCAGCCCTCCTCCGCCGGGCCCTTGCGGTAGCTCGGCCGGTAATCGGCGTGGAAGCCGTGCGGCGCGTCGGGGAAGATCACGATCTCGACGTCCTTGCCCGCCGCCTTCGCGGCCTCGCGCGCCTTCTCGACGTCGGCGACCGGGATGCCGGTGTCGGCGGCGCCGTAGAGGCCGAGGATCGGGGCGCGGATGTTCGGGATCACGTCGGCGGCGGTCTTGGGCTGGATGGCGGTGCGGTTGCCGCCGAAATTGCCGTACCAGGCGACGCCGGCCTTCAGGCTGGCGCTGTGGGCGGCATAGAGCCACACGGTGCGCCCGCCGCGGCACCAGCCGGTGATGCCGAGCTTGCCGGGATCGCCCTTGGCCTCGGCGGCGGCCCAGGCGGCGGTGGCGTCGAGGTCGCCCATCACCTGCGCGTCGGGGGTCTTCGAGACCACTTCCCGGACGATCTCCTGCACGTCGGTCATCGTCGAGACGTCGCCCTGGCGGGCGAACAGCTCCGGCGCCACCGCGGTGTAGCCGGCCTTGGCGAGACGGCGGCAGATGTCCTTGATATAGTCGTGGACGCCGAAGATCTCCTCCACGACCAGCACGATCGGGAACGGCCCGGGCCCTTGCGGCATCGCCCGATAGGCCGGCATCGGCCCGTCGCCGACCGGGATGCGCACCTCGCCGGCGACGATGCCGGCCTCGTCGGTGCGGATCGCCTGCGCCTCGACCCGGGTGGTGGCGAGCGTCAGGCCGGTCATCAGGCTCGTCATGACGAAGCCGCGCCGCGAGAAGGGCGGGATCACCAGGCCGTCGAGCTGTTCGAGGTCGTTCGCCCCGTTGCCCCGCGCGTCGTCGCTCGTCGCCATGCCGGCCCTCCCCTGCTTCTGCGGCGCTCCCGCGCGCCGGGCCGGGATCATGCGTGCCGCAGGCGGTGGGGCAAGCGCGAACATGTCCCGTCCACGGTCACGATCCGGTCAGGTCCGCGCCATGACGAGCGAACGACGCGCGGGGCGCGCACGACAAAGGCCGTCCGCGAGCGGACGGCCTGCCTCGTCGAGGCGGGGGCGCGGAGGATCAGGCCACCGCGGCCTTGCGGCCCTTGGCCGGGTTGCGGGCGGGCCAGCCGAGCGCCACCAGCCGGGCCTTGGCGTGCTCGCGCACCTCGTCGCGCAGGCCCGGCGGCATCGCGGCGAGGGCGGCTTGCGTCTCCGGGGCGAGCATCAGGTCGGTGACGGCGTTGATCGATTGCGCCTGGTCGATGCGCGCGGTCAGCTCGGTCTCGGACGCAAACCCGGCCTCGGCCCGCGGGGTGTCGGCATCGTTCGCCGCCTCGGCCTCCCGCTCCACCTTGCCGGAATCCGGCTCGTCGGCCTCGGGCTCGCGCACCGGCTCGGGCCGGCGCGACTGGTTCGCCGCCACGAGGTCGGGCCGGCTCGCCTTGAACTCGTCGGCCTCGTCCTCGGAGTAGAGCAGGCCGTGCAGGCCGGCGAGCTTGAGGATCACCCGGTCCTTCGCCCGCTTCTCCGCCATCGCGAAGACGTAGGCCGCCTGCCGGCCCGACACGCGGTAGTTCACGCCGATCAGCGCCTCGCCGATCGACCACTCGGTGCGGTCGCCGTTCGGGCCCGGCATGTGGCCGGTCACCAGGATCACCGCCTCGTCCCGCTCCGCCCGCACGATCACCGGCGCGTCGAAGCGGATGCGGGCCTGCACGGCGATCCGCTCCAGGGCCTTGTGGTAGATGACGGCGGTGCCCTGCACGCGCCAGACGTTGCCGGCCAGCGGCTCGCCGTAGGTGGCGAGGATGTCCGCGATCTGCTTGTCCGTGGTTGCGCTCATGTCGATCGATCTCACCTGCTGACAGCGGGCTCCGGGCGGGGCGAGACGACCGGTTCCACGTTTGTTCCGTCTATCATGCCATATGGGGATGCGCGAGGGTTTTCGCGATATCCAGGCCAGACAAATCGTTCCAGCGCGATGATGTTTTGTCGCGGCATCGGCCTCGTGCGACGACCTGGGAAGACGGCGGACTACCTGGAACGGCCGTGCTTTCGGAACGAGAATTTCGTATCCGTTGCCACCGGCAGGCATGTTCGCTAAATGTTCCTAAAGAGCCTTCGATGCAAGACTGTGGCTCGTCGGTCGAACCCGCGCCACGCGCCACACGGAGCCCGCATGAGCACCCCTGCCCTCCTCGATCCGGCGACCCTGCTCGAGCGCCCGGGTCAGCGCCGCGGCGCCGTGCGCGGCATGCCTCGCCGCGGCCCGGCGCTGGTGGCGGCCGTTCCGCGCCCGGCCCTGGTGGCGGATCTCCTCGCCGTCGCGGCCCTCGACCCGGCGGTGGAACGCCTGCGCGCGGCGCCCGCTCCGGTCCGCCTGACGCTCGGCGACGCGACGGTCGTGCACGCCGCCGATTTCGAGCTGTGGCGCACCGACGAGCCGGGCCTCCTGGTCGACGTGGTGGCCGAGGCCGATCTCGGCCGCCACCCGTTCCGCACCGCCTACGTGGCGGGCGAGCCAGTGCTGGCCGAGGACGGCCGCCGCTTCGTCATCGAGAGCGCCGCGACCCTGCGGGCCGAGCCGCGGATCTCGACCGTGCGCCTGATCATGGCCTGCCGTCGCACCCACGTCTCGGCCGGCGACCGGGTGCGGATCCTGCACCACCTCGACGAGTGCGGCACCGGTCGCCTCGTCGAGTGCGCCGCCATGGCGATCAACGCCCAGGACGGCGTGGCGGCGGTGCTGGCGCTGGCGGTCGAGGGGCTGGTGGCGGTGGATATCAGCCGGCCGATCCTGCCGGAGACGCCGGTGCGGCGGCGGGCGCTGCCGTATCCGGACCCATTCGGGTTCTGACGGGCGACGCGGCCGGGCTCCGACCGTTCCGGTCGGAACGACCCGCGTCGTCCTACCCGCCCCGCTTCGCCACCGCCGCCTCGACCAGCGAGCGGATCGCCGCCCGCACCGGCTCCGGGGTCTCATCGCGAAAAAACTTGGCCTCGATCTCCTCGCGCAGCAGGGCGCCGTCGTCGCTGCGGGCGAGGTCGGTGGTGGTCTCGGCCTGGAGCAGCGACACGAAGGCGCTCTCGACCCGGCCGACCGCCTCGGGCGAGGGATCGGCGGCGACCTGGCGGCCGGTGAGGTCGAACACGTCGGCGGCGAAGGGAAGGCGCTCCTCGGTGAGCGAGAGGTCGCCCGCGAGCACGAAGACCGCCGGCACGTGGGCGATGAGGTCGACCGAGCCGCGGGTGATGTTGCCCGGGTTGACCCACAGCGTGTCGCCGACCCGCAACGGCGCGTGGCGCTTGTGGACGTGGCCGTTGATGGCGAGCGCGCAGCCGGCAATCGCCTCCGGCGGCACCGCGCCCGGATATCCGGCCCCGAAGGCGAGGTCGTGATGGGTGAGCCAGACCGTGTGATCGGCGTCCGGGAAGAGCCCGCGCGCATCGGCCGGGATCGCCTGGCCGAACGGCGTCGCGCCAAGGCCGAGGCGGCGGCTCGCCACGCGGTACTGCGCCGCCGGGCCGGATTCCGGCACGACGTCGAGGACGTCGCTCACCGCCAGCATCGCCAGGCTGTCGCCGTCGGACAGGCGGGTGTGGCGGATGTCGTGGTTGCCGACATTGGCGAGCGGCCGGTGGCGGAACCCCTTGAGGATCCGGATCAGGCGCGACTTCAGGCTCTCGTCCGGCTCGACCGGCCGCTCGAACAGGTCGCCGAGGAGCACGGGCGCGAGGTCGCGGGCATTGGCCAGCGCGACGCAGTGCTCGAGTTTGGCCAGCACCGGCGCCGGCCAGTCGGGGTCCTTGCGCCGGCCGGGACGGAGCGACGAGACGTGCGGATCGCCGATGACGAGGAGGCCGGCGCAGGCGACCGGCGCGGCGTCGAGCCGCTCGCGGCCGAGGATCATGCCGCGGCCTCCGGCCGGGCATGGCGGTGGCCGGCGAGCAGGGAGGCCGGGGCGACGGGCGTGCCGCAGGCCGGGCAGAGCCCGCCGGTCCGGGCCAGCACCTGCGCCATCTCGGCCTCCGCCGCCGCCAGCCCGTCGCGGGAGGCGGTCTCCCGGGCCCGCGCCGCGGCGAGCCCGCGCCCGATCTCGGCGAGGCGCCGGGCGGTTGCCGCCGCGCCCGGCCGGAGCACCGGCCGGGGCGGCGCCTCCGGCAGGTCGCGCAACGCCGCGGCCCGGCCCTGCGCGTCGGCGAGGTCCCGGGCGAGGCGCCGCAACCGTGCGGCGTGGGACGTCGCCTGCGCGGTGTCCCGCGGGGCCGGCGCCTCCGGCGGCAGGCCGGCGAGGGCGGCGGCCCGCCCGGCCGCGCCGGCGAGGTCGGCGGCCGTCGTGAGAACGCGCCGCCCCACAATCTGGCGGTGGCGCGCCTCGGCGAGGCGGCGCCCAAGCTCCGCGCCGGCCTCCGGCCCCGGCAGGTCGGCCAGCGCCCGGGCCCGGGCGGCGGCGCCGGTCGCGAGGCGCCCGGCCCGGGCGAGGCGGTCGGCCAGGGCCTCGCGCTCGCGCAGGCGCGAAGCCTCCCCCGCGAGGGCGAGGGCGCGGGCCTGCAGGTCGTGGAGCGCCGCCGCCAGGGCGTCGAGCCCGTCGAGGCCGGCGAGGGCCTCGCGCAGGCGGGCGATCTCGCGCTCGCCCTCGCGGGTCGTGCGCTGGTCCTCGGTGACGCGCTCGCGCTGGAGCGCCTGCATGTCGCGGATCAGCCCGGCCTCGCGGCCGATCGACAGCACCGCCGAGCGCCGCGCCGGCTTCTCGCCGAGGAGGAAGACCGGGAATTTCTGGTGCGCGACGTGGACGTCGAGCTCCTCGACCCGGGTGATGCCGAACAGCCGCTCGACCCAGGCCGGCACGTCGCGGCCGCCGGTCTCGAAGGTCGTGCCGTCCTCCTGGACCAGCGCCCCGTCGGCCTCGTGCAGCGACCACAGGTTGACCGGGGTGCGCTTCGGCTGGCGGACGTAACGGAGCACCCGGCCCCCGGCGACGCCGATCTCGACCCGGGCGGCGCTCGCGCCGGCCCGCACCAGGCTGTCGCGCACCTCGCCGTAGAACACCGCCCGGAGCGCCCGGATCACCGTCGACTTGCCGTGGTTGTTCGGGCCGACGAGGGCGTTGACGCCGGGCGAGAGCGGCAGGGTCGCGTCGGCGAAGCCCTGCACGTCGACGAGGCGCACGAAGCGGAAGCCCGGCATCCCGGGCCGCCACGCGGCGGCGCAGGCCGCGGCCGGCCCGTCGATGACGACGCCGGTCTCGGGCCGCCCGGCGATCCGGCTCACCGTCAGCCCGGCCTCGAAGCCGGCGACGTCGTGGTGGGAGATCGCCAGGCACTGCACGCCGAGCCGCGCGGCGCCGTCGTCGAGCACCCGGTAGAAGGCCGGCACCCGCTCGGGCGCGATCCAGCAATCGGCCTCGTCGAGGGCGAGGAAGCGGCCGAGGCCGGACTTGACCACGGCGATCAGGCGCAGCGCCATCCCGACCACGTTGGTCATGGCGCCGCCATTGTCCTCCAGCACGTCCTCGCGGCCGCCGTCCGGGCGCTCGACCCCGATATCGAGGGCCGGAAGCCCGCGCTCGGTGGTGAGGTCGAGCCGCACCGGCTTTTCGCCGGGCAGCACCTCCTGGACGAGGGCGGTGAGCAGGGTCTCGAAGGTCGCGACGCTGCGCCGGTTGGCGTCCTGCTGCAGGTCGCGCAGGTAGGTGTCGATCGCGTCGCGCTGGGCGAGCCGCCCCTTGGCGGCGGCCACCGCCTTCGTCCGCGCCGCCAGCGCGTCGCGGTCGCGGTCGCGCGTCGCCTCGAGCCGCGCGAGCAGGCGGCCGGCGCGGGCGAGCGCGTCCTGGATGTCGAGCGGGGTCACGGGCGTCTCAGCGCCCCGCATCGAGGGCGGCCAGCCGGTCCTGGACCGCCCGCAGGGCCTGGGCGAAATCCTCGACCCGGCGGGCATTCTCGGCCCGGGCCTCCTCGATCATCCGGTGGATCTCGGCCTCGTCGTCGGTGCCCAGCTCCTCGCGGGCCTGGGCCCGGGCGGCGGCGAGTTCCGCGGTCAGGCGCTCGACGTCGCTCTCGGCCCGGATGCGGTCGGCGCGCAGGCGCTCGAAGGCCGGCTGCAACGCCTCGAGCCGCTTCAGCGCCTCGACGTCGGAGCCGGTCTCGCGCGAACCGGTATCCCGCCCCGTCTCCTGACCCTTGCGGCTGCGCTCCATATCGCTCCTCGTGCTCGTCCCGCCTCAGGTGGCACCGCGCCGCCGCTTTGGCAACGCCGCCCGCCGCGGGGCGGGGGTCTTCGGAAGAGATCTTCGAAACCTGTTGACGACCTGTGCAAATCAGACCAGTGTTCCGGAAATGTTCCACACGATGGGCCGGTCCGGGAGGCGGCGCGGCGTCGCGGCGGAACCCTGGGAGACCCGCATGGAGACCACCCGCCTGGACGACGTCGCGGCCGAGGCTGCCCCGCTGTTCGAGAACCGGGACTGGCGCCTCCTCGCGGACGGTCTCGAGCACCGGGACACCGGCTACTTCATCGATCGCGACGCCCTGAACGCGCGGCGGCCGGACGGCCACTGGGAATGGCCGCTCCACCTCTCGGAGAAGAGCTGGTGCGGGGTGCGCAGCTTCCGCGAGGCGTTCTCGGCGGCGCTCGAAGCCTTCGGCATCGCGCCGGACCGCAAGCTCACCCTCTCTTTCGCCCTCGGCTTCGGCACGCGGGTCGGCGGCGCCGCGCCGGACGCCTTCGTGCCGCTCGCCGACCTGGTGCGCCCCCGCGCCCCGGCGCCCCGCCCGGCCGCGATCCGCCCGCTCGTGGCGGCGAGCGCCTGACGCCTCACGCGCCCGACGCCCTCCCCTCGCGCGGCGAAATGCTCTAGAGCCGCCCCAGCGGAACTCATTCTGGGAGCGGGCGGTCGTGAGCGGGCACCGCAGCGTGGCAATCATCGTCCGGGGCCGGGTCCAGGGCGTCGGCTACCGGGCCTGGACGAAGGGCGTCGCCGAGGCGCGCGGCCTGTCCGGCACCGTGCGCAACCGCCGAGACGGCAGCGTCGAGGCCCGTCTCGCCGGGTCGGCCGAGGCCGTCGCGGCGATGATCGAGGCCTGCCGGCAGGGGCCGCCCGGGGCCCGGGTCGAGGATCTGACGGTCGACGACGCCGTGCCGGCGCCCGCCGGCGCGCGCGGCGTGCAGATCCTGCCGACGGCCTGACGGGGGCCGGCATGCACCCGGATCTGGGCCTCAGCAGCTTCTCGTTCCTCGACCTCGCCGCCCTGCTCTGCTTCCTCTCGGCGTGGTGGGGCTATTCCTACGCGGTCGAGCACCTGTCGGGCGGCAAGCGCAGCCTCAACGGCATGATGAACCGCTACCGCCACGCCTGGGCCGACCAGCAGATCGTGCGCGAGAACCGGGTCGTCGACACCACCATCAACGCCTCGCTGCAGAACGGCACCGCCTTCTTCGCCTCGACGGCGCTGATCGCCCTCGGCAGCGCGCTCACCCTGTCGCGCTCCACCGACGACGCGCTCACGCTGTTCTCCACCCTGCCGTTCGGCGCGCCGATGACCCGGGCGGTGTGGGAGATCAAGGTCGCGGGCCTCGCGCTGATCTTCGTCTACGCCTTCTTCAAGTTCGCCTGGGCCTACCGGCTGTTCAATTACGGCGCGATCCTGATCGGCGCGGTGCCGCCGCGGGACGGCGATCCGGTGGCGATCGAGCGGGCGGCACGGCGGGCCGCCGCGATGAACGTGGTGGCGGGCGGCCACTTCAACCGCGGGCAGCGTGCGTTCTTCTTCGCCCTGGCGTATCTCGGATGGTTCGTCAGCGCCGCCGTGCTGTTCGCCACCACCGCGATGGTGCTGACCGTGATGTGGCAGCGCCAGTTCGCCTCCGACGCCCGCCGGGCCCTGCAGGACCACGATGATCCCTGACGATTTCGAGCTCGAGCTCACCCTGATGCGCCTCGTCACCGAGCGCGGCGCCGACAAGACCGTCTGCCCGTCCGAGGTCGCCCGGGCGCTCGGCGGGCCCCATCCGGACGGCTGGGGCCCGCTGATGCAGCCGGTCCGCCGCCAAGCGGTACGGCTGATGAAGGAGGGCCGCATCGCCATCCTGCGCAAGGGTAAGGTGGTGGACGATCCGGACGATTTCCGCGGGATCTACCGGCTGTCGCTGCCGCGGTAGAGCTTTGTCCGATGGCACCGTAACCGGGCCATGCTCCGAGGCTAACCCCGATCGGTCTGGCCGTGCGAGGCGCGGCTCGCAACCGGCGCCGTGGCCGTGCCACCGCAGCCGATTTCGGTTTTGTCGCGAGGACGGGTCCCGGATCAGCGAGCTTGACTGAGCGTCCGGAGCCGTTTCCGATGTCATCGGCGGGCAGTTCAGGGCTTCCGCAATTCTCGGGTGCCTCAGCGCAGAGGTGATGAGTTATGGTCGACGACATCGAACTCATCCTGTTCGACCTCGACAACGTTCTCTACCACTATGACCGCCGTCGGCGCGTCGATCGCCTGTCGGAGATCACCGGGCTGCCAGCCGACGACATCTACGCCGCGATCTGGGACAGTGGTCTGGAACATCTGGGGGATAGCG
This sequence comes from Methylobacterium platani, assembly GCF_001653715.1. Taxonomy (GTDB): domain Bacteria; phylum Pseudomonadota; class Alphaproteobacteria; order Rhizobiales; family Beijerinckiaceae; genus Methylobacterium; species Methylobacterium platani. Next base: position 92,896 of record NZ_LWHQ01000034.1, read on the forward strand.
GGGCTCTCGGGCCGCAGGCCTATCTTCAGGCCTTCGGCGACCGCATCGGTTATCCGGTCAGCCTGGAGGAGTGGCTGGAGGCGCGTCGCGCTGCGGTCGCGCCCGATGATCAGGTCCTCGCGCTGGTAGAACGGCTGCGGACCTTGAAGGCTGTCGCGATCCTGACAAACAACTCGGAATTGCTGACCGAGAACATCAACGTCATCTGCCCGGAACTCCGGCCCCTGTTCGGGGACAGGATCTACGCAGCGGCCTCGTTTCGCGCGGCGAAGCCCAACATCGTCTGCTATCGCCGCTGCCTCGCAGCCCTCGCTGTGAAGCCCTCGGCTGTACTGTTCGTCGACGATCTGTCTGAGAACGTCGCAGGAGCGCGGGCGGCGGGGCTCCAGGCCCATCATTTTATGTCGGCCGACGGGCTCCGCCGGGAACTTGCGGCGCGGGGGCTGGACGTCTAGGGCGATGGACCGGATCCCGAGTCGTTGTTTACGGCGGAGAGGTTTCCGCTTCGTCGTTGCAAACGCGGACGAGCTTGCGAGTGGAAGGGGCCGGCAACGCGGCCGGATCAGGCGTGCCGCGGACCCTGTCGCAGCGCGATCGGGCGATGCTCCGGCGCCTCACGGCCCCGGAAACACCGTCTCCGTGTACCCGGACGCCCGGTACGCCACGAGGCCGAGCCATTCGCGCACCGCGACGTCCAGTTCGAACAACCCGTCTCCCGCCGTCGAGTGGAGCGCGACGGCGCCGGGGCCGGTGCGGTAATCGACCGGATAGGCGGTCGCCGCGAAGCCGGCCTTCCGGAAGCAGCCCATCGCCCGCGGCATGTGCCAGGCCGAGGTGACGAGGAGCCAGCGCTGGCCGGGCTTCGGCTTGACCAGCTCGGCGCTGAAGGCGGCGTTCTCGCGGGTGTTGCGGGAACGGTCCTCGTAGGTGATCCGCTCCGGCGACACGCCGAGGGACGCGGCGTGACGGCGCACGATCGCCGATTCGGACACGGCGCCGTCGCCGGTGAGCCGGCCGGAGCCGCCGGAGAAGACCACGACCGCCTGCGGATGGCGCCGCGCGAGGTCGCCGAGCGCGATCATGCGCTCGCCGGCGTCGTTGACGACGAGCTGGTCGCGGGCGGAAGACAGCCCGGTCTCGACCGCCCCGCCCAGCACCACGATGCCGGCGACCGGGGCGCCGTCGTCGCGGAACTCGGGGAAACGGTTCTCGAGCGGGCCGAAGACCAGGGAGGCCAGCGGCGAGACGCCGCCGACGAGGAGCATGAGCCCGGCGGCGGCGCAGGTCCCGAAGCCGAGATGCGGCCAGCGCAGGCCGAGCCCTGCCCCTGCGAGAACCAGGAGCAGGAGCAGGTTCGACGGCGCCGCGAGGAACCACAGCACCTTCGAGAGCACGAAGAACACCGGGAGGATCCCGGCCCGGATGGGAATCAGGCCTTGTTCGTCTCGGCCTCGTAGCGGGCGCGGGTCTCGGCGTTCGGCGGATAGAGGCCCGGCAGCGGCAGCCCCTTGTCGACCTCGCGCATGATCCAGAGCTCGAGGCGCTCCTGCTCGACGGCGGCGAGCGCCACCTCCTCGGCCAGCGCCGCCGGGATCAGCACCGCGCCGTCGCCGTCCGCCACCACGATGTCGTCGGGATAGACCGCGACGCCGCCGCAGCCGACCGGCTCGCCCCAGCCGACGAAGGTCAGGCCCGCCACCGAGGCCGGGGCCGCGACGCCGGAGCACCAGACCGGCAGGCCGGTGCCGTCCACGCCCTCGCCGTCGCGCACGACGCCGTCGGTGACGAGCGCCGCGACGCCGCGCTTCTTCATCCGGGCGCACAGGATGTCGCCGAAGATGCCGGCATCCTGCACCCCCATCGCGTCGACCACCGCGATGCAGCCCTCGGGCATCGCCTCGATCGCCGCGCGGGTCGAGGTCGGGCTCGACCAGGATTCGGGGGTCGCCAGATCCTCGCGGGCGGGGACGAAGCGCAGGGTGAAGGCCGGGCCGACCACCCGCTGCCCGGCGGCGAAGCGCGGCATCGGCCCGCGCATCCAGCAGCGGCGGATGCCCTTCTTCAGGAGCACCGTGGTGAGGGTGGCGGTGGTGACGGCCTGCAGGGCGTCGAGGAGCGTCTTGTCGAGCGGCATCGGGCCTTCGGGGGCGTGGGGAGGGAAACGGGACCAGACGTAGCCGATCCGGGGCCGGACGGCCACGCCGTCAACGCATGGCCACGGCTGCGGCTCAGCTCAACGGCGGCAGCGCCACGTCGGCCGCCGGCCGCGCCCTGATCCGCTCGTACCATGAGCGCAGCGCCGGCCGCTCGGTGCGCGGCACGTCGAGGTGGAGCCAGCGATGCGCCGCGGCGCCGACCGCGATGTCGGCCGCGGAGAAGCGGTCGCCGACCAGGAACGGACGTCCCATCAGGTGCGCGTCGAGGATCGCCGCGCAGTCCTCGGACGCCGCGACCGAGCGGTCGATGGCGGCCCGGTCGCGCTGCTCGGGCGCGGTGCGCACGGTCTGCCAGAATGCGTCCCGGGTCGAGGGCGTGAACCGGGTCGCCTGCCAGTCGAGCCATTGGTCGACGCGGCCCGCCTCCTGCGGATCCTCCGGCCACAGGCTTCCCGCACCGTGGCCGCGGGCGAGGTAGCGCAGGATCGCGTTCGATTCCCACAGGACGAAGCCGTCCTCCTCCATCACCGGCACGAGGCTGTTCGGGTTGAGCGCGACGTAGTCCGGATCGCGGACCCGCCCGAAGGCGCCGCCGGCCTCGACCCGCTCGTAGGGCAGGCCCAGCTCCTCCAGGCTCCATACCGCCTTCTGCACGTTGACCGAGCTCAGTCGTCCCCAGAGCCTGCGCATGGCGTCTCCTCCTCAGGTCTCGGCGGGTAGGCATGCGCCCGGCCCGTCGGATCGGTGACCGTCCAGCCCGCGGGACCGCCGGTCAGGTAGCCCGGTCCCACCGGCACCTTGCCGTATCCGCCGGGGATGTCGAGGATGTAGGCCGGCTGCGCCAGGCCCGAGACCCGGCCGCGCAAGGATCGCATCAGCGCCTGGCCGTGATCGAGGGTGGTGCGCAGGTGGCCGGTGCCCGGGGCGAGGTCGCCGTGGTGCAGGTAGTAGGGCTTGATCCGGTTCTCGACGAAGGCCCGCATCAGGGCGGCGAGCGTGTCGGGGTCGTCGTTGACCCCGGCGAGCAGCACCGACTGGCTCACCATCGGGATCCCGGCATCGACCAGCCGGGCGATCGCCCCGCGCGCGCCGGCGGTGAATTCCCGCGGATGGTTGGCGTGGAGCGCGACGAACACCGCGCCCCCGAATTCCTTGAGGGCCGCGATCAGGTCGGCGTCGATCCGGCCCGGATCGACGACCGGCACGCGGGTATGGAGCCGCAGCACCCGGACATGCGGGAGGTCCCTCAGCGCGGCGGCGATGCGGCCGAGCCGCCGGGGCGAGAGCACCAGGGGGTCGCCGCCGGTGACCACCACCTCCCAGATTTCCGGACGGTCGGCGATGTAGGCGAGCGCCGCGTCGAGCTCGGCGTCGGTGAGGCTGCCCTGCCCCGCCGGCCCGACCACCTCGCGCCGGAAGCAGAACCGGCAATAGACCGGGCAGACGTGGAGCGGCTTCAGGAGCACGCGGTCGGGATAGCGGTGGACGATGCCGGGCAGGGGCGAGTGGGTGTCGTCGCCGATCGGGTCGGCCCGCTCCTCCGGGGCGGTGACGAGTTCCTCGTCCCGCGGCACGAACTGGCGGCCGATTCCGTCATCCGCCTCGGCGATCAGGTCGGCGATCTCCGGCGTGATCGACACGGCGTAGCGCGCCGCCACCCGCTCGAGCGCCGGGAGCCGCTCCGCCCGGACCAGGCCGTGATCGACGAGGCCGCCCGCGCCGCGGATCGGCCCGCTCACCGGAGATCCTCGGCGCGGGGGTAGTCGGCGCGGGGGTATTGGGCGACGGGCGTCCAGATCACGTCCTCGATCCGGCGCGCGCCGGTGGCCAGCATCACCAGCCGGTCGAAGCCGAGCGCGATGCCGCTCGCCTCCGGCATCCGCGCGAGCGCGGCCAGGAAATCCTCGTCGAGGGGGTAGCGCTCGCCGTAGACGCGCTGCTTCTCGTCCATCTCGGCGGCGAAGCGGCGGCGCTGCTCGTCGGCGTCGGTCAATTCCCCGAAGGCGTTGGCGAGCTCGACGCCGCAGCAATAGAGCTCGAAGCGCTCCGCCACCCGCGGATCGGCGGGGCTCGGCCGGGCGAGCGCCGCTTCCGGAATCGGGTACTCGCACAGGATCGTCGCCCGGCCGCGGCCGAGCGCCGGCTCGACCCGCTCGACCATCACGCGGCTGAACAGGTCGGCCCAGGTGTCGTCGGGGGCGGTGCGGATGCCGGCCGCCGCGAGCGCGGCGGCGAGCGCCTCGCGGTCGGTGCTCGCATCCGGCGCCACCGTCGCCAGGAGGTCGATGCCGGCATGGCGCCGGAAGGCCTCGGCCACGGCGAGGCGCTCCGGAGCCGCGAACGGGTCCGCCTCGATCCCGCGCCAGGCGAAGGTCGCGGCGCCCGCCCGCTCGGCCGCGAGGGCGAGGAGGTCGGCGCAGTCGCGCATCAGGCCGTCATAGGTCTCCCCCGCCCGGTACCATTCGAGCATGGTGAATTCCGGGTGGTGCAGGGCCCCGCGCTCGCGGTTGCGGTAGACCGGGCCGAGGCTGAACAGCCGGGGTTCACCCGCCGCCAGGAGCTTCTTGCAGGCGAATTCCGGCGAGGTGTGCAGGTAGAACGGATGCGGCAGCCCGTCCGGCCCGAGCGCCGTGGTGGCGAAGGCGGAGAGATGCGTCTCGTTGCCGGGCGAGACCTGGAGGGCGCTGGCCTCGACCTCGACGAAGTCGCGCTCCGAAAACCAGGCCCGCAGCGACGCGGCGATGCGGTTGCGGGCCAGCAGCCGCGGCCGGCGGTCGGCATGGACGTGGGGAGCCCACCAGGGCGAGGCGGGGGGCGAGGCGGAGGTCATGGCCGGATCATCGGGTGGCGGGCGACTGGCGGTCGCGCCTGAGATGCGATAGGGCGGGCCGGAAGGCATCCTCTGCCGGCGCGGCGCTCGCAATCCGCGGCTTGGCGGACGCCGCCGCTCTCTGTCAACGCTTCACTCCAGGATTCGCCCCGTGCCGAAGGTCATCGCCAGCTCTCTCCGCAAAGGCAACGTCGTCGACAAGGACGGCCGGCTCTACGTGATCCTCTCCGCCGAGAACATCCACCCCGGCAAGGGCACCCCGGTCACCCAGCTCGACATGCGCCGGATCACCGACGGCGTGAAGGTCTCGGAGCGCTACCGCACCACCGAGCAGGTCGAGCGCGCCTACGTCGAGGACCGGGAGCACACCTTCCTGTACAGCGACGGCGAGGGGTTCCACTTCATGAACCCGGAATCCTACGAGCAGCTCGCGGTGCCGCAGGACGTGATCGGCGACATGGCCCCCTACCTGCAGGAGGGCATGGCGGTGATGCTCTCGACCCATAACGGCGTGCCGCTGGCGCTCGAGCTGCCGCAGCGCGTCACCCTCGAGGTGACCGACACCGAGCCGGTGACCAAGGGCCAGACCGCGTCGTCGTCCTACAAGCCCGCCACGCTCTCGAACGGGGTGCGCACCCTGGTGCCGCCGCATATCGGCACCGGCACCCGCATCGTCGTGATGACGGCGGACGGCGCCTACGTCGAGCGCGCCAAGGATTGATGCCCGAGGGCGGGATCAGCGCCCGCCCACCGCCCGGAAGCAGGTCCGCGACGCCGCGATCGCGCGGGCCTGCTCCTCCGCCGTGAAGCTGCCGCCCATCCGCCACAGGCCCTCCTCGCGCAGGCGTACCAGGGCGCAGCGCGCCGCCACCCGGCAGGCCGCCGCGCCGCCGCCGGCCTCGGCGCAAGTCGCCCGGTAATCGCGCAGGAACTGCGCCTCCCCCGCCCGCGGATGCGGCCCGGTGAGCGCCGCGACCCCGTAGAGCAGCCCGAGCAGCACCGGCTGGTGCACGAGATAGACCGCGAGGCTGTGCCGCCCGGCCGCCGCCGCGAGCCGCCCGATCCGCCGGCGCGGCACCCACGCCCCGAGGCGCGAGGCCGCGAGACGCGGGCCGGCCGCCCGGCCGAGCCCGATCCCGGCGAGCACGCAACCGAACCAGGGACACAGCGGCACGTAGTCGTTCGTGGTCGGCACCACGGAGCCGAGGCCGAGAAAGAGCAGGCCCGGCGCGTCGAGGATGGCCGGCGCCCCGGCCGCCGCGGCGAGCGCCGGCCCGGCGAGGACGAGGGCGGCCCCGACCCAGACCAGCGGCAGCGGCGCCGCGAGCGCCGGCAGCGCCAGCACGCTCGACAGGGCGATGCAGTGCAGGATGCCGAAGAAGATCCACGACTCGGGAAACAGCCACAGCGTCGCGAGCGAGATCGCCCCGGCCGCCGCGGCGATGCGCCCGAGCCGCAGGAGATAGGAGCGCCAGCCGCCGCGGCCCCGCGCCAGGACCAGGCTGATCCCGACCAGCACCAGGAAGCTGCCGGCGATGCCGTGCGCCGCCAGGCGGCCGATGGGCGACAGGGCGGCGTTCTCGGGGGTCAACCGCAGGAAGCCGAGATCCCAGGTCAGGTGGTAGAGGGCCATCGCCAGGAGCGCGACGGCGCGGGCGAGGTCGACGATCGCGAGGCGGCGGACGGGGATCGAGGGGGTCTGAATCGCGGTTCTCCGGGACGGCGTCACGGTCGCCGTCATAGCCGAGCCGGCGGCCCGTGCCGCGCCTGCGGCGAAAACGCGCAGAGGCGGCGGCGGGGCCTGCGAGGGCGCCGCAACCGCAAGGGGGCGCGCCCCGCCGTCTGCCTGCCGGGATTGCAGAATGCGCGCCGGCGAGGCGAATTCGGCGAGGGACATGCCGACGAAGGTGTCTCAACTCGGCGGATTTGGGCTTCCCCGAAGTCATGACTTTGTTAATCTGGCGGTGAAGCGCGCGACGCGATTCGAGTGGGTTGCTTACGATGTCGGACGAGTTCGGTTCAGCCCCGGCCGGGGAACGGCTGGTGGGCGCCTTCGAGGAGGGCGCGCGCGACACCCGGTCCGGGCTCGACGCGACGGCGGATCGCCCGACCGAACTCGTCGAGGTCAGCGGCCGCATCAAGTGGTTCGACGTCGCCAAGGGCTTCGGCTTCATCGTGCCGGACAGCGGCGCGCCGGACGTGCTGCTCCACGTCACCTGCCTGCGCCGCGACGGCCACCAGGGCGCCAGCGAGGGGGCGCGGATCGTGGTCGAGGCGGTGCAGCGCCCCCGCGGCTGGCAGGCCTTCCGGGTGGTCTCCCTCGACCAGTCCACCGCGACCCACCCGGCCGAGCTGCCGATGCCGCGCACCCACGTCACCGTGGTGCCGACCAGCGGGCTCGAGATGGCGGTGGTGAAGTGGTTCAACCGCCTGCGCGGCTTCGGCTTCCTGAGCCGCGGCGACGGCACCCCGGACATCTTCGTCCACATGGAGACCCTGCGGCGCTACGGCATCGCCGAGCTGAAGCCCGGCGAGCACGTCATGGTGCGCTACGGCGACGGCTCGAAGGGCCTGATGGCCGCCGAGGTGCGCATGGCCGAGGGCGGACCGCCGTCGTCGCACTGACCCGCCTCGCCCGACCGATCACATTTTCGATTCGCCTCTGTTTCCGGCGGCGGCTCCCCCATCCCTTTCGCCGGGTCATGCGCTAGCTCACGCCTCATGTCGCTCCGCTTCGCACGGCCTCGGGCCGCTCCGGCTTTCGCCGCCTCGCCGCGCCGGCTCCTCGCCGCGCTCCTGTTCCTGCTCCTCCCGGCCCTGGCCTCGCCGGCCTTCGCCGACGGTCCGTTCGAGCCGCTGACCATCGTCTCGCGCTCCGGCCGCCACACCTTCCAGGTCGAGGTGATGCGCGACGATGCCGGACGGGCGCAGGGGCTGATGTTCCGCCGCGCCATGGCGCCGGACCGCGGCATGCTGTTCGACTTCGAGCGCAACGCCCCGGTGGCGATGTGGATGAAGAACACCTACCTGCCGCTCGACATGCTGTTCATCCGGCCGAACGGCACGGTGGCGCGCATCGCGGCCGATACCGAGCCGCTCTCGACCCGCACCATCGACTCCGGCGAGCCGGTGCTGGGCGTGCTCGAGCTCAACGCCGGCACCGCCGCGCGCCTCGGGCTGCACCCGGGCGACAAGGTCGAGCACCCGCTGTTCCGCGGGCGCTGAGCGAACCGGCGGCCGAGGCCGCCGGATCCCTCGTCAGAAGCCGCGGTTCGAGATGCTCGGGATCGACGGCTGGGTGAAGGCGCGGTTCACGTCGGGCCGGCGCTGCGTCCCGTTGGTGTCGTTGGAGCGCACGTAGTTCTTGGTGTCGAAGGTCTCGGCGAGGCCGGTGCCGCGCGGGTCGCCGGCGCTGGTGCAGGCGGCCGCGAGGCAGGCGAGGGTGAGCGCCGCGGCGGCTTGGAGGAAACGCATGGATCGGTCCTGATTCTCGGGCGGCCGGGCCGGGCTTCCGGCGCCGACGGAGCAGCCGGGGTGCCCGCCTCCCGCCCGGCCGTCAAGGCGGCGACGCCCGCCGCCGCCGCAAACCCCTCCCCTGTGCCCCCCGCGCCGCTCCTGGCGGAATGTGTGGAGGGCCGCGATTCTCCGGCTGGCGGAGTCGGGAGCTTTGCGCGAGAGTCCGGGCCGATGAGCAACGTCGTTCCCCTGCTGCGCCCGCGTCCGGCGCCCGATGCCGCCGCCCGCGCCACCGCGACGGTCGTCTCCGACCTGGTGACGATCGCCGAGCAGCTGCACGACATCGGCGCCCGCGCCGCCTTCCTCGGCCGCCCGCGGGGCGAGACCGAGCGCACGGTGCAGATGGTGCTGGACGCCGTGACGTCGATCGAGCGGGCGCTCGACACGATCACCGACGGCGGGGACTACACGCCGTTCTGAGCTGCGGTCGGCACTCTGCTCGACGGCGGAATGCCAAGCGTACCGTTGCGTCAGATGCGAGACACGGGCAGGATCGCGTTGCCCGACTCCGACGTGAGGTTTGTTTTCGTGCCGATCGAGCGGACGTCATGGCAGGGGCGAGCCGCGGCACGCGACCTGTCACTCGACTCGCTCCAGATAGACCCGTTGGTTTTCGGCCGGGGGTTGCTCACCGATGAGGAGCACGCGCGACGTGTCTCGTCCGCGCTCCTCGCAGGTGCGCCCGATGAAGAGCCTCTGCGCGTTATCTGGAACCACGATGCGGATGACGGCGCCATCGTGATCGTCGCCACGAACTGCCGCGAAACGCAGGACGCGGTCGAGATCGAGCGTCGCTTCTCGCAGCGTGGAGATGGCGCTTGGGATGTCGAACATGCCTATTTCGCGATTTCCAGCCGCTACCAGGGCGGCGGTGGCGCCCGGCGAATGCTGCGGGCGAGCCTCGAAGTCTACGATCGCCTCGACATCGTCCGAATCGACGTTCACGCAAATCTGACCGTCGGAGGCTACGCCTGGGCGCGACTTGGATTCGTTGTGAACGACGCGCGTCACGTTCGCGCGGCCTTGGCGGCAGCGTTCTCGGACGAGCCGGCCTCACCGCTGTTAGGCGCCGCTCAGAGGGCAGCCTGTGCCAGCAGTGACGAAGACCTCATGTACAATCTGGCCTCCCTGACCGGCGCCGATGGAACGCCGCACGGTAAGCGCCTCCTTGCGGGATCGGGCTGGTATGGTCACTTGGATCTGACCAACCCGCGCCATCGCGAGAGGCTGGCCCGCAGCTTCGACGAGTGAGTCCATGCCGCGCAAGACGAAACAGGATCAGGCCGACACCGTCATCGTCTATGAGGCTTCTCCGGGGCGCGCGCCCGCAAGTGCTCACGATGCGGCCGACGAGTTGCTGCCGCCCGAGCACCGCCTCTCCGACGAGGAGCGTGCTCAGCCGGCGCTGACCTGGCTACACCAGGACGCCTCGCACGGGAGGGGAATCCGAGCCGAACGGCGCAGGGAGCGCCACACGCGAACGGAGACAGCATCCCCTCCCCGTGAGGTGACGGAAACGGCCCTGACCGGCACTGTCGTCACGCCTACCTCGATCGCCGTGGTCGTGGAAGACGACGAGGACGCGCGCGGCCTCGCGGCCGCGATCATCGAGGACAGTGGCCTCAAAGTGATTGCGTGCGGCAACGCCGAGGATGCCCTGGAGCAAATGTGCCTCCATGGTTCTAACGTCGCCCTGCTGTTCGCCGATATGGACCTTTCGAGCGGCATGGACGGTGAAGCGCTCGCCCAGATCGTGAGGCGGAACTGGCCGGACACATGCGTGCTGGTGACCTCCCATCGAGACTCCGATGCGGCCCTACCGGATCACGCGGTCTACATGCCGAAGCCGTGGGAACCCGCGGATATGCTGGCAGCCATGATGAACCTGCGGCGTTCAAGATCGGCGTAGGCGTCGCGTGGGCGGATCACCGATACGCCCCCGGGCTCACGCCCCGACGTCGAGCACGCTGCGGAAAACCGCGCCGTAATGGCAGGCCGCCGCCGCCAGCACGAAGCCGTGCCAGATGGCGTTCTGGAACGGCAGGCGCCGCCAGACGTGGAAGATCACGCCCAGCGAGTAGAGCAGGCCGCCGGCGCCGAGCAGCCACAGGGCCGGCGGCGACAGAGCGGCGATGACCGACTCGTAGGCCATGATGCCGCTCCAGCCGAGGGCCAGGTACAGGGCGATCGCCAGCCGGTCGAAGCGCCCGGGCAGGGTCAGCTTCACGGCGGCGCCCGCCGCCGCCACCAGCCAGATCCCGGCGAGCAGGCCGAAGGCGAAGGTGTCGGTGCCGACGAGCGTGACGAGCGGCGTGTAGGTGCCAGCGATCATCAGGAAGATGGTGGCGTGGTCGGCCCGGCGCAGGCGCCATTTCAGCCGGCCGACGGGACACATGTTGTAGGCCGCCGAGGTGCCGAGCATCGCCACGAGCCCGGCGGCGTAGACGCCGACCGCCACCTTCTCGGAGGGGGCGAGGTTCGACAGGGCGGCGCTGATCGTCAGCGCCAGGGCGCCGATCACGCCGAGGCTCACGCCGACCACGTGGACGACGCCGTCGGCCAGCAATTCGCGCGGCGTGTAGGTCCAGGCGAGGCTCAGGGGCCGGCCGTCGGGGGCGAAGCGTGCATTCAAGGCTGGGGACGCGGTCAGGGATTGCTCCTGCACGGACATCGGGCCTCCGCTCTCGGGAGCCGGAAGGGTCCTCCCGGTCGATCCAAGTTAAGCTGGAAGCATGAACGTAGGACGAACGTTCCCGGCCGCGCTCAGACGACGCGCAGGGCGGTCGGCCTCGGCGGGCGGCAGAGCCGGGCATGCGCCGTCGCCATGCCGAGAACCAGCATCGCGGCGACCTGATGCATCAGGCCCGCCCAGAGCGGCACGACGAGCAGCAGCGTGACGATGCCGAGCGTCGCCTGCGCGGCGACGAGGCCGCCGAGCGCCGTGGCCCGCCGCGCCGCGCCGGTGCCCGGTGCGGTGCGCCGGACGTCGACGGCGTGGAGGAGGCTGAGGATCAGCAGCGCGTAGGCGGTCAGCCGGTGGTTGAACTGCACCAGGGTGACGTTGTCGACGAAGTTCTCGATCCACGGCGTGCCGGAGAACAGGCCGGCCGGGACGAGGGCGCCGTCCATCAGCGGCCAGGTGTTGTAGGTCAGCCCCGCCTTTGCGCCGGCGACGAGGCCGCCGAGCGCGATCTGCACCAGCACCAGGGCCATCAGGGCGAGCGCGCTGCCGGAGATCCGGGCCGGCACGACCTCGTCGCGCCGCCGGTCGAGGCCGGAGGCGAGCCAGACGAGGCCGGCATAGATCGCGCTCGCCAGCGTCAGGTGCAGGGCGAGCTTGACCGGCGCGACCGCGGTCATGCCCGGCTGCAGGCCCGACGCGACCATGATCCAGCCGACCGCCCCCTGCAGGCCGCCGAGCACGCCGAGGCCGAGGAGGCTCAGGGACAGGCGCCGGTCGAGCTGGCCGCGCCACCAGAAGAACAGCAGCGGCAGGAAGAACGCGAAGCCGATCAGCCGGCCGAGCAGCCGGTGGCCCCATTCCCAGCCGTAGATGAACTGGAACTCCGACAGGGTCATGCCCTGGTTGAGCAGCCGGTACTGCGGCGTCGCCTGGTACTTGGCGAATTCCTCGGCCCAGGCGTGTCCGGAGAGCGGCGGGATCGCGCCGGTGACCGGCTTCCACTCGGTGATCGACAGGCCGGAGCCGGTCAGCCGCGTCGCGCCGCCGACCGCCACCATCGCCACCACCAGGGCGGCCATGACGAAGAGCCAGGTCCGCACGGCGCGGCGGGACCGGGGGGCCGCCGTGACGGGTGCCGCGTGCGGGGCGAGGCCGAGGGTGGAGGTGCTGCTCATGCGCGCCCGCTTAGCGGTGGGACCGGGCCTCGCGCAACGTCCTGCGGTGCCGCACCGGCCGGCCCTACGCCTCCGGCCGCGCCAGCACCCCGCCGCTGATCGCCTCGCTCACCCCCGTCGTCGACGGGAAGGTGATCGGCAGCCCCTCGATCGAGCGGACCGCCAGGTAGGCGAAGGCCTGGGCCTCCAGGAAGGCCGAGGACCAGCCGATGGCGTCGGCGGTCGTGATCTCGGCGCGCAAGAAGTAGTTGAGCTGGCGCAGCAACTCGCCGTTGCGCGCCCCGCCGCCGGCGACGATCCAGCGGACCGGCGGGTCGGAAGCGTGGTCGAGGGCCCGGGCGACGGCCCGCGCCGTGAAGGCGGTGAGCGTCGCGGCGCCGTCCTCGGTCGAGAGCTGGCCGGCGAGCTTGTGCGAGAACCAGTTGCGATCGAGCGACTTCGGCGGCCGGCGCGAGAAGAACGGGTGGATCAGGAGCCAGGCGAGCAGCGGCTCGTCCGGCCGGCCGCGGGCGGCGGTGCGGCCGTTGTCGTCGAGCGCGTGGCCGGTGCGCTCGCGCATCCAGTCGTCGATCAGCGCGTTGCCCGGCCCGGTATCGAAGGCGAGGATGCGGCCGTCGCGGGCGATCAGGGTCGCGTTGGCGACGCCCCCGATATTGAGGATGCCGAGGCTCTCGGTGAAGCCCGAGGCCTGGGCCAGCGCCCGGTGGAAGACGGGCACCAGCGGCGCCCCCTGCCCGCCCGCCTCGATGTCGGCGTGGCGCAGGTCCGACACCACCTTGATGCCGAGGCGGCGGCTCAAGGCGCCCCCGTCGCCGATCTGCACGCTCATCTTCTGGTCGGGCCGGTGCACCACGGTCTGGCCGTGGAAGCCGACCACGTCGATGTCGGCGGGGGAGAGGCCGTTCTCGGCGAGGAAGTTCTCGACCGCCTCGGCGTGGAGCCGCGTCACCAGCTCCTCGGCCTGGGCGAGGCAGCCCGGTCGCTCGCTGCGCTCGGTCACGGCCTCCGCGTCGATCAGCGCCTGGCGCAGGAGCGCCCGGTCGTCGTCGGAATAGGCGCGGTAGCCCGTCGGGCCCAGGGGCTCGAGGTAGCCGTTGTGGCTGCGCTCGACCCGGATGGTCTCGCCGTCGGTCTCGATGAGCGCGACGTCGACGCCGTCGAGGGAGGTGCCGCTCATCAGCCCGATCGCCCGCCGCATCGTCATGCCGATTAGCCCCCGTGCCTTTCGGGGCCGGCGCTGCTATGGACCGACCCGTTCCGAATCCGACGGAGCTAGCATGGCGGCGCCGCTCTGTCGCGCTGTCGCCCACCCGCGAGACTGATCGAGAGTTCCATGGCCGCGCCCACCGACTTCGCGCCGCGTTCCGACTTCCTCCGCGTCCTCCTGGAGCGCGGCTACGTCCACCAATGCTCCGATTTCGCGGGCGTGGACGAGGCCGCCCGCGAGGGCCGGCTGACGGCCTATGTCGGCTACGATTGCACGGCGCCGTCGCTGCATATCGGCCACCTGCTCTCGATCATGATGCTGCACTGGCTCCAGGCGACCGGCGGCAAGCCGGTGGCGCTGATGGGCGGCGGCACCACCCGGGTCGGCGACCCGTCGGGCCGCGACGAGACCCGCAAGATCCTGACGCTCGACCAGATCGAGGCCAACAAGGCCGAGATCGGCAAGACCTTCTCGCGCTTCCTCGATTTCGGTGCCGGCGCGAACGCCGCGCTGATGGCCGACAACGCCGAGTGGCTGACCACGCTCAACTACATCGAGATGCTGCGCGACATCGGCCGCCACTTCTCGGTCAACCGGATGCTGTCGATGGACAGCGTGCGGCTGCGGCTGGAGCGCGACCAGGAGCTGTCCTTCCTGGAATTCAACTACATGATCCTGCAGGCCTACGACTTCGCCGAGCTGAACCGCCGCTACGGCGTGACGCTGCAGATGGGCGGCTCGGACCAGTGGGGCAACATCGTCACCGGCATCGATCTCGGCCGGCGCCTCGGCACGCCGCAGCTCCACGCCCTGACCTGCCCGCTGGTGACGACGGCGTCCGGCGCCAAGATGGGCAAGACGGCCTCCGGCGCGGTCTGGCTCAACCCGGACATGCTGAGCCCCTACGAGTACTGGCAGTTCTGGCGCAACACCGAGGATGCCGATGTCGGCCGCTTCCTGCGCCTGTTCACCCTGATGCCGCTCGACGAGGTCGCCCGGCTCGAGGCGCTCGGCGGCCAGGAGATCAACGAGGCCAAGAAGGTGCTCGCGACCGAGGCGGCCGCCCTGCTCCACGGCCGCGAGGCGGCGGAGAGCGCCGCCGAGACGGCGCGGCGCACCTTCGAGGAGGGCGCGCTCGCCCAGAGCCTGCCCACCGTCGAGGTCTCCCGCGCGGCGATCGAGGCGGGCCTCGGCGTGCTCTCCGCCTTCGGGCCGGAGCACGCGGCCCTCGTGCCCTCGACCAGCGAGGCCCGACGCCAGGTGAAGAGCGGCGGGCTCAGGGTCAACGACGCGCCCGTCACCGACGAGCGCGCGGTGATCGGCACCGGCGACGTGACGCCGGAAGGCGTGGTGAAGCTGTCCTTCGGCCGCAAGAAGCACGTGCTGCTGCGGGTGGTGTAGAGAATCCGGGGCCCGCCCGGAAACCCTCCCCCCTCCGCGGGGGAGGGTTCGTGCGCGCGGCGTGAAAAGCCCCGCCGCGGCGGGGGCCGGGCGGGGCTCGAAGTCGAGGTCCAGAGATCCGGAGGTTAAGACCACCCCGGGGGCCGGCGCATCCTCCGTTTGCGGGACGAATCAGGCGTGCGGGCGGGCCCGGCGCCGCGGCATCGCCCGTGCCGTGGCCGCAGGCGTGCAACGCTGCCAGCCCCAATGGTCGTAGGGGCCCGTCGCGCGCGCCTCGCACCAGCCCTGGCGACGCAGCGCCGCGGCGGAGCGGTCGCGGTCCTCGCAGGCCTGGTTGGCGAGCGGCGAGGCCGGCAGCGCGCAGGCGGCGTCGGCACGCTGCCAGCGCGCGACGGGGTCGTCGGCCGCGGCGGGCGCGGCGCCCGCGGCGAGGAGCGCGACGAGGAGGAAGGGGCGCAGGGGCGACATCACGCGGGGCCTCGGTGAAGCTCGATGCTGACACTCGATACGATCGATGATCGACGATCGACGATCGTGGCAGGGATCGGACGGATTCGCGCAGTTTCGTCAAGCAGAAACCCGACTTCGCGCGAGGGCCTAATCCTTTCGGCCGAGTCGTGCCGCCGACCCGGACTGCCCGCCCCGTCCCGGACCCTGCGGATCGACCGCGGTCTTTGTTTCATGCGTGCTCCATCTTCGGAGCGGTTCATCCCTTCGGTGGTGTGGCCCTCGGGCGGTGTGGCCGCCGGCGCTCTCGCCAGCGCCGCAATCCTGTGCTCAAAGAGCCCGGACCTCATCCTGGACGGGCTCCCCCAGACCCATGCTGCGCCGCCTCTACGAGTGGATCCTCGCGCTCGCCGCGCGCCCCTCGGCCCCGTACGCGCTCGGCGCGGTCTCCTTCGCCGAGAGCTCGTTCTTCCCGATCCCGCCCGACGTGATGCTGGTGCCGATGGTGGTGATCCGGCCCGAGAAGGCCTGGACCTACGCGCTGATCGCGACGCTGAGTTCGGTCGCGGGCGGGATCGCCGGCTACGCCATCGGGGCGCTGCTCTACGATTCGCTCGGGGCCTGGCTCTTCCACCTCTACGGGCTCGACAAGGGCGCCGACGCCTTCCGGGAGGCCTACGCGCATTACGGCCATTGGGTGATCCTGCTCAAGGGCCTCACCCCGATCCCCTACAAGCTCGTGACCATCACGTCGGGCTTTGCCGGCTACGACCTGTTCTGGTTCATCGTCCTGTCGCTGATCACCCGGGGCCTGCGGTTCTTCATCCTGGCCGGGCTCGTCGGCCGTTACGGGGTCGGCATCCGCACGGCCCTGGACCGGCACCTGAACGCCGTGGCGGCGGTCACCGTCGCGGTCGGCGTGCTCGGCTTCGTCGGCTTCCGCTACCTGTTCTGAAGGCGTCGCCATGGCTCATCCGGCCCACGCCCTCGCCGAGCGGATCGGCGCGCCCCGTCCGGCGGCCCTGCTGGTGCTCCTCGGCGCCGCCGCCACGGTGGGCGGCGCGCTGCTGTTCCAGCACGGGCTCGGCTACGTGCCGTGCAAGCTCTGCCTGACCGAGCGCCAGCCCTACTACCTCGCCCTGCCCCTGCTCGCCGCCGCCCTGCTGCTGCCGCGCCGCCTCGCGGGCGGGCTGCTGGCGCTGGTCGCGGTGATCCTCCTCGTCGGAGCCGGGCTCGGCGCCTACCATGCCGGGGCCGAATGGGGCTTCTGGCCCGGCCCGAGCGATTGCGGCGGCGGTGCCGGCCCGGCGCCGGCCGGCGTCGACGACTTCCTGAAGACCCTTCAGGCCACCCACCCGGTCGATTGCACCGCGGCGGCCTGGCGCTTCCTCGGGATCTCGCTCGCCGGCTACAACGCCCTGATCGCGCTGGGTCTCGCCGCCCTGTCGGGCCATGCGGCGCTGCGGGCCCTGCGCGGTCGCTGACCGCCGGCCGTCAGCGCTTCGGCTTCATCACCGTCGGCTCGGCGAGGAGCGCGGCCAGGCGCTCGGAATCGAGGGCCGGCTCCGCCTTCGGCTTCTTCGCTTCCTTCTTCGGCTCGGGTTTCGGCTCGATCTTCGCCAGCCGCGCGACCTTGGCGGCGGGCGGCGCCGGCACGATCGAGCCGGTGGTGACCGGCTCGTCGAGGGGGGCGGGCTTCGCGGCCGCGACGAGTTGCGGGGCTTGCGCCGGCTCCCGGTCGAGCTGCGCCGAGCAGACGGCGCAGACCGTGGCGAAGCCGAGGCTCGCGATCGCCGCGAGGGTGAGGTTGGTACGCAGGGACACGGCCGGAACTCGGGAACGGTTGACCATCGGCGATCCTAGGCGCCGACCCGTTAAGAGAGGCTGGCCCGGTTTTCCGCAGTGCCGTTCAGGATCTGCACACCATGGCGGCCCGGCGGCGTGAACCGGCCTAGCTCGAAGGCATTAACCCCCGACTGCGGGGAGCCAGCGAATGTTCTTCACTCTAACGGCGGCGATCGCCGGCAGCCTGGCTGCGGCGGCCTGGCTGATCCAGGACGGTCCCGCGGCCGCGACCTGCGCGGCCCTGGCGGTCGGGATCGCGAGCGCGGCGGTCGCGGCCTTCCTGGTCGCGCAGCTCGACCGCCGGGCGCCGGCAGCGGGACCGGAATCCGAGACCGTCGCCGACGAGCGGCCGCGCCTGCCGCGCCGGCGTGCGGTCGCCGCCTGCCCGCCCGGCCTTCTGCGTCGCCGCGCCAGCGCGGCGGGGCGGCTCGCATCCGCCCGCTGATCCCTGGGAAATCCGACCTCAGGGCTCCGACTCCCAGGAACCCGCCCAGGCCGCCCCGGTTGACGCCCGCGCGAAGCGAGGACCCGAGACATCAGCGTGCGAGAAACCAGCGTGCCGGAGAGTGTCGTGCGGGTTGATCCCGGTCTCCGCGCCCTCGCCCCGGAACCGGCACGGCGGACCCGGCGCGTGAGGTCCCTCGTCCTCGCCGCGGCCCTGGCCGTCGCCGCGGGCACCGCCGAGGCTGCCGGGATCGGCACCGGCGGCGGACCGTCCGAGGTCGTGCTCGTCGTCCAGATCGTGCTGCTCCTCACCGTCGGGCGCCTGCTCGGCGAGGCGATGCTGCGGGTCGGCCAGCCGGCGGTGATGGGCCAGCTCCTCGCCGGCATCCTGCTCGGCCCCTCTTTCCTCGGGGCGGCGTGGCCGGAGGCGCAGGCCTGGCTGTTCCCGCCGGGCCGCGACCAGCGGGCGCTGCTCGACGGCATCGCCCAGCTCGGCATCCTGCTCCTGCTGCTGATGACCGGCATGGAGACCGACCTCGCCCTGGTGCGCAAGGTCCGGCGCGCCGCGCTCAGCGTCTCGGTCACCGGCGTCGCCGTGCCCTTCGCCTGCGGCTTCCTGCTCGGCTGGTTCCTGCCGGCGGCGATGCTGCCGCACCCGGAGCTGCGCCTCGTCACCGCTTTGTTCCTCGGCACCGCGCTCGCGATCTCGTCGGTCAAGATCGTCGCGATGGTGGTGCGGGAGATGAACTTCCTGCGCCGCAACGTCGGGCAGGTCATCGTCGCCTCGGCGATCATCGACGACACGATCGGCTGGGTCATCATCGCGGTCATCTTCAGCCTCGCGCAAGGAGGCGCCGTCGATCTCTGGGAGGTCGGCCGCAGCCTCGCCGGCACCCTGGTCTTCCTCGGGATCAGCCTGACGCTCGGGCG
The DNA here is from genome assembly GCF_001653715.1 of Methylobacterium platani. Lineage (GTDB taxonomy): Bacteria > Pseudomonadota > Alphaproteobacteria > Rhizobiales > Beijerinckiaceae > Methylobacterium > Methylobacterium platani. The sequence continues at coordinate 111,530 of NZ_LWHQ01000034.1, forward strand.
CCGCCTCGTCTTCCGGCTGATCCGCTGGGCCAACGATTCCCTGCGCAGCGAGGCCGCGGTGATCACCGCGATCCTGGTCCTGATGGGAGTCATGGCCCTCGTCACGCAAGCTCTCGGCGTGCACACGGTGCTCGGCGCCTTCGTGGCCGGGCTGCTGGTCGGCCAGTCGCCGATCCTGACCGGGCGGATCGACGAGCAGCTGCGCGGGGTCGTCACCGCCCTGTTCGCGCCGATCTTCTTCGGGCTCGCGGGCCTGAGCGCCGACCTCACCATCCTGCGCGACCCGCACCTGCTGCTCCTCACCCTCGGGCTGATCGCGATCGCCAGTCTCGGCAAGTTCGCCGGCGCCTTCGCGGGCGGGCGGATCGGCGGCTTGCGGACGCCCGAATCCCTGGCGCTCGCCTGCGGCATGAACGCCCGCGGCTCGACCGAGGTGATCGTCGCCTCGATCGGACTCGGCATGGGGGCGCTGAGCCAGGACCTGTACACGATGATCGTCGCGATGGCGCTCATCACCACCCTGGCGATGCCCCCGACCCTGCGCTGGGCCCTCCACCGCCTGCCGCTGAAGGGCGAGGAGAAGGAGCGGCTGGAGCGCGAGGCGGCCGAGGAGCGCGGCTTCGTCGCCCGGCTCGAGCGCCTGCTGGTCGCCGCCGACGACGGGCCGAAGGGGCGCTTCGCCGCCCGCCTCGCCGGGCTCGTCGCCGGCTCGCGCGGGATGCCAGTGACGGTGGTGCGGCTCGGCGCGCCGACGGAGGAGCGCGTGCTGTCCGGTGCGGTGGCGGAGGCGGCCCGCAGCGCGCGCGACGAGGAGGCCGGGACGGTCGAGGTGACGGAGCTCGCCCGCCCCGAGCCGGCGGCGGACGCCGTCGGCGCGGAGGCGGCCAAGGGCTACGACCTCCTAGTCGTCGGCATCGATCCGACGGTGGCGCCGGAAGGCGGCCTCGCCGACGCGGTGGCGGCGGCGGCCGAGCGGTTCGACGGGCCGCTCGCCATCGCGGCGGCGCGGGGGCCGCATCGCGACGACCCGGAGCGCGCCGCCCTCTCGGTGCTGGCGGTGATCGACGGCACCCGGGCCGCGCGCCGGGGCGCCGAGATCGCCGTCACCCTGGCCCGGAGCGCCGGGGCGCCGCTGACGGTGCTGTTCGTGAGCGAGGGGAAGGGCCGCCTCGCCGGCCTGCGCCAGGACGACGCGACGGCGTTGCGCGAGGTGCTCGACCTCGCCGAGAAGGCCGGGCTGCGGGTGCGGACCGAGATCCGCGCCACTCGGGCGCCGGAGCGCGCGATCCTGCGCCAGGCGCGGGCCGGCGACCACGACCTGATCGTGATCGGCGTCACCCGCCGCGCCGGCGAGGGCGCGGTGCTCGGGCCGCTCGCCGAGACGGTGCTGGAGGCCTCGGACCGGTCGGTGCTCTTTCTGGCGAGCTGATCCCGGCGAGCCGACAGCGTCAGTTGCGGTCGTCGGGCAGCGCCGGCAGCGGTTGCACAGCGATGCCCTCCTCCAGGAGCGAGCGCGCCTCGTTCAGGCTCGCCTCGCCGTAGATCGCCCGCTGCTCGGTCTCGCCGTAATGCATGCGCCGGGCTTCCGCGGCGAAGTCCTCGCCGACATGGTCGGCGGTGCGGGCGACGTGCTCGTGCAGGGCGCGGATCATCGCGCGCAGCTGCCGCTCGGGCTCGGAGACGAGGCTGACCGGCCCGTCCGCAGGGGCCGACGGCGCGGGGACCGGAACGCCGGGAGCGGCGGCGCCGGGCGCAGAGGGACCCGACGTCGCGGCGCCCGGCGCCTCGACCGGAGCCGGCAGGGCCGTCGCGCGGCCGAGCGACGGGGCCATGATCTGCTTGGCCACCTTCGGGCTGTCGCAGAACGGGCAGGTCACGAGGCCGGCCCGCGCCTGCTCGTCGTAGGACGTGCTCGACGGGAACCAGCTCTCGAAGCTGTGGCCGGAATCGCAGGACAGGGCGTAGCGGATCATGATTCGGGATATCGGTGGGCGGGCGCGCGGTTGCGAGGTCTGTGCGACGCTTCGGACGTCCCGTGTGACGGAAACTCGGTGGCGGACATTCGGCCGGCGGTTCGCGAGCGGCCTTGGCCTCAGACGACCTCGACCGTCACCGGCCGGGCGTGGCGCAGGGCCGGGACGCGCGCCCGCGCCTCCGCGACGAGGGCCATGTCGATCTCGGCCAGGATCACCCCCGGCGCGGTGCCGTCCGCCTCGGCGAGCACCCGGCCCCAGGGATCGACGATGAGGGAGTGGCCGTAGGTCTCGCGCCCGTCCTCGTGCCGGCCGCCCTGGGCCGCCGAGATCATGAACGAGCCGGTCTCGATCGCCCGGGCGCGCTGCAGCACGTGCCAATGCGCCTCGCCGGTCTGGCGGGTGAAGGCGGCGGGCGCCGACAGGATCTCGGCCCCGGCCTCGGCGAGCGCCCGGTAGAGGGCGGGGAACCGCACGTCGTAGCAGATCGCCACGCCGAGCCGGCCCCACGGCAGGTCGGTGACGACCGCCCGGGCGCCGCCGGTATAGGTCGCCGATTCGCGGTAGCTCTCGCCGTTCGGCAGGTCGACGTCGTAGAGGTGGAGCTTGTCGTACGACGCCTGGATCGCGCCCTCGCGGTCGATCACGAAGGCGCGGTTGGCGACCTTGTCGCCGTTCCTGACGGCGAGCGAGCCGACATGGACGACCACCCCGCGCTCGCGCGCGACGTCGCAGAGCGCACCCAGGGTCGGATCGTGCTCGGGGGAACGGATCTTCTCGAACAGGCTCGGCCTGTCGCGCTCGAGGAGCGAGGTCATCTCGGGCGTCTGGACGTAGTGCGCGCCACGCTCGGCCGCCTCGCGGATGCCCGCCACCGCGGCGTCGCGGTTCTGTGCGGGATCGCGGCCGGAGCGCATCTGCACGCAGGCGGCGACGAAGCGGGGAGCGGTCATGGCCGTGGACTCCGGGCGGTGAACCCCGGCAGGGAGCCTCCGGGACGATCCGGCGAGCTTACGCCGGAAGACCGCCGTCCCGCCAGAGGTTCCGCCCCCGGGCCGGATGCCCGACCCCGGACGGGGTCAGCCGGCGAGGAGCGGGTCGAGGCGGCCGGAGCGGTCGAGGGCGTAGAGATCGTCGCAGCCGCCGACATGGGTCTCGCCGACGAAGATCTGCGGCACGCTGGTGCGGCCGCCGGCCTTCTCGACCATCTCGCGCCGGGCGCCGGCCTTGGCCTCGACGTCGATCTCGGTGAAGGCGGCGCCCTTCTCCTGCAGCAGCGTCTTCGCCGCCGCGCAATAGGGGCACCAGCTGGTGGTGTAGATCGTGACCGGCTGCATCCGTCCGCTCGCGCGCAATCCAATGGCTGCCCGATATAGGCGCCCGGGACCGGGCGCGCCAGCCGGGCGTCGGGCCGCTCAGGCCGCCATCAGCTTCTCGACCTCGGTCACCAGCTCGCGCAGGTGGAACGGCTTCGACAGGACCTTGGCGTCCTTCGGGGCCTTCGAATCGGGGTTGAGCGCCACCGCGGCGAAGCCGGTGATGAACATCACCTTGATGTCGGGATCGAGCTCCGTGGCGCGGCGCGCCAGCTCGATGCCGTCCATCTCGGGCATCACGATGTCGGTGAGGAGGAGCTCGAACGGCTCCTCGCGCAGGCGGTTGTAGGCCGAGAGGCCGTTGTCGAACGAGGCCACGTCGTAGCCTGCGTTCTGGAGCGCCTTGGCGAGGAAGCGACGCATGTCGTTGTCGTCTTCCGCGAGGAGGATCTTCATGAACGAAAGTCCCGGATACCGATTCGGATCGTTCATTCCATAAAGCGGCCGCTTGGTAAACAGAGGGTTGACGCCGCCGCCGCGACCCGGCGCGCGAGGGCCGCCGGCGGGCCCGCCATCCGGGCCGTCGTTCATGCCGGGATCACGGGCCCGCATCCCCCTCGCGGCAGTGGACAGGCCCGGGCGCGGGCGCCAGATTAGCCGGATGATGGTGCGATCGCGTCCCACCCCCACCCCCACCCCCGTGTCCGGCTCCCGCCCCCTCCCCCGGGCGGCCGGATGAGCCGGGTTCCCCCCGCCAGCCTGTTCACGCCGCCCTTCCGGGTGGACGAGCCGGAGCGGCAGACCCTGCCGTTCGTCTACAACACCGGGCATTCGGGGGCGGTCTACCCGGCCTCGTTCGTGGCGGCCTCGCGGCTCGACGCGGTGGCCCTGCGCCGCTCGGAGGACGCCTTCGTCGAACGGCTCTACGCCCCCGTCGTCGGCCTCGGCGCGCCGCTGATGCAGGCGGCCTTCCCGCGGGCCTATCTCGACGTCAACCGCGAGCCCTACGAGCTCGACCCGCGGATGTTCGACGGGCGGCTGCCGCCCTTCGTCAACGTGCGCTCGATGCGGGTGGCGGGGGGCCTCGGCACGGTGCCGCGGGTGGTGGCGGACGGGCAGGAGATCTATCGCGGCCGGCTGCCGGTCGAGGAGGCGCTGGGGCGGATCGAGGAGCTGTACAAGCCCTATCACCGCACCCTGAAGGAGCTGGTGGCGCGCACCGCCCGGACCTTCGGCCACGCGGTCCTGATCGATTGCCACTCGATGCCCTCGACCAGCCTCGCCCGCGACGAGGGCGCGGCAATCGACGTGGTGCTGGGCGACCGCTTCGGCACCGCCTGCGGGCCGGACCTGATCGACTGCGCCGAGGCCGCGTTCCGCACCCACGGCCTGAAGGTGGTGCGCAACAAGCCCTATGCCGGCGGCTTCATCACCGAGCATTACGGCGAGCCGGCCCTCGGCCGCCACGCCCTGCAGATCGAGGTCAACCGCGCCCTCTACATGGACGAGCGCAAGCTCCTGCCCCGCCCCGGCTTCGAGGCGCTGTCGCGCACCCTAACGGCGGTGGCGCAGACGCTCGGCCACGCCGCCCTCGACCTCGCCCCCCGGCGCATCGCCGCCGAATAGGCCCGCCCGCCTCCGACGATCGCCGGGCTGGCATGCCCGGCCGGTTCGGATAAGCAGGGCAACGACGCGGCCCCGCGGATCTCCCGGCGAGACCGGTCCGGGGGCCTGCCCGACCGCGAGGGACCCGCCCGATGATCGATCTCCGCCTCCGCCGCAGCGTGCTCTACATGCCGGGCTCGAACCTGCGCGCCCTCGAGAAGGCGCGGACGCTCGCGGCCGACGCCCTGATCCTCGACCTCGAGGACGCGGTCGCCCCCGACGCCAAGGACGTCGCGCGCGAGCAGGTCTGCGCCGCGGTGCGCCAGGGCGGCTACGGCGAGCGCGAGCTGATCATCCGGGTCAACGCGCCCCAGACCCCGTGGGGCGAGGCCGACCTGCGGGCGGCGATCGAGGCGCGGCCCGACGCGATCCTGATGCCGAAGGTCTCCTCCCCGGCGGTGCTCGAGAACATCGCCGACCGGCTCGAGGCCCTCGACGCGCCGGCCGGCATCAAGATCTGGGCGATGATCGAGACCCCGGCCTCGATCCTCAACATCCAGGCGATCGCCGCGGCGCGGCGCAACCCGGGCACCCGGCTCACCTGCTTCGTGCTCGGCACCAACGACCTCGCCAAGGACACCTGGACGCAGATCGTGCCCGGCCGCGCCCCGATGATGCCGTGGCTGATGACGGCGCTGGCCGGCGCCCGGGCCGAGGGCCTGACCATCCTCGACGGCGTCTACAACAACTTCTCCGACCTCGACGGCTGCCGCGCCGAGTGCGAGCAGGCCCGGGTGCTCGGCTTCGACGGCAAGACGCTGATCCATCCGAGCCAGGTGGCGCTCGCCAACACCGCCTTCGCGCCGACCGAGGACGAGGTCGCGGTCGCCCGCGGCGTGATCGAGGCCTTCGAGCGGCCGGAGAACGCCCGGCGCGGCGCGATCCAGATCAACGGCCGCATGTTCGAGCGCCAGCACATCCCGATGGCCCGCCGCTCGGTCGCCTGGGCCGAGGCGATCGCCGACAAGGGGCAGTGATGCCGCGGCGCTCGCGAACGGACGCGCCGGCCGAGCGCGATGCGCCGAACGCCTTCGCACCGACCCGGCGTTGCGAGCGCCTGGAGAGCGGCCCGCTCACGGTGGGAACCTGCCGTGCTCCAAGTCCTTGGTTTGACAGTATTTTCTGAGACCGACCGGTGTCGGCTCGGTCGGACGATGCTCCGATCGGTCGACGGATGATCCCGGGCTGCCGCAACGGGATCGCCGGTCACCGCGCCGGCTTCTTGGCCAGCTCCGCCGCCGGCGTGATGCTGCCGGTCTGGGTCACCTTGTCCTTCGCCTGGTCGAGGCGCTTGGTGAGGGAGGCGAGGTCGCGCTGCGTGGTCGCGAGCTGGGCCTTGGCCTTGTCGCGGGTCGCGCCGAGCTGGGCGATCTCGTCGCGGGCGGCGGCGATCTTGGCCTGGCGGTCGCGCAGTTCGGCGTCGACGTCCTGGAACTGCTTGACCCGCGCCGCGAGGGCGTCGCGCTGGCCCTCGGTCTCCGCCAGCTGGGCCCGCAGCGCGGCCTTGCCCGACGACGACACGCCGTAGGCGCCCCAGCCCGACAGGGTACCGAGGCCGAGGATGCCGGCCGCGAGGACGGCGGGATGGGGGCGGAACCGCAGGGCGCGCATCGGCAGTCCTCGTCAGGTACTCGGTGGGCCGCCGCGCGGCGGCCGAGGATGTCCCGAACCCGGGAACACGACTGCCTGAGACGATGCCGGATCTTCGTTAACGCCGCCTTGCCGCGCCTCGTCGCCCGAAACCTTAACCGATCGTGACCGGCATCGGCACAGGCACCGTGATGCCGGCGGCGGAGTCTTAACCTCTGCGTCGTTAGATCTTGCTTGTTAGAGCAAGTGAGCGGCGACAGAGGGTCGGACCTCCATGAAGCGGCTGTTCGTCCGGTTCCAGCGCGAGCATCGCGGCAGCATCGCGATCATCCTGGCGCTGACGATGATACCGGTGACCTTCCTGGTCGGGGCGGGCGTGGACTATGCCCGCAGCGCCGGGATCCGGGCGAAGCTCCAGACCGCGACGGACGCGGCGGTGCTGGCGGTGATCCGCGAGGCGCCGACGCTCGCGAGCGACGCCGACTTCCAGGCCCGCGCCCGGGCCTATTTCGACGCGAGCTTCCCGCCCCAGGCCGGCGTGACCGTGACGAGCTTCACGCCGGTCCGCGCCGGCACGCAGGTCACGGTCAGCGCCACCGCGCAGGTGGACACGACCCTCGGGCGGCTGATGCATCCGGCCCCGATCGAGGTCAGCGGCACGTCGCAGGCGATGTCGGGCGGCAAGGCGATCGAGATTGCGCTGGTGCTCGACAATACCGGCTCGATGAACGACGCCGGCAAGCTCCCGGCCCTCAAGCAGGCGGCGAAGGATTTCCTGACCTACCTCGACAAGGTCGTGGTCAGCCGCTCCGACGCGAAGGTCGCCCTGGTGCCGTTCTCGACCCAGGTGAATCTCGGCACCGGCACCACCAGCGCCGGCTGGCTCAGCTACGCCAAGCTCGGCACCGTGACCGCGACGAGTTGGAAGGGCTGCATCACCGACCGCGACCAGTCCTACGACGTGCAGCTCCCGTCGCCCGAACCCACCGGCGCCGCCGCCTACCCGGCCGACGCCTGCGACACGACCCAGAACGGCCGGCCGACCCTGGCGCAGATCCGCCCGCTCGGCACCGACTACGCCACGCTCGCCACCGCCATCGACGGCATGACGGCGGGGGGCAACACCAACGTCACGATCGGGGTGGCCTGGGGCATGGAGGCGCTCACGCCCTACGGGCCGCTGAGCTCGGCGACGAGCATGTCCAACGACCGGGTCAGCAAGATCATGATCGTGCTCACCGACGGCCTGAACACGCAGAACCGCTGGAAGGGCGTCTGTTCCGGGAATTTCTGGTACGATTACTTCTACAATCCCGGCTGCATCGACGACAGCGTCATCGATGCCCGCACGCTGTCGGCCTGCACCGCGGCGAAGAACGCCGGCATCATCATCTATACGGTGCGGGTGATCGACGGAAATACCGACATGCTCAAATCCTGCGCCAGCAAGGACGGCTTCTTCTACAACGTCATCACGGCGAGCGATCTCAAGCCGGCGTTCCAGAGCATCGGCAGCTCGATCGCTCAGTTCCGGCTGACGCAGTAGGGACAGGCGAGGATGCGGGTGCCGGGCCGCGCGGGGCGGCGCTCCGTTGACTTGCGCATTGCATTGCAGCATCGTGTTTACTGCGTCGCACAAAACCTCACGGGCGGCGCGCGTCGCGACTGCCAGAGGAAACGACCATGACCGGTACCCAGAAGCCCTTCGAGATCCCGACCGAGATGCGCGACTTCGCCGAGAAGGGCGTCCAGAACGCCCGCACGGCGTTCGGCACCTTCCTGGGCACCGCCCGCAAGCTCGCCGAGACCGTGCAGACCTCGACCAGCACCTCGCAGACCGGCATGGGCACGGCCGTCGCCCGCGGCTTCGACTACACCGAGCAGCACGCCTCCGCGACCTTCGACCTCGCCGAGAAGCTCGTGCGCACCACCGACGTCAAGCAGGCGCTGGAGCTGCAGGGCGAGTACATGCGCAACCAGATGAGCGCGCTGCAGAGCCAGGCGAAGGAGTTCGCCACCCTGTCGGAGTCGATCAAGGCCGACCTGAACAAGGCCCAGGCCAAGGCCTGATCAGGTCGAGAGCCTGATCCCGGGGGCCTGAACCCGACGGTCGTCGCGGACGGCCCTCGGTTTCCGGATCGTCGCTCCCGGGCCTGTCCGGGATCGCCCCGATGCGTCGGGGCGAGCGCCTGCGCCGAGGGACGAAGCCCCCTTCGGCGCGGACGCGACCGGGTGGCGCGTACCCGTCCCGCCGGGACGTCCTCCGAGCCGGACCGGACGATCGTCGGCGCGCCCGCGCCGAATGCCGGTGCCCGGACAAGCCTGCCGGCGCTCCGGCCCCGCCCGCTCGCCCCCGCACCGGGTGGGGGCGGCGCGCCCGCCGGGCGACGCGCCAGGGACGCGACGCCCGCTACTCCGAGGAGGCCGAGCCATGACCATGCGCCGCAGCGACAAGACCCGCAAGCCGCCCCGCCGCCCCGCCGCCCGCCCGGCGGCCCGGCCGGTCGACACGACCCGGTCCGGCGAGATCCCGTCCGACACGGCTGCCGCGCCCGGACCCGCCGGGCCCGAGGCCGCGGCCGTGCAGGCCGCCGGGGCCGAGGGCGCGCCGGAGCCGGTTGCCGCCGAGGCGCCGGTCGCGGACATCGTTACGGAAGAGACCGCGACGGACGCCGCCTCGACGGAGGCGCCCGCTTCGGAGACCGGAGACGCGATTCGCGCCGAGGCCCAGGAGCAACCGATGCCGCAGGACCAGCCGGCCGCGGAGCAGGAGGCCACCGTGCGGGACACCGTCGCCGAGGTTCCCGCCGAGGAGCCGTCTGCGGAAGAGCCGTCTGCCGAAGAGCCGCTTGCGGAAGAGATGGCCGTCGCGGAGCCGACCGCCGAGGAGCCGGTCGCCGCGACCGACGAACCGGCGACCGCCGAGTCAGCCTCCGGGACGACGGAGCGGGCCGGCGCCTCCGACCGGGACGCGATCCCGCTCGCGGCGATGCAGGGCCTCATCGAGATCAACGGCCGGCTGGTGGCGTTCATGCAGGGCGAGGGCCAGGCCGCCGTGGCGTTCTGGAAGGCCGCCCTGACGGTCCGCTCGCCGGGCGACCTCGCCCAGCTCCAGGCCGCGGAGATGAGCCGGGCGCTCGATGCGGCGATCGCCTGCTGGACCGATCTCGCCCGGCGGATGGGCCGGTTCCCGGCCTTCGCGCCGGCCCGGGCCCGCGCCGCCTGACGGCGCTCCCGCAAGGCCGGCCCCGTCACCGGGGCGGCCCTGCGGGCCTGCTCTGCGCGGCCCGGGGCGTGCGGCTCCGGACCGCCGATCGCACACCGCTCAAAGGAGATCGGCATGTTGGGCGCTTGGTACGCGACGGCGATGCTCGCGATGGAAGCCCAGAGGGTGATCGAGCTGCGGATGGTCAAGCTCGCCTGGGGCGGCCTCGCCGGCCAGGTCGAGGCGCAGCGGATGGTGAGCGAGAAGATCGGGGCCGCCTTCGAGGCGACCGGCACCCTGCTCGGCGGCGGCACGCCGGAAGCGGTGATCGACCGCTACCGCGAGCACGTCCGCAACAACGTCGAGCGCCTGTCCGCGCCGACCACGGCATTTCCCGACGAAGCGGATCCCGGCTCGTCGAAGAAAATGCTGCACAATTAAAGATCGGGCATTGCTGTAGAGCACTTCGCGATCGCGTCGCACACGGTACACGACACGAGCTCCGTCGCCCTGCGGTCGG
>NZ_LWHQ01000034.1:122067-179726 GCF_001653715.1 Methylobacterium platani
TTTGCCGCATTTTCCGAGACGGACCGGTATCCGTTTCGTCGGAAAATGCTCTAGTTGATCGCGCAGAATCCCGCGCCCGAGCCGAAGACGCGACCGGTGCACCACGGCCGCGCGGGCGCCGGGGCCGCCTCGGGCGGCGCGGCGGCGATCGGTGCGGCGGGGATCGGCGCGGTGGTCCCGGTCGTCATCGGCTCCGGGTCTCCGGCCGCCGCCGTGCGGATCCGCGGCTGCTCCGGAGACCGGGCCGCAGGCGGTGCCGCCGCGGCGGCATGGCTCGGGGCGATGAAGGCGAAGCCGCCGCGCCGGCCGCGCGCCTCGGCGGAGCCGGCGGCCGCGACGATCCCGAGGCCGACCAGCCCGAGCACCAGACCTGCACGCATCGCCCTCGTCCCTCTCCACCGGATGCGCGGCATGATGGCCGACGGGCGTTAAGAGGCCGCCTCACGCGATCGCTCGGATTCGATCGATCCTGCGGGCGCGCCTCGGCGCTTGCGCAGCCAGAGGCTGGTCTCGAACGCGCCGGGCGGCAGGGGCAGGCGCGCCAGCACCCCGCCGAGGGGCCAGCGCGAGACGACGCGGCTGGAGAAGAGCGGGGCATAGCCGCCGCCCTGCAGCAGCGCGCCGACCATCAACTGCTCGTTGTAGCCGCGCCAGGCCCAGGATTCCGGGTAGGCGTCGGGCAGGAAGACGTCGTGCAGGTGCACGATCACGCCGGATGCGAGGCGCGGCAGCACGTCGAGGAGGAGCCGGTCGACGTCGGTCCCCGGCATGGCGACGTGGCTCGAATCGATGAACAGGACGTCGCCGGGCGCGAGGGAGGCCGCCGCTTCCGCGTCCGCGGGCCCGAACAGGCGCGCCTCGTGGCGCAGGCCGAGGCCGGCGAGCGGTGCGCGCGGCGCCGGGTCGATGCAGGTGATCGCCGTCGGAAGGCCGCCGTCGCGCACGGCCTGCGCGAGGAAGCGGGTCGAATGCCCGGAGCCGATCTCGACGATGCGGGCGGGCCGCTCCCGCCGCACCAGGGCGTAGGCGGCGGCCGCGTCGAGGCGCGGGAACCAGTCCTGGGTGAAGCGCGCCGGCCGCTCGCCGACGAGGCCCGGGCCGCCCGCCCGGATGCGGTCCAGATCGGCGGCATGCGCCTCGATCGCCGCCAGCACGGCGCGGAAGGCCGGCTCGGCCTCGACGAAGATCGGGCGGAGGGCCGGGTAGCCCTCCGCCCGCGCCGCGCCGGCATGCCGGTACGGGATCAGGAAGCCGCCGGGCCGGATTCCGAGCAGGGTGCTGAGACCGAGCCCGGCGCGGCGCAGGCGGGCCCGGCTCATACCGCCTTGCGCACCTTCACGTCGCGCAGGTCCGGGGTGACGCCGGGGCCGTCGACCGGCGCCGGCGGCACGGTTGCGGGCGGCGTCGCCTTGTTGCGCAGCGCGTCGGCGAGGCGGCCGCGCTCGAACAGCAGCACCACGCCGATCGCCAGCGCGAAGGGCACCAGCAGGTAGAACAGGCGGAAGATCAGCACGGCGGCGAGGACGTCGGTCTTCGGCAAATCGGGCATCGCCGTGATGAAGACGAGCTCGAACACCCCGATGCCGCCCGGCGCGTTGGAGACCAGCGCCACCGAGAACGAGGCGAGGAAGACGGCCAGCACGACGAGGAAGCCCGGGTTCCCGGCCTCCGGCAGGGCGAAGTAGATGATGCCGGCGGCACCCAGCAGCTCGAGCGGCGCCGCGATCAGCTGGCGGGCCATGATGTTGGGGCGCGGATACTCGATCTTGAACGAGCGGATATGCAGCGGCCGGAAGTGCAGGATCGAGCCGATGACGTAGAGGGCGACGAAGCCGAGCAGGCCGAAGCCGACGAGGCGGGCGGTGGTCGGGCTCGCCAGAACGGTCGGCAGCAGGGAGCTGACGCGCTCCAGCAATTGCGGCTCGAGCACCAGGACGAGGCCGCCGAGGAACGCGGTGCCGAGGCCGAAGGTGAAGGAGCACAGCGCCACCAGCACCGCGACCTGGGCGGTGGAGAGGCCCTTCGAGGTGTAGGCGCGGTAGCGCACCACGGCGCCGGAGAACACCGAGGCGCCGATATTGTGCGACAGCGCGTAGGTGGTGAAGGAGCAGACCGAGACGAAGAGCCAGGAGATGCCCTTCACGCCGAGATGCAAGAGCGCGATCCGGTCGTACCAGGCAAGCGCACCGTAGGCGACGAGGGTCGAGAGGACGGCCAGCGCGTAGCGGTGCGGCGGGATCGCCGCGAGGCTGGCCTTCACGTCGGCGAAGGACAGGCCCTTGAGCAGGTGCCACAGCAGGTAGACCGACACCACGACGGCGCCCAGGCCGACGACCGGCCAGATGAAATCTTTGATCTTCTTCATCGCGGTCCCGTGGTGTGTCCGTGCCTGGCCCATGTCTCGCGCGCGCTTCTGCCCGACCCTGCGGAGGACCGCAAGGACGGCGCCGCGGCGGCGGCTCCTCCTGTCATGGGATCGTGACGGTTTCGTGCCGGCTCCGCGGCGGCCGGGCTCAGGCGCCCCGGCTCTCGAGCCAGTCGAGGATGAGGCGGGCGACGCCCTCCGAGCCGAGGTCGAGCTGGAGGAAATGGGCGATGCCCGGCACGGTGCGGTGCTCGGCGCCGTGGTAGAGGGCGGTGCGCCACGTCGTTGCCGGCCAGATCATGCGGTCGTCGGCCCCGCCGAGCACCAGGGTCGGCACGCCCGCGAAGGCGGCCGAGAGCGGCAGGGCCGGCCAGTGCGCCTCGGCGAGCGCCACCGGGCTCTCGGCCGACATCCGGGCGGCGTAGCCCTGCGCCCGTTCCAGCGGCAGGCCTTCCGAGAACAGCCAGTGGCGGGCCAGCGCGACCGCCGGCTCGCGGCCGGGGAGCAGCGAGCCCGCCAGCGCCTCGACCCAGAACCCCGCATCGGTCATGGCGATGCGCGGCCCGACGACGCCGAGCCCCTCGGGCGGCAGGGAGGCCATCAGCACGAGGCCGCGCAGCGGCAGCCGGCCGAGGAGGCGCTGGGCGAGGAGCCCGCCGAGGGAATGGGCGACCAGCACCGGCGGCTCGCGCCACTGCGAGGCGGCCAGGGCCACGTCTGCGAGATAGTCGGCGAGGGTGGCGGTGCGCAGGTCGCGTCCGCCCTCGCTGCGGCCGTGGCCGCGCAGGCTCACCGCCGCGGCGCGGCGGCCGCGCCGGGCGAGGTTGGGCAGGAAGATCTCCTCGAACATCCAGGCCCCCCCGAAGGCGCCGTGGACGAACAGCAGCGGGGCGCCGTGCGGCTCGCCCGCCGGCTCCGCCTCGATCCATTCGAGGGCCGGCCCGTCGGGGCGCGCGATCATGCGGCGCGACACCTGGGCGCGCGGCTCGGTGACGACGGTGAAGCGGCTCCGGTCCCGCGCGGATGCCTCGTGCATGGTGGTGCCTCTCCACGATCCGGCCGGCAGCCGGCCGGATCCTCGACGAATCTAACGGTCGCCCCCCGTCTGCCCAGTCTCCCGGCCGCGGGACGTGACGGGCACGGGACCCTCGGACCCTATGGCACGGGAAAGCTTGACACGACGGAAACGGCGGCGGCCCCATCGGCCCCTCGCACCAGCCGGAGGAGCGGCCTGCACCGTGAGCGACCACCCGACCGACGGACCCCGCCTGTGCCTCGACGGCTACACCGCGGTGCCGCCGACCCACCTCGCCACCGTGGTGACCTACCTGGAGCGGCGCGAGCCCCCTCCCCCGCGCTCGCGCGATCCGTTGCCGCTCGCCGCCATCGGGGCGGACGTCGCGCGCTACCGGGCGCTCTACCGCGCCGTCGGGGAATCCTGGCTGTGGTTCGGCCGCGCCCGGGTGAGCGACGACGCGCTCGCCGGGATCCTGGGCGACCCCGACGTCGAGGCCCTGGCCCTCACCGAGGCCGGGCGCGACGTCGGCCTCCTCGAGCTCGACTGGCGCCGGCCGGGAGAGGCGGAGCTCGTCTATTTCGGTCTCGTGCCCGAGGCGGTCGGGCAGGGTCGCGGGCAGCGGCTGATGGAGGAGGCCCTGCACCACGCCTTCGCGCGCCCGATCGGGCGGCTCTGGGTGCATACCTGCACCCTCGACCATCCGGGCGCGGTGGCGTTCTACCGGCGGTCGGGCTTTCGCGCCTACGCGCGGGCGATCGAGGTGACGCCGGATCCGCGGCTGACCGGCGACCTGCCCCGCGACGCGGCCGGGCAGGTCCCGCTGCTGGCGGAGTAGGACGTCAGGCCCGGACGCGGCTCAGGCCGATCGCGTCCATGCTGGCCTGGTCGCGGGCGTTCTCGGCGGCGCGCTCGCCCGAGCGCTCGCGGTCGTCGAGGATCTCGACCTTCTTCAATTCCTCGAACGCCTCGGCGAGGGCGGCCTTCGCCGCGGCGAGCTGGACGTCGAGGTCCTCGGCCGAGCGGCGGATGTTGTCGCGACGCTGGGCGGCGGCGCGGGCATAGGTCGGGTAGGCGAAGTGGGCCGGATCGGAGATCCCGGCCCGCTGCTCCTCCTGGCCGATCTCGCGGTCGAGATCGGCGGCCATACGGGCGAAATCGGCGATCATCGCCTCGATTTGCGCGACTTTGCGGCGCTTCTCGTCGGCCTGGAAGCGGCGCAGCCGGATGAGCGTGTCCCGCGACTTCATTGTTACTCCACTCCCGCCAGCGGCATGCGGCCGAGCTCAAAGCCCGCCACGCGCCGTCGCGCGGCCGCGGAGCGGACCGCGCGGCCGGCCCTCACGGCCCGCCGACGATCGCGGCGAGGCGTTCGTAACCCTCGCGGATGGAGGTTGCTTCTTCCTTACCCTGCCCCAGAAAAGCCTCCAGATCCGGCATCAGGCCGATCGCCTCGTCGACCTCCGGCGAGCTGCCGGGGCGGTAGGCGCCGAGCCGGATCAGCTCCTCCATGTCGGCATAGGTCGACAGCACCCGGCGGGCACGGCGCACGGTGGCCAGGAAGTCCGGGTCGCAGGAGCGCGGCATGGTGCGCGAGACCGAGCGCAGCACGTTGATCGCCGGGTAGCGCCCGCGCTCGGCGATGGCGCGCTCCATCACGATGTGGCCGTCGAGGATGCCCCGCACCGCGTCGGCCACCGGCTCGTTGTGGTCGTCGCCCTCGACGAGCACGGTGAACAGGCCGGTGATCGCCCCCTCCCCCGTCCCCGGCCCGGCCCGCTCGAGGAGGCGCGGCAATTCGGAGAACACCGTCGGGGTGTAGCCCTTGGC
Source organism: Methylobacterium platani (assembly GCF_001653715.1). Lineage (GTDB taxonomy): Bacteria > Pseudomonadota > Alphaproteobacteria > Rhizobiales > Beijerinckiaceae > Methylobacterium > Methylobacterium platani. Next base: position 127,278 of record NZ_LWHQ01000034.1, read on the forward strand.
GGTCGGCGGCTCGCCCGCGGCGAGGCCGATGTCGCGCTGGGCCATGGCGAAGCGGGTGATCGAATCGACCATGCACAGGACCTGCGCGCCGGCATCGCGAAAATGCTCGGCGAGCGCGAAGGTGACGTAGGCCGCGTTGCGGCGCATCAGTGCCGGCTCGTCGGAGGTCGCCACCACCACCACCGAGCGGGCGAGGCCCTCCTCCCCGAGATCGTCCTGGAGGAATTCCTGGACCTCGCGGCCGCGCTCGCCGACGAGGCCGATCACCGCGACGTCGGCGGCGGTGTAGCGCGCCAGCATCGACAACAGCACCGACTTGCCGACGCCGGAGCCGGCGAAGATGCCCATGCGCTGGCCGGCGCACATCGTCAGGAAGGTGTTGATGCAGCGCACGCCGAGATCCAGCGGCGGGCCGACGCGGCGCCTGGCGTGGGCGGAGGGCGGATCGGCCTGGAGGCCGTAAGGGACGGGCCCGGGCGGCAGCGGCCCCTTGCCGTCGATCGGGCGGCCGAGCGCGTCGACGACGCGGCCGAGCCAGGCCCGGCTCGGCCGGATGGCGCCCGCCCCCTCCGCCCGCACCCGGGCGGGGCAGCCCCGCCGCACGCCCTGGAGCGAGCCGAACGGCATCGCGAGCGCGTGGGGGCCGGAGAAGCCGATGATCTCGCACGGCACCGCCGTGCCGGCGGCCTCGTTCACCACGACGTCGAGGCGGCCGCCGAGGCGCATCGCCGCGACCGGGCCGGCGACCTCGATCAGCAGGCCGCGCACCGCCGTCACCCGGCCGAAGGTCTCGACCTCCTCGATCCCGGCGAGCGCGGCGCGGGCCGCCTCGAACCGCCCCGCCCCGGTCACGGCAGCATCCTGTTGATACGAGGCGCTTTCCCGTTTCCTGCCGTCGCCATTGCCGGATTCCATCAACGATCCATTTACCCCTCTCCTTAACACTGAGGCGCATGGGATCCGGGCCGGGTTCCCGGAGGTTCTCCGGGCGCGTGGCACGGGCGCAACATCGCGGGCGGGCCTCATTGGCGCGAGCCATTTAGGCATGCACCCCAGGAGCGGGATCACGGTATGGTATCGCGATTCGGCCGGAACGGAACGACAACCCGCAAGGGTCCGGCCCGTCTCGCGGTTTTCTTACCGCTTGCGGGACCGGAACAGGGTTTGTTAACCGTTCGGCCATAGCGTCGCGGTTCGGAAGATAACGGGCGTTTCCCACGGGCCGGTGGGAAACGGGCGGCGGGGGCTTGCCTTAACCCTTGAGGGCCAGGGCTTGGGGACCTGAGATGCGGGTACTTCTGATCGAGGACGACAGCGCCACGGCGCAGAGCATCGAGCTGATGCTCAAGTCCGAGAACTTCAACACCTACACGACCGATCTCGGCGAGGAAGGTGTCGATCTCGGGAAGCTCTACGACTACGACATCATCCTGCTCGACCTGAATCTCCCCGACATGTCGGGCTACGAGGTTCTGCGCTCCCTGCGGGTGGCGAAGGTCAAGACCCCGATCCTGATCCTCTCCGGCATGGCCGGGATCGAGGACAAGGTGAAGGGCCTCGGCTTCGGCGCCGATGATTACCTCACCAAACCTTTCCACAAAGATGAACTGGTCGCGAGAATCCACGCGATCGTGCGCCGGTCGAAGGGCCACGCGCAGTCGGTGATCACCACCGGCGACCTGATCGTGAACCTCGACCAGAAGACCGTCGAGGTGTCGGGCTCGCGCGTGCATCTCACCGGCAAGGAGTACCAGATGCTGGAGCTCCTCAGCCTGCGCAAGGGCACCACCCTGACGAAGGAGATGTTCCTGAACCATCTCTACGGCGGCATGGACGAGCCCGAGCTGAAGATCATCGACGTGTTCATCTGCAAGCTTCGCAAGAAGCTCGCGAATGCCAGCCAGGGCAAGAACTACATCGAGACGGTGTGGGGCCGCGGCTACGTGCTGCGCGAGCCGACCGAGGAGGAGTCCCGCATCGCGGTCTGACTCGCCGATCCCACGACTGGACGACGAAAGAACCCCGCTCCGGCGGGGTTTTTTCGTGGCCGGCCTTGTTGAGGCGACACGGATGGGGGAGCCGTCACGACCGGCCGCCGGTTCGGCCCGCGCCTCGTGATCCGGCGTCGGGTCACGGCCGGCGCGACGCATCTGCGGCCGGGGCGGCCGCGAGGATCGAGGACGGGGAGCCGGCGGGGGCGCACGGCGCACGGATGCCGTGGGGCGTCGCTCGCGGCCGCCCCGGGGACCCGGGATCACGGGGTGCATCCTCCCCTGCCCGCCTTGTGCCGGGCTGTGCCGGGGCGAGGCCGGAGCGCGACGGCCGGTCCGGCGCAAGACGGAGTCGCGTCCGGAACGACTCAGCCGGGGCGGCGCTTCAGCGCGCCGCCCACCGCAGGCCGGACAAGGCCGGAGCGACCGTCAGGTGGCCGGGTGCCGCGAGGTTCGAGGACGCCAGGCTCGGCGCTGCGAGGCTCGGGGCCGCCGCCGCGCGCCCGAGGCGGTAGAGGCCGCGATGCTCGGCATCCGGCACCAGCGCCTCGGTGATGCCGATCACCGTCTCGGCGGCCCCGAGCAGCACCGCGCCGTCGGGAGCGAGCTGGTCGGCGATGCGGCGCAGCACGTCGGCCTTCGTCACCGTGTCGAAGTAGATCAGCACGTTGCGGCAATAGACGATGTCGAAGGTGCCGAGATGCTCGAACGGCTGCAGCAGGTTGAGGGGGCGGAAATCGACCATCTGGCGCAGCGATTCCGCGATGCGCCACTGCTCGCCCACCTGCGTGAAGTGCTTGAGCATCAGCTGCACCGGCAGACCGCGCTGGACCTCGAACTGGTTGTAGAGGCCGAGCCTGGCCTTCTCCAGCACCTCGGTCGAGAGGTCGGTGGCGACGATCTCGACCCGCCAGCCGGCGAGCCGCGGCGCGGCCTCCGCGAGCAGCATCGCCAGCGAGTACGGCTCCTGGCCGGTCGAGGCGGCGGCGCACCAGATCCGCAGGCGCCGCTGGCTGGCCCGCGTCGCGAGGGCGCCGGGCAGCAGCACGTCGCGGAACAGGTCGAACGGCGTGCGGTCGCGGAAGAAGAACGTCTCGTTGGTGGTCATCGCCTCGACCACCGCGCGCTCGATGGCGCCGTCGCGGGCGAGCCGCAGGCAGCCGACGAGCTCGGGCAGGCCGGCGAGGCTGAACCGCCGGCAGACCGGCCCGAGGCGGCTCTCGATCAGGTAGCGCTTCTCCGCCGTCAGGGCGAGGCCGGAGCGCTGCTTGAGGTAGAGGCGGAGGAAATCGAACTCGAACTCGGTCATCGACGCGGCATCCTCCCCGGGGGCCGTGGCAGGATGCGCATCAGTGTCCGCCGGGTCCGGCGATCGCCGCCCGGAGGGCGGGCCCGATGGCGGGGAGCGGCAGGATCTCGTGGGCGTAGCCGGCCCGCACCAGGCTGCCGGGCATGCCCCAGACGGTCGAGGTCGCCTCGTCCTGGGCCAGCATCGTGCCGCCGGCCTCGACCAGGGCCTTGGCGCCCTTGGTGCCGTCCGAGCCCATGCCGGTGAGCACCACCGACAGGGTGGCGGCGCCGTAGACCTCCGCCGCGTCGCGGAACATCACGTCGACCGCCGGGCGGCAGAAATTGACCGGGGGGCCGTCGTTGAGCTGGATCACCGCCTCCGCCGCGGTGCCGGACAGGCCCATGTGGCGCCCGCCGGGGGCGACGTAGACGATGCCCGGGCGCACCGGCTCGCCGTGCTTGGCCTCCGCCGCCGGCAGCCCGATCCGGGCGCCGAGATGCTCGGCGAAGACCGCGGTGAAGACCGGCGGCATGTGCTGGACGATCAGGATCGGCAGGCGCTTCAGGGTGGCGGCGCCGATGCCCTCGAGCACCTCCCCCACCGCCCGGGGACCGCCGGTCGAGGCGCCGACGAGCAGGCAGCGCGGCGGGCTGGCGCGCAGCGGCCGCGGGCGCACGCTCACCGGGGCGGCGGCCGGGCGCGGCAGCGGCGCCGGGGCCGCGACGGCCGCGCGCTCGGGCAGGCCGGGCCGCTCGGGGAGAGCGGGGGCCTTCGCCCGCGGCCGGTTGCGCAGGTCGGCCCCGAGCATCCGGATCTTCTGGACCAGGTCCTCGCGAAAGCTCGCCTGGGTGGTGACGCCGCGGTTGCCCTCGGGCTTGGGCAGGTAGTCGATGGCGCCGAGCGCCAGGCAGCGCAGCGAGATCTCGGCGTTGCGCTGGGTCAGGGTCGACATCATGACGACCTGGAGCCCGGGGCGCTTGGCCAGCATCTTGGGCAGCGCCTGGGTGCCGTCGAGCTCCGGCATCTCGATGTCGAGGAGCACGATGTCGGGCTGGACCCGGTCGAGGGCGTCGAGCGCGATGCGGCCATTCGAGGCGGTGCCGACGATCTCGCAGCCGGCCTCCTCGAGCCAGCGCGAGACCAGGCCGCGGACCACGACGGAATCGTCGGCGACGAGGACGCGGATGCGCGGACCGGCGCTCGGGGACGGGGTGGAGGGCGCGGCGGAAGCGGCCATGGCGTGTCTCGGTCGGCGCGCCGCGGGGCGGGCGGGGAGGATCGGGCTCCGGTTCGAGGCCGGGGCGTCTCGGGGCGTTTCGGGGCGTCGGGTCTTCGGGAGCCGCCGGCCTCTCGGGCGAGGCCGACGGCGCGGTCGGCCTCAGGCGAGGCCGACCGCCTGGAGCTTGGCGGTCATGATGTCCTTGTCGAAGGGCTTCATGATGTACTCGTCGGCACCGGCATGGAGTGCCCGGGCGATCGACGCGACGTCGTTCTCGATGGTGCAGAACAGCACCTTCGGGTGATCGCCCGACGGCAGCCGCCGCAGGGTGCGCAGGAAGTCGTAGCCGTCCATGTGGGGCATGTTCCAGTCGAGCAGGATGGCGTCCGGCATGCCGGTGCGGCACTGCTCGACCGCCTCGCGCCCGTCCTCGGCCTCCGCCACCCGGAAGCCCAGGCCCTCGATGATCCGGCGCGCCACCTTGCGGATCACCGCCGAGTCGTCGACGATCAGGAAGGTTCTCATCCCCTCGGCCCCCGCATCAGGCGGCGCTGGCGGTCGGCCGCTCGTCGCCGAAGGCGAGCACCGCCTCGACGTCGAGGATGATGAGCAGGCGGCCGTCGAGGCGGTGCACCCCGCGCGACACCGCGCGCCAGCGGGTGTCGAGATGGACCGGGTTCGGCTCGTAGGTGTCGGTGGCGAGCTTCATCACCTCGCCGACCTGGTCGACGAGCAGGCCGTAGGCCTCGCCGCCATGCTCCAGGCCGACCGCCATGTTGCGGCCGTCGCCGGTGCGGTCGGGCAGGCCGAGGCGCCGGCGCAGGCACAAAGCCGTGACGACGCGGCCGCGCAGGTTGAGCAGCCCCTTGATCTCCGGCGGCGCCAGCGGGACGTCGGTGAGGTTGGTGGCGATGAAGACGTCGTGCACCCGGTCGATCGGCAGCCCGAACAGCTCGTCGCCGAGCAGGACGGTGACGTAGTCGGTGGTCTCGCCGGTGGGCGGCGCCGGGTTGCCGGCGGTGTTGGTGTTGGCGGCCATCATGGGCGGGGCTCGGGCGTGTGAGGCAGGGCGTGGGAAGGTCGTCGGGCGTCCGGGCGCGGGCGCGCCCGGACGGTCGCGTCAGCGGGTCACGCCGCGGCGTCGAGGGGGGCGCCGGCGATCTCGTTGACCGCCGCCACCAGGCCGGAGCGGTCGAACTTCGCCACGCAGTCGGCGACGCCGAGGGCCCGGGCGCGGGCGAGGGACTCGGGCGCCATCGTGCCGGCGAGCGCCACCACCGGCATCGTCGCCAGGCGTCCGCCGCCCTTGCGCATCGCCTCGATCAGGTCGAAGCCCGAGCGGCCGGGCATCTCGAGGTCGCAGACCACGAGGTCGAGCCGGGCCTCGCCGCCGAGGTGGCGCAGGGCCTCCTCGGCATCGCCCGCCTGCGTCACGCGGAAGCCCGCCGCCTTGAGCACCGGGGTCAGCATCTCGCGGAAGAAGGCCGAGTCGTCGACGAGCAGCACACTCGGGGCCTTCGGCACCGCGCGGTGCGAGGGCTGGCCCCAATCGTCGTGGGCGAGCGGCAGGTAATGGGCGATGTTGACGATCTCGGTCGCCCGGTTGCGCACCACCGCCGACCCGATCAGGTCGGAGCGCTCGTTGACCAGCTCGACGTCCAGCACCTCGTCGACGATGTCGACGATCTCGTCGACCACGAGGCCCATCGAGCGCTCGCCGTCGGAGAACACCACCAGCGCCTGGGCGCCCTCGCGCTTCATCGCCTGCGCCGGATCGGCCGGGACGAGCGGCATCAGGCGGCCGCGATACTGGATCAGCGGACGCCCGCCGACCCACTCGATCTTGGCCGCGTCGATCTCCTCGAGGCGGGTGACGAGGGAGAGCGGCACCGCCTTGAGCGAATCGCCGCCGCCCTTGAACACCAGGAGCGTCACCGCCTGGTCGGCGCCGTTCTCCTCGCCCTCGGCCTCGGCCTCGATCTCGCCCTGCTGGCCGCTCGCCGTGCCGGAGCCGACCATCTTGGCGACGCCGTTGGGGTCGATGATCAGCACCACCGCCCCGTCGCCCAGGATGGTGTTGCCCGAGAAGAGCGGGATGTGGCGCAGCTTGGAGGACATCGGCTTCACGACGATCTCCTCCGTGTGGAAGACGCCGTCGACCAGGATGCCGAAGCGCTGGCGCCCGACCTGGCTCACCACCACGAAGCCCTCGTCGCTCGAGGCCGGGGCGTCCGCCGCGTCGAGGCCGAGCATGCCGGCGACCGGGACGATCGGCAGCAGGCGGTCGCGCAGGCGCAGCACCGGCGAGCCGTTGATGCGCTCGACCGCGTGGTCGGTGCCGGGCTGCACCCGCACCAGCTCCAGCACCGAGACCTGCGGGATCGCGAAGCGCTGCTCGCGGGCCGAGACGATCAGCGCCGCGACGATCGCGAGCGTCAGCGGGATCTTGATCGTGAAGGTGGTGCCGCGGCCGAGCTGGGTCTGGATGTCGATCGTGCCGCCGATCAGCTCGATGTTGGTCTTCACCACGTCCATGCCGACGCCGCGGCCGGAGACCGAGGTGATCGCCTTGGCGGTGGAGAAGCCGGCATGGAAGATGAACTTCGCCACCTGGGCGTCGGTCATCCGCTCGACCTCGGCCTCGGTCGCGACGCCGCGCTCGACCGCCTTGCGGCGGATCGCCGACAGGTCGAGGCCCTTGCCGTCGTCGGCGATCTCGATCGTGATCGTGCCGCCCTCGTGGAAGGCGTTGAGGCGGATCGTGCCCTTCTCGGGCTTGCCGGCGGACTTGCGCTCCGCGCCCGACTCGATGCCGTGATCGGCCGAGTTGCGCACCATGTGGGTGAGCGGGTCCTTGATGACCTCGAGCACCTGGCGGTCGAGCTCGGTCTCGGCGCCCTGCATCACCAGGTCGATCTTCTTGCCGAGTTCCGACGAGAGGTCGCGCACCACCCGCGGCAGCTTCTGCCAGGCCGAGCCGATCGGCTGCATGCGGGTCTTCATCACCCCTTCCTGCAGCTCGGCGGTGACGTGGGAGAGCCGCTGCAGCGGCACCTTGTAGTTGCCGTCCTCGTGCCGGCGGGCGATCTCGAGGAGCTGGTTGCGGGTCAGCACCAGCTCGGACACCATGGTCATCAGGTGCTCGAGGGTGTCGACGTTCACCCGGATCGTCTGCACCTTGCTGACCGGGCCGTTCTCGCTCTCGGCGGCGGGCTGGTGCTCGGCCCGCGCCGGATCGGCACGGCGGGCCTCGACCGGCGCGGGCGCGACCTCCTGCCGGACAGGCTCGGGACGCGCCGCCGGACGGACCGGCTCGGGCGCGGGAACCGGGGCGAGGGCCGCGGGAGCGGGCGCCTCGACCTCGACGGCAGTGTCGCGGAACGCGCGCTCGAGGTCGTCGAGGGAGACCTCGCCGGGCTTCAGGGCGCGCTCCAGCACCTGGAGCACCAGGGTGCCGGAGGCCGACGGGGCGGCGACGGGCACCGGCTCGGGCGCCGGCGCCGGCATCGGCTCCTCCGACATGCGCTCGAGGGCGCCGATCAGGTCCTCGTCGATCCCGGCCGGCTCGCCGCCGGTGCGCTCGAGTTCGGCCAGGATCAGCTTGATCCGGTCAAGGGTCTGCAGGATCAGGCTGACGGCCGGGCTCGTCACCGGCATGCCGTCACGGAACTTGCCCATCAGGGTCTCGGCGGCGTGGGCCAGCGCCTCGAGGCGCGGCAGGCCGAGGAACCCGCAGGTGCCCTTGATGGTGTGAACCAGCCGGAAGATGTTGCGCAGGATCGTCTGGTTGTTCGGATCCTGCTCGAACCGGACGAGTTCGAGGTCGACAGTGTCCAGATGCTCGCCGGTCTCTGTCAGAAACTCACGCAACAAATCGTCCATCGCGGCCACTCATCGATCCACGCAGGATCTCTGCGCAGAGTCAGGCTGCCACGCGAGCCTTTATGATCCGTTGCCGCGATGGTGCAACAAGCGACGGATCGGCTGCAATTCCCTTTGGCGACAGGGGAAAAGTGGGATTTTCGCGGCCCGCGCGGGCGCGGGCCGCAAGGTTAGGTGACGTTACAGGAGGCTCACGCCTCCGCCGGCGCCTCGGGCTGCGCCGCGGCGGCGGGCTCGGCCCGGATCGTGACCGTGTCGCCCTCGATCGAGAACCGCACGTCCATCTCGGCGGCGCGGGCGACGAGGCCGGCGTAGAACGGCTGGATCGCGTGGGCGTCGACGGTGCCGCTCTCCGGCTCCCCGGCGATCAGCGCCTGCGCATGGGGCGGGATGCGGGCATAGGCGCCCTTGGCGGTGAGCACGAAGAGCGGCGCCTCGCCCTCCCCGGTGATCGCGACGTCGATCACGCCGCCACGCGGGATCGCCGTGACGGCGATGACCACGAGGTTCAGCACGAGCTTGACCTTGTTCTTCGGGAACAGCGCCCGCGGCGCGCTCCAGGTCAGCTGGGTCTTCTCGTCGCCGAACATGCCGCGGGCGACGTTCTCGGCGTCGGCGAGGTCGATGCTGGCCCCGGCCGAGCCCGCCGCCCCGAAGGCGATGCGGGCGAATTGCAGCCGGGCCGAGGCCTGGCGGGCGCTCTTGCGGATCAGGTCGAGGGCGAAGTCGCGCATCTCGGCGCTGTCCTCGTCCTCCAGCACCTCGAGGCCGTTCACGATGGCGCCGACCGGGCTGATGACGTCGTGGCAGACCCGCGAGCAGAGCAGCGCCGAGAGGTCGAGGGCGTCGAGGGTGACGGTGGTCATGGGGGTGCGCTCCGCGGGGCCGAATCGGTGGGGTCGCGGCGGCTCCCGCCACGGTTTGCCGGCACGGATAGCCGCCGCGCGGCTTTTTGAAAAGGCGATCGCGCCGGCCGGCTGCCCGGGACGGATCGACAAACCCGGCGCCGCCGGGCATGACGGGGGCATGACGACGACCCTGGCACCCGACGCCGTGCCCAACTCCGCCGAGCGCGACGCCATCGCGACCCGGCTCGCCGAGATCGCCGCCGCCGCCGGGGTGATCCTGCGCCGCTTCGAGCTCGGCGGCTGCCGCCACCACCTCAAGGCGGACGGATCGCCGACGAGCCAGGCCGACCTCGCCGCCGAGGAGCAGATCGTCGCCGAGTTGGCCCGGCACTTTCCCGGCATCCCGGTGATCGCCGAGGAGACCGCGGCCGACGCCGCCCCGGCGGCCCTGTTCTTCCTGGTCGACCCCCTCGACGGCACCAAGGACTTCCTCAAGGGGACCGGCGAGTACACGGTCAACATCGCCCTCGTCGCCGGCGAGCGGCCGGTCGCGGCGGCCCTCGCCGCCCCCGCCCTCGGCCGGCTCTGGGCCGCCGGCGACCGTGCCGGCGAGGCGCCGATCGCGGACGGGCGTCCGGGCGCGTTCCGGCCGGTCGCGGCGCGGCCGGTGCCGCCGGAGGGCATGACGGCACTCGTCAGCCGCAGCCACGGCGAGGCGGCGGACGAGGCCTGCCTCGCGGAACTGCCGATCGGGCGGCGGCGCGGGGTCTCCTCGGCGCTCAAGTTCGGGCTCCTCGCCTGCGGCGAGGGCGACGTCTACGTCCGTTGCGGCCCGACGATGGAGTGGGACACGGCGGCCGGCGACCACATCCTCACCCGGGCGGGCGGGTGCCTGGTCGGGCCCGACGGGCGCGCCTTCGGCTACGGCCGCCGGCCCGGCCAGTACCGCAACGGCCCCTTCGCGGCCTTCGGCGACCCGGCCCAGGCCGGACGCGCCGTGCTGCCGGCGGCGAGCCCGGGCCGGTCGTAGCTCATCCGCCGAACGCCGCGATGCCCTTCAATTGCGGCCAGCGCGCCTCGGCGGCGTCGATCAGCGCGGCATGGGCCCGCGCCCGGCGCTCCGGATCGCGGAAGAGGTAGAGCCGGTCGTCGCGTAGCGCCGCCACCAGCGGATCGGCCTCGACGAGGCGGCCGGCGGCCACGCCCTCCGGATCGCAGCCGCCGAGGCGCGGGGCGTAGACCTCGGGCGCGCGCGCGAAGGCGGCCCGGTTGGCGGCCGCGGCGAAGCGCCAGACGAGGCCCGACCAGGTGATCTCGTGCTCGTCCGACCCGGCCACCGGCTCGGCCCCGAGCCGGTACGAGACCGGATCGAAGCCGCGTAGCGCCAGCCCGGTGAGGGGATCGGCGCCGTAGAGGTCCGGCACGCCGAGCGGCGTTTCGGCCCGGGCCGGCCGGCCCCCGAGGGTCGGCGGGACCGCGAGCGCCGGCAGAAGCGACAGCGCGCCGCGCCGCGTTAACCAGATCTTGCCCATATCCGCAGCATCTGTGGCATCCCGCCGCCCGTCCGCGCCGGGTCCCGCCCGCCCCGTCCGGGCCGCGCGGGGTCGGCCAGGACCTTCTAAAGCCGGGATGCCTAACGAATGCTCTCAGCCTCCTTCTCCAAGGTCCGCGCCGCCAGGGCCCGTCCGAAGCCGGTCGCGGCCGCCTCCGCGGAACCGGGCGCCGGCCCGTCGCGCCGGCGCGCCCTCGCGGCCCTTCTGGCGGCCGCGCCGCTGGTGCTCGCGGCCCTGGCCGATCCCGCCGCGGCGCAAGGCCGCGGCCCCGGCGACCCCGGCACCTTCCAGCCGCGGGAGATCGTCGATTCGGGGCACCAGTTCTTCGGCTCGGTGTCGCGCGGCCTCGCCCTGACGGTGCAGGAGGCGACCCGGCGCTGGGGCGAGCCCAACGGCTACATCCTCGGCCAGGAAGCGTCGGGCGCGATCATCGGCGGCGTGCGCTTCGGCGAGGGCACGCTGTTCACCCGCAATGCCGGCCAGCGCAAGGTGTTCTGGCAGGGCCCGTCGCTGGGCTTCGACGTCGGCGGCGACGGCGCCCGCGCGATGATGCTGGTCTACAACCTGCCGCGGGTCGACGCGCTCTACCGCCGCTTCGTCGGCATGGACGGCTCGGCCTACGTCGTCGGCGGCTTCGGCATGTCGGCGGTCACGGCCGACAACATCGTGGTGGTGCCGATCCGCGCCGGGGTCGGGGCACGCTTCGGGATCAATGTCGGCTACCTCAAATTCACCGATTCCCCGACCTGGAACCCGTTCTGAGCCGCGCCGCGGGCCCGCCCGTCCTCGCCGCGCCGGTCGTCGCTGCGCTGGCCCTGGCGCCCGTCCCGTGGCAGGGTCCGGCCGCGGCGCCGGGGCCTCGAGCGCGGTGCGTCGCGTCCATCGTTGCAACCATCCGTGCCGGGACCGCCCGGCGCGGAGGCCGAGAGAGTATCGCCCGGGTGATCGAGTCCCTGATGTTCGCGGCGCTGGGATTCCTCGGCGCCAGCCTGTGCGCCCTGCTGATCCTGCCGGCCCTCAACGCCCGGGCAGAGCGCCTGACGCGCCGCCGGCTCGAGGCGCTCTACCCGATGTCGATCGTCGAGCTGACCGCCGAGAAGGACCACCTGCGGGCCGAGTTCGCGGTGCGCGAGCGCCAGCTCGAGCGCCGGGTCGAGGAGGCGCAGGCCGCCCGCCAGGCCGAGATGGAGGAGATGGGACGGCGCACCGTCCGCATCGGCACGCTCTCGACCGAGATCGAGCGCCGGGACGCGCGCCTCGCCGAGATCGAGCGCGACCTCGTCGAGGCCCGCGGCGGCCTCGCCCGGATCCAGGGCGAGCTCGCCGAGGCCCGCACCGCCCGGGCGGCGGCCGAGGAGGCGATGCGCGCCCTGGAAGGGCCCTACCAGCGCGCGCTGGCCGAGCTCGCGTCGCTGCGCGGCGAGGCCGAGGCGATGCGCAGCGGCCAGGCCGAGGCCGAGGCCGCCCGCGGCGTCGCCGAGGAGCAGGCGCGGGCCGCCCGCGGCCGGGTGGCGGCGGCCGGCGAGAGCGTCGCCAGCGCCGCCCGCGAGCAGATCCAGGCCCTCGAGGACGCGCTCACCGATCTCAATGCCCGCCACGCCGCCGAGGCCGAGGCGGCGCAGGCCGAGATCACGCGCCTGCGCGAGGCCGTCCGGAACGCCGGCGCACCGCCGGCCGAGATCGCGGCCGAGATCGCAGCCCAGAACGCCGCCCTCGAGCGCCGGATCGCCGAGGTCGCCGACGCCCTGATGCAGGGGCAGGCCCGGCCCGAGCCGCGGATGCCGCCGGCGACGCCCCTGCCGCATCCGGCCCCCGCCGCCGCCGGCTGAGCGCCCGACGCGGTGTGCTCTGCGGCACATCGCGGCTGTTCTCGCAACATCTGCGCCCGGACGACCCGGCCTGGAAAAGCACCGGAAACACGTCACAAGTCCTTGCTGAGGCTAGGCTTTTCGGGTTTCCGGCGAGGGCCGTCGGCCCATCCGCCTGCCCGGCGGGGCCCGCTGCCGCGCCCGGTATCCCCTTGTCAGGTCGCCTGTTTCGGGCCATTTCGCTGCGACTTCCCACGCACTGCAAGGCTTCGACAGACATGATGCTCCGGCCGATGTCGCTCGCCCTCCTGACTGCCGGCAGCCTGACGCTGCTCGCCGCACCGGCGCTCGCCCAGCGCGACGACCCCAACCTGAAGAAGTACTGCACCGGCGACTACATGACCTATTGCGGCAACCTGCCGCCGGAGAGCCCCGAGGTCGATCGCTGCTTCGAGAAGAACATGAAGAAGATCTCGATCAACTGCAAGAAGGCGATCGATTACTACGAGCAGACCCACAAGAAGTAGGCTTCACGGTCCCCGCCGGGCGGGGACCGGAATCGTCCTCACGCCGAGGCCTCGGCCCGGCTCGCGGCCTCCAGGGCCTCGGCCAGGGCCTCGATCGTGAAAGGCTTGCGCAGGACCGTCTCCCCCGGCGCCGGCCGGGGCCCGTCCTGCTCGTCGTCCCGCGGGTGGCCGGTGGCGAAGATCACCCGCAGGTCCGGCCGCCGGCGCCGGGCCTCGGCCGCCAGGGTCGGCCCGTCGATGCCCGGCATCACCACGTCGGTGAACAGCACCGCCACCTCGCGCTCGCTGTCGAGCGCCGCGAGCGCCGCCGCCCCGTCCGACGCCGTCAGGGCGCGATAGCCGAGCTCGCCGATCGTCTCGGCGCTGGCCAGCCGCACCGCCGCATCGTCCTCCACCACCAGCACCGTCCGCAGGGTCCGGCCCGGCGCCGCCGCCGCCGGGCCGCCGCGCCGGACGGCCTCGGCCGGGATGCCGTCCCGGCTCACCGGCAGCGTCAGCTCGATGGCGGTGCCCTTCCCGGGCTGGCTGTCGATGCGCACCCGCCCGCCCGACTGGGTGACGAAGCCGTAGACCTGGCTCAGGCCGAGGCCCGTCCCCCGCCCCTGGGGCTTGGTGGTGAAGAACGGCTCGAAGGCGCGTGCCACCACCTCCGGCGGCATGCCGGTGCCGGTATCGCGCACCGTGACGGAGACCGCGGGCGTGCCGTCCCCAAGCGTGCCGTGGGCGGTCTCGAGGGCGAGCCGGCCGCCGCCCGGCATCGCGTCGCGGGCATTGACCGCGAGGTTGAGGATCGCGTTCTCGAGCTGGTTCTGGTCGACGAACACCGCCGGGGGATCGGCCATCAGCCGGGTGTCGACCCGCACGGTCTCGCCCAGGGTGCGCCGCAGGAGGTCGACCATCCCGGCGACGAGGCGGTTCGGATCGGTCGGGCGCGGCTCCAGCGGCTGCTGGCGGGCGAAGGCGAGGAGCCGGTGGGTGAGCTTGGCCGCCCGGTCGGTGCCGTCGAGGGCGCCGGCGATGAAGCGGCCGACATCGGTGTCGCCCCGGGCGATGCGCCGCTGCACCAGCTCGAGCGAGCCGGTGATGACCGCCAGCAGGTTGTTGAAGTCGTGGGCGATGCCCCCGGTGAGCTGGCCCACCGCCTCCATCTTCTGCGCCTGGCGCAGCTGGTTCTCGGCGGAGAGCCGCTGGGCGTGCTCGCGCTTGAGGTCGGAGAGCGCCTGCTGCTCGGCCCGGGCGCGGGCCAGCGCCAGCCAGGCCATCAGCACCAGGGTCAGGGCCGAGACGGTGGCGACGAGGCCGTAGACCCGCAGGTTGTCGTACCAGCGGTCGAGGGCGACCGCGGTCTCGACCGAGAAGGCGACCTCGACCGGATAGTCGCCGATGCGGCGCCAGGCATAGAGCCGCTCGGCCTCGCCGGGCGGGGTGCCGGTCGCCGCCCCCCCTTGCGGGCGGGCGCGGATCGCGCGCAGCAGGGGATCGGCCGGGGCCAGCCGCTCGTCGACCTCCGGGCCGGGCGGCTCGCGCACCAGGATCGCCCCGTCGGCGCGCAGGAGCATCGCCCGGTGGTCGGTGGGGGCGGCGATCTCGGCGTAGAAGCGGGCGAAGTACTCGGTGCCGAGCGCGATCACGATCACGCCGTCGAAGCGCCCGTCGTCGGTCGAGCGGCGGCGGCTGACCATGAAGGCGGTCGCGCCGTCGGCCTCCCGCACCGCCGGGCTGACGTAGATGCCGATGTCGCGCTGGCGGTGGACCGAGAACACGTCCCGGTCCGCGATGTCGCGGCCGAGGTCGCCCTCGCGGCTCGAAGCCTCGATCTTGCCCTGCGGATCGACCACCCAGACCGCCCGGGCCTGGGCGAGCGGCGCCTTCAGGCTGGCCAGGAAGCCGCCGGTGGCGCTGGCGGCGATCTGGCTCCAGCTGCGGTCGAAGACGTAGTCGTCGACCCGGTCCATGGCGAGCTCGGCGGTGTCGAACACCTTCGAGGCGTGCTCGTGCATCACCGCCGCGGTGCGGACCACGGCGCTGTCCTCTTCCCGCAGGACCTCGGCCCGGTTCCACCACGCCGCGCCCAGCAGGACGACGCACGGCACCAGGAAAGCCGCCGCGACGAGGAGCTGGTGCAGCCGCACCGTCGAAAGGCTCACGGGACACTCACAAACGCGACGGAAGCCGACGCGGCGATCGGCCATAAGCTTAACCGTTCGTTAACGGATTGGCGAGCGAAACGATCGCCGCACCCCTCCTCCGGAACCCGCGACGGTGCGATCGTACGGGCGGTGTGTCGCCCGGGCATCGGCCGGGTGCCCGGACGACGGCCTCCGGCCCACTCTTCCGGCCCGTCCTCCAACGCCCCCTTAACGGCCACGCTCGAATGCCGCGCAACCGGCATCCGGGCCGGGCTCGCCTCGCGCCGCGCGCGCCGCTATGGTGCCGCCGCCACGCTTCGCGCTTCGCGCTGCGCTATGGTGCCGCCGCCACGCTTCGCGCCCGGATCTCGCCCGTGTTTCCCACCCGTACCCTCGTCCTCCTCGGCCTGATCGCCCTCTCGGCCGCCGCCTGCGGCCGGCGCGGCCCGCTGGAGCCGCCGCCCGTCGCGGCCCCCGCCGGCCCGGTTCAGGGGAGCAAGCCGCAGGCGGGCGCGCAAGGCGCCGCCCGGGCGCCGACCGGGGCGGCCGCGGTCAACACGCTGCCGGGCGGCGTCGGGCTCGAGGCGGGCGGGAGCATCCCCGACGATGCCGACGAGCTGCCCGCCTCGGCCGTCGCGGCGCCGACCGGGATCCCGGCCCCGACCGTCTCCTCCCGGCGGCGCAAGGGCTACGTGATCCCCAAGGAGCCCTTCCCCCTCGATCCGCTGCTCTGACGGCCTCGCGCGGGGCGCCCCCGCGAGGGTGCCAAGGCCGCCCGGTTTCGTGTAGAGGGCGCCTCGCGCGCTCCTCTCGGGCGCGGACAGCGCCCGGACGTCGGTCACCCCCCATGCATCACTTCACCTATCGCGACGGCGTGCTCCACGCCGAGGACGTCGACCTGGCACGGCTCGCGGGCGCGGTCGGCACCCCGTTCTACTGCTACGCCTCCGCCACGCTGGAGCGGCACTACCGGGTCTTCGCCGAGGCGTTCGCCGGCGACGACGCGCTGGTCTGCTACGCCATGAAGGCGAATTCGAACCAGGCGGTCCTCGCGACCCTGGCGCGGCTGGGCGCCGGCATGGACATCGTCTCGGAGGGCGAGTTGCGCCGGGCGCTCGCCGCCGGGGTGCCGGGCGAGCGGATCGTGTTCTCGGGCGTCGGCAAGACCGAGGGCGAGATGGCCGCGGCGCTCGATGCCGGCATCCTGTGCTTCAACGTCGAGAGCGAGCCGGAACTGGAGCAGCTCTCGCGGGTGGCGGCCGCCAAGGGCGCCACCGCGCCGGTCTCGATCCGGGTCAACCCCGACGTCGACGCGCGCACCCACGCCAAGATCTCGACCGGCAAGTCCGAGAACAAGTTCGGCATCCCGATCTCGCGCGCCCGCGAGGTCTATGCCCGGGCCGCCGCCCTGCCGGGCCTGTCCCTCGTCGGCGTCGACATGCATATCGGCAGCCAGATCACCGATCTCGCGCCCTACGACAACGCCGCCGCCCTGCTCTGCGACCTCGCCCGCGACCTGATGGCGGCCGGGCACCGGCTCCACCACCTCGATTTCGGCGGCGGCCTCGGCATTCCGTACCGCGACGACAACGCGCCCCCGCCGGACCCGGCCGCCTTCGCGGCGGTGCTGCGGCCGCATTTCAAGCCGCTCGGCTTGAAGCCGGTCTTCGAGATCGGCCGGATGATCGCCGGCAATGCCGGCGTGCTGGTGACGCGGGTGCTCTATGTGAAGCACGGCGAGGGTCGCACCTTCGTCATCGTCGACGCGGCGATGAACGACCTGATCCGTCCGACCCTCTACGAGGCCTACCACGCCCTGCGCACCGTGGCCGAGCCGAAGCCCGACGCGGCCCGCCTCACCGCCGACGTGGTCGGCCCGGTCTGCGAGAGCGGCGACTACCTGGCGCTCGCCCGCGAGATGCCCGAGGTGAAGGCCGGCGACCTGATTGCCGTGATGTCGGCCGGCGCCTACGGCGCCGTGCAGGCCTGCACCTACAACACCCGGCCGCTGGTGCCCGAGGTGCTGGTGCGGGGCGCCGACCACGCGGTGATCCGGCCGCGGCTCTCCTACGACGAGCTGATCGGGCTCGACCGGGTGCCGGAGTGGCTGTCGGCCTGAACGAGCGCGCCGATCGCTAAAATGCGACGGGTTTTCCGAACGGGGCGGCCAGTCCTCGCGGCCTAGGGTCCCGGCATGTCACCGGGAGGATCCTACGCGATGGCGCCCCAAGGTACCCTGCTCGCCCGCGCCGAGGCCGTGGTCGAGCGCGCGTTCCGCATCGCCGCCGAGAACGAGGCGACGCTCGCCCGTGCCCGCAGCGCCGTGCAGCCCCTGCGCGAGGCGGCGGCGCGGCAGGACGCGGGCGTGCGCCATGCCGGCCCGGCGGGCCGGCCCGTCGCGGAAGGATATGCCGGCCCGGCGGGCCGGCCTGTCGCGGAACGATATGCCGGCCCGGCGGGCCGGCCGCGGGACGATCGACCGGCCTGAGCCGATTTGACCCGCTGGCCCGGTCGGGCCGGCGTGCTAGCCTGCCGTCTTCGACCGTCCCCGGACGGGACCGAGCGGGAGCAGGGCATGACGAAGGCCGAGCCGGAGACCGCGCGGGGCGGACCCGCCCCGGGCGGCGCCGCCGAGGGGCGGACCGACCCGGTGCGCGCCGGGCTCGACCGGCTGGTCCTGCGCGCCCGGCGGGTCACGCTGTGGGAGCAGGCTTGGCCGATCCTGTGGCGCGGCCTCGCGGTCGTGCTGGCCTTCCTCGCCGCCTCGTGGCTCGGGTTGTGGCTCGATGCCGGGCCGACCCTGCGCATGATCGGCGTCGCGCTGTTCGGGCTCGCCCTCGTCGTGGCCCTGCTGCCGCTCGTGCGGCTACGCCGCATCGCCCGGACGCAGGCGCTGGCGCGCATCGACCGCGACGCGGGCCTCGGCCACCGTCCGGCCCGGGCGCTCGAGGACACGCTGGCGCTCGGGACCGACGATCCGGGCACCCGCGCCCTGTGGGCGCTGCACCGCAGGCGCGCGGCGGCGACGGTCGCGCGCCTGAGGGTCTCGGGCCCGCGGCCCGGGATGGCCCGGCGCGATCCCTTCGCGCTGCGCGCCGGCGCGATCCTCGCCGCGGTGGCCGGCGCCTTCGTGGCCGGCCCCGAGGCCGGCGACCGCCTGCGCGCCGCCTTCGACTGGCGCGGCCCGGCGGCGGCGGCGCCCGCCTTCCGGGTCGACGGCTGGATCGACCCGCCGCTCTACACCCGGATGCCGCCCCTCATCGTCACCTTGGGCGAGGCGGGCCAGCGCCTGCGGGCGCCGGTGAACTCGACCCTGGTCGTGCGCATCGCCGGTGCCGGCGACGCCACGGTGACGCCGGGCGCCGGGCTCAAGGCCCTGCCGGCGACCGCGCCGGCCCGGCCCGACCTGCGCGAGGAGCGCTTCACCCTGACCGGCGGCACCGCCGAGGTCTCGGTGCAGACGGGCTTCGCCACGAGCCACCGCCTCACCGTCGAGACCATCCCCGACAAGCCGCCGGAGATCGCCTTCGCGGGCAGTCCGGAAACCAACGGGCGCGGCACCTTCACCCTCGCCTACCGGGCCAAGGACGATTACGGCCTCGCCTCCGCCGAAGGCGTGGTCGAGCCGCAGACGAAGGGGCGCAGCCTGGTGCCGCCGCCGCGCCTGACCTTGAGCCTGCCGGCGGACGCGCAGGGCACCAGCGACACCCGCACCCTGGTCGACCTCACCGACAATCCCTGGGCCGGCGCCAAGGTGCTGCTGACCCTGGTGGCGAAGGACGAGGCGGGCCAGGAGGGGCGCTCCGCCCCCCTCGCCTTCACCCTGCCGGGCCGGTTCTTCACCAAGCCCCTGGCGCGCTCGCTCGCCGAGGAGCGCCGCCGCCTCGTCCTCGATCCCGACGGCAGCCG
Organism: Methylobacterium platani; assembly: GCF_001653715.1. Taxonomy (GTDB): domain Bacteria; phylum Pseudomonadota; class Alphaproteobacteria; order Rhizobiales; family Beijerinckiaceae; genus Methylobacterium; species Methylobacterium platani. The sequence continues at coordinate 146,435 of NZ_LWHQ01000034.1, forward strand.
AGCCCGGGTCGAGACCTCCCTCGACGCGCTGCTGATCGCGCCCGAGCGCTTCACCCCGCAATGGGGCGTCTTCCTCGGCCTGCAGGAGGCGGCGCGGCGCCTGCGGGCGGCCCGGAGCGACGAGGACCTGACCGGGGTCGCCGACCTCCTCTGGACCATGGCGCTGCAGATCGAGGAGGGCGACCTCTCGGATGCCGAGAAGGCCCTGCGCGCCGCCCAGGACCGGCTCAAGGACGCGATGGAGCGCGGCGCCTCGGACCAGGAGATCGCCAAGCTCACCGACGAGCTGCGCCAGGCGATGGACCGCTTCCTGAAGGAATTCGCCCAGCGCCAGCAGCAGAGCCCGCAGAATCCTGGACAACAGAGCCAGCAGGCCGACCGCACGGTGACGCCGGACGACCTGTCGAAGATGCTCGACCAGATGCAGGAGGCGATGAAACGCGGCGACGTCGCGGAGGCCCAGCGCCTGCTCGACCAGCTGCGCGGCATCCTGGAGAACCTCCAGACCGCCCAGCCCAACTCGCGCATGTCGGACCCGACCGCCCGCGAGATGAACCGGCAGATGCAGGACCTCGAGGCAATGGCGCGCGAGCAGCAGGGCCTGCGCGACGAGACCTTCCGCCAGGGCCAGGAGCGCCGCTTCGGCAATCGCGGCCAGCCGCAGCAGCCCGGCCAGCAGGGCCAGCGCCAGCCCGGCCAGCGCGGGCAGCAGGGCCAGCGCGGGAGCGAGCCGCAGCAGGGGGCGGAGGGCCAGCAGCCCGGCCAGCGCGGCCAGCAGGGCGGGCAGCAGCAGGGCGGCATCGGCGAGCGCCAGCAGGCCCTGCGCCAGCGCCTGGAGGATCTGCAGCGGCGGATGAAGGAGCTCGGGATGCAGGGCGAGCAGGGCCTCGCCGATGCCGAGCAGGCGATGCGCGACGCCGAGAACGCCCTCGGCCAGGGCCAGGACGGCTCCGCCGTCGACGCGCAGGGCCGCGCCCTCGAGGGGATGCAGCGCGGGGCGCAAGGCATGGCCCAGCAGATGCAGCAGATGGGCCAGGACGGCGAAGGCCAGCAGGCCGACGGCCAGCAGGGCCAGGGCAACCCGAACCAGCCCGGCCGCCAGGGCGCCCGCGACAGCGATCCGCTCGGCCGCCCGACCCGCAGCCGCGACTTCTCCGACGGCCGCGTGCGCGTGCCGACCGCCGAGGAATCCGGCGTCGAGCGGGCCCGGCGCATCCTGGAGGAGCTGCGGCGCAAGCTCGGCGACCCGAGCCGCCCGGCGGAGGAGCTGGACTACTTCGAGCGCCTGCTGCGGCGGAACTGACACGAAGCGCGCCGGCGCCGCGCGCCTCGTCGACCTCGACGCGCGGGTGGGGGCGAAGGCCGGTCGCATCGACATGCTGTTCGTCGATGCCGGCGGCGGCTCGATGCTGCCGCTCGGCGAGATCACGGAGGCGCAGCACGCGGACACGGTCGGCCGCAACGTGAAGGGCGTGCCGTTCACCGTGCGGAAGGCGCTGCCGCTGCCGGCCCCCGGCGCCTCGGTGATCCTGGCCGGCTCGACGGCGGCAACCGAGGGCACCGGGGCCTTCAAGCGTCTACGCGGCCTCGAAGGCGGCGGTGCGGGCCTTCGCCCGCAACTGGATCCTCGACCTGAAGGGCCGCGGCGTCCGGGTGAACACGCCCTCGGCCCGGGCGCTACCCGCACGCCGGGCCTCGTCGCGCTCGCCGGGCCGGACGCGGCGCACCCGCAGGGGCTGCTCGACCGCCTCGCCGCGAAGATCCCGATGGGCCGCGTCGGCGAGCCGGACGAGATCGCCGAGGCGGCCGTGTTCCTGGCCTCGGACGATGCGAGCTTCGTCGCCGGCCTCGAATTGTTCGTCGAGGGCGGCCAAGCCCAGATCCGATACTCCGGCGCGCGGGCCCGGCCGCGGGACGCCGGCGTCCCCGACCCGCTCAGTTGAACAGGTTGAAATGGTAGTTGAGGCCGAGCTTCAGCTGGTGGGTGTCGAGGCCCGTGCGCACGCCGAACCCGGTGCCCGCCGCGGGGAAGCGGACGTCGCGGCCGAGATCGGAATACAGGTACTCGCCCTTCACCGAGAGGTTCGGCACGATCATGTATTCGAGGCCGGCACCGACGGTGTAGCCGTCGACCGGCACCCTGGCGTTGAACGACGCCGGGGCGACGCGGCCCGGCAGCGCGGCGCTGCCGCGGACGCCGATCTCGGTGAAGCCCCAGCCGCCGGTGGCGTAGGCGAGGAGCGGACCCCAGGCGTAGCCGACGCGGCCGCGGGCGGTGACGAAGTAGGTGTCGGTCGTCAGGCCGCCGCTCGCCGTGCCGGCGGCCCCGGCGCCGACGCGGAACTGGTTGTGGAGGTCGGCGTAGCCCGCATCGGCCTCGACGCCGACGACGATGCCGCGTCCCGGCGTGAACTGGTAATTGTAGCCGGCGGTGCCGCCGGCCACGAAGCCGCCGGCCGAGACCTCGGCCCGGGACGCCGGCAGGGCGGCCGGGCGCGGGGCGGTCGTCTCGGCGCGGAAATCGCCGCCGACGGCGCCGCCGGCATTCACGCCGGCGTAGAAGCCGGTCCAGGTGAAGGCCGGCGGCGCGGCCAGGACCGGCTGCGGAGCGAAGCGGCGCGGCAGGTCGGCGGCACGGGCACCAGACGGGACACCGCACGCCAGCGCGAACAGACCGGCAGCCGCGAGCGAGATGGACTTCACGGAAGTTTCCTTGGATCTGGCCGCATCGTCGCGCGTCCACCGCGCGGAAGGGAGACCACGGGCACGGCAGCCGTGCTGCGTCCGATCGGACCGTACGGTGTCGCGGCGATGCGTGTGAGCCCCCCAAAGGCCACGACCGGACAGTCGAGTCGAGTGCATTTGAGCAACACCGCTCACGGCTGTTAAATATAAATGAAACACTAATCTCGGCAGATCATCGTAAATACCGTTTAACGCTGCCGCGCCGCCGAGAGGGCCGGCAACCCGGGCCGTGACGCCCCGACCGCTCCTGCGTCGCGGGGCCGCCTCCCCTCGCGGGGCCGATCCGCCCTATCAGGCCGTTCCACCTCGCGAGCCTTCCACGGATGTCCGGCAATACCATCGTTCTCATCGCCTGCCTCGCGGTCGCCGTGGTGCTGCTGTTCGGCCTCGCCAACATGCTGCGCGGCGGCAGCGCCAACGTCTCCCAGCGCCTGATGCGGCTGCGGGTGGTGCTCCAGTTCGTGGCGATCCTGGTCATCATGGGGGTGCTGTGGTGGCGCGGCGGCTGACCCGGCGACACTGTGGCGAGCCGGTCGCAGGGCGTGGAAAACCGTTAACGGACGGATTGCGCGGCGAGACGCGGCGCGGGGCTCGGCGCTAGGGTGACTCACGCCCCCAGTACAGGGGCGATGGACCGTTCGACAGATGCGCGTAACCCTTCCGAGCCTCGCCGCGGCGATCATCCTGGCCGCGCCGTCGGTGCAGGCCGCCGATCCCTCGGCCCTGGTTCCGGCCTACCGGCCCCCGGTCCAGCCCCTGAGCATCGTCTCGGAGTTCCGCATCGGCGGCGCCGCCCAGGACCCGGGCAGCAACGAGAAGAACACCAGCAACGTCAACGGCGAGTTCCTGTTCGCCAAGCCGGTCACCCTCGAGGACCGGCTGTGGAACGCCCTGATCCCGCGCCCGACGGTCGGCGGCAGCTACAACGTCGACGGCCGCACCAGCTACGCCTATCTCGGCGCGACCTGGACCTTCGACATCACCGACCGGATCTTCGTCGAGGGCTTCTTCGGCGCGGGCTTCCACGACGGCTGGACGGGCCCGAAGGTCTACGTGCCCAAGACCTTCAACTCGCTCGGCTGCAACCCGCTGTTCCGCGAGGCGGCGGCCGTCGGCTTCCGGCTCACCGAGCACTGGAGCGTCATGGCGACGATCGAGCACATGTCGAACGCCGGCCTCTGCGTCAACAACCGCGGCCTGACCAATTTCGGCGGCAAGATCGCCTATACCTTCTGACGACGGCCCTTCCCGGGGGCGGGGCTGGCGCCGCGACGGGGGCGCGCTAGAACTCGCCGCGGGAGCGGGCACGCCCGCCGAAGGGAGCTTGGCCCGTGGTCATCCTCAACCGCATCTACACCCGTACCGGCGATTCCGGCACCACCGCGCTCGCCAGCGGCGAGCGCCGCTCCAAGGCGGACCTCCGCGTCGAGACCTACGGCACCGTCGACGAGACCAATGCCTGCCTCGGGCTCGCCCGCCTGCACACCGCGGGCGACCTCGACGCGATGCTGGGGCGGATGCAGAACGACCTGTTCGATCTCGGCGCCGACCTTGCGACGCCGGAGACCGGCGAACCCCTCGCCTACGAGCCGCTGCGGATCGTCGCCGCGCAGGTCGAGCGCGTCGAGCGCGAGATCGACGCGCTCAATGCCGGCCTCTCCCCGCTGCGCTCCTTCGTGCTGCCCGGCGGCTCGGCCGCGGCGGCGGCGCTCCACCTCGCCCGCACGGTCTGCCGCCGGGCCGAGCGGCTGGCGGTGGCGCTGGCGGCCCTCCCGGGCGAGACCGTCTCGCCGGTGGCGATCCAGTACCTGAACCGCCTGTCGGATTTCCTCTTCGTCGCCGCCCGGGTCGCCAATGACGGCGGCGCCGCCGACGTGCTCTGGGTGCCGGGCAAGAATCGCGGCTGAGGATCCCGCCCGGGCGGCGAATCCGAGACCCGCGTCGGACGCCGGGGGAGCGGCCGGCGGGCCGCGTTGACAATTCGGAAAATCGACCGTTACGGTCCGCGCCACCTTGCTCCATCGGGGATGATCGCGGGCCGGCCGAGGGAGGGCCCGACCACGATCGTCCCTTCGTCCTGAAGGATGCGACGATCATGAAGGTCCTGGTGCCCGTCAAGCGGGTGGTCGACTACAACGTCAAGATCCGGGTCAAGCCGGACGGCTCCGGCGTCGAGCTCGCCAACGTCAAGATGTCGATGAACCCCTTCGACGAGATCGCCGTCGAGGAGGCGATCCGCCTCAAGGAGAAGGGCAAGGTCACCGAGATCGTCGCCGTCTCGATTGGCCCGCAGGCCGCGCAGGAGACGATCCGCACCGCCCTCGCGATGGGCGCCGACCGCGGCATCCTGATCAAGACCGACGCCGCCGTCGAGCCGCTCGCGGTGGCCAAGCTCCTCAAGGCGCTGGTCGAGAAGGAGAGCCCGGACCTCGTCATCCTCGGCAAGCAGGCGATCGACGACGATTCGAACCAGACCGGCCAGATGCTCGCCGCCCTCCTCGGCTGGCCGCAGGGCACCTTCGCGTTCAAGCTCGAGGTGGCCGAGGGCAGCCTCGACGTGGTGCGCGAGATCGACGGCGGCCTGCAGACCCTGAACCTGACGCTGCCGGCGATCGTCACTACCGACCTGCGCCTCAACGAGCCGCGCTACGCATCGCTCCCCAACATCATGAAGGCGAAGAAGAAGCCCCTCGACACGGTCGAGCCCGAGGCGCTCGGCGTCGACGTCGCCCCGCGCCTGAAGGTGCTCAAGACCGTCGAGCCGGGCGGCCGCAAGGCCGGCGTCAAGGTCGCCAGCGCCGCCGAGCTCGTCAACAAGCTGAAGGTCGAGGCCGGCGTCCTCTGACGAGGACACCAGGCATCCCTCAAGAGAGGAAGGAACGACACGCCATGACCACCCTCCTGCTGGTCGAGCATGCCGGCGGCGCCGTGAAGGACGCCAGCACCAAGGCCCTGACGGCGGCCAAGCAGCTCGGCGCCCCGGTCCACGCCCTCGTGGTCGGCGCCGATGCGCAAGGCGCAGCGGACGCCGCCGCCAAGCTCGACGGCGTCGAGAAGGTGTTGCTGGCGGCGGACGCCGCCTACGACCACCTGCTGGCCGAGCCGACCGCCGCCCTGGTGGCCGGCCTCGCCGCCTCCTACGACACCGTGATCGCCGCCGCCTCGACCGAGGGCAAGAACGTGCTGCCGCGCGTCGCCGCCCTCCTCGACGTCGCCCAGGTCTCGGACATCATCAAGGTGGTGGGCCCCGACACCTTCGAGCGGCCTATCTACGCCGGCAACGCGATCCAGACCGTGCAGGCGACCGACGCCAAGCGGGTGATCACGGTGCGCACCGCCGCCTTCCAGGCGACGCCCGAGGGCGGCGCGGCCGCCCCGGTCGAGGCCGCGTCGGCGGGCGCGTCCCCCGAAGCGAAGTCGTCGTTCAAGGGCGAGGAGATCGCCAAGTCCGACCGCCCGGAGCTCGCCGGCGCCCGCATCATCGTGTCGGGCGGCCGCTCGCTCGGCTCGGCCGACAAGTTCAAGGAGCTGATCGAGCCGCTGGCCGATTCTCTCGGCGCCGCGGTCGGCGCCTCGCGCGCGGCGGTGGATGCCGGCTACGCGCCGAACGACTGGCAGGTCGGCCAGACCGGCAAGGTCGTGGCGCCGGACCTCTACGTCGCGGTCGGCATCTCGGGGGCGATCCAGCACCTCGCCGGCATGAAGGACTCGAAGGTCATCGTCGCCATCAACAAGGACGAGGAAGCCCCGATCTTCCAGGTCGCCGATTACGGCCTGGTCGGCGACCTGTTCAGCGTCGTGCCGGACCTGCAGCAGGAAATCGCCAAGGCCAAGGGCTGAGGAACAGCCCCCTCGCGCCAGTCCGGCGCGAGGGGGCACGGACGGCCGGGCTTCGCGGGAGCCCTTCGCATCTGCGAAGCCGCGATGATAGAACGCTCGGGGATCGGCGCGGCGGGAAGGCAGGGTGTGATGGGCATCGAGATCAAGACGGTCGGCATCATCGGGGCCGGTCAGATGGGCAGCGGCATCGCCCATGTCTGCTCCCTGGCCGGGCTCGACGTGCGGATGAACGACCGCGATCCCGAGCGCCTGAAGAACGGGCTGGCGACCGTCAACGGCAACCTGCAGCGCCAGGTCTCGAAGGGCGCGATCACGGAGGCGCAGCGCCGCGACGCGATCGAGCACATCATCGCGGTCGATTCGTTCGACGATTTCGGCCCCTGCGACCTGGTGATCGAGGCGGCCACCGAGGACGAGGCGATCAAGCGCAGCATCTTCAGCGCGCTGTGTCCGTCCCTGCGGCCCGAGACGATGGTGGCGACCAACACCTCGTCGATCTCGATCACGCGGCTCGCCGCCTCGACCGACCGGCCCGAGCGCTTCATCGGCATCCACTTCATGAACCCGGTGCCGGTGATGCAGCTCGTCGAGCTGATCCGCGGCATCGCCACCGAGGACCCGACCTACGAATCGGCCAAGGCGTTCGTGAAGCGCCTCGGCAAGATCGTGACGGTGTCGGAGGATTTTCCGGCCTTCATCGTCAACCGCATTCTGCTGCCGATGATCAACGAGGCGATCTACACCCTCTACGAGGGCGTCGGCTCGGTCGATTCGATCGACACCGCGATGCGGCTTGGCGCCAACCACCCGATGGGCCCGCTCCAGCTCGCCGACTTCATCGGCCTCGATACCTGCCTGTCGATCATGCAGGTGCTGTACGAGGGACTGGCCGATTCGAAGTACCGCCCCTGCCCGCTCCTGGTGAAGTACGTCGAGGCGGGCTGGCTCGGCCGCAAGACCAAGCGCGGCTTCTACGATTACCGCGGCGCGGAGCCGGTGCCGACCCGCTGAGGCGATTCCCGCGTCTGGGGCCGGCGCATGATGCGCGGCCGCCAGACGCCGAGGACCACGTTCAGCGTCGCGATCGCCAGCAGCACCCACAGGGTTCCGCGCTCGGCGCCGAGCGAGAGGGCCAGGGTCGCCGGATCGACGCGGCCCAGCAGGGCCTGCGCGGCGCGGTCGGCCTCAATCTGCATCGGCCCCTGGACGCCGACGAAGCCGTACTCGAACATCAGCACGCCGGTCGCGAGCTTCACCCAGGCCCAGCCGGCGTTCTGGAACGCCCGGTTGAGCGCGATCGCCAGCAGGCCGGCGACCAGCATAAGCGCCAGCGACGGCAGGAACACCCACGTCGCCACCGCCGCCATCGCGCCGCGCATCAGGGCGTAGCCGGCGAGCGCCGAGGAGGGCGGCGGCACCACGCCCAGCATCACGACGAGGGACGCCATCGCGCCCATCAGGCCGATCGCCCCCATCGTGTGCAGGAACTTCATCAAGCGCCGCATCGCGACGGCCCCACCTCGCCAACCGCCGATACCCTACGGACGGGGCGGCGCCGGCGGGGATCACATTCCCGTGCCGACGCTCCGGAACGACGAAGGACCGCTGCCCTCCCGGGAAACGGTCCTTCGAGCATCGTGCGTCGGGAGGCTTACTTGCTGTTGGTCGAGCCGGTCGACTTCGGCTCGGCCGGCGCCGGGTAGGCCGGGTTGCCGGCCGGAACGCCGGCGCTGTTCGCCGACGAGGTACCGCCGCTGCCGTTGGCCGAGCCGGTGATCTCCCGGCGCGAGGCGTCCTGGCTCTGGCTGGCGTAGTCCTTCGGCGCGTTGGCGCCGTTCCAGCTCAGCAGGCCGACCATGGCGATCGCCAGGAGGGCGAGGCTGCCGATGAGGACGTAGAGGACGGGACGGCCCTTGGCGCCCTGGCGGGCATCGGTCGGGGTCTCGACGGTGCGGTTGGGATCCATGGGAACCTCGGCTTGCGGCCCGGCGGCGTGGCGCGCCGGGCGATGATCGGTCTCGTGCAGCCAACGTTACCGATCGGCCGAGGTTCCTGCCGAAATTCCTGGACGCAGCCCGGGACGCGCCCGGATGCAGCCTTCTCTACTTGCCCGTCAGCAGCATGATCTTGCCGAGATGGGCGCTCGATTCCATCAGCTCGTGCGCCGCCCGCGCTTCCGCGAGCGGGAAGGTCGCGTGGATCACCGGCTTGACCGTGCCGGCCTCCAGCAGCGGCCAGACCTCCCGGCGCAGGCCCTCGGCGATGGCAGCCTTCTGGGCGACGGTGCGCGGGCGCAAGGTCGAGCCCGTCACGGTGAGGCGCCGGATCATCACCGGGGTCAGGTTGACGTTCTCCGCCAGGAAGCCCTGCAGGAAGGCGATGATGACGAGCCGGCCCTCGAGGGCGAGGGACTTCAGGTTGCGCTCGAGATAGGCCGCGCCCACCATGTCGAGGATCACGTCGACGCCCTTGCCGTCGGTCAGGCGCTTCACCTCGGCGGCGAAATCGGCCTCGCGGTAGTTGATGGCGTGGTCGGCGCCCAGCGACTCGCAGAAGGCGCATTTCTCGGCCGAGCCGGCGGTGGCGTAGACCGTGGCGCCGAACCGCTTGGCGAGCTGGATCGCCGTCGAGCCGATGCCGCTCGACCCGCCATGGACCAGGAAGCGCTCGCCCCGTTGCAGGCGCCCGCGCTCGAACACGTTGGTCCAGACCGTCCAGTAATTCTCCGGCAGGCCGGCAGCCTCGACGAGCGAGAGCGGGCCGGGCTTCGGCAGGCAGAGCGATGCGTCGGCGACGCAGTACTCGGCGTAGCCGCCGCTGATCGTCAGGGCGCAGACCTCCTGGCCCTCGGCGAGACCGGTGACGCCCTCCCCCACCGCGACGATGCGGCCGGCGATCTCGAGGCCCGGGACCTCGGTGGCGCCGGGCGGCGGCGGGTACTTGCCGGCACGCTGCTGGCAATCGGGCCGGTTGACGCCGGCCGCCACGACCTCGACCAGGACCTGGTTCGGCCCCGGGCGCGGCACCGGCACGGTCTCGATCCCGATCACCTCCGGACCGCCGGCCCCGTTGAAGCGGACCTGGCGCATGGTGGCGGGGATCGACGGCATGGGACGCTCCACGTTGACGGGATGTGCGCCCTTACCTGCCGCGCGGGTGCGCCAGCGGCAAGAGGGCGCGATGAGACTCCGTCAGCGGCCCGCGTCGCGTTCAGTCAGTCGCATTCAGCCCGAAGGCCGAGCCTTCTGAAGCAGACCAATGAGGTCGATCCCGCCCCAGGCGAGCACCAGAGCGAGTGCAATCAAGATCAGCGTGTAGATCGCATTGGCAGCGATGGACAATCCGATCGACTTTCCGGAAGTGCCGCGTAGTGCATCCTCGCGAATGGCCGGCGTCGCTTCCGTGACCACGGTTTCGGCGAAGGCCGCCAAGGTTGCGTCGGCCTGCTGCTCCAGGCCGCGCAGACGCGAGTCCGTCCAGGTTGCGATATAAGCGTCCTGCTCCTCCGGGGTCGGCTGACGCCCCAGGCGCTCCTGGAGGCCTTGCGCCCATTCCCGCTTGGCGATCTTGTAGAGCCCGTAGGCGATCAAGCCTCGTACGTTCTCGTCCGCCCTGTCGGGCGGGACGAAGCGTTCGAAGATCGGATTGTAGCGGGGCTGCTTTTCGTCAACGCCGGCGGCCATCGGTGCCACGCGCGCTCGACGAGTCTCCACGCAACACATCGTTGGCCGACTTCACGGCTTTGTCGAAGACACGCCGATCCATGGTGCTGGCCCGACCCAAGCCGGGGCCTTTCACCTCGCTGAACACGCCCGTCGCGGCAGAGCGCCCGGTGGTCTTGCCAGCGTAGACGTTGCCTTTGCGCGAACCGAACATTGCGTGCTCCATGCTGGTACAAACATAGGACGCCCAACGCTTCGACGCATCCCCCGTGGCCGCTGCCCCGGGGAATTTCGCAACGCCTTGCGACGCATCCGACGAATTACCTCCGTCGGATGCAGCCTACCGCGTCCCGTACATCCGGTCGCCCGCATCGCCGAGACCCGGCAGGATGTAGCCGTGCTCGTTGAGGTGGCTGTCGATCGAGGCGGTCCAGACCGGCACGTCCGGGTGGGAGCCCTGGAACTTGGCGAGTCCCTCAGGCGCCGCGAGCAGGCAGACGAAGCGCAGGTCGCGGGCGCCGCGCTCCTTGAGCCGGTCGACCGCGGCGACGGCCGAGTTCGCCGTCGCCAGCATCGGGTCGAGGACCAGCACGGTGCGGTCGGCGAGGTCCGACGGGGCCTTGAAGTAGTACTCGACCGCCTCCAGCGAATCCGGGTCGCGGTAGAGCCCGATATGGGCGACGCGGGCCGAGGGCAGCAGCGACAGCATGCCGTCGAGGAAGCCGACGCCGGCGCGCAGGATCGGCGCCAGGACGAGCTTCTTGCCGGCGATCTGCGCGCCCTGCATCGTGACCATGGGCGTCTCGATCTCGACCGGCTCCAGCGGCAGGTCGCGGGTGACCTCGTAGGCCAGCAGCATCCCGACCTCGTTCAGGAGCTGGCGGAAACCCTTGGTGGAGCGGGCCTTGTCCCGCATCAGGGTCAGCTTGTGCTGCACCAGCGGGTGGTCGACCACCGTGACCGGCGCCACCCCCGTCTCCCCGCGCGCACCCGCACCCTGCATCGCCGTCTCTCCCGTCACGATCACGCTCATACCATCACGTCTTGCCATCGACACGTCGATGGCAAGACGTCCGGCGCATCGGCGCCGACGCCCGTTCGGGCTTGCCCAGCACCTTCGAACGCATCCGTTCGAAGGTGCTGGGGTATCACTCCATCAGAATACGGTGCCGTCGCTCGCGATGGCCAGCGGCGGCGCCCCTTCCGGCCGCAAGGATTTCGCCAGGCGCCGGCCGGTGGCCCAGGTGCCGCCCTCCAGCACCTTGGCGAGCGGCAATTCGGCCGGATCGGCGATCTCCAGCCGCTCGCGCACCAGCGGCGCCAGCCGGTCGAGGAGCGCCACGGTGAGCGCCCGCCACTCGACGACGAGGCGCGAGTCGACCGGGTGCGCCTGCTTGGCCTCCTCGGGCCGGCGCAGCGCCAGCACCCCGGTATCGAGGAACAGGCCGCCGTTGCGGTACTCGGGCAGGCCGGTCAGGGCGTCGAGGCCGGTCACGGTGAGGCCCGCCTCCTCCAGCGGTTCCAGCAGCGAGTAGGCCAGCCACTGCGACAGCTTGTGGAACGGCACCAGCCCCTCCGTCGGCCCGGTGCCGCCGGCGAGCGGATGGCGCCAGGTATCGCCGAGATCGACGCGATCGAGGACGATGCGGCCGGGCCAGATCGGCCCGAGATGGGTCAGCAGCACCTCCAGCACCGTCTCCGCCGCGACCTCGCCGTCGCGGGACCTGGCCTTGATGCGGTCGAACAGGAAGCCGGGCCGGGCATCCGGCCCGAAACCCTCGGGGTCGGCCGCTGCGACCTGGCCGAGGCGGTTGAGGAGCGCGGTGCGGCCCGACAGGCCGACGAGCGGGTTGGTCGGCGAGGCCTGGAAGCCGTCGGCGAGCTCGGCCTCCGTCAGGGTCGCCAGCGCCCGGGCATCGGCGCGGAACGGGTCCTCGGGCGCGGAGGAGAACAGGCCCGACACGAACATGTCGAAGCTCGCCACCGCCAGCCCCTCGGAGCGGGCATAGGTCTCGCCGGTGCGGCCCTCCTCGTAGCGCCAGGTCGGGCCGGCGCCGGCATCCAGCAGCACGCTTACCACCACGAGGTCGAAGGCGGCGCGGGCCTGCTCGGCCGGGTCGTCGAAGGGCGCGGCGTGGACGAGGGAGCCCCAGCGCTCGAACCCGCCGACCGAGAAGTGACGCCAGCGGGCGTGATACGGGATGGCGAGGTCCGGATAGGCCTCGCGGATGGTCTCGACCACCGCGTCGGCGCAAGCGCCCAAGCGGCCGAGATCGACCACGAAATGATCGAGCCGCCCGTCGAGCCCGGCCTGGAGCAGGGTCTCGGCGCGGGCGCGCACCGCCCGGGCCGAGAGCAGGCTGCGGGCGGTCGAAAACTCAGGCACGGGCATCTCCAGGGTCGTGGTCGCGGGGGCGGCCGAGCCTCGGCTCAGAACCGCTCGAGGTCGCGGCCCTTCACGGCGTCGAGGTGTTCGGCGGTGCCGTCGGGCGCGTAGTAGCCCGCCGCCTTCTTGGCTTCCATCTCGACCGAGGCGTCCGGCGGGATCAGCTCCGGCGGGATCGGCACCCGCTCGCCGACCTCGATCCCCGAGCCCGTGATGGCGTCGTACTTCATGTTCGACATCGACATCAGCCGGTCGATGCGGCGGATGCCGAGCCAGTGCAGCACGTCGGGCATCAGCTGCTGGAAGCGGGCATCCTGGACGCCGGCGACGCACTCGGTGCGCTCGAAGTAGGTGGCGGCGGAATCGCCCCCCTCCTGGCGCTTGCGGGCGTTGTAGACGAGGAACTTGGTCACCTCGCCGAGCGCCCGCCCCTCCTTGCGGTTGTAGACGATGACGCCGGTGCCGCCCGCTTGCGCCTCGCGCACGCATTCCTCGATGCCGTGGGTGAGGTAGGGCCGGCAGGTGCAGATGTCGGAGCCGAACACGTCCGAGCCGTTGCACTCGTCGTGGACGCGGCAGGCGATGCGCCGGCGCGGATCGGTCAGGCCCGCCACCTCGCCCATCACGTAGACGGTGCAGCCGCCGATCGGCGGCAGGAACACCTGGAGATCGGGCCGGGTGACGAGTTCCGGGAACATGCCGCCGGTCTGCTCGAACAGGGTGCGGCGCAGAGCGGTCTCGCTGGTGCCGAAGCGGGCGGCGACGCCGGGCAGGTACCAGACCGGATCGACCGCGATCTTGGTGACCGAGATGTCGCCGGTGGCGTGCAGCACGGTCCCGTCGGCGGCGAGGCGGTGGGCGCCCATCGCCGCCAGGATCTCGGGCAGGCTGAGCCGCGCCTTGGTGACCGCGATGGTCGGCCGGATGTCGGTGCCGGAGGTGATCGCCTCGCGAAACACCTCGCCGGGCTTATGCCCCCAGGGATCGAGGGAGACGATCTTTTCGGGATCGGCCCATTGCGGGTGCGGGCCGATCTCGACCACCGGATGGGTGTTGGTGAGGTCCGGCCGCGCGAGCGGGTTCATCGCCCGGCCGGCGATGGCGAGCGCCCGGTAGAGCGAGTAGGCACCGCCATTGGCCCCGATGACGTTGCGGTCGGCCGGGTTGGTGACGGTGCCGATGATCGGCCCCCGCTCGCGCGGGTCGGCGGCGCCCCAGCGGATCGGCCAGCGGGCGGCGCCCGGCTCCGGATGCGAGGTGAGCCGGATATGCGACGAGCGGTTGGAACTGGTCATGCGGACGCGCCGTCCTTCAACGGAGAAGGCTCCCCGCGGGGGCCGCGAGGAGCCTGTCGAGTGCTTGACCTGGACGAGGGTAGCCCTGGGCGATTCGGCCCGTCAAGCTCAAGCCTGAGGCGCCGGACGCCTATCCGGGCGGCAGGGCCCTCCCCGTCGGATCAGAAGTTCGAGCCGGCGCGGCGGCGGGCCATGAAGGCGTCGAACTGCTCGCGGTCGCGGGCGCGCTTCAGCTCGTCCACGAACTCGGTGAAGGCGCGGCTCTCCTCCTCGAGGCGGCGGCGCTCCTCTTCGAGGCGCTCGATCTCCTTGCGGCGGTACTCCTCGAAGGCCCAGTTGCCGCTGTCGTGGCGCGCGGCGCCGAAGCCGGAGAAGCCCGAGAACCCGTTGCGGAAGGACCGCTCGGCGAAGGACTTCATCTCGTTCAAGGCCGGGTATCCCATGAGCTTCCACACCACGTAGGCCGCGGCCAACGGCCACGCATAGATGAAACCGATGACGATCGCGCCGATCTCGATGGAGCGGCGCGGGAACGGGCCGCTGCGGCAGGCGCGGCCGCTCGACCAGGGGGCAGAGGAATACGACACGTCACGATCTCCCGCAGGATGTGAATGTGAACGACATTTACATGCGGGGTCGGCGCGGCGGTTTCAAGGAGGGGGCGGCGGGGAAAAATGCGCGGGGCTCGGGTGAGCCGCTCCCGCGCCGCCGCGCGGGGCGGCACCGCGGCCCTGCGCCGGCAGATCGCCATCGGCGACGAGACCCTGCGCGGCTCGGCCGCCGGCACCCTTGCGTCGGCGGCCGGGCGCCGGCGAACGACGGCCTGACGAGAGCCTTCACCAACCCGCTCTCGATCGACGACCCGGCCGCCAGCGGCACCGCGATCGACCTACCGAGCCTGTAGGCCCAGGCGTCGAGCCGGATGCAGAGCATCCTGGCGGCGCCTTGCGGCGTAGCGGCGGCGTCGGGGACGTGGCCCGATGGTGCTCCCGGCCTTCGGGGCGAGCCCGGAGCGCTGTGACGGCGGGGATCTCGGTCACCAGCGACGCGCCGATCGCCTCGACGGGTGTCGGCCTGCGGCTGTCGGCGACGACGACCGGCGTGTCGTCGGCCGGCCGGGTGGGCTTGAGGATCACGCGATGAAGCGCAGCTTCACCGACCGGTTCCGAGCTCCGGGGCGAGCCGTGAACGGGGGTGCGGCGCGAGCCGCGCGGTCCTTTCGTTTGCAGGATCGTCCCCGAACGGCGGCGCGAGAGCCGTCCCCACCGCGGACGCGGAAGGCTTCCCGCACCGCATGCGGCTTGCCGGAGCGGCGGCGGATTGCGGTGGCCCTGCCCGCATCGGGGAGCGGGCTCACGCGGACGACGCGCGCCGCGCCATTCGATTCGGTGCGTCGCGCCGGCTGCCCGCTTCAGCGCGGATCCACCCCCTGGTGCGGCCGCGGCGCGCCGCCGTGGTGGTCGGTGAAGCTCGAGCGCTCACCCGTCTCCTTGGCGCGCTGGACGCGCATGCGCTGCCAGATCAGGAACAGGATGACCAGCGCGAAGGTCGTGAAGGCGAGCATGTAGATCAGGCCGGAATCGCCCATGGCCGTTGCCTCCGTGAAGAACGCCCGCAATGGCGTGGAGCCGCATGGGGCGTGGGTTGACGGGCGCACGGGCAGCGGACCGCCGTCGCACGTGTCAATCCAACTCCTCGAACCTGCCATCGTGCCGATGCGGCAAATCGTCGTGAGATGATACACCGATCTTCGGCGCCGACATCAGGCTGAAAACCGGTTCGGTCGCAGGCAATCGATTGTGCGTCATCGCTCCCAGGAAGCGAAAAGGCCCCGGCTCCTCTCGGAACCGGGGTCCAGTTGCGGTGGTGGATCGTGGGTGGCGGGGTTACGGCGCCTTCGGCATCGGCCCTCCGGCGAGCTCGGGATAGTCCTTGAGCATCTGGGCGCCGTTGAGGGGCTTGGCCAATCCCTGGTGGCAGGTGGTGCAGTTGGCCTTCGGCGGGTCGCCTTCCGGGCCGAGGCGCGCCTCGGGCAGGACCGGGGTCAGCGGCGCGATGAAGTTGCCGTTGATGTCGCGCACCATCCGGATGCCGTGCCAGGCGGTGACGCGCTTCGGGGTGCTCTCCTCCCACGAGGAGAAGGCGCGGCTGTTGTGGCAGTAGGTGCAGTTGACCCCCAGGCCCTCCGCCATGTGGATCATCAGGGCGTAGGTCTTCTCCGCGGTCTGGATCGGCTTCGACGGGCTCGTCGGCAGGGCCGTCCGGGACGCGACCCGGATGGCGTTCTGGTCGACGTCCTTGTCGTCGAGGAGTCCCTGGAAGGGGTCGTAGTTGAGCGAGCTGAGGCCGGCCTCCGGCGCCGGATGGTTCTGGCCGTTGTCGCGGGCGGCGAAGCCGAGGGCGTGGGGCGGGCCGGGATTGTCGTGCCAGACCGCCTTCGGCACCGGGTTGCCGCGGTGGCAGGTGTAGCAGGTCACGCCGGTCTGCCCGACGTGGTTCTGCCAGTCCGCGTTGATGTGGCGGACCATGCGGAGCATCGAGCGCGCCACCGTCTTGGCGTAGACCGTGTCGTCGGCCATGTTCTCGACGTTGTGGCAATAGGCGCAGCCCTGCTCGGGCGCCACCCACTCGGTGATCGAGGCCATCACGCGGTTGAACTGGTCGGTCGAGAGGTCGGTCAGCACCTTGACGTTCTGGTAGGTCTGCGTCGCGGGTTCGCCGCCGGGCGGGACGGGATCCTGGGGCGCCGGCGCGGCGTTCTCCTCGAGCTTGACGGCGAGGGTGCGGGGGTTCTGCACCTGCACCATGCCGGTGCCGCGGAACCCCGTCTGCTCGGAGCGGACCGGGGGCCGGGTCCAGCCCGCGGTGCCGAACATCGCGCCGGTGAGCAGCACCGCCACCACGACGCCGAGGATCTGCAGGGCGAGCTTCATGGCGTGCCTCCCGGGTTGGCGAGCGGATCCACCACCGGGCCGTAGATCTGCGGGTAATGCGGCGCGACGCCGTGCTTGACCGCCCAGAGGTACCAGTTGTCGACGACGGTGCCGGTGAGCAGGATGCCGATGCCGCCGGTCAGCGTCGTCAGGAACGCGAACCACCACAGCCAGCGATGGACCGATTCCATCGTGGCGTTGAAGCCCATGGTCCAGCGCCAGAACAGGGCGGCGCGCTCGGTCGCGGTGCCGCGGTCGACGATCTGCTCGATCTCGCGCTCGCCGCCGTAGCGGCTCACCGCCAGGATGGTGGCGCCGTGCATGGCGAACAGCATCGTCGACCCGTACAGGAAGACGATCGAGAGCATGTGGAACGGATTGTAGAACAGGTTGCCGTAGCGCAGCGAGAACGCGGCGGTCCAGTCGAGGTGCGGGAAGATGCCGAACGGCACCGCCTCGCTCCAGCTCCCCATCAGGATCGGCCGGATGAAGCCGAGCACCAGGTAGAGCCAGATCGCCGAGGCGAAGGCCCAGGGCACGTGGTAGCCGAGGCCGAGCGCCCGGGCGCGCCGGAACAGCCGCACCCACCACAAGAGGATCGAGGCGGTGAGGAAGAAGCCGGCGAGCAGCCACCAGCCGCCCTCGGCGAGGGGCGGCAGGATCGTGAGCCCGTATTCGGGTCGCGGCGGCTCGAGGGCGAGCCAGGGCAGCTGGCGCAGGAACTGGACCGGGTCCCAGTTCACCGAGGCCCACATGTTGAGGCCGATGATCTCGAAGGCGATGAACCCGCTCGCCAGCGACAGGGTCCCGAGGGTGCCGAGGTAGAACGGCCCGATCTGGGCGTTGCCGACGAGGCCGGCGAGGTAGTTGAAGCCGCCCTTGCCGACGCGGTTCTCGATCTCGGGGATCTCGACGCCGGCCTCCGGGTGGAGCGGGTGGACCTGCACCTGGGTGTAGATGTTCTGGTAGTACCCCATGGCGGCGGATGCCTTCTGAAGGGTGTCGGGCGAACGCGGCGGGAAACCGGAGCGCGGCTCAGCGCCAGATCGGCAGGCTCAACCACCAGCCCCACCATTCGGGCCAGCCGCGGGTCCAGAACGGGCCGCTGATGACGATGCAGACCGCGCTCCAGAACCCGGCCGACAGGGCGAGGAACAGGCCGAGACGGTGGATGCCGATCGTGCCGATCGAGTAGCCGATCGTGTCGCGGAAGAAACTGTCCTCGTGCTCGGGGGTCTTGACCACCTCACCCTTCGGCGGGTTCGTCGAGGACAGGATCAGCGAGCCGTGCAGCGACAGGGCGAAGGTCGTCGTGAAGAAGAACGTCACGCCGAGCATGTGCGCCGGGTTGTAATGGAAGTGGAGATACTGGTAGCCGACGTTCGACACCCAATCGAGGTGGCTCAGGATCCCGTAGGGAAAGCCGTGGCCCCAGGCCCCCATCAGCATGGGCCTGATCACCACCAGGGTGACGTAGGCGAAGATCGCCACCGAGAAGGCGAACGGCACGTGGTAGCCGATGCCGAGCTTGCGGCAGATCTCGACCTCGCGCAGCGCCCAGGAGCCGAACGAGCCGACGGCGCAGAAGGTGATGATCTGCCACAGGCCGCCCTCGCGCAGGGGTGCCAGCGCCAGCCCGTACTTGAGGTCGGGCGGCGCGATGTTGATCTGCCAGACGTTCCAGGTCGGGCCGAGGGCGGCGCCCCAGACGATCAGGCCGGTGCCGAGCAGGGTGAAGAACAGGCCGGTGACCCCGAAGAACCCGACGTAGAACGGCCCGACCCAGAAATCGAACAGGTCGCCGCCGAGCAGCGTGCCGCCGCGGACCCGGTATTTGCGCTCGAAGTTCAGCATGGCCATGGCGCGGCCCTCCCCGTCCGCGGTGGAAGCGTGGTGGCCGCGGGCGGGGCGCGACGCCCGTCCGCGGTGCGAGGACGCCCGGGGCAACGATGCCCGGCGAGTGAGCGTCCGGTCCGCCGGCCTAAGCAGACTTGCGTTGGCAGGACTTGCGTTGGCAGGCCAACGCTTCGCCCGCTTAGGTCCTTGTTCTGTCGCAGATTTTTGGCGCCGAACCGGTAACCACTTCGGCGAAATCTGCTTAGGTCGGCAGGACGAGGCTGTGGGGGATCTCCGCCTTCTTCACCGCCGGACCTTCCAGCCAGTTGAACCGGTTGGTGCTGAGCAGGATGAAGTGGATCAGGATCGCGAGCACGAACAGGAAGGTGGCCAGGGCCACCAGCGTGCGGCGCGGATCGAAGAGAAGCCAGACCTTGTGCATGGCGTGGGGTCCTTGCCTACGAGATGAAGGGCAGGATGCTGTTGGCAGCGACCTTCACGCCGCTCTCCAGCGCCGAATAGCCGTTCGGCCCCGGCAGCCAGGGCCGCCACAGCCAGACGAGGAAGTGCGCGACGACCGCGATCGCCGTGAAGATGATGAAGCTGGTGACGAAGATGCCGTGGAACTCCTTCGCCTCCTCTTCGGTGAGTCCTGACAGTACGCTGGGTTTGTCCATGCCGTTGGCCATTGCCGAACCTCCGGATGCGGATCCGCGCGGGGGCTCCCGCGCGGGGTTGCCCGGCCGCGACGGACGGGCGGTCTCTCCACCGCCGGGGACGGCGGCGGAAACTCGGCCCAAGGGGGGATCGAGCCCGGGAGGCCCCCGATCGGGGCCTCGCCCCGAGGAGGCCTCGCCCCGAGGAGGCCTCACCCCGAGGAGGCCTCACCCCATGAAGGCGAAGGGGATCGCCGAGAGGGCCATCGCCCGCGCCTCGCCGAACACCGAGCGGCGGGGGCCGGCGGCGGCGCCCGGGCGCAGGCGCTGCAGCGCCGCGGCGACCAGGAAGACCGGGTAGGTCGCCGCCAGGATGGCCCGGAACTGGACCGCTTCCGAACGGGACCGCGAAACCGTGACGAACGAACGGGACATGGTCTCGGCTCTCCTCCCTTCTCGCGCGCGGATGCGCGCGAGCGTTTTCCACGAGACCGGCGCGGCGGGTGCCGCGCCGGAAGGCGTCCGGCCCTCAGGCCGCCGCGGCGAGCGCGGCGCGGGCGCGCTCGACGCAAGGGGCGGTCACGGATTCCGATCCGGCCCGGGTCGCCTCGCGCTCGGCGGCGTCGCGCAGGCGCTTGGCGAAGGAGATCCGCACCAGGACGGGGCTCTCCTCGACCGAGGCGTCGAGGCGCCGGCGGGCCTCGTCGTCCCAGGGCAGGGCGCGCTGCATGCGGGCCGGCGTCGCCTCGACGGCGTCCATGTCGCGCGACAGCGGAAGGATGTGGAAGAGCGCGTCGAACAGCGCGTTGCAGACCTCCTGCACCAGGTAGGTCGCGCCCGAGTAGCCCATGAACGGCGTGCCGGTGTGGCGGCGCACCACGGCGCCCGGGAAGGAGGCCGGGATGAACACCGCCCTCCCCCCGCACTCGGCGAGGTAGAGGCGCTCGTTGTAGGAGCCGAACAGGACGAGCGGCGGCGTCTCGCGGATGGCTTTCCGGACCGCCGCATTGTCGGGCTTGGCGCCGGCCTTGCGCGAGACCGCGAACCGGCAGGGCAGGCCCATCTCGTCCTCGAGGAAGTGGCGCATCCCCCTGGCATAGGTGTCGGTCGCGACGACGCCGAAGCTCGCCGAGGCGAAGAAGTCCTGCGTCACCGAGCGCCACAGGTCCCACAGGGGCTTCAGCGTCGTGTGCTTCTCGCGCTCGATGAACGGCTCGGGATCGAGCCCCAGAATCTCGCCGAGCGCGCGCAGGAACTTCGTCGTGCTGTGGACGCCGATCGGCGCCTGGAGGTAGGGCCGGTCGAGGGCCTCGCAGAGGATGCGCCCGAACTCGCGGTAGAGGCAGATGTTGGCGTCGGCCTCGACGAGGCGCGGGATGTCGGAGAGGTGGGTGCCGAGCGGGAAGACCAGGTTCACCTCGGCCCCGATGCCCTCGACGAGGCGCCGGATCTCGGCGAGGTCGGAGGGCATGTTGAAGGTGCCGTAGGCCGGGCCGATCAGGTTGACCCGCGGCTTCGTTCCCGGTGCCCGCTCCGGCCGGGGCGGGATCACCCCTTTCTTCGCCGCTTTCTTGGCGCCGTACTCGGCCCAGAGCCAGGACAGGGCGCGGTCGGCGGCCTGCCACTGGTCCTCGTCGATGGTGCGGGGCAGGAAGCGCTGGAGGTTGGTCCCCTCCGGCGTGACCCCGCCGCCGATCATCTCGGCGATCGAGCCGGTGACGACGACGCTCGGCTGCGCCGGGTCGAGGGTCGCGTGGGCGCGGCGCATCGCGCCCTCGGTGCCGTGGCGGCCGAGCTCCTCCTCTGCGAGGCCGGTGACGACGATCGGCAATTCGTGCGGCGGCAGCGCGTCGGTGTAGTGCAGGACCGAGGTCACCGGCAGGTTCTCGCAGCCGACGGGACCGTCGATGACCACCTGCAGGCCCTTCACCGCGGTGAAGACGTAGACGGCGCCCCAGTAGCCGCCGGCGCGGTCGTGATCGAGGACGAGCATCAGGCCATCTCCCCGACCGGTTTCTCAGGACCTGCCCGCTTCACGGCGGCGCGCTTCCTCGGCACGTCCTCCCAGATGCCGGCGGCGTGGCCCTCGCCGACGCCGGCGAAGAACGACCGCATGGCGTCGAAGCGATCGCGTTGCGCCATGGCGCCGTTGATCACCTGCGCGAGCGAGCCGGCCCCGGCGGCGCCCATCAGCGGGCGGGCCGAGATCAGGTTGGTGAAGTAGAGGGCGGGAATCGCCCGCTCCTTGGCCTTCTGCACCACCGGCGTGGTGCCGATGGCGAGGTCGGGCCCGAACTCCTCGACCGCCGCGAGATCCTGTTCGAGGGAGGCGCGGAACTGCACCCGGCAGCCCTTGGCCTCGAGCCAGTCGCGGTCGACCTCCGACATCGCCGTGCGCGGGCAGGCGGTGCCGACGTAAGGCACCTCGGCGCCGCTCTCGACGAGGAGGCGGGCGACCAGCAGCTCCGAGCCCTCGTAGCCGGTCACCGTGATCCGGCCGCGGATCGGGTTGGCGGCGAGCGCGCCCCGGATCGCCGGCAGGAACCGGTTCTTGGCCGCCGCCACGGCGGAGGGGGCGACGCCGCAGGCCTCGCCGATCGCGTCGAGCCAGGCGGCGGTGCCGTCGTGACCGACCGGGCCCGAGGCGACCGCCGGCCGGCCCGCCGCCTCGAACTCGCGCATGGACGCGGTGTAGAACGGGTGGATCGCCGCCACCGCCGTGCAGTCGAGCGCCGCGTAGAGTTCGCGCCATTCCCGCGTCGGCACGACCGGCCCGGCGCTCAAGCCGAGCGGTTCGAGGAGCGCGCCGACCTGCATCGGATCGGCCGGGAACATCTCGCCGAGCAAGGCCACGGTCGGGCGCCCGTCGCGAGGCTGGCGCGGCGCCGCGACGGGGCCGTGCTCGGCTTCCGCGCGCGCGACCTTCAGCATCGCACCGGCGAGCACGTCCTTGGCCTCGGCGTGCGTCGGCACGCCGAAGCCCGGCACGTCGATGCCGATGATCCGCACCCCGTCGATCTCGCGCGGGAGGAGCCGCAGCGGCACGCCGGAGGCGGTGGGAACGCACAGGTTGATGACCACGACCGCGTCGTGCAAAGCCGGATCGGCGGTGGCGTGGACGGCGTCGCGGATGTCCTCGAACAGCTTGCCGGTGACCAGCGTCTCGGAGTTGAACGGAACGTAGCCGACGGTCCGGCGCGCGCCGTAGAAATGCGACGTGAAGGTGAGGCCGTAGACGCAGCAGGCCGAGCCCGACAGGATCGTGGCGGTGCGGCGCATGCGCAGGCCCACCCGCAGCGAGCCGAAGGCCGGGCACATGCTTTGCGGCTGGTCGTGCGGGCCGACCGGGTAGTCGCGCTTCAGCGCGTCCAGGGTCTCGCCCATGCCGGCGGCCTGCGCCGCCTGCTGCATCGTCTCCTTGCCGGAATGGCAGCCGAGCCCGTCCTGGCGCGTCGCCGCGAGGTTGACCGGGGCGTCGACCGGTGTCCGGGCCCGCAGGGCGGCGAGGTCGAGGGAGGCGCCCATGGTCAGACCGCCTCGTAGACGACTTCGAGGGAGGGCCGGACCTCGATCGCGCGGCCGCGCATGTCGGCGTCGCTTGCCGGATCGAGCACCACGCCGCGCCCGACCGCCTCGCCCTTGAACAGGCCGAGCAGCGCGTCCTGGGAGAGCGGCGCCGGCTGGTGGGGCTTGGCCCCGGCGACGTTCGCGGCGAGCTCGGCGAAGAGCGGCCCCCAGCGGCCGTCCGGCCGGCCGATGATCTCGTAATTGGCGCTCTTCCTGCGGATGTCGTCGTCGGCGGGGATCGAGGCGAGGACCGGGATGCCGGCGGCCTCGGCGAAGGCCTGCGCCTCGCCGGTGCCGTCGTCCTTGTTGATGACGAGGCCGCCGACGCCGACATTGCCGCCGAGCTTGCGGAAATACTCCACCGCCGAGCAGACGTTGTTGGCGACGTAGAGCGATTGCAGGTCGTTCGAGCCGACGACGATGACCTTCTGGCACATGTCGCGGGCGATCGGCAGGCCGAAGCCGCCGCAGACCACGTCGCCGAGGAAGTCGAGCAGGACGTAGTCGAAGCCCCATTCGTGGAAGCCGAGCTTCTCGAGCAGCTCGAAGCCGTGGATGATGCCGCGCCCGCCGCAGCCGCGGCCGACCTCCGGCCCGCCGAGCTCCATCGCGAACACCCCGTCGCGCTTGAAGCAGACGTCGCCGATCGCCACCGCCTCGCCGGCGAGCTTGCGCTTGGTCGAGGTCTCGATGATCGTCGGGCAGGCCCGGCCGCCGAACAGCAGCGAGGTGGTGTCGCTCTTCGGGTCGCAGCCGATCAGCAGCACCCGCTTGCCCTGCTGCGCCAGCATGTAGGACAGGTTGGCCAGCGTGAAGCTCTTGCCGATGCCGCCCTTGCCGTAGATCGCGATGATCTGCGTCTCGCGGGTCGCCGCGGTCGGGACCGGGTCCTGGGGAATCGCGGCCTCGGCGCGCAGGAGCGTGGCCTGCCGGAGGGCGGCGCCGTTCAGCGAAGCGTTCATGGCTGGGCTCTCCAGTCGAGGACCATCTTGAGGCAGTCGGGATCGCCGAAGGCGGTGCGGTACGCCTCGGCCGCCTCCGCCGCCGGGCGGCGATGGGTGACGAGGCCGTCGAGGGACAGGGCGCCGCTGCCGGCGAGCGCCGCGACGGCGTCGAGGTCGCCGGGCTGCCACTGCGCCGCGACGCGAATGCGCGCCTCGCGCAGGAAGGCAGGCGGGAAGGCGAAGGAGAGCGGCGCCTCGTAGAAGCCGGCGAGCACCACCTCGCCGCCGGGTGCGAGCCGGGCGATCAGGCCGTCGAGGAGGCCGGCATCGCCGCTTGCGTCGATGATGCGGGCGTAAGTAGTCTCGTCCTCGCCCGGGTCGATCACCGGATAGCCCGCGGCCCCGCCGCGGCGGGCGGGGTCGCGCTCCCAGACCACGGGGTCGAGCCCGTCGACCCGCGCGATGCGCGCGATGAGCCGCCCGAGGACGCCGTGGCCGACGACGAGCTGGCGCCCCCGCGCCGCGCTCCCCGCCAGGGCGTGGTGCGCGGTGGCGGCGAGCGCCAGCAGGATGCCGCGCTCGCTCAGGGATTCGGGGATCGGCCGCAACCGACTTCCCGCGGCGACGAGGTGCGAGGCCGCGCCGCCGAACAGCCCGCGGACGGGCCCGAAGCAGCGGGCGCCCGGCACGAACACCGTCTCGCCGACGCGGCGGCCGGATTCGGGTCCGGCCTCGACCACGAGCCCGACGGATTCGTAGCCCGGTACCAGCGGGTAGCCCATGCCGGGGAAGTCGGGCATGCGGCCCGACCACAGCAGGCGCTCGGTGCCGGTGCTGATGCCGCTCCAGGCGACCTCGACGGTCGCGTCGGCGGGCCCGGGTGCGTCGAGAGCGAGGTCGGCGAGGCCGAGCCGTTCGGGACGGTCGAGGATCACGGCCTGCGCGTGCATGCGGTACGGCCCCCCGCTTGGTGCCGATGAATGCCGTTGGAGGCGGCATACGTCATCTTAGATGGACATTGTTGTGCGTCAAGTTTGCTTTACACTTTTGCCGTTGCCGAGCCGGTCACGAGGCCGTGGCAGTGAGCAGGCGCACCAGCATCGGGCGCCGGGTCCGGCGCTCGCGCACCCCCGTGAAGCCGGCCTTCCGGAGCATGCCGGCGAGCTCGTCGGCGGTGCGGGGCCGACCGCTGCCCATGGCGAGAAGGTAGAATCCGAAATAGGCGTCGCCGATCGGCTCGGCCCCCGGCGTGCCGGCCATCGGCTCGGCGAGGAGCAGCGTGCCGCCGGGTGACAGCGCCGCGCGGACGCGCGTCAGGAGCGCGAGGGCGGGGTCGTCGTCGTGGTCGTGCACCACGCGCACCAGGGAGGCGAGGTCGGCGCCCCGCGGCAGCCCGTCGTGAAAGCTGCCGCCGATCGTGGCCGTGCGGTCGGCGAGGCCCGCCTGCGCGAAACGGCGCGCGGCGCGGGCCGCCACCGGCGGCAGGTCGAACAGGGTGACGCGCAGGGCCGGGTTGCTCCGCGCCGCCTCGACCGCGAAGGCGCCCTCGCCGCCGCCGATCTCGAGGAGGTGGGCGTGGCGGGCGAGCGGATAGGCGTCGAGGATGTCGCGGGCGACGAGTGCCTGCGAGGCCCCCATCAGCGCGCCGTAGGGCGCCACAGCCGCCTCGTCGACGCCCGCGGGGTCGTCGGCCGCCGCGTAGGCCCAGTAGCCGGAGAGCCGGGTCGGTCCGGACCCGCCGCGCAGGAGCGCCACCGGATCGCGCAGGTCGTCGTACAGCATGGCGTGATGGGCGACCATCGCGGCGACGGAGGGGTTGCCGATGAGCGCCGCTCCGAGGTCGCCGAGGGCGAAGCGGCCGTCCTTGAGTACCGTCAGGAGGCCGAGCGAGGCCGCGGCGCGCAGCAGGCACAGGGCCCGGTCGGGCGGCAGGTCGAGGCGGCGGGCCAGGTCCGCCGCGGTCATCGGGCCGTCGGCGAGGATCCGGAACAGGTCGAGGCGCAACGAGGCGGCGAGCACCTGCGCGTAGACGAAGCCGGCGCAGAGATCGAACAGCGCCCGGGCGTTGCGCCGCGCGATCGGCCGGGTGGGCGGGAAGGCGGCAGCGAAAAGCTGGAAGCGCGGGTCCGCGATCAGGCGATGGCGCCAGGCGAGGAGGCGGTCGCGCCAGGAGGAGGCGACGGCGGCTGCCGGAAGGGCGTGCGGGGCGGGTTTCATGACCCTCCCCCCTCGGCGCAGGGCTGTCCGTGGAAAGGTCTGTCGCGGGCAATCTCCTCTCCCCGCGGGCGGGGAGAGGGCCGACTACGCCTTGTCGTGTAGTCGGCAAGCGCAGGCGCAGCCGGAGCGAGGGCGAGGGTGAGGGGGTGCCGGAAGAGTCTCATCCGGAAACACCCCCTCACCCTCGCCCTGCGGGCTCGCTGCGAACCCGACAAGGGGGCGGGATCGTTCCGATCCCCAGCAACCCTCTCCCCGCCCGCGGGGCGAGGGGAAACCCGCGCCTTTTCCTGTCCCCGGACAGTCCTGTGCCGAAGGGGGAGGGTTTGGCGGCGAGCCACCCCGGCCATTTCACGCCACCAGGCTCTGGGCCAGCCGCGCCGGCAGGAACAGCCGCGTCTGGGCCAGGATCTCGGCGCGCAACGCCGCGATGCCGGGGCAGTCGGGGATCACCGCCATCGCCTCGTGGGCGAGGTCGGAGAGGCGGCGCAGGGCCCCGTCCATGCCGAGCAGCGCCGCCGCGTTGGGCCGCCCGAGGGTCACGTCGCGCCCGACCGGCTTGCCGATCTCCTCCTGGCGGCAGGCGACGTCGCGAAGGTCGTCGGCGACCTGATAGGCCTCGCCGAGATATTCGCCGAGCAGCCGCCAGGCCATCGGCTCGGTGCCGGCGGCGGCGGCGCCCGTCACGGTGGCGGCGGCGAAGAGCGCGCCGGTCTTGGCCTGCTGGTAGACCGACAGCCCGACATGCGGCTCGGATTCCCAGGCCTGCCCCGCCACGATGCCGGCGGGCGAGCCCACCGCCCGCGCCACCAGCCCGACGAGCGCCGCGAGCCGCGTCGGCGAGCGCGCCGCGCCGCGGGCGAGCGTCTCGAAGGCGAGCACGATCAAGGCGTCGCCGGTGAGCAGGGCGACCGGCTCGCCGTAGGCGACGTGGACGGTCGGCTTCTGGCGCCGCAGCGCGGCGTCGTCGAAGCAGGGCAGGTCGTCGTGGACCAGCGACGCGCAGTGCAGAAGCTCGATCGCCGCGGCGGCGGCGTCCGAGGTCGCCGGGTCGTCGTCGCCGCAGGCGCGGGCGACGGCGAGGCAGAGCCGCGGCCGGATCCGGTGCCCGCCGGGGAAGACCGCGTAGCGGATCGCCTCCGCCAGGCGCGGCGGCGCGCCCGGCGCCTCCGCGAAGGACACGGCCACGTCCAGGGCCCGCTCGATGCGCCGCCCGTCGTCGGCCTGCCCGTCGCACGGCCGGCCGTCGTTCGTGAGTCCCGCCACCATGACGTCTCTCCCGGATGTCATTTCGTTTGAACATCTCAGACTGTCAACTTAGATTGACATTGTTGGGGCGGGAGATCAACGGCGTGGCGCAGGAGCAGGTCGTGGTGATCGGGGCGGGGATCGGCGGGCTCGTCGCCGCGCTGACGCTCGCCGCCCGCGGCCTGCCGGTGACGCTGGTCGAGAAGGAGGCCGCCCCGGGCGGCAAGATGCGCCGGGTCGCGGCGGGGCCGCGGGCGGTCGAGGCCGGCCCGACGGTCTTCACCATGCGGTGGGTGTTCGACGAGATCTTTTCGGAGTGCGGCGCCGATCTCGCGTCCCGCGTCGCCCTGACCCCCGCCGCCGTGCTGGCCCGCCACGCCTGGAGCGAGGGGGAGCGTCTCGACCTCTTCGCCGATCCCGCCCGCTCCGAGGCCGCCATCGCCGATTTCGCCGGCGCGGGCGAAGCGGACGGCTTCCGGCGCTTCCGCGCCCGGGCGGCGGAGATCTACCGCACCCTGGAAGGGCCGTTCATCCGCGGCCAGCGGCCGGGCCCGGTCGGCCTCGCGCGGCGGGTCGGCCCCGCGGGTCTCGGCGACCTGTGGCGCATCCGGCCCTTCACCACGCTCTGGAGCGCGCTCGGCGAGCATTTTCGCGATCCCCGCCTGCGCCAGCTCTTCGGCCGCTACGCCACCTATTGCGGCGCCTCCCCCTTCGCCGCGCCCGCGACCCTGATGCTCGTCGCCCATGTCGAGCTGGAGGGCGTCTGGACCGTGGCGGGCGGGCTGTCGCGGCTCGCCGCCGCGGTGGCCGATCTCGCCGACGCGCACGGGGCGGAGCTGCGCTACGGCACCGGCGTCGAGCGCATCCTCGTCGAGGGCGGGCGCGTGGCCGGCATCGCGCTGACGACCGGCGAGCACATTGCCGCGACCCGGGTGGTGGCGAACGCCGATGCGGCCGCCCTCGCCGAGGGCCTGTTCGGGCGGGAGCCCGCCCGGGCGGTCGCGCGGGTCCCGCCGGGCGAGCGCTCGCTCTCGGCCGTCACCGTCGCGGTGGCGGGCCGGCCGCAGGGTTTTCCCCTGGTGCGCCACAACGTGTTCTTCTCGCCCGACTACGCGGCCGAGTTCGCCGACCTGCGCGCCGGCCGCCTGCCGCGCGACCCCACCGTCTACGTCTGCGCCCAGGACCGCCACGACCACGGCCTTCCCGACGGCCTGTCGGGCGAGACGCCCGAGGCCCTGCTCTGCCTCGTCAACGCCCCCGCGCGGGGCGCCGCCCTGCCGCCCGAGGAGTTCGCCCGATGCCACGACACGATGAGCCGGCGGCTCTCCGCCTGCGGCCTGACGATCGCGCCGACGGCCCGGACGGTGACGGACCCGGCGGGGTTCGAGCGGCTGTTTCCGGCGACGGGGGGCGCGCTCTACGGCCGGGCCTCGCACGGCTGGATGGCGTCGTTCCGCCGGCCGGGGGCGCGCACGCGGCTGCCGGGCCTCTACCTCGCGGGGGGGAGCGTCCATCCGGGGCCGGGCGTGCCGATGGCGGCGCAGTCGGGCCGGCTCGCGGCGGCGAGCGTGCTGCAGGACCTCGGTTCGACCTGAGCGTGCCGGCGGGCGGCTATGCCTGGTGGTACGTCGACGGGGTGAGCGACGACGGGCGGCACGGGATCACGGTCATCGCGTTCCTCGGCAGCGTGTTCTCGCCCTACTACGCCTGGAGCCGGGACAAGGACCCGATCGACCATTCGGCGGTCAACGTGGTGCTCTACGGCAGGCCGAAGGCCTGGGCGATGACCGAGCGCCGCCGCGCCCGGGTGAGCCGGACCGCGACCTCGCTCGCCATCGGCCCGAGCGCGCTGGACTGGGACGGCACGGTGCTGACCATCCGGGTCGACGAGGTGACGAGCCCCCTGCCCTCGCGGCTCTCCGGCACGATCCGGGTACGGCCCTCCGGGATCACGCCCGGCCCCTTCACCCTCGACGCGGAGGGGCGCCACCGCTGGTGGCCGCTCGCGCCGTCCTCGCGGATCGAGGTGGCGCTCGACCGGCCGTCCCTGCGCTGGAACGGCCACGCCTATTTCGACACCAACGACGGCGACGTCGCCCTCGAGGACTCGTTCCGGAGCTGGACCTGGTCGCGCTCGACCCTGAGGCACGGCGCGGCGATCCTCTACGACGTGCTGCGCCGCGACGGCAGCCGGCAGGACCTGTCCCTGCGCTTCGACCCCGACGGCACGCCGCGCCCCATCGCGCCGCCCCTGCCCGCCGCCCTGCCGCGCACGCTCTGGCGCCTGCCGCGGGCGACCCGCAGCGACGACGGGCAGGCCCGGGTGCTGCGCCGGTTCGAGGACGCGCCGTTCTATTCCCGCTCGCTCCTCGCGGCGCGGATCTGCGGCGAGGCGGTGGAGCCGGTGCACGAGGCGCTCGACCTCGACCGATTCAGGAACCCCCTGGTGCGCGCGATGCTGCCGTTCCGCATGCCGCGCGACCTGCCCTGAGCGCGGGCCGACCGAGCCGCGACGGCCGCCCCGTTCGTCAATCACCTGGCCAGTCCCTCGGAGACGATGATGGTCGAGCACGCGAAACTGGAGAAGGCCGAGGCGGAGGGCGGGCGCCTGACGCGGCTCTCCGCCTTCGTCTTCCTGCACACCGAGCACGCGATCTACGCCGCGCTCGGCGTGCTGCTGGCGCTCACCGCCCTGATGGCGCTCGTCGAGGCGGCGGGCATGACCGGCAAGGCGGTCCTGTCGGTCGGCGGGGCGTCGCAGCTCCTCGACGTGGTCGACCGGCTGCTGTTCCTGCTGATGCTGGTCGAGATCCTGCACACGGTGCGGGTGTCGATGCGCTCCGGCCGCCTGACCTGCGAGCCGTTCCTGATCGTCGGGCTGATCGCCTCGATCCGGCGCGTCCTGGTGCTGACGCTCCAGACCGCCGAGCAGATGCACGCCGCCGAGTGGAGCCCGCAGAAGGAGGCGCTGTTCCGCGCCTCGATGATCGAGCTCGGCGTGCTGGCCGGGCTGATCCTGGTGATGGTGGTGTCGATCTTCCTGCTGCACCGCGCCCGGGACGCCGACGCGCCGGCCGGGCAGGAATAGGGGCGCGGGCCGGCGTGCAACCCCCACCCGCCGCGCGGCATTGATGGGGGTATCGTGACACAGTGAAGGGAGATCCCCGATGGGCTTGCTGTTCTTCCTCGTCTTCGTCTGTCCGTGGATCGCCGTGGCGATCGTCTCGACGCGCGGCAAGCTGATGAAGCCGAAGCCGTATTGAGGCGTCACGCCTCCGGGCGCCGGCCTCCCGCCCTACGGCAGGAGCCGGCGCCACCACGGTGCGGGCGGGGGCGGCCGGGCGACGGCCTCGGCGGCCTGCCGCTTGAGGTGATGGAGCACGGGGTTGCAGGCCTCCTGGTCCGCGACGCGCGGCGAGGCCGGCGTCGCCGACAGGCCGTGGCGGGCACGGTAGGCCGCCGCGTCGAAGGACGGCGAGGGATCGAGGTCGCGCCGCGCCCCGTGGCGCAGGAGATGGGCGAAGGGGTCCCGGTTCGGGCCGATCTCGGCCCCGTGCCGCGCGAGGTACCAGGCGAGGTCGAACAGCGGGTTGGGCGCGTAGCGCTGGCTGCGGCGGTGCGCCAGGTAATGCGCCAGGGGCGAGGTGCCGCGGCGCAGGGCGTAGGTGCGTGCGTACCAGGCCGGATCGAACCAGGCGATCGGCCGCAGGCCGGCGCGCTCGCCGGCCGCGACGTAGTGGGCGAGCGGGTTCACGCCCGTGCCGTTCCCGTCGAGATGCACGGCGGCATACCAGGCCGGGTCGAAGTAGAGGTTCGGGCGCCGGCCCTCGCGGGCGCCGAACCGGCAGAAATGCTCCAGCGGATCGGCCCCGTCGGCGACGACGTCGGGCGCTTCCAGCAGGTAGTGGTTGACGTCGAACAGGCCCGAGCGGGCGATGAGGCGGCGCTCCCCCGGCGCGCTCACGGCGCGTCGCCCCGGATGGCGGGCGGAACCGGCAGCCGCTCCAGCGCGAGGCGGCCGTTGGCGGCGACGCGCGCGCGCTCGGAATCCGGCATCGCGGGGGAGGCCAGCAGATCGAGGCAGGCCGCCGCGCAGTGCCAGTACAGGCCGGCGCCGTAGGCGTTGAGCGCGTACTCGTCCCGCAGGCCGTAGGCGTAGATCCAGGGTTCGACGAACAGCCCGGCCGCCGGGGCCGCGAGGGACAGGGCCGGCTCGGCGAAGCGGAGACCCTCCCCGTAGCGCCCGGCGAGGCGGCAGTGCCGGCTGGCCCGGTGGGCCGCCTCGGCCCGGTGCGGCCCGGCCGCGATCGCCCGGCGATAGGTCGCCAGGACCTCGTCGTCCGGCCGGCCGAGATGCGCCATCAGGTCGCCGGCGGCGACGAGGGCGACGGTGACCTCCTCCTGCCAGAACCCGAGCTCGGCCCGCCGCAGGTAGGCCGCGATCGCCTCCGGGAAGGCGTCGCCGTCGCGGTGGCTCTGGGCGAGGTAGAAGGTGTAGCGCGCGACGAGGAACGGGTCGATCTCGGTGGCGAGCGCCGCCTCCAGGATCGCGGCGTCGCGCCGGAAGACCGCCGGGTCGCGGCGGCGGGCGCCGTCGTGGTGGCGCCGCATCGTCAGGTCGAGGAAGGCCGTCCGCGCCGCGTCCGGACAGGCGATGAACTCGTGCAGCACCCCGCGGTAGCGCCACGGCAGGGCGCTGCGCACCAGCTGGACCCGCCGGTAGACGATCCCCTCGTCGGCGAGGGCGAGCTCGTAGGCATCCGCCGCGAGGTCGGGCAACCGGTAGCCCGGGGCTCGGAGCAGCTCGTCGTCGGCGTCGATGACCAGGGTGTAGGTGCCGTACGGGCGCGCCAGCGCCAGGGCCTCGGACCGGTTGTGGCCGAAATCGACCCAGGGGCGGGCGACGAGCTCCCCCGGCAGGCCGGCGAGGGCCGCCCGCACCAGGTCCTGGGTCCCGTCGGTCGAGCCGGTATCGACGACGATCCAGTGGTCGACGAGCGGGCGCACCGACTCCAGGCATCGGCGGATCACGGCGGCCTCGTTCCGGACGATCATCGCGAGGCAGAGGGTCTGGCCGGACGGGGTCATGCGGAATCCTGCGGAGGGCGCACGGCGCCCGCGGTTGCGGCGCGAGACGCGAAGGCCCGCGGCGCGCCTGTCGGGGCGCCGCGGGCCGGGTCACGGCATCGGGTTCCGGCGTCGGGCCGGGCCGGCCCGGGGGCCGGCGCGGGTCAGGCCCGCCGCATCAGGCGCGCGAGGAGCGAGCGCTCCGAGCGGCCCGCGGGCGCTTTCGCCGCCCCTTCCGCCGCCCGCGCGGCGAGCCGCGCCCGGACCCGCTCGACGACCGGGCCGTGGAGGAGGACCGGCGCGCAGGCCAGTTCCAGGTTCAGGGCCACGGCGGCGAAGTCCGGGTGCAGGGTGACCGGGCCGTCGTGGTTGGCGAAGGTGCCGCGGTGGCCGCAATCGAGGTAGCTCTCGGCAGGCATCCCGTCGGCCACCAGTACGTCGTGCACCGGCAGCTCGACGTGGTGGTAGACGACCTCCGCCCGGTCGAGCTGCGCGACCGAGGTGCCGTTGACGAGGCTGCCGGCCGGGATCAGCACGCCGTCGACGAACAGCGCGTGGCCGGGCGAGACGACGAGGTCGCGGTGCGGCAGGCCGCGGCCGAAGGCGTGCGCGGCGATCCGGATCGGCTGGGCCCGCTCGGGCTGCGGATGACGCCGCAGGTCGACGTGACGGCAGCCGACCCAAGCGATGCGGACCGTCTCCCCGGAGGCGGTGACGACGGCGTCGCCGGCCTGCAGGACCTCGACCGGACGCTCGCCCTGCGGCGTCAGGATCAGCGTGCCCGAGGCGAAGCAGACGACCGGACCGGTCGGACCGGTGGCACCCGTGGCTCCGTCCGGACCGGTCGGGCCCGTGGCACCGGTGGCACCCGTGGCGCCGGCCGAACCGGTCGCACCCGT
>NZ_LWHQ01000035.1 GCF_001653715.1 Methylobacterium platani
ATTAAAGGTTCGATGCTCTAGAGGGCGGCGACTATCCCTAGACGTCAAGTGCCAGCATCCCGCAGTAACGCGCGGTTCCCCTCTCCCGTGTGGGAGAGGGGTTAGGGGTGAGGGTGGCGCGCTTCAGCGTAAAGCTCGGACCGTTGTGCTGGCAGTAGGACAGCTGGAGCTAGACCCAGAACCGTATCACCCTCACCCCTACCCCTCTCCCACACCTTGCAGCGATACCGGGCAAGCCCGGCATCGCCTGGAGAGGGGAACCCGCGTTTCTTATCGATGCAAGTGAGCTCGATGGGATGCCGATGATTTCGTGTGCCCGTCGCGTCGGATGAGCGTAAACTCCGCACCGCTCACGCGGAGGACGCGCCATGTCATCTGAGGCCCTGTCACCCGAAGCCGTTTCATCGGACGTGACCTGCCGGGTCGTGCGCCCGGGCCCTAACATCGTCGGCAAGCAGGCGCTGACCTACGCCCCGGCCGTCTCGGCCGAGTCGGTGGGATCGCGGGGCCTGCACATGCAACTCGTCACCCTGCCGCCCGGCGCGCGGGCCAAGGCCCATCGGCACGAGGCGCACGAGACGGCGCTGCACGTCCTCTCGGGGGTCGCCGGCACCTGGTACGGTCCGCGGCTGGAGCACCACCTGTGGAGCCGCGCCGGCGACTTCGTCTACATCCCGGCCGGGGTGCCGCACCTGCCCTACAATGCCAGCCGGACCGAGACCTGCACGGCGGTGATCGCCCGCACCGACCCGAACGAGCAGGAGAGCGTGGTGCTGCTGCCGGAACTCGACGGCTTGCGGCCGCCGGACGGGGACGTGATGGCGTAGAAAATTCTTCGTAGCGCGGGGTCCTGTCCCGGACGGCTGAAGCGAAGCGGCAGGAGATCCGGGAAAGGGAAGAATATTAGAAAGGGCCGATCAAACGACCGGCCCCTCCCTCACATCGCCGTCGGACGCCCGGCCGCCACCACCAGCAGCTTCCCATCCCCGAGGGTCCGGGCCGCCGCGCGGCGGATGTCGTCCTGCGTCACTGCCCCGATCAGGCCGTTGCGGCGGGCGATGTAGTCGATGCCCAAACCCTCGAAGGCGATCTGCACCAGCTGGTGGGCGATCTTGGTCGAGGTGTCGAAGCCGAGCGCGTAGGAGCCGGTGAGGTAGTCCTTGGCCTTCTGCAGCTCGTCGTCGGAGGGGCCGTCGCCGGTCAGGCGGGCGATCTCGTCGGCGATCACCGTCAGGCACTCGGCGACGCGCTCGTTCTTGGTCGCGGTGTAGCCCCAGGTCATCGAGGCGGCGCGGTGGCTTACCAGCGAGGTGCCGACCGAATAGGCGAGGCCGCGCTTCTCGCGCACCTCCTGGAACAGCCGCGAGGTGAAGGCGCCGCCGCCCAGGATGTGGTTCAGCACGTAGGCCGGGATGAAGTCGGGGTCGCGCCACGGCACGCCGTCGGTGCCGAAGCGCAGGACCGATTGCGGCACGTCGAGATCGACGACGATGCGCCGGCCGAGGCCGGTGATCCGGGTCGCCGGCACCACGGTCAGGTCGCCGCCCTCCGGCAGGGCGCCGAAGGCGGTGTCGAGGGCGCGCACCAGCGCCTCCTCGCCGATCGCGCCGACCGCCGCGACCTTGACCCGGCCGCGGGCGATGAGCCGCCGGTGCATCGCCACGAGATCGTCGCGGGTGATCGACGACACGCTCTCGATCGTGCCCGAGGAGGGCCGGCCGTAGGGGTGGCCCGGATAGGCTTCCGAGAAGAAGCGGCGCGAGGCCATCACGCCGGGATCGTTCTGCTGGTAGCGCAGGCCCGCGAGCATCTGGGCCCGCACCCGCTCGATCGCCGGCTGGTCGAAGCGCGGCTGGGCCAGCGCCAGGGCGAGGAGCTCGATCGCCTCGTCGGCGTGCTTGACCAGCATCTTGAGCGAGCCGCCGATCGCGTCGGGCCCGGCATGGAAGCTCAGCTCGATGGCGCGGGCGGCGAGCCGCTCCTGGAAGGCGTCGGAATCGTGCGGGCCGGCGCCCTCGTCGAGGAGGCGGGCCAGCATCTGGGCGGTGCCGGCCTTGCCCTCCGAATCCTGCGCGGCGCCGCCCTCGAAGGTGAAGGCCAGCGCGATCAGCGGGACGATCGGCGACTCGACGTGCCAGGCCTCGACGCCGCGGGCCGAGAGGACGGAGCGCGCCTGGGTCGGCGACGAGGAGGAATCCGGGGCGGCGGTGCGGGAGACGGCGTCGGCCGGGGTCATGAGGACCTCTTGTTGTCGTGGAATTCTACGGGTTCGCCCGGCGGCGCTCGGAGCGCGCGCCGGGCGGCGTCGGCCGAGGGTCAGGCGGCCGCGGGGGCCTTGGTCAGGTAGCCGGTGACCGAGCGGGCCGGCACCAGGTAGCGCTCGGCGACCGCCGCGAGGCGCGAGGCCTGCACCGCTTCGATCTCGGAGGGCCAGCGCCGCACCTCCTCGATGCTCTCGCCGATGGCGAGCGCCGAGCCGAAGATGCGGGCGAGCGACGACTGGCTGTCGGAGGAATACACCGTCTCGGCGACGAGGCGGGTCTTCGCCCGCTCGATCGCGGTGGCCGAGAGCGCTTCGGAGGGCGCGCGGGCGAGCGCCCGGTCGAGGGCCTCCTCCAGCTTCTCGAGGCTCACGCCCTCCGCCGGCACGGCGTAGACCGAGAAGCGGGTGTCGTCGATCGCCGAGCCCATGTACCAGGCGCCGGCATTCACCGCGACGCCCTGCTCCAGCACCAGGCTGCGGTAGAGGTACGAGGTCGGCCCGCCGCCCAGCACCTCGGCCAGGAGCTCGAGGGCGTGGCTCTCGCCGTCGCGGGCGGTCATGCAGGAGGGGGTGAGGTAGAGCCGCTGCAGGGTCGGCTGCTCGACCTTCGGGTCGGCGACGCTCAGGCGCCGCGCGGCGCGGGGCTCCGGCTCCCGCGGCCGCACCCGCTGCGGCCGGGCGCCGCGCGGCGCCACCACGCCGTAGGTGTCGTCGGCCAGCCGCCGGACCTCGTCGGCGGTGACGTCGCCGGCGACCACCAGGATGGCGTTCTCCGGGGTGTAGAAGCGGCGGTAATAGTCGAGGGCGTGGGTGCGGTTCAGCTCCTCGATCTCGTGCATCCAGCCGATGATCGGGATGCCGTAGGGATGGTGCACGAACAGCGAGGCCGCCATCGCCTCGGAGAGCTGGGCCGCCGGGTCGGTCTCGACCCGCATCCGGCGCTCCTCCAGCACCACGTCGCGCTCCGGGGCCACCACGGCGTCGTCGAGGATCAGGCCGGTCATCCGGTCCGCCTCGAAGCTCATCATGGTCTTCAGGTTCTCGCGCGCGACGCGCTGGAAGTACGCCGTGTAGTCGAACGACGTGAAGGCGTTCTCCTGGCCGCCCAGGCTCGACACCGCCTTCGAGAAGGCGCCGACCGGATGGGTCTCGGTGCCCTTGAACATCAGGTGCTCGAGGAAATGGGCGATGCCCGACTGGCCGAGCGGATCGTCGGCCGAGCCGTTGCGGTACCACACCATGTGGGTGACGACGGGCGCGCGGTGGTCGGGCACCACCACGACGTCGAGGCCGTTGTCGAGCACGAAGGACGCCACGTCGGGACCGCCCGCCTCCGCACGGCCGAAGGGCGCCGCATCGGTGCGCAGGGTCGCACTGATGGGGCAGACGAGGCCGGGGGCGGGGCGCATCCTGTTTGGGGGCATCCTGATCTACCTTAGCCGAGTGGCCGGAGAGGCCACCCGTGTTGGATCGTGAACCGGCTCACTTAAGGGAGGCTTGCGGCTCATGCGAGTCACGGGCCAGCGGGCGGTCGAGCCGGCCGGCGGGCCGGCCACCGGGGTCGCCGGCCGTTAGAGACCCTGTTCTAGAGCATTTTGTGGCAGGGGGGACCCGATGACTGCGGAGAAATGCGTTGCACGCAGGTCGGGCCCGGGTTCCCGCAGTTGAAGCGTGGCGTGAAAACGTCGCGGAAGCTTGAGCACCCTTCCCTCAGGTCGACCCTCGGGCGTCGAGCCGTGTCCGTCCTGCGCCGGAAGCGGGGCTGGACTCGCGAAAAACCCCGGGCGGCGGTGGCGGCCCGGGGCGAAAACTGGATTGGAATCTCGGAAACGTTACTGGCGCGAGCGCAGGTAGGCGCCGGGATCGGCCTCCTCGCGGTCCGACTTCATGCCCATCGGGCCGCGGTCGGTGCGGGCGATCTTGCCGTTCGGGGGCTTGCGGTAGCCGGTCGGCGGCGCGGTCAGCTCGTCGCGGGTCGGCTCGACGTCGGGGAGGTTCGGATCCTCGTCCTTCTTGCCGGCGAAGAGCTGCATCGGGTTGAGCCAGAACGACTCCTTGACGTTGTCGCCGGGCTTGTAGGTCGGCGTGGTCTCCAGCCCCGCGCCCTCGCGCCGGCCGGCCCGCATCTCCTGGATCGGCAGCGTGGCGTTGTTGTCGCTCATCCGGCCGCCATAGCCGCGGGTGATCGGCTTGCGGTCCTCGGCGGCGCGGCGCTCGCGGGAGGCGGTCTCGGGATCGGTCGGCCATTGCGGGTTGGCCTCGCGCACGGCGCGGCGGTCGACCGGCGGCGGCAGAGCCGCCTTGTCCATGTGCGGCGGCAGCACCAGGGGCGCGCGCTCGCGATAGGTGATCATCGGCCGCTCGGGCTCGATCAGGCCGATCGACGACAGGGCGTTCTTCATCGCCACGCCTTCCTGGGCCTGCGCCCCGGCCGG
The DNA here is from genome assembly GCF_001653715.1 of Methylobacterium platani. Lineage (GTDB taxonomy): Bacteria > Pseudomonadota > Alphaproteobacteria > Rhizobiales > Beijerinckiaceae > Methylobacterium > Methylobacterium platani. Next base: position 4,699 of record NZ_LWHQ01000035.1, read on the forward strand.
GAGGCCGAGCCCGGCCACCGTCACCGCGGCGAGTATCGTACGCTTGTCGAGCATGCTGGCCCCCTGTCTGTTCCGCCCCGTCGTTACCAGCTTGGGTGGTGGCGGTTTCGGGCGAAGGTATGGCGTGGGGTCGAGCGCGCGCAACGCCGGGAACGGGCGTGGCGCACGCGACACACAGGGAGTTTCAGGCGCGCTCCCCGGTTGCCTGAGCGCGGCGGCGCTCCAGCACCAGCCCGTCGTAGAGGAGCCCGACCACGCCGAAGACGATGCCGGCATCCGCCACGTTGAACACGTACCAGGACCAGGCGCCGGCATGGAGGTGGACGAAGTCGAACACCGCCCCGTAGGCGGCGCGGTCGATGGCGTTGCCGATCGCCCCGCCGACGATGAGGCCGAGCGAGCCGGCGAGCCACCGGCTGCCGGCCCGCGCCATCCAGATCGACAGCGCGACCGAGGCTGCCAGCGACACCCCGACGAGCCCCCAGCGCCCGAGCGCCGAATCCTGCTGGAACAGCCCGTAGGAGACGCCGCGGTTCCACACCACGATCAGCTGCGCGAAGGGCGCGAGCACCACCGGCTCGCGAACCGGCAGGTCGGCGAGGAAGAGCAGGCCGAGCTTCGTCCCCTGGTCGAGGACCAGGGTGACGAGCGCGACCATGAGCCCGAAGGGGAGGGGACGCATCATTGTTCCTCGCCCGTGTCCCCGGCCCTTACTCGGCGGCCTTCGCGTGCAGCGCGTCCCACTCGCGCAGGGCCTGCGCGTCGCGGGGCGTCACGTCCGGGTAGTCCGGATCGCTGCCGACGCTGTCGAGCACCTTCCACGAGCGGGCGCATTTGCGCCCCTGCGCCAGGGCCGGCACCACCGCGACGCCCTTGACCTCGTCGAGCCGGAAGGCCTCCGTCGGGCCCTCGCGGCCTTCGACCGCGACGGCGGACGTGATGCAGACTTCCGCGAAGTCGATCCCGTCGAGGCTCGCCAGCAGCTCCTGGTCGGCGACGAACACCGTCGGGGCCGCCTCCAGGCTCGCGCCGATGCGCTTGCCCGCGCGCTCGATCTCGAGCGCGCCCGTCACCACCCGGCGGACCCGGCGGATCTTGGCCCAGCGCCTGGCGAGCGCGTCGTCGCGCCAGGAGGCGGGCGTCTCCGGCAGGGTCTCGGTGTGGACGGAAGCCGTCTCGGACGGGTAGCGGGCGAGCCAGGCTTCCTCCGCCGTGAAGGCGAGGACCGGGGCGAGCCAGACTGTGACGCGCCGGAAGACCTCGTCGACCACGGTGAGCGCGGCGCGGCGGGTCTGCGACGAGATCGGATCGCAGTAGAGCGCGTCCTTGCGCACGTCGAAGTAGAACGACGACAGGTCGCCGGTCATGAAGCCGTTGAGCAGCGCCACCACCCGCTTGGTGTCGAAGGTGCGGAAGGCGTCGCGGATCTCGACATCAAGCTCGGCGAGACGATGCAGGATGAAGCGCTCCAGCTCCGGCATGTCGTCAGGGGCGACGCGGTCCTCGGGCCGGTAATGGGCGAGCGTGCCCAGCATCCAGCGCAGCGAGTTGCGCAGCTTGCGATAAGTCTCCGAGAAGGTCTTGATGATCTCCGGGCCGATGCGCAGGTCGTCGGTGTAGTCCGAGGCCGCCACCCACAGGCGCAGGATGTCGGCGCCCGAGCCCTTGATGACGTCCTGGGGCGCGACGACGTTGCCCTTCGACTTCGACATCTTCTCCCCCTTGGGGTCGAGGACGAAGCCGTGGGTCAGCACCACGTCGTAGGGCGCGCGGTCGCGGGTGCCGCAGGATTCGAGCAGCGAGGAGTGGAACCAGCCGCGATGCTGGTCCGAACCCTCGAGATACATCACCGTGTCGGTCCCGCCGTCGCGGCGGCGGCGGATGCCGGCAAGGCCCGGGAACTGCTCGGGGTCGTCGAGCGTGAAGGCGTGGGTCGAGCCGGAATCGAACCACACGTCGAGGACGTCGGTCACCTTCTCGTAAGCGGCCGGGTCGTGCTCGGGGGCGAGGAAGCGGGCGCCGTCGGCGTCGGTGAACCAGGCATCCGCCCCCTCCGCCGCGAAGGCGGCGTGGATGCGGGCGTTGACCGTCTCGTCGCGAAGAATCTCGCCGGTCTCGCGGTGGACGAACACCGTGATCGGCACGCCCCAGGCGCGCTGGCGCGACACCACCCAGTCGGGCCGGTTGGCGATCATGCCGGTGATGCGGTTCTGCCCCTGCGGCGGCACCCACTGGGTGACGGCGATCTCGCGCAAAGCCACGTCGCGCAGGGTCGCGCCGTTCAGGGTCTCGACCGGCTTGTCGAGCGCGATGAACCATTGCGGCGTGTTGCGGAAGATGACCGGCTTCTTCGAGCGCCAGGAATGCGGGTAGCTGTGCTTGAGCGTGCCGCGGCCGACCAGCGTGCCGGCGGCCGTGAGCGCGGCGATCACCGCCTTGTTGGCGTTGCCCTTCTGGCCCTTCTCGTCGAGGACGCGGGTGCCGGTGAGGCCGGGCGCGGCCTCGGTCAGAACGCCGTCGGCATCGACCGTGTAGGGGATCGCCGTCTCGATGCCGCGCTCGCGCAAACCGCGGCCATTGGCCATCCAGACCTCGAAATCCTCGCGGCCGTGGCTGGGGGCCGTGTGGACGAAGCCGGTGCCCGCGTCGTCGGTGACGTGCTCGCCGTCCAGCATCGGCACGGCGTGCGCATAGCCGTCGTTCCAGCCCGCCAGCGGATGCGCCAGCGTCACGCCGGCAAGCTCCTCGGCCGAGACGTCGCTCAGTCGCTCGAAGGACTCGACGCGCGCTGCCTTGAAGACGTCGCCCGCCAGTTTGTCAGCAACAACGTAACGAACACCAGGTTGAGACCAGTTCTCTTGAGGCGCAGCAACGACACGATACAGTCCGTAGGATACTTTCTTGGAATAGGCGACGGCCCGGTTGGCCGGGATCGTCCAGGGGGTGGTGGTCCAGATGACGACGCGGGCGCCCTGCAGGTCCGGGGCGGTCTTCGCCTCGACGACCGGGAAGGCAGCCCAGATGGTGTCGCTGACGTGGTCCTCGTACTCGACCTCGGCCTCGGCGAGCGCGGTCTTCTCGACCACCGACCACATCACCGGCTTCGAGCCGCGATAGAGCTGGCCGGTGGTGGCGAAGGTCATCAGCTCGCGGGCGATCGCGGCCTCGGCCGGGTAGGCCATCGTCAGGTAGGGGTGGTCCCAGTCGCCGGTGACGCCGAGGCGCTTGAACTCCTCGCGCTGCACCGACAGCCAGTGCTCGGCGAAGGTCCGGCACTCGCGCCGGAACTCGACCACCGGCACCTCGTCCTTGTTGCGGCCGGCAGCGCGGTACTGCTCCTCGATCTTCCACTCGATCGGCAGGCCGTGGCAGTCCCAGCCCGGGACGTAGTTGGCGTCGTGCCCGAGCGCGCCTTGCGTGCGGACGACGATGTCCTTCAGGATCTTGTTGAGCGCGGTGCCGATATGGATGTGGCCGTTGGCATAGGGAGGGCCGTCGTGCAGCACGAATTTCGGCCGGCCGGCGGCGGCCTCGCGGATGCGGGCGTAGAGGTTCGTGCGCGCCCATCGTTCCAGGATCTCCGGCTCGCGCTGCGGCAGGCCGGCCCGCATCGGGAACGCGGTGACCGGCAGGAACAGGGTCTCGGAATAGTCGCGCCCGGCGGCGGGCTTCGTGTCGGTCATGGTGGTCGAGGCTCGTCTGGGGCGCGGACGCGCAGCCCCCGGAGGGAATCGCAAGCGGCGGAACGGCAGCAGCCCGGTCTTCCGCGCGGCCGCGCGGACGCGGCCCTCAGGCGGAAGCCGGGCTCGTAATTCGCCGGAGGGCGACGCGGCGCGGGCGCGATTCGATCATCCGGCGCTTCTAGCAGCGGCGGGCGGGCGGGGGAAGCGGCGTGATGCGGCGGAGCGGCCGGCGGCCATCGGCGCTTCGTCGACGGCATGATATCCTGGCGTCAGGTCCCGCACTCCGGCATTCGGCGGAATGCTCATGTCTGTGCTCGTCGCGGACGAGGATCTGCCGATGCGAGACGGGGGTGAGGAATGCCAGGTTTCGAGAGGGAGGCCGTTGCACCCGCCGATGTGACGGTTGCGGTGCTCGCCGCACTCCGCCCTGCCGCCGAACCGATCCGAGCGGAGGCCAGTTCACAGGGCATCGCCTTCGTGCGCCGCCTGTTCGAGGGCTGGGCCTCGGGCGCGAACCGGTTCGATCAACCGGGCGAGATCTTTCTGGGACTCTGGCAGCAGGACCGCCTCGTGGGTTTCGGCGGCCTGAACCGCGACCCGTACACGGCGGAGGACGACATCGGCCGCTTGCGGCACGTCTACGTGCTCCGATCGCATCGGCGCCGCGGCCTCGGCGCCCTGCTGGTGCGGTATCTCTTGCGGGAGGCCGAGGGTCATTTCCGGATCGTGCGCCTGCGGGCGGCCTCGCCGGACGCGGCGGCGTTCTACCGCCGGCTCGGCTTCGCGGAATGCGCCGACCCGGCCGCGACGCATGTCGTTCCGGTGCCGGTCGGCCCATCATCGCTCAAGACACCTCGTCATGGGCCGTCCCGGACGAACGGCATGGCCGCCCGCGGATGAGAACGTCCGGAGCCGGGTGCCCCGGCGTCGATCAGGCTGCCGGACATGGTCGCCGCCCTCCGACGATTCGTTTGCTTTCGCCACCGGATGCGGCATCGTGACTACAATGGTCATGGAGGGACGCGATGGTGGAAATTCAGCTGCGTGACGCGAAAGCCACCCTCTCCGCCGTCATCGACCGGGCCCGACAGGGCGAACCGTCGGTGATCACCCGCCATGGACGGCCGGAGGCCGTCCTGCTGAGCTATGAGGAGTGGCAGCGCCTGTCGCAGGTCCCGTCCTTCGGCCGGCTCCTCATGTCGGCGCCCCTGGAGGCGGAGGACCTGCCGCCGCGCAACGGCAGCTTGCGGGACGTCGAGTTCTGATGCGTGTACCTCGTCGATACCAACGTTCTCTCCGCCGCTGCTCCAACCCAGGCGGCTGCCACGCCGGAACTGGTCGCGTGGATGGATCGCAACAGTGCCGACCTCTATCTCTCCGTCATCACGATCGCTGAGATCGAGGCCGGCATCGCGAAGAGCCGCAGGCAGGGCGCGTACCGAAAAGCCGAACGGCTGGCAGAGTGGCTCGCAGCGCTGCTGCATCTCTACGGCGGCCGGATCGTGTCGGTCGATCTGGACGTGGCGCGACATCTCGGATGTCTGATCGACCGGACGCGGGAGCAGGGCCGCAAGCCCGACCTGGCGGACCTTGCCATTGCGGCGACGGCTCTGTGTCATGGCTGGACGGTGCTGACGCGCAATCTCCGGCATTTCAGCCCCCTGGGCGTGCCGGCGCATGATCCCTTCATGTCGTTGCCGACCGGCGTTCCGGGGCCATCGACCGGCTCCTGACTCGAAGCCTGGTGTGATTCGGAGCCTGCGTGACTTGGCGGCCGCAGCAGTGACGGGCATTGGGCGGTCCGGGCTCATCATCGGGCACTGAGCCGGAACAGGCTGCGGCGGCGCACGGTTGACCCGGACGGTTCATCGATTCCGGGAGGTCGCCATGAAGACGCCGCTCTCCGTCCTCGCGCTCACCGCCGTTCTGACCGCGCCGGTCCTGGCGCGCGAGGTCCGCTCGCCGCCGCGGCCGGTGCCGGAGGATATCGACGCGACCGGTTCCGTCACGCCGACCGACCCGCTGCTGATCCCCGACGAGGATCGCGGCACCATGCGGCGGGCGAAGCGCCCGCGCGGCCGGGATGCCGACACCGAGGCGCCGATCCGCGAGTTCATCCCGGAATAGCCCCCTCTCCCCCGGCCGGATCTTACCCGAGCATCGAGGTCTCACCCCAGCATCGAGGGCGTGCGGTCCGCGGCGAGCCTCCGCCGCGCCTCCGCCGCGTCCTCGTGCATGCGCGCGACCAGGGCCTCGGCGCTGTCGAAGCGCGCCTCGCCGCGGATGAAGCCGACGAACTCGACCGCGATGCGCTGGCCGTAGAGGTCGCCGGCGAAGTCGAACAGGTAGGTCTCGAGGAGCGGTGCGCCGTCGTCGAAGGTCGGCCGGCGGCCGTAGCTCGCCACGCCGTCGCGCACGCTGCCATCGGTCAGGCGCACGCGCACCGCGTAGATGCCGTGGGCGAGCCCGCAGGCGTCGAGCGCCACGTTGGCGGTCGGGAAGCCGAGGGTGCGGCCGCGCTTGTCGCCGTGGCGCACCACGCCCTCGACGAACCAGCGATAGCCGAGGAGGTGGTTGGCGGTTGCGACGTCGCCGGCCTCGAGCGCGGCCCGGATCGCGCTCGACGAGACCGGCGCCTCGCCGCCGCCCGCCGCCACCGCCGGGACGATCCGGCAAGCGAGCCCGTTCTCGGCGCAGAGCGCCTCCAGCATCGCCGGCGTGCCCTCGCGGCCGCGGCCGAAATGGAAGTCGTGCCCGATCACCACGCCCGACAGGCCGAGCTCGCCCTTCAGGGTGTCGGCGACGAAGGCCGACGCTCCGGTGCCGGCGAGGCCCGCGTCGAACCGGCGCACGAAGGCGCCGTCGACGCCGAGGCGCTGGAGCACCGCGAGCTTCTCGCCCTCGCCGGTGAGGCGGAACATCGTCGCGTCGGGGGAGAAGAAGGCGCGGGGATGCGGCTCGAAGGTGAGAACCGCGCTCGGCCGGCCGAGCGCCGCCGCCATCTCCCGCACCGCGGCGATGAGCGCGCGGTGGCCCTGGTGGATGCCGTCGAAATTGCCGAGCGCCGCGACCGCCCCCCTCAGCCGCTCCGGCACCGGCTCGCCGTCGCGGTGGACGGGAAGGGACGCGACGGGGCGCGGGGCGGTCTCGTCGCGCGGCATCAACGGTCCTTGGCTCACGGGGGGAAGAGGTCTCGAAGGCGGCCGGACCCTGTCGAAATCCGCCCGGTGGGTCAAGCCGGATGCCGCCCGGCGGAGGAGGGGCCGGGGGTGCGCCGCGGCTTTAACCGGTTCTCAAGGGGGGTGGAATTACAAGCTGGGAACAGAGGAGCCGCCCGGCGCCTCGCCTCATGATCCAAGCGGGTTTCGTCGCGCACGGGGATGTGTCGCGCCCGCGAACGGAGCCGTAAGCCATGGCCCTTGACCTCGGCATGCCGATCCTCGTGGTGGACGACTACCAGACGATGGTTCGCATCATCCGCAACCTGCTGAAGCAGCTCGGCTTCGAGGATGTCGACGACGCCTCGGACGGCACCGGCGCCCTGGCCAAGCTGAAGCAGAAGAAGTACGGCCTCGTCATCTCCGACTGGAACATGGAGCCGATGACCGGGTACGAGCTGCTGCGCCATGTCCGGGCCGACGACGCCCTGCGCACCACGCCGTTCATCATGGTCACCGCCGAGTCGAAGACCGAGAACGTCATCGCCGCCAAGAAGGCCGGCGTGAACAACTACATCGTCAAGCCGTTCAACGCCCAGACGCTGAAGACCAAGATCGAGGCGGTCTGCGGCGCGTGACACCGCCGGCTCGGTGACGAGGCGGCGCCCTCCGGGCGCGGAGCCGTGCGGCGGGCCCGAGAGCCCGGCCGCGCCGCCCGCTCCGGGGAGCCGCCGTCGCGCCTGGCCCGGGAGACTTCATCGGCGGGGAGCGATCACGTGCTCAGGGAGATGACGGCCGGGCCGCGGTCCGCCCTCAACCGGTTGCTCGGAGGCAGGACGCCCATGGTTCGCACGAGCGGCCAGACCGAACCGGCGAACTCGGCGGTCCCGGTGAGCGAACTGCTCGAGATCGCCGACTACATCACCAAGCTCAAGCGCGGCATCGCGGCCCTGCGGGCCCAGGAGCTCACCCGCGACCGCATCCCGATGGCGCATGACGAGCTCGGCAGCGTCGTCGCCGCCACCGCCAGCGCCACCAACCGGATCATGGAATCCGCCGAGGCGATGCTGGCGATCAAGGCCAGGACGCTCGACGAGTACCGCGCCGAGGTCGAGGCGCATATCGGCGACATCTTCGAGGCCTGCACCTTCCAGGACATTACCGGCCAGCGCATCTCCAAGGTGGTCGAGGCCCTGGGCCAGCTCGAGAAGCGCCTGTCGCAGTTCTCCACCGTGGTGAACGTGCGCGACGGCGAGGCCGAGCACGACGCCGAGGAGGCCCGCCGCAAGGCCCGCGCCGAGACGCTGATGCTCAACGGCCCGCAGCTCAAGGGCCCGGCGACGCCGCAGGACGCGATCGACGCCCTGTTCTCCTGACCGTCCCGACGGCCCTGAATCGTCCGGCCGGGGTGCGGCTGCCGCGCCCCGGTTCCTGGCGCGTCGCCTACCAGCGCAGCAGATCGATCACGCCGTCCGGGTGCACGGCCTGCGCCTCGAGCCAGTGCGCGATGTCGCCGATCGGCGCGCCCGCCGCGACGCCGAGCTCCTCGGCGTGGATGCCGCGCGCCACCAGCAGCGAGGCGATGCCGAAGGCCCGCGCGCCGGCGACGTCGGTGCGGATCGCGTCGCCCACCGCCAGCACCCGCTCGCGGGGGAGGGGAAGGGCGCCGTCGAAGGATTCCGCGGTCGCGAGCGCCGCCTCGTAGACCGGGACGTGCGGCTTGCCGGCATAGACGACCGCGCCGCCCATCTCCTCGTAGAGCGCCGCCACCGCCCCCGCGCAGGGGATCAGCCGCGCGCCGCGCTCGACCACGAGGTCGGGATTGGCGCAGATCAGGGTGACGCCGCGGGCGGCCCAGGGCTCGAGCCGGGCGCGGTAATCCGCCGCCGTCTCGACCTCGTCGTCGACGAGCCCGGTGACGACCACGTGGGCGGCCTCGTCCGGCCCGGAGCGGGCGAGGCCGAGGCCGTCGAAGACCGGCAGGTCGCGGTCGGGCCCGAGATGGTACATCGGCGCCTGCGCCCGCTCGGCCATGAGCCGGCGGGTGAGGTCGCCCGAGGTGACGATGGCGTCGTAGGCGCTGCGCGGCACGCCGAACCCGTCGAGCTGCGCCTGGACGAAGCTGCCGGGCCGCGGCGCGTTCGAGACCAGCACCACCCGGCGCGGCCGCGCGCCCGGCAGGGCGCGGAAACGCGACAGCGCCTCGGCCGCCGCCCGGTGGGCATGGAGGCCGTCATGCAGCACGCCCCAGACGTCGCACAGGATCAGGTCGAACCCGTCGGCGACGCCCGCGATCCCGTCCAGGATCGCGACCTCGCCCGGATGCGCCGCGCGGACCATCTCTGCCATGCCGCCTCTCCCCTCGCTGCATCGCAGCAGAACGCGGCATCGGGCTTACAGACGGTTCGGACCGAACGCAACGTTTCTCGTGAAATCGTTTACATGTAAAATCGTTTACAGACGCTCCCGCGTCATTCATCGGGCCGGATGAAAGCCATCCGGTCGACGTCGACGAGGCCGCGATCGGTGATCTTGAGGTGCGGGATCACCGGCAGCGGCAGGAAGGCGACCTGCAGGAACGGCTCGGGCAGGGTGCAGCCGAGCCGGCGGGCGGCGTCGCGCAGCGGGGGCAGGGCGTCGCGCACCGCCTCGAAGGGGAGGTCGCTCATCAGGCCGGCGATCGGCAGCGCCAGCTCGGCCAGGATCCCGGTCTCGTCCGCGACGACGAAGCCGCCCTGCAGGTCGATCAGGCGGTTGACCGCCCGCGCCATCGCGTCGGGATCGGCGCCGACGACGCAGAGATTGTGGCTGTCGTGCCCGACCGAGGAGGCGATGGCCCCGCGCCGGAGGCCGAATCCCTGCACCAGGCCGCGGCCGATGCTGCGGGTGCCGTGGCGGGCGACGACCGCGACCATCGCGACGTCCTGGGCGAGGTCCGGCACGCCGCCGGGGGCCAGGCGGCGATGCTCGGTGATGATCCGGCCCGGCACCACGCCGATCACCGAGGTCTCGCCCGGGGGCGGCGCCACCGCGAGGTCGTCCGCGGTCACCGGCGCGGCCCGCACGCTGCCGCGGCCCGGCGGCGGCGTGACCGTCCGGGCGGCGAACAGGCTCTCGTCGACGGGGCGGCCGGCGGCGAACACGTGCGACACCGCGCAGGTCGCGAGGTCGTCGAGGAGCACGATGTCGGCCCGGCGGCCCGGCGCGATCATCCCGCGATCGGTGAGCCCGAAGGCGGTGGCGGCGCTCAGCGACGCGGCGCGGTAGGCGGCGAGCGGCGGCACGCCGAGGGCGATCGCGGTGCGGATCAGGTGGTCGAGATGGCCCTCCTCGGCGATGTCGAGGGGGTTGCGGTCGTCGGTGCAGAAGGCGAGGAACGGCGCGGTGCGCTCGGTGAGGAGGGGGCTCAGCGCGTGCAGGTCCTTCGAGACCGAGCCCTCGCGGATCAGCACCGTCATGCCCTTGCGGATCTTCTCCAGCGCCTCCTGCGCGCCCGTCGCCTCGTGGTCGGTGCGGATGCCCGCCGCCGCATAGGCGTTGAGGGCGGCGCCGGAGAGCAGCGGCGCGTGGCCGTCGATGGGGCGTCCGGCAAAGGCCGCGAGCTTGGCAAGGCAGCCCGGATCGGCCGCGACCACGCCGGGGAAGTTCATGAATTCCGCCAGCCCCAGCGCCCGCGGATGGTCGCGGTACCGGGCCAGGTCGGCGGCCTCGATCCGGGCGCCGGCGCTCTCAAGGTCGGTCGCCGGCACGCAGGAGGAGAGCTGGACCCGGATGTCCATCACGGTCTCGCCCGCGGCCGCGAGCGCGTAGTCGAAGGCGGCCGTGCCGAGCACGTTGGCGAGCTCGTGCGGGTCCCAGATCACCGTCGTGACGCCGTGAGGCAGCACGCAGCGGTCGAATTCGTGCGGGGTGATGAGGGAGGATTCGATGTGGAGGTGGGTGTCGATGAAGCCCGGCACGGCGATGCGGCCCGCCGCCTCGATCACCCGCCGCCCCTCGTAGGCGCCGTAGGTGCCCACCACGGTGTCGCCGCAGACCGCGATGTCGGTTTCCACCAGGTCGCCGGTGACGAGGTCGAGGAGACGGGCGCCGCGGATCACCAGGTCGGCGGGCTCCCGGCCCGCCCCTTGCGCGATCCGGCGGGCGATGGGGTCCGACATCGGGGGCCTTTCTGCTCTGCGAGGATCCCTCATGCTAAGCAGACTTGCGTTGGCAGGCCAACGCTTCGCCCGCTTAGGTTCTTGTTTTGTCGCAGATTTTTGGCGCCGAACCGGTAACCACTTCGGCGAAATCTGCTTAGGCCCGCACGGCCCGCGCCGCTACCGCCTCGTCATCCGCCGCGACCTCGCGCGATGCCGTCACACGGCCCGGCGCAGCACGTCCCGGAAGGCGCGCCGCACCGGCGGCGGCTCGTCGGCGGGCGGCGTCGGCTCCGGCTCGGGGGCCGGTGGGGGTGCGGGCGGCGAGAGCACCTCGGGCCGCACCACGCGGGGAGGCGAGAACACCGTGCCCTGCGCCAGCGGCAGGTCGAGGTCGATCAGGTCGGGCACCTCGGCCTCGCGCTCGACGCCCTCGGCCACCAGCCGGATGCCGGCTCGCGCCAGGGTGTGGGCGAGCGCCGCGCCGTGCTCGCCGAGCAGCGTCTCGACGCCGACCTTGGCGTAGCTCGCGCCGCGGACCGCGAGCGCCGCGGCGTCGAGGCGCGGATCGACGACCCGGTCGACCGCGAGCCCGATCCGCTCGCGCAGGGCGGCGAGGGCGCCCGCCTGCTCGGCGTCGAGGCTGCGCCAGCTGCGCTGCGGCAGCGCCAGGATCAGCCGGCCGGCGAGCTCCGGATGCAGGTCGATCAGCCGGCCGACCGCCCGCAGGAAGCCCGGCTCGAACAGCGAGCCCGGCGACAGGGCGTAGGCCACCGGGGTCTCGCTGCCGCGGCCCGCGAGGTGCTGGCCGATCGCCGTCACGCGGGCGAGCATCAGCCGGTCGAGCTCGGTGGTGCGCCCGTGCCGCTCCAGCACCCGCATGAACTCCGCCGGTCCCAGCAGGGCGTCGCCGACGCGCAGGCGCGCCAGGGCCTCGTAGAACGCCACCTTGCGCTGCGGCAGGCTGACGATCGGCTGCAGGTGGACCTCGAGCCCCTGCGACAGGGCGGCCAGGATCTCGCCCTCCGGGCGCGGCTCGGCGGCAGGCTCGGGCACGAAGGGCCGGCGCGGGGCCGGCGCGGCCTCCCGCGGCAGGATCGGGTCGGCGGCCCAGGGGGCCTCCGCGGGGGCCGGGATCGGGGCGGGCGCCGGGGGCTCGGCCGGCCGGGACGGGGCCTGCGGGGGAGCCGCGGTCTGATGAATGGTCCGGGGCGCCTCGTGGCGGGCCGGCGGTACGTCGGTGCGGGCCGGCGGCGCCTGTCCGTACAGGGGCTGGGCGTAGACCGGTTCCGCGTGGACCGGTTCCGCGTGGGCCGGCCGCATCGGGACCGGTGCCGGCGACGCGAGCGGGGCCTGCATCGGCGCGGGCGGAGGCGCGGTCTGGACCGGCGGCGCGGGGGCGGCGGGCTGGACCGGGACGGACGCGGCCTGCCCGGCCTTCAGGAGGGTCAGGTCCTCGTCCTGAGCCGCCACCGCCATGGCGAGCTCGCGCACGATGCCGCCGAGGAGGCCGATCTCGGCGGTGACCTCGGACAGGCCGCCCTCGAGGTCGGCGGCCGGTGCCGCCGGCACCTCCCGCCGCTCGAGCGTCAGGAGGCGGCGCGACAGGACGTCGATCTCGCCCGACAGCGTCTCGACCTGGCCGGCGAGCCGCGTCGCGCGGCGCCAGGAATACGCGGTCGCGATCCCGCCGAGAGCCGCCGCCGCGAGGGCGGCCCCGGCCGCGGCGCCGAGGACCGGCGCGGTGAGCACGGCGACGGCGAGGCAGAGCCCGCCCGCCAGGAGGCACGAGAGGCTAAGGGCGATCCGGCTCGCCGACGACCCGCCGGCGCGCCGGCCGGTCTGGAGGGCCATGGCGATTCCTCATACGCATCGAGGACGGGCCGGGTTCCGCAGGGAATCCGGCCTGTCCGTCGGTTGTCGCCGACGGGCCGGATGCCCGCAAGACACGGCCGAGGGCTGCCCACGGTTTTCGCCGCGCCCTTGTCCAGAGTGCCGCAGTACCCGAGATGGCTTGCGCGGCCCTGGTGCGCCGCGACCGGACAGGAGAGTGGCGATGACCGATCGGGCCGAAGACCGGATGGAGCTCCTGATGAAGGTCGAGGGCATGACCTGCCAGGGCTGCGTCGCGGCGGTGACGAAGGCGATCCAGCGCCTCGACCCGGCGGCGCGGGTGGAGGTGGATCTGGCCGGCGGCCGGGTCGCGGTCGTCACCGATGCCCAGGCGCTCGACGTGGCCCAGGCGCTCGGCCGGGCCGGCTACGAGGCCGAGGCCATGACGGGCTGATGGCAAGACCGGGCGATGCAAGGACGAGCCGATGCCAGGACCTGGCGAGGCCGCGACCGGCCGAAACCGGGGCCGGCGACCGCCCTCGCGATCCACCGGGGGACAGTTCTCCCCGGGGGCCCGCGCTCTAACGTTCGTTTAAGCCGCCTCTGCGACGGTTCCCGGAGTTCGCAGTGTAGGGGCGCCGGGGCCGCGAGGTCTCCCGCGCTGGCGTGGCGGTGTGCGTATCAACAGTGCCTTTGCGTCCCTGATCGATGCCCGGCTCGCGGGCCTCGTCCATGATTCCGCCGCGGGCGACCCGGCCGAGCGGGCCCGCCACGAGCGGTTCCTGATCTCGCGGCTCGCCACCGGCGCCGTGCTGATGGCGATGCTGCCGCCCTACCTGCTGTGGCGCGGGGTGCCGACGCTCGTCGAGGCGGCCGCCGCGGCCTGCCTGATGCTGCCCGTCGTCGCGGCCCTGGTCCTGGCCCGGACCGGCAACCTCGCGATGGCCCACGGCCTGTCCTCGGCGGCGCTCACCGGGCTCGTCGTCTGCCTGGCGAGCCTGACCGGCGGGCCGACCTCGGCGGTGAGCATCTGGCTGGTGATGATCCCGGTCGAGGCGCTGCTCGCCGGCTCGCACCGCTCCGCGCTGGTCGCGGCCGGCTTCGCGATGCTGGGGGCGGTGGCGGTGGCGCTGATCGAGCCCGCGCAGGAATTCGGCTTGTTCGCCTGGCCGGCGGCCCTGGCGATGCCGGTCTTCGCCATCACGGCGATCTGCCACGTGCTGGCGCTGTCGGTCGAGCATCACCGCCGCGAGGGCCGCTGGAGCGACCGGCTCAACGCCGCGTCCTTGCGCGACGCGCTCCTGCTCGACGCCATCGACGACCTCGTCACCTGGCACGACCGCAACGGCAGCGTGCTGCAGGCGAGCCCGGCCGCGCGGGCGCTGGCCGGGACGACGCCGGACGCCCTCGAGGGCCGCGGGCTGTTCAACCGCGTCCACGTCTCCGACCGGCCGGCCTTCCTGACCGCGCTCAGCGCCGCCGCCGACCAGGCCCAGCCGGTGACGCTGCAGTTCCGCCTGCACGCCGCCGGCGAGGCGGGCGAGGCCGGCCGGGTGATCTGGGCCGAGATGCGCGCCCACCGGGTGCCGGGGGCGGCGGGGCCGGCGGCGCCCGGCGAGGCCGCCGTGGTTGCGGTGACCCGCGACGTCTCGGAGCACCGGCGCCGGGCCGAGGAGCTCGACCAGGCCCGGGCGGCGGCCGAGCGCGCCGACGAGGTGAAGAGCCGCTTCCTCGCTACCGTGAGCCACGAGCTGCGCACGCCGCTCAACGCCATCATCGGCTTCTCGGAGATGCTGGAGGCCGAATCGACCCTGGCGCTCGGCCCGGAGCGGCGGCGGGAATATGCCGGCATCATCCACTCCTCCGGCCGGCACCTGCTCGAGGTGGTCAACGCTCTCCTCGACATGTCGCGGATCCAGAGCGGCAATTTCGACTACGTGCCCGAGCCGTTCGACGTCGCCGGCCTCGCCCGCGGCGTATGCGACCTGATGCAGATCCGCGCCGACCAGGGCGGCGTGCGCCTGCGGCGGGAAGTCGCGGTCGACCTGCCGGAGATCACCGCCGACCCCCGCGCGTGCCGGCAGATGCTGATCAACCTGCTGTCGAACGCCGTGAAGTTCACCCCCCGCGGCGGCGAGGTGGTGCTGTCGGTGCGCCGGGTCTTCGACCGGGTCGAGATGGCGGTGGTCGATACCGGCATCGGCATCGCCGAGGCCGACCTGCCGCGCCTCGGCGACCCGTTCTTCCAGGCCGGCCTCGGCGCCGGTGCCGGCTACGGCCGCCCGCACGAGGGCACCGGCCTCGGCCTGTCGGTGGTGCGCGGCCTCGTCGGGCTGCACCACGGCGAGCTGACGGTGGAGAGCAGCCCGTCCCGCGGCACCCGGGTGGTCGTCGCCCTGCCGCTCGATTGCCGCGGCGTGCGCGCCGTCCCCGGCGGCCCGGTGCCGATCCGGACCGGCGCGCTCGCCGGGTCCCCGGCCGGACCCGCGACAGGCGGCTTCGCGGAGGCGCCCGCCACGATGCGGCTGACCGGCTGACCCCGCGTGGCCCACCCATCCCTGGTCCGCGACAAGGCGGCGAGATCGAAGGCGGCAGGAACGCAGGCGGCAAGGTCGAAGCCGGACCGCTCGAACCCGGAAGGAGACGCGATGTCCGACGCGCCGGCCCGGAGACCCGTCGAGGCCACGGCCCGACGGCGCGACGAGGCTTCGGCCCGTCCTATCGACGAGGCTCCGGCGCGTCGTCCCGACGAGGCTCCGGCGCGTCGGCACGATCCCGACGGGCCGCTGACCGCCGAGGCTCGACCGGCGCCGCGTCCGCGGCCGGTTCCCCGGGCGCCGCGCCCGCCCCGGAGCGCACCGCGCCCCGCCGGTCCCCTCGACCGCCTGCGGGCGCGGACCGACCGGCTGATGCGGCACCCGGCCGGCATCGTCGGCGGCCTCCTCGTCCTCGGGGCGGTGGCGGCGGTAGCGGCGAACGCCCTCAGCTTCCAGACCGGCCGGCACCCGGCCCCGCTCTTCGCCAAAGCTCCCGACAAGATCTCTCCCGACAAGGCGTCGACCGACCGGGCGTCGGCCGACCGGGGCGCGTCGCCGGCCGCGGAGGCCGCCGCCCAGGCGGGTGCCCGTGCCGATGCGCCGCGGTCCGCGAAGCCGGACGCCTCCCGGCCGGCGGCGGACGGCATCGGCGCGCTGATCCGTGGGGAGGGCCACGCCGCATCCGGCCCGAAATCCAGTCCGGCCAATGCTCAGGCCAAGCCCGCGGCGACCCGGGAGGCCGCGCGCCCGACGGTCCCCGTCCGGGAGGCGAGGGCCGCGGACAAGGCGCCGGATGCGAAGGCGGCGGATTCGAAGGCCGGGGAGCCGAACGCCACCGCCCTCCACGCGGCGCCGGCCGCCGGGGCGAAGCCCGACAAGGCGGTGGCCTACGCCCAGCGCGCCCTGGTGAAGCTCGGCTACGGCCCGCTCACCGTCGACGGCATCGCCGGCCCGAGCACCCGCGCGGCGCTCGCCCGCTTCGAGCGCGAGCGCCGCCTGCCCGGCGCCAGCGTGGCGCGCCGGACCCTGCAGGAGCTGGAGGCGCGCTCGGGGTTGAAGCCGGAGTGAGAGGCGGACAGGGGCCCGCGTCGCCGCGGCTCTGAGCGGACTTGCGTTGGCAGGCCACCGCTTCGCCCGCTTAGGTTCTTGTTGTGTCGCGGATTTTTGGCGCCGAACCGGTAACCGCTTCGGCGAAATCTGCTTAGAACGCGATCGCGTCCACCACCTTGCGGAAGCGCGGCAGCATCGCCTCGCGGTCGGAGGCGCGCACCACGCCGACGGCGCGGAAATAGCCGTCGGGCTGGAAGCGGATGGTCTGCGAGACCACGACCGGCGTGCCCGACGGCACGTCGACGGCCCGCGCGACGATCTCGTGCCAGTCGGCGCCGTTCTGGCGGAAGCTCTGCGACCGCTCGATCGCGAAGTCCTTCATCGTCTGGTTCGAGTACAGGGCGGCCTTGGCGAAGGCGTCGCGCTGCTCGGCGCCCGGGGCCGGCTGCACCGCCTCGGCGAGCACCAGGATCGGCTGCTCGAGGTTGACCATCTGGTCCTTGGGACCGACGGTGTAGAGCACCGAGTTGCCGCCGAGCACCCGCACCGGCCGGAAGCCCGCGGTGTCGGTGACCCGGAAGGGGAGGGCGGCGACCTGCTGGTCGAGGGTGAGCGCCGGGCGCACCCGCACGCTGGTCAGCATCGCCCGCATCGCGTCGTCCGCCTCGGCCCCGGGCAGGGTCTGGCCGATGACGATGCCGGTCACGGTCGGGTCGGAGACGAGGAAGACCCACTTGTGCAGGGCCGGCGTGCCGGGGGGCTGCTCGATCGGCTGCTCGCCGGTGACCAGCAGGCCCTCGCGCCCGTCGGCGAGCTTCAGGGTCTCGCGGCTCTTCACCACCAGGCCCTGGCTCTTCAGGTTCTCGTCGGTGAAGTTGGCGGTGAGGTCCTTGTAGGCCTGGGCCGGCAGCTCGACCACCGAGACCGTGGCGCCGCCGCCCGTCCGCTCGAAGCCGGTGAAGCGGCGCGAGACCACCATCTCCTTCGCCGGATCGAAGCCGAAGCGCGAGCCCGGCGGGTAGACCGGATCGGCCGCGAGCGCCGCGGCCGGCAGGCCGGCCAGGCAGGAGAGGAGCGCCAGGAGGCGCAGCGACAGGGGACTCGTCGACATCAGACTCGTCTCGGCTCGAAGAGACGCCGCCCGGGATCGGACGGCGCGGGACATGCGCGGATGCGTCGGCCGTGCGCGCCGGTCTGTCAAGCGCGGTCGATCGCCGAGACGCGCCGCAGGGTCAGGTTGAGGCGCCCGCCCGGCGCCACCGCCCCGGGCAGGGCCGGACCGGGCCCGAGCAGGTCCGGGCCGGCGGCGAGGATGCGGTCGACCCCGTGGAAGATGAGGCGCGAGGGACCGCCGATCACCAGGGCATCGCCCGAGGACAGCCGCACCGAGCGGGTCGGGTCGGAGCGGTTCATGCCGCCGTAGCGGAACAGGGCGGTCGCCCCGAGCGAGAGCGAGAGCACGGGAGCGGCGAATTCCGCCTCGTCCCGGTCCTGGTGCAGCCCCATCCGGGTGCCCGGCGCGTAGAGGTTGACGAGGCAGGCCTCGGGCTCGGTCGGGCAGCCGGAGAGCGCGGCCCAGGCCCGCGCGGCCGCCTCCGGCATCGCCGGCCACGGCCGGCCGGTCTCCGGATGCAGGGCCTGGTAGCGATAGCCGGCCCGGTCGGAGACCCAGCCGAGGGGGCCGCAATTCGTCATCCGGACCGAGAACGGCTTGCCGGTGCGCGGCATCGTCGGCGTGAAGGGCGGCGCCGCATGCAGGATCGCCGCGAGGTCGGCGGCGAGCGCGCCTTGCGCGGCCTCGTCGAGGTAGCCCGGGTAATGGACCAGGCCGGGGGCGAGCTCGATCAGGGGAGCAATCCTCTTCGCGGACGGGAGACTTTTTCCAGGCGGGCCCGCGTCCTAGCCGATTTCGCGCCCGGGCGGCAGATTCCCCGTGGTCGGTTCGTTGCCACGAGCGACCCCCAACGCCACCCTGATCGGCTCACGGGCCATCCTGCCCTGGTCGCTGCGGATCGTGCCGTTCTCCGCCCTGATTCCGGGGGGCTCGCGCGTCGCCCACCTCGCGGGCGCGATCCTCGGCCTGGCAGGTGCCGTCACGCCGTGTCTCGGCCGCGGCGCGCGCGGTTTCGAGGCGAGCGCTCTACCGGGCTCCGTCGCGGCGGCGAGCGCGCCTTGAAGCCGTCATGCGAGGCCGCAGGCAGGGAGGCGGTCCCTCGTCCGTCAGAACTCCATGCCGAACTTGACCCGGACGTTGTGCCGCTCGAACTGGTTCAGCCCGAGGGCGCGGCCCGCCAGGGCCGGGTCGGCGTCGCGGCCCCAGACCTGCCCCGCATACGCCACCGTCACCCACGTCTTCTCGGTGAACCGGTGATGCAGGGCCGGCCCGACGGTGAGCGCTTCGCTCTCCAGCCGGTTCAGGAAGGTCCCGTCGTAGCCGCGCAGGTAGCGCACCTCGGGACCCAGGTAGGTGTTCTCCCCTATGCGTGCCACGAGGGCGTTCGACCACAGGAATGTCGAGGAGCGGTAGCCCGGGCCGCCGCCCCGCCGGCGACCGGCAGCCGGTTCGAAGCTGATGTTGCTGCCGTACCAGAGCGTGTCCGGCACGACCTGAACGTCGAGCTGAAGCAGGCTCTCGATGTCGAAGATGTCGGCGCCGTTGCCCTCGACCGGCAGGATGCGCGTGAAGCGTGGGCGCACCTCCAGGGCGAGCCCCAGCGGCTGCTCCTTCGACCCTTTCAGGAACTGGTACTTCACCTCCAGGGAGGTGCCGTCGAAGGTGCCGTAGGACTTGTCGTCCAGATCCAGGATGGTGCGCTGGCGCCGCAGCGTGCCGAACGCGCTGAGCTCGATGCTCAGCTTGTCGATCGGGTTGAACTGATACGCCAACCGCGTGTCGAACACCCGGTAGGTCGACGAGCCGGGCCCGTCCTTGCGCTTGCCGACGCGCGTGACGGTATCGATGACCGCTTCCTGCTCCCCCTTCTCGCCGGCATCGGCGCCCTCGGTGAAGCCGAACAGGTGCTCGGTATCGACATCCTTCTCGCCTTTGCTCGGATCGGACGTCTCCGGCTTGCGGGTGCCGGAATCGGGCATGCCGTTCCGGTCCGCCCGAGGCTGTCCGCGGGAGTCGGCCCGGGCGGGCCCCGGACCCGCGAGAACGAGCAGCAGGCCCGCCGCCAGGCGCCGGATCGGCTTGGTGTGTCCGGTCATGGTCGCGCGACGGCCTCGGGGATGCACGGCTCCGGTATCTCTTCGCTTAGAGACGATGCCGGCCGGCCTGCCTGCTGCAAAAATGCGACGATCACAGGAACTTCGGGTTGCAGGGGACTGAGCGGGCCCATCGGCGCGGGCATCGACCCGCCGCCGATGGCGCCCGCTCCAGCCGTTCCATCCGTCGCGGGTCTCGCCCGGGATGACGCCCGCTATCCCCGCGGCATCGGCCGCCAGTCCGGCGGTGCCATCTCGAAGCCCTCGAAGCGAAAGCCCGGCGCCACGGTGCAGCTCACCAGGGTCCAGGCGCCGAGGCTGGTGGCGGTCTGCCAGTGGCCGGCCGGCACCACGATCTGCGGCCGGTGGCCCCGGGCGAGGTCGGGGCCGAGGTGGCGCGCCTCGGCGTCGTGGCCGTTGGGGCTGGTGGTGATCACCATCGGCGCCCCGGCATGCCACAGCCAGACCTCGGTGGCGTCGACCCGGTGCCATTCCGAGGTCTCGCCGATGTCGAGGAGGTAGTAGATCGCCGTCGAGGCCGGGCGCCCGTCGATCTCGCGGGGATCGCGGAACGTCTCGCGGTAATGCCCGCCCTCCGGATGGGGCTTGAGGTCGAGCAGGCGCACGACCTCGGCGGCTGTCAGCGCGTTCATCGTGCTCAGAACCGGTTCTTCCACTCGCGCAAGGCCGTGAACACCGCCGCCGGATCGGCGCCGGGCTCCATCCCGACCGCCCGGGCGAGCCCCGGCTCGGTCGCGCGCAGGAACGGGTTGGTGGCCTTCTCCTCGCCGAGCGTCGTCGGCACCAGGAAGCGGCCGTCGGCCCGGGCCTTCTCCGCGAGGAGCGCCCGGGACTTCAGGTTGCCGTTCTCCGGCTCGGCGGCGAGCGCGAAGCGGGCATTCGACAGCACGTAGTCGTGGCCGGAATAGATCACGGTCTCGTCGGGCAGGGGCAGGAAGCGCGACAGCGAGCGCCACAGCACCTGGGGCGGGCCCTCGAGCACCCGGCCGCAGCCGAGGGTGAACAGGGTGTCGCCGGCGAACGCGATCCCCGCCTCCTCGAACCAGTAGGTGACGTGGTCGTCGCAATGGCCCGGCGTCTCCCACACCGCCGCGGCGAGCGAGCCCACCGTCACCACGTCGCCCTCGCGCACGGTGGCGTCGACCTGCGGCACGGCGCTGCCGGCCTTGGCGGGTGCCGTCACCCGGGCGTTGGTGCGCGCCTTGACCTCCGGGATGCCCTCGACGTGGTCGCCGTGGCGGTGGGTGACCAGGATGTCGGTGAGGCGCCAGCCGGTCTCGTCGAGGGCGCGCAGGACGGCCGCCGCCTCCGGCACGTCGATCGCCGCGCAGGCGCCGGTCGCAGGGTCGCGCATCAGCACGCCGATATTGTCGCTCCGGCACGGAAAGGTGCGGATCTCCGGACGGATCTCGGGCATGGCGGCGCTTCCTCGAACAACCTCACGGCGCGGGAGATAGGGCGTCGCCGCCGCCCTCGCGAGGTGCGCCGGCAAATAGCGGGGAGCGCGCGGGCGGCGTTGCGGGTTGACGCCTTGCCGCGCTTCGCGCCACTCCCCATTGATGGCCGCGATGGCCCCCATGTCCCCGAGCACCGATGAGCGTCGACGTCACCGACCTGCGCGCCTTCTACGCCAGCCCCCTCGGGGCGGTGGCGCAGCGGCTCGTCGGCCGCACGGTCCACCGCATGCTCGGCTCGGTCTCGGGCCTGCGGGTGATGGGCCTCGGCTACGCCGTGCCGTATCTCGGCCCGGTCCGCCACGCCGCCGAGCGGACGCTCGCCTTCATGCCGGCGGCGCAAGGGGTGACGAACTGGCCCGGCTCCGGTCGCTCCGCCTCCTGCCTCGTCGATCCGACGATGATGCCCCTGCCCGACGCCGCCCTCGACCGGGTCCTGCTGATCCACGCCATCGAGGCGGTGGAGAGCCCGGCCGAGCTGATGCAGGAGGTCTGGCGCGTGCTCACCCCCGGCGGCCGGCTGATCGTCGCGGTGCCGAACCGCCGCGGCCTGTGGGCGCGGCGGGACGCCACACCGTTCGGCCACGGCCAGCCCTACAGCCGCTCGCAGCTCGGCCGGCTGATGCGCGAGACGCTGTTCCTGCCGGAGGACTGGGCCGAGACCCTGTACGTGCCCCCGGTGGAGGGCTGGCTGACCCTGCGCACCGCGAGCGCCTGGGAGCGGGTCGGCACCGGCCTGTCGCTGCCCTTCGCCGGGCTGCACGTGGTCGAGGCGACGAAGCAGCTCCACCGTCCGGTCGCCGTCCAGGCCCGCAAGGCCTCGCGCCTGCGCGCCCGGGTGCTGGCGCCGGTGCCGGTGCCCGCCCCCGTCCCGGGGGGCGCCTGATGCCGTTCCCGGGCGCGGACGCCGCGCTGCAGAGCTTCCTTCTCGCCTTCTCGGCCCTGTTCTCGATCGTCAACCCGCCCGGCTCGGCGCTGATCTTCGCGCAGGTGACCGCGGGCCGGAGCCACGCCGAGCGCACCTGGCTCGCCCGCCGCATCGGCGTCTACGCGGCCGCCGTGATGCTGGTCTCGCTCTGGGCCGGGGCCTCGGTGCTCAGCTTCTTCGGCATCTCGCTCTCGGCGCTGCGCATCGCCGGCGGCCTCGTGGTGGCGGCGCAGGCCTGGACCCTGCTCGCCGCGCCCGAGCAGCGCGAGGCACGCAAGACCGCGCAGGCCGAGCCGGTCCAGGGCAGCGAGGACGGGCCCGAACCGACCGCGCTCGCCGAGATCGCGTTCTTTCCCCTGACGCTGCCCTTCACCACCGGGCCCGGCACCATCGCGGTGGCGATCGCGCTCGGCGCCGGCCGGCCGGACGGCGGCACCGACCGGCTCGCCTACCTCGCCGGGGCGTCCGCGGCCTCCCTGGTCATCGCCGTGCTGATCCTGCTCGCCTACGCCTTCGCCGACCGGCTGGTCGAGCGGCTCGGCCATGCCCGGGCGCGGGTGCTCGGGCGGCTCGCCGCCTTCCTGCTCCTGTGCGTCGGCACCCAGATCACGCTCACCGGCGTCACCGACGTGCTGGGCCCGCTCATCGCGAATGCCAGGACAGGGTCCGGCCCGTAAGCGCCATCTGGGCCCCGATCGCCCGCAGGATCCGGGCCTTGGCCGAGTAGTGGATCATGTGGCCCTGGCCCGGCAGCAGGGTCAGGGTGCTGCCGGCCACCGCCGCGTGCAGGCGGCAGGATTGCTCCTGCGGGCTCACGACCGCGTCCGCGTCGCCCGACAGGATCGCCACCGGCAGGCGTAACGCCGCGTAGCGTCCCTGCATCAGGGCGACGGCGGCGTTCATGCTCGCGGTGTCCTCGGCGCTCGCCCGGCCTTGCGTGGCCGAGAGCGACAGCGCGACGGGAAAGCGCGCGGTGAACCGTGCCGGCACGGGCTGCGGGCTGAACACGTGGCGGAAGACCTGCGGCGCCAGCGCCCGGCCGACCGCGCCCGGCACCAGGGCCCGCGCCGCGTCGCCGAGACCGGGGACGGCGAGCGGCGCGATCATCGCCACGTCGGCCCGCCGACCCGGATAGTAGTAGCCGGAGAGCAGCACCAGCCCGCGCAGGTCGAGGGCCGAATCGGGGTCGTCGCGGAGCGCCAGGGCCAGCGCGACGAGGGTGCCCCAGGAATGCCCGACCACCACCGGCCGCTCGACCTTGAGCGCCGCGAGGACGTGGGCGACGAGCCGCGCCTGCGCGGCGGCGGTCCAGATCCGGTGCCGCGGCCGCTCGGTATGGCCGAAGCCGGGCCGGTCGATCGCGATCACCCGGTAGGATCTGGCCAACTGCTCGACCAGCCCGCAGATGACGAAGTCCTCCGCCATCGTGCCGTTGCCGTGGATCAGCACCACCGGCCGGCCCCGGCCGCGGACGATGGCATGGACCCGGATCCCGTCGACCTCGACGAAGCGGCCCGGCGGCGCGGGGGCCGGCGCGTCGGGCTTCAGCGCCTCGGCGCCCTCGCGCATCAGCGCGCCGGTCCGGCGTGCCGCGGCGGCGTTCGCGGTCGCGGTTGCCGTCGCCTTGGCGGTTGCCTTGGCGGTTGCGCGCAGGATCCTGACCGCGCCGGAGGCGGCGCGCCGGGTCGTGCGCCCTGGGACGAACCGAAAGGTCATGGGATCTCCGGCGCCATGCTGCATTGCGAAAAGGAAGATGGGGCCTTCGCAGTCCCGCGCATATCCCCCTCGCCCGTGCCCGCTTTTCTCCCGGCGCCTTGGCAGCACCCGCCGGCCCCTGTACGAGGCCCCGGGGCGGTCGCGGGCCGCCGGCACCAGGAGCATGACAGCCATGCGTCTCGTCGTCGTCGGCGCCTCCGGGCGCATGGGGCGGATGCTGATCCAGGCCGTGGCCGAGACCGAGGGCTGCACGCTGTCCGCGGCGATCGAGCGCGAGGGCTCGCCCGCGCTCGGCCAGGATGCGGGCGTGCTCGCGGGCCTGTCGCCCCTCGGCGTCCCGGTCACCGACGATCCGCTGCCCGCCTTCGCCGAGGCCGACGGCGTCCTCGACTTCACCGCCCCGGCCGCGACGGTGTTCTACGCCGAGCTCGCCGCCCAGGCCCGCATCGTCCACGTGGTCGGCACCACCGGCCTGTCGCCGGACGATGTCTCCAAGCTCGAGGCGGCGGCGTTCCACGCCCGCATCGTGCAGTCCGGCAACATGTCGCTCGGCGTCAACCTGCTGGCCGGCCTGGTGCGCAAGGTCGCCGCCACCCTCGGCGACGAGTACGACATCGAGATCCTGGAGATGCACCACCGCCACAAGGTGGACGCGCCCTCCGGTACCGCGCTCCTCCTCGGCGAGGCCGCGGCGGAGGGGCGGGGCGTCGCCCTGTCCGAGCGCAAGGTCGCGGTGCGCGACGGCCATACCGGCCCGCGCGAGCCCGGCAGCATCGGCTTCGCCACCCTGCGCGGCGGCAGCGTGGTCGGCGAGCACAGCGTGATCTTCGCCGGCGCCGGCGAGCGCATCGAACTCACCCACCTCGCCAGCGACCGCGGCCTGTTCGCCGCCGGCGCCGTCAAGGCCGCCCTCTGGGCGCTGGGCCGCGAGCCCGGCTTCTACGGCATGGACGACGTGCTCGGCCTGTAAGATTTCCCCACGAAACGGAGCGATACCCATCATGGAGCGTCTTCTCGTCCTCGCGCGCCACGGCCAGAGCGAGTGGAACCTGAAGAACCTGTTCACCGGCTGGAAGGACCCGGGGCTCACCGAGCTCGGCGTCGAGGAGGCGCGCGCGGCCGGGCGGCGGCTCAAGGCGAAGGGCGTGCAGTTCGACGTCGCCTTCACCTCGGACCTCTCGCGGGCCCAGCGCACCTGCGCGCTGATCCTGGAGGAGCTCGGCCAGTCAGGCCTGCCGACCCACGCCGACGCCGCCCTCAACGAGCGCGACTACGGCGACCTGTCGGGCCTCAACAAGGACGATGCCCGCGCCAGGTGGGGCGAGGAGCAGGTCCATGTCTGGCGCCGCTCCTACGACGTGCCCCCGCCCGGCGGCGAGAGCCTGAAGGACACCGTGGCCCGGGTGCTGCCCTACACGATGCGGGAGATCCTGCCCCGGGTGATGCGCGGCGAGCGCGTGCTCGTCGCCGCGCACGGCAACTCGCTGCGCGCCCTGGTGATGGTGCTCGACGGGCTCACCACGGAGACGATCCCGGGCCTCGAGCTCCATACCGGCGTGCCGCTGGTCTACCACCTGAAGGACGACACCACCGTCGCCTCGAAGGAGGTCCTCGACCGCGACTGAGCGGCGGGGCGGATTCACGGCGGCTCCCGGACCGGGAGCCGCCGGCCCGCCTCATCCAAAATCCGATTGATTGCGAAATCCGATTGATTGCTTCGCAATGCGGATTTCGGCTTCGCTCAGGCGTGCGGAGCCTGCGGCTCCGCCGCGCCGGCTGGTGATACCGTTTCCGGAAGGGATCGTCCGGAAACGGTATCAGCCCTCGCCGGGCTGCGCGCCGTCGTAGCCCTCGATCACCACGAGGTCGATCTCGGCCCCGCCCTCCTGCTTGGCGCGGGCGGCCTGGTACTCGGGCGAGTGCCAGCAGGCGAGGGCCTGGTCGTAGCTCGGGAACTCGATCACCACGTTGCGGGCGCGGCTCGTGCCGCTGACCGCCTCGAAGCTGCCGCCGCGCACCAGGAAGCGCCCGCCGAACCTGGCAAAGGCGACGCCGTTGGCGGCGACGTAGTTCTTGTAGGCCTCCGGCTTCGAGACGTCGACGCGCCCGATCCAGTATCCCTTCGCCATGCGGCTCCTCCCGTTGTCGTCCGTGGGTTCTAGAGCGCCGCCGCCATCTCGTCGACGATGCGGCGGGCGACGTCGCGCGGGTCGGCGGCCCCGGTGATCGGCCGGCCGACCACGACGTGGTCGACGCCGACGCGCATCGCCTCGGCCGGAGTCACGACCCGCTTCTGGTCGCCGATCGCGGCACCGGCCGGGCGGATGCCCGGTGTCACGATCAGGCGGTCGGGCCCGATCACCGCCCGCACCTGCGCGGCCTCCGCCGCCGAGCAGACGATGCCGTCGATGCCGATATCCTTGGCCGCCGCGGCGCGCGCGGCGACGAGGTCGGTGACGGGGAGCGCGTAGCCGGCCTCGCGCGCGTCGGCATCGTCGTAGGAGGTCAGCACCGTGACGCCGAGGATCTTCAGGCCGCTGCCCGCCTTGTCGCGCCCGCTCGCCGCCGCCCGCATGGTCTGGGGATAGGCGTGCACGGTGAGGAAGGTGGCGCCGATCCCGGCGAGCGACTGCACGCCCTCCTCGACCGTGTTGCCGATGTCGTGGAGCTTGAGGTCGAGGAACACCTTGTGGCCGCCCCGGACCAGCCGCTCGGCGAGGGTCAGGCCGCCGGCGTAACCGAGGCGGTAGCCGATCTTGTAGAAGCTCGCGGCGTCGCCGATCCGCGCGATCAGGCGCTCGGCCTCGTCGGTGCTCGCCATGTCGAGGGCGACGATCAGGCGGTCGCGGGGGCTGATGGGCTCGGGCACGGGACCTCCGTACGTATGCTGCATATGCTCCCATCGGGGGAGCGCGGCCCGGAATCAAGTGCGGTGCGCCATACGATCCCCGCCAGGACAGGGCGTCACATCGGGCGGAGGGCCGGTATCGGGCTGTCGGCACCACCTTTGAACCTGTTTTCCGAAACCGATGCGGTTCACCGGAGTGCGGTAGGGCCGAGCGAACGCCAATGGCGGAATCTGGCTGCATCATGTGCCAAGCGCATGGCGTCGGCCGACAGGAAGCACGATCAGGCAGGGATCCGCCACGCCGCGATGCCGCTCCAGTCAAACGCCGAACCGGAAAAAAGGAATATATCGCGCGTCTTGCCCAGTCCGGCGTATGAAAGGGTGACTCGTCGAGCCACTTGCGCAATGTCTAACACGCTCATCCCGCACCCAACCAATGGGACTAATTTCTTTGGCAAGGTTCTCGAAAAAACCGTAGGAAAGATTCTCATTCCCGCTGATCGTATTGTTTTGAGGCAAGGTCGTTACGGTCAA
The DNA here is from genome assembly GCF_001653715.1 of Methylobacterium platani. Lineage (GTDB taxonomy): Bacteria > Pseudomonadota > Alphaproteobacteria > Rhizobiales > Beijerinckiaceae > Methylobacterium > Methylobacterium platani. The sequence continues at coordinate 31,807 of NZ_LWHQ01000035.1, forward strand.
GGAGGTTTTGGAGCTGCCCATATTTGGCAACGGCACAAAAAGAGACCATCTCTGCCGGGTTCGATGCCGAAAGTGATGTCGTGCATTACGTTGCATCGATCATTGTCCCGGGTGCGCCGATTTACTGTGAATTTACCCGGATGCGTGACACCAGGCTCACGGTCGTCCGTAGTTCGACAGGAATGGCGATTCTGCAGCATCAGCCGCACGGGCAGATCGGGCCTTGCTACAGCATCGTTACGGCGTACAGCGGCAAGAATCCGCATGGAACGCGCATCGGTAAAGTCGAGGTGCCTTGAGTGGCGGCGCCTGCGCCCCACGTAGAATGGAAAAAAGGCTCACGAAGCTTATGCCTCACAAGCCTTTAATTCGGGAATTTCGACGGTAGAAGCGGCACCTTAGCTCCGAGGGGTTGGTGCCCAACTTAATGTCCCGTCAGCAGATGCCTGCACATCTGGTTGCCCTGGCGACCCGGGTACGTGACGCAGGGTCCCGAGTCAGCATGCTCTTTGCAACTGAGCGTAACATAGGGTTTCGAATCGGAGAGTCAAGGACGCGACGGCAGATGCTGATGCACGCCGAAGCACCGCCGTCATGTGACGGGCCGCCGCCGTTCTCCTTCGACATCTGGGCGCCGGTCATCCTGCCGATGCCCCCGGCCGACCTCCCGGGCCAGCCGCGCCACCTCCTCCCGCAGCACCGGCAACAGCTCGGCCTCGAACCACGGATGCTTCCTGAGCCACGGCGTGTTGCGCCACGACGGGTGCGGCAGCGGCAGCAGGCGCGGGCGCCGGGGCTCCGAGACGATCTCGCGCCAGCGCGCCACCGTGCTGGTGAGGCCGCCGGGCCGGCGGCCGAGATGCCAGGCCTGCGCGTATTGCCCGATCAGCAGGACCAGTTCGAGGTCCGGCAGCCCGGCGAGCAGCGGCGCCCGCCAGGTCTCGGCGCATTCGCGCCGCGGCGGCAGGTCGCCGCCCTTGGCGTCGTGGCCGGGAAAGCAGGCGCCCATCGGCACGATCGCGACGAGGTCGGGGTCGTAGAAGGCCGGTTCGCCGAGGCCGAGCCACTCGCGCAGGCGCTTGCCGGAGGGATCCTGGAACGGCACTCCGCTCTGGAACGCCCGGTTGCCCGGGGCCTGGCTGGCGATGCAGATCCGGGCCCGCGACGTGCCCTGGACGATCGGCCGCGGCTCGACCGGCAGGGGAGGGCCGTGGCGGGGCGCCTCGCGGCAGAGCCGGCAGGCGCGCACCCGCCCGGCCGTCTCGGCGAAATCCGGTGCGGACGAAAAAAGGGTGCGGCTCTCGCCGCACCCTGAAGTCGTCTCGGGTCCAAAACTGGAAGTCATGCTCCTCATATAGGGCGGAGGTTAAGCGTGTGGTGCGCGATCACACGCCGCCAGGCGCCGTGAGGCGCGATCACACGCCGCGGAGTGCCGCGAGGTCGAGGGGCAGCGAGCGCAGGCGCTGGCCGGTGGCGGAGAAGACCGCGTTCGCGATCGCGGGACCCAGCACCGGGACGCCCGGCTCGCCGATGCCGGTGGGGGCGGCGGCCGAGGGCACGATGTGGACCTCGACCTTCGGCATCTCGCTCATCCGGGTCGGCTCGTAGGCGTCGAAGTTCTTCTCCTGCACCTCGCCGTCCTTGAAGGTGATCCTGTTGCGCAGGACCGCCGAGAGCGCGAAGCCGACCGCGCCCTCGACCTGGGCCCGGATGATGTCCGGGTTCACCGCGACGCCGACATCGACCGCCGCCACGATCCGGTTCACCTTCACCTTGCCGGCCTGCGCCGTCACGTCGGCCACCATCGCCACGTAGGAGCCGAAGGACTCGTGCGCGGCGACGCCGTAGCCGCGACCGGGCTTCGTCTCGCGGGCGCTCCAGCCCGCCTTCTCGGCCGCCAGCGTCAGCGCGGCGGAGAGCCGCGGCGCCTGTTTGAGCAGGCCGAGCCGGTAGGCGACCGGGTCCTGGCCGGCGGCGTGCGCCAGCTCGTCGATGAACACCTCCATCGCCTGCGCGGTGTGCGAGTGCCCGACCGAGCGCCACCACAGCACCGGCACGCCCTCGCGGGCGTTGTGGACTTCGAACCGGTAGGCCGGCAGCGCGTAGGGCGTGTCGGACGCGCCCTCGACGGTGGTGGCGTCGACCCCGTCCTTCACCATCATCGCCTCGAGGGGCGTGCCGATGATGATCGACTTGCCGACGATGCGGTGCTCCCAGCCGGTGATCGCCCCCTTGGCGTCGAGGCCGGCGCGGATGCGGTGATAGGCGGCGGGGCGGTAATAGCCGCCGGTGATGTCGTCCTCGCGGGTCCAGACGAGGTGGATCGGGGCCGTCTCGCCCGTCGCCTTCAGGATCGCGGCGGCCTCCGCGATGTAGTCGGCGGAAGCCGTGGCGCGCCGGCCGAACGAGCCGCCGGCCCACAGGGTGGTGATGCGGACCTTGTCGGCGGTGGTGCCGAGGATGCCCGCCGCCACCGCCTGCTCGATCGTCTGGAACTGCGAGCCGGCATAGATGTCGTAGGAGCCGTCCCCGGCCCGCTCGATCGTGGCGTTGAGCGGCTCCATCGGCGCGTGCGCCAGGTAGGGGAAGCTGAACTCCGCTTCCAGCACCTTGGCGGCGCCCTTGATGGCGCCGGCCGCATCGCCGCTCTTCGAGGCGACGAGGCCCGGCTTGTCGGCCAGCGCCTTGTAGGCCGCAGCTTGCGATTCCGTCGACTGACGCTCGGCGCCGGCATCGTCCCAGGCGAGCGTCAGGGCCTCGCGGCCCTTCATCGCCGACCAGGTGTCACGCGCCACCACCGCGACGCCGCTCGGGATGCGCACGATCTGCACCACCCCCGGCACCGCCTTCGCGGCCGTGTCGTCGACCGATTGCAGCGTCGCGCCGAAGCGCGGCGCGCGGGCGACGAGCGCCGTGAGCTGGTTCGGCCGGCGCACGTCGAGGGCGTAACGCGCGCTGCCGTCGGTCTTCTCCTTCGAATCGAGCCGGGGCAGTTTCGTGCCGATCAGCCGGAAGGCGGCAGGATCCTTCAGCGCCGGGTTCTCGGGGATCGCCTGCAGGGCGGCCTTGGCGGCGAACGCCCCGAACCGGCTCTCCTTCCCGCTCGCGTGGCGCAGCACGCCCTTGTCGACCGTGATCTCGCCGGCGGGAACCTTCCACTCCTGGGCGGCAGCCGCGACCAGCATGGCGCGGGCGGCCGCCCCCGCCTTGCGCAGCTGGATCCAGGAATTCGCCACCGCGGTCGAGCCGCCGGTGCCCTGGATCGGCCCGAAGGCGAGGTTGTTGTAGAGGCTGGCATCGGCGGGGGCGAAGACCGCGTGCATCTGCGCCCAGTCGGCGTCGAGCTCCTCCGCCACGATGGTGGCGAGCCCCGTCGTGTTGCCCTGGCCCATGTCGAGGTGCTTGATCACCACCGTCACGGTGTCGTCGGCGGCGATGCGCACGAAGGCGTTCGGCTTCGCCGGGGCCTTCGACAGGTCGGGGCCGGCGGCGGCGCGGGCGCCCTTCGGGTCGAGGGTGAGGCCGATCACCAGGGCGCCGGCGACGGCGGCCGAGCCGCCCAGGAAGGCGCGGCGGGAGGCGACGGCGGCGTCGCGCGTCGTGAATCTGCGGTTGAGCATGGCGGCGTCCCGATCAGGCGAGGGAGCGGGCGGCGTCGTGGATCGCCGCGCGGATGCGCTGGTAGGTGCCGCAGCGGCAGACGTTGCCGTCCATGGCGGCGTCGATGTCGGCGTCGCTCGGCGTCCTGTTCTCCGACAGGAGGCCGATCGCCGACATCATCTGGCCCGACTGGCAGTAGCCGCACTGCACCACGTCGAGGCTGCGCCAGGCCGTCCGGACCGCCTCGGCGACCGGCCCCGAGATCCCCTCGATCGTGGTGATCCTGGCCTCGCCGACGTCGCCGAGGCGGGTCTGGCACGAGCGCACCGGCTGCCCGTCGAGATGGACCGTGCAGGCGCCGCACTGCGCGATGCCGCAGCCGTACTTCGTGCCGGTGAGGTTGAGGTGGTCGCGGATCGCCCAGAGGAGCGGCATCTCGGGATCGGCCTCGACCTCGTAGGTCCGGCCGTTGAGGGTGAGCTTCGTCATCGTGCGCTTCCGACGAGAGGCTGGAACGGTTCCAGGCCCGCTTGTGTGCGGCTGCTCCTGTACCGCCGGCAAGCGGGGCCGATGTGCGCCAGCGCACCCGTCCTCGCGTGCCGCAGCGGCAGGGCGGGACGGGGGTTTGCGTCGCATTCGTGGGGTTCCGGCAGGGGGACCTTAACGAATTTCGACCAGCCTCTCCCGGGCCGGCCGGCGGAATGATGCCCAGGGAGCGGTACGATCCGATCGCGATGTCCGAAGTCACGGCGCAAATGGTCCAGCGCGGGCGCGGCCCGACGGCGGAGGAGACGGCCCGGCGGCGCAAGGTCGCGCGGGACGTCCGCTCCGCCCGCGAGCGGCTGACCTCCTCGATCGGGCTCGAGCGCGCCTTCGACTACGAGCTCCTGCGCGTCTACGCCCAGTACCGGCTCGGCGCCTTCCTGCCCCAGGTGGTGCTGGCCTGCTGCATCGCCGCGGCGTCGGTGTTCTGGGCGCCGTCCCTGCTCGGCGGCGCCTGGTGCGCCGGCGTGCTGGTGGCGATCGCCGGCAACACCGCCCTGTCGCGCTCGCTCCTGCGGCAGGACCCGGACGCGATCTCGCTGAGCGCCTCGCGCCGGCGGGTGATCCTGGGCGAGGCGGTGCAGAGTGTCGCCTGGGCGCTGCTCGCCCTGATGCTGGTGAAGGTCGACGCCGCCAACGCCCGCACCTTCGTGATGTTCGTCCTCGTCATCGTGGCCGCCGTGACCACGATGCTCGCCGCCACGGTGCCGCTCGCGGCCTATGCCGGGCTCCTGCCGCTCAGCGCCGCCACCGCGGCGCTCCTGTGCCTGTCGCGCGAGGCGGAATCCGTCCTGCTCGTCGCCATGGCGGTCTGCGCGCAGGTGTTCTTCCTGTTCCTGTCGAACCACCTGCACGGCTCGACGGTCTCGGCGCTGCAGTCGCGGGCCGAGAAGGACGCGATCTTCGGAGAACTGGAGCAGGCCAAGGCCAATTCCGACGAGGCGCGCCGGCGCGCCGAGGAGGCCAACCTCGCCAAGTCGCGCTTCCTCGCCACCATGAGCCACGAGCTGCGCACGCCGCTCAACGCCATCCTGGGCTTCTCGGAGGTGATGAAGAACGAGGTGTTCGGCCCGCATTCCTCGGCCTCCTACCAGGAATACTCGACCGACATCCACGACAGCGGCCTGCACCTGCTCAACCTCATCAACGAGATCCTGGACCTCTCGCGGATCGAGGCCGGGCGCTACGAGCTGAACGAGGAGGCCCTGGCGCTCGCCTACGTGGTCGAGGAGAGCCGGCACATGATGGCCCTGCGGGCGCGGGCCAAGAACCAGACCTTCCGCGAATTGATCGACCCGACCCTGCCGCGGCTCTGGGCCGACGAGCGGGCCCTGCGCCAGATCGTGCTCAACGTGCTGTCGAACGCCGTCAAGTTCACCCCGCCGGGGGGCGAGATCGTCATCAAGGTCGGCTGGACCTCGTCGGGCGGCCAGTATGTCAGCGTGAAGGATACCGGCCCGGGCATCCCCGAGGACGAGATCCCGACCGTGATGTCCTCGTTCGGCCGCGGCTCGCTGGCGATCAAGACCGCCGAGCAGGGCTCCGGCCTCGGCCTGCCGATCGTCAAGGGCCTCGTCGACCTCCACGGCGGCGGCTTCCAGCTGAAGTCGCGCCCGCGCGAGGGCACCGAGGTGATCGTGACCTTCCCGGCGACCCGGGTGATGGACGCGCTGCCGGCGGTGGCGAAGGAGAGCCCCGCCCCGGCGCGATCGGTCCGGGCGGCATAATCAGGGATGTCTACGCTCTGACCTCGGGACGAGGTCGCGGAGCGGGGGAAAGATCCTCCGCGACATCAGAGGCCCACGTCGACCGGTCGCTCAGACCAGCGGAATATCCAGCGCGAAATGCGCGCCGGGCGCGCCGCCCGCGATGCTCAGCCGGCCATCGAGCTGGCGGATCAGGCTGGCGATGATCTTGAGGCCGAGCGAGCGCTGGCGCATCGAGACGTCGAAGCCCGGCGGCAGGCCGACGCCGTCGTCGCTGACGGCGAGGTGCAGGCCTTCGCCCCGCACCGCGAGCGTCACCCGCACCGGCCCGGTCCCCTGCGGATAGGCGTGCTTGACCGCGTTGGTCACGAGTTCCGTGACCACGAGCCCGATCGGGATCGCCTGGTCGGCGCTGATCACCTTCGGGTCGGCCTCGCAGGCGAGCCGGTGGCCCGGCGCCTCCTCCTGCAGCTTGGCCACCAGCTCGCGCAGGAAATCCGCGAGGTCGACCATGCCGAGCTGGTGGATGCCGCGCCAGAGATGGTCGTGCACCTCCGCCACCGTGGCGATGCGCGCGCCGGCATCCTCGAGGGCGTGGCGCACCTCGTCGGACTGGGCGTCCCGGGCCTGGAGGCGCAGCAGGCCCGCCACCACGCCGAGGCTGTTCTTGACCCGGTGGCTCATCTCCCGGGTCAGCTGGACCTGATGGTCGAGGGCGTCGCGCAGGCGCGCGTCGCCCTGGTGGCGCTCGACCGCGATGCCGATCAGCCCGGAGAAGCCGGCGAGGAATTCCTGGTCGGCCCGGTCGAAGCCGTGGCCCTCGCTCCCCCAGGCCTCCAGCACGCCGTAGGCGCGCCGACTCTCGTCGCCGAGCGCGATCGGCACGTTGACCGCGTGGCAGGTCCCGGCGGCGACGAGGGCCGCGGGCAGATGGGCGAGGGCCTCCGGCAGGTGCAGGCGCGCGCCGTCCGGCTCGGCCGCGCCCGGCCCGGTCCTGACCTGGATGCCGTTGGCCAGCACGCCGGCGCCGGTGCGGAAGGCGTAGGAGGCCGGCGTCGCCTCGTCGGCCGCCGTGACGTCGGTCCCGACGAGGTCGGAGGCGAGGCCGGTGCAGGCCCGGATCACGAAGGCGTGGTCGCGGGCGCGGTATTCGAGCACCTGGCAGCACGCGGCGCCGAGGCCCTCGGCGCACAACTCGCTGGCGCGCTGCAGCAGCGCGTCGAGGTCGCGGGTCTGCAGCGCCATCCGGGCGAAGGCGCCCAGCAACGCCTGCTGGCGCAGCCGGTACGGCAGCTCCGCCCGGCCGGTCGCGGCCTCGTGCGCCTCACGGATCGACCCGTCACTCGCCATGGTCACTCGCCACGCACCGGGGCCCTCGCCATGCGGGGCGCCTTCCCCAGGGTGCCTTCGTCAGGGTGCCGTCTTCCCCGAGGCACGTCGGATGGCCGGACTCTTACGCCATCCTGTCCCGAGCACAAGCCGAGCCTGGGGACGGCGCGGCCCCTGCGGCGCCGGCGCCCGTGCTACAGCAGGTGGCGCCGGCGCTCGACGAGCCGCAGGATCATCGGCGTCAGGATCAGCTGCATCGCGAGGTCGAGCTTGCCGCCGGGGATCACCACCGAGTTCGCCCGCGACATGAAGCTGCCGGCGATCATCGAGATCAGGTAGGGGAAGTCGATGCTCCGCGGGTCGCGGAAGCGGATCACCACCATCGATTCGTCGGCGGTCGGGATCCAGCGGGCGACGAACGGGTTCGAGGTGTCGACCGTCGGGATGCGCTGGAAGTTGATGTCGGTGTTGGTGAATTGCGGGCAGATCGTGGTGACGTAGTCGGGCATCCGGCGCAGGATCACGTCGGTCACCGCCTCGATCGAGTAGCCCCGGGCGGCCTTGTCGCGGTGGAGCTTCTGGATCCACTCGAGGTTGATCACCGGCACCACCCCGATCTTGAGGTCGGCATGGGCGGCGATGTCGATGCGCTCGTTGGCGAGCGCCCCGTGCAGGCCCTCGTAGAACAGCAGGTCGGACCTCTCGGGAAACGCCTCCCACGGCGTGAAGGTGCCGGGCTCGGCGCTCCAGCGCGCGGCGTCCTCGGCATCGTGGACGTAGTGACGGGTGCGGCCGCGACCCGAAGCGCCGTATTCGCGGAACACCGCCTCGAGCTCGGGCAGCAGGTTCGCCCGCTCGCCGAAATGGCTCAGGGTCGGCTCCCGCGCCTCCGCCTCGCGCATCTGCGCCCGGTCGAGGGCATGGAAGGCGTCGCCCTCGATGAACACCGCCTCGACGCCCTCGCGGCGGAAGATCTGCTCGAAGGTGTTGCGCACCGAGGTAGTGCCGGAGCCCGACGACCCGGTCACCGACACGATGGGATGGAGCGCCGACACCGCCGTTCAGGCCCGCAGCAGCCCGCGGCTGCCGAAGAGCGGCGAGCCGCCGGCATCGCGGTCCGCCGCGAGGCGGCGCGACAGCTCGGCCACCTCGCGGGGTCCCCCGAAGGCCAGGGAGGTGGCGCGGCCGAGATCGGCGGCGGCGAGATCGAGGATCGCGCGGCCGCGCCCGTCCGTGGCGGCGCCGCCGGCGGCCTCGATCGCCAGCGCGACCGGCGCCGCCTCGTGGACGAGCCGGATCCCGTCCTCCCGGCCGCGCCGGGTCTCCCCCGGGCAGAGATGCAGCCCGCCGCGGGCCAGGACCCGCTGGGCGCAGGCGGCGAGGCACGCGCAGGCACGCCCGGCCCGCGGTCCCGGATCCCGCGACCTCGTCTCCCGCGTGTCCGCGCCGAGGCGGGGATCCGCCTCCGGCACCCGCAGCGCCGCGGGCGGCCCGAAGACGCCGCTGCGCGGATCGAGGATCCGGGTCGTGGTCGCGGTGCCGTCGGTGAGGGTCAGGAGGGTGCGCGGCCCGTAGGTGACGAAGCCCGCCGCCACCTGCGTCCGGCCGGGGGCCAGGAAGGCCGCCTCCGGGTCCGGCCCGGCGGGGCGCAGGGAGAACAGGGTGCCGGCGGGCATCCCGCCGTCGAGGTCGTCCGCGCCCTCGAGCGGGGCGAGGGCGAGGACCAGGGCGGCCCCGGCCACGCGCGGCTCGGGCCGCTCGCCGTCGCGCCAGGCGATCGCCGCGACCTCGGCCTCCCGCAGGGCCTCCGCGAAGATGCGGCGGGCGGCGATCCCGGGGTCCCGGGGCGTCGCCGTCGCGATCAGGCCGGCGGTCGCCGCCGCCGCCGCCGCCAGGGCGGCGAGCACCGGGCCGGCGGCCGGCTGGCGCCGTGGCGGGGGCGCATCGATGCGAACGCTCAGAAGCATGTGCGATTCCCGGGAACGCCCGACCGTCAGGCCTGCCCGTGGTCGCCTGCCGGTCGTCTTCGCTCGCCCGCAGCTTAGGCGCCGGCCGGGGGGGCCGTCACCCCGTCCCGAAGTACGGGATGCGTCCGCCGCGGCGGCGCTGTCGGATCGGGCGGCGAGGGGGCATTGTCCGGCGACGGTAACGGTGCTGGCGACACCTGCCCGTCGCCATCGCCGGGGCAGGATCGGTCCCGTTCGCGACGTCGGAGGAGCGGACCGCCCGGGACGCTCGGGCACGAGAGACGCGCAGGCACGAGAGACGCGCAGGCACACGAGAGGCGCATGGCTCAGGACCGGATACGCAACCTCTCCCTCAAGCAGCTCCACGCCGTCGCGGCGATCGCGCGGCTCGGCACCATGACCCGGGCCGCGCAGGAGCTCAACGTCACCCCGGCGGCACTCACGGCGCGGATCAAGGGGCTCGAGGATGAGATCGGCCTCCTCCTGTTCGATCGCACCCATGCGGGGCTCAAGCCCACCGATGCGGGCCGCGAGCTGCTCTGGGCGATCGACAGCATCGGCACCGTGCTCGAGACCTGCACCGAGCGGCTGCGGACCCTGCGCGGCGGCCGCGGCGGCCGCGTCTCGCTCGGCGTGGTCTCGACCGCGAAGTACTTCGCTCCCCGCATCGTCGGCGGTTTCGCCGACGCCCATCCGGGGGTCGAGATCGACCTCGTGGTCGGCAATCGCGGCGCCACCGTCGATTCCTTGCGCGACTACCGGGTCGACCTCGCGCTGATGGGACGGCCGCCGCGGGACTTCCCGATCGCCGCCGAGGCCTTCGGCCTCCATCCCCTGGTGGTGATCGCCGCCCCCGGCCACCGCCTCGCCGGGCGGCGCGGCCTGACCCGGGAGGAACTGGCCGAGGAGCCGTTCCTGGTGCGGGAATACGGTTCGGGCACCCGCACGGTGTTCGAGGAGTTCATGACCGGCCTGCTTATCCGGCGCGCCCGCATCGGCGTCGACAGCGGCTCGAACGAGACCATCAAGCAGACCGTGATGGCGGGCCTGGGCATCGCGCTGATCTCGGGCCACACCGTGGCGGCCGAGGTGGCGGACGGACGCCTGGTGCTCCTCGACGTCGAGGGCCTGCCGATCCGCCGCGACTGGTTCGCGGTCCGCCGGGCCGACAAGGTGCTGAGCCCCGCCGGCCAGGCGTTCTGGGACTTCCTGGTGGAGGAGGGCGCCGGCTGGCTTCCGGTGCTGCCGGCGCCGGCCGCGTCCTCCGGAACCCCATAGCGGCCCGCCTTGTGCGGCCGCGTCCTCCGGCATCCCGAGCGGCCTGCCTTACGCGGCCGCGTCCTCCGGCACCGCGGAGCGGCCCGGACCGGCCGCCGCCTCCGCGGGCACCTCCCGGGGCAGGGCCGGCACCCGGGCCCAGGGCTCGATCCGGAACGGGATGTCGCGCAGGCGCGTCGAGGCGGTGGCGCCGACCGCCACGATATCGTCCCAGCGCGACAGGAAGGCCGCGACGCAGGCCGGGTCGAAGTGGCGGCCGCTCTCCGCCTCGATGCAGGCCCGCGCCTCGTCGAGGGGCATCGCCGCCTTGTACGGGCGCTGGGTCGTCAGCGCGTCGAACACGTCGGCCACCGCGACGATCCGCGCCGCCAGGGGGATCGCCTCGCCGGACAGGCCGGCCGGGTAGCCGCCGCCGTCCCAGCGCTCGTGATGGGATTCGGCGATCGACGCCGCCAGGCCGATCAGCGCGCAGTTGCTGCCGCCGAGGATCCGCTGGCCGATCGCCGCGTGGGTGCGGATCAGCGCGAATTCCTCCGCGTCGAGGCGGCCGGGCTTGAGCAGCACGCCGTCGGGGATCGCCACCTTGCCGACATCGTGCAGCGGGGCCGCCAGGTAGACGCGGCGGCACAGGTCGGCGTCGAGCCCGAGGGCCTCGGCCATGATCTGGCTGTAGCGGGCGACGCGCCAGGTGTGGTCGCCGGTGTCGTTGTCCCGGTACTCCACCGCGAGGGAGAGCCGGAAGATGATCTCGGCCTCGCGCTCGCGCAGGGTCCGCACCGCCTTCTCGACCTCGCCGGCGAGCCAGGAGGCCTGGTCGTCGAGACGGCGCACGGCGGTGGCGAGCCGCACGAGGTTGCGCAGGCGGACGCTCAGCTCGACGCGGCCGAGCTTCTTGTCGAGGAAGTCCGTGGCGCCCGCATCGAGGGCGGCGAGGCGGACCGCGTCGCTCACCTCGCTGGTGATCATCACGATCGGCACCTGGGCGTAGTGCTCGATCGCCCGCAGCGCGCGGATGACCGCGACGCCGTCCATCTCCGGCATGGTGTAGTCGACCAGCACCAGGTCGAAGGCGCGCATCCGCGCCTCGTCGAGGGCCGCGCCCGGGTCCTGGAAGGTTGCGGCGACGGCCTGCCGGTCGTGCTCCAGCAGCCGCTTCATCCGGGCGAGCATCGTCCGGCTGTCGTCGACGACGAGTACGTCCATCTCCCCATCTCCCGCGGCGCACGATGTCCGCCATCTCGCCGGCGATGACGGCGGGGAGAGCCGCGCGCTCTCCCGATCTCGAAGCCAGGGTCTGGTCCGTTCGTGCGGCGATCTTCGGCTTTTAGCGCTTAACCGTAGGTAAATGGCGGAATGGAATCGAGGACAGGGCCGGTCGACGGTGTCCGGAGCGCGAAGCCGGGCCTGTCGCCCGGCTTCGCCGTCACGGGATCCCCGTCCAGGGGCGCGGACTAGAAGTAGAAGCGCGGGCCGTAGATCCGGCGGTAATACGGCCGATAGTAGGGACGGTAAGCGGGCCGATAGTAGCGGCGATAGTACGGACGGTAGGCGTGGCGGTAATACGGCCGGTAGTAGTGGCGCCGATAGGGGCGGTAGCCGTAATAGCGGCGGTAGGGCCGGTAGCGGTAGTGGCGGCGGTAGTAATAGGTCGTCTCGACCAGGGGGGCGGCGGTGCCGGCCCCGGTCGCGAGGGCGCCGGCGGTCGGCAGGGCGGCGGCGGAGCTGCGGCTGGTGCCGAGCCCGATCCCGGCGACGAGGAGCGTCAGGACCAGGCTGATCCATCGAAGGGCGCGCATGTGATCGATCTCCCTCGGGCGGCGCGGCACTCTGCCGCCGGCGCCCCGGCTGCGACAGGGACCGCGACGGCGATGGCGCCGCGGGCAACGAGGCTCGCTCCCGCCGGCCGCGTGGCCGGCGGGACGCCCGCCGGACGACCGCCGGACGACCGAGGGGCGCTGGCGGCCCATCTAGACCCGCCCGGCCCCGCTTCAATCGACGGACGCGAAAAACTTGGGGTCGACTTGCAGGATCCGGTCCGACCCCTTCCCAGGTATCCCGGCCCGGGGCTTGCACCGCGCCGGGTGTGGTCCGTGCCTGCAAGGCCCCCGGGGCTCGCTTGCCGGGGCAGGGCGGTGCGCGTACCTGTCGGGCATCATCGGAGATCCCGCCCCGCCATGCCGTTCCGGCCCTTCGCCGCCCTGCGCGCCCTCCTGCCCGCCGCCTGGACCCGCCGCCACCCGGTGGTGCCGGTCGTGCGCCTGAGCGGGGCCATCGGGGCGGTGTCGCCCCTGCGGGCCGGCCTGTCGCTCGGCGCCTGCGCGCCGGCCCTGGAGCGGGCCTTCGGCATGAAGGGCATCCGGGCGGTGGCCCTGGTCGTCAACTCGCCCGGCGGCTCGGCGGCGCAGTCGCACCTGATCTTCCGCCGCATCCGGGCGCTCTCCGCCGAGGCCGGCGTGCCGGTCCTCGCCTTCGTGGAGGATGTCGCGGCGTCGGGCGGCTACATGATCGCCTGCGCGGCCGACGAGATCTTCTGCGATCCGTCCTCCCTCGTCGGCTCGATCGGCGTGGTCTCGGCGGGCTTCGGCTTCACCGGGCTGATCGAGCGCCTCGGCGTCGAGCGCCGGGTCCACACCGCCGGCAAGGCCAAGGCGATGCTCGACCCGTTCCGGCCCGAGAACCCGGACGACGTCGCGCGCCTCAGGACCATCCAGGCCGACGTGCAGGCGATGTTCACCGAGCTCGTCCGCAGCCGCCGGCCGGGCCTGAAGGGCGATCCCGACGAGCTGTTCTCCGGCGCGGTCTGGACCGGCCGCCAGGGCCTGGCGCTCGGCCTCGTCGACGGCCACGGCGACGTCCGCTCGGTGCTGCGGGAGCGCTTCGGCGACAAGGTCCGCCTGACCCTCGTCGAGCCGGCGCGCGGCGGCCTCGTCGCCCGGCTGCTGCGCCGGCGCGAGCCGGGGGCGGTCGGGATCGCGGCGATCGAGGGCGCGCTCGCCGTCCTCGACGAGCGCGCCGCCTTCGCCCGCTACGGATTGTAGTGCCGGCTCACGGCGCGGCGCCGTCGCGCAAGGCCGCCGGCAGCTGGGTGAGGCATAGGATCTGGTCCTGGCGCTCGTAGGTCTCGCGCTCGCGGATCGCCCGCTCGACCTCCTCGGTGCCGGCGCTCGAATAGCGCAGGCCGAACGGGATCGAGCCGTCCTTCGGGTAGGTCGCGAGCTTGCGCCGCGTCTCGGCCCGGCAATAGGCGACCCAGTCCGGCGACAGGCCGAGCCGCCGGGCATGGTCCGCCACCGCGACCCCGACCCGCCTCTGCGCCTCGCGCTCGCTGCGGGCGAGCGCCCGGTCGTCGAGGCCGTTGATGAGGCCGCTGACGACGAAGCCGAGCGCCACCGCGATGCTCATCAGGACGAACAGGCTGCGCATGCCGGGGCCTGCTCCCTCGTGAGGCGGCGTAGGCCCTAGGTGTCGCCGGGTGCCCGGTTCGGCAACCCGCCGCGGCTCAGTACGACGGGCCGTACGAGTAGTACGTCGCGCCATAGGGCGACGGGTAGGTCGCCCCGACCGGCTGCCAGCGCTCGTCGCCCCACGGATCGGGGGAGCGGCCGCGCGAGACGCGGGCGACCGGGGTGAAGCCGTCCTCGTCGAGGCGCTCCCGCCGCGCCCGCGCCTCGCGGCGCGGCGCGGCGCGGCCGGCCAGCACGGTCTCGTCGCCGCCGATCACCACCCGGGTGTTGCCCATCCCTTCCGCCTTGACGAGGGCGTAGAGGGCTGCCGCCTTGCCCGGCGCGAGGCGGACGCAGCCGTGCGAGGCCGGGCTGCCGAGGCGGCCGGTATGGGAGCTGCCGTGGATGGCGTGGCCGCGGCCGGTGAAGAAGATCGCGTGCGGCATCGGCGCGTCGTCCCACTCGCGCGAGCGGTAATCGGCCACCATGCGGGACGGCGAGAAGGCGCCGCGCGGCGTGCTGTAGCCGGCCATGCCGGTCGAGACCGGCCAGTCGTAGAGCGTCTGCCCGTCGCGCGTCACCGTCATCCGCTGGGTGGTCTTGTCGACCCGGATCAGGATTCCCGCCCGCGCCTCGGTAGCCCCGACACCGGCCCCCGCCACGCAGAGGGTGACGAGGAGTGCTGTTGCGGCGCGCATCGTGGAGGCTTCCTTGTCCGGCCTGGCGCGGAGGCAATATGCCACGCTTCGGGTGCCGGAAAGACGTGCGCGCCGCGTCAAGGTTCCCGGTTTTACTGTGCAGAAACCTTTATGTGCCGGCCACCTCCGGCTCCCAGCCGATCGCCCGGCGCAGGAAGGCGGCGCCGAGCGCCGCGAAGGACGCGGTCTCGGCGCTGGTCTTGCCGTGCGAGTGGCCGCCGGCCTCCGGCTCGTAGAAGCGGGCGGCGTAGCCGAGCGACTGGAGCTTCGCCGCCATCTTGCGGGCGTGGCCCGGATGGACCCGGTCGTCGCGCCGGGTCGTGGCGATGAGGATCGGCGGGTAGGGCCGGTCCCCTTCGGCGGCGTGGTAGGCCGAGATGTGCTGCAGGAAGGCCCAGTCCTCCGGGGCGTCGGGATCGCCGTACTCGGCGATCCAGCTCGCGCCGGCGAGCAGCTTGGTGTAGCGGCGCATGTCGATCAGCGGCACGGTGCAGAACAGCGCGCCGAAGCGCTCGGGGTAGCGCGTCAGCATGTTGGCGATGAGGAGCCCGCCGTTCGAGCCGCCCTCGGCGGCGATGCGGCCGGGCCGGGTCACGCCGCGGCGCACGAGGTCGGCGGCCACCGCCGCGAAGTCGTCGTGGGTGAGCGCCTTGCCCTCGCGCCGGCCGGCCTCGTGCCAGCGGGTGCCGAACTCGCCGCCGCCGCGGATGTTGGCCACCACCCGGGTGCCGCCCTTGGCGAGCCAGAGCCGGCCGAGCACCGCCGAGTAGCCGGCGAGGTTCGTGACCTGGAAGCCGCCGTAGCCCGAGAGGTGCACCGGCGCCTCGCCGGTCTCGCCCGGCGGCCCGGCCTGGACGTAGGGGATGCGCTCGCCGTCGCTCGACACCGCCTCGTGCCGGGTCACCACCAGGCCGTCGGCCGCGAACAGGGCGGGGGCCTGCTTGAGCAGCGTCGGCGCGGCGAGGTCGGCGCGGGTGGCGAGCAGGGTCGAGGGGGTGACCGGATCGTTCGCCGCCGCCAGGAGGTCGCCGTTCGATTCCTCCTCCTCGCCGTCCATCGACCAGACGCTGACGACGCCGAGCTCCGGCAGGCCGGCGACCCGGCTCTCGGCCCAGCCGCCCGCGGAGGGAGTGAAGACCGGGAAGATCGCCTTGAGATCGTCGAGGACCGAGATCACCAGCCGCCCGCCGGTCCAGAAGAAGCCCTGCAGCGCCCGGCGCGGCCCGGGGGTGAACAGCACCGCGAAGCCGCGATCGCCGGCAAGGAAGGCGTCGAGGCCGATGCCGAGCACGCTGTCGGGCTCGTAGGTCCGGCCGCCGACCTCCCAGGGCGTGCGGGTGCGGATGGCGAGGAAACCGCGATGCCAGTGGGCGTCGGCGTCGGTCGGGATGTCGAGGCGGGTCTTCGGCCCGGTGCGGTCGCCGAGGCTGACCGTGCCGTCGAAGAAGCCGGTGCGCTCGGCGAAGACCAGGCGCTCCGGGCTCGCCTCCCGGTCCGGGTAGCCGTAGGCGACCATGCTGGCGGGCGCCGCCGAGAAGATCACCGGGGCGGCGAGCGGGTCGGTGCCGCGCCGCCACAGCCGCACCGTGCGGGCATAGCCCGACGGCGTCGCGTGCTCGGGGCCGCCGAGGGGCGAGGCCAGGAGCAGGGTGTCGGGATCGAGCCAGACCGGGATGCTCTTGGCCTCCGGCAGCGCGAAGCCGCCCTCGACGAAGCGGCGCTCCGTCAGGTCGAACTCGCGCACCACCGTGGCGTCGCCGCCGCCGCGGGAGAGCTGGATCAGCGCCCGGGCGTGGCTGCCGGGCAGGCTCGCGGCGCCGCTCCACACCCAGTCCTCGCCCTCGTCGCGGGCCAGCGCGTCGAGGTCGACGAGCACGTCCCAGTCCGGCTCCGGCCGGCGGTACTCGGCCTCCGTGGTGCGCCGCCACAGGCCGCGGGGATGCTCGGCATCCTGCCACAGGTTGTAGAGCAGGCCGCCGCGCCGGGTGACGCCCGGGATCTTGTCCGGCCGGTCGAGGGCGGCCTTCAGGCCGTCGCGGTCGGCGGCGAAGCGGCCGTCGGCGTAGGCCGCGAGGGTGTCGGCGTTCTGCGCCTCGACCCAGGCCAGCGCCCGCTCGCCGTCGATCTCCTCGAGCCAGAGATGGGGATCGTCGTCGGGGGCCTCGAGGGTCGGGCGGGGATCGGGAATGCGCGTCATGCCGGGCCCTTCGGGTTCGCGGATCGGGTGAGATCTAGCCCGGCCGGGGACGGGGGCCAGGGTGATGCCGCCGGGGAACACGTCCGGGACCACCGGGCCCGGGCCTGCGGCACCGTCATACGGCTGCAACAGCCCACCTGTTTGACGGGCGGACAGGGCGCGGGTCGGCACCGGCCCGGGAGGACCCGCATGACCGGTACCGGCATCGCCGCCATCATCTGCCTCGCTCTCACGCTGATCAACCTCGCGAGCCTCGCCATCGCGCTGCGCCGCCTCGGACGGCCGGATCCCGAGCCGGCGGGCGCCGCCGAGGCGCCGGTGACGATCGTGCGGCCGGTCTGCGGCCTCGAGACCTACAGCGAGGAGACCCTGGCCTCGGGCTTCCGCCTCGCCTATCCGGCCTACGAGCTGATCTTCTGCGTCGCCCGCGCCGCGGATCCGATCGTGCCCCTGGTCGAGCGCCTGATCGCGGCGAATCCGGGCGTGCCGGCGCGCCTCATCGTCGGCGACGAGCGGGTGAGCGACAACCCGAAGCTCAACAACTGCATCCGCGGCTGGGACGCGGCGCGCCACGACTGGATCGTGCTGGCGGATTCGAACGTGCTGATGCCGCCGGACTACATCCAGCGCCTGCGCGCCGCTTGGCGCCCCGGGACCGGCCTCGTCTGCTCGACGCCGGTCGGCACCCGGCCCGGCAGCTTCTGGGCCGAGGTCGAGTGCGCCTTCCTCAACACCCTGCAGGCGCGCTGGCAATATGTCGGCGAGGCGCTCGGCCTCGGCTTCGCGCAGGGCAAGAGCATGCTCTGGCACCGGCCGATGCTCGAATCCCGGGGCGGCATCCGGGCGCTCGGCGCCGAGATCGCCGAGGACGCCGCGGCGACCAAGCTGGTGCGGGCGATGGGCCGGCAGGTCCACCTCGTCGCCGCGCCCTTCGCCCAGCCGCTCGGGCCGCGCCGGGCCGGCGAGGTGTGGTCGCGCCAGCTGCGCTGGGCGCGGCTGCGCCGCGTCACCTTCCCGCTGTTCTTCGCCCCCGAGATCGGCACCGGCGCGGTGATCCCGATGCTGGCGGCCTACCCGGCCGCGGGTGGCGGCCTGTCCGGCCTCGCGGCGATGCTCGGGACCGGCTCCGTCTGGTACGGCGCCGAGTGGCGGCTCGCCGCCCGCAACGGCTGGCCGCGCTCCTGGCGCTGGCCGCTCGCCTGCCTCGCCCGCGACCTGCTGTTCGTGCCGATCTGGCTCGCCGCCTGGGTCGCCCGCGACATCGTCTGGCGCGGCAACGCCATGGACATCCGCACCAAGGATCTCCGGGCGAAGCCCGCCCGCCTCGGCACCGACGCCTCGGCGGCGTGACCGCGCGGCGCGGCATGTCTCGCCGCTTGACGACCGGTGGGGGAGGGCGCACGCTCCCGTCCTCGCCCCCCGCACGGGCGCGGCGGCGACGGGAACGGAGGGAGGCATGACGCCACCCATGAGGCGGTCCGCGACGATCGCCCCGGCCGCCGTTCGGGCCAGGGCGTAGCGGCACACCCCGCGGACGACGGAGCGGAGGCGGCCTCACGGGGCGGCGAAGCCACTCGCGACAGTGCGCCTTCCGATGACCGATGAGCCCCGACCTCGGTCGCTTCCGCCCTGTTTCGTGCTCGACCTCGTCCCGTGCTCGACGCCGGCCGTGCCGGCGGCCGGCACGGATCACCCTCACGCCTCTCGCGCCGTCCAGATCCGGGTCAGCCGGGCGAGCCGCACCAGGGCGTGCTGGAACCGTTCGGACGTGTCGCCGACCCGCACGTGGATCCCGAGCGCGCTCAGGCTGACCACCCGGGCCTCGACCTCGCCGATCGATGCGGCCTCGATCCGGATCGGGGCGCCCGGCACCAGCGCGACCGCCGCCACCGGCGCCAGCAGCAGGCCGCCGCGGCTCAGGTTCAGGATCTCGGTGCGGCAGCTCCGTCCGCCGTGATGCAGCCGCGCCGACAGGGTGACGGGGAAACGCCGGTCGCGCCGCCGCTCGCCGGCCTCCCGCGCCGCGTCGGCGAGGGCCGCCGATGCCGGGGAGGTCGGGCCGAGCTGAGGCGTGTGGGGCGTGACGTTCATGACCTTTCTGGTCGCAGGGATAGGTTAAGTCTCGTTTAATGAATTGGTGATTAACCATCATGTGATATCTTTTGGTCCTTTCGAGTCCGCCTCCGACATGACGCAGGGTCCCGACACGACGCCGCACCCGCCGGTCTCTCGGGTGCGGACGACGACGCGCGGTGCCGCACCGGGCGCGCCTCATGGAGCGTGATCCGATGGCGCATGAGGCGACGCGGGCCGGCTGGCGCGCCGCGGTCGCGCGCCTGCTCGGGAGCGGGCGCGCCGCGCGGCGGCTCGCCGGCTGCCCCGACCTCGTCGCCGAGATCGATCGCACGGGGCGCGTCGTCTTCGCCTCCGCGGCCTGCCGCGCGCTGACCGGCCGCGCGCCCGGCGCCCTCGCGGGCCGGCCCCTGGCGGAGCTGGTCCATCCGGAGGACCGCGCCGGCGTCGCGGCGCTCATGGCCGGCGGCGGTGCCCTGGTGCATCGCCTGGCCCATGCGGACGGGCGCTGGCTGTGGGTCGAGACCCGGGCCTCCGCGCCGGGACCGCGCGCGGGATCGGCGGTCGTCGCGACGATCCGCGACGCCGCGGCGCGCCAGGACGTCGAGGCCGCGCTGCGGGCGAGCCGGGCGCATTACCGGGCGCTCGCCGACACGCTGCCCCAGCTCGTCTGGATGGAGCGCACCGATACCGGCGAGACCGTCTACGCCAACCCGGCCTTCGAGCGCTATTTCGACGGGATCGGACCGGGCCGGGCGCTGCGGGAGGAGCGCTGCCACCCGGACGACCGCCCGCGGATCGAGGCGGCGCTGGCGCAAGGCGGCAGCGGCGAGGCCCAGGGCCGCCTGCGCGACCGCACCGGCGCCTATCGCTGGCACCAGCTCTCGTTCCAGCCGCTGCGCAAGGACGACCGGCTGCTCGGCTGGCTCGGCTCGGCCCTCGACATCGACGAGATCCTGGCCGCCCGCAAGGCGCTGGAGGAGACCGGCGACCTGCTGCGGCTCGCGCAGGATGCCGCCGGCGCCGGCCTGTTCGACCTCGACCTCGTCACCCGCGAGATCATCCTGGCCCCCGAGAGCGCGCGGCTGCACGGGCTTCCGGGCGACCGGCCGGCGGTGCTCGCGCTCGGCGCCTGGCTGCGGCGGCTGGCGCCGCCGGACCGCAAGCCGGCGCTCGAGGCCCTGCGCGGGGCCGTGGCCGGCGGCGGCACCTTCGACATCGCCTTCCGGGTCGTGCTCCCCGGCGGCACGCGCTGGATCCAGGCGATCGGCCGGCTCGGCCGCGATCCCGCCGGCCGGGCCCTGCGGGTCACCGGCCTCAACCTCGACATCTCGGCCCGCAAGGACGCGGAGGCCGGGCTCGTCGCCGCGAAGGCCGCCGCAGAGGCCGCGAAAGCCGCCGCCGAGCGGGCCAACGCCGCCAAGACCGACTTCCTGTCGGCGATGAGCCACGAGATCCGCACCCCCCTCAACGCGGTGATCGGCTTCACCGGCCTGCTGGCGCAGGCGGACGGCCTGGAGCCGGAGCTGAGGCGCTACGCCGCCCTCGCCCGCGCCTCGGCCGGCGGCCTGCTCACCCTCGTCAACGACATCCTCGACTTCTCCTCGGTCGAGGCCGGTGCGGTGTCCCTGCGCGGCGATCCGTTCGCGATCGAGGCCCTGGCCGAGGGCTGCCTCGGCGTCGTCGGTGCGGCGGCGGCGGCCAAGGACCTCGCGGTGACGAGCGCCATCGACGCGAGCCTGCCGCGCCGCCTCGTCGGCGACGAGGGCCGCCTGCGCCAGATCCTCCTCAACCTCCTCAACAACGCGGTGAAGTTCACGCCGCGCGGCAGCGTCGCCCTCGCCCTGCGCCACGAGGGCAGCGGCCGGGACGGCGAGCGCATCCGCTTCAGCGTCGCCGATACCGGCATCGGCATCCCGGCCGACAAGCAGGGCCGGCTGTTCGAGCGCTTCTCGCAGGTCGACAGCTCGATCCGCCGCGACTACGGCGGCACCGGCCTCGGGCTCGCGATCAGCCGCCGCCTCGTCGAGGCGATGGGCGGCGAGATCGGGGTGATCTCGGAGGCCGGCCGCGGCGCGACCTTCTGGTTCACCCTGACCCTGCCCCGGGCAGGAGACCGGGCAGGAGACCGGGCAAGCGATCAGGCCGCGCCGGAGGCCCGCGCCGCGGCGCCGGGCCGCCCCGGCCGCCTCCTCCTCGTCGAGGACATCGAGGTGAACCGCGAGCTCGCCTGCCTGATGCTGCGGGCCGCCGGCCATTCCGTCGACGTCGCCACGGACGGGTTCCAGGCGGTGCGCGCCGTCGAGGCCGGCGCCTACGACCTCGTGCTGATGGACGTGCAGATGCCGGGCCTCGACGGCACGATGGCGACCCGGCTGATCCGCTGCCTGCCCGGTGCGGCCGCGCGGGTGCCGGTGGTCGCCATGACCGCCAACGTGCTGCCCGACCAGGTCCAGTCGTTCCGCGATGCCGGGATGGACGACCATCTCGGCAAGCCGTTCACCCCGGCCGAACTGACGGCCGTCCTCGCCCGCTGGCTCGACCGCGCCCCGGCCGCGCCGGCCGAGGACGAGCCCGCCGCCTTCGACCAGACGCTCTACGACGGGGTGCGCGCCGTCCTGCCGCCGGAGGCGGTCGGCCGCCTCCTCGGCCACCTCGCCGAGCAGGTCACCGGGGCGCTCGCCGGGGAGGGCGGCGAGGCGGCGGAGCGGGCGCGGCTGCGCTTCGAGGCGCACGGCCTCGTCTCGGCCGCCGGCATGCTCGGCTTCGCGGCGCTCTCCCGGGCCTGCGCCGCGCTCGAAGCCTGCGGCGAGGACGAGGTCGCACGCGATGCGACGGCCTTCGCGGCGGCGCTCGCCCGCGCCCGCGCCCGCTGCACCGCGGCGGCGTTCGAGACCCGGCGCCTGCGGGCCGAGGCGGCGAACGCCACGGCGGCGCCGTCCGGCCTCGGCCTGACGGCCTAAGGCGTGCGGGCGGGGAGGGGCGTGAAGTCCGGGAGTAGTCGCCCTGCGCGAGACAAGAATCGTGTCGGGCTGCCACGGCATTCCCAAGTCGAACGCTCCCCCTCTCCCGTCCGGGAGAGGCGTCGGGGGTGAGGTTGGCTCGGCTTCAGAATGACGCTTCGACGGTGGAGCTGCGCAGCTCGACAGTTCGTGTTCGTTGCGAAAACCGCACCACCCTCACCCCTACCCCTCTCCCACACGGGAGAGGGGATCCCGCGACATCCTGGAAGCTTGGCTGGAGCTAGGCGGACAGCCCCGGGAAGCGTTTCCCCGCCTACCCCGCCGCGGCTGTGGACGCGGGCCGGCGGCAGGCTTGACTCGCCCCGTCCAGGATTCTTTTCCGATCGAAATTATCCTGAATGTCGTAAGACTTAATCGGACGGGATGCGGCCCGTCCCGGCAAGGTCCGCTTAAGGATGCGGGCCCGATCCTGCCGGCGTTGCAAGGTCTCGTGGCGTATCGACATGCACCGCATTCCCGTCCGTGCCGCGTTCCGGCGCGGCTCCCTCCGCTGCGTCCTGGCGGCGGCCGCCCTCGGCGGCCGGCCGGCGCTGGCGGCCGACTGGTACACGGGCACCGAGCCGGCCGCCCCGCAGGAGGCCTGGATCGTCTCGGTCGACACCTCGGCGACCGTCAGCTCGCAGGGCTCGCAATTCGCCGGCGCCACCGCCACCGCGGCGCCGGCCGGCACCCTCCTGACCAGCGGCCTGCGCCTGCGGGCCGACACGCTGATCGGCTCGTACCGGGCCGGGACCGGGCTCGGCCAGCAGGCGGAGGCCGCCGCGATGATCGGCTACGGCTGGGTCTGGCCGGAGGCGGTGCTGTCGGCCTTCGTCGGCCTCACCATGCGCCGCAACGAGGTGCCGGGGCTGGAGGCGAGCGTGCGCAATGCCGGCGGCCTGAAGGCGGCGCTCGACCTCTACGCCCGGCCGACCCCCGACACGATGGTGCACGCCACCGGCACCTATGCGAGCACCTTCAACGCCTATTACGGCCGGCTGCGGGGCGGCGTCGCGGTGATGGGCGGCTTCCTCGGGCCCGAGGCCGCGCTGCTCGGCGACGACTACTACCGGCAGTGGCGCCTCGGCGCCCATTGGAGCGGGTTCCAGCTCGGCGCGCTGCAATTCGGCGTCGCGGCCGGCTACCTCCACGACCAGACCCGCAAGGGCGGCCTCTACACCACCGTCGACATGCGGGCGGGGTTCTGATGGCCGCAGGTCTCCGCTGGCTCGCCTGGGGCGTCTCGGCGCTCCTCACGGTCGGGCTCCTCGTCCAGCCGGTCGGGCCGGAGGCGCAGGCCTGGCTCTGCGGCGGCGCCTGCGCCGGCATGGTGGCGCTGTGGCTGCTGGCGCCCCGCCGCGGCCTGCCGCGGCTCGCCTTCCTGGCGCTCGGGACGCTGGTGGTGATCCGCTACGTCTACTGGCGCCTCACCGGCACGCTGCCCTCCCTCGACGACCCGGTCGGTCTCGGCTGCGGGCTCGTGCTGCTCGGCGCCGAACTGTACTGCGTGCTGATCCTGGCGGTCAGCCTCGTCGTCAACGCCGACCCGCTGGTGCGCGAGAGCGTGCCGCTGCCCGCCGCCGCCGACCTGCCCGCCGTCGACGTGCTGGTCCCGAGCTACAACGAGCCGACCGCGATCCTCGGCGTCACCCTCGCGGCGGCGCTGAATCTCGACTACCCGGCCGGCAAGCTGACGGTCTGGCTCCTCGACGACGGCGGCACCGACCAGAAATGCGCCGACCCGGATCCCGTCCGGGCGGCCGCGGCCCGGGCGCGCCGGGCCGAGCTGCAGGCGCTCTGCGCCGCGCTCGGCGCCCGCTACGTGACGCGCGCCCGCAACGAGCACGCCAAGGCCGGCAACCTCAACAACGGGCTCTGCGCCTCCCGCGCCGGGATCGTGCTGGTGCTCGACGCCGACCACGCGCCGTTCCGCAGCTTCCTGACCGAGACCGTCGGGCTGTTCGCGCAGGACCCGTCGCTGTTCCTGGTCCAGACCCCGCACGTCTTCCTCAACCCGGACCCGGTCGAGCGGAATCTGCGCACCTTCGCCCGCATGCCGTCCGAGAACGAGATGTTCTACGGCGTGACCCAGGCCGGGCTCGACAAGTGGAACGGCTCGTTCTTCTGCGGCTCGGCGGCGCTCCTGCGCCGCAGCGCCCTCGACGCCGTCGGCGGCTTCTCCGGCATCACCATCACGGAGGATTGCGAGACCGCCCTCGACCTGCACGGCCGGGGCTGGACCAGCGCCTATGTGGGCCAGCCCCTGATCGCCGGCCTGCAGCCCGAGAGCCTGGCCGACTTCATCGGCCAGCGTGCCCGCTGGTGCCAGGGCATGATCCAGATCCTGCTGCTGAAGAATCCCCTGACCAAGCCGGGCCTCAGCCCGATCCAGCGGCTCGCCTACCTGTCGAGCATGACGTTCTGGTTCTTCCCGCTGCCGCGGCTGGTCTTCATGCTCGCGCCGCTGCTGCACATCTTCTTCGACGTCAAGATCTTCGTCTCGTCGGTCGACGAGGCCCTGGCCTACACGGCGACCTACATCGTCGCCAACCTGATGATCCAGAACTACCTCTACGGCCACGTACGCTGGCCGTTCGTGTCCGAGCTCTACGAGTACGTCCAGGGCGTCTTCCTGGTGCGCTCGATCGCCTCGGTCGTCGCCTCGCCCCGGCGCCCGAGCTTCTCGGTCACCGCCAAGGGCGCGGGCCTGGAGCACGACCACCTCTCGGCCCTGGCCTGGCCGTTCTTCGCGATCTTCGCCGCGCTGGCCGCCGGCTGCGGCATGGCGGCGTGGCGCTACCTCTACGAGCCGGGCGTCACCAGCCTGATGCTCGTCGTCGGCCTGTGGTGCGCCTTCAACCTGGTGATCGCCGGCGTCGCGCTCGGCGTCGTGGCGGAGCGCCGCCAGGACGAGCGCAGCCCGAGCCTGCCGGTCGACCGGCCGGCCCTGGCGGAGATCGGGGCCGCTCAGGAGGCGGTGCAGGAAATCCCCGTCACGGTGGTGCGGATGAGCGCCGAGGCCGCGACCCTGCGCCGGGCCGACGGCGCCCCCTTCCCGGCGATGCGCGACGGCGGCGTGCTGCGGGCCGGGCCGGGCCCGGGCCTGCGCTTCACCCTGTCGGCGGCGCCCGAGCCGGCCCTGAGGGTCGTCGCCTTCGCGCCCCTCGCCGCCGCCGATTACGGCACCGTCGCCGGCCTGATGTACGGCGAGGCCGGCGCCCTGCGGGGCTTCCTCGGGCAGCGCCGGCGCCACCGCGACCTCGTCACCGGCACGCTGCGCTTCCTCGCCTGGGGCCTCGCCGAGCCGGTGCGGGCCCTGTCCTATCTCGGCAAGGCCGCGCCGCCCGCTCCGCCGGCCGCCGTGGCGCCGGCAATCCCGCCCGGCGACAGCCCGGCTCTCGCCCCTGCGGCGCTGCCGTCCCTCGCTCCCGCGGAGCTGTCGGTCCCCGCATCCGCCGCCCCGGCATCCCTCGCATCCGCGGCTGCGCCGCCCGTCGCCCGCGAGGCGGCCGAGCCGACGCCGCAGCGGATCCTCGCCGACGAGATCGCCCGCGAGCGTCCCTTGTCCGCTCCCGCCATCGTGCCCGCGACGGCGCCCGTCGCCGCGGCGCCTCCCGCGCTCGCCTCCGTCGTGCCGGAACCGGTCGTCGCCCCGGCGGCGATCCGGGTGGACCGGATCGCCGCGCCCGGGCTCGCCGCTCCGCCGGCGGCGGCGGTCGACGAAGCGGCCTGGCGGGACGCCGTCGCCGGCCTGCTCGCGGCCGCCCCCGAACCCGCCGACGCGCTCCGCGCCGAGCCGCCCGCCCTCGACGCGGCGGCCTGGGCCGAGAGCATCCGGGCCCTCGCGGGCGCCGGGACGGTTCCCGTGCCCCTCGCGCCGCCGCACCGCGCCCCGCCGGTCGCCCCGGCCGGGGATGCCCGCGACGTGATCGCGGCCTTGCACGCCGCGCTCGAAGCCGCGCGCAGCGCCGCCTGAGGAGAGCCCGTCCGATGCGCATCCTCCTCGTGCCGATGCTCGGCGCCCTCCTGTGCGGCACGCCCGCCGCGGGCCAGACCTTCTCGGGATTCGGGCCGACCCCGACGATGCGGCTGCCGGGCGCCCCCGTCGCCCCGCCGCCCGCTGCCGCACCCGCCGCTGCCGCTCCGGCCCTGCGGCGGCTCCCCGCGGTCGCGGCCCCGCTGCGGCTGTGGGGCGAGACCGGCACCCTGACCTGGCCGGTCTTCGTCACCGCCGCCGAGGCGCGGGCCGGCGGCCGGTTCCAGGTCGGCACCCTGTCGGCGATCTCGGTGCTGCCGGAGGTGTCGCGCCTGCGGGTGAGCCTCAACGGCGCCGAGATCGGGCGCGCGGGCCTCGACGGCGCCCGCGGCCTGACGCTCGCCGGCGTCGCGGTCCCGCCGGGCGCCCTGCGCCCCGGCTTCAACGCCCTGACGGTCGCGGTCGAGCAGCGCCACCGCGTCGACTGCTCGGTGGCGGCGACCTACGAGCTGTGGACCCAGATCGATCCCGACACCACCGGCCTCCTCGTCGCGAGCGAGGGCGTGACCGACCTCGCCGACCTCGCCGCCGCCCGGCCCGGACCCGACGGCGCCGTGCCGATCCGGTTGATCCAGACCGGCGAGCGCCTCTCGGAGCGTCGCGTCGAGGGCCTGCTCGCCGGCGCACAGGCGCTGGCCCTCGCAGGCCGCTTCGCGCAGCCGGCCGTCGCCTTCGTGCCGGCGCCGGCGCCGGTGCCGGCGCCGGCATCGGCCGAGGCGTCGGAATCCGGCGACGGGGTCGCGCTCGCGGTCGCGCCGGCGGCCGAGCTCGCCCGCAGCCTCGACATCGCCGTCCTCGGCCCGATCACCGGCCCGCGCCTGGCCCTGCTGCCGGCGGCGCCCGGTCGCCCTCCGGTCGTCGTCGTCACGGGGACCGACGAGGCCGACGTCGCGGCGGCGCTGTCGCAGCTCTCCGGTCTCGCCGCGAGGCTCCCGGCGGGCACGCCGCAGGGCCTGGCCGCCCTGGCGGAGGCCGGCGGGCGGCCGGTCCTGGGCGGCGAGAGCCTGACCCTCGCGGATCTCGGCCACGCCGATGCGGCGGTGACCGGCCGCAGCCACCGTATCGCCCTCGCCCTCGCCCTGCCGCACGACCTCCTGGCGGCGGACTACGCCAAGATCGCCCTCGATCTCGACGCGACCTACCCGGCCGGCCTGGCGCCCGGCGCCCGGATCGGCGTCTCGATCAACGGCGAGGCGGCCGGCAGCGTCCCGCTCGGGCGGGCCGGCGGCGAGACCCTGCGGCGGCGCCGGGTGTTCCTGCCGCTGCGGCTGCTGCGGCCGGGCCTCAACCGGATCGACCTCGTGGCCGAGCTGCCCCGGGCCGGGGACGAGACCTGCGCCGCGCCGGACGGCGAGCGCCTGCACCTCGGCGCCGGCACCCGCCTGACGATTCCCGACCTCGCCCGGGTCGGCCGCCAGCCCGACCTCGCCGCCACCGCGGCCGCGGGCTTTCCCTACCGCGGCGGCGCCGACGGACGCGCCCCGACCCTCGCGGTGCCGGCCCCCGACCGCGACACGATGGCCGCCGCCGCCACCCTAGCGACGCGCCTCGGCCTCGCGGCGGGCCACCCGATCCCCTTCGGCTTCTCGGCCGGGCGCGCGGGAATCGTCGGGCCGACCCTGGTGGTGGCCGCCGCCCGCAGCCTCGACGCGCCCCTCGCGACCGCCGCCGGCCTCGACCCCCAGGTCCTGCGCGAGGCGTGGATCCTGCGCGAGGCGTGGACCTCGCGCGGCGACCGCCCGGCGCGGGAGGTTTCCCCGGCCGAGGCGACGGCTGCCCGGCGCCGGCTCCTGCGCCTCGGCGCGGCCCCGGGCTGCCGCGGGCCGGCCCCCCGGGCCCCCGGCCCGCACGCGCTCACCGTCTCCGAGGCCGACCTCGTCCTCGCGCAAGGGGTGACCGGACCGGCGCCGGACGACGTGCTGACGGTGGTCGCCGCGCCGAGCCCGGCGGCCCTGAGCGAGGCCGTCGCCTGCCTCGTCCAGCCCGGGATCTGGAGCCGGGCCAGCGGCGGCCTCGCCCTGATGGCGCCGGACGGCACGATCGCCGCGAGCCCGCTCGCGAGCACCCGCTACGTCGCCACCGCGCCGGCCTCGTTCGGCAACCTGCGCCGGGTCGCCGCCGGCTGGCTGTCGCTCAACGGCGGCGCCTACGCGGCGATGGCGCTGTTTTGCGCCGGGCTCCTCGCCGTCTCGACCCACCGGCTGGTGCGCGGCCTCGGCAGGAGGACGTCATGAGTGCGGGCGTCGGGAGCGTGGACGTCGCGAGGGGGACCGTCGGGCGGGCGGCGCTCGCGCTCCTCGCCCTGCTCGGGTACCTCGCCGCCGCATCGGCCCAGACCGCACCGCTCGCCGAGGCCGACGGCTGGCGCGCCTACAAGGCCCGCTTCGTCACCGAATCCGGCCGCGTGGTCGATACCGGCAATGCCGGCATCAGCCACAGCGAGGGCCAGGGCTACGGCATGCTGCTCAGCGTGCTGGCCGGCGACCGCGCGACCTTCGAGCGGATCTGGACCTGGACCCGCGCCAACCTGATGGTGCGCGACGACCAGCTCGTCGCCTGGCGCTGGGAGCCCGACCGGCGCCCGGCGGTCGCCGACATGAACGACGCCGCCGACGGCGACCTCCTGGTCGCCTGGGCGCTCGCCGAGGCGGTCGCGGCCTGGGGCGACCCCTCGCACCGTGTCGCCGGCCGGCGCATCGCGGTCGAGCTCGGCCGCAAGCTGATCCTGCCGCGGGCCGCCCACGGGCCGCTGCTGCTGCCGGCGGCGGCGGGCTTCTCCGCCGAGGACCGGCCCGACGGCCCGGTGGTCAACCTGTCCTACTGGGTCTTCCCGGCCTTCGACCGGCTGCCGCTCCTCGCCCCGGAATTCGACTGGGCCGGGCTCGACCGCAGCGGCCGGCGGCTGATCCGCGCCGCCCGCTTCGGGCCGGCGCGCCTGCCGAGCGAGTGGGTCTCCCTTGCCGGGGCCGCGCCGCGTCCCGCCGACGGCTTTCCGCCCGACTTCGCCTATAACGGCCTGCGCATCCCGCTCTACCTCGCCATGGCGGGGACGACCGACGCCGAGCTCTACGCGCCGTTCCTGGCGCTGTGGCCGCGGCCCGAGGCCGGCAACCTGCCCCTCGTCGACACCGCGACCGGCCGCCCGACCGTCCGCCTCACCGAAGCCGGCTACGGCGCGATCCCGGCGCTCGCCGCCTGCGCGGCGAAGGGAACCCCGTTCCCGCCCGGCCTCGCCCGGGTGCGGCCGGAGGCCGAACACTACTACCCGGCGACCCTGCAGCTCCTGGCGCTCGCCACCCTCCGGACGAGGTATCCCGCATGCGCGCCGCGCTGATCCTCGCCCTCGGCCTGGCCGGCGCGCCGGTCGCCGGCGCGCGCCTCGCGGCGGCCGAGCGGCCCGACGAGACGGCCCTGCGCTACTACGCGCAGCAGGCCCGGCCGGAGCGGGTCGCCGCGGAGGCCGAGCGCCTGGCCCGCCGCTTCCCGGGCTGGACGCCCCCCGCCGATCTCTGGACCGCCGCGCCGGGGGCGGAGGACGAGGACGGCTTCTGGGACCTCCTGAAGGCCGGCCGCCTCGACGCCTTGCGCCGGGCCCTCGCCGACCGCGCCCGGGCCGAGCCCGGATGGGCGCCGTCCGGGGCGCTCGCCGGCGCCGTGGCGCGCCGGGCCCTGCGCGACGAGGTGCGGGCCCTGGAGAAGGCCGGCCGCTGGGGCGACCTCGCGGGCCTCGTCGACCGGCGCCGGCCCGAGTTCGAGGCCGGCGAGGCGGAGGTCGCCTGGGCCGCCGCCGAGGCGCTCGCCCGCACCGACCGGGCGCCGGAGGCGGTCGCGCTGTTCGGCCGCGCCCTGGCCGCCGCCGGTGCGGGCGCCGACGACCGCCGGGCCGGCCTCCTGCGCGCGCTCCCCCTGCTGCCGATGGCCGAGATCGACCGCCTCGCCGCCGCGATCCCGGCCGGCGACCTCGCGCCGATCCGCATCGACCTGATCCGCGCCCGCCTGAGCGCGGTCCTGCACGACGAGGCCGGCCAGGCGGTGGCGCCGGACGAGCTCGCGGCCTTCCAGGCCTATGCCGAGACGGCGCCGGAGCCCGACCAGGCCGGCCTCGTCGCCTGGTACGCCTTGAAGCGCAGCGACCTGCCCGAGGCGCTCGCCTGGTTCAAGCGCGCCATCGCCCGCGGCGGCGACGCCATGGTGGCGCACGGCCTCGCCCATACCCTCCTGCGCCTCGGCCTGCGGCGGGAGGCGGAGGACGTCGCCTATGCCTGGCGCGAGCCGCTGGTGAACAATTCGCTCCTGTTCATCGACATCCTGGAGCGCGACCTGACCCGCGCGGACCCTCCGGCGATCGAGCCCGAGCGCCTGCGCCGCTACGCCGAGGTCACGGCCGCCACCGCCTCGGGGGAGGGGGCGCAGGCGCTGGCCTGGTACGCCACCAATACCTGCCAGTTCGAGGCGGGCCTCGCCTGGTTCCGCCGTGCCGTGGCGTGGTTCCCCAAGGAGACAACCGTCTACGGCTACGCCCTGGCGCTGCGGCGGGCCGGGCAGCACCGCGCCTTCGTCGAGGTGGTCAACCGCTACGACGGGCTGTTCCCGCGGGTGGTCGGCCTGCTCTTCGCGACCCGGCGCGAGCCGCCCCCGCCCTGCGAGGCCGCCCCGCCCCGGCCCGCCGAGCCGGCCTCCCGCGGCGCCTACCTCGACCTGGCTCCCCGGGCGGAGCCGCGCGGGCGCGTGCCCCAGCCCGATGCCCTCGAGGCCGCTTCGGTCCCGCTCGTGCGCCGCAGCGATTTCCCGCTCGCGGTCGCGACGGAGAACGACCTGCGCGCCGCCCCCACCGGCAGTCCCCTCGCCCTCGCGCCCGTCCGGGCCGCCGGCCGCGGCCCCACCACCGCCCGGCGCGTCCCCGGCGTCGGGCCGATGCCCTACGAGCGCTTCGGCTTCGCGCTCCTGCCGGCCTGGACCGGCGAGACCGGGGCGAGCGCCCCGACCGCCGCCGAGCGTCCCGCCCCCCTCGGCACCCTGTGGTCGGCGATGCAGGCGGTCCCTGCCGAAGCGCCGTCCCGGCCCGACATCGCCGCCACCGGCGCCATCGCCTCCCGAAGGACCCTGCCGTGATCCGCCCGCTCGCCGTCCTCGCCGCCGCCCTCGCCCTCGGCGCCTGCACCGCGCAGGAACGGGCTGCATCGCGTTACGCCAGCCTCGATGCGAGCCTGCCGGCCGCGCCGCCGCAGCGGGCCGAGGCCACTCCCGTCGTCGTGCTGCCGGTCTGGATCGGGCGGCCCGTCGCCTTGCGCGAGCGCGACGGCGCGGACGGGTTCGCGCAGGCGTTTACCCTGTCCACTCCCGGGCACCGGGGCGGGCGCGACGATCTCGTGCTGGTGTCGAGCCCGCGCGAGCCTGCGCGCGAGGCGGGACCCGGCGGCAAGCCGACCGAGGCCGGAATCCGCGCCGAGCTCGCCGGCGCCTTCCCGGGCGTGGCGATGCAGGTCGTCACCCGCCCCTCGGCCAATGCCTACGGCCCCTACGGCCTCGCCATCGGCCGCGCCGGACCGGCGCGCTGCCTCTACGCCTGGCAGTGGATCCCGGCGGCGCCCGTGCGGGAGGGCGGCGCGCCGGCGCCCCTGTCCTTGCGCCTGCGCCTGTGCCGGGACGACCTCACCCTCGAGGCGATGGCCGCCGCGGTGACCGCTTTGCGCCTGGTGCCGCGCTTTGCCGGCGAGCCGGTCGCGACGGCGGCCCGGAGGCCGGCGCGTCCGCCCCGCGCGGCGACTGCCGACGCGGCGCCCCGCCCGCCGCACCGCGCCCGCCCGGTCGAACGGCCCGGCCCGGCCGTGGTGCCGGCATCGGGCGCGCCGTCGCCTGCACCCGCGTCCGCGTCGTCCGGCCCGCGCTACCTCGGCGAGGCCGCCGAGCACGGCCCGGCCTCGACCGGCCCGCTGCGGAGTGCCCAGGGCGGGTTCGCGGCGATCGGCCTCGTCACCCCGGGAATCGTCGATGCCCCGTCCGGGCCGGTCGCGGGCCTGCCGCCGGGCGCCGCGATCCTGCCGCCCGAGGCCACCCGCGGCCCGGCCCCCCGTTCCTGACCGATTCCCACCCCGATCGACCTGCCCGAAGGGAGAACCCGATGAGCCTGCGCCTTCTCGTGGTCGAGGACGATCCCGGTTTCCAGGACCTCGTCCGCGCCCTGTGCGAGCGCCGCGGCGACAGCGTCGACGTGGCGTCGGACGGCTTCCTCGGCCTGCGGCTCCTCAGCGAGCGCCGCCACGACGTGGTGATGATCGACTACCACCTGCCCGAGATGGACGGCTACGCCCTGGCGCGGCTGATGCGGGAGATCGCCCGCCCGGAGGACCGGGTGCGGCTGGTCGGGGTCACGGCCGACCGGCACGGGCTCGCCTCCCGGCGCGGGGCCGATGCCCGCTTCGACGCCATCCTGGTCAAGCCTCTCGATCCGGATGCGCTCTACGCCACCCTCGACCGGCTGACCGCGCCCGAGGTCCCCGTCGCGGCACCGGCACCGGCACCGGAGACCGGCGCCGACCTGGTCTGGCGCCGCTTCGGCCTCGCCGGACGGCCGCGCGCCCTGATCTGCCCCCCGCCCGGCGCCGCCGAGGCCGCGGCGTTCGGGCAGGCCTTCGTGCCGGTTGAGAGCGCCGCCGAGGCCGACCTGATCCTGCTCAGCGGGGAGGGCGGGCTGGCGGCCCTGCGGTCGGCGCGGGCCGGGATGCCCGCGCGGCCCGTGCCGACCGTCGACCTCACCGGGCGGCTCTCCGGCGCCTGCGACCTGACCTTCCGGGTCGCCGAGCCGGCCTCCTGGGCGGCCGTGGCCGAGGCCTGCGGCGGCTTTGCGGCGCGGCGCGCCGGGCTTCCGGGAGACCTCGACGGGGCCGACCCCGTTTGCCACCTCCTCGCGCTCCTCCACGTCTCGGGACGCGACCTCGTGCTGGCGGGCGGGGAGGGGAGCCTCGCCTACGAGACCGGCCTGCCGCCCGCCGCCCTGATGAAGGCGGTCCTGACACTGACCGAGGCCGGGGCGCTCGCCTGCATGGCGGACGGGAGCGGCGTCAGCGTGCAACTGACCGAGGCCGGGCGCCGGGCGGCGACCGCCGGTCTCGCGACCCCCTCGCGCCGGCCCCCGGTGCGCGATCCGCGCAAGACCGCGGAACTCGCGCGCCTGATCGGCGAGGCGGATCTCGACCGCCTCCACGACCGGCTCATGGCGCAGCTCGCCGGCGCCTTCGCGGCCTCCGCCGACCTCGCGACCCTCGCGCATGAGGCGCACGTCGTCGTGGCGATGGCCGGCAGCCTCGGATTCGAGGAACTGGCCGTCGCCTGCCGCGGGCTCGAGACCGCCATCGCCGCCGGTTCCGGCATCGCGCAGGCCGCCGCCGAGGCCCGCCGCGCCGCCGCCGCCGTCCGTGACCTGTGCGACGCCGCCTGAGCCGGGAGGGGAGGGGGCTGTCGCGGGGGCTTCACAAACCGGTTGACGGGCCGAAACGCGGGGCCTATACGACCACCCATCGGCGCCGGCCGCGACAGCGGCCCGGGCGCTGAGCCATCTTCGAGACAGTCCGGGCCGGCGAGCCTGACCTTGGTCAGGCGCTGGTCCCGTTGTCGCCGATGATACCCCGGTTTCGGCCGGG
>NZ_LWHQ01000036.1 GCF_001653715.1 Methylobacterium platani
GCGCTGGCTCATCAGCCACAGCCGCGGGCGCAGGGTCAGCGCGTACTGGCGCGCGCCTCTCGTGACGATCGGCCCCTCGTGCAGCTCGGTGACGAGGCCGTTCCAGACCCGCTGCGAGCCGTCGGCGAGGGTGAGCGTCAGGTCGGCGGCGGTACCGACGATCTCGTCGGGGCGGACCTCGTCGCGTTGCGCGCGGACGCGGGCCTGGAGGGTGAAGAGGCGGTTGATGCCCTCCTCGACCTCCAGGCGTTCGAGCAGCAGCACGTCGGGGCCGAGCACGGTGTCGATCGCCATCAGGCGACCGGCCTGGGTGTAGCGCACAGGCTCGGTCATCGCGTGCCTTCCGTAGGGGTCGAAGACGAGATCTATGGTTTACGGCAGGGTTCTCCGACGTTCAACCCTGCGCCGTGCGGTGACTTCGGCGACGATCCGTGAGGGCTGACGCAGCAGCATGGGGATATCATATTGTAGATCCGGCGCTTCAGAGCACCTGCCTCAACCGTCTCTACTCCCGTGATTTCAACGACTTAGCAGGATCCGGGATGGGTACGACGCTGTTTGCCGCGCTCGACGTGCTGGAGGGCACGGTGATCGGCCGCTGCATGCAGCGCCACCGCCACGACGAGTTCCTGCGCTTCCTCAACACCGTCGAGGCGGCGGTGCCGGCCGGCACGTTGATCCACGCGATCCTGGACAACGACGCCACCCACAAGCCCCCGAAGGTAGGGGCTTGGCTGGCCCGGCACCCGCGCTGGATCTTCCACTTCACCCCGACCTCGGCGTCGTGGATGAACGCCGTCGAGGGCTTCGTCTCGGTCCTGACCCGGCGCAGGCTGAGGCGGGGCAGCTTCAGCGGGATCGTCGATCTCCAGGCCGCGATCAACCGCGACATCGCCGAGCACAACGACAAGCCGAAGCCCTTCGTCCGGACCAAACCGGCCGCCATCCTCGATGCCGTCGACGGCAACGCTGCACCATCCGAATGAGTCAGTGCACTCGATCACGGGTTCCGCCGCGTGGCCCCGGGATGACGACGGAGAGTCACGGGATACGTTCACGGACACGGTCGAAGCAAGAAAAGCACCCGAGCGGCAAGGCCGCCAACCACAACAGACCAGGAGGAACGATGTCGCGCGCTCTTCTCTCGCGCCGGGCTGCGGACGCCATCCGCGAGCAGACCGGCGGGCGGGTCGACCTCCAGATCTTCTCCAACAACCAGCTCGGCGGCCAGAGCGACATGCTCTCGCAGCTGCGCTCCGGCGCCCTCGAATGCTTCGCGCTCTCGGGCGTCAACGTGCTCTCGACGATCATCCCGACCGCGTCGATCTACGGCCTCGGCTTCGCCTTCCCGGATTACGACGCGGTCTGGCGCGCCATGGACGGCGATCTCGGCCGGCACCTGCGCGGGCAGATCGAGAAGGCCGGCCTCGTCGTCATGGACCGGATCTGGGACAACGGGTTCCGGCAGATCACCAACAGCGTGCGACCGATCGCCGAGCCGAAGGACCTCCAGGGGCTCAAGATCCGGGTGCCGGTGAGCGCGCTCTGGACCTCGCTGTTCCGCTCGCTCGGGGCGGCGCCGACCAGCCTCAACTTCGCCGAGGTCTATTCCTCGCTGCAGACCCGGGTCGTCGACGGGCAGGAGAACCCGCCGGTCATCATCAACACCGCCAAGATCTACGAGGTGCAGAAATACTGCTCGGTGACGAACCACATGTGGGACGGCTGGTGGTTCCTGATCAACCGCCGGGCCTGGACCCAGCTGCCGGACGACCTCAAGGAGGTGTTTGCCCGCATCGTGAACGCCGCCTGCCTCGACGAGCGCAGGGACGTCGCCCGGCTGAACGCCTCCCTGCGCGAGGAGCTGGTGGCCAAGGGGCTCGCCTTCAACGACGTCGACACCGCCCCCTTCAAGGAGGAATTGCGCAGGAGCGGCTTCTACGCCGAGTGGCGTAGGAAGTTCGGCGACGACGCGATGGGCCTGCTCGAGAGCGCCGCCGGCAAGCTCGGCTGAGGCCTTGCGGTCGGCCCCCGATCGCCGACACTGGCGCACGACGACACTCCCGGGGAGGGACCACGATGAAGCTCGGACTCGACGGCAAGGTGGTGCTGGTCACCGGCGGCTCGAAGGGGATCGGCCTCGCCTGCGCCCGCGCCTTCCTGGACGAGGGCGCCCGGGTCGGCCTCGTCTCGCGGGCGCAGGCCCATCTCGACCACGCCCTCGCCGAGCTCGGGGCGGGCGGGGACCGCGTCGCGGGCTACGCCGCCGACCTCGTCGACCCCGCCCAGGCGCTCGCCGCCCTCGATGCCCTGGAGGGCGCGCTCGGCCCGGTCGACGTGCTGGTCAACAGCGCCGGCGCGGCGCGGCGCGTCCCGCCCGACGACCTGACCCCCGAGCGCTGGCGCGCCGCCTTCGACGCCAAGCTCTTCACCTACGTCAACATGTTCGATCCGGCGGTGAAGCGGATGGCGGCGCGGGGCAGCGGCGTGATCGTCAACGTGATCGGCAGCGGCGGCAAGGTGGCGGCGCCGACCCACATCGCCGGCGGCGCCGCCAACGCCGCCCTGATGCTCGCGACCGCCGGCCTCGCCCAGGCCTACGCGGCGAGCGGCGTGCGGGTCGTCGGCGTCAGCCCGGGCCTCACCCGCACCGGCCGGGTGGCCGAAGGCATGCAGGCCGAGGCGGCCCTGCAGGGCGTCGCGGTCGAGGAGGCGCAGGCCCGGGCGGAGGCCGGCATCCCGCTCGGCCGCATGGCCGAGCCCGAGGAGATCGCCGCCGCGGTGGTGTTCCTCGCCTCGGCCAAGGCGAGCTACGTCACCGGCGTGACGCTGACGATGGACGGGGCGAAGGTGGCGGTGGTGGTGTGAGCGGCGCCAGGATCGACCGGGTGCCGCCCTGACGCGGTGGCAGGAAGAGATCCCCGTCGGCTTCAGAAATCCATCGAGGCCGAGAGCAGGAAGGTCCGCGGCGTGCCCTGACTCAGGATGCCGCGTCCGGTCGAGGCCCAGTAGTTGGTGCCGGTCACGTTGGCGACGGTCGCCCGCAGGGTCAGCGGGCGGTCCTGGACCGTCGTCGCGTAGCGCAGGCCGACGTCGAGCGTCGCCCAGTCGGGGATCTTCTGGCTGTTGGCGAGGTCGTAGTACTGCGCCGAGGTGTAGATCACGCGGCCGGTCAGCGTCAGGCCGGGCAGCAGGCTCGGAGGCAGGTCGTACTCCCCGTAGAGGTTGAGCTGCACGTCCGGCACGCCGACCGCGGTGCGCCCGACGTTGCGCGGGTCCTGCGCCCGCACCTGCACCCCGTCGAGCAGGGTGACGCCGCCGAGGAGCCGCACCCCCGGCACCGGCTCGCCGAACACGGTCAGCTCGACGCCGCTGTTGCGCTGGCGGCCGTCGACGGAGAAGACCAGGGTGCGCGAATCGAGGAAGCCGGAGGGCTGCTCGATCTCGAAGGCCGCGAAGCCGACGCCGACCGTGCCGAAATCGTACTTCGCGCCGACCTCGGTCTGGCGCGAGACGAAGGCCGGGAAGGCCGCCGAGGCGTTGACCGCGTTCACCGGCGCGGCCGGCGAGGTCAGCCCCTCGACGTAGTTGGCGTAGAGCGACAGCCGCTCCCAGGGCTTCACCACGAGGCCGACGCCCGGCGAGAAGGCGCCGCTCTCGCTCGCCCCGGTCCGCAGGCCGGTCGTCGCGCTGTAGGAATTCACGTCGAGGCTCTGCCAGCGGCCGCCGATCGTCAGCAGCACCCGGTCGTCGAGGATCGACAGCGTGTCGGCGACCGCGATGCTGCGGTTGATCCGGCTCGAGGTGCGCGGGGTCGCGTTCGACAGCCCGATCGTCGAACGCGGCGCGACGTAGGTCGGGTCGTAGAGGTTCGACACGATGGTCGACCCGACATTCTGCGCCGGCGGCTGGGCGAGGTCCTGCCAGAACCCGACCGCGGCGAGCCCGAAGCTGTGCTTGACCGGGCCGGTCTCGACCGTGCCGCGCAGGCCCGCCTCCGCCGTCTGGTTGACGATGTGGAACGGCAGGTAGCTGACCGGGTCGCGGTAATCGCCGCGCGGGCTGAAGATCGTCAGCACGCCGCCGAAATATTCCTGGCGGAAGTTCGAGACGCCGTAGGCGCCGTAGAGCGTCAGGTCCGGGGTCAGGTCGTACTCGACCCGGGTGGCGAGCTGCTGGTTGGCGCTGTCGCGGTACTCCCAGGGCTGCTGCTGGTTGAGGGTCAGGTCGGGCGCGCGGGGAATCCGCACGCCGGCCGCCACGCTGCGGTTGCGCAGGGGCGAGGTGAAGTCGAGTTCCTGGTAGCCGAGGTCGAGGCTCGCCCGCAGCCGCTCGCCGCGATAGTCGAGGGCGAGCGCCGCGACGCCGAAATGGAGGCTCTGGTTGTCGATCGGCGTCCGGCCGTTGTTGAACGCGCCGTTGAAGCGGACGCCCCATTCCTTGGCGTCGCCGAAGCGGCGGCTGACGTCGATCGCCTTGTAGATCGTGGCATCGGAGGCGTAGCCGATCGTCGCGCGGGTGAGCGGCTCGTCGCCGGCCCGCTTCGGGATCAGGTTGATGATGCCGCCGATATTGCCGAAGGGCGGAACGCCCGAGAGCAGCGTCGAGGGCCCGCGCAGCACCTCGACCCGCTCGATCGGCTCGATCGCCGGGTTGAACGCATCGGCGACGCCGAACAGGCCGTTGAACGCCATGTCCTGGGCGAAGACCGGGAAGCCGCGGATGAAGAAGCCGAGGATGCCCGAGAAGGCCGGCACGTTGGTGCGGATCGACGGGTCGTTGTTGACCACGTCCTGGACGTTGCGGGCCTGCTGGTCGCGGATCAGCTTGTCGGTGTAGCTGGTCGAGCTGAACGGCTGGTCGAAGACGTCGCGGTTGCCGAGAAGGCCGAGGCGCGAGCCCGATCCGACCTGGCCGCCCGGATAGGCCGGGGGCGGCGGCCCGACCACCCCGTTCGGCGGCGGGGCCTGGAGGCCGGGCCGGCCGCCGGCCTGGCCCGCCACGGTGATCTCGTCGAGGCGGATGTCGCTCTGGGCCGCGGCGCCCTGCGCGAGGCAGGGCAGGGCCAGCGTGGCCAGGCCGAGGCCGGCCGCGAGCCGGCCACGGGTCCTGGAACGGGTCCTGGGACGGGGACGTCGGGCGTGCCGCATACGAAGACGATCCGGAGTTGATGGCGATCTCGGGCCGACCGCGTGCCAGCCGATTTTTCTATTCGGTATCCCCAAGCGGCACGCAACGGATTTGCGCGCCGTCCCGCCGCTTATCCGCAGCCTTGTTGCGTTTCTGGAACAAAACTCAAACTATAATATCTCTAAACTGGCTCATTCCCCGGATTGCGCGTCTTATGAATTCTGCCGGGTATGCGCGCCACATCGATCCTGCTGCTGCGGCATCGTGACCGAGAACGCGGCCCCGTCGATGCCGAACGCTCGCCAGAGGCGCGCCCGGGCCCGGCAATCGATTGATCGGCCTCGCCGAATCCCCGCACCTGGAATTGTTCGACTTCCATCCTGCACATCGTCTTATAAACATTCGATATCGGAATGAATATATCTTAGAAATCATCCAGAAGAAATCGATTGAACCATGCGACGACATCGTTATCTCCACCGCAGATCGGATCGGCACTGAACCGGGAGCGGGCGAAAGTCCTGCCAGGTCTGTCGTGCCCGTCGCGATGTCGAAGGAATGCCAGACGGGGAGATGCCCATGTTGCCGGCGCTTGAGATCCGTGTCGGGGAGACGCCGCTCGTCGCCCTCGACAGGCTGTTCCCGCCCGAGATCGTCCCGGTCTTCGCCAAGCTCGAGATGCTGAACGTCGGCGGCAGCGTGAAGGACCGCACCGCCCACTACATGGTGGCGCAGGCGATCGCCGCCGGGCGGCTGACGGCGGACAGCCACCTCGTCGAGAGCTCCTCGGGCAACCTCGCCATCGCGCTCGCGATGATCGCCCAGCGCGTCGGCATCCCGTTCACCGCGGTGGTCGACCCGAACATCGCGCCGGCCAACCGCCGCCTGATCGAGGCCTACGGCGCCCGGGTCGACATGGTGAGCGAGAAGGACGAAGGCGGCGGCTACCTGCACACGCGGGTGCGGCGGGTGGCGGAGCTGGCGCGCACGCTCCCGGGCGCCTTGTGGCTCAACCAATACGCCAATCCCGACAATTGGCGGGCGCATTACCACGGCATCGGCGCCGAGATCGTGCGCGAGATGCCGGCGGAGCCGACCCACCTCGTCGCCGCCGTCTCGACCTGCGGCACCCTGATGGGCATGGCGCGCCGCCTGCGCGAGCGCTGGCCGCGGATCGAGGTCGTCGCCGTCGACCTCGACGGGTCGGTGATCTTCGGCGGGCCGGGCGGGCGGCGCGACATCCCGGGCATCGGCGCGAGCCGGGTGCCCGAGCAGCTCTCGCTGCCGGAGGTCGACGCGGTGATCCACGCCACCGACTGGGAATCCACCCTCGGCTGCCGCCGGCTGGTCGAGCGCCAGGGCCTCCTGGCGGGCGGCTCCTCCGGCACGGTCGTGGCGGCGATCGAGAAGCTGATCCCGCGTCTCGGCCGCGGCGCCCGCATCGTCACGCTGCTGCCCGACCGCGGCGAACGCTACCTCGACACGGTCTACGACCCGGGCTGGCCGGCGCCTGAGCGACGCCTGACGAAGCCCTTCGAGGCCTCCTACCGCCGCCTCGCGACCCGCTCCGCGGCCTGAGCGCCGCCCGTATCGCGGCCTGACGGGCCGCCCGTATCGCGGCCCGACGGGCCGCCCGCGCCCCTCTCCGCCGACAGCCCAAGGATGCACCCCATGGCCACGACCAGCCTGCGCTACCTCTCGCGCGCCGACATCGTCGGACTCGGAGGCGACCGCTCCGACCTCTACATGGCGGCGATCGAGGAGGGGTTCCGCCTCCACGCGGCGCGCGACTTCGTCCAGCCGCTGAAGCCCTACCTGCGCAGCCCGCGCGCCGCCCACATCGCCGACCGCATCATCGCGATGCCGGCCTGGATCGGCGGCGAGCGGCCGGTCGCCGGGCTCAAGTGGATCGGCTCGAAGCACGACAACCCCGCCTCCCGCGGCCTCGAGCGCGCCAGCGCGGTGATCGTGCTCAACGATCCCGAGACCAACGGCCCGGTCGCCGTGATGGAGGCGGCGCTGATCAGCGCCATGCGCACCGCCGCCGTCACCGGGCTGGCCGTGCGCCACCTCGCGCGGGACGGCTTCACGGAGGCCGCGCTGATCGGCTGCGGCCCGATCGCCGCCCGGCAGGCCCAGACGCTGGCCGAGCAGGTCCCGAGCCTGGCGCAGGTGCGGCTGTTCGACCTGCGCCGCGAGGCGGCCGAGGACCTGGCGAGTGCCTTGCGCGACCGCTTCCCCCACCTGCGCACGGTCGTCGCCCCGAGCGCCGAGGCGGCGGTGCGCGACTGCCCGGTCGTCGTCACCTGCACGGTGACCGACACGCCCTACCTGCCGTTCCGCTGGCTCAGCCCCGGCACGCTGCTGGCCAACGTCTCGATCATGGATGTCGAGCGCGAGGTCTTCCTGAAGGCCGACAAGGTCGTGGTCGACGACTGGGACCAGTGCAACCGCGAGAAGAAGATCATCAACCTGCTGGTCGAGGCCGGCGAGTTCTCCCGCGAGCGGCTGCATGCCGAGCTCGGCGAGATCGTGGTCGGGCGCCGGCCGGGGCGGGAGCGCGACGACGAGATCATCCTGCTCAACCCGATGGGCATGGCGATCGACGACATCGCCTGCGCCCGCGCCGTCCTGGCCCGCGCCGAGGCCGCGGGCGCCGGCACCGTGCTGCCGTTCGTCTGAGGCCGCCGCCGATGCCCGGACCGACGACCCTCGCGGACGACCTCCTGGCCGAGCTGTTCGACGCGCTCTGGATCGAGGACGTCGCGGGCTTCTCCAGCCGGGGCGTCCTCGGCGCCCCGGACCCGGACGGGACGCGCGACTACGCGCTCGCCCTCGGCCCGGGCCACCTGCGCGCCCGCGTGCGGCCGGACGGCTGGCGCGAGGGCGTGCGCTATGCCGGCGCCGCCCGCGTCGAGACCGCCCGCGAGAGCAGGAGCCTCGACGCGGCGGGGCTCCTCGCCCTGGCGCTCGACGCCCTGCCGGGACTGGCGCCCGCCATCCGGGAGCGCACCCGCGACGAGATGGCGGGCATCCTCGACGACCTGCCCGACCGGGAGGCGGCGGCGGACGCCCTGGTGGGCCAGGCCCTCGCGGGCGACCCGATCGCCTGGGAGCGGATCGCGGCGTGGCGCGACCGGCCGTTCCATCCGCTCGCCCGCGCGCGCCAGGGCTTTGCGCGCGCGGACAGCCTCGCCTACGGCGCCGAGGCCGGGCGCTACTTCGCCCTGTCCTGGTGTGCGCTCGCCCGCGACCGGCTCGGCATCGCGCCGGGCGCCGACCCGGCGGGGCCCGCCGCCGCCCTGCTCGATGCCCCGCAGCAGGCCCTGCTGGCCCGCGAGATGGCGGCGCGCGGCCTGCACGCCTCGCACGTCGCCCTGCCGCTCCACCCGTGGCAGGCCGAGCACGCGGTGCCCGGGCGCTTCGCCCCCGAGCTGCGCGACGGGCGACTGGTGATTCTCGATCTCCGCGGCCCCCTCGCGGCGGCGACCTCGTCCTTGCGCACGGTGGCGCTGCCGGCGCGGCCGGGCCTCCACCTCAAGCTGCCCCTCGACGTGCGCACCCTCGGCGTGCGCCGCCTGCTGCCGCCGCAATCGCTCCACAACGGGCTGCACGGGGCCGCGCTGCTGGCCGCGGGGCTCGCCCGCGACCCGGTGCTCGCCGGCTCGGTCGGGCTCGCCAACGAGGCGGCGTTCTGGCACTTCGCGGAGGCCGACGGCGGCCTCTACGCCGAGCGCCCCGGCCTCCTCGGCTGCTCCCTGCGCCGCCTGCCGGCGGGCGACGGCCCGGCGGTGCCGCTCGCGAGCCTCGCGGTGGCGCCGCGGGGCGGCGTGCCGCCGGCCCTGCGGGCGGTCGCCGGGGACGCGCCCGATCTCGGCGCCCTGTTCGCCGATATCGCCGGGCTCGTGCTCGGCGCGATCCTGCGCGGCGCCTGCCTCGGCTTCGTGCCGGAGCTGCACGGGCAGAACGCCCTCGTGGCGTTCGCCGGCGGGCGGCCCCGCCGCCTGATCCTGCGCGACCACGACACGGTGCGCACCGCGCCCGACTGGCTCGCCGGGATCGGCCTGCCGGTCCCCGCCTACCTCGTCACCGATCCGCTTCGGAACTCGCTGCTGCTGCGCCGGCCCGAGGATCTTGTCGCCTACGCCCAGACCCTCGCCGTCGACGTCGCCCTGCGGGCGGTGGCCGAGGCCTTCGCGGCGGCGGGAGCCGGCTTCACCCTGGCCGAGGCCCGCCGGATCCTCGTCGCGACGGTGGAACGGGTGCTCGACGAGGCCGAGGCGCCCCGCGAGCGCAGGGCCCTCGTCGCCGACTGCCTGCTCGGGCGCGAGACGGCGCCGTTCAAGGAGGTGCTGACCCCGCTCCTCGCGGCGGCCGCCCTCACCACCTCGATGCCGAGCCGGCTCGGCCGCGCCCCGAACCCGCTCGTTGCGGGGAGGAGGTCGTGACAGGCCGGCCGGCCGGCACCGCCGGGCTCGCCGCCCTGGTCCTGCTCCAGGTCGCCGTGACGGCGGCCCCGCTCGCCCTGCTCCCGGTCCTCGGGCTCGAGGTCGCCCGGATGGGCGCCGCCCCCGCCTTCTGGACCGCCGCGCTCCTTGCCGCCCCGGCCGTCACCACCCTGGCGATGACCCCGGCCTGGCCGGCCCTGGCGCGGCGCCTGTCCCTGCCGGCCCTCGTCGTCTGGACCGGGCTCCTGTCGGCGGCGAGCTGCGGGCTGATCGCGCTCGCCGCCGATCCGCTCGTGCTCCTCGCCGGCCGCCTCGTCCAGGGGCTGGCCGGGGGCGGCGTCGTGCTGGCGCTGGCGTTCCGGGCGGCGGGGCGCAGCGC
This sequence comes from Methylobacterium platani, assembly GCF_001653715.1. Taxonomy (GTDB): domain Bacteria; phylum Pseudomonadota; class Alphaproteobacteria; order Rhizobiales; family Beijerinckiaceae; genus Methylobacterium; species Methylobacterium platani. The sequence continues at coordinate 9,958 of NZ_LWHQ01000036.1, forward strand.
CGGGCGCGGCTTCTCGCTGATGCAGCAGGCGGTGGCGGCGGGCTGCCTGATCGGCCCCGTCGCCGGCGGGCTGGCCTTCGAGCGGGAGGGTATCGGCGCGCTGATGCTCGCGGGCGCCGGGCTGATCCTGCTCCTGACCCTCGCCGCCGCCCGCGCCGCCCGGGGGCTCGCGGCCGAGCCGGAGGCCGCGCCCGCGCCCGCCGGGCCTCGCGCCCGCGATTGGCCGCTCCTCGTCGCCGGGACCTGCGGCAGCGCCGGGGCCTTCGCCTTCGTGGCCTTCTTCCCGACCTGGGCGAGCGCGCAGGATGCCGGTCTCTACACGCCCGGCCTGATCGGCCTCCTGCACAGCCTGAGCTGGGTCGCGGCGCTGCTCGTCCTGCCGCTCTGGGCCCGGGGCCTCGACGGCCTTTCGCCCGTCCTCGCCCTCGTCCTGTCGCTCGTCGGCTGCGGCCTCGGCTATGCCCTCGTGCCCCTCGGCCTCGGGCTTTCCGGCATCGTCGCCCTGCGGGTGATCCAGGGCGCGGTCTATGCCGGCCAGGCGCCGGCCCTGTTCGCGGCGGCGGAGGCCGCGGGCCCGAGCCGCACCGCCGCCCTCGCGCGGGCGCGGGCCGGCCTGACCGTCGGCCAGCTCCTCGGCCCGGTGGCCGCGGGCCTCGCGCTGGTGCCGCTCGGCCCGTCCGGACCGCTCCTCGCGGCGGCGGGCCTGTCGCTCGCCGGGGCGCTCGCCCTCGCGCCGTCCCTCCTCGCCCGGCACCTCCCCGCCCCGCCGGTCGAGGCCGATCCCCTCCGTCCCCGGAGCCGCTCATGACGCCCTCGCCCCTCGCCGAATCCGACGTCCGTTCCGCGGCCGACCCCGCCGATGCCGTCCAGGCCGGCTTCGCCCTCGAGCGCCTGCTGAACACCTGGCTGCGCGAGCGCAGGCCCGATCTCGTCCCGGTCGAGGGCGAGACCTGCGCGGTCCCCCTCGGTGACGAGACGCTGTCGGCCCTGTGCCTGCGCGCCTCGCCGGGCGGGTTCCACGCCTTCGCCGCGCCCCTGTGCCTGCACCACGCCGACGGCCGCGTCACGGATCTCGACGATCCGGCCGAGCTGGCCCGGCGGATGATCGAGGCGGCCGCGCCGGAGGCGACGCCCCTGCGCGAGGCCGTGCGGCGGCGCCTCCTCGACGGCTTGCGCCGCTCCCGCGACCATGCCCGCGCCTGCGCCGCCCGGCCCCTCGATCCGACCCCGGCCGGGCTGGAGCAGCGGCTGTGGCACGGCCACCCGTTCCACCCCCTCGCCAAGAGCGTCGACGGTTTCTCGGAAGCCGATTCCGCGCTCTACGCCCCCGAGCGCGGGGCGGCGTTCCGCCTGCGCTGGCTGATCGCCGACCCCGACCTCGTCGCGAGCCTGTGGCGCGCGCCGGAGGCCGGGCCGCGTGTGGCCGCGGCGCTCGCCCGCCTGTCGGGGCTGCCCGCCGAGACGGTGAAGGACCGCGTCCTGATCCCGAGCCATCCCTGGCAGGCGGCCCGGCTCGAGGCCGACCCGGCCGTCGCCGCCCTCGTGGCGCAGGGGCGCCTCGCCGTCACTCCGCCCTCGGGCGCGTCCGTCACGCCGACCTCCTCGGTCCGCACCGTCTTCTCGGCCGCGGAGAACCTCTTCCTCAAGCTGCCGATCGCGGCGAGGATCACCAACTTCGCCCGCACCAACAGCCGCGAGCACCTCGCCCGCAGCCTTGCCGCCGCGCGGGCGCTCGCCGCGCTCCCCGGGGTGGCGGCGGCCTGCGGCCTCGACGTGCTGGACGAGCCGGGCGCGCTCAGCCTCGCTCACGCCGACCTCGACGCGGTGACCGGCGTGCTGGTGCGGGAGGGACCGCGCGAGGACGCCTTCGTGGTCGCGGGCCTGCTCGAGCCTGCGCCGCAGGACGGACGGCCGATGCTCGCGGCGATGGGGGCGGCGCCCGCCGGCCGCGACGGGGCGGAGGCGTGGCTGCGCGCCTATGCGCGGGCGGCGATCCTGCCGCCGTTGCGCCTGTTCGCCCGCACCGGGATCAGCCTCGAGGCCCACGCCCAGAACAGCCTGCTCGTCCTCGAAGGCGGCGTGCCGGCCCGCCTCGTGGTGCGCGACCTCGAAGGCGCCAGCATCGACCGCGACCGGTTCCCCCCCCTCGCGCCGGGCCTCGCCCTCGATCCGGCGGTGCTCTACGGCGCCGAGGAAGCGTGGCGGCGCCTGCTCTACTACCTCGTCGTCAACCAGGTCGCGCACGTCGTCGCCACGGTGGCGCGGGCGGCCGACCTGCCCGAGGCGCCGCTCTGGGGGGTCGTCGCCGACGCCCTGGCGGGCTCCGACGAGGACGACGGGACCCACACCCTCGTCGCCCGGCTCCTCGACGCGCCGACCCTGCCGGCCAAGGCCAATTTCGCGAGCTGCCTCGCCGGCCGGGGAGAGCGGCCGGACTACGTCGCGCTCCCCAACCCGCTGCACGCCGCCCGCGCCCGCATGCAGGCGCAGGCCTGGCGCGAGGCCGGCGCCCGCGTCGCGGGACAGCTCCTCGGCGCGCTGCTGCACGAGGACCTGCTGCCGGACGGCACGGTCGCCCTCGACGGCCCGGACACGGCGCTTACCGTCGCCGTCACCCCGTCGCGCGGCGGCACGGTGCATCGCGCCCGGGCCCGGCGCATGGCCGGCTACGGGCGCATCCTGGTCGAGCCCGGCAGCGTCACCGCCGACGGGGTCGCGGTCACGGACGCCTCCGCCTTCCTCGCCGACCTGCTCCCCGCTCTTCCCAGCACCCCGGCGGATCACGCCCGCTTCGCCGAGGAGCTGGCGCGCACGCAGGGCAACCACGCCGCGAGCCTCGCGCACGGCGCCGGCCGGCGCCTCGCCGGCCTGTGCTACGAGGAGCTGGAGGGGGCGCTGCCGGACGGGCACCGCTATCACCCCTGCTTCAAGTCCCGCATCGGTTTTTCCCCGGAGGACAACCGCGCCTACGGCCCGGAATTCGGCCGGCCCCTGCGCCCGGTCTGGATCGCCGCCCACCGGTCGATCGCCGAGGCCGGCTCCCTGGCGGCGCCCGGCCGGCAGGATGACGGGCTTCTTGGCCGGAGCCTCGAACCCGCCGGGCTGTCGGCGTTCCGGGACCGGCTCGGCGGGCGGGCGGAGGACTTCGTCCTGCTCCCGGTCCATCCCTGGCAGTGGCTCAGGGTCGGCGAGGCGGCGACCGAGGCGCAGCGGCGGGCCGGCCGGGTGGTGGTGCTCGGGCCCTCGCCGCACGAATACGGCGCGCAAGCCTCGATCCGGACGCTGGCCGACCGCACCGCGCCGGGCGCGCCCTCGCTGAAGCTGGCTCTCTCGATCCGCAACACCTCCACGGCCCGCACGCTGGCGCCGCACACGGTGCTGAACGCCCCGATCGTCAGCGCCTGGCTCGCCGAGGTCGCGGCGGGCAGCGCCTATCTGCGCGACAGCGGCGTGGTGCTCCTCGCCGAGCGGATGGGCGTCGCGGTCACGGCCCTGCCCGCCTGGGATCGGGACGGCACGACCCGCGGCGCCCTGTCGGCGATCTGGCGCGATTCCGTGACGCCGCACCTGCGCGAAGGGGAGGGCGCGGTGCCGTTCGCGGCGCTCACCCACCAGGACGGAGAGGCGCCCTTCATCGCCGGCTGGATCGCCCGGCACGGGATCGAGCCGTGGCTCGACCGGCTGCTCGCCGTCGCGATGCTGCCGGTGGTGCATCTCCTCCTCGCCGAGAGCATCGCCCTCGAGAGCCACCAGCAGAACATGGTGCTGCTCCACCGCGACGGCTGGCCCACCCGCGTCGCCCTCAAGGACTTTCACGACGGGGTCCGCTTCATCCCCGGCGACGTCGCCCGGCGGCCGGCGCTCACCCCGACGCCGCCCGAGCATGCCCGCGTCAACGCCAATTCGTACGTCGAGGCGACCGACGTCGAGGACGTGCGCGACTTCATGGTCGATGCCCTGTTCGGCGTGAACCTCGCCGAGCTCGGCTTCTGGCTCGACCTGCGCCTCGGCTATCCGGAGGCGCGCTTCTGGGAGCGGGTGGTCGCGGCGCTCGCCGGCCATTGCGCGGCGCATCCGGCGGCCCGGGCCGGGGCCCTGCGCTACCGCCTCGCCGCCGACACCCTGGTGGTCGAGGACCTGGCGCGGCGCCGGCTCGATCCGGCCGGGGCGAGCGGCCGGCGCCGGCCGAACCCGCTCGCCGCCCTGAGGATCCGGCCGTGAGCGCGCGCCTGCGCCTCAAGGGCCGGCTCGATGCCGGGCGGGCGGCCGGCGGCCTGTTCGTGTCGATCCCCGCCCCCGAGATCGTCGAGATCGCCGCGGTGGCGGGCTTCGACTTCGTCCTCGTCGACCTCGAGCACACCCTGATCGACGGGGCGGCCCTGGAGCGGATGCTCGCGGCCTGCGACCGGGCGGGCGTCAGCGCGCTGGTGCGGGTGCCCGGGGCGGGCTCCGAGCGGATCCTGCAGAGCCTCGACGCGGGCGCCGCCGGCATCGTGGTGCCGCGGGTCGCCTCACCGGCCGAGGCCGTGGAGGCGGTCCGGCGCGCCCGCCACGCGCCGCGGGGAATCCGCGGGCTCAATGCCGGGCGGCTCGGCCGCTACGGCGATTGCGATCTTGCCGGCCTGCCGGCCCGCCTCGATGCCGAGACCCTGGTGATCGCGATGATCGAGGACGAGGCCGGGCTCGCGGCGGTCGCGGACATCGCCGCGACCGCCGGCCTCGACGGGCTCCTCTTCGGCGCGGCGGATTACTCGCAGGCGATCGGCCTGCCCTGGCAGACCGGCGCCCCGGCGGTGCAGGCGGCGGGCTCGGCGGTGACGCGGGCCTGCCGCGCGGCCGGGATCCACGCCTTCGCCATCGCCCGCTCCGAGGCGGACCTGCCGCGCCTGCGCGACGAGGGCGTGGGCGGGCTCCTCGTCGCCAACGACCGCGGCCTCCTGCGCCGCGCCCTGAGCGAGGCCGACCGCGCCTGGCGCACCCTTCCGGGAGACCTCCGATGACCACCCTCTACCGGCCCTCGGCCGAGACCGTCGCCGCCGTCACGCGGGCGGACCGGCCGGTCTGCGCCTTCCTGCACGACCTCGACGGCCTGCGGCGCCAGGCGCGGGCGCTCACCGCGCCGCTGCCGCCCGGCACCGCCTTCTTCTACGCGGTCAAGGCCAACAGCGACCCGCGCGTCCTGCGGGCGCTCGCACCCGTCGTCGCCGGCTTCGAGGTCGCCTCCGCCGGCGAGGTGCTGCGGGTGCGCGAGGCCGCAGGACCCGATATCCGCATCGTCATGGGCGGCCCGGCCCGGACCGAGGAGGACATGCGGGTGGTCCTCGCCCACGGGGTCGAGCGGCTGCACGTCGAGAGCCTGCACGCGCTGCACCTGGCGAATGCCGCGGCGGCGCGGGCGGGCGCGGTCCTGCCGATCCTGCTGCGGGTCAACCTCGCCGGGCCGGTACCGGGGGCGACCCTGACCATGGGCGGGGCCGCCACCCAGTTCGGCATCGAGGAGGCGGCGATCCCCGACGCGATCGCGGCCGCGCGCGACTGCCGGGCGCTGCGGCTCGAGGGCTTCCACTTCCACACCGTCTCGAACAACCGCGACGCGGCCGGGCACGCGGCGCTCTGCGCGGCCGAGCTCGCGCTGGCCCGGTCCCTGGCGCGCGAGCACGGGGTCGACCTGCGGATCGTCAATCTCGGCGGCGGCTGGGGCGTCGACTACGCCGATCCCGGATGGCGCTTCGACGCCGCGGCCTTCGCGGCGGCCCTCGCGCCCCACCTCGCCCCGGACGGCCCGGCGGTCCAGTTCGAGTGCGGGCGCATCGTGGCGGCCTACCACGCGGCCTATCTGTGCGAGGTACTCGACCTGAAGCGCACCCATGGCCGCGCCTTCGCGCTGCTGCGCGGCGGCACGCACCATTTCCGGCTGCCGAGTTCGTGGGCGCACGACCACCCGTTCCGGATCCTGCCGCGGGAGGGCTGGCCCCATCCCTGGGCGCGGCCGGCGCTCACCGATGCCCGGGTCACGCTCGCGGGCGAATTGTGCACGCCCAAGGACGTGCTCGCCCGCGACGTCGCGGTGGCCCGGATCCGGGTCGGGGACGTCGTCTGCTTCGAGATGGCCGGCGCCTACGGCTGGGACATCTCCCACCACGACTTCCTGCGCCACGCCCATCCGGAGCGGCTCTTCCTCGACCGGGGCGAGGTGATCGCGTGAGCCCCCTCTCCCTGCTCCCGCCGCTGGCCCTGCGCCCGACCGAGGAGACGGATCCCGGCCGGATCGGCGAGGTGATCGCGCTCATCCTCGACGCGCAGGCCTGGACCCAGCCGATCTGCGTCGAGCGCGACACCCTCGCGGTGCTCGACGGCCATCACCGCCTGGCGGCGGCGATCCAGCTCGGGCTCGCCCGGGTGCCGGTCCGCACCTACGACTACGCCGCCGTGCCGCTGGCCTCCTGGCGGCCGGAGGTCGCCCCGACCCGCGACGAGGTCCTGCGCCGGGCCCTCGCCGGCCGGCTCTACCCGCCGAAGACGACCCGCCACACTTTCGCGCCGGCACCGGAGACGGCTGTCGGGCTCGCGCAGCTGGTCGGGCCCTGAGGGACGGCCCCCGCCGACGCGCGATCCGGCTCCGGGTGACGGCGAGCCGGATCGTACCGGCATCGGCACCGCGCCGCTCCCATGCGGGAGAGGCGCCGTTCTGCTGGCACGCCCGCCGGCGCGCAGGCCTGCGGTCCGTTCGCCGGCCTTGCTCCCGCGGAGCATCGGCGCGACACCTTCCGGCGAAGCCGGGCCCTCGGCCCTTCCCCGTCCGGTCGCTTCGCCGTCTCCCGCCCCGCCACGAAGGTCCGCCATGCCCAGCCTTCTCGACCCGATCCGGCTCGGCGCGCTCGACGCGCGCAACCGGGTGCTGATGGCGCCGCTCACCCGTGCCCGCGCTACCCGCGACCACGTGCCGACCGCCCTGATGGTCGATTACTACGCCCAGCGCGCCTCGGCCGGGCTCATCATCGCGGAGGCGACGGGCATCAGCCCGCAGGGCCTCGGCTGGCCCTACGCGCCGGGGATCTGGAATCCGGAGCAGGTCGAGGCCTGGCGGCCGATCACCGCCGCGGTGCACGCGGCCGGCGGCCTGATCGTCTCGCAGCTCTGGCACATGGGGCGGGTGGTCCATCCGAGCCTGCCCGGGCGCGGCCAGCCGGTCTCGTCCTCGGCCACCACGATGCCGGGCCTGGCGCGGACCTACGAGGGCAAGGCGCCCCACGTCGAGGCGCGCGCCATGACCGAGGACGACATCCGCGCCGTCCTCGACGATTACCGCCGGGCGGCGCGCCACGCCCGCGAGGCCGGGTTCGACGGGGTGCAGATCCACGCCGCGAACGGCTACCTCATCGACCAGTTCCTGCGCGACAACGCCAATTTCCGCACCGACCGCTACGGCGGGTCGATCGAGAACCGCATCCGGCTCCTGCGCGAGGTCGCGACGGCGGTGGCCGACATCGTCGGGCCGGACCGCGTCTCGGTGCGGCTGTCGCCGAACGAGGAGCGCCAGGGCGTGAACGACAGCGATCCCGAGCCGCTGTTCGAGGCCGCGGCGGCGGCGCTGTCCGAGATCGGCGTCGCGTTCCTGGAGGTGCGCGAGCCCGGCTTCGAGGGCACCAACGGCAAGGCCGAGCGCCCGCCGGTGGCGCCGCGGATGCGGGCGGCGTTCCGGGGCGCCTTCGTGCTCAATTCCGACTACGACGGCGCGAAGGGCCAGGCCGCCCTCGATGCCGGCGAGGCCGACGCGATCTCGTTCGGGCGCCCCTTCATCGCCAATCCCGACCTGCCGCGGCGGATCGCCGACGGCCTCCCGCTCGCGGCCGACGACACCGAGACCTGGTACGTCGGCGGCGCCAGGGGCTACGCCGACTATCCGCCGGCGGCGTAGCGGCCCGCGGGGGAACGGGGCGCCCGCTCCCCCCACCGTCACAGGAACCCGATCGAGAACCACGGCACGAAGGTGATCGCCAGGAGGCCGAGGAACAGCGCGCCGAGATAGATCCAGATCCGGCGCATCCCGGCCTCGGGCGCGACGCCGCCGATCAGGCAGGCGGCGTAGTAGCAGAGGCCGAAGGGCGGGGCGAACAGGCCGAGGCCCATCGCGAGGATCACGATCATGCTGTAATGCACCTCGTGGATCCCGAACTGGTGGGCGATCGGGAACAGCAGCGGGCCGAACAGCACGATCGCCGGGATGCCCTCGAGCAGGCTGCCGAGCACGATGAAGGCGACCACCGAGATCAGCAGGAATCCGGTCCGGCCGCCGGGCACCGCCGCCATCGCCCGGGCGAGGTCGTGCGAGAAGCCCGACTGGGTCAGCGCCCAGGCCATCGCGCTCGCCGCTCCGACGATGAACAGGATCGCCCCCGACAAAGAGGCGGTGCGCGCCAGCATCGGGACGATCTCGCCGGCCTTCAGCCCGCCGCGATAGACCACGAGGCCGAGCACCAGCGCGTAGGCGATGCCGATGGTCGAGACCTCGGTGGCGGTCGCCACGCCCTCCACCACCGCGGTGCGGATCAGGAACGGCAGCAGCAGGGCGGGAAGCGCGACCACCAGGGTCCTGCGGATCACCGCGGCCGGCGCGCGCGGGACGACGACCGCGTCCTCCTCCCGTCCGGCGCGGTAGCGGGCGACCGCCGCCAGCACCAGGGCGAGCACCAGGGCCGGCAGGATGCCGGCGGTGAACAGGGCGGCGATCGAGACGCCGGTCGCCGACGCGATGGCGATCAGCACGATCGAGGGCGGGATCGTCTCGCTCATCGCCCCGGAGGCCGCGAGGATCGAGAGCAGTTCCCCGTCCTTCATGCCCCGCTTGCGCATCTCGGGAAACAGCACCGGGGCGACCGCCGCCATGTCGGCGGTCTTCGAACCGGAGATGCCCGACACCAGCAGCATCGCGCCGAGCAGCACGTAGGACATCCCGGCCCGGACGTGGCCGAGCAGCGAGGCGAGGAAGGCCACCATCACCCGGGCCATCCCGGTCGCGTCGACGAGCTGGCCGAGCAGCACGAAGAGCGGGATCGCGAGCAGGATCAGGCTGCTCATCCCCTCGTCCATCCGCCCGACCACGACGGTGAGCGGCGTCGACGTGGTGGTGAGGAGGTAGGCGGCGGTGGCGAGCGCGAACGAGAACGCGATCGGCACGCCCGCCAGGATGCCGACGCCGAGGAGGCCGACGAAGAACACCAGGAGCGCCCAGTTGCCGATTGCCGTGAGCACCGGCGCGCCGAGGGCGAGGAGCGCCACGACGCCCGCGAGCACGGCGCCGACGCCGATCAGGTCGGCCGGGCGGTGGCGCGCGAGGCGCAACGCGCAGGCCAGGAGCGCCAGCACGAAGCCGACCGGCACCGCGAGCGCCCGCACGGTGCCCGACCAGCCGAGCGCCGGCGTCTCCACGAAGGACTGGTCCTCGGTGTAGTCGTAGGCGGCGTGGAGGAGGAGCGCCAGGAAGGCGAAGACGGTGCCGACGGCGAGCGCCTCGCACCAGGCGCGGGCGCGCGGCGACAGCCCGCCGACCAGGAAGGTCAGCCGCATGTGCTCGCCGCGCTGCACCGCCACGACGCTGCCGAGCATCGCGAGCCACAGGAACAGGATCGAGGCGAGCTCGTCGCTCCAGATGATCGAGTGCCCGATCGCCCGCGAGACGATGCCGGCGAACAGGATCAGGGCTTCCGCCGCGACCAGGATCGCCGCCGGCACCTCGACGGCGCGGCGCAGGGCGCGCTCGGCGGCGGCGAGCCAGTCGGGGGAGGGGAGGGCGGCCGGGCGCCCGTGGCTGTCGGCGAGCGCGCTCATGCCAGCCCCCCGGTCACGGCCTCGAGCGCCTTCCAGGCCTCCGGCCCGAACTTCTCGCGCCAGTCGCGGTAGAAGCCGGCCTGCATCAGGCCCTTGCGGAACGCCTCCTTGTCGGCGGTCTCGAAGGCGAGGCCGCGGGCGGTGAGCTGCGCCTTCAGCGTGCCGTTGAGGCGCTGGACGTCCTCGCGCTCCTCCATCGCGGCCCGGTCGAGCTCGCGCCGGACGATCTCCTGCAGCGGCCCGGGCAGCTTTCCGAAGGCGCGCCGGTTGGCGACGATCCAGAACGGGTCCCAGATGTGGTTGGTCTCGGTGAGGTACTTCTGGACCTCGTAGAGCTTGCCGGCCTCGATCGTCACCAGCCCGTTCTCCTCGCCGTCGACCAGCCGGGTCTGCAGCGCGGTGTAGAGCTCGTTGAAGTTGATCGAGGTCGGGCTCGCGCCGAGGGACGAGAACAGCGAGGTGAAGATCGGCGCCACCGGCACGCGGATGCGGTAGCCCTTGAGGTCGTCGGGCGTCCGGATCGGCCTGGCGTTCGAGGTGATCTGGCGAAAGCCGTTGTCGGCGGCCTTGGCGGCGACGATCAGGCCGGCCTTCTCGATCTGGCCGCGGACATACTCGCCGATCGGGCCGTCGACCCCGCGCCAGACCTGGTCGTAGTCGGAGAAGGCGAAGCCGACATTGGTGATCGCCGCGCCCGCCGCCACGGTCGAGATCACCGAGCCGGCGATGTTGAGGAACTCGATCCCGCCGGAGCGGACCTGGGTGATGAGGTCGGTGTCGGAGCCGAGCTGGCTCGCGGGGAAGAAGCGCAGCTCCATCCGCCCGCCGGAGGCCTCGCGGATGCGCGCGCAGGCCTGGTCGAGCCGGGCGTTGATCGGCTGGGTCAGGGACTGGCCGGTGGCGAGCTTGTAGGTGAACTCGGCGGCGCGCGCCGGCCGCGTGCGGATCGCGCACAGGGGCATCGCCGCGGCGCCGGCCAGGAACAGGCGGCGCGAGGGTCCGGATTCGGGGGTGGTCGTCATCGGGTTTCCTCCGGCGCGCCGTCATCCGCGGGGTTGCGCGGTGCGGCATCGTTTGGGTCGAGACGTCGGGGGAGGCGTGGCGGCGTGCGGGCGGCGTTCCCGCGCGCGTTCTCCCCTGTGTGCGGCACCCCCTTCCGGGGCGTCTCGTCTCGTTTGGCAGCCGAGACTACGGAGAGGCGTCCGTGTAGGACAATCCAGATTATTTGCACGTCCGTGAAGCACCGCTAAAGTGTCGGGATGTCGGTCCCGCTTCGCGCCATCACGGTCTTCCACGCGGTCGCCCGCTCCGGCAGCATCACCCGGGCGGCGGAAGCGCTCGGCGTCACGCCCTCGGCGGTGAGCCAGCAGGTCCAGGCGCTGGAGGTCGGTCTCGGCACCGCGCTCATCGGCAAGGCCGGCCGCCACGTCGTGCTGACGGAGGCCGGCGAGCGCTACTTCGAGATGATCGGGCCCGAGATCGACCGGATCATGGAGGCGACGCAGCGCATCCAGGGTTTCCGCTCGGTGACGACGCTGACCGTCAGGGCGACCCCGAGCCTGTCGACGAAGTGGCTGCTGCCGCGGCTCTCCGGCTTCATCGCGGCCTACCCGGACATCGAGCTGCGCCTAGACGGCACCAACGAGCCGACGGCGTTCCAGAAGGAGAGCGTCGACGTCGAGATCCGCCACGGCACCGGCGGCTGGCCCGGCCTCTTTTCCGAGGGGCTGGTCGAGGAGAGCTTTCGCCCCGTCTGCGCCCCGTCCTTCGCCGCCCCCGGCAGCCTCGCGGCGCAGGACCTGCCCGGCCACCTCCTGATCCACTCGGTGAAGTCGCAGGTGCAGTGGGCCTCCTGGTTCGAGCGCGCCGGGGCGGTGCCGGCCGCGCGCTGGCGCCGGCTCCTGTTCGACCGCACCCACATGGCGATCGACGCCGCCGCCGGCGGGCTCGGCATCGCGCTCGAGAGCGACCTGATGCTGTGGGGCGACCTGCGGGCCGGGCGCGTCGCCTGCCCGCTCGCCGCCCCGCCGCGGATCACCCTCGTCACCCAGTGGGTGACGTGCCCGCCCGACCACCTGCGCCAGCGCAAGGTGCGCGCCTTCCTCGACTGGCTCCGCCGCGAGCGCGACGCCTGGACGGCGGAGCGCGACATGCGGAATGCGGAGCAGGCCGCCACGAACCTTTAGCCGGGCTTCACGGTCGCCTCGGAAATCTGGATTGTCCTTCACGAAGCCGGCTTCTAGCGTCCGGGCGTCAGATCCCGCCGCGGGTTTCACGCCCCCGGCCGGGATCGTGCCGAGACCGGCCCCAACCTTCCCTTGAGGAAGGCGCGGCGAAAGACCGGTCGGCCCAAGAAGACGATCGACGGAGGAAACCGATGAACCTCTCCACCCTGCTCCTCGCCCGCGCCTCGGCCGGGCGGCCGGTCCGCGTCGGGCTGATCGGCGCCGGCAAGTTCGGCTCGATGGTGCTGGCCCAGGCCCAGCGCATCGCGGGGATGCACGTCGTCGCCGTCGCCGACCTCGATGTCGGCCGCGCCCGCGCCTCGCTCGCCCGCGTCGGCTGGCCGGAGGAGCGCTATGCGGCGACCTCGCCCGGCGACGCGGTCAGGACCGGCCGCACCTGCGTCACCGACGATGCCGGGGCGCTCGCCGCCTGCGACGAGATCGAGTGCATCATCGAGGCGACCGGCCACCCGATCGCCGGCATCCGCCACGCCATCCAGGCGATCGATGCCGGCAAGCACGTCGTGATGGTCAACGTCGAGGCCGACGTGCTGTGCGGCCCGCTGCTCGCCGAGCGGGCGCGCCGGCGCGGCGTCGTCTACTCGATGGCCTATGGCGACCAGCCGGCGATCATCTGCGAGCTGGTCGACTGGGCCCGCTCCTGCGGCTTCGAGCTGACCTCGGCCGGCAAGGGCATGAACTTCGAACCGCGCTACCGCTACTCGACGCCCGACACCGTCTGGGGCTTCTTCGGCTGGTCCGAGGAGGAGGTGAGGAAGGGCGACTTCAACCCGAAAATGTACAACTCGTTCACCGACGGCACCAAGGCGGCGATCGAGATGGCGGCGGTGGCCAACGGCACCGGGCTCGACTGCCCCGACGACGGCCTCGCCTTCCCGCCGACCGGCCTGCACGACCTCGCCCGGGTCTTCCGCCCGGTCGCCGACGGCGGCCGGCTGGCCCGCTCGGGCCTCGTCGACATCGCGGCGAGCCAGGAGCCCGACGGGCGCGAGGTGTTCAACAACATCCGCTACGGCGTCTTCGTCACCTTCAAGGCGACGAGCGAGTACACGAAGGCCTGCTTCAAGCAGTACGGCCTGCTCACCGACCCGTCCGGCTGGTACGGCTCGATGTGGCGCCCCTTCCACATGATCGGGCTCGAGACCAGCGTCAGCGTGCTCTCGGCGGTGCTGCGGGGCGAGCCGACCGGCTGCTCGAAGGAGTTCCGCGGCGACGCCGTCGCGACCGCCAAGCGCGACCTCAAGCCCGGCGAGATGCTCGACGGCGAGGGCGGCTACGCGGTGTGGGCCAACGCGATTCCGGCCTCGAGGAGCCTCGCCCTCAACGCCCTGCCGATCGGGCTCGCCCACAACGTCAAGCTCAAGCGCCCGGTCGCCCGCGACACGATCGTCAGCGTCGACGACGTCGAGCTCGTCAACGACCTCGACGTCGTCGCCCTGCGCCGCCGGATGGAGGACGAGACCCGGCAGGCGGCGCCGCAGCAGGCGGCCTGAGGCGCGCGGCGCCGCTCGTCGGCGCCGCGTCACACGTCCCCGAGTCGAGGTCGTCCATGCCGTCCGCCCGCCCCTTCGTGGTCATCGCCGAGTTCCGGGTGAAGCCCGGCTCCCTCGACGCCTTCCTGGCGCTCGCCCACGACGACGCCCGCGCCTCGGTCGCCGACGAGCCGGGCTGCCGCGCCTTCGACGTCGCGGTGAGCGAGAGCGACCCGCTCACGGTGCTGTTCTACGAGGTCTACGACGACCGCGCCGCCTTCGACGCCCATCTCGCCACCCCGCACCTCGCCCGCTTCCGGGCCGGCTTCCCGGCCCTGATCGAGGCGGAGCGCCCGGTGCGCTTCCTCGCCCGGACGTCGTAGCGCGGCGCATCCGGCGTGAGGAACGCTGTCCCCTTCGGCGAAAAATGCCCTACCTTGCCGGGACGACCGGCCCGCGACGAGCGCCGGCACGCCGGGAGCCCGACGGCGAGCGGGCCTCGCGGACCTTGAGGGGGAGACGCCGCCATGCAGGTCGCCGGACGATGATGCCGCCTCCGATCCGGATCGAGGCGGATTACCTCCTCGAGACCGCGAGCGATCCCCGCCGGGTGGCGGAGACGATGGCCGGCGAGCAGTCGAGCGGCACCTTCGTGCCGGTGCCGGGCGAGACGCCGGAGCTCAAGGCCCGCTCGGCCGCCCGGGTCGAGCGCCTCGAGATCCTCGACGCGCCGGTCGCCGTCCCGTCGCTGCCGACCACCGCGGCGGTCGATCCCCAAAAGCTGCGCCGCGCCCGCGTCACCCTGTCGTGGCCGATCGAGAATCTCGGCCCCTCGCTGCCGAACCTGCTCGCGACCGTGGCCGGCAACCTGTTCGAGCTGCGCCCTATCACCGGCCTGCGCCTCCTCGACATCCGCCTGCCGCAGGCCTTCGCCGACGCCTATGCCGGCCCGCGCTTCGGGATCGAGGGCACCCGCCGCCTCGCGGGCGTCGAGGGGCGGCCGATCATCGGCACGATCATCAAGCCGAGCGTCGGCTTCGGCCCCGAGGAGACCGCCGCCCTGGTGCGAACCCTGTGCGAGGGCGGGATCGACTTCATCAAGGACGACGAGCTGCAGGCCGACGGGCCGCATTGCCCGTTCGACGACCGCGCCCGCGCGGTGATGCGCGTCGTCAACGACCATGCCGAGCGCACCGGCAAGACGGTGATGGTCGCCTTCAACCTCACCGGCGAGATCGACCAGATGCGCCGGCGCCACGACCTCGTGCGCGACCTCGGCGGCACCTGCGTGATGGCGAGCCTCAACTCGGTCGGCCTCGTCGGGATGATCGAGCTCGCCCGGATGAGCGAATTGCCGATCCACGCCCACCGCAACGGCTGGGGCTATCTCACCCGCCACCCGCTGCTCGGCTGGTCCTACGTCGCCTGGCAGAAGGTCTGGCGGCTCGCCGGCGCCGACCACATGCACGTCAACGGCCTCGACAACAAGTTCTTCGAGGACGACGACAGCGTCGTCGCCTCGGCGCGCACCTGCCTCACCCCGCTGTTTCCCGACAAGCCGTGCCTCGCCATGCCGGTCTTCTCCTCCGGCCAGACCGTGCGGCAGGCGCCAGGCACCTTCGCGGCGCTCGGGTCGACCGACCTCATCGTCACGGCCGGCGGCGGCATCGTCGCCCATCCGGGCGGGCCGGGGGAGGGCGTGGCGGCGCTCCGCCAGGCCTGGGAGGCGGCGGTGGCCGGCATCCCGCTGCCCGAGCACGCGCGTCGCCACCCGGCACTCGCCCAGGCGCTCGAGGGCGCGGCGTGATCCCCCGGCCGCTCCCGGACGGTCCCCTCGTCGCCTTCTACGGCGACGACTTCACCGGCTCGTCGGCGGCGATGGAAGTCCTAGCCTTCGCCGGGCTCGAGACGGTGCTGTTCCTCGCAAGCCCCGGCCCGGCGCGCTTCGCCGCCTTCGCGGGCGCCCGCGCCGTCGGCATCGCCGGGGTGGCGCGTTCGCAGCCGCCCGCCTGGATGGACCGGGAGCTGCCCGGGTCCTTCCGGCTCCTCGCCTCGCTCGGCGCGCGGATCGCGCATTACAAGGTCTGCTCGACCTTCGATTCGGCACCGCAGGTCGGCTCGATCGGCCGGGCGGTCGAGATCGGGCGCGGGATCTTTCCCGGCGACTGGACCCCGATGGTCGTCGCCGATCCCGGGATGGGGCGCTACCAGAGCTTCGGCCACCTGTTCGCGGTGGCCGACGGCACCGGCCACCGCCTCGACCGCCACCCGACCATGGCCCGCCACCCGGTCACGCCGATGGACGAGGCCGACCTCGCCCGCCACCTCGCCCGCCAGACCGCCCTGCCGGTCGGCCTCGTCGACTTCGTGGCGATGAAGCGGGGAGAGGGGGATGCGGCCCTCGACCGCGCGCGCGCGCAGGGCGGGGCCATCGTCTCCCTCGACGTGCTCGATGCCGAGACCCTGGCCGAGGCCGGGCGCCTGATCTGGGAGCGGGGCGGGCGCCACGTCTTCGCCGTCGGCTCGCAGGGGGTCGAGGCCGCCCTCGTCGCCCATTGGCGCCGGGCCGGCCTCCTGCCCGCCGAGCCGCCCGCCGCCCGGCCCGGCCCGGTCTCCCGGATCGCGGTCGTGTCCGGGTCGGTCTCGCCGGCCACCGCCGGCCAGATCGCCCACGCCCTCGACCGCGGCTTTGCCGGCATCCGCCTCGATGCGAGGCGGGTCGTCGACGACGCGGCCTGGGAGCGGGAGATCGGGCGCGCCGTCGCCGAGGCCCGCGCCGCGCTGGCCGAGGGCCGCGATCCCCTGGTCTACAGCGCCGCGGGTCCCGACGACCCGGCCGTCGCCGCCCTGCGCGCGGCCGTGGGTGCCGCCGGGCTCGATCCGGTCATAGCGAGCGAGCGGCTCGGGGCCGGGCTCGGCCGGGCGCTGCGGGAGATCGTCCTGTCGACGGGCCTGACCCGGGCGGTGATCGCCGGCGGCGACACGTCGGGCCACGCCGCGATGCAGCTCGGCGTCGATGCGCTGAGCGCGCTCGGCCCCCTCGATCCGGGCTCGCCGCTCTGCCGCGCCCACGGCCCCGACACGCCGCTCGACGGGCTCGAGCTGGCGCTGAAGGGCGGCCAGGTCGGCCGGCCGGATTTCTTCTCGGCGGTCAAGGCCGGCGGCCGCGCCCCTTCGTGAGGAGACGGATACCATGCAGAGGCCGGCCGGCGACAGGCTCACGGGCAGGATCGCCCTCGTGACGGGGGCGGCGCGGGGCATCGGCCACGCCGTCGCCGCCGCCTTCGTGCGCGAGGGCGCGCGGGTCGTCGTCGCCGACGTGAACGGGGCGGGCGCCGAGGCCGCCGCCGCCGGGCTCGGGGACACCGCGATGCCGGTCGCCGTCGACGTCGCCGACGAGGCGTCCGTCGCCGCCATGATGGCGGCGATCCTGTCCGCCCACGGCCGCGTCGACATCCTCGTCAACAATGCGGGGATCGGCGCCGCCACGCCGTTCCTCGAGACCAGCCTCGCCGAGTGGAACCGGATCCTCGGCGTCAACCTCACCGGCGCGTTCATGGTGGCGCAGGCCTGCGCCCGCGAGATGGTGCGCACCGGCGGCGGCAAGATCGTCAACATCGCCTCGCTGTCGGGCCAGCGCGGCGGCAACGGCCGGGCGGCCTACGGCTCGGCCAAGGCCGGGCTCGAGCTGCTGACCAAGGTGATGGCGGTCGAGCTCGCCCACCACGACATCAACGTCAACAACATCGCCCCCGGCGCGATCGAGACCGAGATCGCCAAGGCGATGCACGACCGGGCGACCCGCGAGGCCTACGCCGCCCGCATCCCGATGACCCGCTACGGCACCCCGGAGGAGATCGCCGACGCGGCGGTCTTCCTGTGCTCGGACGAGGCCCGCTACATCCACGGCCACACCCTCAACGTCGACGGGGGCTTTCGCGAGGCCGGGCTGATGTTCAAGCCCGGTTGAGGCCGGTATCGGTCACGGTGCGGACAGGCGCGGCCCGGCTCCCTTGCCCGGGTGCGGATCGATCGACATCTGACCGGCATGACCTTGAACGACAGCAGCCTCGCTCCCTTCCTGGCGCAGTTCTACGCGCGGGTCCGCCGCGACCCGCTCCTCGGCCCGGTCTTCGCGGCGGCGATCCCGGACGCCGCCTGGCCACGGCACATGGCGACGGTCGAGGCGTTCTGGTCTTCGGTCTTGTTCAAGACCGGCCGCTACAAGGGCAATCCCTTCGGGACGCATCAGGCCCTCGGCAGCCTGCAGCCGGCGCATTTCACGCGCTGGCTCGCGCTGTTCGGGGAGACCGCGCAGGCGCATTTTCCTCCCGAGGACGCTCACGCCCTGCAGGAGCGGGCCGAGCGGATCGGGGCCAGCCTCCAGGCCGGCCTGTTCTTCAGGCCCGACGCTGTCGGGCGGGGCTGAGCAGGGACCGGCTTTGCCCGTCACATCGCGGTCGCCGCCACCGCGGCCGACCACGGCGAGGCGACGTCGCTGCACCCCGTCGCGCTCCCGCCCTCGAGCCTCACGACGTTCGGGCAGGCGAAGTTGATCGGCAGGACGCCGTGCTCCACCACCGCGAGGGGGCCGGCCGCCGCGAGCGCGTCGCGCACCTCCGACGGGAGCCGGGCATCGGCGCTCGTCCCGTCCGGCCCCGAGACGTCGATGCGCGGGGCATGGGCCGCGTCCTGCTCCGTCATGCCGAAATCGAGCAGGAAGGCGAGGGTCTGGTACACGCTCGCCAGGATGCGCCGCCCGCCGGAGGAGCCCGCGGCGATGCGCGGGCCTTCGCCCGAGCGCGGCGTGACGATCACCGGGCACATGTTGCAGAGCGGGCGCGCGCCCGGGGCGATCGGGTTGGCGCTGCCGGGACGGGGATCGAACCACATCACGCCGTTGTTCATCAGGACGCCGGTCGTCGGCAGCACGACCCGGCTGCCCATCGAGGAGAGCAGCGTCGTCGTCATCGACACCATCATCCCGTCCCGGTCGACGACGGTGAGGTGCGTCGTGCAGGTCTCGCCCGGCTCTCCTGCGGCCCCCAACCCGTGGAGGCGCCGCGCATAGGCGTCGCGCATCACCCGCGAGAGCGCCGAGAACCAGGCGGCGCCGGGGCCGCCGGGGGCCCGAGCCACGCCGTCCATGCCGGCGACGACCTCGGCCAGGGTCGGCGCGGCGGTGAGCCCGCCGGCGGTGTGGACGAGGTGGTCGCCGCGCCAGGCGATCGTCGGCGCATCGCGGATCGCGGCACGGCAGCCGGCGAGGTCCGCGCCGTCGACGACGCCCCCCAGGGAGGCGATGTCGGCGGCGAGGTCGCGGGCGATCCCGCCCTCGTAGAAGTCGCGCAGTCCGGCCTCCGCCAGCCGCTCCAGCGTCCCGGGTAGCCGCCCGAGCGGCCGGAAGCCGGGCGTGCCCTGGTAGGGCGGCACCGGCGGCAACCCGTCCGGCAGGTAGATCCGCGCGCTCTCCTCGTAGAGCCGCAGCACCGCGGCCGAGGAGGCGATCTTGAGCGTCGTGAACCAGTCCAGGGCGAGGCCCCGGCGCGCCAGCGCCAGCGCGGGCGCCAGGAGCTCCGCCACCGGGCGGCCGGTCCCGAACGTCTCGTGCAGGGTGGCATAGCCCGCCACCGCCGAGGGGATGCAGAACGAGAGCGGCCCGTGGACGTTGCGGTCGCCCGCGACCTCCGGCCAGGTGAACAGGTCGCGCTTCTCCCGCCCGGTGAGGGGATAGTCCGCGGCCCGGGTGTTGCGGCTCGAGACCGGTCCGAAATCCACCACCCTGGCGCGGGCCGCGCCGGCCGGCAGCACCAGCGCGAAGCCGATGCCGCCGAGCCCGCTGTTCCAGGGCTCGACCGCCGCGAGCGCGAAGGCGGTGGCGACGGCCGCGTCGGCGGCATTGCCCCCCGCGGCCAGGATCGCCGCCCCGGCCTCGGCAGCCTCGCGGTTCTGGGCCACGACGATCCCGTCCCGGCCCGAGGCGACCGGCTTCGTAACGGTCCAGTTCTGCGTCCGGTAGGGCATGGGGTCGTGGGCCGGCATCCTGCGTCCTCCCGGGATTTCGTCGTTCTGGCATTCTTGGTTCTGGCATTCTTGGCGGCGGAGCATCGCCCGGCGGGGCGCGGGCGACCAACCCGCCCCGGGAATGCCAGACCCGCGACAACGCGCCTGACAACATTTAACAAGCTTGCGCTGCCTGGGCGGGACGCGGCATACTTGTCGACAGGTGGGCGGCCGAGGCCGCCGCCCCGGAAGGCCGTCCCCGCCCGGCCAGTTCCCGCAAGGCCAGTTCCCCCAAGGCCAGGAGAGTCCATGTCGTCGGCAGTTCAGGATCTCGTCGAGTCCGAGCCGGACACCGCGCGCCCGTCCGGCCTCGCCGACGGCGTCTATCACGGCCTCCTGACCGAGATCGCCGGCGGCACCTACGCCGAGAACCAGAAGCTGCCGAGCGAGAACGAGCTGGCTTCGCGCTACAAGGTCTCGCGCCCGGTGGTCCGCGCGGCGCTGGAGCGGCTGCGGCGGGAGAACGTCATCGTGTCCCGGCAGGGCGCCGGCAGCTTCGTGCGCGGGCAGGGGCGGGCGCCGGCCCTCGGCTACGCCCCGGTCGAGAGCATCGCCGACATCCAGCGCTGCTACGAGTTCCGCCTGACGATCGAGCCGGAGGGCGCCCGCTACGCCGCGCTCCGGCGCAACGCCGCCGCGCTGGCCCGCATCGGCGCCGCCCTCGACCTGATGAACACCGCGACGCGCCAGCAGCAGCACCGCGACGACGCCGATTTCGCCTTCCACCTCGCCATCGCCGAGGCCTCGAACAACCATTATTACGGCGCCTCGCTGCAGGCGCTGCAATCGCACATCGCCGTCGGCATGAAGATCCACGGCCTGGCGCTGCTCGGACCCAATTCCGGCCTGCAGGGCGTGCTCGACGAGCACCGCGCGATCTTCGCGGCGATCCGCGACGGCGACGCCGAGACCGCGCGCGACCGGATGCACCGCCACATCTGCTCGTCGCGCGACCGGTTGTTCGAGGGGCGGTTGCTGGATTTGTCGTTGTAATGGCATGATTACTCGAAGGTGGAATTTCGATTTTTTCCTCGATTCGGATGGCGTGATATTTCGTTCAACCGCATCAATATCGATAGGCTTCATCCAAGCGCGACTGTCCACGAAGATATGAGAAATTTATATTATAATTAGATCTTGTGGTCTTACGTTAAATGATATGCCGCCCGCAATTCCTGTCCCCGTAATTCCCGTCCAAGCAAAGGTAGAAAACCTCTTCCCTTCCCCCGTGTGGGAGAAGGGCCAGTCCGGCCGCCCGCCCGCATCCCAGGCCCCGGCCCGCCGCCGACCGGACCTACCCGCGCAACGCGATGATGCCGCACACCGCAACCGCTCGCTTGACAACCCCGCCCGCCCTCTCGTACCCCATAACAAGTTTACAACAAATTCGGCGCCGGAGCGGTGTCGGGCGGGAGGAGCGAGATGGCGGAAGCCCGTGGATGTGCGGATCGACCCCTTGACCCGGTCTTCCCGCTCCGCGCGCGACCGGGCGATCGACCGGCCGGCCGCCCCTATACCGGATTCCGACGCCCCCGCTATGCGGCCCCGGCGATGCTGCGGCTCGGCCTGAGCGGTGGAGTTGTCAGGTTGTCAACCAATTCCGTCGCGACCCGCCGCGCGTGACCGCCATGTCCGTCTCCCCGCCGACCCTGCGGCTGATCGCCGACGACCTCACCGGCACCCTCGACACCGCGGCCGGCTTCACCGGCCTCGTCGGGCCGGTCGCGGTCGCCTGGACCGGCGGGGCGGTTCCGGAGGCGGCCAACCTCGCCCTCGATACCGGCACCCGCGAGCGGGCGCCGGCGGAGGCGGGCCGGATCGTCGCTGCCGCCTCCCCGCTGCTCGCCGGCGCCGGCATCGCCTTCAAGAAGGTCGACAGCCTGCTGCGCGGCCCCTGGGCGGCGGAGCTCGCCGCCTGCCTCGGCGGCCGGCGCCACGTCGTCGTGGCGCCGGCCTTCCCCTATCAGGGCCGGCGCACCTGCGACGGCCGCCAGCTCGCCCGCGCGGGCGACGGGTGGCAGGCCGTGTCGGGCGACATCGCCGAGGCGCTGCGCGCGGCCGGCGTGCCGGCCCGCCGCGCCGACGTCGCGGAGGGGCCGATCGACGGCGTCGCGGTCTACGACGCGACGACGGAGGACGACCTCGACCGGATCGCCGCCCTGGGGCAGGGCGCGCCGGTCCTGTGGTGCGGCAGCGGCGGCCTCGCCGGGGCGCTCGCCCGCCGCCACGGTGCCCACCCGGCTCCGGGCGGCGCGGCCTTGCGCGGCCCGGTCCTCGGCCTGTTCGGCTCGGACCGGCCGGAGACGGCAGGCCAGCTCGCCCTCTGCCCGGAGCACCGGCTGGTGCTGGACGAGGGCGACCCGGCCGCGCCGGTCGCGGACCGGCTGGCCGCCGACGGCGTCGCCCTGGTGAGCCTCGCGCTGCCCGAAGGCACCCCCCGGGGCGAGGCCGCCGAGCGCATCGCCGCTGCCTTCGGGCGCCTCGCCCGCGCCCTGCCGCCGCCCGGCACCCTCGCGGTCGCCGGCGGCGAGACCCTGAAGGCGCTGTGCCTGTCGCTCGGCACCGAGGCCCTGGTCGTCACCGGCCAGGTCGCCCCCGGCCTGCCCCGCTCGCGCATGCGCGGGGGCCTGTGGGACGGCACCGACATCCTCTCGAAATCCGGGGCGTTCGGCACGCCCACGCTCTGGCGCGACCTGCTGCGCGAGAACGGCCTCCTCATGGAAAGGACTTGATCTTGGAAAGGACCCGCGCGTGACCCGCCACCTCGCCATCACCATGGGCGATCCCGCCGGGATCGGCCCCGAGATCATCGTCAAGGCCGCCCACAGGCTGCGCGATCGCCTCGCCGCCGGAGACCTGAAGCTCGTCGTCATCGGCAGCAACCCGGCCCTGAAGCGGGCGGAGCGCGCCCTCGGCCTCGACGTCGCGATCCCCGAGGTGTCGAGTGACGGCGACTGGCCGTCCCTGTGCTGCCTCCAGGCCGACGAGGAGGGCGCGCCGATCGAGCCGGGCCGGCTCAGCGCCGATGGCGGCCGCTTCGCCTACAAGGCGATCGAGCGGGCCGTGGGCCTCGCGCTCGACGGCACGATCGGCGGCATCGTGACGGCACCGCTCAACAAGGAGGCGCTGAACCTCGCCGGCTACCATTATGCCGGCCATACCGAGATGCTGGCCGAGCTCACCGGCGTGCGCGGCTCGGTGATGATGCTCGCCCACGGCAACATGCGGGTGAGCCACGTCACCACCCACGTGGCGCTCCAGGACGTGCCCAAGCGCCTGACGCCGGAGCGCCTGCGCCTCGTCATCGACCTCACCCACGCGGCGCTGACGGGCATCGGCCTCGAGAAGCCCCGCATCGCCGTCGCGGCGCTCAATCCCCATGCCGGCGAGGGCGGCCTGTTCGGCCGCGAGGACATCGACGTCAGCGCGCCGGTGATCGCCGGCAAGGTGGCGGACGGCCTCGACATCGTCGGCCCGGTCCCGGGCGACACGGTGTTCGTCAAGCTCCGGGCCGGCCAGTACGACGCGGTCGTCGCGATGTACCACGACCAGGGGCACATCCCGGTCAAGTTGCTCGGCTTCGAGGTCGATCCCGAGACCGGCCGCTGGGTCGACCTGTCGGGCGTCAACATCACCCTCGGCCTGCCGATCATCCGCACCTCGGTCGATCACGGCACCGCCTTCGACATCGCCGGCCGCGGCATCGCCAACGAGCGCAGCCTGATCGAGGCCATCGAGTACGCCGAGCGGCTCGCCGCGACTGCCACCACCCAGAGGAGCGCCGCGTGAACCCCCTCCACTCCCCCATCGAGATCGTCCGCCCCGACATCGCCTTCGGCTCCGGCACCGTCACGGATGTCGGCCGCCGCGCCCGGGCGATGGGCGCCCGCAACATCCTGGTCGTCGCCGACGCCTTCAACGCCGCCCGGGTCGATCTCCTCGACCTGCCCGGCGAGGTGCGGGTGTTCGGCGAGGTGAAGCCGGAGCCCGACATCCCGAACCTCGACCGGGCGCTGGCGCTCGCCGGGGAGATCGAACCCGATCTCGTCGTCGGCTTCGGCGGCGGCAGCGCGATGGATCTCGCCAAGCTCGTCGCGGTGCTGCCGGGCAGCGGCCAGACCCTGCACGAGGTCGTCGGCCCCGAGAAGGTGCGGGGCCGCCGCATCGGCCTGATCCAGGTGCCGACCACCGCCGGCACCGGCAGCGAGGGCGGCACCCGGGCGCTCGTCACCGACCCCGCGACCCAGAACAAGCTCGCGGTGCAGAGCCGCTTCATGCTGGCCGATGCCGCGGTGATCGATCCGGACCTCACCATGACGGTGCCGGCCGCCGTGACCGCCGCGACCGGCGTCGACGCCATGGCGCATTGCGTCGAGGCCTTCACCAGCCGCAAGGCCCACCCCCTGATCGACCTCTACGCCCTCGAGGGCATCCGCCTCGTCGGCCGCTTCCTGCCCCGCGCCGTGCGCGACGGGGGCGACCGCGAGGCCCGGGCCGGGCTGGCGCTCGCCTCGCTCTACGGCGGCTTCTGCCTCGGGCCGGTCAACACCACGGCGGGCCACGCCGTCGCCTATCCCCTCGGCACCCGCCACCACATCCCGCACGGCCTCGCCTGCGCGGTGATCTTCCCGCACACCCTCGCCTTCAACGCCCCGGCGGTGCCGGAGAAGACCCGTCAGGTGATGGCGGCCCTCGGCCTCCCCGAGACCGACGACGAGGCGGCCGTGGTCGCGGCGACGACGCGCTGGTGCGCCGATCTCGGCATCGCGATGCGCCTGTCGGCCCACGGGGTGCCGGCCGGCGACCTGCCCGCCATGGCGGCGGAGGCCCACGCCATCCGCCGGCTCCTCGACAACAACCCGCGCGAGATCGGCGAAGACCAGATCCTCGCCCTCTACCACGCGGCCGGCTGAGAGCGCTCGTCATGACCGATCCCGTCTTCCCCCGCGGCGTGTTCTGCGCCGCCCTGACGCCCCTCGACCGGGACCTGAACCCGCATTATTCGGCCTTCACCGCGCATTGCCGCTACCTCGTCGACGAGGGCTGCACCGGCGTGGCGCTGCTCGGCACGACCGGCGAGGCGAACTCGTTCTCGGCCGACGAGCGGATGCGCCTGCTCGAGGCGGCGCTCGAGGGCGGGGTCGCGCCCGCGCAGCTGATGCCCGGCACCGGCGTCGCGGCGATCCCCGAGACCGTGGCGCTCACCCGCCACGCCCTCTCGGTCGGCGTGACGACGGTCGTGCTGCTGCCGCCGTTCTACTACAAGGGCGTCTCCGAGGACGGCCTGATCGCGGCGTATTCGCGGATCATCGAGGGGGTCGGCGACGACCGCCTGCGGGTCGTGCTCTACCACATCCCGCAGATGTCCGGCGTGCCGATCCCGCACGGCGTCATCGCGGCCCTGCGCGAGCGCTTCCCCGGCATCGTCACCGGCATCAAGGATTCGTCGGGCGACCTCGCCCACATGACGGCGCTGGTCGAGCGCTTCCCGGGCTTCTCGGTGCTGGCCGGCGCCGACCCGCTGATGCTGCCGCTCCTGACGATCGGCGGCGCCGGGGCGATCACCGCGACCACCAACCTCTGCGCGAGAGACCTGCGCTTCGTCTTCGACCATCACGCCGATCCGGCGAAGGCGGACGAGGTCGCGGCGGCGCAAGCCCGTGTGGTGGCGACCCGCGAGCGCGCCTCGCGCTTTGCCCAGATGGCCTCGCTCAAGGCGCTCACCGCCGCGCGCACGGGCGATCCGGACTGGCACCGCCTGCGCCCGCCGCTGATGCCGCTTTCCGAGGCCGAGCGCGTCGCGCTGCTGGACTCGGGCGAGGGGCTCGCCCGGGCCTCCTGAGATCGGCCGGGAAACGGCGCGCCAAGATGCCGGTCCGGTCTCTCATCCCCATCACGGCCCCTTTCCCGGACGACTGAAGCGAAGCGGAAGGAGATCCGGGAACCAGCACGAAAAGTCGCGAAGCGTCCGTCCGTTCGCAACGTCGCGTCATACAGAGCCGCTTCGCGGCACTTCCTAGGCTGGATCCCGGATCTTCTTCCCCTGACGCTGCAATCGTCCGGGAAAGGGTGCGGGTCATGAAACAATCGACTCCCAAAAGCCTTATCCCGAGGACACGCCCATGCATGAATTCACCGAGGGCGAGAGCCTGACCATCGCGGTCATGGTGGTCGCCTACATCCTGTTCACCGGGTGGCTGACGCTGCGCCTGCGCAGCCGCACCAACGCCCAGTTCATGACCGCGTCGCGCTCGATGCCGGCCCTCGTCGTCGGCGTGCTGCTGATGTCGGAATTCGTCGGCGCCAAGTCGACGGTCGGCACCGCCCAGGAAGCATTCAATTCCGGCATCGCCGCCGCCTGGTCGGTGCTCGGCGCCTCGATCGGCTTCCTGCTGTTCGGGCTGCTGATCGTCCGCCGCATCTACGATTCGGGCGAGTACACCATCTCGGCCGCGATCGCGCAGAAATACGGCAAGTCGACCATGATGACCGTCTCGGTGATCATGATCTACGCGCTGCTGCTGGTGAACGTCGGCAACTACGTCAGCGGCGCCGCCGCGATCTCGACGGCGCTCCGGGTCAACATCCCGACCGCGATGTGCATCATCGCGGCGGTGAGCACGTTCTACTACGTGTTCGGCGGGCTCAAGGGCGTCGCCTGGGTGACGATCCTGCACAGCGCGATCAAGGTCGCAGGGATCGGCATCATCCTGTGGGCCGCGCTCTCGGCCACCGGCGGCATCGCCCCGATGCAGGCGGCGCTGCCGCCGGAATACTTCACCTGGGACGGCAAGATCGGCGGGGCCACCATCTTCGCCTGGACCTTCGGCACGGTGGGCGCGATCTTCTCGACCCAGTTCATCGTCCAGGCGATCTCCTCGACGAAGAGCGCGTCGGCCGCCCGCGCCTCGGCGCTCTACGCGGCGGCGTTCTGCCTGCCGCTGGGCCTCGTGCTGGCGCTGATCGGGCTTGCCGCCAAGACGCTCTACCCGAACATGAGCAGCCTCTACGCGCTGCCGATCTTCCTCAAGACCATGCACCCGCTGCTCGCGGGCGTCGTCACCACCTCGCTCGTCGCCTCGATCTTCGTCAGCGTCAGCACCGTGGCGCTCGCCATCGCGTCGCTGGTGGTGCGCGACTTCTACGTGCCGTACTGGAAGCCGGACCCGGCCCGGGAGCTGCGCATGACCCGGGTGTTCTCGCTCGTCATCGCGGTGGTGCCGCTGGTCTTCGTGTTCTTCATCCCGGAGATCCTGAAGCTGTCGTTCTTCACCCGGGCGCTGCGCCTGTCGATCTCGATCGTCGCGATGGTCGGCTTCTACCTGCCCTGGTTCGGCTCGAACCGTGGCGCGACGCTGGGGCTCCTCGGCGCGGCGCTCGCCACCACGGTCTGGTACGCGATGGGCAATCCCTACGGCATCGACAACATGTACATCGCCGCCCTCGCGCCGCTCCTCGTCATGGGGGTCGAGCGCCTGTTCCGCTGGGGCGACAAGGAGACCGCCAAGGTCGAGCCCGCCCGTCCCGCCACCACCGCCTGAACCCACGGAGACCCCCATGCTCGACACCATCGAGACATCGACCCGCACCGGCGCGGTCCAGCCCGTCTCCGGCGACCCCTTGCGCCGCGAGGCCTTCATCCCGAGCCCGTGCGTGCAGAACCACGCCGCCAACATCCTGGCGCTGCCGAACGGCGACCTCGCCTGCGTGTGGTTCGGCGGCACGCAGGAGGGCATGGCCGACATCTCGGTCTACGGCTCGCGCCTGCCGGCCGGCAGCGACACGTGGTCGGAGGCGCAGAAGCTCTCCGACGATCCCGCCCGCTCGGAGCAGAACCCGATCCTGTTCGACGCGCCGACCGGCGAGCTCTGGCTGATCTGGACCGCGCAGGTCTCGGGCAACCAGGACACCGCCTTCGTGCGCCGGCGGATCTCGCGCGACCACGGCCTGACCTGGGGGGCGATCGAGACCCTGTTCGCGCAGCGGGAGGGCTGCGGCACCTTCGTGCGCCAGCCGCCGGTGGTGCTGGAGAACGGCACCTGGCTCCTGCCGATCTTCCACTGCCCGAGCGTGCCGGGCGCGAAGTGGGTCGGCGACGACGACACCAGCGCGGTGATGCTGTCGTCCGACCAGGGCAGGACCTGGCGCGAGGTGGCGGTGCCCGGCAGTACCGGGGCGGTGCACATGAGCGTCGTGCCGCTGCGCGACGGCACGCTGCTGGCGCTGTTCCGCAGCCGCTGGGCCGACGCGATCCACGAGAGCCGCTCGACGGATGGCGGCGAGACCTGGTCGGCGCCGGTGCCGACGGTGCTGCCGAACAACAACTCGTCGATCCAGGCGGCCCTGCTGGCGAACGGCCACGTCGCCCTCGTCTACAACGCCGTCAACGCCGAGGCCGCGACCGAGCGGCGGGCCTCGCTCTACGACGAGATCGAGGACGAGGGCGAGGCGCCCGCCGCGACGCCCGCCGCGATCGATCCGGACAAGCGCACGGCGTTCTGGGGCACGCCGCGGGCGCCGCTGACGCTCGCCATCTCGCCCGATGGCGGCCGGACCTGGCCGCAGCGGCGCAACCTCGCGGTCGGCGACGGCTACTGCATGACCAACAATTCCCGCGACCGCTCGAACCGCGAATTGTCCTACCCGTCCGTGACCCAGTCGCCGGACGGCGCGATCCACGTCGCCTTCACGTATCACCGCCAGGCGATCAAGTACGTGCGGGTGAGCGAGGCCTGGGTGGCGGCCGGTGAGTGAGGCGGCGGACAGGCACGCCCTCGTCACGGGGGCGAGCTCCGGCATCGGCGCCGCGATCGCGGCGCGGCTCCTCGGCGAGGGCTGGCAGGTGACCGGGGTGAGCCGGGGGGAGGGCGGGCCCGCGCATCCGCGCTACCGCCACCTCGCCCTCGATCTCTCGGACCTCGACGCCATCGCGCCGGCGCTCGGCGACATGCGGGTCGACGCCCTCGTCCACGCCGCCGGGCTCCTGCGCGTCGGCCGCCTCGGCGAGGCGGACCCGGCGGACGGGGCGAGGATGTGGCGGCTCCACGTCGAGGCGGCGACGCGGCTCGCCGACGTGCTGGTGCCGCGCATGGCGGAGGGCGGCCGCGTGGTCCTGATCGGCAGCCGTACCGCCACCGGGGCGGCCGGGCGGGGCGCCTACGCGGCCTCGAAGGCCGCGCTCGCGGGGCTCGCCCGCTCCTGGGCCGCCGAGCTGATGCCCCTGGGGATCACCGTCAACGTCGTCGCCCCGGCGGCGACCGAGACCCCGATGCTGAGCGATCCCGCCCGCGGCGGGCTCGCGCCGAAGCGTCCGCCGCTCGGACGGTTCATCCGGCCCGAGGAGGTGGCGGCGGCGGTCGCCTATTTCCTGTCGCCGGAGGCGGCGGCGGTGACGGGCCAGCAGCTGGTGATCTGCGGCGGCGGCTCGCTGTGAGCCGCCCGGTCCCCCGTCCGCGATCTCCGGACGGGCGGGCTCAGCCGTTGCCGGCGGCCTCGGCCTTGCGCGGCCGGCCCCGGCGCGCCGGGACCGCAGGCTCGGCCTTCGCCTCGGCCTCGGCCCGCTGCGCCGCGGCGCGCTCGCGCCGGATCTGGCCGAGGCCCAGGCTCTTGGCGAGCTCGGAGCGCTGGGCGGCGTAGGTGGCGGCGACCATCGGGTAGTCGAAGGGCAGCCCGAACTTCTGGCGGTATTCGTCCGGCGTGAAGCCGCGCGTCGTCAGATGGCGCTTCAGGCTCTTGTACGGCTTGCCGTCCAGGAAGCTCGTGATGCTGTCCGGCGTCACCGATTTCCGGATCTGCGCCGCGGTGACCTTGTGATCCTCCTCGGGCGCCGCCGCCGGCTGGCCGAGACCGGTCAGCGAGGCGTGTACCGATGCAATCAGGCCGGGCAGATCAGCCGGGCGCAGGTTGTTGTTCGAGACGTAGGCGCCGACGATGTCGCTCGTCAGCTCGATCAGCGGGGATGTGGGGGGAGCAGCGTCGTCCATTTTCTCTTCCGATTACCAACCTCCTCCGTGATGGGCGCCGCTCGTTGCAAGGTCAATCGTCAAGATTGAACAATTCGCAGATAACAAGGAACGGGGGACCGGTCGCCCCGAAGATCCGTCGTCGCGGATGGCGGCGCGCGGGTCCGCCCCCGTCCGGAAAACATTGTGACGCGATACCTGAGTACCGTATCGCCCATGACGGACGACCGCGTCGCATCGGTGGATGAACCGACGGACGGCCAAGCTCGAACCGTCGCCGCCTTCGGCCGTTCGCTTGCGGGACGGCGTGCCGGGTCCCGTGCGGGACACCCCGGCGGACACGAAGCGGGAGCACGGATCATGGAGTTCGGACGCAGGTCGGATCGGTTCGGGCGCGTCGTCGAGGTCGGCCTCTGCGGCCAGGCCCGCTACGCCCGGATGGCGAGCGGCGAGACGATCTGGTGGGGCTCGGAGGAGGACGTGCCGGACCGGGTGGCCCTGGCCGCCGCGGCCGCGCGCGACGCGGCCGAGCGCCGGCGGGGGACGGGGGGCGGACGGATGCCGGCCTGAGCGGTGAGCGGGCGCGAGCCAGGCGCCGAGAAGCCGCGCCGCCGGCCCTCGGCACCGGAGTTTCCGCCCCCGGCTGGAAATGCGCCCGGCTCGCCCCTATATGGGTGGCATGTCAGAGAACAGCTCCACTCCCTACACCATCGAGATCTCCCCCATCACCAAGCCGGCCGGCCAGTACCAGTGGGCCATTCGCCGGAACGGCAAGCTCATCGAGCGCTCCGATCGTCCGCATCCGACGGAAGCCAAGGCCGAGGCCAGCGCCCTCGCCGCCGTCGAGCGCAGCATGCACTCCGCGACCAGCGGCCGCTGGTAGGCAGCCGCGCCGCCGGACCGATGGTCCGGCCCTCCCGCATGTCTCATTGCCCGGGACGGGTGGGGTCGCTCAGGCCCCGCCCGTTTCCGTGCGCCTGACGCGATGCCGGTCCCGTTCACGACGCCGCCCGATCCGCCGGCCCTGGTGCGCCGGGTCGCGGCCGCGCCCTGCGACGCCGCCTTTCGCGCCCGCCTGCTCGCGCCGCCGGGCGCGGACGGGGACGAGATCTCGCTCACCTGCTCGCTGCGCCTCGCGCCGGACGACCGGGTGCGCAAGCGCCTCGTGATCGAGGGGGCGGCGGCCTCCGGCGTCACCCTCGACTGCGCCGGTGCCAGCCTCGGCGTGCCGGGCGAGCCGGCCCGTCTCGGCGCCTACACGATCGCGATCCGCTCGCGCCCGCCCGCGCGCCCGGGGGAGGGGTGGGACCGCCCCTCCGACGTCCATATCCGCGACTGCACCGTGTACGGCCACGTCCGGATCTGGGGCATGGCCGAGAACGGGCAGGGGCCGATCCTGCGCGATTCCTCCCACAGCCTCGGCCATACCGAGCGTGCGCAGCGCGCAGCACCGACCGGCGTGACGATCACCGGCACGACGATCGTCGCCGCCGGGCCGATCCCGCTCTATCTCGGCCCCGGCGTGACGCGGGTCACCCTGCGGGACTCGCGCCTCACCGGCCGCTCGGTCTCGACGGCGCTCTACCTCGACGCCGAGAGCGCGGAGAACCGCATCGAGGACAACGACCTCGAGACCGAGACCGGGCGCGAGCTCGTCGCCGTCGACGGCTCGGCGCGCAACCACATCACCGGCAACCGCTTCACCCTGCGCGGCCAGGGCGGCGTGCGCCTCTACCGCAATTGCGGCGAGGGCGGCACGGTCCGCCACCAGACCCCGTCCGACAACGTCGTGACCGGAAACCTCTTCCGCACCGGCGGCTTTTTCCAGGCCGCGCCGATCGTGGTGAATTCCCGCAACGGCTGGCGGCTGACCTGCGGCGAGGATGCCGGCTACCCGTTCGGCAGCAGCCTCGACAACCGCGACAACGGCACCGGCAACGTGGTGGCGCCGAACGCGGTGGAGTGAGGCTGCGGCACCTTCGAACTCGTTCGAGGGGGGTGGGCGAGCCCGCACGGTCTCCCCACGCGGCTCCAGGATGACGACGGAGGATTTCGCCTCGGCCGGTTCAAGGGCGGGGCGGCCCGTCGCCGGATCCCGGCCCCGGCGCGTCGATCATGCGACGTTCAAGCGCCGCTGCAGATGGTGCAGTTGGCGATCCTGCGGAGACTCGGATGCACGCGCGCCGGCGAAATCCGTCACGAGCCTGACCGTTTCGGCGTAGTTGGCCGGTCGGTCGAGCAGGAACCCTTGCAGCTCACGGCAGCCCTGCGCGCGCAGGATGTCGAATTGCGCCTCGGTTTCGACGCCTTCGGCGGTCACGCGCAGGGCGAGTTCGCGGCTCATCGACATGATGGCCTGGACGATGACGCGCGCCCGCGGCTCGTGCTCGAGGCGCTGGACGAAGGACCGATCGATCTTCAGCTTGTCGAGCGGGAAGCGGTGCAGGTACGACAGGCTGGAATAGCCGATCCCGAAATCGTCCAGCACGAGGCGAACGCCGAGCCTGCGCATGGCATGCAGGATCTGCATGGACTTCTCGGTGTTGTCGAGGAGGACGCCCTCGGTGATCTCGAGCTCGAGCCGTTCGGGTGCGAGGCCCGACGTCGCCAGCGCGCCCTCGATCACGGACAGCAGATTGCCGCGCAGGAACTGGGCCGGCGACAGGTTCACGGCGATCCGGCAATCCGCCGGCCAGGCCGCGGCAGCCTGGCAGGCCGTATCGAGCACCCATTTGCCCAGCCCGACGATGAGGCCGCTGCGCTCGGCCAGCGGGATGAAGTCGGCCGGCGAGATCATCCCGCGCACGGGGTGACGCCAGCGCACCAGCGCCTCGAACGCGATGAGGCGACGGGTCTCGTCGAACAGGGGCTGGTAGTGCAGTTCGAGTTCCTCGCCTTCGATGGCGCTGCGCAGGTCCTGCTCGAGGGCGCGCTGCTCGCCCAGGGCCTCGTCCATGCCGACCTGGAAGTGGCAGTACCAGCCGCGTCCGTCGTCCTTCGCCTTGTAGAGCGCGATGTCGGCGTTCTTGAGCAGGTCCGCCCCCCGTCCGCCGTGCTCCGGTGACCGGGCGATGCCGATGCTGGTGCCGACCGAGACGATCTGGCTGTCGAGGGTGAAGCTCTCGGTCAACCCGTCGATGATGCGCCGGGCGAGCGCGGTGGCCGAATCCTCGAGACCCGGTTCGACGCGATGCACGATCACGAACTCGTCGCCGCCGATCCGGGCGACGAAGTCTCCCGCGTGGCAGGCCGCCCGCAGCCGGTCGGCGACCTGGCGCAAGAGCTGGTCGCCGGCGGCGTGGCCGAGCGTGTCGTTGACGAGCTTGAACCCGTCGAGATCGAGGCACAGCACGCCGATCGATCCGCCCGTGCGATCCGCTGCCCGCAGGGCGGCGTCGAGGTGCTCGCCCAACGCCGCCCGGTTGGGCAGCTCCGTCAGCATGTCGTGGTGGGCCATGAAGTAGATGCGCTGCTCGGACGCCTTGCGCTCGCGCACGTCCCGCAGGGCCGTGACCACGGCCGGCTCGTTGCCGAAGCTGATCGGGCGAGAGAGAAGCTCGACGGGCAGCGTCTCGCCGTCCACCGCCGTGACCGTCGCCTCGATCGGCAGGCCGGCCTTCGCCGCGACGCTGAGGGCCAGCGCCTCGGCGTCGACGAAGCGCGACAGGCGATGCTCGCCCAGGTTCGACGGGTCGAGGCCGAGCAGCGCCGTCAGCCGCTCGTTGCCGTCCAGGATCCGGTCGTCGCGGTGGATGACGATCCCCTCGAAGGTGCTGTCGGCGAGCTGGCGCATGCGGGCCGCCTCGAGGCGGTCGCGGGCCGCGACCCGGTTGTCGACGAGCGAGCCGAACAGGCTGAGCACCAGGACGGCGCCGGCTTCGGCCGCCACGATGATGAAGATCGGCGCGGTCGAGAGGTCGTCGGGGCGTGCGATCGCGGTGAGCCACTCCTCCAGGGGCAGGATCGCAGCGAGCGACCCGACGGCCAGGATCGTGACGGCGACGCCGACCAGGGCCGTGCCGAGGAGGGCGCGGCGCCGGCCGCCCCTCCCGGTGCCCTCCCAGAGGGCGAAGCTCCACAGGGCCGCGCCCAGCACCATCGCGATCATCACGGCGGTGAGGTCGTAGGACAGCGCGCAGGGGCGCACGAGGCCCGCCATCGCGGTGAACAGCATGCAGGAGGTCCCCGAGGACAGCACCGAGCCGGCGAGCATGCCGTTGCGGGCGGTCCGGGTACCGCGCAGCTGGAGCAGGCCGGCGGCGGCCGCGGTCGCGAAGGAGAGCGCCAGGGCCGGCCCCATCCAGGTCAGGGGGACGGCGACCGTGAGCTGGGGGAAGCTGCCGCGCAGGGCCAGGGTGAAGGCGAGCCAGGACGTGCCCGTCACGGAGGCGGCGAACGCGCCGATGCGCATCCAGAGCGGCCAGGCACGGGTGCGTCCGCCCAGGGTGAGGCTGGCGAGCAGGCCGCCGGCCATCGCCGCCAGGGCGACGAGGAGGAGAGACGCGGGCTCGCGGTGGTTGAGCAGAGCCGCGAGGAGGTGATGCATAGGACCGGCCTGACCTCGAGAGATGCGACGAACGGCACTGGATGGGTTCGGGCGACGCCCCCGTGCGGGCGCAACGTCGTTAGAATTGGGCCTGGACGCCGCCGAACACCCGGCGCTCGGTGGCGACGCCGGCCGTCTGCGTCTGGAACTGGCGGTTGATCTGCTCGGCGGTGAGGGAGACGACGACCGAGTCCGTCAGGCGGTAGGCGAGGCGGAGGTTGGCGGTCACGAAATTCGGGACGACCACCGGGAGTGCCGCCAGGAGGGTCGCGTCGAACCGGTAATCCTGGTAGCGCGATTGCCAGCGCAGCTGCGCGTCGATGTCGAACCGCTCCCAGGTCCATCCGGCGCCGGCGATCACCGCATGCACCGGGGTCTGGCGCTCGTAGTTCACCGAGGGGGCGGCCAGGAGCACGGGGGCCGGGGTACGGTCGTGGACCGCGGCGAGGGCGTAGCTCGCGTTCCAGCGGAACCCGTCCGCCGCCCCGCGCAGGCCGATCTCGGCCCCGACCTGCTCGCTGCCCTTGAAGTTGCGCGCCAGCGCCGCGGGCTGCCCGGTGGGGAGGATGGTGAGCCCAGACCCGAACGGCGAGCCGAGCGTCGTGTCGGTCTCCTGCCGGAACACGGCGGCGCGCAGCACCGACGAGAGGGCCGGCAGGGCCCGGTCTTAGGCGATCTCGGCATTGGTCACCGCCGAGGGCCGGAGCCCCGGATCGCCGGCGATGACGAGCGGGCCGATACTCGCCGTGAAGCCGAAGTTCAGCAGGCTCGGAAGCTGGACGGCCCGCCCCGCGGTGAGCCGGACCGTGTCGAGCTCGGTGGCGCGATAGACGACGCCGCTGTTGAAGCTCGGTTCGACCAGCGTGACGTCGCGGTAGAGCGGCCCGACGCCCGGGATCGTGACTTGCGGCCCGTCATGCTTGAGCGACAGGGCGTCGACACGGACCGCGTTGGTGAGCGACAGGTCGGGCAGGATCTGCCACTCCCACATCGCCGACCCGGCGCCGATCTGGTAGCCCAGCGTCCCGCTGAAGCTGCGGTTCGACGCGATCGTGTTGTTGCGGTATTCCGCGCCGATGCGGAAGGTGTGGTCCGCCCCCCATTTGAAGACGTCGCTCGCCTGCACGACCGACACGTCCTGCCGCCACGACTGGGGGCTGATCCCCGCGACCTGCAGGTTGTTCCGGTTGTGATAGGCGTCGAGCTGCAGCAGGCCGAGCTCGGTATCGACCGACAGCTTAGAGCGCAGGCTGGCATTGTCGTTCGACAGCGGCTGGTACAGGCCGATATCCGAGTAGGTGGCGGTCGTGAGCGAGCCGGCGGAGCCCGACAGCGTCCACTCGATACCCGGCGCGAGGCGGGCGCGCAGATCCAGCGCCGCCGTGCCGCTGCGCGGCTGGTCGGTGACGCCGGGCGGCAGGCCGCGGAACTCGTCGCCGCGAAAGCCCTTGGCCGAGAGGCGCACGCCGACGGCATCGGGCGTCTGACCCGTGGCGACGACCTCGCCGTAGGCCTGGTTCTGGGTGCCGCCGGCGGTCCGGGCCGTGTTCTGCCGGTCGCGCAGCGGATCGTAGGTGACGATGTTGATGACGCCGGAGACCGCGTTGAAGCCGTAGAGCGCGGCGCTCGGCCCCTTGATGATCTCGATCTGGCGGATCTCGCTCAGGGCCACCGGGATCAGCGGCCAGGCGGTCGTCCCGTAATCGTCGGAATAGACCTGGCGCCCGTCGAGCAGGACGAGGACGCGGGGATTGAGCGCGGTGTTGTAGCCGCGGATGCCGACGGCGAAGTTGAGCTGGCCGTAGCGTCGGACGTCGAGCCCCGTGACGAAGCGCAGGACCTCCGGGATCGAGATCGCGCCCGAGCGCCGGATCTGGTCGGCCGTCACGATCTCGAGGTTGGCCGGCACGTCGCTCGCCCGCTGCGGCTTGCCCGTCACCGATGTCGTCACCGGCTCGCCCAGCATCTGCTCGGCGGCCGTGTAGTCGATCGTCTGTCCCCGCGCCGAGGCGGCGGACAGGATCAGGAAAGGCAGCGTCGCTGCCAGCTTGCGCGCCTTCATACTTCACGGACCATCATGATGAACGCAGTGGCGAACCGGATGCCGGCCGCGGCGGCGTTGGCGCTGCTGTAGGCGATGCTGATGCTCGGGTTCGAACGGAAGCCGACGGTGCAGGCGCCGTGCGCGACCTGCTCGATCTGACGGGTGATGCAGGGGATCTGGTGCTGGCGGACGGCGGCCCGGACGATGCCGGTGTCGACGGCGGCCGCGGTCAGGATCGCCGCATAGCCCGAGGCGCCGCCGAGGCGCCCCTGCTCGATCAGGAGCGGGCGCAGGATCAGGTTGCCGACCGCGACCCCGCTCCCCATCAGCTCGGCGAAGGCCTGCGCCTCGCCGAGCGACTGGGCATCGGTCGGGTTGTAGACGATGGCGATCGGCGCCGCGCCGGAGCCCTGCGCCTCACGGAACGAGAGAATCCGCCCGAGGATCTGGAGGTCCTGCCGGGACGGCGGCGGGAGCCCGCCGGCTCCGGCGGCCTGGAACAGGCAGCAGAGCGGCAGCGCCAATGCCACGCCGACCGGCCTTCCCTTGAACATGGCACGGATGGACATCATGCTATCGGCAGCTTCCTTTGAGTTATCCTGCGTCACAATGATTTCGCAGGCATTAATCCGCAGAGGCAGGCCGACATCAGCGGACAAATTCCGTAGCGATCGACGTATTTTCGAGACGCTGCTCACGATGGTCCGATGCGCCTGACCAGGGACGGCGCTCCGAAACTGAGCATTGGCGGCGATCTGAGCCCGCCCTGGCGCGTGAAAGTTTTCTTGTGAAAAGTAAATCCACCAACTATGTGGGTTTCGATGAATGAATCCCGATGCCATGCGAGCGCGGCGGACTCCCAGTCACGACGCTCGTCGCCTGACTCTGATGATGATCCCGTCGCGGCGTTCGAGATCGGCGACGGGGACGATCTCGACGTTGGACCTCGCGGCGCGGACCAGTTGCCGCGGCGATCCGCGCGGCCGGTTTAATGGGTCGTGACGCAGGGGCACATCGCGACGACGAACGGGTTCCTTGTCGTCGGTAAGATGAATGACCCAAGCGCGAGGACGAGCACATCACCGATCGCGTCATGGTCTCGCCTGCCGCCGCCGCTCCACGCGGAGGCCCGGGCGCGAATCGGCCCTCTACCGGCTCGGCCCCGGACCTCCGCGGGGGATCGTCGATCGGGCTCGCCCTACGGCCCGGAGACCCGCACCGCGAGGCTCACGATCGCCAGCGGCCTCTGCACCGGCCGCAGGCGCGCGAAGAACAGCGGCGTCTCGCCGCGCCGGGCGGCGACCGGGTCGAGCACCGCGACGAGGCCGAATCCGGCGATCAGGAGCACGGCGGCGATGGCCGGGCGCTCCAGCGCCGCACTCACGAGGGCGGCGACAGCGCGGACGAACAGGGCCAGCGGGCCTCGCGCCGGGCGGCTATGTCTGCCTGTCGGTCGGCGATACCGGCACGGGGATGGGCGAGGCGGCCCTTCGCCAGGGCGGCGGAACCGTTCCTCACCACCAAGGGCGTCGGCACGGGCACCGGCCCCGGCCTGTCGATGATCCACGGCTTCGCCGAGCCGTCGGGCGGGCGCCTGCGGCTCCGCAGCGCGCCGGGAGAGGGCACCAGCGCCGAGATCTGGCTGCCGGTCGCCGGGGCAGGCCTGCCGTTGGGCGAGGTCGCGGCGCGGCCGCCCGAGCCTCCGGTGCTCCCGGCCATGACCATCCAGATGGTGGACGACGATCCCCTCGTGCCGATGAACGGTACGGCGTTGCTGGAGGATCTCGGCCACGCCGTGGTCGAGGCCGCGTCGGGCGCGCAGGCCCTGCAGGTGCTGCGCGAAGCCGCCATCGACCTGATGATCGCCGACCGGGCGATGCCCGGCATGACCGGCGCCCGGCTGATCGAGGCCGTCCGGGCCGAGCGGCCGGGATTGCCGGTCGTCCTCGCCAGCGGGTTCGCCGACCTGCCGGAGGGGAGGCTCGCCGGGATCGTGCGCCTCGCCAGCCTCTTCGGGCAGGACGACCTCGCCCGCGCCCTCGCGGCGAGCCTCGACCTCGCGGCGCGCCTTGTCGCGAACCCGGGCGGGGCGTGACGGCCGCTGCCGGCGGCGCGGGCATCAGCCCGCCGCCAGCTGCGCCAGGCTCGCGGCGAGGTCGGCCTTGCGGAACGGCTTGACGAGCCGCGGCAGGTCGGCGGCGACGCCCTCGCTCTCGGCGTAGCCCGAGACCAGCAGCACCGGCACGCCGGGCCGGGCGGTGCGCAGGGCCCGGGCGAGGTCGGTCCCGGTGATGCCCGGCATCAGGTGGTCGGTCACCAGGAGGTCGAAGGGCTCGCCGCGGGCGACGAGGCGCATCGCCTCCTCGCCGGAGCCCGCCTCGATCACCGTGTAGCCGAGGTCCTCCAGCATGTCGGCCGTGCTCATGCGGACGAGGTCCTCGTCGTCGACGAGGAGCGCGGTCCGGCGCGCGGGCGGCGCGTCGGGGGCCTCGACCCCGGTCTCCGGCTGGTCCGGCGCCGCGTCGCTCAAGGGAAGCCACAGCTCGACATGGGTGCCGAGGCCCGGCCGGCTGCGCATGGTGAGGGCGCCGCCGAGCTGCGAGGCGAGGCCGTGCACCATCGACAGGCCGAGGCCCGTGCCCTTGCCGATGCCCTTGGTCGAGAAGAACGGCTCGACCGCCCGCGCGAGCGTCGCCTCGTCCATGCCCGTGCCGGTATCGGCGACCGACAGCCGGATGTAGGGGCCGGGCCGGAGCGTCGCCCGGTGGCCGGCCTCCACGGCCTCGACGCCCGCCGAGATGCGCAGGGTCCCGCCCTCCGGCATCGCGTCGCGCGCGTTCACGCTGAGGTTGAGAAGCGCCATCTCGAGCTGGTTCAGGTCGCCCATCGCCGGCGGCAGCCCCTCCGGCACCTCGACGACGACCCGGATCTGCGGGCCGGTCGTGCTCGCGACGAGGTCGCCCATGCCGGTCACCAGCCGGGCGACGTCGACGGCCCGGGCCTGGAGCGGCTGGCGCCGGGCGAAGGCGAGGAGCCGCTGCACCAGGGTCTTGGCGCGATCGGCCGACTGCACCGCGCCGGCGATCAGGCGCTGCTCGCGCTCGCCGCCCACGCCCCGGCGCTGGAGCAGGTCGAGGGAGCCGACGATCGGGGTGAGGAGGTTGTTGAAGTCGTGGGCGACGCCGCCGGTGAGCTGGCCCATCGCCTCCATCTTCTGCGACTGGCGCAACGCCTCCTGCGCCGCCTCGAGCGCGGCCCGTGCGGCCTTCTCCTCGGTGACGTCGCGGGTCACCGCGTAGAGCTTGCCGCCCTCGGGCACCGCCACCCAGGACAGCCAGTGCCACGCGCCGTCCCGGGCGCGGTAGCGGTTCTCGAAGCGCAGGACCGGGTCGCCGCGCCGCACCTGCGCGAAGGCCGCGTCGCTCGCGCCAGCATCGTCCGGATGCACGAACCCGGCGTAGGAGCGGCCCTCGATCTCGCCGGTCGCCCAGCCGAGCGCCGCGCTCCAGGCCGGGTTGACCGCGTCGAAGGTCGCCGTCGCCAGGTCGATGACCGACAGGAGGTCGAGGCTGTGGCGCCAGATCATGCCGCGCTCGCGGGTGCGCTCACCCACCTCCCGCTCGAGATCGGCGTTGAGCGCCCGCAGGGCCGTCTCGGCGAGCTTGCGGTCGTGGATGTCGACCGAGGCGCCGAACCAGTGCAGGACCGCGCCGCCGGCCGGGTCGCGGTAGGGCTCGGCGCGCACCAGGAACCAGCGGTAATCGCCGCCGGCCGAGCGGATGCGGTGCTCGACCAGGAAGGTGCCGCCGGAGCGCCGCGCCGCCTCGAACGCCGCCATCGTCGGCGCGACGTCGTCCGGATGGACGTGGGCGTCGGCGATCCCGGCAGCGGTCGCCGGCTCGTGCGGGGCGCCGGTATAGGCGGTCCATTGCCGGTTGAAGAACGCGACGCGGCCCTCGGCGTCGGTGATCCAGACGATCTGCGGCACCGCGTCGGCCATCAGCCGGAAGCGCGCCTCGCTGGCGCGCAGGCGCTCCTCGACGGCGAGCCGCTCGGTGAGGTCGACGGTCGCGACGAGCAGGTTGCCGGGCTCTCCCGACGCGAGGTTCAGGCGGGTGACGCGGCTGTTGGCCCAGACGATGCTGCCGTCCGGGCGCCGGTAGCGCTTGTCGAGGGAGGCGGTGCCGCCGGTCCGGATCGACCGCACCAGCGCGTCGCGGCTCGGCCGCACGTCGGCGGGATGGGTCACGTCGGCGATGGTGAAGGACAGGAGGTCGTCGGCGGTCCGCCCGAGGATGCGGCACAGCTCCTCGTTCACCCGCAGGAAACGGCCGTCGAGGCCGACCTCCGACAGGCCGACCGTCGCCCCGGCGAAGATGGCGGACAGCCGCGCCTCGCCGCCCCTCAGCTCGCGCTCGGCCGCGACGCGGCCGGTGGTCTCGGCCAGCACGCACAGCACGCCCGCCGGCCGGCCGCTCTCGTCGAGCACCGGCGAGTAGTCGAGGTTCATCCAGACCTGCTCGGGGCGCCCGTACCGGTAGAGCGTCAGCTCCTGGTCCCGGTACGACAGCGTCCCGCCGGACAGGCCGACCCGCATCACGCGGTCGTTGAAGTCGGCGACCTCGGGCCAGCCCTCCCGCACCCGCGAGCCGAGGAGCGCGGGGTGCCGCCCGCCGGCGAAGACCGAATAGGCGTCGTTGTAGAGCATGATGCCGTCCTCGCCCCACAGCATCACCATCGGGACCGGCGAGCGCAGCAGCAGCAGGGTCGCGGTCCGCAGGCTCTGCGGCCAGCCCGCGAGCGGGCCGAGCGCCGTGCCCGACCAGTCGCGCCCCGCGACGAGGCGGCCGCAGGCGCCGGCCGCCGCCAGGTTCGCCTCGAAGGTCAGGGTCGTCCCGAGGATCGGGTTCGCCGCGACGGGTCGGGCCCGGGTATCGGCCGGCATCGTTCCTCTCTCCGGACGCCGC
Organism: Methylobacterium platani; assembly: GCF_001653715.1. Lineage (GTDB taxonomy): Bacteria > Pseudomonadota > Alphaproteobacteria > Rhizobiales > Beijerinckiaceae > Methylobacterium > Methylobacterium platani. Next base: position 51,086 of record NZ_LWHQ01000036.1, read on the forward strand.
GAGCGGACGTCGACCCATCCCCGCGGGACCGCTCGCGCCGACCGCCCGCGGCGACGCCGCGCATAAGCTCCTCCCCAGTATACGATTCCGCTGGGTCAGTCACGTCCCGGGACGCTCGCAAGGCGCGCGTCAGGCGGCCTGCCGGTCGGCGTAGAGGCGGCAATGCTGCAGGTAGCCGACCTCGTGACGGCCGGCGAGCTCGACCACGCTCGACCACAGCCAGGACGGCGCTCCCGCGCAGCCGGCCGCGACCTCGGCCCGCCACGCCGCGCGCACCGTCCCGTCCATCTGCCGGCCATGGGCCTGGCCGACCACGTAGGCGAGGTAGTGGGCGGCGCGCACCGCCTCCTCGCGGCTGAACTGGTCGACGTCGAGCTTCAGGTCCTGGGGCGCGAGCTCGCGCATCACCACCGGCTTGCCGAGGAGGCGCACCGGCAGCATCCGCTCGCCGAGATTGGGCGAGAGCGCCCGCGCCCCGGCGACGACGCGGGCGGCGGCGTCCGGCGGCATCTCCGCGCCCGGGGCGGCGGGTGCCGCCGAGGCGACCGCCTCCTTGAGGTCGATGAGCGCGAGCCGGCCGCGGTCCTGCGGCTCCTCGATCCGCACCAGCGCGGCGTAGCGCAGGAAGCCGAGCGAGCTGCAGCCCTTCATCCAGTAGGCGGCGTCGATCAGGCGGATGTCCTGCACCGCGTCGCGGCCGTTCAGGGCGCGCACGAGGCCGCGCACGTCCTCCTCGCCGAACAGCGCGTGCAGGGCGTCGCGCTCGGCCGCGTCGAGGGCCCAGAACTTGCGGCCGAGCGGGATCCGGGGCTCGACGTCCTTCAGGCGCTCGCGGGCGAGGTGCTTCCAGTGCCGGCCGAGCGCGCGGCGCCGCACGGTGTGCACCACCTCCGGCTCCGGCGGAGCGGCGTCGCCGTCCGGCCCGTCGAGGCCCTGGACGTAGCCGTGGATCATCTCCTCCAGCATCCGCGCGGTGACGACGCCCGGCAGGTCGGAGCCACGGGCGGCGCTCGCCAGCGACAGGCCGAGGCGCACGAGGTCGTGGGTCGGGTTGCCGATCACCGTCTGGTCGAGGTCGCGGATCTGGATGTCGACCCGCCCGTCGGCATCGGCGAGGGGGCCGAGATTGCCGAGATGGCAGTCGCCGCAGATCCAGACCGGCGGGCCCTCCGGCAGGGTGCCGCGGGCAAGCCCGTCGAGCCACTCGTAGAATTGCAGGGTGTTGCCGCGGACATAGGCATGGGCGGAGCGGGCCATCTTCAGGGTCCGCTGACGTTCCAGGACGGCCGCACGGTCCTTCGGGCCGAGGATGAGGGTCTCGCGCATTCCACCACCTGCATCGCCGCGGCCGCAGACTCGACATCCGGTTCGATATGGCCGCGCTTCTCAACGCGCGAGAACGGATCGGCACCGCGCGTCGTTTCGTCTCCGCTGTGGATGACGCGGACCGGTCGTTCGTGCAGGGAAGCGACGGCGCCGGTCGTGCGTCCCGTCCATGCGGGATGACGATCGTCCGGGCGGTGCCGCGAGGCCGGGGCTTCAGGGCGCGATCATCTCGCGGATGCGGGCGGCCAGGGCATCGACCGCGAACGGCTTGGTCAGGACCGCCATGCCGGGTTCGAGCCGGCCGTCGCCGAACAGGGCGGCCTCCGCGAAGCCGGTGATGAACAGCACCTTGAGATCCGGGCGCGTCACCCGGGCGGCATCCGCCATCTGGCGGCCGTTCATGCCGCCGGGCAGGCCGACATCCGTCACCAGCAGGTCGACGCGGGCGTCCGACTGGAGCACCCGCAGGCCCCCCGCGCCGTCCGCGGCCTCGACCGCGGTGTAGCCGAGGTCGTTCAGCACGTCGGTCACGAGCATCCGCACGGTCGGCTCGTCGTCGACGATCAGCACGGTCTCGCCCGCCCCGGCCTGGGCCGGCGGACGCCTCTCGGCATCGAGCCCGCCGACCTCCGCCTCGCCCCGGTGCCGCGGCAGGGTGAGGCAGACGGTGGTGCCGGCCCCGACCACGGAGCGGATCCGCACCTGCCCGCCCGACTGCTTGGCGAAGCCGTAGATCATCGACAGGCCCAGGCCCGTGCCCTCGCCCATCGGCTTGGTGGTGAAGAACGGGTCGAACGCCCGGGCGACGACCTCCGGGGGCATGCCGGTGCCGGTATCGGACACGCACAGCGCCAGGTACTGCCCCTCCGGCATGTCCTGCGCCTCGGCCTGCGCACGGTCGATCCAGCGGTTCTCCGTCTCGATGACGATCCGGCCGCCGTCGGGCATCGCGTCCCGCGCGTTGATGCAGAGGTTCAGGAGCGCGTTCTCGAGCTGCGAGGGATCGACCAGGGCGGGCCAGAGGTCGTCGGCCCCCCGGTGCCGCAGGTCGATGCCCGGGCCGACGGTGCGCTGGATCAGGTCGAGCATCCCGTCGACCAGCCGGTTCGCGTCGACGGCCTTGGGGGCCAGCGTCTGGCGGCGCGAGAAGGCGAGGAGCCGGTGGGTCAGCGCCGCCGCCCGCTTCGAGGCGCCCTGCGCGGCGGCGATGTACTTCGCGACGTCCTTGGAGCGGCCCTGGCCGATGCGGGTCTCGATCAGCTCGAGCGAGCCGGAGATGCCGGCGAGCAGGTTGTTGAAGTCGTGGGCGAGCCCGCCGGTGAGCTGGCCCACCGCCTCCATCTTCTGCGACTGGCGCAAGACCTCCTCCATGCGGGCGCGGTCCTCGCCGGCCTGCCGCAGGCTCTCGGCCGCCTCCCGCAGGTCGCGCGTCCGCTCCTCGACCCGGGCCTCCAGCGAGGCGTTGAGCCGGCGGATCTCGTCCTGCGTGCGGCGCTGCCGGAACGCCGCGAAGGCGAGAAGGGCGGTGGCCAGCAGGCCGCCGCCGCAGACGAGCCCGATCTCCGGCAGGGCCGAGGCGCGCCGCGGCGAGAGGCGCTGCTCGAACTGCACGGTCCAGGTCCGGCCGCCCAGCTCGAGCGTCGCCTCGCGCGTCAGCCGGCCGGGCACGCTGTGCGGGGTCCGGGCGGAGCGGTGCAGCAGCGTCGCCGCGCCCGGGGCGCCGTCGTAGATCGCGTAGGCGGCGTCCTCCTCGGCCTCGGCGGCCACGATGCTGTTGAACAGGTCGTCGGCCCGGAAGGCCCCGAAGACGAAGCCGAGATACCGCCGCCGCCGCTCGTCGAGGTCGGCGGGCACGGCGCCGCCGGCATAGACCGGCATGGCGACGAGGAAGCCGGCCTGCTTGTTCGCGTCGATCTCCTGGACGAGCTGGATCCGCGCCGAGGCGGCCGGAAGGCCGGTGTCGCGGGCGCGCTCGACCATGTCGCGCCGGACCGGGTCGGACATCACGTCGTAGCCGATGGCGGCCTGGTTGCGCGGGTTCGGCGGCTCGGCGAACAGGACCGGGCTGAGCACCGGGTTGTCGGTCGGCGGCCGCACGCGGAAGTCCGGCACGCCCAGAGCCGCCGCCTTCGCGGCGAAACGCTCGCGGTCCGAGGCCGGGACGGCCGGGGTGAAGCCGATGCCGAGGAAGCCGGGATACAGGGCCTGGAACTCGATCCGCTGCACGTAGGCCCGGAACTGGGCCAGCGTGACGGTGTCGCCGTCGGCGGCGAACAGGCCGGCGCCGCCGCGCAGGAGCGCGGTGTAGGTGCGGAACTGGTCCTCGACCGTGCGCAGCTCGATGTCGGTGGCGTGGAGGAAGGTCAGGCGGTCGCGCAGCTCCGCCGACCGCCAGATCAGGGCGGTGCCGAGCGCCGTCGCGAGCAGGCACACGGCCAGGATCGAGTGCGGGATCCAGCGCCAGGCGCGCGGTGCCGTCGGGATCGGGGCCGCCGTCGCCTCGACGCGGTCCTGCTGCAGGGGAAGTTCGTGCAAGGGGAAGAACCGAACGAATGGAGCGGCCCGTCGCGCGGGGCGGATGGCGGCATGCGATACCATGATGACGGTAACGGGGCAGTTCAGCCAACCGTGGCGGCAAGGGACGCGGCCCGCGCCGCCCATCGCCCGGGACGCGGGGTCGCGGGGCCGGCGCTCCCAACCGCGCGCGGTGCGGTTCCGCGGGAATCGCCGCGGAACGAAAGGCGCCATCGCGGCATTCCTCATCCGAGCCAGCTTGGCCTTAAGGACTGCCCGCCCATGACCCTCCTGATCGTCCTCATCCTGCTCATCCTGCTCTTCGGCGGCGGCGGCAGCTTCTACGGCGGCGGCCGCTACCGCACGGGCGGCCTCGGCATCGGCGGCATCCTGCTGATCATCCTGGTCGTGCTCCTGCTCACCGGCCGGATCACCATCTGATCCCGCAGCGCCTTCGAGCGACGTCGTTCGAAGGCGCTGCCCTGGGCCCGCACGGCCGCCGTGCTCGTCGCCTCGGCGCCGGTCGCCGTCCCGGCGAAAGGGGGCTATGCTCCGGGATCGGATCCCCCGGATGCCCTGCGATGACGACGCGCTCGCGATCCGACACGGGAGGCCTCGCCGCCCCGCGGGCGAAGCGCCGGGACGTGCTCGCCTGGCTCGCCGGCGCGGTCGCCGTCCCGCACGCCGCCGGCGCGCAGCCGCGGCCGGCCCTGCCCGTCGCCGGGCCGGTCATCGGCTATCTCGGCCTCGAATCCCCCGAGCCTTACGCCAGCCGGCTCGCCGCCTTCCGGGACGGCCTGGCCGATGCCGGCCTCGTCGAGGGACGCGACGTCGCGATCGATTTCCGCTGGGCCGAGGGGCGCTACGAGCGGCTGCCCGGGCTCGCGCGGGACCTGGTCGAGCGCCGGGTCGCGGTCCTGGCCGCACCCGGGGGGGCGCCGGTCGCGCTCGCCGCGAAGGCGGCCACCGCGACGATCCCGATCGTCTTCGAGATGGGCGGGGATCCCGTCGCGCTCGGGGTCGTGCAGGACCTCGCGCGCCCGCGCGGCAACCTCACGGGGGTGTCGAGCCTCAGCGTGGAGGTGTCGCGCAAGCGGCTGGAATTCCTGCACGAGGCGGTGCCGGCCGCCCGGACCTTCGCGGTGGCGTTCAACCCGACGAGTCCGACCGCGCCCTCGCAGCTGCGATCCCTGCACGAGGCGGCAGACGCCCTCGGCGTGGGCCTGCAAGCCTCGGCGGTCGGCAGCGAGGCGGATTTCGCGCCGATCTTCGCGGGCGCGGCCGCGCAGCGGCCCGGGGGCCTCGTCTTCACCTCCGACCCCTATTTCGCCCTGCGCAGCCGGCTGCTCGCCGACCTCGCGCTCCGCCACGCCCTGCCGGCCGTCACGCAGACGCGGGACTTTCCCCTGGCGGGCGGCCTGATGAGCTATGGCGGCGACTTCACGCAGACCCACCGGCTGGCCGGCCTCTATGCCGGCCGGATCCTCAAGGGCGAGCGGCCCTCCGACCTGCCGGTGCAGCTCGTCACGAAGGTCGAGCTGTTCGTGAACCTCAAGGCCGCCGATGCCCTCGGCGTGACCGTCCCGCCCGGGCTCCTGAGCGCCGCCGACACGGTCCTCGAGTGAGGCCGCCGCGCCTTCGAACGGATCCGTTCGAAGGCGCAGCGCAAGCCCGAACGGGCGTCGGCGCCGGTGCGCCGGACGCCTTGGCATCGACGTGTCGATGCCAGGGCGCGAGGGTATGGGCGCAGCGGGTTCAGCTCCCGTCCGCGACGCCGAAGACCGGCACCTCTCCCCCGAACCCCTTCAGCGGCAGCGCGCCGAGGGCGGCGACCGCGCACCGCCCGCGCACCGCCTCGGCGAGGGTCGCGTCGATCAGGATCTGCGCGTCCGCGGCCGCCGCGCAGAGGCGGGCGGCGAGGTTCACCACCGGCCCGATCGCCGTGTAGTCGGACCGGCCCTCGCAGCCGATCCGCCCCACGGTGGCGGGCCCCATCGCGGCGCCGACGCCGAAGCCGAGGCGAAAGCCCCGGGCGGTCCAGTCCCCGGCGAGAGGACGGACCGCCTCCTGCATGGCGCGGGCGAGCCGCACGGCGGTCGGGCCGGGATCCGGGGTCGGGACGGGGGCGTTCACCAGGGCCATCAGGCCGTCGCCCGTATAGGTGACGAGGGTGGCGCCGTGCGCCGTGATCACGCCGCCCAAGGCCGCGAAATACGCGCCCAGCACCTCGATCACCACCTCGGGCGGGGCGAGCGCCGAGAAGGCCGTGAAGCCGCGCAGGTCGCCGAAGATCACCGCCACGTCGAGGCGTCGCCCGTCGAGCACGCCGTCGTCGCCGCACCGGTCGACCAGCTCGGCGACCTGCGGGGCGAGGAAGCGCCGCAGCCGCGCGATCCGCTCCTGGCGCTCCTGCGACAGGGCGAGCTCGCCCGCCATCGCGTTGAACCGCGCGGCGAGACGGCCGAGCTCGTCCGCCGAGGCGATGGCGATGCGGTGCCGGAAATCCCCCGCCCCGATCCGCTCCGTGCCGTGTTCGAGCAGCCGGATCGGGCCGGTCATGTGGCGGGCCAGCCCGTAGGCGAGGGCGGCGGCGAATACGAGGCCGAGGAGGATCAGCGCGCCGGTGCGCAGGAGCGCCCGCGCGATCGGCCCAAAGGCCTCCGCGGCGGGCTGCATCACCACCACCGTCCAGTCGACGCCCGGGATGGTGGCCGCCGCCGCGATCACGGCGCGGCCGGTGCCGTCCACGCCCGTCGCGGCGCCGCCCGCCGCGCGCACGGTCTCCCGCAGGGTCGCGAGGCGGCGGGCCGCCGGGTCGTCCGCCCCGCGCAGCACGAGGCTGAGATCGGGATGGGCGATGAGCCGGCCCGGCCCGTCGAGGACGAAGGCCTGCCCGGTCGCGCCGACGCGGATGCCCGAGATCACGTCCCGGATCAGCTTGAGGTTGATCTCCGCCAGGACGACGCCGATCGAGGCGCGGTTGCCCGCCAGCGCCACGGTCATGAACGGCTCGGAGCCGCGGTGGTCGATCACCGGGCCGTACCAGGCCCGGGCCGACCGGGCCCCCGCCACCGCCGGATCGCCCGAGAGGTCGGCGCCGCTCCCGGCGCGGTTGAGGGCGACCCGCGAGACCTGAAGCCGCTCGCGGCCGTTCCCGTCGACGAGGGTGAGCTGGGCGATGGCCGGCACCTGCCGCAGCAGGCGCAGGGCGTCGAGCCGCTGGCGCTCCTCGGAGGCCGGGGTCCAGGGCAGCTGCACCATCCAGCCGAGCGGCTCGCGGATCGTGTCGAGGAAGCCCCCGATGCGCAGGGCCGCGTCGCGCGCCTCCAGGCCGAGCAGGGCGTGCAGCTGGGCGCGCCGGTCGCGGTAGCCGAACCACGCCTCCAGGCCGCCATTCGCGAATAGCGGCAGGGCCACCGCCGCGAACAGGACGAGGCAGTACTTCGAGAACAGCGAGCGGCGCGGATCGACCGCGAGCTTGACCATGGCCGTGCGCCCCCGCCCCGACGCCGCCCGCTCAGCGGGCCCGGACATCCCCGCGGCCGGCCTCCTCGATGAGGAGCGTGCGGATGTCGGTGAGGACCAGCGCAGGATCGAAGAGGTCGAGGCTGTAGATGTTGCGCACGAGGCCCCCGGGATCGATCAGGAAGGCGCGGAAGACGTGGTTCAGCCCCCCGCCCGGGCCGGGCTCGACGGGCTGCCCGTAGGCCGCGAGGATCGGCGCGAGCGCGGCCCGGTCGGGCGCCGTGAGGAATTCCCAGGCGGGCGCGGCCGGATCGCTCGAGCGCCACGCGGCGGCGAAGTCCCGCATCACCTCCGGCGTGTCGTGCTCGGGGTCGAAGCTCAGGGAGACGAGGCGCATCCCGCGCGCCGCGGCGGGATCGGCCGCGGCGAGGTCCTGCAGCCGGGCCATGTCGGCGGTTGCGAGCGGGCAGAGGTCGCCGCAGCGGGTGTAGATGAGCGCCAGCACGGTGATGCCGCCCCGGCGATCCCGGTCGAGCAGGTCCCGGCGCCGGCCGGATTCGTCGAGGACGCCGCCGCCCGCCGCCGGCTTGATCGGGGGCAGGCGGTAGCTCCCCGGCGGCGGGACCGGGACGGCCGCCGCGGCGGGCCGGGCTGCATGGCCGTCATGAGCCGAGGCGTCGTGAGCCGAGGTGCCTTGCACGAGGGCCGCGGCACCGACGACCAGCGCCGCAAGGGCGGAGCGCGCGCCGGATCGCATCGGCGTCACCGCGCGTAGAGCGAGGCGGCGCCGAACGCCATCATGTGCGGGCGCCCGAGCCGCTCGGCCGTGAAGTCGATCGCGAACCGGGGCGTCAGCTCCCGGCCGGTCCAGGCATAGGCCTTCAGGAACTGCTCGTTCCCGTCCCCGGTCTTGTCCCAGTTCGCCAGGAGCGAGCTGGTATAGTAGATCCGCCGGCCGTCCCAGCTCTGCGAGACCATGTTGAGCTGCGCGCCGATCTTCTTCTCGTAGATCTGCCGCGGCGCGTCGGGATCGGAGATGTCGAAGACGCGGGTGGTGCCATCCATGAAGGTGTCGACGAACAGCGTGCGGTCATCGGCCGACAGGCTGATGTCGACGGGCAGCGGCAACGCCGACGGGTCGCCGATCTCGGCCACCGGCCTGGCGCTCCAGGCGCCGGGCGCGTCCTCGCGCACGAGCCAGAGCTTGGAGGTCAGCGCGGTCGAGGTGAAGGCGTAGGTGTGCTGCGGCCCCCAGGCCCAGCGGATCTCCAGCGGCACGCCGGGCACGCTCAGCACGGTGCGGGGCTGGCGGGCGTGGAAGTCCCACACCACCATCGTCTGCCCGAAGCGCTTCATCGCCTCTCCGTCCTTCACCAGCTCGCCGAGGGGACGCAGGGCGTTCGCGAGCCCGGTGAAGGACGAGGTCAGCATCGCGTTGCGGCGCGGCAGCACGCGGGCGTCGTAGCCGTAGCCGTCCGCCCCGGCCTCGATCCTGGCGCCGTTCGGCGCGGCATCGGTGGGCAGCCAATGCGTCGCGACGTGGTGGCCCTCGTTCGCGTACTCGACGAGGGCCGCCCGGCCGGTGCCGTCCCGGTTCGACAGGCTCGGGATCAGCATGCGGCCGGGCAGCGCGTAGGCGCCGTGCGGGCCGGCCGCGCCGCCGCTCTTCTCGACGAAGTCGTCGATCACCTTGACGAGCCGGGGCCGCGCCGGCTCCGTGGCGACGTCGAAGACGAAGATCTTGCTGTCCGACAGGCCCGCCGCCCAGAACTGGCGCCGGTCGTCGGTGAAGCCGCCGTGATGCGCCTCGTGCCGGCCCCCGACCGAGGCGGCGTGGATCGGCTTGCCGAAGGTGGGCGAGGCCTCGCGCGCATCGACCGTGACGAGCTTGTCCGAGCCGTCGCCGAGCCCCTCGACCCCGAGGGTCCAGACGTAGACGAAATCCTCGATGCCGGTGATCTTGGCCATGTAGGGCGACAGGCACGTCTCGTCGGCCCGCGCCGGCGCGCCCAGGAGCGTCGACACGGCGAGGACGGCGAGCGAGATCCGGCCGGCCGGCGCTGCGCGGAACCTTGCCATCGGCATCTCCCCCCTGCTCCGCGTGCAGGTATCGGCCCATGGTCGTCCCACCGAGACGCCGACCCGCACACGCCGCCCGGCAGCCGCCACCGCATCGGTGCGCGCGAGGCAGGTTCATGCTTCGCCCGTTCCGGCAAACTGTCAATTGCCTTCGGGATGATCTGTTGCCGAACGGGGCGACGTTGCCGGATGAGCGGGGCCGGACCGTCCTCGACTGCTGTCGGAGACATGCCGGTCGGCGGCCATTGCTCGGGCAACGCCGAGCTTTGCTTCGTCACCGGGCGCTCCGATGGCAGGGTGCGACGGGATCACCCCTCGCCCGTCGCCCCCGGGCCGATCCCCGGCCGCTCGTGCCGGGCCGCCCTTATCCGGTCGCCGGCGGCCAGGAAGGCGTCGACGCAGGCCGGATCGAAATGCGCGCCGCGCTCGCGCACGATATGGGCGAAGGCCTCCGCGTCGGTCATCGCGGTCTTGTAGGGCCGGGTGGTGGTCAGCGCGTCGAACACGTCGGCGATGGCGACGATCCGGGCGGGGAGGGGGATCAGGCGCCCGGACAGCCCGTGCGGGTAGCCCTTGCCGTCCCAGCGCTCGTGATGGGCGCCGGCGATCTCGGCGGCGAGCTGGATCAGGTCGCTGCTGCTGCCGCCCAGGATGCGCTCGCCGATCGCGGCGTGCTCGCGGATGACCGCGAACTCGTCCGGGTCGAGGCGCCCGGGCTTGAGCAGGACCGCGTCCGGCACCGCGACCTTGCCGACGTCGTGCAGGGGCGCGGCGAGGAAGATCGAGCGGCAGGCCGCAGGGGGCAGGCCCAGCGCCTCGGCCAGGATCGCGCTGTAGCGCGCGACCCGGTAGGTGTGGCCGCCGGTGTCGTTGTCGCGGTACTCCACCGCCAGCGACAGGCGGAAGATGATCTCCTCCTCCCGGTCGAGCAGCCGGCGGGTCGCCGCCTCCACCTCCCGCGCCAGCCAGGCCGCCTGGTCGTTCAGCTTGCGGAAGGCGGCCGAGAGGCTGACCATGTTGCGCAGCCGCGCCCGGATCTCGGCGGCGTCGGGGGATTTCGACAGGAAGTCCGTCGCCCCGGCCTCCAGCGCCTCGACCCGCACCCGCTCGTCGGACGTCGTCGTCACCATGACGATCGGCACCTGCGCGTAGCCGGGCAGGCGGCGCAGGGCGCGCGTCAGCGCGATGCCGTCGAGGCCCGGCATGACGTAGTCGAGGACCACGAGGTCGAACGGCGTGGTCCGGGCCGCGTCGAGCGCCTCCAGCGGGTCGGCGAAGGCGACGCAGGCCAGCCCGCTCGCCTCCTCGACGAGGCGGGTCAGGCCCTGCAGGCTCGACGGGCTGTCGTCGACGAGGAGCGCCCGCATCGGCTGCGTCGACGAGGGTGCTGCTGCGACCGACATCCCGGCGATGACCTGACGTTCCTATCTCGGGCTCCCGACGTATCGTCGGCGCAGGTCCGTAAACGTCGCATGAAATCGATCGCCGAAGGTCCGGCTCAGGCCGTCCGTCCGAGCGGCGGGGCGGCGGCGAAGCGCAGGATCTCCAGGTGGATCCGGTCGAGGGGGACCACCTTGGCGGCGGCGCCCCGGTCGATCGCCTCCTTGGGCATGCCGAACACGACGCAGCTCTCCTCGTCCTGGGCGATCGTCGGGGCGCCGGCCCGGCGCATCTCCAGGAGGCCGTTGGCGCCGTCGTCGCCCATGCCGGTCATCAGGATTCCGAGCGCGTTGGCGCCCGCGGCCTGCGCCGCCGAGCGGAACATCACGTCGACGGAGGGGCGGTGGCGCGAGACCAGCGGGCCGTCCTTGACCACGACCGCGTAGGTCCCGCCCGTGCGCTGGATCAGCAGGTGGCGCCCGCCCGGCGCCACCAGGGCGCGGCCCGGCACCACCGCGTCCCCGGTCTCGGCCTCCTTGACGGCGATGGCGCACAGCCCGTCGAGCCGGCGGGCGAAGGCGCCGGTGAAGTGCTCGGGCATGTGCTGCACGATGACGATCCCGGGCGATTCGGCCGGCAGGAGCTCGAGGACGTCGCGCAGGGCCTCGGTGCCGCCGGTCGAGGCGCCGATGCAGACGATCGGCTCGGTCCCGACCACCCGGCGGCTCGCGACCGGCGGCGGCAGGACCGCGTCCGCCGACAGCTTGGCCTCCACGGTGCCGCGCACCGCGCGCCGCGGGCGCAGGCGCGAGCGGGCGGCCGCCCGCACCGCGTCGCAGACCCGCACCGAGGATTCGACCAGGAACTGGCGCGTGTCGATGCGGGGCTTGGGCAGCACGTCGACGGCGCCGGCCTCCAGCACGTCGAACAGCGTGCGCGATCCCGCCTCCGTCAGGGTCGAGCAGACGATCACGGGAATCGGCTTCTGCGCCATGATCTTGCGCAGGAAGGTGAGGCCGTCCATCCGGGGCATCTCGAGGTCGAGGATGATGACGTCGGGCACCTCCTCCTGGATGCGCCGCGCCGCCACGAACGGGTCGGCGGCGGTGCCGATCACCGCGATGTCGGCCGCGGTGGCCAGGATCTGGCAGAGCGTCTGCCGGACGGAGGCCGAATCGTCCACCACCAGGACGCGGATCGGGGCGGTCGCGGGCATGGGGGATCCCTTCAGCGGCGAAAGACCGTCGACGTCACCTGGGTCAGGCCCGGGACGCCGGTCACGGACATCGATTCGGAATGGCCGACGGCGAGGTATCCGCCCGGGCGCAGGTGGCCGGCGAGCCGCCCGAGCACCGCCCGCTGCGTCGGCCGGTCGAAATAGATCAGCACGTTGCGGCAGAAGATGACGTCGACGTCGCGGTCGATCGCGTAGCGCTCGTCCATCAGGTTGAGGTGGCGGAAGCGGGCCCGGCGGCGCAGCTCGGGTACGATCCGGCCGATCTGCCGGGCGGGGTCGCGCGAGGCCATCACGTAGCGGCGGCGCATCGGCGCCGGCACCGCGGCGAGCATCTCCTCGGAATAGATCCCGTCGGCGGCCGCCCGCAGGACCTCGGTCGAGACGTCGGTGCCGAGGATCGCGTAGTCGAACCGGGCCCCCGTCGCGACCATGTCCTGCAGGACCATCGCCAGGGTGTAGGCCTCGGCCCCCGTCGAGGCCGCCGCGCTCCAGACCTTGAGGAGCGGACGTTCGCCGCGATGGGCCGGCAGCGCGCAGAGCCGCGGCACCAGCGTCTCGCGCAGGAGGTCGAAATGCGCCGGCTCGCGGAAGAAGTCGGTCTTGTTGGTCGTCACGCAGTCGACGAGGTGGACGAATTCCTCCGCCAGCCGCCCCTCGTCGAAGAGGCGGCTGGCATAGGCGTCGAGGCTGTCGAGCTGCAGCGCCCGCACGCGCTTGCGCAGGCGGCCTTCGACCATCGTGCGCTTGGAGGCCGGCAGCTGGATGCCGACGCGCGCCTCGATCACCTCGGCGATCGACCGGAAGTGGCGCTCGCTCAGCTGCTGGGCGGGGAGGGCGAGGGACACGGGCGCCGGCTCCTCAGGCGGCGAGGGCCGGGCCGGCGAGCGCCGGCTCGTCGCCCGCCATCAGCCGCGCGAGATCGAACACCACCACGAAGGCGTCGCCGCGCCGGCCGATGCCGGCGATGTAGGTCGAGCGCCAGCGCCCGCCGACCTCAGGCGCGGCCTCCATCTCGGCGCGGTCGAGCTCCGTCACCTCGAACACCCGGTCGGCCACGAAGCCGACCCGCAGCGTGCGCTCGCCCATCGGCACGTTGAGCAGGATGATCCGGGTCGCCGGCGTCGGCGCTTCCGGCGGCAGGCCGAGCTTGGTGCGCAGGTCGACCACCGGGTAGCTCTGGCCGCGCACGTCGATCATCCCGACCAGGAACGGCGGCGCCTGCGGCAGCGACGCCGGCGGACGGTAATCCAGGATCTCCTGGACGTTCTCGATATCGATCCCGAAGGTCTCGCGCCCGAGACCGAGGGTCAGATACTGCCACACACTCGACATCCTGGCACTCCGGCAGGCCTCGCGCCGCGCGAGGCGGGGAAGCACGATGGGGAAACCGAAACAAGCGACGAACGACGACGCTCCCGGCCGCGCCGGGAGCGCCGATGCACCTCGCGAAGCGCCCTCCTCGGGCCGCCGCATCGGCGGCGAAGGACGCTTCGTGAGCGGCACGGCAATCCTTTGGGTCCGCGGGCGTGTCCCCGCCCGCAGACCCCGTCGCGTCAGGCGCTGCGGGTGAAGTCGGCGTCGCGCTCGTCGCCCTCGCTCATGTCGAGGGCGAAACCGCCCCCGGCCTTGGCCGGACGGGACGCGGCGGCGCGCCTGGCCGGTGTCCTGACGGCCGTCTTGGCCGGCGACGTCGCGACGGGCGCCGCCATCCGGGCCGCCGTCGCCCGCAGCTGCGACACCGCCCCGTCGACCCGCCGCGAGACCGGGGCCGCAGCCGCCTCGTCGCCGAGCCGGAAGTACGCGATCGTCTCCTGCAGCATCTCGGCCTGCGCGGCGAGCTCCTCCGACGTCGCCGAAACCTGCTCGGACGCCGACGCATTCTGCTGCGTCACCTTGTCGAGCTGCTGGATCGCCTGGTTGATCTGGCCAGACCCGACATCCTGCTCCCGGCACGCCGCCGAGATCTCCTCCACCAAGGACGCCGTCCTCTTGATGTCCGGGACCAGCCGGCCCAGCATGTCGCCCGCCGCCTGCGCCGCCTTCACCGTGTCGATCGACAACGTCCCGATCTCGGCCGCCGCCGCCTGGCTCCGCTCGGCGAGCTTCCTCACCTCGCTCGCCACCACCGCAAAGCCCCGCCCGTGCTCGCCGGCCCGCGCCGCCTCGACCGCCGCGTTCAACGCCAGCAGGTCGGTCTGCCGGGCGATCTCCTGCACGATGGTGATCTTCTGGGCGATGGTCTGCATCGCCTCGACGGCGCGACCCACCGCGACGCCGCTGGCCTCGGCATCCTTCGCCGACTGGCGGGCGATGGCCTCGGTCTGGCCGGCATTCTCGGCGTTCTGCTTCACGTTGGCGGCCATCTCCTCCATCGAGGCCGAGGCTTCCTCGGTCGAGGCCGCCTGCTCGGTCGAGCCCTGCGACAGCTGCTCGGCCGAGGCCGACAGCTCCTGGCTCCCCGACGACACGTTGCTCGCCGCGGCAGAAGCCTCCGTCACCACGGTCCGGAGCTTCCCCAGCATCTGCTCGAGGGCGATGCCGAGCACGTCCTTGTCCGAGAGCCGCTGCGCCTCGACGGTCAGGTCGCCGCCGGCGATCGCCGTCGCGATGTCGGCGATCGCCCGCAGGTTCGCGGTCATCGCCTGGAGGTTGGCCTGGACCTCGCTGCTGAGCCCGCCGAAATCCTTCGACAGCGTCTTGGAGAAGTCGCCGATCGAGGCTGCCGCGAGGACGTCGGAGATCTCCCGGAACGCCTGCTCGACCGCGAGCGCCGTGCCCTGGATCTGCCCGACCTCGTCGCGCCGGCCCGTATCGAGCGGGGTCGCCAGCTCGGCGAGCTTGGCGCTGACCCGGGTCACGGGCCGTGCCACGGTGCGCACGAGCAGGAAGGCGATGCCGGCCGCGAGCAGCAGGTTGGCGAGGATGCCGAGCACGATCATCTGCGTCGTCGCATCGAAGGCCGCGTTCTGCGCCTCCCGCCGCGTCTGCATCAGCGCGTTCTCGGTGGCGATCAGGTCGCCGATCCGGGCACGGATGCCGTCCATCGCCTCCTTGCCGGCGCCGTCGATCTCGCTCTGGCGGGCGGCGTCGCGGGTCTCGGGCTTCGCCATCAGGGCGATGCCCTTCTCGGCCACGCCGCGATGCCAGGCCTCCGCCAGCCGGTGGATCGCCTCGAGCCGCTCCTGCTGGGCCGGGTTGTCGGCGGTCAGCGTCTTGGCGTGCTGCCAGGCGACCGTGAAGGCGTCCCAGCCCTTCTGATAGGGGCCGAGGAACTTCGGATCCCCGGCCAGGAGGAAGCCGCGGTACCCGGTCTCCTGGTCGACCATGCCGCCGAGCGCGCCGTTGGCGGCGTCGATGACCTGGATCGTGTGGTTGGTCCAGTTGACCGTCTGCCGGATGTCCGACGACTTCCAGTAGACGACACCGTTCACCGCGAGCCCGACCGTCAGCATGACGGCGAAGGTAATCCCGAGCTTTCGGGGTATCGAGATGTTGTCGAACATGCTCATCGAGGAAGGCCGGATCGTTGGGAAGCCGAGAGAGTCACGGAATCCTGCCGGGCCGGTCGGGCCCCGACGCGGATTCCGCGGGTGAGAGGGAGGGGCGGGCGGGCCCCTGGAGGCGTTCCCGTCGATCCGGTCCGGAGATGGCCCGGGCGGGCGGCCGGGGATCGCGGGATCCCCGTCGCACCCGTCCGGGCGGTCGCGCTCAGGCGACGCGGGTGAAGTCGGCGTCGCGCTCGTCGCCCTCGCTCATGTCGAGGGCGAAACCGCCCCCGCCCGCGGCCTTCGGCGCCGGACGGGCGGACCCGCGCCTGGCGGCGGCCTTGGCCGGACCCCGCACCGGCGACTTCACGACCGCCGAGGGCGCCGCCATCCGGGCGGCCGTCGCCCGCAGCTGCGACACCGCCCCGTCGATCGGCCGCGACCGCGCCGCCTGCATGCCGTCGATCCGGAAGTACGCGATCGTCTCCTGCAGCTGCTCGGCCTGCGCGGCGAGCTCCTCCGACGTCGCCGAGACCTGCTCGGATGCCGACGCATTCTGCTGCGTCACCTTGTCGAGCTGCTGGATCGCCTGGTTGATCTGGCCAGACCCGACATCCTGCTCCCGGCACGCCGCCGAGATCTCCTCGACCAGCGACGCCGTCTTCTTGATGTCCGGAACCAGACGACCCAGCATGTCGCCCGCGGCTTGCGCCGCCTTCACCGTGTCGATCGACAACGTCCCGATCTCGGCCGCCGCCGCCTGGCTCCGCTCGGCGAGCTTCCTCACCTCGCTCGCCACCACCGCAAAGCCCCGCCCGTGCTCGCCGGCCCGCGCCGCCTCGACCGCCGCGTTCAACGCCAGCAGGTCGGTCTGCCGGGCGATCTCCTGCACGATGGTGATCTTCTGGGCGATGGTCTGCATCGCCTCGACGGCGCGACCCACCGCGACGCCGCTGGCCTCGGCATCCTTCGCCGACTGGCGGGCGATGGCCTCGGTCTGGCCGGCATTCTCGGCGTTCTGCTTCACGTTGGCGGCCATCTCCTCCATCGAGGCCGAGGCCTCCTCGGTCGAGGCCGCCTGCTCGGTCGAGCCCTGCGACAGCTGCTCGGCCGAGGCCGACAGCTCTTGGCTCCCCGACGACACGTTGCCCGCCGCCGTGACCACCTGGCCGACGACCTCGCGCAGCTTCACGTTCATCGCCTGGATCGCCTGCAGGAGATCCGTCACCTCGTCGCGGCCGGTCGGGACCACGTCCCTGGTCAGGTCGCCGGCCGCGACGCTCTGGGCCGCGGACACCGCCTTGGCGAGGCCGCGGGAGATCGCGACCGCCAGCCACAGCGCCATCGCGAGGCCGAGGATCACCGCGCCGACGACGACGGCAGTGAGGACGGTACGGGTCGATTCGTAGGCCGACTGCGTCTCGCGCACGAAGCCCTGGGCGACGCTCTCCTCGTAGCCGCGCAGCTTGCCCACCTCCTCGACGACCGCCTTGCGCGCATCGGTGAAGGGACCGACGTAGTAGCGCAGGGCCTTGGCGTCGGTGTTGGCCAGCCCGAGGGCGAAGACCTTCTCGGCCGAGGGCTCCCAGACCTTCACGGCGGCGGAGAGGGCGATGGCGGCCTCGGCGTAGCCCGCGGCCCGGGCCTGCTCGGTCAGCTTGCCGAGGTCGCGCCACAGGGCCTTCTGGGTCTCGCCGAACTCCCCGGCGACCTTGGCCAGCAGGGCGTCGTCGGTGATGACGATCTCGCGGTAGATCTCGCCGCGCAGGCGCACCATCTTGAGCTCGATGGCGGTGACGAGGGCGTTGTCCTCGGCCGAGAGGCCGGGCCGGGCCTTGATCTCGTCGATGCGGGCCATCACCGCCGTGTAGGTGGAGAGCTGCTCGCTGGTCGCGATCGCGTTGGCGGTGTTGTTGCCGTTCTGGACCGAGAACTCCATGCCGCGGGTCACGGCCTCGCTCAGCTTCGTCCAGTTCTCGCGCAGGGGCTGGACGCGGACGCGGTCCTCGGCCGGGACGAGGTCGGTGTAGTCCTTCAGGATGCCCTGGAGCTTGGCGTCGTTCGCCTTGAACTCGGCGAACAGCTTCTCGCGGGCGGCGTTCGTCGGCTCGAGCATCGAGCGGGCGAACATGCGGGCGGCGTCGAAGGACATCGCCTCGATGCGCAGGATCCGCTGGACCTGCGAGAACGGACGGGCCGCGAAGGCCTGCATCCGGTCGTTGGACTGACTCAGGCTCGTCACCGCCAGGGTGCCGGCTCCGCCGAGGAGGAGAAGGATCACCCCGAAGGCGATCCCGAGCTTCGCTTTGATCGTGAACCGCATCGTCGTGGGCTCTCTTTGCTCGTCCGGATGTGTCCTGGGGGCGATCGGAGCCGCCGGCGGTCGATCGGCACGACGCGCCGACGGCTCTTTCGGTGCTCCGCGCGAGCGTTCGACCTCGCGCGGGATCGGGGGTCACCGGCGTCAGGCGACGCGGGTGAAGTCGGCGTCGCGCTCGTCGCCCTCGCTCATGTCGAGGGCGAAACCGCCCCCGCCCGCGGCCTTCGGCGCCGGGCGGGCGGATCCGCGCTTGGCCGGGATGGCGGTCGACGCCCTGGCCTGCGCCCGCGCCGGCGACGTCGCGACGGGCGCCGCCATCCGGGCCGCCGTCGCCCGCAGCTGCGACACCGCCCCGTCGACCCGCCGCGAGACCGGGGCCGCAGCCGCCTCGTCGCCGAGCCGGAAGTACGCGATCGTCTCCTGCAGCATCTCGGCCTGCGCGGCGAGCTCCTCCGACGTCGCCGAGACCTGCTCGGACGCCGATGCATTCTGCTGCGTCACCTTGTCGAGCTGCTGGATCGCCTGGTTGATCTGGCCAGACCCGACATCCTGCTCCCGGCACGCCGCCGAGATCTCCTCGACCAGCGACGCCGTCTTCTTGATGTCCGGAACCAGACGACCCAGCATGTCGCCCGCGGCTTGCGCCGCCTTCACCGTGTCGATCGACAACATCCCGATCTCGGCCGCCGCCGCCTGGCTCCGCTCGGCGAGCTTCCTCACCTCGCTCGCCACCACCGCAAAGCCCCGCCCATGCTCGCCGGCCCGCGCCGCCTCGACCGCCGCGTTCAACGCCAGCAGGTCGGTCTGCCGGGCGATCTCCTGCACGATGGTGATCTTCTGGGCGATGGTCTGCATCGCCTCGACGGCGCGACCCACCGCGACGCCGCTGGCCTCGGCATCCTTCGCCGACTGGCGGGCGATGGCCTCGGTCTGGCCGGCATTCTCGGCGTTCTGCTTCACGTTGGCGGCCATCTCCTCCATCGAGGCCGAGGCTTCCTCGGTCGAGGCCGCCTGCTCGGTCGAGCCCTGCGACAACTGCTCGGCCGAGGCCGACAGCTCCTGGCTCCCCGACGACACGTTGCCCGCCGCGGCAGACGCCTCCGTCACCACGGTGCGGAGCCGGGCCAGCATCGTCTGCAGGGCGAGGCCCATCCGGTCCTTGTCCGACAGGGGCTTGGCCTCGACCGTGAGGTCGCCCTCGGCGATCGCGTCGGCGAGGCCCGCGGTCTCGTTGAGGTTGGCCGTCATGCGGTTCATGGCGGTGACGAGGTCGCCGATCTCGTCGCGGGAGGTCACCGTCACCGTCCGGGTCAGGTCACCGGCCGCTACGGCATCGGCGAGGGACACCGCGCGGCTCAGGCCCCGGGCGATCGCGACGGCGAGCCAGGTCGCGATGCCTAAGCCGAGGAGCAGCGCGCCCGCCAGCACGGCGAGCAGCATCGTCTGGCCCTCGCTGGTTTCCGTCCGGGCCCGCGCCACCGCATCGGCCATGCGCTTGCCCTGGAACTCGACCAGGGCGTCGAAGGCGCGGATCGCCGTCGTGCTCGCGACGGCATACTCGCCCGAGGCGAGGTCGGCGGCCCGCACGGTGCCGCCGACCTCGACGGTGGCGAGCGCCTTCTGGAACGACGCCGCCCAGGCCCCGTACTTCTGCCGGATCGCCTCGACGGGCAGGCCGCGGGCGGCGCCGACGCGCAGCAGCTCGTCCATCGCGCGCGAGATCTCCTCGCGCACCTGCTTGGCCGCCGCCACGCGCTGCTCGAGCGCCGCGGCGCTCGTGGCGCCGGTCGCCGCCTGCATCTGCCCCCAGGCGCGCTCCATGCGGATCTGGAAGCCCGCCGCGGCGCGCACGAGCTCGTCGCCGCCCGCCTCGCCGGCGCGGCCGTTGATCAGCGTGTCCAGCTCGGTGCGCAGGGCCGCCGTGGCGGGCCGCCCGCTCGCGTCGATCTCCGCCCACGTCCGGACGTTCGAGTTGAGCCGGGTCAGCTCCACCACCTTGACGCCGAGCGCGCGCTGCCTGTCGTACTTGTCGCTCAGGTCCTCGAAGAGGCGCCGGCCCTCGTCGGAATTGATGTAGGTCTTCGCCTTGGCCATCGCGGCGAGCGCGTCGGCGCGGTTGTCCGCCGCGCGCTTGCTGAAATCGGCCATCTGGGCGTCGTCGGCGCTGATGACCGCCGCGCGCGCGTTCGAGATGCCGCGGACGGCGTTGGCCTTGGCGTCGAGAACGAGCGTCTGGACCTCGGAGCGGCCGACGACGAAATTCATCGCCTCGTCGGCCGCCATCAGCCGCTGGTAGCCGACGCCGCCGGCGATTCCGGCCAGGACGAGGACCGAGGCGAAGCCGCCGGCGAGTTTCGCCTTGATGGTGAGGCGCATGGAATGACTCCAGACCAACTCAGTTCAGGATGCGCTCGACGTCGGGCAGGATGACGAACTCGTCCCCGCACTTGACGATCGACTTGATGTATTCGGGCCGCCACGTGGTCCCCACCTTGGGCACCTGCTGGGCGGTGCCGGTCTGCACCTCGGTCACCTCGAACACCTTGTCGGCGACGAGGGCGACGACGACGGGATCGCCGGCGATGCCGACCTCGATCACCACGAAGCGGGTGTCGGGCGTCGCCGCCTCCGGCGTCATGCCGAAGCGCTCACGGATGTCGGCGAGCGGCACGACGTTGCCGCGCACGTTGACGACCCGGTCGAGATGGGCCCGGGCGCCCGCCACCCGGGTCGCCGGGATCGGGTCGATGATCTCGCGCACCATGCCGGCATCGAGCGCGAAGGTCTCCGAGCCGATGCGCACCTTCACCACCTGCAGCCCGGCCGTCGGCCGCTCGGCATCCGCTGCCCCGGTCATCATGCCACCTCCTGGTATTCGCGCGGCATCTCCGCGTGCCCGCCCGACACGAGACGCCCGACGTCGATGATGAGGGCGGCGGTGCCGTCGCCGAGGATCGTCGCCCCCGAGAAGGTCGCGACGTCCGCGTGGAGCTTCGAGAGCGACTTGATCACCGTCTGGTGGTTGCCGATGATCTGGTCGGCGAGCAGCCCGACCCGGGTCTCGCCGACCGAGACGATGATGACCTTCTGGTGCGGGTCGGGCTGCCCTTCCGCCTCGAACAGCGTCCGCAGCCGCAGGAACGGCACCAGCGCGCCGCGGATGTTCAGGAAGTCGCGGCCGCGGCCGGTCCGGTCGCCCTCGGGCAGCTCGACGCATTCCTCGACCGCCGAGAGCGGCACGACGTACCGCCCCTCGCCGACCCGGATCAGCAGGCCCTCGATGATCGCGAGCGTCAGCGGCAGCCGCAGGGAGACCGTGGTGCCCGCGCCGGGCTCGGTCGCGATGTCGATCGTGCCGCGCAAGGCCTCGATGGTCTTCTTGACGACGTCCATGCCGACGCCGCGGCCCGACAGGGCCGAGATCGTCGCGGCGGTCGAGAAGCCGGGGGCGAACAGGAACTGGTAGACCTGCTGGTCGGTCAGCACGGTGCCGGGGGCGACGAGCC
The DNA here is from genome assembly GCF_001653715.1 of Methylobacterium platani. Taxonomy (GTDB): domain Bacteria; phylum Pseudomonadota; class Alphaproteobacteria; order Rhizobiales; family Beijerinckiaceae; genus Methylobacterium; species Methylobacterium platani. Next base: position 72,398 of record NZ_LWHQ01000036.1, read on the forward strand.
CCTTCTCCTCGGCCTTGGCGCGGATGCGGGCCGCATCCAGCCCGGCGCCGTCGTCGCGCACGCTCACCCGCACCTGGGCGCCGGCATGCTCGGCCGACAGGGTGATGCGGCCGGTCGCGCCCTTGGTGCTGCCGGCGCGCCGGGCCGGGTCCTCGATGCCGTGGTCGATGGCGTTGCGGATCAGGTGGACCAGCGGATCGGCCAGGCGCTCGATCACGGTCTTGTCGAGCTCGGTCTCCTCGCCCTCGGTGACGAAGTCGACCGGCTTGCCGAGATCCCGCGACAGGTCGTGGACGAGGCGCCGGAAGCGGCCGAACAGCGCCCCGATCGGCACCATGCGGATGCTCATCGTGGTGTCGCGCAGGCGCGCCGAGAGCCGCTCGATCTCCTCGGCGACGGTCTTGATGCCGGAATCGGCGTGCAGGCCGGCGAGCTGGCTCAGGCGCGCCTGGGCGATGACGAGCTCGCCGACCCGGTCCATCAGCTCGTCGAGGCGCTCCGCCTCGACCCGCACGGTGCTGGCGGTGCGCTCCTCGCTGCGGCGCGCGCCGGCCCGCGGCTCGGGCGCGGCGGCGGGACGCGCGGCGGGGACCTCCACCGGTGCCGGAGCCCGATCGGCCCGGACCGGGCTCGCCGGCTCGCCGGGGGCCGGGCGCAGGGAGGCGAGGATCACGGGGGCAGGTGCCGCGGAGGGTGGTGCCGCGGAGGGCGGTTCCGGGGACGCCGGCGCGGCGGCAGGCTCCGTCGCTCCTCCGTCCGGGAGCGGCGCGGCGCCCTCGCCGTCGAGCGGCGCCAGGGTGAGGCCGACCTCGTCCTGGACGAACAGGAACACGTCCTCGATCGCCTCCCGGGGCACGCCGGCCCGCAGCACGACCTCCCAGCCGATCGCCAGGGCCTCGGGATCGAGCGCGGCGAGGTCGGGCAGGGCGCCGAGGCGCGGCACGACCGTGCAGGGGCCGAGGTCGCGCAGGTCGTCGAGGAGGGCGAGCGGGTTGGTGCCGTTGCGCAGGACGTCCGGCGCGAAGGCGATCCCGATCCGCCAGCCGGCCGGGCCGGCGGCCGGCGCGGCCGGGACCGGCGGCGCGGCCGGGGCGGGGGCCTGGGTCTGGGTCTGGGTCTGGGCAGGAACAGGGGCGGGTGCCGGCGCCGCCCGGCCCGTCGCCCGTCCGACGAGGTTGCCGAGCTCGTCGAGGATCGCCTGGCCGAAGACCGGCTCGGCGCCGTCGGGATCCTCGATCAGCAGGCGGATATAGTCCTTGGCCGACAGGGCGACGTTGACGAGATCGACGCTCGCCGGCACGCGGCCCTGGCGCACGAGGTCGAAGGCGGTCTCGAAATCGTGGGTGAACGCGGCCACGCGCTCGAAGCCGAACATCGCCCCCGAGCCCTTGATGGTGTGCAGCGCGCGGAACGCCGTGTCGATCAGGGCCCGGTCCTGCGGCTTCTCGCCGAGGTCGAGCAGCGTGGTCTCGAGGCAGGCGAGCAGTTCGTCGGCCTCCATGCGGAACACGTCGACCGGGTTGAGAGTGGTCATGTCTGCATCGACTCTCGAATCGCGCGAAGATCACCAGGGCGAAAGCGAAGGATCCGTCCCCGACACGGTCCCGGTCGTCCGTCTCGCGACGGGACCGCGACGTCAGGGATGGATGCTGGGAAACGGAGAATTTCGCAGTGAACCGATTATGCTCACCGGTTCATAATTTTCCGTTATCACAGGAGTATTGGCGCAGTCGTCCCGCAAGGACATTCTGCGAGCGATCAAGCGTCAAGGAATTTTTTCTTTACGGAATGTCATGGTCTCATCGATCGCCTGACGGGCGACGCGCCTCGCGGCGGAAGGGATGCCGCCGTGCCGCGCGCCGTCCTCGTCGAGGCCGGTCGATCGTCCGGCACCGAGGACGTGCGCGGCGGACGACCTCGACCGACGTCGTCCGGCGCAGGCGGCGTTCGACGATCGGACGGCCCGCCTCAGAACAGGTCGATGCCGTCGAGCTCGTCCGCCGCCCCGGCCGGCGGCTGGGGCGAGGCCTGGCCCAGAACCTGGCGCCGCAGGCGGTCCCGGACCTCGCCGAGGGTGCAGGCCGCGATCATCGCCTCGGCCCAGCCCTGGTCGGCCTCGGCGCCCGGCGCGCCGAGGCCCCGCGCCGCGGCCTCGTCCGCCATCCGGCCGAGCTCGCGGGAGAGGGCCCGCAGCACGCCCTCGCCGTTCTGGAGGCGCTGCTTCGTCAGGTCCTGGAACTGCATCGCCACGATGGCGCCCGAGACGTCGGCGGTGATCGACTGCGTCGTCTCGGCGGTCTGCTGCAGGACGCCGGCGAAGCGGGAGGTCTGGGCGACGAGCGTCTGCATCACGGTGTGGACGCGCGCCTCGGCGCTGCGGCTCTCGTCCGAGACGTCGACGGTCGCGATGTCCTGGAGCAGGCCGTGGCTGCCGCGCAGGCCGGCGGCGACGGTGCCGATCTGCTCCTTGATGGTGCCCGAGAGCGCGTTGATCGACTGCGCCAGCTGGCGGACCTCGTCGGCCACCACCGCGAAGGCCCGGCCCGCCTCGCCGGCCCGCGCCGCCTCGATCTTGGCGTTGAGCGCCAGCAGGTTGGTCTGGCGGTTGATCGCCTCGATCTGCGCGACGCTGCCCTCGACCGCGCCGATCTCGCCCAGCACCCCGTCGAGCGCGCGCGCCGTCTCGCCGCCCTGGCGGGAGAGCCGGACGACCTTGTCCATCAGGGCGGCCAGCGTCTCGCCGAGCCCGGCGGCCACGTCCGCGAGGGGGACCGAGCGGCCGTCGATCTCGACGGCCTGGATCGAGGCGACGAGGCCCTGGACGATCTCGGCCTGGTCGCGCGTCGTCGCGGCGATGCTCTCGAAGCGCCCGGTCAGGCCGTGGACGCTGTCCTCCATGTGGGCGGAGGCGAGGCCGAGCTCGCCGACGAGGGCCTCCAGCGCCCGCCGCTGCAGCACCGAGAGGCCGAGCCAGGATTGCAGGACGGCGACGGCGCCGGACATCTCGGGCTGCGCCTGCGTCGCGGGAAGAAGCGCCGCCGCGAGTACCGGAACCGGAGCCGGCACATCCGCGTTGCGGGATCGCATCCACCGTGGACGGGAGCGCTCCCGCGTCGCCTGCACCACTTCGGACATCATCACCCGCGCTCCGTCAGACCGTTCGTCGCCTTCCGCGCTCGGTTGCCGTCGCGATCGGTCGCGGTGACGCTACGGGCGTCATGCTTGCCGAAGCGTTAGCGTCTTGCCTGCGAGCGGACGGATGCATTCAAGAAAGTTTTACACAGTGCCGGCGTAATCTTCGGGACGAGGCGCCGTTGGGACGCGCCAGGACCCGATCGCCGTCATGCCAGACCACCTCACCGTCACGATGCCGGGCGATTGCACGGTGCGCACGATCCGCACCCGTCACGGCGAGATCGCCGCCGCCCTCGCGGCCACCGCGAACCTCGCCCTCGACTGCACCGCGGTCGAGCGCGCCGACATCGCCTTCGTGCAGCTGGTCCTCGCGGCCGCCGGCACGGCGGAGCGGCAGTCCAGGCGGCTCACCCTCACCGGCGCCCCCGACGTCGTGCGCGGCGCCTTCGCGCGGGCCGGGCTTCCCGCGCACGCCGTCCTGGCTCCCGCCGCCTGAGCGCCCCCGCGCCCTTCCCCGCACGCCTTTCCCGGAGTTTCCCCCATGGCCACCGTACTCGCCGTCGACGATTCCATGAGCATCCGCCAGATGATCAAGGTGGTCCTCGGACCGGCCGGGCACACCGTGATCGAGGCCGGGGACGGCGCCGAGGGCATCGCCAAGGCGAGGTCCAACCCGCTCAACCTCGTCATCACCGATCTCAACATGCCGGTGATGAACGGCCTCGAGATGATCAAGAACCTGCGCACGATGCCCGCCCTGACCGGCGTGCCGATCCTGTTCCTGAGCACGGAATCGGACGAGGGCATCAAGCAGCAGGCCAAGGCGGCCGGCGCGACCGGCTGGATCACCAAGCCGTTCAAGCCCGAGCAGCTCCTCGCCGTGGTCGCCAAGCTGACGCGCGCCTGATCGCGCCGGCGAGCGCCCGCGGCCGTCCCGTCGGCCGTGTCGGGTATCCTGTTGCCTGCCCGAGTGCGATCGTCTTCGTGAAGATCGAAAATAGCAGAGAACGATCGACCCTCGACCTGATCCCGAGAGCCGGTTCGAGCGATTTTTCATCTGAAAATCTGAATCATCGCGTATATCCTACGCTCTCAGCTCATCCCGAAGTCAGCCGATCGAAGATCGGCTGACTTCGAGGGTGGGATCCCGGGATCGCACGGTTTTCTGGAGGCCTCCTTCGGGGTCAGTCCGCCTGCGCTGCACTGACGCCTCGGGATGAGGTTGAGGGCAGGATACATTCTGCCGTTCCCAGATTGTATTAAATAGAATTCCGCCGAGACCGACTCTCGGAGCCATGCCTTTCAAGGTAATTTTTACTGAAAGCTATCTGGCATTGGCCTGATGTCGACGACGCCATCGTCTCTGGATCGGCATTCTGGTGTCCAGAGCGTTCTGGGACCCCGGATGCACCATCAAGCTTGGCCGTGCTCCAGCCGATTTTCGCAGAAATTCTAAGTATTCAAGCATCCAGAAGGAGTCGCTCTCAGAGTCTGTTTGACTTGAGCAAAGGATTTTGTCCCGCTCTGGACCTCATCCTGAGGTCGTGTGTTGGAGGCATGATCCTCCTTTGACCTGTCATATGCGCCAAACAGGCTCTCAGGAATCACGATCCGGCTTCCGCATCCGACCACGTCCCCGCGTGATGCGCCCCCCATGCTTGCGACGCTGGATATCACGTCGCCGAAAGTCCACCGACACCCGGCGCGCAACCGACGATTGATTGTTTCGGATTGTAAGCGATTCATCTTGAAGATACATGCTCATCGCCCCGGCCCGCGCGTGATCTCAAGTCTATCTCGGCGTTTTTCTACTTGCCCCGTCTCCTTCCCTGGGTAATGTAGCCGATATGATGTCCCGGGGTGGCGCATGCGCGGGTTCTCAATCGGCCTCGGGGCAGGAATCGTCGCGTCGCTCGGCGTGCTGGCGGCCTGGCCCAGTGCGGCGGACTGGCTGACCGCGCAGCGCGACAGGGTGAGCGCCTGGTGGCCCTCCGAGCGGGCGGGCACGCCGGGGGAGGGCGCGGTCAAGCAGCCGTCGCCCGCCGCCCGGGTCGCCGTCGAGGCGGCGCGCAGCGGCGACGTGCCGATCACCCTGTCGGGCATCGGCACCGTTCAGGCCTACAACACCGTCAGCGTGCGCTCGCGCATCGACGGCGAGATCACCCGGATCCTGTTCCGCGAGGGCCAGGACGTGAAGGCCGGCGATCCCCTCGCCATCATCGATCCGCGCCCGCTCCAGGCCCAGGCCGACCAGCAGGAGGCGACGCGGCTCAAGGACCAGGCCCTGCTCGACGGTGCCCTGCTCGATCTCCAGCGCTCCGAGGCCCTCGTCCTCAAGAACTTCGCCAGCCAGCAGCAGGTCGACCAGCAGCGGGCACTCGTCGCCCAATACCGGGCCCAGATCAAGAGCGACGAGGCCCAGATCGCCTATGCCCGCACCCAGCTCGCCTACACCACCGTCGCGGCGCCGATCACCGGCCGCACCGGCATGCGCCTCGTCGACCAGGGCAACACCGTCCGGGCCGGCGACGCCGCGGCGATCGTGGTGGTGACCCAGCTCCAGCCGATCTCCGTCGTCTTCACCCTGCCGGCCTCCGCCGTCGCGAGGAGCCGCCTGAGCCTCGGCGAGGTCAAGGCGCCGGTGCGGGTCTTCGGCGCCGACGAGCGCACGCTGCTGGATACCGGCACGGTCGAGCTCGTCGACAACCAGGTCGATCCCGCCACCGGCACGATCAAGCTCAAGGCGAGCTTCCCCAATGCGAAGCTGACGCTCTGGCCCGGCAACTTCGTCAACGGCCGCATCACCGTCGACGTCCGGTCCGAGGGCGTCACCATCCCGCTCACCGCGCTCCGCCACGGCCCGCGCGGCGACTTCGTCTTCGTCGCCCAAGAATCCGGCAACGAGGCCGGCAAGGAGGGGAGCGGGGAGGGGCAAGGGGGCAGGCTCCACGTCGCGACCCGCTCCGTCACCCCGGGCCAGGCGAGCGGCGGCCGCGTCCTCGTCGAGAAGGGGCTGAAGGCCGGCGAGCGCGTCGTCACCGAGGGGCATTACCGGCTCGAGAACGGCACCCCGGTCACGATCGTCGAGACGCCGGAGCCGCCGGCGCGCCGCGAGCCCGCGGCCCGCTCCCCGAGCTGACGGGCCCTCTCCATGTCGGCTCCCTTCATCCTGCGCCCGATCGCGACGGCGCTCCTCACCCTGGCGATGATCCTGCTCGGAATCATCGGCTATCTCGCCCTGCCGGTCTCGGCGCTCCCGGCGGTGGATTTCCCGACCATCCAGGTCACCACCGCCCGTCCGGGCGCCTCGCCCCAGGTGATCGAGACCTCGGTCACCGCGCCGCTGGAGCATTACCTCGGCCAGATCGCCGGCCTGACCCGGATGAACTCGACCAGCGCCGCCGGTACCAGCCAGATCACCCTGCAATTCGACCTCGCCCGCCCGATCGCCGTCGCCGCCCAGGACGTCCAGGCCCAGATCAACGCCGCCTCCGGCTGGATGCCGGTCGGCCTGCTGCCCGGCCCGCCGACCTACCGCCTCGTCAACCCGGCCGACGCGCCGGTGCTGATCCTGGCGCTGACCTCAGACATCCTGCCGCTGCACGCGGTCAGCGACCAGGCCCAGACCGAGGTGATCCAGAAACTGTCGCAGGTGCCGGGCGTCGGCGCCGTGACGGTCGAGGGCGACCAGACCCGCGCCGTGCGGCTGAACGTCGATCCCGCCCGCCTCGCCGGGCTCGGCCTGTCGCTGGAGGATGTCCGGCGCGCCGTGGCGGCCTCCTCCAACGACCTGCCCAAGGGCAGCCTCGACGGGCCGCGCCAGGCCTTCCAGGTCGGCGCCAACGACCAGCTCCTCGAGGCCGAGGCGTTCCGCGACGTGGTGATCGCCTACCGCAACGGGGCACCGGTCCACCTTCGCGACATCGGCAGCACCCATGACGGGGTCGAGAACACCGACCTCGCCGCCTGGTTCGACGGGAAACCCGCCATCCTCCTCGACATCCAGCGCCAGCCCGGCGCCAACACGCTGGAGGTCGTCGACGCGATCCACGCCCTGTTGCCGAAGCTGCGCGCCGCCCTGCCGCCCGCGCTCAGGGTCGCGGTCGTCACCGACCGCACCGTCTCGATCCGCGCGGCCATCGCCGACGTGCAGTCGACCCTGGTCCTCACCGTGGCGCTCGTCGTGCTGGTGGTGTTCCTGTTCCTGCGCAAGCTCTGGGCGACGGTGATCCCGAGCGTCGCGCTTCCCGTCTCGCTGATCGCGACCTTCGGGGCGATGGCGCTGCTCGGCTACTCCCTCGACAACCTGTCGCTGATGGCGCTCACCATCGCGTCGGGCTTCGTCGTCGACGACGCCATCGTGATGATCGAGAACATCGTGCGCCACATCGAGGCCGGCGAGGCGCCGCTGCCCGCCGCGCTCAAAGGCGCGCGCCAGATCGGCTTCACGGTGGTCTCGCTCACCGTCTCGCTGGTGGCGGTGTTCATCCCCCTGCTGCTGATGGGCGGCCTCGTCGGGCGGCTGTTTCGCGAATTCGCCGTCACCCTCTCCCTCGCGGTGGTGATCTCAGGGGTGGTCTCCCTGACCCTGACCCCGATGATGTGCGCCCGGCTCCTCGAGCCGGAGCCGCCGGACCACCGGCCGGGCCGGTTCGAGCGCTGGAGCGAGGCCGGATTCGAGGCGCTGACGCGCCTCTACATGCGCGGCGTCGACGGCGTGCTCGCGCATCGCCGCGCGACGCTCGCGGCGTTCGCCCTCACGGTGGCGGCGACCGCCTGGGGCTACGCCGCGATCCCGAAGGGCTTCATCCCCGAGCAGGATACCGGCCTCCTCGTCGGCACCACCGATGCGCCGCAGGACATCGCCTTCCCGGCCATGGCCGAGCGCCAGGGCCGCATCGCGGAGATCCTGCGGCAGGACCCGGCGGTGCGGGCGGTGTCGAGCTTCGTCGGCGCCGGCACCGTCAACCCGACCCTCAACACCGGCCGGCTCTACATCGACATCGGCCCGGCCGACCGGCGCGATCCGGCCCCGATCGTCGTCGAGCGCCTGCGTCGGGCGGTCGACGGCGTGACGGGCATCGCCCTCCACCTCCAGGCGGCGCAGGATCTCACCATCGAGACCCGGGCCGCGCGCACGCAGTACCAGTACACGCTCCAGGCCCTCGACGAGGACCTCGTGCGCCGGTGGAGCCGGCGCCTGCTCGCGGCGCTCCGCGACGAGCCGGCGCTCGCCGACATCGCGAGCGACCAGCAGGACGAGGGCCTGCAGCTCGCGCTCACCATCGACCGCAAGGTGGCGGCGCGCTACGGCATCACCGTCGACGCCCTCGACCAGGTCCTCTACGACGCCTTCGGCCAGCGCCAGATCGCGACGGTCTACGGCGCGCTCACCCAGTACCGGGTGGTGCTCGGGGTCGATCCGGCGCTCAAGGACGCGCCCGACATCCTCGACCGGATCTACGTCACCCCCGGCACCTCGCGGGCGCTCACCGCGGGCGACGCCGCCAACGGCCTCGGCACCGGCTACCGCGAGGCCGGGGCGGCGGTGCCGCTCTCGGCCTTCGTGCAGGTCGAGCGCCGGACGGCGCCGCTCTCGGTCACCCATCAGGGCCTGTTCCCGGCCGCGACCCTGTCGTTCAACGTCGCGCCCGGCTCCTCTCTCGGGGAAGCCCTCGAGGCCCTGAGGCGGGCGGAAGGCCGGATCGGCCTGCCCGACACGGTGACGACCGGGCTCTCGGGCGCCGCGGCCGAGTTCGCCGCCTCGCTCCGGACCACCGGCATCCTGATCCTGGCGGCGATCGTCACGGTCTACATCGTGCTCGGCGTGCTCTACGAGAGCGTCATCCACCCGCTGACCATCCTGTCGACCCTGCCCTCGGCGGGCCTCGGCGCGCTCCTCGCTCTGATGCTCGCCGGGATGCCGTTCGACCTCATCGCGCTGATCGGGGTCATCCTGCTGATCGGCATCGTGAAGAAGAACGCCATCATGATGGTCGACTTCGCCCTGGAGGCGCAGCGCGAGCGCGGGGTCGCGCCCGAGGCGGCGATCCGCGAGGCCTGCCGCCTGCGTTTCCGCCCGATCATGATGACCACCTGCGCGGCGCTCCTCGGGGCGCTGCCGCTGGCGCTCGGCGAGGGGATCGGGGCGGAACTGCGCCGGCCGCTCGGGGTCGCGATCGTCGGCGGCCTGGTCGTGAGCCAGGTGCTCACCCTCTACACCACGCCGGTGATCTACCTCGCTTTCGACGCCCTGACGCGCCGCCGCGGACTCGAGCCCGCCGCCCTCGCGGCGGCGGAGCAGGCCCCGTGAACCTCGCCGCCCCCTTCGTCGCGCGGCCGGTCGGGACCGCGCTCATCGCGCTGGGGCTCCTGCTGATCGGCCTCGTCGTCCTCACCCGGCTGCCGATCGCCTCGCTGCCCAACGTCGAGCGCCCGACCATCGTGGTCCAGGCGAGCCTGCCCGGCGCCAGCGCCGACACCGTCGCCACCTCGCTCGCCCAGCCGCTCGAGGACCGCCTCGGCCTGATCGCCGGGTTGACCGAGATGAGCGCGTTCAGCGCGACCGGCGGCACCTCGATCACGCTGCAATTCGCGCTCTCGAAGACCATCGACGCGGCCGCCGGCGACGTGCTGGCGGCGATCAACGCGGCGAGCCAGGACCTGCCCAAGAACCTGCCGCGCCCGCCGGTCTACTACAAGGCCAACCCCTCGAACCTCGCCGCGATCGTGCTGGCGCTGACCTCGGACATCCTGCCGCCGAGCGAGGTCTACGCGCTTGCCGACAGCGTCGTCTCCGCACGGCTCTCGGCCCTGCCCGGCGTCGCCCAGGTCTTCGTCTCGGGGGCGGAGCGGCGGGCGGTGCGGATCCGGGTCTCGCCGCGCCTGATGGCGAACATGCAGCTCTCCCTCGAGGAGGTGCGCGGGGCCGTCCGCGACGCGAGCCAGAACCTGCCGAAGGGCGCGGTGACGCTCGCCGACCAGACCTGGACGCTCGCGGCCGACGACCAGCTCGTCCGGGCCGAGGACTGGGCCGAGGTGATCGTCGCCTTCCGCAACGGCCGGCCGATCCGCCTCGGCGACGTCGCCGAGGTCGGCGACAGCGTCATCAACACGCGGACCGCCGGCTGGTTCAACGGCGAGCGCGGCGTGGTGATCGCCGTCCGCAAGCAGCCCGACGCCAACGTGGTCGAGACGGTGGACGCCGTGAAGGCGGCCCTGCCCGAGCTCGCCCGCTGGCTGCCGCCCTCGCTCAAGGTGCACACGCTCTACGACCGCACGGTGCTGATCCGCGAATCGGTCGCCGAGGTCGCCCGCACCATCGCGATCGCGATCGGCCTCGTGATGGTCGTGGTCGCCCTGTTCCTGCGGCGCCTGACCGCCACCCTGGTGCCGGTGGCGAGCATCCCGGTGGCGCTCGCGCTCACCGTCGCGGCGATGGGCGCCCTCGGCTACTCCCTCGACAACTTGTCGCTGATGGCGCTCACCATCGCGGTCGGCTTCGTGGTCGACGACGCGGTGATCGTGGTCGAGGCGGTGGTGCGCCTGATGGAGGAGGGCCGCTCGGCGCCCGAGGCCGCCCTCGAGGCGGCGCGCCGGATGAGCGCCACCATCGTGGCCATCTCGGCCGCGCTCGCCGCGGCCCTGTTGCCGGTGCTGCTGATGCCCGACGTGGTCGGGCGCTACTTCCGCGAGTTCGGGCTGACGCTCGTCGCCGCGATCGTCGCCTCGGCCCTGGTCTCGCTGACCCTGGTGCCGATGCTGTGCGGCAGGCTGCCGAAGCGGGGGGCGGACCACCGCCCGGCCGTTCCGTCCCGCACGGCCCGCGCCTATCGGGCGAGCCTCGGCTGGTGCCTGCGCCGGCCGGGCCCCGCGCTCCTGGTGCTGGGGCTCAGCGCCGCGGGCTCGGCCGGGCTCTACGCCGCCCTGCCGAAGGGCTTCATGCCGCTGCAGGATACCGGGATCCTGCAGGTGAGGACGATCACCGTCGCGAACGTCTCCTTCGCCGCCATGGAGCGGCTGCAGCGCCAGGTCGCGACGGCCATCCTGAAGGAGCCCGCGGTGGCGGCCCTGAGCTCCTTCATCGGCGGCGACGGGTCGTCGCTCAGCAACGGCACGCTCTATGTCGGCCTGAAACCCCTGGCGGAACGGCCCGGGGTCGAGGAGGTGGTGGACCGCCTGCGCGAGCGCCTCGCCCGCGTGCAGGGCGTGCGCACCTACTTCACGCCCCTGCAGGACCTGAGCCTCGGCGCCTCGGGCGGCGCCACGCGCTACCAGTACACGCTGGTCGGCCCCGACACGGACGCCCTCTGGACCGCCTCGGAGGCGATGCGCAAGCGCATGCTGGCGATGCCCGAGGTCACCGACGTGGTGACGAGCGCCGAGCGCGCCGGGCTGGAAGCGGGCGTCGTCATCGACCGGCAGCGGGCGGCGCAGTTCGGGGTGACGCCGCTCGCCATCGACAACACCCTCTACGATGCGTTCGGCCAGCGCCAGATCGAGACGATCTACCTGCCGTCGAACTACGCCCGCGTGGTGCTGGAGGTCGAGCCGGGCGCGCAGGGCAGCCCGTCCTCCCTCGCCGGCCTCTACGTCCCGGGGGCGAGCCCGGAGCGGCCGCAGGTGCCGCTCTCCGAGGTGATGCGACCCCGACGGGGCCACGCCGCGATGTGGCTGCGCCACCTCGACGGGATGCCGGGCGTGACGCTCTCGTTCAACACCCGGACGGGCGTGGCGATCGGCGCCGCGCTCGCGGCGATCCGTGCGGCGGAGGCGACGCTGCACCTGCCCGGCGAGATCAAGACGGGGTTTCGCGGTGAGGCGGCGGAGGCGGGCAAGTCCGGGACGCGCCAGATGCTGCTGTTCCTCGGGGCGGTCGCGGCGATCTACGTCGTGCTCGGGGTGCTCTACGAGAGCCTGATCCACCCGCTGACCATTCTCTCGACCCTGCCCTCGGCGGTGTTCGGCGGATTGCTGGCGTTGTGCGCCACCGGCACGCCGCTGACGCTGGTGGCCTCGATCGCCTGCGTGCTGCTGGTCGGGATCGTGATGAAGAACGCCATCCTGATGGTCGACGTCGCGCTGAACCTTCAGCGCGAGCGGAGCCTTCCGGCCGACGAGGCGATCCTGGAGGCGGCCGTCGCCCGGGCGCGGCCGATCCTGATGACGACGCTGGTGGCGGCCCTGAGCGCGGTGCCGCTGGCGCTCGGCACCGGACCGGGCCACGAGCTGCGCCAGCCCCTCGGCATCACGGCTCTGGGCGGGCTCCTCGTGTCGCAATTGCTGACGCTCTACTCGACCCCGGTCGTCTTCGCGGCCCTGTCCCGGCTTCGCCCCCGAGGGCGGACCGGGCGAAGGGAAGGGGCGCCGTGCGACGGGCCGATCCCGGTCGAGGCCCGGCGATGAGGACGACATGGGACCCGATTGTGCCAACGCGACGAAGCCCGCCGGGCGCTGGGCCTGGCGGGCTTCTTCGGTCGAGGTCGTGTCGAGGGAATGTGTGACGTGCTTGGCAGGTCTGGCGGTGACCGACTCTCCCGTGTCTTGAGACACAGTACCATGGGCGCTGGGGCGGTTAACGGCCGAGTTCGAGATGGGATCGGGTTCTGATCACCCCGCTCAGACCACCAGACCGGCCAAGCACGTCGCGTTCGGGCAAGCATGGTGACCGGCGGCCGCTGGGGCTGCCCGTCGTGTCGTCATCGTGTGTGGTTGTGTGATCCGGACACGGATCAT
>NZ_LWHQ01000037.1 GCF_001653715.1 Methylobacterium platani
CTGCTACCTGACCTCGTCACCGCTCGGCGCCGACCGCCTCGGGCCTGCCATCCGGCAGCACTGGGCGATCGAGAACGGCCTGCACTGGATCCTCGACGTCACCTTCCACGACGATCAATCCCGCATCCGCACCGCTCATGCTCCGGAGAACATGCTGACGGTCCGCCACATCGCGGTGAACGTGGCAGCTCGCAAAAAGGGCAAGGATTCCATGCGCCTTGCCCTCAAAACCGCAGGCTGGGACGACGACTACCTCGTCAGGCTCGTTGCCCCATGACACTTCACCCGATTGCCCTGGCGAGAAATCGTGTCGCCGGGCGGGCGTCAGGCGACGGAGCGGCTGCCCGCGAGGCTGATGCGGCGCTGGCCGGGCTGGCGGGTCTCGGGGGTGCGAGGAGCGGCGCGGGACTGGGCGAACAGGACCGCCCCGGCGGTCCCGGCCACCCGCACCAGATCGGTCTCGGTGCAGGCCGAGGCGACCCGCAGGCCCAGGGCGTGGAGGTGGCTCTTGCCATAGAGGTAGGCCGCCAGACGGGCGCGGGTCTTCGACGGGATGTCGGCGAGGACGGTCTCCACGAGCTCGGCATCGCCCCGATAGAGCGTGCCGAGCACGTCGAGGGAAACCGGGCAGTCGTCGGAGGAGGGCAGGCGGGCCTGCGGCGCGAGCATGGGAGCCTCGGGATGATCAGGGATTGCCCCGAGGGTCGCCCGGCGTGCTTAACAAGACGTTAAGTCCCGCAGGAAAACCCTGGGGATCAAAGTCGTGCCGAGACGTGATGCGTCGGGGCCACTGTCGTGCGGCGGCCGGATCCGGCCGCGCCGCGGCCGATCCGCCGCCGGTGCAATCAAGAGGACGCCCGGCCGGCGCGAAACCTGCGACATCCGCCCGCGGGAGACTGGCGGCTTCTCGAAACCGCCGCGATGGAACCCTGATTACTCTCCCGCGTTATCACGCCCCTCCGACGCAGCCGCGGTCACGGATGCGGGGTCATGGGCGCTTGTGGATCGGATCGATCCAGTAGACCGCCTCGGGCCGCTCGACCGGCTCGACATCGGTGATGTTGACCACCACCGCCTCGTTGTCGGAGCGCACCAGCACGCATTCCAGCACCTCGTCGGGCGAGGCGTTGATCTCCTGGTGCGGCACGTAGGGAGGCACGTAGATGAAGTCGCCGGGCCCCGCCTCGGCGACGAATTCGAGCCGCTCGCCCCAGCGCATCCGGGCGCGGCCGCGCACGACGTAGATCACGCTCTCGAGCGCCCCGTGATGATGGACGCCGGTCTTGGCGTCGGGCTCGATCGCCACGGTGCCGGCCCAGATCCGCTGCGCACCGACCCGGGCGTGGTTGATCGCCGCCTGCCGGAACATGCCCGGCGTCTGGGCGGTGTTGGGATCGAGCCGGTCGCCGGTGATCACCCGGACGCCGTCGTGCTTCCAGCGCGCCTCGTGGTCGTGGTGGGCGTGATCGTGGGGGGCGTGATCGTGCGGCTCGTCCGACATCGGCATTCTCCGAAAGGGGTCAGGCCGAGCATCCTGCGCCACGGCGCGACGGCGCGCCAGAGCGATCGCGCGCTCTTGTTTGTTTTAAAGAACGATGCGACGAGCGGCACCCGGTCGTGTGCGAGCCTCTGGTGCGGAGCCGAGCGGCCGCGCAGCGATTCTGCTCCGGTCGTGCTTGCCGCTGGAAGCTTGTTGTCTTTCAAACTGTTCCATAAAAAGAACATTCTCGTTGACAGCCGGACCCTGCCGAACGATGCTGTCCTGGCAGTCGAGGCCGGTCGCCGGCCCCGCCGCCGCGGTGATTTGAGGCTGATTGCGCCGCGAGACCAAACGCTAAAGCACCCCGGCGCCGGCACGGCGCCGACGGGCCAACCCGGAGACCAGACAGCGATGCTGCCCTGCCGCATGCCCTTCGCCGGCCGCCCCGTCCCGGGCCGCACGCCGTGTCGCCGCGGCGGCCGCCGCGCCTGAGACCGCGCGCCGTCCGCCCGGGCCGCGGACAAGACCGGCCCGACTCTTGCTAGCCCATTTCCGACGTGTTTTCGCGGCGCCCCCGAGCGGGCGGCCGCGACCGGAGACATTCGCCCATGCAGCCCGCCCGCATCGTCGAGGTCGGCGAGACCTCCGCCGGCATCGTCGTCCCCGAGACCGACGGCTTCCGCTTCTTCTCGGCCCATCCGGACTTCCACACCCTGGAGGGCCAAGTGTTCCGCAGCCCGCGCCACGCCACCCGGGCGGCGCAGGACCTGCACGCCCGACGCCGCCACCGCCGCCTCGCGGCCTGAGCGGACCGGGAGACGCACAGAGGCAGGGGCCGTCCCGAAGGGGCGGCCCCTGCCCGCATGCCGGGCGCCGGATCGGCGATCACCGATTCCTGGCGAGCAGCAGGATCCAGCCGATCCCGATCGTCAGCACCAGGATGCCGATGGTGGCGAAGGCCGGGGTGCCGTGCTCCATCAGCCGCGGCGCGAGCTGGGTCGCGAAGGCCGCGACCACGAGGCCGACCGCGACCCGGGCGGCGGCGCGCTCGATGCCGCGGGTCAGCTTGTCCATGCCCTTGAGCTCGATCTCCACCGTGACCCGGCCCTGCTTGAGCCGCACCAGCATCAGGTGGATCAGGGTCGGCAGCTCGGAGGCCGCACCGTAGAGACCGGTCGCCAGGCCCTGGAACCGGCCCTTGAGGTCCTTGACCGAGAATTGCTGCCGCATGTGGCGGCTGACCGTCGGGCCAGCCGCCGCGAACAGGTCGAAGGCGGGGTCGAGCTGGCGCATCACCCCGTCGGCCGTCACCAGCCCCTTGAACAGGATCGCGAGGTCGGTCGGCATCGCGAGGTCGTTCTCGCGCGCCATGGTCATGAAGTCGGTGAGCACGAGGCCGAGATTGAGCGTCGCGCCGTTGTGGCGGGTGACGAAGGATTGCGAGGCGGCCTCGAGCCGGGTCAGGTCCGGGTTGCTGGCCCCGGTCCAGTCGAGCAGCACCGCCATCAGGCCGTCGGCATCCTCCTGCAGCATCGCGCCGATCAGCATCAGGAGCTGCGAGCGCCGCCGCTGCGACAGCCGCCCGACGATGCCGAAATCGATGAAGGCGATGCGGTTGCCGGGCATCGCCAGGAGGTTGCCCGGATGGGGATCGGCGTGGAACAGGCCCTCGATCATCGCCATCTGCAGGAAGGCGTCGACGCCGCGCTGGGCCAGCACCTTGCGGTCGAGCCCGGCCTCCTCGAGGCGCTTGGTGTCCGTCGGCGGGATGCCGTGGATGAATTCCTGCACCAGCACCCGCTCGGAGGTGTATTCCCAGTAGACCTTCGGGAAGACGACGTCGTCGCGGTCCGGGAAGAGCGCCGCCAGCATCTCGCAGTTGCGGCCCTCGTTGGCGAGGTCGAGCTCCTCGCGCAGGCCGTTGGCGATGTGGCGCATCTGCTCGGTCGGCCGGTAGCGGGCCATCTCGGGCCACTCGGTCTCGACGATGCGCGAGGCGTGCGACAGGAGCCGCAGGTCCGCCTCGATGATCTTCTGCAGGCCCGGGCGCCGGACCTTGACGATCACCTCCTCGCCGGTCTCGAGACGGGCGCGGTAGACCTGGGCGATCGACGCCGAGGCGATCGGGTTGGTGTCGAACTCCGAGAAGATCTCGGCGGGCGGGGCGCCGAGATCGGCCTCGAGCTGCGGCCGGATCACCTCCCAGGGCAGGGGCGCGACCTTGTCGTGCAGCTTGCCGAGCTCCTCCGTCCATTGCGGCGCGAGGAGGTCGGCGCGGCTCGCCAGCACCTGGCCGAGCTTGATGAAGGTCGGGCCCAGCGCCTCGATCGCCCGGCGCAGGCGCTCGGGCTGCGACAGGCGCGCGAGGTCGACCGCCGGCGCGCTACGCCAGGCGAGCCGCGGGATCGCCCGCAGGCCGAGCCGGTCGACGACCTTGTTGACGCCGAAGCCGATCAGGATGCCGGCGATTTCCTGGAGGCGCTGACGGTCACGCGCCGCGACGATGGCGGTTTTCAGCATCTGCGCGTCGACTCTGCTCGGCTGGCATGGGTGAGGGCACCGGCCGGGGCGAACCGGACGGGCGGGGCGGGGCGGGCCGGGGTCTCGCCCGGGCCGGCGATCGGGATGGGCGCACGCATCGGCATCCTGGTCCTTCCGGGGCAAGGCCCGCGAGCCGCGGCGCGAATCCCCGCATCCGGGCCTCGCGCCGTCATGCGGCGTCAACCGGGCGGGAAAGGGGCGGCGGGCAACGGCTCACGGCGGTAGCGCATGACCCGGGCGAGCACAATCGCATCGGGGCGCGGGCGCTTCATTGCCGCAACCCCTGGCCGCAACCCCCGGCCGCAACCCCCGGCCACGGCACCCCTCCACGCGCGAGAAGGCCGGCCCCGGTGTACCCGGGGCCGGCCTCGTTCAGGGTCGAGCGTGACTGCGGTAGGCGGATTACATCCGGCCGCCGGCCCCGCCCTGGGCGCCGGGCTGCGAACCGCCCGGGGCCTTGGCACCGCCGGCCGCGCCGCCGCGCTGGGTGCTGCCGGTGGTCTCCGGGCCGGTGCCGCGGCCGCCCATCTGGCGGTCGCTGGCCTGGCGGTCGGTCGTGCCGCGCTCGCCGGCGTTGCGGCCGGGCTGGTTGCCCGCCGCCTGCTCGGGCTTCGCGGCGTTCTCGGACTTCGCGGCGTTCTCGGACTTCGCGGCGTTCTTGGCGCCCTGCCGCTCGTCCATCTGGCGCGCGCCCATCTCGCGCCGGTCCTTGCCGTCCTTCTTCATCTCGCCGCGCGACAGGTCGCGGTTGCGCTCGCGGTCCACGGCGCCGTCGCGGCGCGAGTCGGTCCGGCTCAGCCGGTCCTCGCGGCGCTCGCTGCTGCGCACGTCCTCGCGGCTGCGGACGCTGCCGGTGACGCTGCTGCGCTCGCTGACCGACAGGCGGCGATATTCCGGCGAGCCGACGAGCACGCGACGACCCGAGATCGTCACGTAGCGGTCGGACCCGGTGCGCTCGGACACGATCAGGCGACGGTATTCCGGCGAGCCGTAGATCACCCGCTGGCCGCGCACCACGACGTAGCGACGCGGGCCGCTGTGCTCGCGGATGACGAGGCGGCGGTACTCGGGCGAGCCGACCCGCACGCGGCGGCCGGAGATCGTGACGTACTCGACCCGGCCGGGACGCACGCGCTGCTCGCGCTGCTCGACCACGACGAGGCGGCGGTACTCGGGCGAGCCGTAGAGCACCCGGCGGCCCGAGATCGTCACGTAGCGGCGGCCGCCGACGGTGGTGAAGCGGTCCTCGCGCGCCTCGCTGCGGAAGCCGGCCCGGCCCTCGCGGTGCTCGAGGCGTTCGGCGCGGTCGCCACGCCGATCCATCCGGCGATCGCCGTCGCGGCGCTCGTCCATCGCCCGGCGGTTGTCGCGATCGCCCCCGCGCATGCCGTCCCGGTCGCCCTTGCGGTCGGCCAGATCCTTGCGGTCCATGTACTTGCGGTCCGCCTTGTCCTGGCGGCCCGCCATGTCGTTGCCCTTGCGGTCCATGCCGGCGCCCGGCCGTCCCTGCTCGGCGCGCATCCCGGCTTGGCCGTCGGCCTTGCCCATCTCACCCTTGCCCGTCTCGCCGCGGGCCTGCGCCCCGGCGGCCGGACCCGCCTTCGGGCCGGACTGGCTCGTCTCGCCGCCCCGGCCCGGGGCCCCGCCGGCGGCCGGGCTGCCGGCGGTCTGCGCGTAAGCCGAAGTGCTGAGCAGCAGCGCGGCCAGTCCAACTGTCAGTCTGTTCATGTTCGTCTGCCTCCCTGCGCGCCGGTATTGGGTGCTGCGGCGCTTCGAAGATGCTTCAAAACGCCGACTTCAGAATATCGTTCCAGACTATTCCAGCCCTACCGGTGACAGCCGGTGAGACAATGGCCAAGCTTTCACGCGAAGACTTGCGCCGCCGCCGGCAGATGTGGGGCGGACTGCGGTCGCGGGCGCGCCCCGACCCGCCGGAACTGTTTCCGTTGGGCCAACGTTCCTGCTGACCGTAGCCGTTTCGCGTCCCGCGCCGCCGTCGCGCCGGGGCGCCGGCGGCCTCGGACCCGATGCCGGAGATGATCGCGCAGGATGGTGGCGGAGCCGATGACGACGCAGACCGGGCGGGACTGGCTCGACCTCGCCAGCCCGCCCTCGCCGCCGCGGGATCTCGACGGGACGACGTCCCGGGAGACGGGACCGGGGGAGGCGCCCGCGCCGTCCCGCGGCCCCGCCGCGCGGCGCAGGCTCCGGACTGGGCTGTTTCCGGGCCGATCCCCGCGCGGCGGCTCCGCACAGGACACGATGCTGCACGGTCTGGCGCAGGTTCGCTCCGGCGCCGCCCGGGCCGGCAGCGTCGCCGCCGGGCACCTGCAGCCGGTCCTGTCGGCCGCGGCCGGCCCCCTCGGCCGAGTCGCCCCGGCCTGGCGGGACGCGACCGCACGCCTCGGCGCCCACCCCTTCGCGGCCCGCGCCGCCGATGCGGCGCGGCGGGCCGGGACGCTGCCCTGGGGGCGCTCCCTCCTGCTCGCGGCCCTGGCCGTCCTCGGCCTCGGCGCCGTCTTCCTCGCCTGGTGCGCGGCGACGCTGCCACCCCTGTCGGGACCGCGCATCCCGGATTCCACCGTCACCGTGCAGGCGGAGGACGGTACGCCGATCGCCCGCCGCGGCGTGGTCCGCGGGCGGGCGCTTCCCCTCGATGCGGTCGCGCCGGTGATGCGCGAGGCCTTCCTGGCCGCCCGGGATCCCTGGTTCGAGGACGGCTACAGGCTCGATGCCGCGGGCGTCGCCGCGGTGATCGGCCAGGCCTTTCGCGACACGATCAGCGACGGCCCGCGGGCCGGCAGCCCGCGCCTGACCCAGCGCCTCGTGCGCCGCGACCTGATCGGCGTCGCGCCCGGGGAACCGCGCAGCCTCGCCGACCGGGTGCGCGAGGCGATGCTGGTGCTGTGGCTCCAGGCCCGCGAGGATCGCCCGCGGATCCTCGCCCGCGCCCTCGACCTTGCCCGCTTCGGCCCCGGCCTCACCGGCATCGACGCGGCGGCGCGCACCCTGTTCGGCAAGGAGGCCGCATCCCTCGGACCCGCCGAGGCGGCCTATCTCGCCGGCCTGTCCCTCGCGCCCGACCTCCGGCCCGACCGGGACGTGACGGCCGTGCGGGCGCTCGGCCGCGACGTGCTCGACGGCATGGTGATGCGCGCCAGCCTGTCCGCCGCGCAGAGCGCCGAGGCCGGGCGAGCGCTCGGCGGCCTCAGCCCCGTCGGGGCGACGCCGGTGACCCGCAGCGGCATCCCGGACCTCGTCGTCGCCGAGGCGGCCGACCGCCTCGCGCCCGCGCCGCGCGAGGCGGTGGTGCGCACCACCCTCGACCGCGAGTTGCAGGCGATGGCCGAGAAGGCCGCCGCGCGCCGCCTCGACGCCGCCGGAAGCGGCGCCCGGGCCGGGCTCCTGATCCTCGGGCCGGATGGCGGGGTGCAGGCGGTGGTCGCCGGCGGCGCGCCGCTCGCCGACACGCCGGAGGCCCGCCGCGCGGCGTCGGCCAGCCTGCGCCATCTCGGGCGCGACGGCCGCCCGGTCTACGACCGGCTCGTCGCCGGTCCGATGCCGGCGGCCGAGCGCCGCCGGGCCCTGCTGACGCTGCTCGCCGGCCTCGCCCGGCCGCCGGAGGGTCCGGACGACCCGGCGAGCCGGGACGGGCTGTTCGTCGGCCCGGCCGGCGACCTCTTGGTCGGCACCTATTTGTCCGGCACGGCGGCGGAGAACGGCGCCGGCGACGGGCCGGAGGCTCTGTTCCAGGACGTCGCGGCACAGGTCGCGAAGGCCCGCCCGGCACCGCAGGCGGCGGAGGCGCGCGAGCCTGCGCGCGAGACCGGCAGCACGCCCCGCGGCAGCGCCCGTCCGGCCTGGCAGAATCCGGGCGAGCGGAATGCGGCGGCGGCCCTGCACGGCGTGCCGCGGGTGATCGATACCGGCCGCCTGCGCCTCGACGGGCAGGCGATCCGCCTCGTCGGAATCGAGGGGCAGGGCGGTTCCTACGCGCGGGAGTTCCGCCAGTACCTGCGCCGGCGCGAGGTGACGTGCCAGCCGGCCGGCGGAGCGGATCTCTACCGCTGCCGCGCCGGCGACCAGGACCTGTCCGAGGTGGTGCTGTTCAACGGCGCCGGCCGCGCCGCGCCGGGGGCTCCGCCGGAGTTGCAGGCGGCGGAGGCGAATGCCAGGGGGCGCAAGGCGGGGGTGTGGCAGTAGGGGCGGGAGCCTCCTACCTTCGCGCCTTGGCATCGACACATCGATGCCAAGGCGTCCGGCGCATCGGCGCCGGCGCCCGTTCGGGCTTGCCCCGCCCCTTCGAACGAGTCGGTCCGAAGGGGCTCGGGTATCACACCCCCAGATACGCCGCCGTCACCTCCGGGTTGCGGGCGATCTCCGCCGCCCGTCCCTGGAGCCGGATGCGGCCGGTCTCGAGCACGTAGGCGTAGTCGGCGATGGCGAGCGCCGCGCTGGCATTCTGCTCGACGAGCAGGATGGTCCGGCCCTCCTGCCGCAAGCTGGCGATGATGGAGAAAATCTCGTCGACGATGAGCGGCGCGAGGCCCATCGAGGGCTCGTCGAGGAGGAGCAGGACCGGCTCGGCCATCAGGGCGCGTCCCATCGCCAGCATCTGCTGCTCGCCGCCCGAGAGGTAGCCCGCCTGCTGGCGCAACCGCTCGGCGAGCCGGGGAAAGCGCGCCTCGACCGCCGCCTGCCGCCGCGCGGCCTCAGGTCCCGGGACATGGTAGGCGCCGAGCCGCAGGTTCTCGGCCACCGTCATGTTGGCGAAGACCTGGCGGCCCTCGGGCACCTGCACGATGCCGCGGCGCGCGATGCGGTGGGCCGCCTCGCCGGCGATGTCGACCGGGGCCGCATCGCCGTACATCACCCGGCCGCCCCGGGGCTTCATCAGGCCCGACAGGCTGCGCAGGATCGTCGTCTTGCCGGCGCCGTTCGAGCCNNATAGGCCTCGATCACCGCCGGATGGGCGCGCACCTCGGCCGGCGTGCCGTCGGCGATCCGGCGGCCGAAATTCAGGACCGTCAGCCGGTCGCACAGGCTCATCACCAGGGGCATGTCGTGCTCGACGAGCAGCAGGGTCAGGCCGCGCTCGTCGCGGAGCCGCCGCAGGAGGCCGAGCAGGGCATGGGTCTCGGCCGGGTTCATGCCGGCGGCGGGCTCGTCGAGGAGGACGAGGCGCGGCTCGCAGGCGAGCGCCCGGGCGATCTCGAGCCGGCGCTGGTCGCCGTAGGGCAGGTCGCCGGCGCGGGTGTCGGCGGCCTCCGACAGGCCCACGAAGGCGAGGAGGTCGCGGGCCTTGGCCTTGGCCCCGCGCTCCTCGGCCCGGAAGCCGGGGCCGCGCAAGAGGATGCCCCAGGTGGAGGAGAGCCGGGTGTGCAGGCCGGTCATCACGTTCTCCAGCACCGTCATCTCGGAGAAGATGCGGATGTTCTGGAACGTGCGGGCGAGCCCGAGCGCCGTGCGCCGGTAGGGCGCGAGCCCGTCGAGCGCCTGGTCGCCGAGGCGCACGCTGCCGGCGCTGGGGGCGAGCACGCCCGAGACGAGGTTGAACAGGGTGGTCTTGCCGGCGCCGTTCGGGCCGATCAGGCCGTGGACGGTGCCGGGCGCGACCGTGAAGTCGACGGAATCGACGGCGACGAGGCCCTGGAAGCGGCGGGTGAGACCCTGGACGGCGAGGAGCGCCGGATTCTGCTGAGTCATGATGGTCAGCCGGTCCGGGCGATGCGCCAGGGCAGGATGCCCCGCGGCATGAAGAGGACGGCGAGCACGATGATCAGGCCGTTCACCATCAGGCGGAAATCGGCGAGCGGGCGCAGCACCTCGGGCAGCAGGGTGAGGATGGTCGAGCCCAGCACCGGCGCCAGCGGCGAGCCGATGCCGCCGAGCAGCGCGTAGCTCAGGATCGTCACCGCGGCCTCGAAGCCGTACTCGTTCGGGCCGATGAACGAGGAGACGTGGGCCGAGAGGCAGCCCGCCACCCCGGCCATCCCCGAGGAGACGACGAGCGCCACGAGGCGGTAGCGCGGCAGGTTCACGCCCATCACGCCGGCCGCCGCCTCGTCCTCGCGCATCGCCTCCATGGCGCGGCCGACGCGGGAGCGCGCCACCAGGGTCAGGCCGACGAGCAGCACCGCGAGGGTGCCGTAGATCGCCGCGACCCCGCCGCGCTCCGGGATGCCCGAGAGGCCGAGCGCCCCGCCGGCATAGTCCCAGTTGAGGAAGACGATGCGGGTGATCTCGCCGAGCCCGATCGTCGCGATGGCGAGGTAGACGCCGGTGAGCCGCAGGGTCGGCCCGCCGACGACCAGCGCCAGCAGCGCCGGCACCAGGGCGGAGGCCAGCATCGCCACGCCGAACGGCACGCCGAACTTCACCGAGAGCAGGGCGCCGGTATAGGCGCCGACGCCCATGAAGGCGGCCTGGCCGAGCGAGAGCTGGCCCACCGCCAGCACCACGTAGACCGACAGGGCCAGGATGCCGTTCACGCCGATCGCGTGGATCAGGCTCTGGTAGGTCCAGTAGAAGTCGTCGAGAGCGTCCCACATGGCGATCAGGCCCGCTTGGCGGCGGCGCGGCCGAACAGGCCGAGCGGACGGAACCACAGGGTGGCGACGAGGAGCGCGAAGGCGATCATGTCCTTGAGGGTCGACGAGAGGTAGGCGGCGGTGAGCACCTCGGCGAGGCCGAGGATGAGGCCGGCGAGCAGCGCGCCGCGCAGGTCGCCGAGCCCGCCGACGATGATGACCGCGAAGCCGCGCAGCATCATGTGCTCGCCCATGAAGGGCTGGATGGCGTTGAAGTTGAGCCCGACGAGCACGCCCGCCGCGCCCCCGATGGCGCCCGACAGGAACGACACCACCCGCAGCATCAGGGCGCCGTTGATGCCCATCAGCGAGGCGGCGTCCGGGTTCTCGGCCACCGCCCGGATGGCGAGGCCGACCCGCGAGCCGCGCACCAGCGCGAGCAGCGCCAGCATCAGCACGATCGCCGCGCCGAGGATCAGCAGCTGGGTCGTACCGACCCGCACGTCGCCGAGGCTGTAGGCGCCGCCGGAGAACACCGCCGCGGGAAAGCGCCGGATCTCGGTGCCGAGCGCCGCCGCCATGCCGGCGTAGAGGAACAGCGTGGCGCCGAGCGTCACCATCAGCGAGGCGAGTTCCGGCGCCTTCGCCTTGCGCAGGCGGGTGAGGAGCAGCGTGTCGAGGACGACCGCGGCGAGCCCCGCGATCAGCGCGCCGGCCGGCAGCGCCGCCCAGATCGGCAGCCCGAGCGCCTGCGTCGACCACAGCGCCGCGAAGGCCCCGAGGGCGAAGTAGACCCCGTAGGTGAGGTTGATGACGCCCATCACCCCGAACATCAGCGTGAAGCCGATGGCGAAGAGGGCGTAGGTCGCGCCGAGCACGACGCCGTTGACGAGCTGCTGCTCAAGCATGGTGGGGGCTTGGAATCAGAGGCGCGCCCGGCGCCCGCGGCTTTCGGCCGGCGGGCCGAACAGGATGACAGGGCTGCGACGTGGCCGATATTACGCGGCGGGTCAATCGGCGGGGGGAGGGCGGCTCGCGAGGTGCAGGCGCCATCGCGTGAAAACAGGGCGCGGGTCCCCCTCTCCCGAGTGGGAGAGGGGACAGGGGTGAGGGCGGCTTGGCTTTCGCAATCACCCTGAAGCGTCGAGCTGCGCAGCTCGACCTTCGGTGTCGAATTTTGAACCCGAGCCACCCTCACGCGATCTTCGATCGCCCCTACCCCTCTCCCACTCGCGAGAGGGGATCCCGCGATTTATCCTTGGAAAGTTCTAGAACGGCGCCCGCTTACTGCAGCAGCTGGAACTTGCCGTCCTTCATCACCAGCACCACCACGCCCGAGGTATCGGCCGGGTCGCGGGTCTCGGAGAAGGAGAACGGGCCCATCACGCCGGTGTACTTCACCTTGATGAGCGCGTCCTTGATCTTCTCGGAATCGGGCGCGCCGGCCGCGTCGATCGCCTTGGCGACGATGAACAGGGTGTCGTAGGCCTGGGCCGCGAACTGGTCGGGCAGGTCGCCGCCGTACTTGGCCTTGAAGGCGTTGACGAAGGCCTGGTTGGCCGCGTCGGGCTTGCCGACGAACCACGGGCTGCCGACGAGCGTGCCGTCGGCGGCCTTGCCGGCGATGTCGCCGAGCTTGGGCGAGTTCAGGCCGTTGCCGCCGATGAAGAACACCTTCTCGGGGATGCCGAGCTGGCGGGCCTGGAGCTCGATGCCCGACGCCGCCTCGACCAGCGCCGACAGCACGATCGCGTCGGGGTTCAGCGCCTTGATCTTGGTGAGCTGGGCGGAAAAGTCCGAATCCTTCGCGCCGAAAGTCTCGGTGGTCAGGGTCTCGATGCCGAGCTTCTCGAGCGAGGCCTTCATCACGTCGTAGGCCGACTTGGTGAAGGCGTCGTCGTTGCCGTACATCACGGCGACGCGCTTGATGCCGAACTTCGCCTGCGCGGTCTTGAGCGTGACCGGGATGACGTCGGATTCCGGCAGCGAGGTGCGGAAGACGTAGGGGCCGATCGCCGTGATGCCGTTGGCGGTCGTCGAGGTGCCGACGATCGGAACCTTGCGCTCGTTGGCGACGGGGCCGGCGGCGAACATCTCGTTCGACAGGGTGGGGCCGAGGATCAGCGGGACCTTGTCGCGGCCGATCAGCTTGCGGGCGGCGTTGAGCGCCTGCTCCTTGGCGCCGGCCGAATCCTCGTAGACGAGGGCGAGGGGCCGGCCGCCGAGCACGCCGCCGGCCTTGTTGATGTCGGCGAGCGCGAGGTCGAAGCCGCGCTGGATGGCGATCCCGTAGCGGCTGTTCGGGCCGGTCAGGATCTCGATCGCGCCGAGCTTCACCGGCGACTTGTCCTGCGCCTGCGCGCCGGACCCGATGCCCCCCAGCACGCTGCCTCCCAGCAACGCCGCCGCGAGCAGAACTCTCCTCGACATCGACCGCATCCCGGTTCCTCCTCGCATCCGTTGTTCTGGTTGGCCCGCGCCGACGCCGCACCGCACGTCAAAGGCCGACGCTGGATCGAAGAGCGCCTTAAAGCACTGGGAGGCGGCGGTAAATCGATTCCGGCGGCCGCGCACAAGCGCGGACGGCCCCGCCGAGGGGCGGGGCCGTCCGGACATGCTGCGAAAGGATGATTCAGAGCGCGCGGTCGAAGCGCAGCTCGCCGGCCTGGCTCTTGATCACCAGCTGCGAGCCGACGATGTCCCACTGGCCGGAGGTGCGCAGGGCGGTGAGGAACTGCATCTCCGAGGCGCCGACCGTCTTGTCGCAGCTGCGCTTGGTCAGTGCCAGCGGACCGACCGCCAGGTGCTGCTCCTTGAGCGGGAAGGCGGTCGCCGCGAAGGTGTTGCAGCCGCCGAAGCCGCGGGCGCGGTACTGCTTGTCGATGATGAAGCTCGGCCGTTCGGCGCCGGCGAAGGGCTTGCCGTTGAGGCTCACCGCGGTCCAGGTCGAATCGAGCGGGAAGACCTTCTCCTGGGCCTTCAGCGGCGGGATGTATTGCGGCTGGGCCGCCTTGTCCCGGTTCTTCTGGCCGTAGCCCATCATGTTCTGCGCCGAAGCCTGCGTGGCCGACGCCAACAGCGCGACGGCACCGGCGGCCAGCGCAACCTGCATCGCCTTCATCGCAATCCCCATCTGCATTGTCATATTGGTCGCGGACCCTAGAGAGGCGCTCCCCGGCCCGCAACCCTGGCCGCGGGCGGCGGCCCCTCGCGCCGGCATCTTGCCGACGACTGTTGCAAATATGCGGCGAGCTTGGCCGTAATGTGGCACGACTCGCGAAAGCTTGCCGGTGTGGCAACGAAAGCGGAGCCTCGCCGTTAGCCAAGGCGCCGCGCGGCGCAGAAATGGCCGAGGCGCCGGGCGGCGCGAGGCCATCCACGGGCGAGCGGGGGACAGGGTACAGTGAACGGCGGAGACGACATCACGGCGGCGCAGCTGCGCCGGGCGCGGGAGCTTCTGGGGTGGTCGGAGGACGACCTGGCCCTGCGCGCCAACGTCGACGCGCAGGGCATCCGCGCGTTCGAGGCGGGCCGCTACCCGCCCGCGCCCGAGCAGCGCGCCGCGATCCGCGGCGCCGTCGTGGCGGCCGGCATCGAGCTGACGGACGGCGCCTATCCGGACGCCCGGCTGCGCCCGGACGGCGCGCCGGACAGGGGCATCCACCCGAGCGAGCTCACCACCGAGAACGACCGCTGACCGATCGGGGCGCGCCCTCGACGGCGGCCACGATCGCCGCGACCGTGCCGGGGGCGAGGGGCAGGGCCGGATCCCGGTAGGCGGCGACGTTCGCCGCCCGGTCGTCCGAGGCGACCGCCTTGAACACGTGGTTGGCCTCGGGAAGCAGGACGAGGCGGGCGGCGGGGTTGGCCCGGTGCAGCGCCTCCGCGTCGGCCCGGCCGACCTGGATGTCGCGCCCGCCCTGGAGGATGAGCACCGGCACCCGCAGCCTCGCGATCAGCGAGACGGGATCGACCCGCAGCATGCTGGCGAGGAAGCCCTGGACCTCGGGCCGGAACAGCGGCCGCAGCACCGGGCTCACCGCCTCGACCCGCTCGCCGCGCTCGAGATGCGCCAGCGTGGCGAGAGCCTCCTCCATGATGCCGACATTGGCCGGATTGGCGGCGAGCTGCTCGCGCAGCACCTCGCCGAGCGGGCGCCCGGGCACCGCCGCCAGGATGAGGCCGGCGAGGTCCGGCGGAGCGCCCGCCGCCGCCGCAAGGGCCACCAGCCCGCCCTCGCTGTGGCCGAGGAGCCAGATCGGCGCCGCCGCGTCGCGTCGGCGGATCTCCGCGATCCAGGCCCCGACATCGTCGACGTAGTCGCCGAGGGTGACGGCGTTGGGGTCGGAAGCCGCGAGACGGCTGCCGAAGAGCCCGCGCTTGTCGACGCGGACCGAGGCGATGCCGTGCGCCGCCAAGCCCTCGGCGAGGAGTTGGTAGGTGCCGGCTGCGACCCCGCCCGGGTTGTTGCCGTCACGGTCGGTTGGGCCGGAGCCCGGGACGATCAGGACGACCGGGGCGCCGGGCGCCGCCGGCTGCCAGGTTCCTTCGAGAAGCCCGCCCGGTCCGCGGGCGTGGAGTCCGACGGCCGTCGCGGCTGACATCGCGGTGCACCTCCGGGCAGAGATGACGCTGCGTAATCGAACCGTCAGCCGAGCGCCAGGGCCTTGAGGTCGAAGTTCGAATCCGCTGCCTGGTCGGGCGTCGGGCCACGGCCGGCCTGGAGCAGGCGGCGGGCGATCATGTGGTCGGCCGGGCGGTTGAGCGATTCGACGCCGGCGAGGCGCCCGTCGCGGTAGCAGAACATGGAGACGCCCCCTGCCTCCGGGTCGCCCCGGCGCACGGCGCGGTCGTGCGGCTGGCACAGGCCGGCGATCTGGAGCTTGAGCGGGCCCTGGTCGCTCCAGAACCACGGCACCGCCGCGAAGGCGGCGGGCCGCCCGGCGAGGCGGGCGGCGACGCAGCGGGCGCCGTCGACGGCGTTCTGCACCGATTCGATCCGCACCCGCGCGCCCGCCGCATGGGGAGAGGGGAAGCTGGCGCCGTCCCCGATCGCCGAGATCGCCGGATCCTCGGTCGCCAGCATCGCGTCGACCGCGATCCCGTTCTCGACCCGCAACCCCGCCGAGGCCGCGAGGTCGGTGTCGGGCAGGACGCCGATGCCGACGAGGACGAGGTCGGCCGCGACCTCGCGCCCGTCCGCGAGGGCGACCGCCCGGGCCCGGTCGGGCCCGAGGATGCCGGCGACCGCGGTGCCGAACAGGAAGCGCGTGCCGGCCGCGACGTGCGAGGCCTCGATCAGGGCCGCCATCTCGGCGGAGACCGAGCGGGCGAGCGGGCGGTCGAGCCCCTCGATCACCGTGACGGGGACGCCCGTCCGGGCGCAGACCGCGGCGAATTCGAGCCCGATGAAGCCGGCCCCGACCACGGCGACCGCCTTGGCGTCGGCGAGCGCCGCCTTCAGGGACTCGGCCTCGGGCAGGGTGCGCAGCTGGTGCACGCCGGGGAGGTCGGCGCCGGGCACCGGCAGCGGGCGGTTGCGCGCGCCGGTCGCCAGGACGAGGTGGTCGTAAGGGAGCCCCGCCCCGGAGGCGAGGCGGAGCACGCGGCCGGCGCGATCGATCGCGACCGCCCGCTCCCCGGCCCGCACCGTCAGGCGGTGCTCGGCGAAGAACGCCTCCGGCCGCAGGGCGAGGCCCGCCGCGTCGGTCTTGCCCAGCATGTAGGCCTTGGACAAGGGCGGCCGGCCGTAGGGCAGGCCCGCCTCGTCGCCGACCAGGGTCACCGGCCCGGCATAGCCGTTCTCCCGCAAGGAGGCCCCGAGCTGAAAGCCGGCCTGGCCGGTGCCGACCACCACGATCCCGTTCATCGGCACGACATACTCCGGAAGCCGCGACGCCGTCGAGCGTGGGCGCCGAGGGACGGGGGGCGAGATCGGCAGGGCAAGGTCCGCGCCGCTACCAGGCGACGCAGAGCTTGCCGAAATGGCTCCCGCTCTCCTGATGGCGGAAGGCCTCGGGCAGCTCGGCGAAGCCGTAGGTGCGGTCGATCACCGGGCGGATCCCGGTCCGGTCGAGGGCCGCGACGTAATCCTGCTGCTGGCGCCGGCTGCCGACGATCAGGCCCTGGAGCCGGGCCTGCCTGGCCATCAGCGCCGAGGTCGGCACCTCGCCGGCCCGCCCGGTGAGCACGCCGATCAGCGCGATGTGGCCGCCGACGCGGACCGCCTCGATCGACTGCGCCAGGGTGCCGGGCCCGCCGACCTCGACGACGTGGTCGACGCCGCCCCCGCCGGTCCAGTCGCGCACCTGCCGGCCCCACTCGGGATGGGTGCGGTAGTTGAGGGTGTGGTCGGCGCCGAGGGCCCGCGCCCGCTCGAGCTTGGCATCGGAGGAGGAGGTGACGATCACCGCGGCGCCCATCGCCTTGGCGATCTGCAGGGCCGCGACCGAGACGCCGCCGGTGCCGAGCGCCAGCACGGTGTCGCCGGCCTTCAAGGCCCCGTCGCCGACGAGCGCCCGCCACGCCGTGAGGCCCGCAGTGGTGATGGTGGCGGATTCCGGGTGGCTCCAGCCGTGCGGCGCGCGGGTGAAGGCGCCGGCCGGCCGGACCGCGTGGGCGAGGGCGAAACCGTCGACCCCGTCGCCGGGGACCTGCGCGAAATTGCCCACGGGACCTCGAGGCAGCCCGTCCGCCCAGTGCGGGAAGAAGCAGGAGACGACCGCGTCGCCGGGGGCGAAGTCGGTCACGCCCTCGCCGACCGCCTCGACGGTCCCGGCCCCGTCCGACATCAGGATCCGGCCGTCGGCCGCCGGCGAGCGGCCGCTCGCCACCAGCAGGTCGTGGAAGTTGAGCGAGGTCGCGTGGACCGCGACCCGGATCTCGCCGGGGCCGGGCTGCCCGGGATCGGGCCGCTCGGCGATCTCCAGGCGGTCGAGCCCGCCGGGCTGCCGGACGACGAAGGCCTTCATTCCTGTCCTCCCGATGCACGTCCGCCGGTCGCCGCCGGAGCGGCCGGCCGGAATGCCGGTGAGGGGACGGAGGTAGAACGGGACGCGGAGGATTCGAGGCGGGGCGAGGGGATTTCCGGCCGGGACGAGAACTCTTGGCGCTGTTCTCGTGAGGCCCTGCACCCGAAACGCCCCGGGCGCGTTGTCGGGGCTGACGTAAGTGTCATCGGGAGACAATCGCATGAGCGGACATACGCGCCCCACCGTCGTGGTGACCGGCGGCAGCGCCGGGGTCGGGCGCGCCGTCGCGGTGGCCTTCGGGCGCCGGGGCTGGAACGTCGGCATCGTGGCCCGGGGCCGGGCCGGCCTCGCCGCGGCGGTCGAGGAGGTGCAATCGGTCGGCGGACGGGCGCTCGGCTACCGGGCCGACGTCGCCGACGCGAAGGCGGTCGAGCGGGCGGCGGACGCCTTCGCGGAGAAGTTCGGCGGCATCGACGTCTGGGTCAACAACGCGATGGTCACGGTCTATGCCGAGGTCGAGCAGATGTCGGCGGAGGAGTTCCAGCGCGTCACCGACGTCACCTATCTCGGCCAGGTCCACGGCACCCTCGCGGCCCTGCGCCACATGAAGGCGTCGGACCGCGGCACCATCGTGCATGTCGGCTCGGCGCTCGCCTACCGGTCGATCCCGCTGCAATCGGCCTACTGCGCCGCCAAGGCGGCGGTGCGCGGCTTCGTCGACAGCCTGCGCACCGAGCTGCTGCATCATCGCAGCGGCATCCGCCTCACCATGGTGCAGCTGCCGGCGGTGAACACGCCGCAATTCGACTGGGCCCGCTCGCGCCTGCCGCGCAAGCTCGAGCCGGTGCCGCCGATCTTCCAGCCCGAGGCGATCGCCGAGGAGATCGTCCGCGCCGCCCACGACGCGCCGCGGGAGCTCTGGATCGGCACCCCGTCCTGGCTGGCGATCTTCGGGGCGCAGGCCGCGCCCGCCTTCAGCGACCACTACCTCGCCCGCCACGGCTACCGGGGCGAGATGACGTCGCAGGCGGCGCAGAAGGGCCGGCCCGACAACCTGTTCGAGCCGGTCGACGCCAGGCGCGACCACGGCGCCCACGGCCGCTTCGACGCCCGGGCCAAGTCCAGCGTCGTCGCCGCCGACCCGATGTGGCTGCATATCGGGATGATCGCGGCGGCGGGCCTCGTCGGCGGCGCGGCGCTCGCGGCGGCGCGGCGCAGCGGGCGGCGGTAGGAGCCGGCGGGGTCCTCCCGGTCGCGGGAGGGCCCCTCCGCGGGGGCTCAGCGCCGGGAGGTCGGGCGCTCGCCGAGGCTGTCGAGGGCGTCGGCGTTGGCGCGGCCCCAGGCGTAGAGCAGCTCCACCGGCTCGACGAAGCGGCGGCCGAGGGTCGTCAGGCGGTACTCGACCGCCGGCGGCACCGTGCCGGCGACGTGCCGGGTGAGGAGGCCGCTGCCCTCCATCTCGCGGAGCGTCTGGGTCAGCATCTTCTTCGAGATGCCGGGCAGGCTGCGGTGCAGCACGCCGGTGCGCGCGCAGCCCTCGTGGCGGGCGTGGAGCGTGTGCAGGATCATGCTCGTCCACTTGGTGGCGAACAGTTCCAGCACGCGCCGGGGGGCGCAATCCTCGCGCCACGAATCCTCGGGAGCGCCCGGCCTCATCGTGGTTACCTCCTGGTGCCTATGTCCCCGACGGGTGCCGTCTAGCGGCAGGGCCGGGCCCTGACTAGCTCAAGCCCTGACCAGATCCTGCGCACGAATTCGGAGACCATCATGAGCGGAACGGCACTGATCGCCGGCGTCAGCGGCATCGTCGGCAGCAACCTCGCCCACCACCTCCTTGCCACCGGGTGGTCGGTGCAGGGCCTCGCCCGGCGCCCGCCGACGGACCTGCCCGGCCTCGAGCCGGTCGCGGCCGACCTGCTCGATCCGGCCGCCCTGGAAAAGGCCCTCGCGGGACGGCGCCCGAGCCACGTCTTCATCACGACCTGGCTGCGCCAGGACACCGAGGCCGAGAACATCCGGGTCAACGCCGCGATGGTCCGCAACCTGCTCGACGCGGTGCGGCCGGCCGGCAGCGTGCGCCACGTCGCCCTGGTGACCGGCCTGAAGCACTATCTCGGCCCGTTCGAGGCCTACGGGAAGGGCAGCCTGCCGGCGACGCCGTTCCGCGAGGACCAGGGCCGGCTCGACGTCGAGAACTTCTACTACGCCCAGGAGGACGAGGTCTTCGCCGCCGCCGGGCGCGACGGGTTCGGGTGGAGCGTGCACCGGCCCCACACCATCATCGGCTACGCCCTCGGCAACGCCATGAACATGGGCGTGACGCTCGCGACCTACGCCACCCTGTGCCGGGAGACCGGCCGGCCGTTCCGCTTCCCGGGCTCGGCGGCGCAGTGGAACGGGCTGACCGACATGACCGACGCGCGGCTGCTCGCCCGGCACCTCGCCTGGGCGGCGACGTCCCCGGCCGCCCGCGACGAGGCCTTCAACGTCGTCAACGGCGACGTCTTCCGCTGGAGCTGGATGTGGGGGCGCCTGGCTCAGTGGTTCGGTCTCGAGCCCGCGCCCTTCGACGGCACGGTCCGGCCGCTGCAGGAGCAGATGGCCGGCGACGCCCCGGTCTGGGCCCGGATCGCGGCTCAGGCCGGGCTGGTCGAGCCCGACCTGAACCGACTCGCCTCGGCCTGGCACACCGATGCCGATCTCGGCCGGCCGTTCGAGGTCGTCACCGACATGAGCAAGAGCCGCCGGCTCGGCTTCCTCGACTACCAGGCCACCGACGAGTCCTTCCTCGACCTGTTCGCGCGCCTGCGGACGGCGCGCGTCATTCCCTGACCGGCCTGAGGGCGGGGGACCGGCCCGCCCGCGACGGCGGGCCGGCCATCGGGCGGCCTGTCCGACGGGTGCTGGTGGTCGAGGACCTCGAGGTCGGGCGCTTCGCCACCCGGATCCTGGCGGATCTCGGCTACGCCACCACCTGGACGGTCATTGCCGAGGATGCTCGCGACGAGCGCGCGCTTGCGGCCGAGGACACCCGCGACGAGCGCGGGCTTGCGGCCGAGGACACCCGCGACAAGCGCGGGCTTGCGGCCGAGGACACCCGCGACAAGCGCGGGCTTGCGGCCGAGGACGCCCGCGACGAGCGCGGTCCCGACGGCGCCGGCTTCGACGCGCTGTTCTCCGACGTGGTCATGCCGGGCATGGGCGGGATCGCGCTCGCCTGGGTCCTGGCGCAGGAGAACGCCGACGGGCTCGAACTCCCGCGCAAGCCCTGCTCGGCCGAGCGGGTCTCGCGCGTGCTGCGCGAGGTCATGCGCCGCGCCCCGCGCCATCGGCCGGCCGGCCGGCCGGCCGGAGAGTGATCGCGGCAGCGTGCCGGCAGGGTCCATGTAAAGAATTTTCCTCTCGCGGCCGGCATCGCCGCAGACCCTCCATGCTCGCCACCCGTCGATGAAGCAAAACGTCTCCCTCTTC
Organism: Methylobacterium platani; assembly: GCF_001653715.1. Taxonomy (GTDB): domain Bacteria; phylum Pseudomonadota; class Alphaproteobacteria; order Rhizobiales; family Beijerinckiaceae; genus Methylobacterium; species Methylobacterium platani. Next base: position 20,994 of record NZ_LWHQ01000037.1, read on the forward strand.
TTGCGGAGAGGAGAGAAATACGTTTTCCCGCCCGTTCTTACCGATCGGAAGCCGGGCTTGACCGTCGGTCTCGCGCAAAGGAAACCGGCGGTCGATGGCGGCCGCCGCGCCGGGCGGATCGCGGGCCCGGTCCCGATCGCACCGGCCCGCGGCGTCCGGCCCGGGAGTTGCTTGGGGTCGGGCGGCAGGCGCTCGCGTCGCAGGGCTCGCACGAGGACCGCGCATGATCACCAGGAAGACCTTGCTGTCCGCTCTCGCCGCCGCGGCGCTCGTGCCTTTGGCGGGGCTCGCCCCGGCGCGGGCGGCGGGCAAGAGCGTCACGATCGCCTACCAGGACATGACGACGCCGATCCGCGTGATGATGGAGAGCGGCGAGCTGGAGAAGCGGACCGGCACCGCGGTGAAGTGGGTGAAGTTCGCCACCGGCGCCGACGTCGTGCGCGCCATGGCGTCGGGCAGCGTCGATATCGGCGAGTCGGGGTCGGCGGCGATCGCGGCGGCCGCCTCGCAGGGCCTGCCGATCAAGCTGTTCTGGATCCTCGACGACATCGGCGACGCCGAGCAGCTCGTCGCCCGCAAGGGCACCGGGATCGCCTCGATCAAGGACCTCAAGGGCAAGACGGTCGCCGTGCCCTTCGTCTCCACCGCCCATTACCAGCTGATGTTCGCGCTGCAGGAGGCGGGCCTGGGCCCGAAGGACGTCCGGATCCTCAACATGCGCCCGCCGGAGATCGCCGCCGCCTGGGAGCGCGGCGACATCGACGCCACCTTCGTCTGGGCACCGGTTCTGACGACCGTGAAGAAGACCGGCACGGTCCTGGCCTCGGCCGGCGACTTCGCCGCCAAGGGCAAGGCGACCTTCGACGGCATCGTGGCGACCGATGCCGCGCTGTCCGCCCACCGCGACTTCCTGGTCACCTTCGCGCGGCTGCTCGCCGCCGCCGATGCCGACTACGCCAAGTCGGGCCGCACCTGGAACGCGGCCTCGCCGCAGGTGGCGGCGATCGCCAAGTGGACCGGCGCCGCGCCGGCCGAGGTGCCGGATTCGCTCGCCGCCTACCGCTTCCCGACGCTGGCCGAGCAGGCCTCGCCCCGCTGGCTCGGCGGCGGCGCGGCGGACGCGCTCAGGTCGACGGCGGAGTTCCTGAAGGCGCAAGGCCGCGTGCCCGACCTCGCGCCGGATTACGGCGCCTTCGTCACCGCCGGCGTGGCCGAGGCCGCCCTCAAGCCCTGACCGGCACGCGACAGGAGGGATCCGCCGATGCTGGAGATCCGCAAGCTCAGCGTCCGCTACGGCGAGGGCGAGGCCGCGACGCTCGCCCTGTCCCGGATCGACCTCACGATCGAGCCGGGGGAGTTCGTCGTCGCGCTCGGCGCCTCGGGCTGCGGGAAGACCACCCTGCTCAACGCCATCGCGGGCTTCCTGCCGGCGAGCGAGGGGCGGATCCTCCTCGACGGGCGGCCGGTCACCGGGCCGGGGGCCGATCGCGGCGTGGTGTTCCAGCGCCACGCGCTGATGCCCTGGCTCGACGTGCTCGACAACGTCGCCTTCGGCCTGAGGATGCAGGGCGTCCCGAGGCCGGACCGCGAGGCGCGGGCCCGCGCGATGCTCGACCTCGTCGGGCTCGCGGACGTCGCGGGCCGGCGGATCTACGAGTTGTCCGGCGGCATGCAGCAGCGCGTCGGCATCGCCCGGGCGCTCACCGCCGATCCGCGCATGCTGCTGATGGACGAGCCGCTCGGCGCGCTCGACGCCTTCACCCGCGAGCAGGTGCAGGAGCTGATCCTGACGCTGTGGGCGCGGACGCGGAAGATGGCGTTCTTCATCACCCACGAGGTCGAGGAGGCGATCTTCCTGGCGACCAAGCTCGTCGTGATGACGCCTCGGCCGGGCCGCATTGCCGAGATCGTCCCCCTCGATTTCTGCCGGCGCTTCCTCGCCGGCGAGCCGACGCGGTCGGTGAAGTCGAGCCCCGACTTCATCGCCATGCGCGAGCGGGTGCTGCGCTTCGTCCACGACCATGGCGGGGCGGCGACCGGCCCCGGACAGGGAGAAGCCGCATGAGTCACCCCGTCCCGACCCCCGCCTGCCCGGGCGAGGCCGTCCTCGCCGAGCCGGCGGCGCGGCCCCCGTCCTCCGCGCCCCGCCCGGCACGGCGGGCCGTGCCGCCGGCCTGGCTCGTCAGCCTGGCGACGGTCGGGCTCGCCGGCGCCGCCTGGTTCGCGGCGACGCAAGCCGGCCTCGTCAAGCCGCTGTTCCTGCCCCGGCCGGCCAGCGTGGTCGCGGCCTTCGCGGACGCGCTCGACGGGCGGATCGACGGCGCGCCGCTCCTCGAGCACGTCGCCACCAGCCTGATGCGGGTCGTCGGCGCCTTCGCGCTCGCGGCGCTGATCGGGATCCCGGTCGGCCTCGCCACCGGGCTGAACCGGACCCTGCGGGCCGTGCTCGACCCGTTCATCGAGTTCTACCGCCCGCTGCCGCCGCTCGCCTACCTGCCGCTCGTCGTCATCTGGTTCGGGATCGGCGAGACCTCGAAGATCCTGCTGATCTTCCTCGCCTGCTTCGCGCCCGTCGCCCTCGCCGCCCGCGCCGGCGTCTCGGCGGCGAGCCTCGACCAGGTCAACGCCGCCCGCGCGCTTGGCGCCAGCCGGGCCCAGGTGGTGCGCCACGTGGTGCTGCCGGCGGCCCTGCCCGACATCCTGGTCGGCCTGCGCATCGGCATGGGCGTCGGCTGGACCACCCTGGTGGCGGCCGAGATGGTGGCGGCCTCGACCGGCATCGGCCAGATGGTGCTCAACGCCTCGAACTTCCTGCGCACCGACATCGTGGTGATGGGAATCCTGGTGATCGGCGCCCTGGCGGCGGGGTTCGAGCTCGGCATGCGCCGGCTGGAACGGCGCCTCACCCCGTGGAAGGGTCGGGCCTGACGGTCACGGCCGATTCGGACGACGCCGCGAGACAAACGCCGATGAACGACATGCACCGCACCAACGACCTGCGCCACGTCATCGAGGCCGACCGGGCCCATGTCTGGCACCACCTGTCGCAGCACAAGCCCTACGAGACCGTCGACCCGCGGGTGATGGTCGAGGGCAAGGGGATGCGGGTCTGGGATGCGACGGGCCGCGAATACCTCGACGCGGTGTCCGGCGGCGTCTGGACCGTTAATGTCGGCTACGGCCGCACCAGCATCGCCGACGCGGTGCGCGACCAGCTGGTCAAGCTCAACTACTTCGCCGGCTCGGCCGGCTCGGTCCCGGCCGCCCTGTTCTCCGAGCGGCTGATCAGAAAGATGCCCGGCATGGCGCGGGTCTACTATTCCAACTCGGGCTCGGAGGCGAACGAGAAGGTGTTCAAGATGGTGCGCCAGATCGCGCACCGGCACCACGGCGGCCGCAAGGCGAAGATCCTCTACCGCGAGCGCGACTATCACGGCACCACGATCGGCGCGCTGGCGGCGGCCGGCCAGGACCAGCGCCGCGACCAGTACGGCCCGTTCCCCGACGGCTTCGTGGCGGTGCCGCACTGCCTCGAATACCGCAGCCAGTGGGGCGCGGTGGAGAATTACGGCGAACGGGCCGCCGACGCGATCGAGGCGGTGATCCTGCGCGAGGGTCCCGACAGCATCGGGGCGATCTGCCTCGAGCCCGTCACCGCCGGCGGCGGCGTGATCCCGCCACCCAGGGGCTACTGGGAGAAGGTGCAGGACATCTGCCGCCGGCACGACATCCTGATCCACATCGACGAGGTGGTCTGCGGCATGGGCCGCACCGGCGCGTGGTTCGGCTACCAGAATTACGGCGTGCAGCCGGACTTCGTCACCATGGCGAAGGGCGTGGCCTCGGGCTACGCGGCGATCGCCTGCACGACGACGACCGAGGCGGTGTTCGCGCTGTTCAAGGACGACGCCGCGGACCCGATGTCGTACTTCCGCGACATCTCGACCTTCGGCGGATGCACCGCCGGCCCGGCGGCGGCGCTCGAGACCATGCGCATCACCGAGGAGGAGGGCCTCCTCGCCAACACGATCGCGATGGGCGAGCGGCTGATGGCGGGCCTCCACGCCCTCGCCGAGCGCCACCCGGTCGTCGGCGACGTGCGCGGCAAGGGCCTCTTTTGCGGCGCCGAGCTCGTCGCCGACCGCGCCACGAAGGAGCCGGCCGAGGAGACGCGCGTCCAGGCCGTCGTCGCCGACTGCATGGCCCACGGCGTCATCATCGGCGCCACCAACCGCTCGCTGCCCGGGCTCAACAATACGCTCTGTCTCAGCCCGGCCCTGATCGCGACCCCGGACGACATCGACCGGATCGTCGAGGCGATCGACGGGGCGCTGGGCCGGGTGTTCGGCTGAGCGGAGCGGAGCGACGGCGGGGCGCGCCCTGCTCGTCGCGCCGGTCCGCGTCGAGCGGCAGCGCGCGGCCCGGGCCGGAATGCGGGGCCGATGCCCCGCCGCATCGGGCGTGACCGGGACGCGGACGCACTACCGCGTCGCGAAGCCGGTATCGGCCGCCACCGCCTGCAGCCGCTCGGGGTCGCGCTCCTTCCGCTCGCTGTAGCGGTCGACCAGGTACCCGGACTGCCCGCGGGTCAGCAGCGTGAACTTCACCAGCTCCTCGCACACGTCCACCACGCGGTCGTAGAGCGGTCCCGGCCGCATCCGGCCGTCGTCGTCGAATTCCCGGTAGGCCGTCGGCACGCTGGACTGGTTCGGGATGGTGATCATCCGCATCCAGCGGCCGAGGATGCGCAGAGCGTTCACGGCGTTGAAGCTCTGCGAGCCGCCGGAGACCTGCATGACGGCGAGGGTCCGACCCTGGGTCGGCCTCACGCCGCCCTCGCTCAAGGGCAGCCAGTCGATCTGGCTCTTCATCACGCCGGTCAGGGTGCCGTGCCGCTCGGGCGACACCCACACGTGCCCCTCGGACCAGAGCGAGAGCTGCCGCAGTTCCCGCACCTTCGGGTGGTCGGCGGCGGCATCGTCGGGCAGCGGCAGCCCATCCGCATGGAAGACGCGCACCTCGCCGCCCATCGCGTCCAGCAGGCGGGCCGCCTCGCAGGCCAGGAAGCGGCTGAACGAGCGCTCCCGGAGCGAGCCGTAGAGGATCAGGAAGCGCGGCGCGTGGGTGAGCGGCCGCGCCACCTGCAGGTGCGCCGCGGTCGGAGCCGCGAAATGCGCCTCGCTCAGGTTCGGGAAGCCGTCGCGAGCGGAGGGGAGAGGCGGCTGAGGCTTGTCCAAGGCGGCACTTTCATCTACATTTCAACAATGATTGAGATATTGCATCAATGATGGACGAGCGGCAAGCCGTCGCCGCCTTCGCGGCCCTCGGCCAGGAGCATCGCCTGCGCATCGTGCGCGCCCTGGTCGAGGCGGGACCGGACGGCCTGGCGGCCGGCGTGCTGGCCGGCCAGGTCGGCGTGTCCGGCACCAACGTCTCGTTCCACCTCAAGGAGCTGAGCCGTGCCGGGCTGATCCGGTCCCGGCGGGACGGGCGCTCGGTGATCTACAGCGCCGCCTTCGCGGGCCTGTCCGGCCTCATCGCGTTCCTGCTGCGCGACTGCTGCCAGGGGCGCCCGGAGGTCTGCACCCCGGCCGTCGACGCCCTGGCCGCCTGCCTCTGCCCCCCGGGAGACACCGCCGATGCCTGAGCCGTTCGACGTGATCATCTACCACAACCCGGCCTGCGGCACGTCCCGCAACACCCTGGCGATGATCCGCAACGCCGGCATCGAGCCGCATGTGATCGAGTACCTGAAGACCCCGCCGTCGCGGGCGCTGCTGGTCGGGCTGCTCGATCGCGCCGGCCTCCCGGTGCGCGCCGTGCTGCGCGAGACGGGCACGCCCTACGCCGAGCTGGGGCTCGGCGATCCGGCGCTGACCGACGCGCGGCTGCTCGACGCGATCGAGGCGCATCCGGTCCTGCTCAACCGCCCGCTGGTGGTCACGCCCAGGGGCGTGCGCCTGTGCCGGCCCTCGGAGGCGGTACTGGACCTGCTTCCGGCGCAGCGGGGCGAGTTCGTCAAGGAAGACGGCGAGCGGGTCGTGGACGAGCGCGGCCGCCGCGTCGCCCCCGCCTGAGCGCCATCGTCGACCGGACCGAGGCACCGTCCCGATGCTCGCGCTCGCCATCTTCCTCGTCACCCTCGTCCTCGTCGTCTGGCAGCCCAGGATCTGGCGGTCCGGGCGTCTCGGGATCGGATGGAGCGCCCTGGCCGGCGCGGGCATCGCCCTGGCGACCGGGGTGATCCACCCGGGCGACATCCCGGCGGTCTGGCATATCGTCTGGGATGCCACGTTCACGTTCGTCGCGCTGATCGTCATCTCGCTGCTGCTCGACGAGGCCGGGTTCTTCCACTGGGCGGCCCTGCACGTCGCCCGCTGGGGCGGCGGCTCGGGAAGGCGGCTGTTTCCGCTGGTGATCCTGCTCGGGGCCGCCATCGCGGCGGTGTTCGCCAATGACGGCGCCGCGCTGCTGCTGACGCCGATCGTGCTGGCGATCCTGCTGCGCCTCGACGTCAAGCCGGCGGCGGCGCTGGCGTTCATCGTCGCCTGCGGGTTCGTCGCGGACTCGACCTCCCTGCCGCTGGTGATCTCCAACCTGGTCAACATCGTCTCGGCCAACGTCTTCGACGTGACGTTCGGCCGGTACGCGGCGGTCATGGTGCCGGTGAACCTGGCGTCGCTGGCGGCCACGGTGACGGTGCTGTGGTGGTATTTCCGGTGGGCGGTGCCGGCGACCTACCCGGTCGACGCCCTGGAGCGCCCGGCCGGTGCGATCCGCGATCCGCTGGTGTTCCGGGCAGCGTTCCCCCTGCTCGGCACGCTGCTCGCCGCCTACTTCCTCAGCGCGCCGTTCGGAGTGCCGGTCTCGGCCGTCACCTGTGCCGGCGCCGCGGTGCTCCTGACGCTCGCGGGCCGCGGCCGGGTCGTTCCGGTCCGCACGGTGCTGGCCGGTGCCCCCTGGCAGATCGTGCTGTTCAGCCTCGGCATGTACCTGGTGGTCTACGGGCTGCGGAACGCCGGCCTGACCGACGAGCTGGCCGCGGGCCTGGTCTGGCTGGCCGGGCAGGGGCCGTGGGCGGCGACCGTCGGCACCGGCTTTGCCGCGGCGATCCTGTCCTCGGTAATGAACAACATGCCGTCCGTGCTGATCGGCGCGCTCGCGATCCAGCAGGCCCAGGATCTCGCGCCGATAACCCGCGAGCTGATGATCTATGCCAACGTGATCGGGTGCGACCTCGGGCCGAAGCTCACGCCGATCGGCAGCCTGGCGACGCTGCTCTGGCTGCACGTGCTCGCCCGGAACGGCCGGACGATCACCTGGGGCGAGTACATGAAGGTCGGCCTGGCGATCACCCCGCCGGTCCTGCTCGTCACGCTGCTGGCGCTCGCGGCGTGGCTGCCGGTGCTCGGCGCCCCGTAGGGCCCGGCCCGACGCTGGCCGGCGCCGGGACGACGCGCGGGAATCGTCGGGACCGGGGCCGGCTGCGCGGCGGCCCCGTCCCTGCCGCGCTCAGTACCGCGCCGGCACGTACATCTCGGCCGGGATCGGCCCGCGGACGTAGTCGGGGTTGCGGACCCGCTCGGGCAGGTGCACGGGCGGGCGCTCGACGGTGCCGTAGGGCACCTGCCCGAGCAGGTGGCTGATGCAGTTGAGGCGGGCGCGCGGCTTGTCGACGGCGTCGACCACCCACCAGGGCGCCTCCGGGATGTGGGTGCGGGCCAGCATGTCCTCCTTGGCCCGGGTGTAGCTCTCCCAGCGCCGGCGCGATTCGACGTCCATCGGGCTGAGCTTCCACTGCTTGAGCGGATCGCGGATGCGCATCTCGAAGCGGTGGGCCTGCTCGGCGTCGGTGATCGAGAACCAGTACTTCACCAGCACGATGCCGGAGCGCACCAGCATGCGCTCGAACTCGGGCACCGAGCGGAAGAACTCCTCCACCTCCGCCTCCGAGCAGAAGCCCATGACGCGCTCGACGCCGGCGCGGTTGTACCAGGAGCGGTCGAACAGCACCATCTCGCCGCCGGTCGGCAGGTGGCTGACGTAGCGCTGGAAGTACCACTGGCCGCGCTCGCGCTCGCTCGGGGCGGGGAGGGCGGCGACGCGGCAGACGCGGGGATTGAGGCGCTGGGTGATGCGGTTGATGACGCCGCCCTTGCCGGCGGAATCGCGCCCCTCGAACAGCACCACGACCTTGAGCTTGTGGGTGTGGACCCAGTCCTGGAGCCGGACGAGCTCGTGCTGCAGGCGCAGGAGCTCGCGGAAATAGAGCCGGCGGTCGAGGGCGGGAGCGGTTCCCTCGGGCGGCGGGACGAGACCGGCGAGGCGCTCCTCCTCGATCTCGAGCTCCAGTTCCTCGTCGTAGGCCTCGGCGATCTCGCGCCGCAGCGCCTCGATCATCGCCGCCTGCCGCGACGCCTCGTACTCGCTCATCGGAAGCCCGCCCCTCTCCGTCCCGTGCCGGTCCCGCCTTGAAGCAGCGGCCCGTGACACCCGTGAGAAGGCCCCCGTGACGCTCTCGCGCCGTCGAACGGCTCCGTGCGAGGGCGCGGCGGCACGAGAGGAGGCGACGGCGTGCGGCGGCGGCGCCGCCGGACCGGTCAGCGGCGGGTCGTGGAGCCCGCGGTGCCGGACTTCATGTCACCCGTGCCGCTGCGCGAGGTCGTCCCGGTGGTGTCGGACTTCATCTCGTGACCCGGCGCGTAGCCCGACGCGCCGGGACTGCCCTTCATGCTGCCCCGATCCTGCATCTCGTGGCCGGGCGAGCGGGCGGAAGCGCCGTTCTGCTCGGCCGCGAAGGCGCCGGACATCCCGATGCCGCCCATCAAGGCCGTCGCGGCCACCAGGGCGATCGTGATCTGTTTCATGGCTGTCTCCTGTCGGACGTGGCCAGAAACGGCATCGCGGCTGAAGTGGTTCCGCGTCATCATCCCCCGTCTTCGCGTTCGAACCGGCGCCGGAAACTTTCGTGCGCCGGGGCCGGGATTGCGTGGAACGGTTCTCAGGGCACCGTCGTTGCTGGCGTCATTCGATCTGCATTGATGCGATCGACAGGGAGATGTGCCGATGCGCAGAACCGTCCTTCCTCTTGCCTTCACCGCCATGGCGGCCGCGGCCGGCCTCTTCAGCGCGACCACCGCGGCGCAGGCCGATCCGCCCTGGGCCCGCGGCGGCTACGGCGAGGTCCGCGGCGGCCCGCCGGCCTGGGCGCCGGCGCATGGCTGGCGCCGCAAGATGGAGCGCTGGGGCGACGACCGGCCCTACCGCGCGATGCGGTACCGGGAGGAGCGGCGTTCCTACTACCGCTACTGAGCCGACCGGCCCCGAGAGGATCCCGCGCGGCGCGGGCTCAGGCCCCGGCGGTCCCAGCCGGGGACCTGCAGGGCCCGACCTCGCTCGGCGTCGCCCCGGCGCCCTGCGGCGCGGCCTCGCCGCGACAGGAGACCGGGGCCGGCAGGCAGGCCTCTGGCCGGCCGCCGCAGCAGGCCCGGGTCAGGTAATCGGTCAGGCCGGCGACAGCCGCGGGCCGCGCCGTGTAGATCACCGACACGCCCTGACGACGGGACTCGACCAGGCCGGCCTCCTGCAGGTGGCGGAGATGAAAGGTGAGGGTCGAGGGCGCGCAGCCCAGGGCGGCGCCGAGCCGCCCGGCCGGTACTCCCTCGGGAAAGGCGTGCAGCAGGGTGCGCAGCGCGCGCAGCCGCGTCTCCTGCGCCAGGGCGGCGAGGGCCGCAAGGGCTCCGGCTTCATCGAGCATGGGTCAAGCTTCTATTGCCATCGAAATTCGAAACGTTAAAAAGAGGCAATCCCAGCGGATCAGGGGTCTGCCCTCGCCAATGACGATCGTGTCGACCACGCTCCCGCCCGAGCCTCCCGAAACATTGTCCTCCCACGTCATCCAAGACCACCTGAGAAAGCCCCTCCAGGAATACTTCAGCCCGATCGCCCAGACCGAGCTGCCGGTGCGCCTCGCCGACCTGCTGACCCGGTTCGAGGCCGCCCTGGCGGCTCGGGGCGACGCGATCAGCTTCGACTTCCGTAACGCTTTGATGACGGCCCTGCCGGCCCTGCGTACCTTCGGCCTCTCCCTGTCGCACGACGTGGTGCGGGCCGACGACCTGGTCCAGGAAACCTGTGCCCGGGCCTGGGCGAACCAGCATCGGTTCCAGGCTGGCACGAACTTCACCGCCTGGCTGTTCACGATCATGCGCAACCAGTTCTACACGGAGCTACGGAAGGGGCGCCGAGAAGTCGAGGACGGCGACGGGATCCTGGCCGGTCAACTGGCCGCGCCGGCCGACCAGGACCATGCCAGCACGCTGCGGGTGGTCCAGGAGCGGATGCAGGCCCTGCCGGAGGCCCAGCGCGAGGCGCTGCTGCTGATCGGCGCCGAGGGCTATACCTACGAGGAGGCCGCGGCCCGGATCGGCTGCCAGGTCGGGACGGTGAAGAGCCGGGTGAGCCGGGCCCGCGCGGCGCTGCTGGCGGCGCTGGGCGAGGTCACGGCGCAGTGACCCGGCGGGCGCGGAACCGCCGCGCCCCGTTTCTCGCCATATCGCGAAAGTGGAGATGGTGGGGGAAGTAGGACTCGAACCTACGAAGGCATAGCCAGCGGATTTACAGTCCGCCCCCTTTGCCGCTCGGGACATTCCCCCAACGCTGCCGTCGCCGGCAGGAGCCGCCGCGTCGGCGGCGGGTCCTTATGATGGGGAGGCCCGCACCTGTCAAGGTTGCCGGCCGCACCCACAACGTTCCCCGTCGCCGGCACCTGACGGGTCCTGCGATCACGGAACCGACCTGAAAGATGAAGTGGTGGGGGAAGTAGGACTCGAACCTACGAAGGCATAGCCAGCGGATTTACAGTCCGCCCCCTTTGCCGCTCGGGACATTCCCCCACACTGCCGTCGCCGGCAGGGGCCGCCTCTCGGCGACGGGGCCCTTATGGTGGGGTGCTCGGGGGGTGTCAAGCCGCGATCCATGGCCGGCTCACCGGAGCCGGCTCAGCTTGCCTCAGCGACGTCGCAGAGGCGCAACTCGACCCGGTCGGCGCCGCGCCACCGGTCGCGCGACAGGGTGCCGGCGGCGTGCACGTCGCGGCCGATATGCGAGAGCAGGAGCCGCCCGACCGGCGATTCCGCCGCCCGGAAGGCGATGGCGCCGACCGCGACGCCGTCCCGGCCGCGCAGCTGCGCCTTGACGTGGCCGGTGCCGACGACGCGCGCATCGGCGACCCGGTGGCGGGCGAGCGCGAAGACCGGCTCCGGCGCGCCCTGGCCGAACGGACCGGCCCGCTCGACCGCGTCCGCCAGGTCCGGCTGCACGCCGCCGGCCGAGACGAGGCCGTCGATCAGGAGCGCCTCGCCGAGGCGCGCCTCGGCCACGGAGGCCGCGAGGTCGCCCGAGAGGGCCTCGCGGAAGCGGTCGAGGTCGAGGGCGGCGAGCGTCACGCCCGCCGCCATGGCGTGGCCGCCGCCCTTGGCGGCGAGGCCCGCCTCGACGCAGGCCCGCACCGCCCGGCCGAGATCGGCGCCGGGAATCGAGCGGCCCGACCCCGTGGCGGTGCCGTCCTGGCGGAGCGCGAAGGCGAAGGCCGGGCGGCCGAAGCGCTCCTTCAACCGCGCCGCGATCAGCCCGACGATGCCGGGATGCCAGTCCGGGTTGCCGGCGACGAGGACCGGCTGGTCGGGGTCGCGCTCGAGGCGCATGCCCATCTCGGCCTCGGCCTCGGCCACGGCGGCGGCCTCGATCGCTTGGCGCTCGCGGTTGAGCGCGTCGAGCTGGGCGGCGATGCCGGCGGCCTCGATCGGGTCCTCGCAGAGCAGCAGGCGGGCGCCGAGCGTCGCATCGCCGATGCGCCCGCCGGCATTGATCCGCGGCCCGAGCAGGAAGCCGAGATGCCAGGCCTGGGGCGCCTCGGAGAGGCCGGCCGCGTCGAGGAGGGCGGCCAGCCCCCGCCGGCCGCGGCCGCGCATCACGGCGAGGCCCTGGCGCACGAAGGCGCGGTTGAGGCCGTGCAGCGGCACCACGTCGGCGACGGTGGCGAGGGCCACGAGGTCGAGCCCGGCCATCAGGTCGGGAATCGCGAGGCCGTCGCGGCGCAGGCGCCGGTTGAGCGCGACGAGCGTGAGGAAGACGACGCCGGCGGCGCAGAGATGGCCGAGGCCCGACAGGTCGTCGAGGCGGTTCGGGTTCACGACCGCGCGGGCCCGGGGCAGCACCTCCGGGGCGCCGTGATGGTCGAGCACGACCACGTCCATCCCGAGGCGGGCGGCCTCGGCGAGCGGCTCGTGCCCGGCGGTGCCGCAATCGACCGTGACGAGGAGGGTGGCGCCCTCCTCGGCCAGCATCCGGACCGCCGCGACGTTGGGGCCGTAACCTTCCGTGATCCGGTCGGGGATGTGGAGCCGGTAGGGCACGCCGAGATCGCGCAGCGCACTCGCGAGCAACGCCGCGCTCGCCGCGCCGTCGACGTCGTAATCGCCGAAGATCGCGACCTTCTCGCGGGCCAGGATCGCGCTCGCGAGCCGGTCGGCCGCCGCCTCCATGTCGACCAGCACGGCGGGGTCGGGCATCAGGTCGCGCAGGCGCGGCTCGAGGAAGCCCGGCACGGCGTGAAGATCGACCCCGCGGCCGGCCAGCACCCGGGCCAGCACCTCCGGCAGGCCGTGGCCCTGCGCGATGGCGACCGCGAGGCTCTGCGCCTGCGCCGAGGCGCAGCGCTCGTGCCAGGGCCGCCCGAGGGCGGAGCGGTGAACGTCGAGGAGCGGGCGGGGCAGGTCGAGGAGCGTGGACACGGGGGGAGTGTAGCCGGATTCGCGAGGGCGCGCTGCCGCAGCCGGGCGACAGTGGGGGGCGTTTACGCTTGAGGCGCACCGCGTGAACCCTCCCCCCTTTGCGGGGGAGGGCTGTTCGGGGAAAATCCCTTTTAGAAAAAAGCGCGGGATCCCCTCTCCCGTGTGGGAGAGGGGTAGGGGTGAGGGTGGCGCGGTTCAGTGTGAAGCGCAGAGCGTTGAGCTGCGCAGCTCGATGGTTCAGGATCATTGCGGAACCCGAGCCACCCTCACCCCCGACCCCTCTCCCACACGGGAGAGGGGAGGCGCGCCATTCTTTTCCTCGGACAGAGCCCTGCGTAGAGGGTGAGGGTGCAGCGGCGCGGGCCCCTGGAAACGCGAAAAGCGGGGCACGTGGCCCCGCTTTCCCGGTCCCGGAGCAGCGCGCTCCGGCAGATCGTGCCCTCGCGGGCCGACCGTCAGAAGTTCTTGACGATCTCGTCGACCACCTTCTTGGCGTCGCCGAACAGCATCATGGTGTTGTCGCGGAAGAACACCTCGTTCTCGACGCCGGCATAGCCCGAGCCCATGCCGCGCTTGATGAACAGCACGGTCTTGGCCCGCTCCACGTCGAGGATCGGCATGCCGTAGATCGGCGATTGCGGATCGGTCTTGGCGGCCGGGTTGGTGACGTCGTTGGCGCCGATCACGAAGGCCACGTCGGCTTGCGGGAACTCGCCGTTGATGTCCTCCAGCTCGTGCACCTCGTCGTAGGGCACGTTGGCCTCGGCGAGGAGCACGTTCATGTGGCCCGGCATGCGGCCCGCCACCGGGTGGATGGCGTACTTCACGTCGACGCCGGCCTTCTTGAGCTGGTCGGCCATCTCGCGGAGCGAGTGCTGGGCCTGCGCCACCGCCATGCCGTAGCCCGGCACGATGATGACCTTCTCGGCGTTCTTCATGATGAAGGCCGCATCGTCCGCCGAGCCCTGCTTGACCGGCCGGGTCTCGACCTGCCCACCGCCCGAGGCCGCCGCGGCGTCGCCGCCGAAGCCGCCCAGGATCACCGAGATGAACGAGCGGTTCATCGCGTGGCACATGATGTAGGACAGGATCGCGCCCGACGAACCCACCAGCGCGCCGGTGATGATCAGCGCGAGGTTGCCCAGCGTGAAGCCGATGCCCGCGGCCGCCCAGCCCGAATACGAGTTGAGCATCGAGACCACGACCGGCATGTCCGCGCCGCCGATCGGGATGATCAGCAGGCCGCCGAGCACGAAGGACAGGATCACGATCAGCCAGAACAGCACCTTGCTGCCGCCGCCGATGAAGCCGGCGAGCAGCGCCACCAGCACGATGGCCAGCACGATGTTGATGGCGTGGCGCTGCGGCAGCATGATCGGCTTGCCCGACATGCGGCCGTCGAGCTTCAGGAACGCGATCACCGAGCCCGTGAAGGTGATGGCGCCAATGGCGACGCCGAGCCCCATCTCGAACAGCGACTGCTTGTGGATGGCGCCGTTCTCGATGATGCCGAAGGCCTGCGGCGCGTAGAGCGCGCCGGCCGCCACCGCGACGGCCGCGAGGCCGACGAGGGAGTGGAAGGCCGCGACGAGCTGCGGCATCGCGGTCATCGGCACGCGCTTGGCGATCACCGCGCCGGCGCCGCCGCCGATGCCAAGACCCAGCAGCACCAGGAACCACGCCCCGACGCCGGACGGCGCATGGCCGACCAGCGTCGTCAGAATGGCGATGCCCATGCCGATCATGCCGTACAGGTTGCCCTGCCGGGAAGTGGTCGGGTGGGACAGGCCCCGCAGCGCCAGGATGAACAGGACGCCGGAGACGAGGTAGAGGAGCGAGGAGACGTTCTCCGACATCGCCTCAGGCCTTCTTCTTGTACATGCTGAGCATGCGCTGGGTGACGAGGAAGCCGCCGAAGATGTTCACGCTGGCGAAGACCAGGCCGATGAACCCGAAGAAGCGGGCCCAGCCGGTGCCCTTCTCGATCAGCGGGACGCCGACGGCCAGCAGCGCGCCGACCACGATCACCGAGGAGATCGCGTTGGTGACGGACATCAGCGGGGTGTGCAGGGCCGGGGTCACCGACCAGACCACGTAGTAGCCGACGAAGATCGCCAGCACGAAGATCGCAAGGCGGAACACCGTCGGGTCGATGGCGCCGTGGGTCGCGGCGGCGACGCCGTGGCCGACGCTGTCGGCGATGATCGCCGCCTGGTCGGCGGCGCGGGCGGCAATGTCGGCCGCGTTGCGGGCGGCGGCGGCGGCGGCGCGCGCCTGCTCGGCCGCCTGGTCGGGGGGAAGGGTGGCCATGAGGTCTCCTCCGATTGCGGGGCGAGCGGCTTTAGGCCGCCTTGGGCTGGAAGTTCGGATGGACGACGGCGCCGTCGCGGGTCAGGCAGGTCGCCTTGACGAGCTCGTCGTCCCACTTGATCGCCAGCGTCTTCGCGGCCTTGTCGACGAGGGTCTCGACGAAGGCGTAGAGGTTGCGGGCGTAGAGGCTCGACGAGGTGGCGGCGAGGCGCCCCGGCACGTTGGCGTAGCCGACGATCTTCACGCCGTTCCCGGTCTCGACGACCTCGTCGGCCTTGACGCCCTCGACGTTGCCGCCGCGCTCGACCGCGAGGTCGACCAGGACCGAGCCCGGCCGCATCGCCGCCACCATGTCGGCGGTGACGAGCTTCGGCGCCGGCCGCCCCGGGATCAGCGCGGTGGTGACCACGATGTCCTGCTTGGCGATGTGGCTCGCGACGAGCTCCGCCTGCTTCTTGCGGTACTCGGCCGACATCTCCTTGGCGTAGCCGCCGGCGGTCTCGGCCTGCTTGAACTCGTCGTCCTCGACGGCGACGAACTTGGCGCCGAGCGACTCGACCTGCTCCTTGGCGGCGGGCCGCACGTCGGTGGCGGTCACCACCGCGCCCATGCGGCGGGCGGTCGCGATGGCTTGCAGCCCGGCGACGCCGGCGCCCATCACGAAGATGCGGGCCGCCGGCACGGTGCCGGCCGCGGTCATCATCATCGGCAGCGCCCGGCCGTAGACGGCGGCGCCGTCGACCACCGCGCGGTAGCCCGCGAGGTTGGCCTGGCTCGAGAGCACGTCCATCACCTGGGCGCGGGTGATGCGGGGCATCAGCTCCATGGCGATCGCCGACACGCCGGCATCCGCCATCGCCTTGACCTCGGCCTCGTGGCCGTAGGGGTCCATGATGGCGATCACGACCGCGCCGCGCTTCAACGCGGGCAATTCGTCGGCGGCGGGACGGCGCACCTTGAGGACGACGTCCGCGCCCTCGGCCGCGGCCTTGGCGTCGGGCGCGATCGAGGCGCCGGCGGCCTCGTACTCGGCATCCGGCACGCCGGCCTTCAGGCCCGCGCCGGACTGCACCGTTACCTCGGCCCCCAGAGCCTTGTACTTCTTCACCGTTTCCGGGACCGCCGCGACCCGCGGCTCCGCCGGATCGGTCTCGGATAGGACCGCGATCCGCATTCAGACTTCCTTTGGTCGATACACGGCGCGGTGCGCCGATCCCCCCTGAGGGCGGCATGTACAAGGCCACGCCTGCCCCACAACTGTAAAGCCGTTCCCTCTCGCGAGGGAACGGCTTCGGTTACAAATCTTTCACCATTAAGTCATGCACAATTTATATGCGCGACGAGGAAAGGGCGGGCAGGCCGCCCGCCTCCCCTAATAGAAGGCCAGGAGCAGGGCGAGCAGCACCGCTACGGCGGCGGGGGCGCGCCAGCGGATTCCGGGGGAGAGGGCCCCGATGGCACCCGCGATGCCGCCGAGCACGACGCCGACGATGGCAGTGATCCAGGCCTCGCGGACGCCGCCAACGGCGAGCGACAGCACCCAGCAGATCACGACGCCGGTGGCGATCTCGACGAAGCTGACGAAGCCCCGGTAGGTGGCCTCGTGGGTCGGGCCGTCCATCTCCGGGCTGTAGGCGGAGTCGGTGGCGTGATCGATGTTGGCCATGATGCGGTGGACCCCGGCTTGTGCTCGTTGGCCGGGCTTTAGCGCATGCCCAAGGTCCGGGCAATCGGCCGATGGGCGGCGGCGTTTCGCGGGACGGGCCGTCCCGCCGCCACCGTAAATCCTTGCGAGGGCTCGCCTCTTTCGCGTCCGAGCCGGCCCGGACCGGCATCCGGGCCATCATGGATCAAAGGTCGAAGGTGCGGATCCGCACCTTTTTCCGGTTCCAGGAAGGAGCGGCGCCCCGCCTCCGGCCCTCAGGCCGGCTGCGGCAGGCCCGCCTTCTCCAGGGCGGCGTGCTGGCGGGCGGCGAGCTCGTCGAGGGAGAAGCGGTCGATCTGGGCCTCGAACAGGCGGTGGTAGTTCAGCTCCGAGCGCAGGTGCAGGAACACCGCGCCGAGGCCGACCGCCGCCCGGTCCATGAACACGAATTCCCGCGGCACCGTCACGGGCCCCCGCTCCTTCAGGGCGCGGTGGACCTCGAAGGCCTGGCGGCGGCCGTACTCGCTCGGCTTGACGCCGTCCGCCACCGTCCGGACCCGGTCCTCGAGCAGCGGCCCGTAGATGAAGCGGGCCCAGATGTTGAGGGTGTCGACGAGGTCGCGGGTGAGGTTGCGGAAGCCCCAGCTCTCGTAGGCGTGGACGATGCGCGCCTCGTCGCCGTGCAGCAGCCCCTTGTAGAGGTCGACCACGCCGCCGACGAAGCGGGGATGGAAGATGCGGATGCAGCCGTAGTCGAGCAGGTTGATGCCGGCCGGCTCAGCCCCTTCCGAGAACACCGTGTAGTTGCCGAGATGGGGATCGCCGTGGATCACCGCGGCGCGGCTGAAGGGATGCCACCAGGCCTGGAACATCGAATGCGCCAGACGGTTGCGGGTCTCCAGCGGCCCGCCGGTGAAGTTCAGGATCTTCTCGCCCTCGAGCCAGCCTTGGGTCAGCAGGCGCCTCGTCGAGAGGTCGGGATGGACGACCGGCACCCGCACCGTCCCGACGCCCTTGAGCACGTCGGCGTAGAGGGCGGCGTGCTTCGCCTCGCGGGTGTAGTCCAGCTCCTCCCGCACCCGGTCGCCGATCTCCTTGGCGATCTCACGGGTGTCGATGACCGAGCTGATGCGCCGGTGGAGGGCGAAGGCGAGCTCGAGCTGCTTGATGTCCGCCTCGACGGCGGATTGCATGTCCGGGTACTGCAGCTTGCAGGCCAGCTTCACGCCATCCAGAGTCTCGGCCCGGTGGACCTGGCCGAGGGAGGCGGCGGCGGCCGGACGCAGGTCGAAGCTACCGAAGCGGTCCTTCCACTGGGCCCCGAGCTCGGCGGCCATGCGCCGCTTGACGAAGGCCGCGCCCATCGGCGGCGCCTCGGATTGCAGCTTCTGCAGCTCGGCGGCGTATTCCGGCGGCAGCAGGTCCGGCACGGTGGCGAGGAGCTGCGCCACCTTCATGATCGGCCCTTTCAGGCCACCCAGCGCCTGGGCGAGGGCGGCGGCGCTCGACACGTCCTCGCCCTTGCGGCCGAGGAGCCGCGCCCCGGCCATCCGGGCGGCGACGCCGCCGACATTGGCACCGACCTTGGCATAGCGGGCGGCGCGGGCGGAGAAGCGATTGGCTTCGCTGTCGGAGGCGGACATGCGGGACGAGGCTCGTGCGAGGAGGCGCGCGGCGGCGCCGCGCGTCGGTCTTGGAGCCTAGATAAGACCGGGGCCTGGTCCCGCCAGGGCGACCGGACAGCGCGGGGGATGCGCGGCGGTCAGGATTGCCGGAGCGCGGCGCGCAGCACCCGCACCATCTCCTCGACCGCGCCGTCATGATCCTCGGCGCGCACCGCGTAGGCCACGGAGGCGTCGAGATGGGTGCTGATGAGCTGCAGCACCGCCTCGCGCACCGCCGCCGTGATGGCGTTCATCTGCTGCACCTCGTCGAGGCAGTAGCGGTCCTCCTGCACCATGGCCTGGAGGCCGCGCACCTGGCCCTCGATGCGCTTGAGGCGCTGGAGGATCGGCTTTTTTTCCTCTTCGGAGCGGCGGATCTGCAGGCGTCCGTCGACGTATTGATAATCCATGATGCGCTTTTCCCCGACCGAGGGTCCGCTCGCCCGGAAGGGCGCGGGCGGCCCGGGGCGACGTCGGGTTCGGTGAACGATGGCCGCCCTATCCCTAAGGAACGGCAATCGATCCCCCATCAGGGGCGCGCAGGTCAAGCTCAATCTTGGCACCGCGCACCGGCACGCCCCCTCCCGACGGACTAGGTCTTGCTGTTCGTGACAGTGGGCGCGGTCATCTGCTCCCTCTGGGCGCCGGAATCCGGCCGCGCGGGCCCGAGCACCGGCTCCTCGCCGAGGGGCTCGAACGCCTTGAAGTGGAACTGGCCCTTGCCGTCGATCGACGGGCCTTCCGCGTAGCGCCCCGGGGGCACCGGCGCGCCGTTGCGGTCGGTGCCCATGAACATGTAGCTGAACTCCTGCGCCTCCTTCGACGGGTCGAAGCTGTTGGGCACCGGCAGCGCCTCCTTCAGGCCGCCCATGTCCTCGACGATCGCCAGCCATTGCTGCTGGTGCATCGTATCGCGGGCGATGAGGAAGCTCAGCATGTCCTGCATGCCCTTGTCGTGGGTGGAGTTGTAGAGTCGCACCGCCAGGGTACGGCCGGTCGCCTCCGCCGCCACGTTGCTGAACATGTCGCCGACGAGGTTGCCGCTGGCATAGACGTGCGAGCAGTCGAACGGCACGCCGTCGCAATCGGCGGGCAGGGCCGCCATGCCGGTGGAGAGCAGGTGGCGCTGGAGCATGCCCTCGACCACGTGGCGCGGCCGCTCGCCGCCGCCCAGCACCGCGCCGACGATCGGGTTGGCCTGGGCGGTGGTCTCCTGCAGGGTCGCCGGCGCGTCATCGAGGTTGAGCGCGACCGCCGTCGACAGCATCTCGATGTGGCCGATCTCCTCGGTGGCGGTGTTGAGCAGCACGTCGCGGTACTTGGTGCTCGGCCCCCGGGCGCCCCAGGCCTGGAAGAAGTACTGCAGGCAGACGCGGATCTCGCCTTCGATGCCGCCGATCGCCTGCTGGAGCTGGCGGGCGAACAGGGGATCGGGCTTGTCCACCTTGACCGGGTACTGCAGGCGCTTGTCGTGATAGTACATCGGGGTCTCCTGGCCGTTGGGTCGCGGTGATCCCGGGCGCGACGCGCCACCGACGCCGCTGCGCTCTATTCATACTCAGTATGAGTATGTGGAATCGCCGACCAACGCCTCGCCCGTGGGGCAGTTCGAGCGTGGCCGGGGAGGTTTTTCGCGCTGCGAGAGGCGGGGAGGGCGGGGCGCCCTTTCCCGGCGGGCGGCCGAGCGCGCGGTGGATGAAGACGGGCGCAGCGGGAGGGCGAATCCGGAGCCGGGACGTCACGGACCCTGGCGACGCGGCCGAGAACGCACGAAAGGCCGGCACGAGACGCGGCAAAACCGGGCACCGGCCGAAGCCGCTCCCGGTTTCAATCCGTCAAATCCGGCATCCGACCAAACAGAGGTTTGGTGGAGCTGAGGGGATTCGAACCCCTGACCTCCGCAGTGCGATTGCGGCGCTCTCCCATCTGAGCTACAGCCCCGCCGTAAGCGGGCATATGTCATATCGCCGAGGCGATGTCACTACCCGGTGGCTCCGTACCACCTGCCTCGCCACCCTGCCAACCCTGCGTTAACCACGCGAGGCAGGCCTGGTGGAGCTGAGGGGATTCGAACCCCTGACCTCCGCAGTGCGATTGCGGCGCTCTCCCATCTGAGCTACAGCCCCGTCCGAGGCGGGTGCCTTGTAGGCCGGCCCTTCTCAGCCTGTCAATTCCCTTGGTGGGCCCGCCGCGCCGCGATCGCGCGCGGGTCGCCGGGCTCGCACGGACCGCGCATGCGCTCGATTCTCTGGCTCATCGACAACATCATCACGATCTACGTGTATCTGCTCATCGCCAGCGCGGTGCTCAGCTGGCTCGTGGCCTTCAACGTGGTCAACGTGCGCAACCCGATCGTGTCGCAGATCGGGGAGTTCCTGTTCCGGGTGACCGAGCCGGCGCTGCGGCCGATCCGGCGCATCCTGCCGAACCTCGGCGGCATCGACATCTCGCCGATCATCCTGGTCCTCGGCCTGTTCTTCCTGCGCAACCTGATGTTCGAGCTCTTCGCCGGCATGGCCTGACGGCCGGCGATGGCCTCGCCCTGGCGGATCACGCCCGAGGGGATCGAGGTCCGGGTGCGGGCCACCCCGCGGGGCGGGCGCGACGCCCTCGACGGCGTCGAGACCCGGGACGACGGACTGCCCGTGCTGAAGGTGCGGGTGCGGGCGGCGCCGGAGGACGGCGCCGCCAACGCGGCGATCCGGGACGTGCTGCGGCGCGCCCTCGGGCTGCCGGCCTCGGCGGTAACGCTCGCCGGCGGGGCCACCGCGCGGATCAAGCTCCTCCGGATCGCCGGTGACGGACCGGCCCTGGCGCGGCGGCTGAGCGACCTGACGGCAAAGCCCCCCATCCGCGGGGCTTGACCGTCGGCCGGGGCTGCCCCTCAAATCCCCCGACGACACCGGCCGGACCGGCCGACACCATCCAGAGCCTGCCGGGCGCCGCGCGTGCCCGGCAGGCTCGCGCGCGAGGGGCGACGATGAAGACCAATCCGGGCCGTTTCTTCGAGGATTTCCGCCTCGGGGAGACCATCCGCCACGCCACGCCGCGCACCGTGACCGCCGGCGACGTGGCGCTCTACACCGCGCTCTACGGCCCGCGCTTCGCGGTGCAGTCCTCCGACGCCTTCGCGGCCGCGTTCGGCTACGCCCGGGCGCCCCTCGACGACCTGCTGGTGTTCCACGTCGTCTTCGGCAAGACGGTGCCGGACATCTCGCTCAACGCGGTGGCCAATCTCGGCTACGCCGAGGGGCGCTTCCTGCGCCCGGTCTATCCGGGCGAAACGCTGAACGCGGTCTCGGAGGTGATCGGCCTCAAGGAGAGCTCGAACCGCCAGACCGGCGTGGTCTACGTCCGCTCCACGGGTTACGACCCACAGGGCGAGGCGGTGCTGAGCTATTGCCGCTGGGTGCTGGTGCGCAAGCGCGACCCGGAGGCCCGGATCGAGGTCGAGGCGGTGCCGAACCTCGCCAAGGCGGTGGCGCCCGAGGAGCTGGCGGCCGGCCTGCCGCCCCTCGACGGGCGGGCCTACGATCTCGGCCTCGCCGGCAGCCCCTACCGCCTCGGCGACTACGCGGCCGGCGAGCGCATCGACCACGTCGACGGGATGACCGTCGAGGAGGCCGAGCACCAGATCGCCACCCGGCTGTTCCAGAACACCGCCAAGGTCCATTTCGACGGCTTCGCGGCCAAGGACACCCGCTTCGGCAAGCGGCTGATCTACGGCGGCCACGTCATCTCGCTCGCCCGGGGCCTGAGCTTCAACGGGCTCGGCAACGCCTTCTCGATCGCCGGCATCAATGCCGGGCGCCACGTCGCGCCGCTGTTCTCCGGCGACACGGTCTATGCCTGGAGCGAGGTGCTGGCGGTCGCCGACCTGCCGGGCCGCCGGGACGTCGGAGCGCTTCGCCTGCGCACGATCGCGACCAAGAACCAGCCCTGCGCCGCCCATCCGGACAGGGCGGGCGACGGCACCGACCCGGCGGTGATCCTCGATCTCGACTACTGGGCGCTGATGCCGCGGTGAGCGCGGCATCAGCGCTGCGCAAGGCGCGCGTCGGCCGGGACGGGGACCGCCCGAATACTGCCGACGACGTGGCCCGGGCGGTGACGTAACGGCTCCTTCACCCTCATCTCGTAAACAGGTCACGGACATGGATGACCGGTGACCCGATGCTGACGCGCTTCTCCCGCAAGGACGGCTTCCTCGAACTGCTCGCGACACGCGCCGGCGTCGGGCTGTGGGAGGTCATCCCGCACCAGGGCGACCTCGCGCATCCGAAGACGAAGGTGACCTGGACGCCGGAATTCCGCCGCATCGTCGGCTACACCACCGTCGAGTCGTATCCGGACAAGCTGGAATCCTGGTCGAGCCGGATCTACCCGGACGATCTCGACCGCATCATGACCGCCTTCGCGGCGGCGATCAAAGACGTCAAGAACCAGGGCGCCTACGACGTCAAGTACCGGATCGTGATGCCGGACGGCCAGCCGCGCTGGTTCCGCGCCACCGGCGGCGCGGCCTACGACGCCAACGGCGTGCCGCTGCGGATCTGCGGCTCGCTCGTCGACATCCAGTCCGAGATGGAGGTCAAGGTCGGGCAGGAGGCGCGGGCGCGCCAGCTCGACGCGCTGATCGCCGCCTTCGGCCGGGACGCCGCGACCCTGTTCGCCAGCCTGTCGGGCGCCGCCGCGGAGATGCAGGCGGCGGCGGCCGCGATGGCCGGCACCGCCGACCAGACCAGCGCCCGCTCGAACGAGGTCGCGGGCGCCGCCGGCCACACCTCGACGAATATCGGCACGGTCGCGGCGGCCTCCGAGCAGCTCGGCAGCTCGGTCAACGAGATCGGGCGCCAGGTGCAGGGCTCGGCGAGCCTTGCCGAGGCCGCGGTCGTCGAGGCCGATTCGACCGCGCGCCTGGTGCAGGAGCTGAGCGGCGCGGTGAGCAAGATCGGTGACGTGGTCAGCCTGATCTCCTCGATCGCCGGCCAGACCAACCTGCTGGCGCTGAACGCCACCATCGAGGCGGCGCGGGCCGGCGAGGCCGGCCGCGGCTTCGCCGTCGTCGCCGCCGAGGTCAAGGAACTCGCCAACCAGACCGCCAAGGCCACCGACGAGATCTCCTCGCAGATCGCCCGGATCCAGGATTCGACCGCCCAGGCGGTGTCGGCGATCGGCGGCTTCGGCGCGCGCATCCGCGAGATCAGCAGCGTGACGACGGCGATCGCAGCGGCGGTCGAGGAGCAGAACGCCGCGACGCAGGAGATCGTCCGCAACGTCGCCCAGGCCGCCGCCGGGGCCGACGAGGTGATGAGCGGCACCGCCACCGTGTCGGCCTCCGCCGAGGAGACCGGCCGGAACGCCGCGCGGGTCATCACCGCGTCGTCGGACGTCGCGGGCCGCTCCCGCGAGCTGCAGGGGCAGACCGACGCCTTCCTGGCGAGCGTCCGGGCGGCCTGACGAGACCCCGCCCGGCCGCCTTCAGGCGGCGGTCCGGGCGGCGGTGAAGCGGCGGAACGCCTCGAGGGTCTCGCGGCTGACGTGGTGCTCGATGCCCTCGGCATCGCAGCGCGCCACATCGGGGCTGACGCCGAGGGCGAGCAGGAACGACTCGACGATGCGGTGGCGCTCCCGCGCCTCCGCGGCCAGGGTCCGGCCGGCCTCGGTGAGGAACACGCCGCGATAGGGCCGCTGCTGCACCAGCCCGTCCTCGGCCAGGCGCTTGAGCATCTTGGCGACCGTCGGCTGGGCGACGCCGAGGCGGGCGGCGATGTCGACCTGCCGCGCCTCGCCGCCGTCGCCGATCAGGTCGGCGATCAGCTCGACGTAATCCTCGACCAGCTCGAGCCGGCGCGCCTCGCGCACCTGCCGGAAGCCGGCGGAATGCGCCTCGGCATCGACCAGGGCGGCGGGCTCGCGCGGATGCTCGGAATCCTGCATGGGGTAGGGCCGTCGCCTCGTCTGTCGCCGTTCGATGACCCAGTCTTACCCGAGGACGGGCCGGGTGTGCAGGGCCAGGCGGCGGAAGATGCGGGCCCACGATGCCGGCGCAAGAAGCGGCCGGCGCAAGAAGCGGATGCGATCCGGGGGACGCGCCGTTTCCCCTCCGTCACTCTCGCGGCGCCCGCAGATGGGCGACGAAGTCCTGCGCGAAGGGGGGCAGGGCGGCGAGATCGCGCAGGCAGATCGTGAGGTCGCGCACCGCCCACGGATCCTCGAGCGCCACGGTGGCGATCGCCATGGTGCGGGCGGCCCGGCGCGCGGTCGTCTCCGGCACGATCCCGAGGCCGACCCGGCACTCGACCAGCCGGCAGACCGCGTCGAAGCCGCGCAGCTGTACCCGCAGGCGCAGGGGCTGGCCGCTGCGCCCGGCCTTGGCCGAGAGGAAGCGGGTCAGCGCGCTCGCCCGGTCGAGCCCGACGAGGTCGTGGCCGAGCACCTCCGCGAAGGTCACCGAGGCGCGCTCCGCCAGGGGGTGATCGCCCGCGACCACCAGCACGAAGCGGTCGCGGCGGAACGGGAAGGTCGCGAGGCTGCCGGTCTCGACCGTGCCGGCGACGAGGCCGAGATCCGCCGCCCCTTCCGCGACCAGCCCGACGATCTCGTCGGAGAGCCGCTCCTCGATGTCGACGCTCACCCCCGGATGCTCGGCGAGATAGGCCGAGAGCACCTCGGGCAGGAACTCGGTCAGCGCGTTGGTGTTCGACAGGACGCGGATCTGCCCCGCCGCGCCGCCCGCGAAGGCGGCGAGATCGCCCTGCAGCCGCTCGACGTTGCCGAGGATCTGGCGGGCATGGGCCAGCAGGGTGCGCCCCGCCGGGGTCGGGGTGACGCCGAGCCGCGCCCGGGTGAGGAGCGCGGCGCCGAGCGAGGCCTCCATGCTGCGGATGCGGTGGCTCGCCGCGGCGAGCGCCAGGTTCGCCCGGTTGGCCCCATGGGTGATCGAGCCCGCCTCGACCACGTGGCGGAACAGGCTGAGATCGACGAGATCGAAATGCATGGCGGCGCCTCCCTGGCTCGGGCGACGGCCCGTTCCCGGCCTATCGTTTCGCCGGCCACGAAGGTAGATCGGACTGAGCCGCGATGACCAGGGGCGTCCACAGCCTTCGTCTCCGGCGAAGGCTGGGTCAACGAGAGCCGCATTGCGAATTGGATGCATTCCAGAGAGACAGGCGGAAGCGTCTGTCACTCGCGCAGGGTTGCGGCCACGTTGCGCTCGCGCGGCGGAGCCGGTAGGTGACCCAGTTTAGAGCCGGTACAGACCAGGGAATTCCGAGGATCACGATGGCGGACACCGCAAGGCCCACGAACCCCGCCGGCAGACCGGTCGTCCGACCGCTCTCGCCCCACCTCCAGATCTACCGCTGGACCTGGACCATGGCGATGTCGGTGGCCCACCGCATCACCGGCGTGGCGCTTTACGGCGGCACCGCGCTCCTCGCCCTCTGGCTGGTGGCACTCGCCGCCGGGCCCGGCGCCTACGGCCCGGTGGCGTGGTTCTTCGGCTCGATCCTCGGGCGGCTGATCCTGTTCGTCTATACCTGGATCCTGCTGCACCACATGCTCGGCGGCATCCGCCACCTGGTCTGGGATTTCGGCCACGGCATGGAGCCCGGCACCCGCATCGCGATGGCCCGCTTCACCCTGATCGGCTCGATCGCCCTGACGGTGCTGATCTGGTTCGTCGCCCTGGTGGCCCGCTGAAGGACGACGCAAGATGGTCGACAACCGCCCCGACATCCGCCCCTCGATCCGCACGCCCCGCGCCCGCATCAGCGGCTTAGGCGCGGCGCATCACGGCACCCGCGAGTGGTGGATGCACCGCGTCACCGCGGTCTCGAACGTGCCCCTCGTCCTCGCCTTCGTGGTGATCGTCGCCCTGATGGCCGGCCGGCCCTACCCGGAGGCGGCCGCCCTGGTGTCGCATCCGCTGGTGGCGATCCTGCTGATCCTTGGCGTCCTCTCGGTCACCAACCACATGCGGATGGGCCTGCAGATCGTCATCGAGGACTACGTCCACGACAAGGGCCTGCGCATCGCCGCGGTCATCGCCAACAACTTCTACTGCGTCGTCGTCGCGGTCGCCTGCCTCTACGCCATCGTGCGTGTGAGCCTGCGGGCCTTCGCGTAACGCCAGAACGGGAACCTCGCCCATGGCCTCCACCGCTTCCGCCGCGCCGGCCCAGAACGGCAAGGCGTACACCATCATCGACCACACCTTCGACGTCGTGATCGTCGGCGCCGGCGGCGCGGGCCTGCGCGCCACCGTCGGCTGCTCGCAGGCGGGCCTGCGCACCGCCTGCATCACCAAGGTGTTCCCGACCCGCTCGCACACCGTGGCGGCGCAGGGCGGCATCTCGGCCTCGCTCGGCAACATGGGCCCGGACGACTGGCGCTGGCACATGTACGACACCGTGAAGGGGTCGGACTGGCTCGGCGACCAGGACGCGATCGAGTACCTGGTGCGCAACGCGCCGGCCGCGGTCTACGAGCTCGAGCATTGGGGCGTGCCGTTCTCGCGCACCGCCGAGGGCAAGATCTACCAGCGCCCGTTCGGCGGCATGACCACCGATTACGGCAAGGGCACCGCCCAGCGCACCTGCGCGGCGGCCGACCGCACCGGCCACGCCATGCTGCACACCCTCTACGGCCAGGCCGTGAAGGCGCAGACCAACTTCTTCATCGAGTATTTCGCCCTCGACCTGATCATGGACGAGGAGGGCCGCTGCCGCGGCGTCATCGCCATCGATCAGGCGACCGGCGAGATCCACCGCTTCCGCGCCGCCACGACGGTGCTGGCCACCGGCGGCTACGGCCGGGCCTACTTCTCGGCGACCTCGGCCCATACCTGCACCGGCGACGGCAACGCCATGGTGCTGCGGGCGGGTCTCGCGCTCGAGGACATGGAGTTCGTCCAGTTCCACCCGACCGGCATCTACGGCGCCGGCTGCCTCATCACCGAGGGCTCGCGCGGCGAGGGCGGCTACCTGACCAACTCCGAGGGTGAGCGCTTCATGGAGCGCTACGCCCCCTCGGCCAAGGACCTCGCCTCGCGCGACGTGGTCTCCCGCTCCATGACCATGGAGATCCGCGCCGGCCGCGGCGTCGGCAAGAACAAGGACCACATCTTCCTGCACCTCGACCACCTCGACCCGAAGATCCTGCACGAGCGCCTGCCCGGCATCTCGGAGAGCGCGAAGATCTTCGCCGGCGTCGACGTGACCAAGGAGCCGATCCCGGTCATCCCGACCGTCCACTACAACATGGGCGGCATCCCGACGAACTTCCATGGCGAGGTGCTGACCCTGAAGGACGGCAACCCCGACCACGTGGTGCCGGGCCTGATGGCGATCGGCGAGGCGGCCTGCGTGTCGGTCCACGGTGCCAACCGCCTCGGGTCCAACTCGCTCATCGACCTCGTGGTGTTCGGCCGCGCCGCCGGCCTGCGTTGCGCCGACACGGTGGAGAAGGGCGGCCGCCTGCCGGAGCTGCCGAAGGATTCCGCCGACAAGGCGCTCTCGCGCCTCGACCGCTTCCGCTACGCCAACGGCGGCACGCCGACCGCGGAGCTGCGCCTCGAGATGCAGAAGACGATGCAGAACAACTGCGCCGTGTTCCGCACCGGCGAGGTGCTGGAGGAGGGCAGAGGCCTGATCCACAAGGTCTGGGCCGGCACCGACGACGTGAAGGTCACCGACCGCTCGCTGGTCTGGAACACCGACCTGCTCGAGACCCTGGAATACGACAACCTGATCGGCCAGGCCGTCGTCACCATGGAATCGGCGGCCAACCGGACCGAGTCGCGCGGCGCTCACGCCCGCGAGGATTTCCCGGACCGCGACGACAAGCAGTGGATGAAGCACACCCTCGCCTGGCTCGACCCCGACGCCCGCAAGGTCGCGATCGATTACCGGCCGGTGCACACCTACACGATGTCGAACGACATCGCGTATATCGAGCCGAAAGCGCGCGTGTACTGAGGCCGACTCGACCGCCGGCTTGGAGGGATCGATGACCGAGTTCCCCCGGATCACCCGCGACCCGGCCGTCATGGCCGGGAAAGCCTGCATCCGCGGCAAGCGGGTGACGGTCGCGATGATCCTGGGGAATCTCGGCGAGGGCGTCGGCATCGACGAACTGCTGGCGGCCTATCCCTACCTTGAGCGCGAGGACGTTCTCGAGGCCCTCCGCTACGCGGCCTGGATGGCGCAGGAGCGCGAGATCGCTCTTGAGCCGGCGGCGTGAGGATCGTGGTCGACATGAACCTCACGCCCGCCTGGGTCCCGTATCTTGCGAGTCTCGGGCACGACGCGGTCCATTGGTCGGAGGTCGGGGCACAGGATGCCCCGGACACCGACATCATCGAGTGGGCGCGGGCCTCCGACCGCATCGTCATGACGGCCGATCTCGATTTCGGCATCGCCCTGGCGCAGTCGGATGCGGCCGCGCCGAGCGTCATCCAGCTCCGCACCGGGGCCACGCTGCCCGGGCGTGTCGGCCCCCTCGTTGCCCGCGCGATCGACGGGGCGCGGGCGGACCTGCTCTCCGGAGCCCTCCTCACCATCGAGACCGGACGGGTGCGGCTGCGTCCCCTCGGGCTCGACCGCACCGATCAGGCATAGACAGATGGCCCAGTTCAACCTCCCCAAAGGCTCCCAGTACACCGAGGGCAAGACCTGGCCGAAGCCGGTCGGCGCCAAGACCATCCAGGAGTTCCGGATCTACCGCTGGAACGAGGATGACGGCGCCAACCCGCGGATCGACACCTACTACGTCGATCGCGACGATTGCGGCCCGATGGTCCTCGACGCGCTGCTGTGGATTAAGAACAAGGTCGATCCGACCCTGACCTTCCGGCGCTCGTGCCGCGAGGGCATCTGCGGCTCCTGCGCCATGAACATCATGGGGCAGAACACGCTGGCCTGCACGCTCGGCATCGACGACTGCAAGTCGGCCCAGGTCAAGATCTATCCGCTGCCGCACATGCCGGTGCTGAAGGACCTGGTGCCGGACCTGACCTCGTTCTTCGCCCAGCACGCGGCGATCGAGCCGTGGCTGCAGACCGTGACGCCGTCGCCCGAGAAGGAATGGCAGCAGACCCCCGAGGACCGCGCGCGGCTCGACGGGCTCTACGAGTGCATCCTGTGCGCCTGCTGCACCACCTCGTGCCCGAGCTACTGGTGGAACGGCGACCGCTTCCTCGGCCCGGCGGCCCTGCTCCAGGCCTATCGCTGGCTGATCGACAGCCGCGACGAGAATACCGGCGAGCGCCTCGACGGGCTGCACGACCCGTTCCGGCTCTATCGCTGCCACACCATCATGAACTGCGCCAATACCTGCCCGAAGGGCCTGAACCCGGCCAAGGCCATCGCCGAGATCAAGAAGATGATGGTGGCGCGCGAGGTCTGATCAGCCTCCCGAACCCGACTGGTGCGGCCGACTGGGTCCTGTCGGCCACACCCCCTCGAAAAGGCGCCTCCGGGCGCCTTTGTCGTTGGGGAACCCCCTGCGCGCGCCTTGGCGGGATCGTATTTCCCGGAGACCAACGACCCCCGACATCCGCCGCCCGCCCAAAGGCCCTCGCAGGACCCCTCGATGCCGCGTCAGATCCTCTGCACCGTCGCCGCCCTGGCCCTCGCCGCGAGCGCCGGCGCCTGCTCCTCGTCGCGCTTCGATTCCGGGCTCAACGCCTCGGCGCGGCCGGTCGGCCGCCCGGCCCGGCCGCTGCCGCCCGAGGAGCCGGATCTCGGCCCCGGCCTGTCCTCGGGCCCGGTGACCTCGGCGCCGCTCGCGCCGCCCCCGGGCGCCTCGGCCGCGCCCGGCCCGGTCGTCGCCAACCCGTCCGGCCCGATCATGGCCGAGCCGAGCCCGGCGCCGGTGCAGCAGCAGGCCGCGCTCCCCCCGCCGCCGCCGGTGGTCGCGAGCGGCGGGCGCTCGGCCGTCGTCGGCGGCTGGACCGCCAAGGACGCCACCGGCGCGAGCTGCCGCGTCAATCTCGCGAGCACGCCGGCCCTCGACCTCTACAAGGCGTCCTCGACCGGCTGCGCCAACAAGGACCTCGCCAAGGTCACCGCCTGGGACTATCGCGACGGCGAGGTCTACCTCTACCAGCCCGGCGGCACGGTCGCGGCGCGCCTGCGCCCGGCGGGCGGGGCGATGGACGGCGCCCTGTCGAAGTCCGGCGCGCCGCTGGCGATGGTGCGCTGACCTACTCGGCGGCGCTCAGCCGGAACGCGGCCTGGCGGGGCGGCACCGCCTCGCCGTGGAGCCGCCGGCAATCGGCGATGGTGGAGCGCGCAGTCTCGATCGCGATCATCACCGCCGCCATGGTGCGGGTGTCGGTCTCGCGCTCGCGGGTGTAGCGCACCACGTCGGCCGCGAGCGAATCGACCTCGCCGGTCAGGGCGTCGAGGCCGGCCGGATCGGCCCGGCGGGCCTCGGCGAGGATCTCGAGCAGGCGGTCCATCACCACGTCGATGCGCTCGCGGCGCAGGCGCCGCAGGCGCTGGCGCAGCCAGGCCAGCGCCGAGCCGAAGCCGCCGCCGAGCACCGCCAGCAGGTAGACCCAGTCGCCGTAGCGCTCGATGAAGCCCTGCTGCTCGCGCTCGAAATAGTCGATCGCGCCGGGATGGATCGGCAGCCGCGCGCTCGTCGCCTCGGCGGTGGTCTCGTAGGCCAGCGCCGCGACGTAGTCGGCCGCCGGCGTCGCGTCGGAGAGGCGCGAGCGCAGCTCGAACAGGTGCTGGGTCACGTCCGCCGCCACGGTGCGGCTCATCGAGGCCCGGGCCATCAGCCGGTACGAGGCGCCGACGGTCTTCACCTCCTCCTCCGGCACCTTCGGGCTGCCGCCGAACAAGCCGGCCGGCACCGTCACCGCTTGGAGCCGGGGCAGGCGCTCGATGATCGCCGGGCCGTCCTCGACGCCGACGAAGTCGACCTTGCGGGTCCGGCTCGCCGCCTGGACGGTGCCGACGAGGCGCAGGGCCATCGGGGCGGCGGGCGCGATCACCGCCACCACGGCGTCGATGCGCTTGCTCGCGAAGGCCTGGGGCAGATCCTCCTCGGCGAGCGGCACCAGACGCACCTGCCCCGCGGCGATCGGGCCGGCGCCGCCCTCCTGCAGGCCGAGGCCGTAATAGCCCATCAGGCTCTTGAGCAGCCAGAGATCGGCGTCGCGGTGGGCGACGATGCCGAGGCGCTTGCGGGCGAGCCCGGGAAAGGTCGTGATGCCGGACGGCGCCGGCGAGGCGATCAGCATCGCCTGGTCGCGCAGGATCGCCAGCGTCAGGCCGTTCGCCGGCAGGTCGACGTCGGGCCGCACCACCGCGAGGTCGGCACGCCCCTGCTCGAGCGCCCTGGCGCTCTCGCGCACGTCGTCGAAGGGCAGGATCTTGAGGCGCACGCCCTTGTGGGTGGTCTTCAGCGCCTCGGCATAGGCGCGCATCAGCGCCGGCTCGGTGCCGTCCCGGGGCGCCACCGCGATGGTGAGCGTGGTCGCCTGCAGGAGGTAGAGCGCCACCGCCGCGGCGACGGTGAGCACCAGGCTGGTGACCAGGAAGATCCGCTCGGGCCGGAACGCCGTCGTCATCGCGCGGACACGCCCTCCCTCGTGAACGAGGCCCGACGGCCCCGATCGAGGCTAACCGGGAAGGGGCGGCGCGGGTTGCGCGGCCGGCGTGTCGCAGCGGCAGTGCGATCAGAGCTCGAGCTCGACCGTGACCGGCACGTGGTCCGACGGCTTCTCCCAGGCGCGGGCGTGGCGCGCGACGGTGACCGACTTCACGGTCCCGGCGAGGTCCGGCGTGACCCAGATGTGGTCGAGGCGCCGGCCCTTGTCGGCGGCGGCCCAGTCGGGGGAGCGGTAGCTCCACCAGGTGTAGATCTTCTCCGGCGGCGGGCGCAGGTGGCGCATCGTGTCGATCCAGCCGGCCTCGCCCCGCAGGGTCTCCAGGCGCTCGGTCTCGATCGGGGTGTGGCTGACCACGTCGAGGAGCTGCTTGTGCGACCAGACGTCGTGCTCGAGCGGCGCCACGTTGAGGTCGCCGACGAGGATCGCCGGACCCGACGGGCGGCGCCCGCCCCAGGCGCGCAGCTCGTCCATGAAGGAGAGCTTGTGGGCGAACTTGTCGTTGAGCTTCGGGTCGGGCACGTCGCCGCCGGCCGGGACGTAGAAATCGTGGACCGCGATGCCGGCAGCAGGCCCGGCCTCGGGCCCGAGCACCGCCGAGATGTGGCGGGCGTCCTGGCGCTCGCAAAAGCTCATCACTTCGCGGGTAACGAGCGGCAGACGCGACAGGATCGCGACGCCGTTATAGCCCTTCTGCCCGGCGAAGACGACGTGCGGGTAGCCGAAGCCCTGCAGCTCCTTCAGCGGGAAGCGGTCGTCCGGGCACTTGGTCTCCTGCAGGCAGAGCACGTCGGGCTTCGCCTCGTCGAGGAAGCGGCGCACGAGGTCGATGCGCAGGCGGACCGAGTTGATGTTCCAGGTGCTGACGGTGAGGCGCAACGGTCGGGTACTCGAAGGCGAGAGTGATACCGTAGCGCCTTCGAACACCCCGGTTCGATGGCGCGAGGCAGGCCCGAATGGGCGCCGGCGCCGATGCGCCGGACGCTTTGCCATCGACACGTCGATGGCAAAGCAAACTTGCATGAATCAGTTCGGGCGGGCCTGCTGCATCTTGGCCTCCAGCTCCTTGTCGACCGCCCGGCCGTAATTGATGACGAACATCATGCCGTCGACGGCGCGGCCGCGCTGGAGGTTGGAGAGCAGCACGGTGGTCTGGTAGCCCTGCGGATCGGTGATCCGCCACTGGCTCAGGGTCTTCATCGCATCGTCGAAGTAGAGCGCGATGCGCGAGGTGCCGCCCAGCGTCGAGCGGTCGTCGAGCACGATGCGGATGCCGCCGGGCTCGGCCGCGACGTCGGTGACGGTGAGGTCGCGGGCGAGGTCGATCTTGTCGCGCAGCAGGAATTTCAGCGGCGTCTGCGAGATGAAGTAGAGGTCCTGGGTCGCGAGCTTGCGGTCGCGCACCGCCACCGAGGTGCCGTCGGCGACGACCTCGAGCGAGGAGGGCTGGTCGTAGTCGAAGCGCAGGCGGCCGGGCTTGGCGAGGGTGAGCCTGCCGCCGATCTTGCGCCCGTCGGCGCCGATCTGGACGAAGTTGCCGGTCAGCGTCGTGACACCGTTGAAATAGGCGTTGGCGCGCTCGATCACCGCGGCCGGGTTGGCGGGGTCGACCGCGGCCGCGGTGGTGGCGACGGCGACCTGCTGGGCCGGCCGGCCCGGCTCGGGCGCGGCCGGCACCGCGGCGGTCTCGACGGGTTCCGGCGCGGCCTTGGCCCCGCCGAGGGAGGAGGGCCGGCGCGGCGGCAGCGGCGCCTTGGCGGAGGCGCCGGCGCCCGGCCCGGCAGGCGCGGCCGGCGCCGCCTCGGGCTGGGCCTCGGGCACCGGGTCCTTGCGGCCGAACAGGCCGTCGAGGAACGACGAGACCTGCGCCTCGGCCGGCGAGGCGACGAGCACGGCCGGCATCGCGAGGGCGGCGACCGAGAGCGCGGCGCCGAGGGACGCGGCGCGGAGCGGGCCGGAGCGAGGACGGCCGTTCATCGGCAGGGTTCTCCGTGTGGGCGGACGGGGACGGGCTGGCCCGCGCCGGCAGGCCGGCGCCTCGCCCGCCCGACGGGCTGGAATGCCGAGCGGGCGAGACCCAG
This sequence comes from Methylobacterium platani, assembly GCF_001653715.1. Classification (GTDB taxonomy): domain Bacteria; phylum Pseudomonadota; class Alphaproteobacteria; order Rhizobiales; family Beijerinckiaceae; genus Methylobacterium; species Methylobacterium platani. The sequence goes on from NZ_LWHQ01000037.1 coordinate 55,115, forward strand.
CCATAGAGCCGCCCGCTGTGGCGAATATGCGACGGCGCGACCGTCGATGCCGGAAGTCGTCACGCCTCCTCGCCTCCGGGCTGCGGCGCGGGTTCGATCAGGATCTCGCGCTTGCCGGCATGGTTGGCGGGGCCGACGATGCCCTCGCGCTCCATCCGCTCCATCAGCGAGGCCGCCCGGTTGTAGCCGATCTGCAGACGCCGCTGGATGTAGCTCGTCGACGCCTTCTTGTCGCGCAGCACCACCGCCACCGCCTGGTCGTAGAGATCGGCGGTCGGATCGCCGAAGCTGCCCTGGTCCATGACCGGGGCGTCCTGCGCGGCGGCCGCCGCCGCCTCCTCGGCCTCCTCGTCCGCCGTCACGGCGTCGAGGTAGGACGGGCGGCCCTGGCGCTTGAGGTGGGCCACCACCTGCTCGACCTCGTCGTCCGAGCAGAACGGCCCGTGCACCCGGGTCGTGCGCCCGCCGCCGGCCATGAACAGCATGTCGCCCTGGCCCAGCAGCTGCTCGGCCCCCATCTCGCCGAGGATCGTCCGCGAATCGATCTTCGAGGTCACCTGGAACGAGATCCGGGTCGGGAAGTTCGCCTTGATCGTGCCGGTGATCACGTCCACCGACGGGCGCTGCGTCGCCATGATCAGGTGCAGGCCCGCCGCCCGCGCCATCTGGGCGAGGCGCTGGATCGCCCCTTCGATGTCCTTGCCCGCCACCATCATCAGGTCGGCCATCTCGTCGACCACGATCACGATGTAGGGCAGGGCGGTGAGGTCCATGACCTCGTCCTCGTAGATCGCCTCGCCGGTCTCGCGGTCGAAGCCGGTCTGCACGGTGCGGGTGATCACCTCGCCGCGCGCGCGCGCCTCCGCCACCCGGGCGTTGAAGCCGTCGATGTTGCGCACCCCGAGGCGCGCCATCTTCTTGTAGCGCTCCTCCATCTCGCGCACCGCCCATTTGAGGGCGATGACCGCCTTCTTGGGGTCGGTGACGACGGGCGAGAGCAGGTGCGGGATGCCGTCGTAGACCGAGAGCTCCAGCATCTTGGGATCGACCATGATCAGGCGGCACTCCTCCGGCTTCATCCGGTAGAGCAGCGACAGGATCATGGTGTTGATGGCGACCGACTTGCCCGAGCCGGTGGTGCCGGCGACGAGCAGGTGGGGCATGCGGGCGAGATCGGCGATGATCGCCTCGCCGCCGATATTCTTGCCCAGACACAGCGCGAGCTTCTGCTTGGTCTCGGTGAAGACCGGCGAGGTCAGGAGCTCGCGCAGGTACACCGTTTCGCGCTTGAGGTTCGGCAGCTCGATGCCGATGGCGTTGCGGCCCTGGACGACGGCGACGCGGGCGGAGATGGCGGACATCGAGCGGGCGATGTCGTCGGCGAGCGAGATGACGCGGCTCGACTTGGTGCCCGGCGCCGGCTCCATCTCGTAGAGCGTCACCACCGGGCCCGGCCGGACCGCCAGGATCTCGCCGCGCACGCCGAAATCCTGGATCACCTGCTGCAGCTGAAGGGCGTTGTCCTCCAGCATCTCGGGATCGAGGTTGCTGCCGTCCGATTCCCGCGGCTCGGCCAGGAGATCGACCGAGGGCAGCTCGTAGGGCACGTCGACGAAACGTGCGGCCGGGCGCAGCGGGATGGTGGCGACCGGCGCCAGGATGTCGTCGTCCTCGCCGTCGTCGTCGGCATCGAGACCGAGATCGGTGACGAGGCCCGTCGTGCCGATCACCAGGCCGTGCGGCTCGGGGGCCGGCGAAGGCGACCAGGACGCCGCGGCGACGGTGTCGGCCTCGGGGGCGGGGGCATCGGGCTGCACCGCGACCGGCACCGCTTGCTCTGCGGCCGGCCCGGGTTGCGTCGCAAGCGGCACCGATGGTGCGGCCATCGGCAGGATGATGCGCGGCGGGCGCGGGGGGGAGGGCAGCGTCGGTGCAGGCAGCTGCGCGCTGAGGCGGCCGGTCGGCACGTAGACGAAGGGCTGCGCCGCATGCGACGCGGGCTGGGCGGCCGGTTCCGCTGCGGTGAGATCCTCGGCCGCGGCCGGGGCGAGGGTCGTCACCGCCGGCAGGGTCTGCGCCGCCGACTCCTCGGCCGCCGCGACCGGCAGGGTGTCCGTGGCGATGAACGACCACGGCACCGGCGCGAAGACCAGGGGTGCGGCGACGGCGGGCTCGGGCTCGCCGGCCGGCGCCTCCTCGATCGCCCGGGGGGCGGCCGGGGGCTCGGAGGCCGCCGGCACGGGCACGATCGCCACCTCGTGCGACGCGCCCGCCGCATCCGGCGACGGCGCGGGGCAGGGCGCGTAGGTCAGGGCCAGCATCGGGGCGGGCGCCGGCAGCAGGATGGTGGCGGGCAGCAGCGCGGCAGCAAGGGTATGCTCGGCCGTCTGCTCCGCCGCGGGAGCCGTGTCGGGCGCCGCAGGCGGGGAGGGGATCACCGGAGCGATCGTCTCGGCCGCGACGGCGATCGGGGCTTCGGCGACGGGCTCCGGAGCGGCGACCGCCTGCACGGCCACGGACCCGTCGGCGACAGCCTCGGCTGCCGGGGCCGGCGCCGCGGCCGGCTCCGTCGGACCCGGCTCTTCCCCAGGGCTGGGAGCCTCCGCGGCCGCGACGGCCGGCACGTCGGCGGCCGGGATCCCGTCGGACGGGGCCTCGGCCGTCGGCTCCTCCGCGACCGGCTCCGGCAGCGGACGGTTGTCCTGCTCCGCCGCATTCGGCAGCGGCAGGGTCCAGTCGTGCTGCAGCAGGCGGTCGAGGGTGTAGACCGGGCGCGCAGGCAGCGAACGCAGGTGCGAGACGTCGACCGGCACCAGGATGGCGCTGTTCGGCACGTCGAAGACCTGTGTCGGGAACACCTGTGCCGGGAACACCTGTGCCGGGAACACCTGTGCCGGGAACACCTGTGCCGGGAACACCTGTGCCGGGAACACCTGTGCCGGGAACACCTGGGCCGGCGCGACCGGCGTATCCGCGGCCGACAGGTCCGGCGCGGGCGGCACGGTCTCGACGACGACGGCATCGGGTGCCAGGGCGAAAGGCTCTCCGGCCGCCTCGGGCGCGGCGGTCTCCGCGAGTTGCGCCGGCTCCTCCGCGATCTCCGGCGATGCGGCGACGGCCTCGAGGACGAGGTCCGGCATCGCGACCGCCTCGGCGGCCGGTGTCTCCGCCGGGACGACGGGCATCCCGGCCTCGGGTGCCGGCTCGGCGGCCTCCGACGGGACCGTCTCGACCGGCCCTGCATCCGGGGCCGCAGCCTCGGCCGGGCTCGTCTCCTCCTGTGGGTGGCGCAGGAGATGATCCGGCGTGCGGGTGAAGCGCACGCCCGGCGGCAGGACGTAGGGCTGGCGCCACAGCGGCACCGGGGGCACCGAAGCGGCCGCGGCGGCGGCTTCCGCCTCGGCGAGGGCCGCCTCGGCGGCTGCGAGCTCGGCGGCGATCCGGGCGGCGGCCTCGGCCTCCGCGGCGAGCCGGGCCTCCTCCTTCTCCCGCAGCGCCTGCTCGCGCCGGCGCTGGCGCGCCTGCAGGACGTGATCGGGCGTGCGGGTGAACCGCACGCCGGCCTCGGCGGGCCGCTCGGCCGGGGCGGGGCGCGCCCGCACCTCCGGCACCGCATGGTCCGGCTCCGCCTCGCGGCGGCGGGCGCGGGTCAGCACGGCCCGGGCCGGGCCGGCGGGGGGAATCGGCATGGTCCAGCCGCCGTCCGGCACGAGGGCCGGGTCCGGCGCCCAGTGCGAGGCGCGGCGCGGCGCCGGGATCTCCGGCGCGACCTCGACGATCGCCACCGCGAAGGCCTCGGCCTCCGCCGGAAGCACCGGCTCGGCGGCGCGCATCGACTCCACCGGGTGCCCGGGCTCCGTCGGAGGCACGGCCTCCACCGGGTGACGAGGCTCGATCGGTCGACGAGCCTCCTGGCGGTACGCCCGGGCCGGCTCGGCCGGGGGCGGCGGCATGAAGGCGTCGGGCGCGGGCGACCAGGCGTCGGCGCCGGGCCCCGCGACGGCCCCTCGGCCGTAGGCGTCGTCGGCACCGATCGCGGGCTGCCGCGGCGCGGCGTCCCGCGCCGGCTCCGGCCAGGCGGCCTGCGACGGCGTCGGACCCTGTGCCCGGCCCTCGGCCGGGGCGGCGAAGGCGGCCGTCCGGGCCGGGCGCGGCGCGGGGTCCGCGGCGAACGGGCTCTGGCTCCACGGCTCCGGCGGCGCGGCGGGCGCCTGGCCGTGCATGTGGCCGGCCGCGTCGGCTTCCGGGCGCACCAGGGCGTCGGCCATCCAGCTCGGGGTGGCGCGGCGGCTCAAGGTGTAGTCCCGCTGCGCCGGCGGCGCGGCGGGCGGCGCGAAGCGGCGCGCCAGGATCGCCCGCAGGCTCATCACGGTCTGGGCGAGGACGCCGAGAGGGCGCTCCCGGCGCTCGGGCGTGCGGAGATGGTCGCGCACCCGCTGGGATGCGCGCGGCGAGGAGTCGGAGAAGGGTGGCCGTCCCGATTGTCTCATGGTGCCGAAGGTGTGTGTGGGCGGCCCGCGGCCGCGTCGCGTGGGGCCAGTTAGCCACGGCATCGTTAACACCCGATTAGGCACGCGCGCCGGCCGCCGCCCACGGGGTACCGGGTGGCGCGCCGGCGCGTTAAGGACCGGGGGCGACTGCGGCGAGAAGGGGCTTTTGCGCGCGATGTTTCGATCCCTCTACCGGCACGGTTTCGCCCGCGTCGCGGCCTGCGTCGGCCGCAGCCACATCGCCGATCCGGACGCCAACGCGGCCGAGATCCGGCGCCTCGCCGAGGCCTGCGACGCGGACGGCGTCGCCGTGGCGGTGTTCCCGGAGCTCTGCCTGTCGGGGTACGCCCTCGAGGACCTGCTGCTGCAGGAGACGCTGCTGAGCCAAGTCGAGGCGGCGCTCCTCGCCCTCGTCGAGGCGAGCCGCGCGGTGATGCCGGTCCTCGTCGTCGGCGCGCCGTTGCGCCACCGCAACCGGATCTACAACACCGCCGCGGTGATCCATCGCGGAACGCTGCTCGGCGTGGTGCCGAAGAGCTATCTGCCGAACTACCGCGAGTTCTACGAGAAGCGCCACTTCGCCCCCGGCGCCGGGGTGACGGGCGAGACGATCCGCATCGGCGAGACCGAGGCGCCGTTCGGCACCGACCTGCTGTTCCCGGCCGACGACCTGCCGGGCCTCGTCCTCGGGGTCGAGATCTGCGAGGACATGTGGATCCCGGTGCCGCCGGCGGCGCTCGCCGCGCTCGCCGGCGCGACGGTGCTCGCCAACCTCTCGGGCAGCCCGATCACCATCGGGCGGGCGGAGAGCCGGACGCTGCTGTGCCGCTCGACCTCGTCGCGCTGCCTGTCGGCCTATATCTACGCCGCGGCGGGCCCGGGCGAATCGACCACGGACCTCGCCTGGGACGGCCAGACCGCGATCTTCGAGGACGGCGAGCTGATCGCGCAAGGCGCGCGCTTCCCCGCCGAGCCGCAGGTGACGCTCGCCGACATCGACCTCGACCGCCTGCGCCAGGAGCGGGCCCAGATGGGCAGCTTCGACGACAACCGGGCGGCGGTGATGCCGGGCGCGCCGGCCTATCGCCGGGTGCCGTTCCGGCTGGCGCCGCCGGAGACGGATCTCGGCTTCCACCGCACCGTCGAGCGCTTCCCCTTCGTGCCGGCCGATCCCGCCCGCCTCGCCCAGGATTGCTACGAGGGCTACAACATCCAGGTCGCCGGCCTCGCCCAGCGCCTGCAGGCGATCGGCACCAGGCGGGTGGTGATCGGCATCTCGGGCGGGCTCGATTCGACCCACGCGCTGATCGTGGCGGCCCGCGCCTTCGACCAGCTCGGCCTGCCGCGCTCGGACATCCTCACCTACACGATGCCGGGTTTCGCCACCTCGGACGAGACCAAGGGCAACGCCCACCGGCTGATGGCCTCGCTCGGCACGCGGGCGGCCGAGCTCGACATCCGGCCCGCCGCCCGGCAGATGCTGACCGACATGGGCCACCCGTTCGGCCGCGGCGAGGAGGTCTACGACGTCACCTTCGAGAACGTGCAGGCGGGCTTGCGCACCGACTACCTGTTCCGGCTCGCCAACCAGCACGACGCGATCGTGATCGGCACCGGCGACCTGTCCGAGCTCGCGCTCGGCTGGTGCACCTACGGCGTCGGGGACCAGATGTCCCACTACGCGGTCAATGCCGGTGTGCCCAAGACCCTGATCCAGCACCTGATCCGCTGGGTGATCGCGTCCGGCCAGTTCTCCGCGGAGGTCGGCCGCACCCTCGAGGCGATCCTCGACACCGAGATCTCGCCCGAGCTGGTGCCGGCCCGCGAGGGCGAGACGATCCAGAGCACCGAATCGAAGATCGGCCCCTACGCGCTGCAGGACTTCAACCTGTTCTACACGCTGCGCTACGGCTACCGCCCCTCGAAGATCGCCTTCCTGTCGCTGATGGCCTGGGAGGATGCCGCCCGCGGGCCCTGGCCGCCCGGCTTCCCCGACGCGAAGCGCGGCGCCTACGCCCTGCCGGAGATCCGTGCCTGGCTCGCGGTGTTCCTGCGGCGGTTCTTCGGGTTCAGCCAGTTCAAGCGCTCGGCCCTGCCGAACGGCCCGAAGGTGGCGGCGGGCGGCGCCCTCTCGCCCCGCGGCGACTGGCGCGCGCCCTCCGACGGCAATGCCCGGATCTGGCTCGACGAGCTGGAGCGGCAAGTCCCGAAGGAATGATCCCGCAGGACCGCGTTCAGAAACTCCATGGGGGTATGAGCGTTGGTCGGGCCCCGGGGCCGCGGACGAGCCCCCGCAGGGGAGCCCGACCCGCATGGCCGCCACGCCCTCCGACACCGATGCCCTGCCGAACGGCCCGCTCGCCGGGAGCGCGGTGCATGTCTGCGTCGACATGCAGAACCTGTTCGCCCGGGAGACCGCCTGGCACACGCCCTGGATGGGGCGGGTGCTGCCGCGGGTCCTGCACCTCGCGGGCGCCGTGCCGGAGCGCAGCGTGTTCACCCGCTTCGTCCCGGCCCGCCATCCCGGCGAGGGGCGGGGCTGCTGGAAGCGCTACTGGGAGCGCTGGGCCGAGATGACGGTGGACCGGCTCGGCGAGGACATGGTCGCGCTGGTGCCGGAGTTCGCCGCGCTCGCGCCGCCGGCCGAGGTCGTCGACAAGACCGTCTACTCGCCCTGGATGGAGCCGGGACTGGAGACGGCGCTCCGGGCGCGCCGGGCCGAGACCCTGGTGATCACCGGCGGCGAGACCGACGTCTGCGTGCTGGCCACGGTGCTCGGCGCCGTCGACCGCGGCTACCGCATCGTGCTCGCCACCGACGCGGTCTGCTCGTCCTCGGACGAGACCCACGACGCGATGATGACGCTCTACCGGCAACGCTTCGGCCAGCAGCTCGAGGTCGCGACCACCGGCCAGATCCTGCACAACTGGAATTTGTCCGAGTTGACGAACCGTTGAGGCCGCCCACCACCTCGTGTCCGACCTGTGTTGCAATCGTTTCCCGTGTCGTTCCGAGGTTCCCGCCTCGCACGTTTTCGTGATTCAGCCCGCCTGAGCCGCATCGCACCTAGCGTCATGGCCGAGATCGCGGTGGTGCTGGGCGGCGTCGCCTGACATAGTCTCGGCCCAATCATCCGTTAGCGACTGGACGCCATGGCAGCACCTGCGAGCGGAGGCGATCCGATGCGAAGCTACAACCTGTTCTGCCTGAAGGGCCTCGACGGCCTGGTCTGCGCGGTTCCGGAGGATTACGCCGTGCCGGCCTTCGTCACCGAGGCGCGCTGGGCCTTCGGCGGCAAGCTCGACGGCACCACGCCCCGGCCCGTCGGCTTCGACGGGAGCGCCGCCGCGACCGCCGTGCGCTTCAACGGCTTCTATCTCTTCCAGAGCATGTCCCCGGCACAGGGCTGAGGGTGATCTGCCGTGGGAAGGCCGCTTGAGTCGCGTATCGCGGCGAGCATTCCTTAAAGGTCCGTGAGGCAGGATCGCGGCATCCGAAACCCGCGAGGCCGAACGGGGCTGGCCGTCATGACCGATATGTCCGAGCTGCGCAGGGAAACCCGCCTGCGGACGTTCCTGAAGGGGCGCATCCTCTTCAACAACGGCAATTCCAGCATGGATTGCCTGGTGCGGGACCTCTCCGGCTCCGGCGCCCGCCTGATGCTCAGCCAGACCGCGACGCTGCCGGAGGGCTTCGACCTCTACATCCCGGCCAAGGAGCGCACCCACAAGGCGACCCTGCGCTGGCGGAGGGAGGACAGCATCGGTGTCACCTTCGCGGAGGAGACCGCCCGCGCCCCGGCGCCGGAGGCCGACCCGGCCGCGCTTCTCGCCCGCATCCAGGACCTGGAGGCCGAGAACGCTTCGCTGCGCCGCCAGTTGAGAGAGGCGGAGGCGATGCTGCTCGAGCGCACGCCCTGACGCTCGAAACGGCGAAGGGCCGCCTCGTTGCCAAGGCGACCCTTCCATTGCCGGACCGCGGTCCGACTGATCTCTCACAGATCACGCAGTGATCCGTCAGGACCGTTCACCGATCTTGGATTGCTCGTCGTACGCTCAGGCCGTGAAGCCGGAGGCGACGATCCAGGTCCGGTGCGCCGACGACCGCGGCTGATGACAATGAGACACTGGATCACCTCCTTCCTGTTGTTGCCGATGATCCAAATGTAACCATCCCCGGGCATTGTGCAATGCGGTTCGGGCGCGGCGAAGGGTCCGCACCGCCGCACCTTGACCTCGGCCCTCCCCCGATCATCTCCCCCGCATGAAGAACCGTGGCTTCCTCAAGCTCGCCAGCGCCATGACCGTGATGACGCTCGGCGGCGTCGGCTACGCGGCGCACAAGCGCAGCCGCAATCCGTATTACCGGGGCCCGGTCAGCGACCATTTCGACGGGGTGCGGTTCTTCTCGCCGGGACAGCCGCAGGACAAGGCCCTCGGCGAGGTGGCGCGCTGGCAGCTCGGCGGCGGCCGGGCGTCCTGGCCGGCGAGCTTTCCGAGCCCGTTCCCGCCCGACGCGCCGCCGGAGCGGGTCGACGGACTGCGGGTCGTCCATATCGGTCACGCGAGCCTGCTGGTCCAGGTCGCCGGCCGCAACATCCTGATCGACCCGGTCTATGCCAGGCGGGCGAGCCCGGTGGGGTTCACCGGCCCGAAGCGCGTCAACCCGCCGGGCATCGCCTTCGGCGCCCTGCCGCCGATCGACGCCGTGCTCGTCACCCACAACCACTACGACCATCTCGACGGGCCGATCCTGGCCCGGCTCTGGGCCGAGCACGCGCCGACCTTCGTCGCGCCGCTCGGCAACGACGCGATCCTGCGCAGCTACGACGCGACGATCCCGGTCGAGACCCGGGACTGGGGCGGTTCCGTCGATCTCGGCGGCGGGATCGCCGTCCATCTCGTGCCGGCCACCCACTGGTCGGCCCGGGGCGTGAACGACCGGCGCATGGCGCTGTGGTGCGCCTTCGTGCTCACCACCCCGCACGGGGTGCTCTACCATGTCGGCGATACCGGCTACGGCGACGGGGCGATCTTCCGGGACGTGCGCGCCCGCTTCGGCGCGCCCCGCCTCGCCACCCTGCCGATCGGCGCCTACGAGCCGCGCTGGTTCATGCAGCCCCAGCACATGAACCCGGAGGAGGCGGTACGGGTTTTTCGCGATGTCGGGGCCGAGCAGGCCCTCGGGCACCATTGGGGCACGTTCCGGCTCACCAACGAGGGCCCGGGCGAGCCGGCCGCGGCCCTGGACCGGGCGCTCGCGGAGGCCGAGGTGCCGGCGGAGCGGTTCCTGGCGTTGCGGCCGGGGCAGGTCTGGGGTGGGTGAGGCGCATCACCGCGCCCCGCACCGATTCGACGACGCCTCTCCCCGTCGCCGGCATCCCGGGGCCGCGCAGCGGAATCCGGAATGACCAGGGGGGTATCACACCCTCAGAGAATGAACCGGCTCAGATCCGCGTTCTGGGCCAGGCTCTCGACCCGGTCGCGCACGTAGCCGGCATCGATCGTCACCGTCTCGCCCGAGCGGTCGGGGGCGGTGAACGACACGTCGTCGAGCACCCGTTCCAGCACCGTCTGGAGCCGGCGCGCACCGATATTCTCGACCGAGGAATTCACGTCGACCGCGACCTTGGCGAGTGCGTCGATGGCATCGTCGGTGAAGTCGATCGTCACCCCTTCCGTCGCCATCAGGGCCACGGCCTGCTTCGTCAGGCTCGCCTCGGTCTCGGTCAGGATGCGGCGGAAATCGTCGACGGTGAGCGGGCTCAGCTCGACCCGGATCGGCAGGCGCCCCTGCAGTTCCGGCAGCAGGTCGGAGGGCTTCGAGACGTGGAAGGCGCCGCTGGCGATGAACAGGATGTGGTCGGTCTTCACCGGCCCGTGCTTGGTCGCCACCGTGGTGCCCTCGATGAGCGGCAGGAGGTCGCGCTGCACGCCCTCGCGCGAGACGTCGGCGCCGGAGCGGCCCTCGCGGGCGCAGATCTTGTCGATCTCGTCGAGGAAGACGATGCCGTTGTCCTGCACGTCGCGCAAAGCCTCCTGCACCACGCTGTCCTGGTCGAGGAGCTTGTCGGATTCCTCGCTGATGAGGGGCGCGTAGGCGTCGCGCACGGTCATCCGCCGCGGCTTGCCCTTCTGGCCGCCGAGCGCCTTGCCGAGCATGTCGCCGAGGTTGATCGCCCCCATGGCCGCACCCGGCATGCCCGGGATCTCGAACATCGGCATGCCCTGGGGGGCGCCCGCCGCCAGTTCGAGTTCGACCTCCTTGTCGTCGAGCTCGCCGGCGCGCAGGCGGCGGCGGAAGGCGTCCCGGGTAGCCTGGCTCGCGGTGGCGCCGACGAGGGCGTCGAGCACCCGGTTCTCGGCCGCGGCCTCGGCCTTCGCCTGGACGCCCCGGCGCTTCTCGTCGCGCTTCAGGCCGATGCCGATCTCGACGAGGTCGCGCACGATCTGCTCGACGTCGCGGCCGACATAGCCGACTTCGGTGAACTTCGTCGCCTCGACCTTCAGGAACGGCGCGCCGGCGAGCCGCGCCAGGCGGCGCGAGATCTCGGTCTTGCCGCAGCCGGTCGGGCCGATCATCAGGATGTTCTTCGGCGCCACCTCCTCGCGGAGCGGGCCCTGGAGCTGCTGGCGGCGCCAGCGGTTGCGCAGCGCGATCGCGACCGCGCGCTTCGCGTCGCCCTGGCCGACGATGTAGCGGTCGAGCTCGGAGACGATTTCGCGGGGGGAGAAGGTGGTCATGGGGTGCTTCGCGGGATTCTCGGCGGGGGCTCGCGGCCGGTGAGCGGGGGAGCGGGGACGCCGTCAGGCGGCGTCCAGGCTCTCGAGCACCAGGCTGCCGTTGGTGTAGACGCAGATCTCGGCGGCGATCCGCATGGCGCGGCGCACGATCGCCTCGGCGTCGAGGTCCTGCTCCTCCAGCGCCCGGGCGGCGGCGAGCGCGTAGTTGCCGCCGGACCCGATCGCCATCACGCCGCCCTCGGGCTCCAGCACGTCGCCGGCGCCCGACAGAAGCAGGCTCACGTCCTTGTCGGCGACCAGCATCATCGCCTCGAGGCGGCGCAGGTAGCGGTCGGTGCGCCAATCCTTGGTCAGCTCGACGCAGGCCCGGGTGAGCTGGCCCGGATACTGCTCGAGCTTGGCTTCCAGCCGCTCGAACAGCGTGAAGGCGTCGGCGGTGGCGCCGGCGAAGCCCCCGATCACCGAACCCTTGGCGAGGCGCCGGACCTTGCGGGCATTGCCCTTGACGATGGTCTGGCCGAGGCTGACCTGCCCGTCGCCCCCGATCACCACCCGGCCGCCCTTGCGCACCATCAGGATCGTCGTCGCATGCATGCGGGGGGCGCCCCCCGCGTCGTCGTTGGCCAAGGATGTCTCTCCGGACAGGCTGTCTCTCGTCGTGCTGCGGCGTAGGTGGGGGTTGCGGGCGCGTTCGTCCAGCGGGGCGGGGTGCGGGGCGGCGATCCGGGTGCGGGGCGGCCTGTCTGACGTAGGGTGATGTGCTACGATGCGGCGACTCAACTCTTCGACCGCGTCAGCCAAAATCCCGATGCCTCACGGCGATCCGAAACACCGCGCCAAACGGTTCAACGAGGGTGCCAAGTTGCTCGCCTCCTTGTTCAACTCGCTGGCGATCGCGGTCTTCGGTGCTGCCTTCGTCATCCCGATCACACAGGGACGCTACGACGTCTTCGCCCATGGCGGGGGACTTCTCCTTGTCGCGGGTGTATGCTTCCACCTCGCCGGTCAGACCGCGCTGCGCTTCCTCAGATCGGAGGACTGACACCGATGACCATCGCCTATGCCTGGCAGATTCTCGGCGTGAGCGCCGCGCTCATTACCGGAGGGCTCCTCGCCCTCAAGGTCGCGTCGGATATCTACGACCGCAGGACGCGGGAGATCGAGGAGCGGCGGGCCGCCGGGGAATGACGGCCGCGGCCCTGTCCACCAGCTCGGTTCGGGCAGGCATCGGGTTTGCGGCCCTTCTTCGTCCATCATCCCGCTGCAACCGTCGAGAAAGCCGGCGCCATGCTGATCGTGTTCGCCGGCCTGCCCGGGACCGGCAAGACCACCATCTCCCGCGCCGTCGCCAAGGCCCTCGCGGCGACCCATCTGCGCGTCGACGTCATCGAGCAGGCGATCCGGGATGCGGGCGTGCCGGCCGGCGCCGTGGGCGCGTCCGGCTACGGGGTGGCGCAGGCCCTGGCCGGCGCGAACCTGAGCGACGGGCGGATCGTCGTGGCCGATTGCGTCAATCCGGTCGCGGCCAGCCGCTTGGGATGGCGGGCCGTGGCCGCCCGTGCCGGGGTGCGGCTGGTCGAGGTCGAGGTCGTGTGCTCGGACGCCGAGGAGCATCGCCGCCGGGTCGAGGGGCGGGTCTCCGACATTCCGGGCCTCGTCCCGCCCTCGTGGGAGGCGATCCGGCGCATCGACTACGAGCCGTGGGACGGGTCGCGCCTCGTCATCGACAGCGCGACCTTGTCGCCCTCGGAGGCTGTTGCCGCCGTGTTGGGGATCGTGGCGCAAGACCGGCCGGACTGAGAGCCTGTTCGAGCGATTGCATCGCTCGGTCTGGACCACGGGCCGACAACTCTCCTCGTCATCCCGGGGCCGCGCAGCGGAACCCGGGATGACATCGAGGATGTCGATTCGGTCGGATCACTCAAACGAGCCCTGTGGCCCATACACTGGAGTATCAGGGCCGGCTTTTCCGAGGGAGGCCTCCAGTCGCCTCCGCGCCTCGGCTTTCACCTCAGCCATCGTCTCCCATGGGCTCGGCCCGCTCTCGAGGCCGTCGCGAACCAGCCTGCGCAACTCTTCGGTCGACAGGCCGTGCGTGTCGTCTTCGACCAAGGTTACGGCCCCTGCGCAGGCTCGTGACTGCGTGTCGTGGACAAGCGTGTTGCCGGGCTCTTCGGGAAGCAACCGCCGATCGTCCTCCGGACTAGGCACCGAACACCCGACATGGGCAAGATCGACCGCCTTCACCGTTGCCAGCGCGCCCATCGGCTCCGGAAACTCTACGTCATAAGCCTCGCCCCCGTGCCACACGGCAACGACCGTGCCTTCGGTGCCCGCCGGCATCGTCTGTCCGTCATCGGTCGTCACGGCGGCCAGGATGCGCACGTCGTCGAGTTCTCGGATCAGCATGCCGGCCCCTACACCACCACGGTGATCGCCTCCGCCGCCCGGGTCAGGGCCGTGTAGAGCCAGCGCGCCCGGTGCTCGCGGAAGGCGTAGGATTCGTCGAACAAAACGACCTTGTCCCACTGCGAACCCTGCGCCTTGTGCACGGTGAGCGCGTAGCCGTAGGTGAATTCCTCGGTTTCGCGGCGTAGGATCGCCGGCACCTCCTCCTCGCTGCCGGCGATGATCGAGCGCAGGACCCGGATGTCCTGGGGCTTGCGGCGCAGCGCCGGATCGTCCTCCGGCACCACCTCGAGGCGCACGAGGTCGGGGCGGGGGGCGGCACGCAGGGCCTGGACGGTCCAGGTCGAGCCGTTGAGCAGGCCCTTGGTGCGGTCGTTGCGCAGGCAGACCAGCTTCTCGCCCACCGCCGGCATCGGGTCGACGTGGCCGACCAGCTCGCGGATGCGGCCGTTATAGAGCCGCCGCGTGCGATTCATCCCGACCAGCACCTGGTCGGCGGCGAGCACCGTCTGCGGGTCGATGTCGCGGCGCGGGATCACCCGGCTCTCGCCGTAGGCGCCGAGTTCCAGCCGTCCGCCCTCCCGCACCGTCATGGCGAGGCGCACGATCGGGTTGTCGGCGGCCTGGCGATGGACCTCGGTGAGCATCACGTCGGGCTCGGCCTCGGTGAAGAAGCCGCCGCCCTTCACCGGCGGCAGCTGCGCCGGATCGCCGAGCACCAGGACCGGCGTGCCGAAGGAGAGGAGGTCGTTGCCGAGGTCGCCGTCGACCATCGAGCACTCGTCGATGACGACGAGGGCCGCCTTGCTCACCGGCCCGGTGCGGTTGAGAGTGAAGGCCGGCCCGCCCTCGGTATCCTCGCGGGTGCGGTAGATCAGGCTGTGGATGGTGGAGGCGTCCGGGCAGCCGCGGGCGCGCATGACGGAGGCCGCCTTGCCGGTATAGGCGCAGAACAGCACCCCGCCCTCGACGTCCTCGGCGAGGCGCCGGGCGAGCGTCGTCTTGCCGGTGCCGGCGAAGCCGAACAGGCGGAAGACCTGCGGGCTGCCGCGCTTCAGCCAATCCGACACCGCCTTGAGCGCCGCTTCCTGCTGGGGCCCGAGTTCGCTCACGCTTCTCTCACGATCACTGGGGTTTGCCGACGGTGCGGCGGGCCTGGAACGGGGCGGCCGGCGGCGCCTCCTTGCGGCGCAGGATCGCCCGGAACTCGTCGCGGCGCTCGTGGATCGACGCGATGACGAGGCCCATCGGCACCCCGACATCGACCAGCACCGCCTCCGAGAGCTGGAGCGAGGCCTCGATCGTCTCCGGCACGGCATCGTCCACGCCCATCTCGTAGAGCGCGGTGGCGTGGCGCGCGTCGCGGGCGCGCGCCACGATGGTCAGGTCCGGCCGCTCGGCGCGGGCGGCGGCCACCACCGCCTCGACGGCGCGGGGCTGGTCGAGGGTGACGACCAGCGCCCGGGCGGTGTCGATGCCGCAGCGGCGCAGGAGGTCGGGATTGGCCGAATCGCCGAAATAGACCGGGTTGCCGAGGCGGCGCTGGTCGGAGACCCGGGCGGCATCCATGTCGAGGGCGATGTAGGGCACCTTGTGGCGAGCCAGCATCTCGGCGACGAGCCGGCCGACCCGGCCGTAGCCGGCGACGATCACCCGGCCGGGCTGGCGCTCCGCCGGCGGCGGCTCGGCCCGGGCCCGTCCGAGGGAGGTCCGGTCGATCCGCCGGCCGAGGCGGCGGGCGAGCGCCGCGAGGCCCGGGATCATCACCATCGTGGCGGTGGTGACGACGAGCGCCGCCTGGCCGAGATCCTCCGGCACGAGGCCGGCGGCGAGCGCGCTGCCGACGAGCACGAAGGCGAACTCGCCCCCGGGCCCGAGCAGGAGGGCGGATTCGAGGGCCACCGCCCGGGGCAGGCGCAACGCCGTTCCGATCGCGACGATCACCCCGCCCTTGAGGACGAGGAGGCCGAGGGCGAGGCCGAGGATGGTCAGCGGCGTCTTCATCAGCACCGCCGGGTCGATCCCCATGCCGACCGAGACGAAGAACACGCCGAGAAGCAGGCCCTTGAACGGGTCGATCGTCGCCTCGATCGCCCGGCGGTACTCGGTCTCGGCCAAGAGCAGCCCGGCCACGAAGGCGCCGAGCGTCATCGACAACCCGCTCGCCGCGGCCACCAGGGCGGTCGCCGCGATGACGAGGAGGCAGGCCGCCATGAAGAGTTCGGGGCTGCGGGTGCGCGCGACGAGCTGGAACAGCGGCCTCAGGCCCAGCCGCCCGGCGCCGACCAGCAGAGCGAGCGCCACCGCCGCCTGGCCGAGCGCCAGCGCGAGGCCGGTCAGCGCGTCGCTGTCCTTGCGGCCGAGCACCGCGATGGCGAACAGGACGGGCGCGACGGCGAGGTCCTGGAACAGCAGCACCGCGAAGCTCGCCCGGCCGGCCGGGGTGTTGAGCCGCTTCTGCTCGGCGAGCACCGGCAGGACGATGGCGGTGGAGGACAAAGCCAGCGCCAGCCCGACCAGGATCGCCGCGAGGGGCGAGACGTCGAGCGCCATCAGCACCGCCCCGACGAGCAGGCTCGACACCACCACCTGCAGCGAGCCGAGGCCGAAGACGAGGCGGCGCAGGATGCGCAGGCGCTCCCACGACAGCTCGACCCCGATCATGAACATCAGGAACACCACGCCGAGCTCGGCGAGGTGGGCGATCTCGGTGCGGCTCGAGATCGTCACCACGCCGAGCCACGGCACCGTCTCGGCGAGCCGCCCGAGGCCCGACGGTCCGAGGAGCGCGCCCGCCCCGATGAAGCCGAGGACCGGGCTGATGCGCAGGCGGTGGAACAACGGCACCACGATCCCGGCCGTGACCAGGAACAGGATGACCTCCTTGTAGGAGCCGGACGCGGCGTGCTCGGTCATCGGGAGCGGCGGGGCCTCTCGGATCGCGGATGGGGGGCGCCCCGGCGCGAGGCGCAGCCGGGGCTCGAGGCCGCCATCATGCGGAGGGAGGCCGGCGGGGCAAGCCGAAAGGGAGGCGCGGCCGGCGCTTTCGCGGCCGCCGGCCGGGTTTTTCAATCCAGGGTCGCGAGCGCCGCCGCCAGATCCGCCGCCAGGTCCTCCGGATGCTCGATGCCGATCGAGACCCGGATCGTCGCGTCGGTGACGCCGAGGCGGTCGCGCACCGCCTTCGGCACCCCCGAATGGGTGGTGGAGGCCGGGTGGCTCGCGAGCGATTCGGTGCCCCCTAAGCTCACCGCGAGCTTGAACAGCTGGAGCGCGTTCAGCACCCGGAACGCCTCCGGCTCACCGCCCGCGACGTCGAACGAGAAGGTCGAGCCCGGGGCGGCGCATTGCGCGGCGTAGACCCGCGCCGCGCCGGAGCCGGGCTCGAGGTGGCCGAGATGGTGGAGCCGCGTCACCTTCGGATGGGCGCGCAGGCGTTCGGCGATGATCTCGCCGTTGCGGTTCGCCTTCTCCATCCGGAGCGTCAGGGTCTCGAGCGAGCGCCCGAGCATCCAGCACGAATGCGGGTCGAGCTGGGTGCCGATTGCGGAGCGCAGGAGCCGCACCGGCTTCATCCGGGCCGCCGAGCCGAGCGCCGCCCCGGCGATGAGGTCGGAATGGCCGCCGACGTATTTCGTCAGCGAGTAGACCGAGATGTCGGCGCCAAAGCGCAAGGGATGCTGGAAGAGCGGGCCGAGGAGCGTGTTGTCGCAGACCACGACCGGCGCCTGCCCGCCCTGGCGGGCGCCGATCCGGTCGGCCGCCCCGCGCACCAGCGCGAGGTCGACGAGCGTGTTCAGCGGGTTGGACGGCGTCTCGACCATCACGACGCTGACCCGCCCGCCGCTCTCCTTGGCCAGCGCCTCCGCGGCGTCCGCCGCCGCCGCGACGCTCGCCTCGTCGGTGCCGTCCTGGAAGCCGACCGCGCCGATGCCGAACCCGGCCAGCGTCTTGGCGATCAGCGTCTCGGTGCCGCCGTAGAGCGGCTGCGAGTGCAGCACCACGTCGCCGGGCCGGGCATGCGCCAGGATCACCGTGGCGATCGCCGACATGCCGGAGGAAAACAGCAGCGCGGCCTCCGCCTCCTCGAACACCGCCAGGCGGTCCTCGACGATCTCGCTGTTGGGGTGGTTGAAGCGGGAATAGACCAGCCCCGCCGCCTCGCCGGCCGGCGGCTCGCGCCGCCCGGAGACGTAGTCGAAGAACGCCTTGCCGTGCTCGGCGGAGGTGAACACGAAGGTCGAGGTCAGGAAGACCGGCGGCTTCACCGCCCCCTCCGACAGGGCGGGGTCGTAGCCGTAGCCGAGCATCAGGGTCTCAGGCGCCAGGCGGCGGTTGCCCAATCGGTCCTTGTGGTAGCGGTCGTCCGACATGCGGGGCCTCGCTCCGGTCTGGTGGCGCCGCCGCGAGGCGGCCTCGGGTTTCGGGCGCGGCGATCGCGCCACAGGCGTCAGTTCTAACGCGGCACCCGGCGTTTTGCGGTGCGTAAAGCGCCGCCCGGACGCTGCGCCGCGGGGGGCGCCGCTCGCCCAAGGCGCATTTTCGGCGCAAAACCCCCGTAACGTGAAGGATTGAGATTCCGTGTACGCGGCCGCGACCCCGGGCGGCCAGGGATCCCGGGCGGTCAGACGGGGAGTGGTGCGAGGAGTGGTGATGAGCCGACAGCCTCCCGATCGGGTGGTGGTGCGCGAGAAGCGCGCCTGGACCGACGAGACCGATGCCTGGAAGCAGGACCGGGCGATCCGCAAGGGCTACCGCATCCGCTGGGGCTACGTCGCCATCGCGTATCTCGTCGAGGCGCTGGTGATCTGCACCTCGCTCGCCGGCGCCTGGTTCTTCGCCGAGACCTACGCGAACCCCAACGACCAGAGCTTCTGGTTCATGCTGCTGGCGCCGATCGTCTACGCGGCGATCGAGCTGTGCCGGGTGCCGCTCGGCATCCTGATCCGGGTGCAGCGCGACTGGCTGATCAAGGGCCTGGCGATCGTCGGCATCGTGATGGCGGCGGGCGTGACCACCAAGTCGGTGTCGCAGCTCGGCGAGATGATGTTCCATCCCCGCCTCGCCGAGGCCTCGAAGGCCCGCACGATCCTGAAAGAGGCGGAGGCCGACCGGGGCACCATCGACAACCGCATCGCCCAGGCCGATGCCCGGGTGGCGCAATACGCGGCCGAGGCCGCTTCGCTCGAGAAGCGCACCGCCGAGGCCTCGTCGCAGCTCGCCGGCCTGCCGGGCCAGCGCTGCGAGCGCCTGTCGGGCACCAACAGTCGGGGCAGGCGCTACAATTACCTGCGCTGCGTCACCGATCCGCGCACCGCCACCATCGCCGGCAGCCTGAAGAGCGCGGGCGACGAGCGGGCGGTGGTGGCGAAGAACCTCACGGAAGCCCGCGCCGCCCGGGCCCAGCTCGACCGCGCCGCCGCCGACCGCCGGGTGACGGAGGCGGAAGGAGCGTATCGCGACGCGGTGCGGCGCTCGCAACTGCACTCCTTCACGGCGATGGTCTACGGCGCCGACCCGGTCGACGTCACCGACCAGCAGGTCCACGCCTTCCTGCGCATCTTCGTCTTCGCGCCCGCGCTCTGCGCCGCCTTCGCCTCGACGCTGCTGGCGCTCTGCGCGGTCCAGGTGCGCAAGACCTACCGCGACGAGGACGACCTCGACGCGGTGATGCAGGCCGAGGGCGTGCCGCTGCTGCTCAACCAGATCGCCGAGAGCCGGATGGTGATGAACGACGCGGAGCGGGCGGTGCGGGAGGCGGTGGCCTCGGGCGCCGCGATCCCCCTCGACCAGCGCCGCTCGCCGACCGTGCCGCAGGCCGGCACGCCCCCGGCACCGCCGGCACGCGACGACGACCGCATCGAGAGGCCGAGACCGTGAGCTACCACGCACCGGGCACGCCGGAGAACGTCGCGCTCGCCCAGCACGTCAACGGGCGCCTGCGGGCCGAGGCCCGGATCTCCAACGCCCGCGCCTTCCTGTTCCGGGCGATCGGGTTCGGGGCGTTCGTCGGGCTGGCGGGCGCAGGCCTCGGCGCCGCCTTCTACGGCTACGCCACGATGAACGAGGTCGGCAGCGCCTCCGACAAGCTCGCCAAGGCCCTGACCCAGGCCCTCGAGACCACGACGCTCAAGACGAGCGGCGAGGTCCGGCTCACCGACAACACCCTCAAGATCGAAGGCGGCCTCCCGGCGGCGAAGACGAAGGGCGAGGGACGGCCCGACATCGCCGCGATCACCGGCAACCAGGGCAAGACCGAGGCGCCGGCGAGCGCCGCGGCGGCCATCCGCACCAGCTTCACGGTGTTCAAGGTCGTGCCCTATCTCGACGGCTCGATCGTCACCGGCTGGGACTTCAAGGGCGACGAGCAGAAGCCCGAGAAGCAGTATTGCTACGTGAGCCGGCCCCAGACCTTCGGCGACGGCAACACCTCGACGACGACCACGGTCGCGATCAACGGCGAGGTCCTGCTGCAGCCGGCCCGCTCCGAGGTGAACTTCGCGACGATCGCCCGCAGCTGCGTGTGGTTCGATCCGTCGAAGCCGTGAGGCGGGCGGGGCTCGCCAGCGCCGCCGTCCCCGCATAGGGTCGGGTCAATTCCTTCGAGCAGGACTGACGCGAGCCCGATGCGCTTCACCGGAACCGAGAGCTACGTCGCCACCGGCGACCTCACCGTCGCGGTCAACGCCGCCATCACCCTAGAGCGGCCGCTCCTCGTCAAGGGCGAGCCGGGCACCGGCAAGACCGTGCTGGCCGAGGAGATCGCCCGGGGCCTGGGCGCCCCGCTGCTCACCTGGCACATCAAATCGACCACCAAGGCGCAGCAGGGCCTCTACGAGTACGACGCGGTATCGCGCCTGCGCGACTCGCAGCTCGGCGACCCGCGGGTCTCGGACATCGCCAACTACATCCGCCGCGGCAAGCTGTGGGACGCCTTCACGGCCCCCGAGCGCCCGGTACTCCTGATCGACGAGATCGACAAGGCCGACATCGAGTTCCCGAACGACCTCCTGCTCGAGCTCGACCGGATGGAGTTCCACGTCTACGAGACCGGCGAGACGGTGCGGGCGGCGCGCCGCCCGATCGTCATCATCACCTCGAACAACGAGAAGGAGCTGCCGGACGCCTTCCTGCGCCGGTGCTTCTTCCACTACATCAAGTTCCCGGACGCCGACACGCTGAAGGCGATCGTCGACGTGCATTACCCGGGCATCAAGCAGCGCCTGGTCGAGGAAGCGCTGCGGATCTTCCTCGAAGTGCGCGAGGCACCGGGCCTCAAGAAGAAACCCTCGACCTCCGAGCTGCTCGACTGGTTGAAGCTCCTGATGGCCGAGGACATCGGACCCGAGACCTTGCGCGAGCGCGACCCCCGCAAGCTGATCCCGCCGCTGCACGGGGCGCTCCTGAAGAACGAGCAGGATGTCGGGCTGTTCGAGAAGCTCGCCTTCCTGAACCGCCGCGAGGGGCGTTGACCGATGCGCCGCCTGATCCTCCTCCGCCACGCCAAGTCCGACTGGCCGGACGGCACGTCGGACGTCGACCGGCCGCTCGCGCCCCGCGGCCGGGACGCCGCGCCCAAGATGGCCGCCTACCTGGCGGCGCAAGGGCTGATCCCCGACCGGGTACTGGTCTCGCCGGCCCGGCGCACGCAGGAGACCTGGGACCTCGTCAGGCCGGCCCTCGGGATGGCACCGGACGAGACCGTGCCGCAGATCTACGAGGCCCCGGTCTCGCGCCTCCTCGACGTGGTGCGGTCGATCCCGGACGACGTCGCGACCGCCCTGATGATCGGCCACAATCCGGGCTTCCAGGACCTCGCCCGCCTGCTCTCCAAGCCGAGCGACGCGCGGCGGGCGCTGACCAAGAAGTATCCGACGGCGGCGATCACGGTGATCGACTTGGCCGTGGAATCCTGGGCCGAGGTCGAGGCCGGGGAGGGCGATGTCGAGCGGTTCGTGACGCCGAAAAGCCTGGGGCACGGCGAGGACGAGTGAGACTCTTCCGCCCCCCTCACCCTCGCCCTGCGGGCTCTCTGAGCCCCTTCGGAGCTCACGCCTCTCCCCGCCCGCGGCAGGACTGTCCGGGGAAAATCCCTTGAAAGATCAAGCACGGGATCCCCTCTCCCGTGTGGGAGAGGGGTAGGGGTGAGGGTGGAGACGGTTCAGAATTAAACTCGGTGGTCGAGCTGCCAGCACCACGGCCTGAGTTTTACGCGGAAGCGTCACACCCTCACCCCTAACCTCTCTCCCACACGGGAGAGGGGATCCCGCGCCAATCTTTTCCCCGGACAGTCCTGCGCCCGCGGGGAGAGGAGGAACCCGCGCCTTTTATTGCCCCTGGACAGCCCCGCCGCCCGCGGGAGACACATGCCCTGGTCGGTGGAACGCAGCAACCAGCCAATCGCTTAAGACAGGCTTCGCCTTCAGCAACGGCAAACCGGCCCCCGTGATCCTCACCGCCTTCCTCGCCTTGAGCCTCGCGGCCGGACCCGCTGCCGATGCGGGTGCCGCCCTGGTCAGGGACAGTGCTGCGCGAATCGGCGACGGGCTCGCCGCCGCCTCCGCCCTGGCGGCGCCGACGCGCGAGATCCCGGTCTACCGGCCCGAGGCGCGGGCGGTCTCGAACTGGCGGGCCGAGACCCGCGACGGGCTCCTGCCGCTCTCGCTCGCCTGGACCGCCTGGGCGGCGCCGGGCGATCCGGCCTTCGTGGCCCGCTGCGTCAAGCTCAACAATTACTGGTGCATCAAGCGGGCGCGCTGGGACGGCGAGATCGGCGGCGACCAGGAGGGCCATACCGGCTTCGCCACCGCCGGGCAGGGGGCCGATGCCGCGGTGTCGCTGCTCAGGCGCTATTACGGCGAGTACGGGCGCCGCTCGGCCCTCGCGATCGTCCGGCGCTGGGCACCGGCGGAATGCGCCGCGCCGCTCGCCGTGCGGGCGGCCCCGCCGGGCCGGGCCGGGAGCCCGGTGCGGGCGGCCTCGCCGGCCCTGGCCTCCCTGGCGCCGCAGGGTATCGGCCGCACGCTCAGGGCGCGCTTCCTCGCCACCCACGGCCGCGGCGGGGCACCCCGGCGGGTCGCGCGGGTTCCGACCGCGCGGCAGCCGGCGCGACCCGTCGCCGGCACCGCCCTGCGTGTCCAGCCCTGGTCGGCGCTCGCCCGGATGCAGGGCCGCCCGCGCCTGCCGGTCCGGGCCGTGAAGGTGCCGCCGCTCCCCACCATCGCCACCGGCATCGGCGAGGCCCCCCGCCCCGCCGCCGCGATCGAGCCGGGCCGGATCCTCGACGGCGCCCGCCTCGCGGCGGAAGCCGCCGCCCTGCCGACCCTCGCCGCCGCCCCGGTCTCGGCCCTGCCGCCGGCCCTGCGCCCGCCCGCGCCGCTCTGCGGCTCGGACGAGATCCGCATCCAGAACTACGCCGCCCGCATCGCCGGCAGCGTCGGCGTGAAGCCCGCCGACGATCTCGGCCTGTTCACCGCCGACGGCCACGCCACCGCGCGCCTCGCCCCGGTGCTGCTGGCGATGTCCTCGGTCGAGCTCGGGGCCTTGCGGGCGAGCCCGGCCCTCGTCGCCGCGGCGATCGCCCGGGCCGAGGCCGAGCGCGGGGCGGCCCGGCAGCAGGCGGACGCCGCCCCCTGAGCCCTTGCGGAAGCCGCCTCTCCGCGCCACCTCCCGGATCACGATGAAGCGAGAGCGTACCGCGTGCCCCTGACCGACCTCGCCGCGCGTGCCGGCTCCCTCGCCAAGTCCGTCACCGAGGCCACGCGCTCGCTCGCGGAGGCCTCGAACGACCTCCTGGTCCAGCCGACGGTGCGGCTCGGCGTCACGGGCCTCGCCCGGTCGGGCAAGACGGTGTTCACGACTGCGCTGGTGCACCAGCTCACCGGCCTCCACCCGCTGCCGGCGCTCCGCGCCTCGCAGGAGGGCAGGCTGCGCCGCGCCCGCCTGGTGCCGCAGCCCGACGACGCGGTGCCGCGCTTTCCCTACGAGGACCATTTCGCGGCGCTGACCGAGGCGCGGCGCTGGCCGCGCTCGACCGACCGGATCAGCCAGCTGCGCCTCGAGATTGATTACGAGCGCAGGAGCGGCTGGCGCACGGGACCTGCGAGCCTGATGGTCGACATCGTCGACTATCCGGGCGAGTGGCTGCTGGACCTCGCGCTGATCGAGCAGACCTACGAGGGCTGGTCGCGCGAGACGATCGCCGCCGCCGAGCGCCCCGGCCGGGCCGCGATGGCGGCGCCCTGGCTCGCCTCGCTGCGGGCGCTCGACCCGAACCAGCCCCTCGACGAGATCGTGGCCGAACGGGCGAGCGAGGCCTTCACCACCTACCTCGCCGCCGTGCGGGCCGGCCCGGAAGCGGTGGCGACGACGCCGCCCGGCCGCTTCCTGATGCCGGGCGACCTCGCCGGCTCGCCGGCGCTGACCTTCGCGCCTCTGCTCCTGAACGGCCCGGTCAACCCCGACAGCCTGGGCGGCCTGATGCAACGCCGCTTCGAGGCCTACAAGTTCCGGGTGGTGACGCCGTTCTTCCGCGACCACTTCCAGCGCATCGACCGGCAGATCGTGCTCGTCGACGTGCTGGCGGCGGTCGATGCCGGGGCGGCGGCCCTCGCCGAGCTGGAAGAGGCCCTCGACCGGGTGCTGATGAGCCTCAGGGTCGGGCGCAACACCCTCCTGTCGCGGTTCTTCGCGCCGCGGGCCGACCGGATCCTGTTCGCCGCCACCAAGGCCGACCACCTCCACCATACGAGCCACGACCGGCTCGACGCGCTCCTGCGTCTCCTCGTCGCCCGCTCGCTGCGGCGCACCGAGGCCGCCGGCGCCCATGTCAGCACCCAGGCGCTCGCCTCGGTGCGCTCGACCCGCGAGACGGTGGTGCATGACGGGCCGCACGCCTTCCGGGCGGTGGCCGGCACGCCGGAGGCGGGCGAGAGCATCGACGGCGAGACCTTCGACGGCGAGACCGAAGCGGCGATCTTTCCCGGCGAGCTGCCCGAGCGCCCGGACGCCGTGCTCGAAGGCGCGGTCGCGCCGGGCTCGCTCCGCTTCCCGCGCTTCCGCCCGCCCCTCGTCTCGCGCGACGCGCTCGGCCGCCCGGGCCGCCTGCCGCAGATCCGCCTCGACCGCGCCCTGAACTTCCTGATCGGCGACCGCCTCGCCTGAGGGTCCTGATGACCGACGCACCGAAGCCCCGCGCCTTCCGCCTGCCTCCCGCCGGCACGCAGGCCCCGACGGCCCCGCCGCCACCCGGCACCGAGACGGCCCTGCCCGACGGAATCCGGGTGGTGGAGGAGCCGTTCGAGATCGTCGAGGCCGCCGACGGCGTCGCCGTGCCGGTGGCGCCGCGCGCCCGCGCGCCCTGGGCCGCGATGCTGCTCTCGGCCCTCGGAGGGCTGGCCTCCCTCGGCATCGGCCTCGCGGTCGAGCGCCTGATCGCCGATCTCTTCTCCGCCGCGCCCTGGCTCGGCATCGTGGCCCTGGTGCTGCTGGCGGTCGCCGTGGTGGCGCTGCTCGCGATCGTCTGGCGCGAGGTGGCCGGGGTCCTGCGCGAGCGCCGGATCGAGGCCCTGCGCGAGGAGGCCCTCGACGCGCTGCGCTCCCGCGACCACAGCGCCGCGAAGAGCGTGGTGCGCAAGCTCTCCGGCCTCTATGCCGGGCGCCCGGCGGCGAGCGCCGCCCGCGCGCGGCTCGCCGCCCTCGACGACCAGATCCTCGACGTCGAGGACCGGATCGGCATCGCCGAGGCCGAGCTGCTGGCCTCCCTCGACCGCGCCGCCAAGGCGGCGGTGGCCGAGACCGCCAAGCAGGTCTCGGCGGTGACGGCGCTGAGCCCGCGGGCGATCGTCGATGTCGGCTTCGTGATCTTCGCAGGCGTCCGCCTCCTTCGCCGCATCGCCACGATCTACGGCGGCCGGCCCGGCCTGTTCGGCTTCCTGCGCCTCGCCCGGGCGGCGCTCGCCCATCTCGCCGTCACCGGCAGCGTCGCGGTCGGCGACAGCCTGGTGCAGTCGGTGCTGGGTCTGGGCGTCGCCGCGCGGATCTCGGCGAAGCTCGGGGAGGGCGTGCTGAACGGGTTGATGACGGCGCGGTTCGGGCTCGCGGCTCTGGCGGTGTGCCGGCCGCTGCCGTTCACCCGCGAGCCGGCGCCGCGGTTGGGGGACGTGGCGGGGGAGCTGTTGCGGGGTGGGGGTGATGGGGAGGAGCGGGACGGGCCGCGATAGAGCGACGTCCGGCAGGCCCCGCGTTTCGTCGTCATCCTCCCCTGGCCCGGGTCTCCGTCCGCTGACGCTTCAATCGTCCGGGAAAGGGGAAGGCCTGCGAAAATCGGCCGCTCGCTCATCACCCGAGAGCCCACCGACTCTTTCGGCTGCGAACCGCTCCCGCAGCCATGCCGCCGCCGGCCCGCACGGCCGCTGCTTGTGCCAGACCAGCTCCAGGGCGATCGGCCAGTCGCCCTGGTCGAACTGCAGATCCGGCGTGACGAGGTACGGCGCGGTGAGCGAGGCGGCGATGACGTGGTCGGTGACGAAGGCCCAGCCGATCCCGTGCTTCACCATCTCGAGGATCACCCAGTGGCTCTCCACCCACCACACCTCGGCCGCCACCCGCAGGCGGCGTTTCTCGGGGCCGTCGCTGCGGGCGGCGACGAGGATCTGGCGGTGGCGCTTCAGTTCCTCCCACTCCACCCGGGGCTTGTCGAGCGAACCCTTGGCGAGCGGGTGATCGCGGCCGCAGACGAGCTTGAGCGGGACCCAGCCGATGGTCTGGAAGCCGAGTTCCGTCGGCAAAACCTCCTGGCGCCACATCACGCCGAGATCGGCGGCGCCCGACTGCACCATGCGGCTGACATCCTCCATCAGCGGGAAGAGCAGCTCCAGCTCGACATGGGGGAAGGCCCGGGCGAACTCGGCGAAGAGGGCGCCGAGCGCGTGCTCGGGGTAGAGCTCGTCGATCGCGACGACCAGCCGGTGCTCGACCCGCTGCTCCAGGCTGCGCGCGACGCCGATCAGGTGCTCGCGCCGGTCGAGCACGACCCGCGCCTCGAGGAGCAGCCGCTCGCCGGCCGGGGTGAGGACCGGGTTGCGGCCGGCCCGGCTGAACAGGTCGAGCCCCAGATCCGCCTCGAGATTGGCCACCTGCATGCTGACGGCCGATTGCGCCTTGCGCAAGGCGCGGGCTGCGCCCGAGAACGACCCGGCCTCGGCCGCCGCCACGAAGGCCTGGAGCTGGTCGAGAGAGACCGCCACCTATCTGTTTCTCCGATATGTGCCAACTTGCAGGGCGCAGCATCGCCGATAGAACGCCGCGAACCAACCGGCTCTTTCGGGGACATCCCATGCGCAGCACCCGCGACCGCATCCGCCACGCCCTGCTGTTCGAGGTCATCGGCCTCGCGCTCATCATCCCGCTCGGAACCGCCCTGTTCGGGCTGCACACCTCCGAGATGGGCGTGATCGGCGTCGGCAGCGCCATCGCGGCGACGGTGTGGAACTACGTCTACAATCTGGGCTTCGACCGGGCGATGCAGCGGTTCCTCGGGCATACGCGCAAGAGTCTGCCCCTCCGCCTGGGCCACGCCGTGCTGTTCGAGGCCGGATTGCTGGTGATCCTGCTGCCGCCGATCGCCTGGTATCTCGGCATCGGCCTCGTCCAGGCCTTCGTGATGGATATCGCGATCGCCCTGTTCTACGTGGCCTACGCCTTCGTCTTCAACCTAGGGTACGACAGGGCGTTCCCGCTGAAGAGCTGGGGCGAGGTCGCGGCGCAGCCGTCGCGCTGACGCCGCCCGTCACAGGCTCGGCGGTTCGCCCCCGAATCCCATCGGCAACCCGACGTAATTCTCCGCGATCGCCGTCTGCGCCGCCTGCGATCCCCGGATATAGGCGAGCTCCGCCACCTGCATCCGGCGCGCGAAATCGTCCATCTCGGGGAAGCGGTGGGTGAGGCCGGTGAACCACCAGCTGAAGCGCTCGGCCTTCCACACCCGGGCGAGCGCCCGGGCCGAGTAGCCGTCGAGCCCGGACGCATCGCGCTCCGAATAGTGCTGGGTCAGCGCCTCGGCGAGCATCGCGACGTCGGAGACCGCGAGGTTCATGCCCTTGGCGCCCGTCGGCGGGACGATGTGAGCGGCGTCGCCGGCGAGGAACAGGCGGCCGTAAGCCATCGGCTCGGCGACGAAGCTGCGCAGGGGGGCGATGCTCTTCTCGAAGGACGGGCCGCGCACCAGCCCGGCGGAGGCCTGGGGCCCGAGCCGCGTCTCGACCTCGTCCCAGAACCGCTCGTCCGGCCAGTCCTCGATCCGCTCGTCGAGGCCGACCTGGACGTAGTAGCGGCTGCGGGTCGGCGAGCGCATGCTGGCGAGCGCGAAGCCGTTGGCGTGGTTGGCGTAGATCAGCTCGTGGTTGACCGGCGGCACCTCGGCCAGGATGCCGAGCCAGCCGAACGGGTAGACCCGCTCGTAGACCTTGAGCACGTCGGCGGGAATCGCCGCGCGGCCGACGCCGTGAAAGCCGTCGCAGGCGGCGACGAAGTCGCAGGCGAGGACCTGCGCGACGCCGTCCCTGGTGAACGCGACGCTCGGGCTCTCGCCGGCGAGGCCGTCGAGCCGCAGGTCCTCGGCCTCGAACACGATCGTCACGCCGCGGGGCTCGGCGGCGTCGAACAGGTCGCGCATCACCTCCTGCTGGCCGTAGACCGTGACGGCGGCGCCGCCGGTGAGCGCCGCCATGTCGACGCGGAAGATCTCGCCGTCATAGGCGAGGTTGGTGCCGGTATGGACCAGGCCCTCGGCCTTGAGACGCGCGTCGAGGCCGAGTTTCTCCATCAGCGCGACCGTGCCCTGTTCGAGCACGCCCGCCCGCACCCGGCCCTCGACGTAGTCGCGGGTGCGGCGCTCCAGCACCACCGCGTCGATCCCGGCCCGGGCCAGCAGATGGGCGAGGAACAGGCCGGCCGGGCCGGCGCCGATGATGGCGACCTGAGTGCGGATCTGGCTGGGCATGCGGCGTGTCCTTCCCTGGCGCCACCGTCTCGGCGATGGCTGCCCGTGGCGGAAAGGTGACCGGCGCCGCGCCGGTTGACGATGGACGGGACGTGGAAAAAGTTGGATTTTCCGAACACGCCCCGTTCGCGCGAGAGCCGGCCCGCGATGCGCCTCGACCCGCCCCAACTCCCTGCGGTGCCGCACTTCTTCCTCTACGGCGAGGCGCCGCGGGACACCGGCGACCGTTTCCTGCACCTCGAGGCCTTGGACGATCGCAGCCGGCCGAACCGCTGGACCATCCGGCCGCACGTCCATTCCGGCCTGCACCAGATCCTGCTGATCGCCGAAGGGACGGGGGAGATGCGGGCCGAGGCCGAGCGCCTGGCCTTCGCGGGGCCCTGCCTGCTGGTGGTGCCGGCCGGGACCGCCCACGGGTTCCGCTTCGCCGACGGCACGGTCGGGACTGTGCTGACCCTCTCGGCGCGCTACCTGCGCGACCTGTGCGGTCGCGAGCCGGAACTGGCGGCCCTGTTCGCCGGCCCCGCCTCGCTCGCCCTGCCGGAGCCGGGCCCGGTCGAGGAGGCGGTGGCCGAGCTCGCCAGGGAGCTCGCCTGGGCGGCGCCGGGGCGGCGCGGCGCGGTCGAGGCACAGCTGATGCTGCTGCTCGTCGCCGGCCTGCGGCGGCTCGCGGCCCTGCGGGCGCCCCCGGCCGCGCCGGGCCCGCAGGCGCTCCTCGCCGCACGGTTCCGCGACCTCGTCGAGGCGCATCACCGCCGCGAGCGGCCGCTCTCGGCCTATGCCGACGATCTCGGGGTGACCGAGGCGCGGCTGCGCGCCGCCTGCCGGGCGGTGGCGGGCATGAGCCCCGGGCGGATCATCCGCGAACGCCGGCTGATCGAGGCCAAGCGCAGCCTGCTCTATTCCGACCTCGGCATCGCCGAGATCGCCTACGGCCTGGGCTTCTCCGACCCGGCCTATTTCTCGCGCTTCTTCGCCAAGGGCACCGGGGAATGCCCGCGGGCGTTTCGCGACAGGCGCGGCGCGGACAGGGACGGGACGCGATGACGACGGAACGGAACGGGCTGACCCGGCAGGGATTCCTCGGCGGCGCGCTGGCGGCCGTCGCCCTCGGGGGCGGCGGGGCGGCCGCGCAGGAGCCCCGGCCGGCCGGGGCGCTGCACCGGCGGCCGATCCCGGCGAGCGGCGAAACGCTGCCGGTGATCGGGCTCGGCACCTGGCGCGGCTTCGACGTCGGCGAGGCGGCCGCCGAGCGGGCCCCCTTGCGCGAGGTGGTGGCGACGCTGCTCGATCGGGGCGGCCGGGTGATCGATTCCTCGCCGATGTACGGCCGAGCCGAGGCCGTCGCCGGCGACCTCGTGGCGGGGCTGGACGCCCGCGACCGCACCTTCCTCGCCACCAAGGTCTGGACCAGCGGGCGCGAGGCGGGCATCGCGCAGATGAACCGCTCGTTCCGGCTCCTGCGCACCGGGCGGCTCGACCTGATGCAGATCCACAACCTGCTCGACTGGCGCACCCACCTGCCGACCCTCCGGGCCTGGAAGGAGGAGGGCCGCATCCGCCACCTCGGCATCTCGCACTACACCGAGAGCGCCTACGACGCCGTCGAGGCGGTGCTGCGGGCCGAGCGGCTGGACTTTCTCCAGATCAACTACGCCCTCGACGACCGGGCGGCGGAGGAGCGCCTGCTGCCGCTCGCCGCCGAGCGCGGCGTGGCGGTGCTGGTCAACCGGCCCTTCGGCGGCGGCGGGCTCCTGCGCCGCCTCGCCCACCGGCCGCTGCCCGACTACGCGGCGGAGCTCGGCTGCGCCTCCTGGGGCGAGATCCTGCTGAAATTCGTGATCGGCCATCCGGCCGTGACCTGCGCGATCCCCGGCACCGCCGATCCCCGCCACATGGCGGAGAACCTGCGCGCCGGCACCGGCCCGCTGCCCGACGCGACCCTGCGCCGCCGCATGGCGGCGACGCTGCCGGCCTGAATCGAAGCTGAACGCTCTGGTCTCCGAAGTAGCTCGGCAGTATGGCGGCGGTGAAACTTGGCAGATCGCCCAGTCGATCCGGCGGCTGGGCGAATCTCCTCGCCATATTGCTGCCGTTCTGCCTGCGTTAATGATCCCCCATCCACATCGTTCCCATCCAGCGCACGACCGCGAGCGGTCGCGTCGCGGATGGTTGCGGATCGCCTCGCAGGATCCGCCGAGATCGACGTTCCAGATCGAAATCCAGGGGTCCCCATGCTCAAGTCGTCCGTCGCCGCCCTCGTCCTGTGCGCCGCCCTGCCGGCCAGCCTGCAGCCGGCGGCGGCGGAGGGGCGGGGCTTCAACGGCACCTGGTCGGTCCAGCTCGTCACCGAGTCGGGCCTGTGCGACAGCCGCTACTCCGTCTCGCTGGCGATCAACGAGGGCGACGTGCGAGTGGCCTCGGCGGGCGAGGGCGGCGCGACGGTGAGCGGGCGCATCGGGCAGGACGGCAATGTCGGGCTGACCGTCCGCCACGGCTCGGCCAGCGGCGCCGCCTCGGGCCGGCTCCAGGCCAATTCCGGCTCCGGCACCTGGAACGTGTCGTCGCTGTGCTCCGGCCGCTGGACCGCGCAGCGCCGCTCGACCCGGGTGGCGCAGGCGAGCTGATCCCGGCCCGGATCGCTGCAACAGGCAGCGACCCTCGTTACGATGCGCCCCCCTTGGCGCGGGCGCAGAACCGGCTCCAGTGCTGCGCGTGCACGGTGCTGATGATCCCCGAGGCCCAGACCAGGCGGCGGTCGGGCATCAGCGGGGCGTTGTGGCTCTCGAGGTGGTAGGTGCCGCGCTGCGAGCCGCGCAGGATCTTCTTCAGGAAGCGGTGCCCCTCCGCCGTCGCGACCGCGGCGTAGAGGTCGAGCAGGCGGTCCGGGCTCTCCCCGGCCTCGGCGCACAGCACCACGTCGTCGGGCTCGTATTTCGGATACATCGACAGGCCGGCGACCCGGAACGCGATCGTGCCGGGCGGCACCCCGAACGGCACCGTGATGCGGAAGAGATCGCCGTCCGGCCCGGGCTGCTCGTCCCCGGTCTCGATCAGGCCGCCGGCGCTGATCAACCCCTTCACGCCCACGACCATTCCCCCGGCTTGAGCGCCCTCGTCCGGCGCGTCGTCGTCGCCGAACAGCAACCCCTTGGCGCTCACCTCGACGCCGTCGCGCCGGAAGCGCGCGGCGTAGCGCTCGGCATCGTCCTGGCCGATGGTCCGGGTGCCGGCCTCGTGCGCCCGGTACGTGCTCTCCGGCCAGGCATTCTGCAGGGCGGCGTCCCGCGCCGAGCGGTAGCCGGCGGCGAGGCGCGCCTGCCGCAGCCGCTCGCCCTGCGCCGCCCGAACCCGGTTCTCTCCCGACTGAATCACCTCAGAGAAAATCCCCGACACTTGAGGTATTGAGCAAAGTCATTACATCATGTAGCAACCGCAGTCGCAAGGCCCGCGGCATGCAAGGCTGTTCGCGTCTGCCCCGCCCTGCGCCCGTCCCCAAGGACCCTACCCCAAGGGCATCCTTGCGCCGTATCCCTCGTTGCGGGAGTTCTCCGATGATCCACCGATTCCTCGCGCTCCGCCGCGGGCCGCCCGTCCGGTGGCGCGGCGGCGGAATGTGGACCCCCGACCCGGGCCCGGGACCGTCGCGGCCGCCCGGCGGCGAATCGCCGCAACGGGGAGGCCGCGCGTCGCAGACCCGTCGCGCCGCGCGCCGCTCCGGTGCAGGAGGGGCGGATGAAGGTTGCCCTGATCGTGCTCTGGACCCTCGCGGCGGGGGTCGGCCTGTTCCTGATGGTACGCGCCCGGATCATCCGCGCGACCGAGACGCTGACGCGGGAGGCCGCGCGCGAGGCGACCGGCACGCCGCCGGCCGGCGAGCCGCCTCCGGATCGTCCGGGCGCGGCCTGAACGCAGCGACGGCCCGGCGGCCGGGGAGGGCGGCGTGAGCCGTCCGAAGCGCCGCATCGCCCGCCGCCGCCGCGAGGCCCTGGCGCATGACCGTCCGCCGGCGGACCGCGCCGCCGAGATCCGCCGACGCCGGCGCCGCCGGGTCCGCCCCCCCCCGGACCGTGCTGGCGGCCGACCGGGTCTGGATGATCGCCGAGACGAAGCCGCGCTGGTCCGCCCGGGCCGCCCGCGACCTCGAGGCCGCCGGCATCGCCGCCTTCGACCCGCGGGAGGAGGTGGTGCTGACCTCGCACGCCGGCCGAAGCCGCACCGCCCGGATCCCGCTCCTCCACCGCACGATCTTCGTCGGCCTGCGGGACGATGCCGACCTCGCGCGGGTCGAGGACCATCCGGGCATCGACCGGATCCTGTTCCGCGACGGCCGCGCCGTCGTCGTGGCGCCGGCCGTGCTCCAGGGCTTCGCCGACGCGATCACCGGGCACGGACGCGACGGGGAAGGCGGCGACGCGGAGGCGGTGAGGGCGGTCTTGTTCGCCCTCGGCGACGGCGTGCGGGTGACCGACGGGCCGCTCAAGGCTCTCTGCGGCACGGTCGAGACGATCGATCCGCACCGGCGGCGCTACCGGGTCGCCCTGTCGCTGTTCGGACGCGAGACCCCGGTGACGCTCGACGAGGGACAGATCGAGCGCGAGTGACCGCATCCAGAAAGACGCGCCCCGCCGAAGAGAACATTTGACGAACATCGGCGGGGCGGGTACAAGGATCTCAGGTTATCCGGGTCTGCGGCCTGCCCTCGAGGGCGATGGCTGCTCGACTGCCCCGCGACGCGGGGATGTGTCCCCGGACCCGGCCCACGGCATCACCGAGGCGAAGGGCGGCTCGTGTCCGCGGGCCTCCAGCCGCCGGTTGGCCGCCCGACCCGTGCCGCGCTCTCCACTTTCCCAAAGAGGCGACATGGCCAAGACCGACGCCGGAACCGGCGCCAAGATGCACGGCAGGACGCACACCAAGGCGCACGCCAAGGCGCGGGCGGCCCGGCGCGTCGTCGACTGGGCGGGCATCGCGGCGGCCTACCGGGCCGAGCCGGGATCCGGGCCGGCCATCGCGTGCCGGTTCGGCGTCAGCCCGGCGACGTTGCGGCGCCGGGCGCGAGCGGAGGGGTGGGCGCGCGACGCGCCCGAGGGCCGGCCGGACCCCGCTCCCCCGGGCGCACCCCCGGTGAGCGAGTCCCTTCCGGGCGATTCTCCCTTGGGCGACGCTCTTTCCGGCGACGTTCTCGGCGGCCACCGCATCGTGGTGGCGCAGGGCGCGGCCCTCACCCTGCGGTTCCTCGACGACCTCCAGGCCGCCTCCGTCGAGGATCCCGCGCCCGACGACGGCAGCGAGGAGGGCGGGCTCGCCCGCGCGGCGATCCTGCAGAAGCGCGTCGCGGCGTTGCGCGACCTCGCCGCCGCGGCGCGGCTGTGGATCGCGCTCGAGCGCCAAGCCTGGGACCTCGACGGCAAGGGGGTGGGACTTCACCGTGACGACACCGCGCGCCCCGATCCCGACATCGCCCTGCGGCTCCTCGACGACGGCCAGCGGGCCCAGCTCCGGGCGATCGCCGAGCGTCTGGCTGAACGACCCGCCGGCCCTGCTGCGGGCCCTCGACCGGCTGGATAGCGAGGAGAGCCTGGCGGGCTTCGTGCGCCGGGCCTGGCCGGCGATCGAGCCGGGCGCCCCTTACGTCCATGGCTGGCACATCGATGCGGTGAGCGCCCATCTCGAGGCCGTCACCGCCGGCGAGATCACCCGGCTCCTGATCAACGTGCCGCCCGGCACGATGAAGAGCCTGCTCGCCGGCGTGTTCTGGCCGGCCTGGGAATGGGGCCCGAAGAACCGCCCCGCCCTCCGCACCGTCGCGGTCTCGCATACCGAGCGGCTGGCGCTCCGCGACAACCTGCGCACCCGGCGCCTGATCACCTCGCCCTGGTACCGGGCGCTGTGGGGCGAGCGGGTGCGGCTCACCCGCGACCAGAACCGCAAGGGCCGGTTCGAGACCACGGCGACCGGCCTGCGCGAGGCGGTCTCGGCCGGCTCGATCACCGGCTCGCGCGGCGACCGGGTGATCCTCGACGACCCGATCTCGGTCGAGGGCGCCAATTCCGAGCGGGTGCGCGAGGGGATCGCGCGGTGGTTCCTCGAAGCCGTGCCGACCCGCCTCAACGACCCCGTCCGCTCGGCCATCGTGGTGATCATGCAGCGGCTGCACGAGCGCGACCTGTCGGGCGTGATCCTGGCGAGGGACCTCGGCTACGAGCATCTGATGCTCCCGATGGAGTTCGAGCCGGAGCGCGCCTGCGCCACCCGGATCGGCTTCACGGATCCGCGCCGGGAGCCGGGCGAGCTCTTGTTCCCGGCCCGCTTCCCCCGCGCCGCGGTCGAGCGCGACACGGCCGCGATGGGCGAGTACGCGGCGGCCGGCCAGTACCAGCAGCGGCCGGCCCCCCGGGACGGCGGCCTGTTCAAGCGCGGCTGGTTCACCCTCGTGCGCGCCGTGCCCGCCGGCTGCGTCCAGGTGCGGGCCTGGGACCTCGCGGCGAGCGTGCCGCGGGCGGGGCGCCAGCCGGACTACACCGTCGGCGTGAAGCTCGCGCGCAGCCCCGACGGGCATCTCTACGTCGTCGACGTGCGCCGCGACCGGCTCTCGGCCGGCGGCGTCGAGCGGCTGATCCTGGCCACCGCCGCCGAGGACGGGCCGGCCTGCCGGATCTCGCTGCCGCAGGATCCGGGCCAGGCCGGCAAGGCGCAGGCGCAGTACCTCGTCTCGCGGCTCGCCGGCTACGACGCGCGGGCTTCACCTGAGAGCGGCGACAAGGCGACCCGCGCCGCGCCGGTCTCGGCCCAGGCCGAGGCCGGCAACCTGCACCTCGTCGCCGGTCCCTGGAACGGGACCTTCCTCGACGAGCTCTGCGCCTTCCCCAACGGCGCCTTCCTCGACCAGGTCGACGCCCTCTCGCGCGCCTTCTCGGCGCTGGCCCGGCCGGGATACGGCCTGCTCGGAGTCCTGTGATGTGGCTCGCCGACCGCCTCGCCAACCTCGTCTCCGGCCTCGGCGGCCCGCGGGACAAGAGCACCGGCAACCTGCACGTCCACGTGCCCCGTGCTCAGGCCGAGCTCGACGCCGCCTACCGGGACAACTGGCTCGCCCGCAAGGTCGTCGACATCGTGCCCTTCGACATGCTGCGCGAGTGGCGCGCCTGGCAGGCGCCGCCCGAGGTCGCGGCGGCGCTCGCGGCGAGCGAGGCGCGCCTGTCCCTGCGCGACCGCCTCTTGCGGGCCCTGCGGCTCGCCCGCCTGCACGGCGGCGCCGCGATCCTGATCGGCGACGGCGCGCCCGACCCGGCCCTGCCGCTCGATCCCGAGACGGTCGGGCAGGGGACCTTGCGCTACCTCCACGTCCTGCCCCGCGGCCGGATCCAGGCCGGTCCGATCGAGGGCGATCCGCTCTCGCCGTGGTTCGGCGAGCCCAAGGGCTACACGATCGCCGGCGGCCAGGCGGTGCACCCGTCCCGGGTGGTGCGCCTTCTCGGCGCGGCCCTGCCGGACGATGCCGTCAGCGACGGCTGGGGCGACAGCGTGCTCCAGGCGCTCCTCGAGGCGATCGACCAGGCGACGGCGGCCTCCGCCCACATCGCCGCGATGCTGCCCGAGGCCAAGCAGGACGTGATCTCGGTGCCGGGCCTGTCGCAGCACCTCTCGACCGAGGACGGCACCCGCCACCTCACCGAGCGCTTCGCCTACGCGGCGCGGATGAAGGGCCTGTTCGGGATGCTGCTGCTCGAAGGCGACGGCCGCTCGCCGGAGGGCGAGCGCTACCAGCAGAAGCAGCTCGACTTCTCCGGCCTGCCGGAGGTGGCGCGGCTCTTCCTCCAGGTCGCGGCGGGCGCCGCCGACATCCCGGTGACGCGGCTGCTCGGCCAGTCGCCGGCGGGCCTCAACGCCACCGGCGAATCCGATATCCGCAACTACCACGACCACGTCGCGGCCCGTCAGACCGTCGAGCTGACGCCTGCCATCGCCCGCCTCGACCGGCTCCTGATCCGCGACGCGCTCGGCCGCTCCGACCCCGCCCTGCGCTACGCCTGGCGGCCGCTGGCGCAGGCGAGCGAGCGCGAGAAGGCGGAGATCGGCCGCCTCAAGGCCGAGACCGCCGCGATGCTCGCCCGCGAGGGCGTAGTGCCTGCCGAGGCCCTCTCCCGCGGCGTCGAGGGCTGGCTCTGCGCCGCCGATCTCTTCCCCGGCATCGCCGCGGCCTTCGGCCGGCCGGCGGGCTGAAGCCGGGTTCCACCCCACTCCCGAGCGGGCCGACACGGTCACATCGCCGAACGAGACGCGGGTTCTCTCCTCTCCCCGCGGGCGGGGAGAGGGCTGCCGACCCCTTGTCGGGTCGGCAGCAAGCCCGAAGGGCGAGGGTGAGGGGGTATCTCCGAAAGAGCCTCCTCCGGCACCTCCCCCTCACCCTCGCTCCAGCTGCGCCTCCGCTCGTCACGGCCCCGACGAGGGGGCCGTGACCCTCTCCCCGCCCGCGGGGAGAGGAGAAATGCGCACGATTCGGCGTGTGACCCGACGAGCCCGACCGGGAGCGAGGCCTTCCCCCTCCCAACGCGAGAACCATCCCGATGCACATCTACGACAGGCTCAGCCTCGGCCCCGCGGCCGAGATCGCGGGCGCGCGCCCGCTCGGCAACGGCGCCCTGGTGGTGCAGGCCCGCGCGGCGCGGGCCGGCAACGTCCAGGTCTATCGCGGCGACGAGGTCGCCCGGCCGGACCTCGCGGAGGTCAGGATCTACCGCGACCCGGACGAGATCTTCCGGCCGGAGTCCTTGCGCAGCTTCGGCCACAAGCCCGTCACCCTCGACCACCCGCCCGAGGCGGTGACGCCGCGGACCTGGCGCGGGGTCGCGCGGGGCCATGTCGGCGACGAGGTGGTGCGCGACGGCGGGTTCGTCCGCATCCCGATGCTGCTCGCCGATTCCGCCGCCATCGCGGCGGTGCAGGGCGGTCGGCGCGAGGTCTCGGTCGGGTACACCTGCGACCTCGACTGGACCCCCGGCACCGCCCCGGACGGCAGCCCCTATGACGCGCGCCAGACGAAGGTGATCGTCGACCACGTCGCCATCGTGGCGCGGGGGCGCGCCGGGCCGGATTGCCGGATCGGCGACGCGGATCTCGGCCAGCGCCTCGCCGAGGCCGAGGCAAGGGCAGAAGCCGCCGAGACCGCTCTCGCCGAGCGTGACGGCGAGGTCGCGGCGCTCCGCGCCCGGGTGCCCGACGACGCCGCCCTCGACGCGCTGGCCGCCGAGCGCGGCGCCCTGGTGGCCGACGCCCGCCGGATCCTCGGCGACGCCTTCGATCCGACCGGCCTGACGCCGGACGCGATCCGGCGCGCGGCGGTCGCCCGGGCGCTCGGCGAGACGGAGGCCGCCGCCCTGAGCCCTGCGGCGGTCGAGGGCGCCTTCCGGGTGATCGCCGCCGGCCCGCGCCAGCCCGCCCCGCACCCCACGCCCGACCCACTGCGCGACGCCCTGAGCCGGCGCGCCGACGCCCCGACGCCCGAGGCGGCCCACGCCGCCATGGTCGAGACCCTCCGCAACGCCTGGAAGCCCGCAGGAGCCCGCTGATGCCCCCCGTCCAGACCAGCTATCCCGCCCGGCCCGCCGCCGCCTACGAGGGCATGGCCGCCGACCAGAACCCGACGACGATCGTGAGCCGCACCGTCGAGACCCCGGAGGGGATCGGCTTCGGCCGCGCCGTCTTCCAGGGCACCCGCGACGAGAGCATCGCCGCCGCGGGCGCGGTGTTCCGCGGCATCGCGCTCGCCGACCGCAACGCCCGGCCGTCCCCGGGCGGGGCCGACCTCTTCGCCAAGGGCGAGACCGCCCCGGTGATGACCTCCGGCGCGGTCTGGGTCGTCACGGCCTCGGCCGCGAGCGCGGGCAGCCCCGCCTACGTCACGCCCGCCGGCGCGATCACGGCCGCCGCCTCCGGCAACGCCCCGGTCCCGAACGCCCTGTTCGACACCTCCGCTCCCGCCGGCGGCCTCGTCCGCCTGCGCCTGAACTGACGAGAGGCTTACTCATGACCCGCACCCTTCTCGCCGACGCGCCCCGGGCGCTCGCCTTCCTGGTCAGCCAGCAGGCCTTCATCGAGCCGACCGTCTACCGCGCCCGGTACCCGGCGATCCGCTATCCGCGCCTCGTGCCGGTCGACACCGCGGCGCCCGAATGGGTGCCGACCGTGACCTACTTCTCGGTCGACCGGGTCGGCCAGGCGACCTGGGTCCACGGCGCCGCCGCCGACGTGCCGAAGGTCGAGCTCACGCGCCGCCAGCACGAGACCGCCGTCGCCATGGCGGGCATCGGCTACGGCTACGACCTGGAGGAGCTCGGCAAGGCCCAGCTGCTGGGCATGAATCTCGACGCCGACAAGGCCGATGCGGCGCGGCTGGCCTCGGAGGAGTTCATCGACCAGGTCGCGCTGTTCGGCGATCCCGCCAAGGGCTTCTCCGGCCTCCTCAACCACCCGGGCGTCACGGTCGGCAGCGCAGCGGCGACAGGGGCGAACGGCAGCACCGCCTGGGCGCAGAAGACGCCGGAGCAGATCCTCGCCGACGTCAACGGCCAGTTGATCGGCATCTTCACCGGCTCGAACACCGTCGAGATGGCCGACACCCTGCTGCTGCCCTACGAGCAGATGCTCGGCATCGGGCTTCGCCGCCTCGACGGGATCAGCCCGCTCACCCTGCTCGACTGGATCCGGCGCCACAACGTCTACACCCTGGAGACCGGCCAGGAGCTCACGGTCTACGGCGTGCGGGCGCTCGAGACCGCCGGCACCGGCGGCACCGCCCGCCTCGTCGCCTATCGCCGCGACCCCTCGGTGCTGAAGCTGTGGCTGCCGATGCCGTTCCGGTTCTTCCCGGCCTGGCAGACCGGCCCGTGGCGCTTCGAGGTGCCGGGCGCCTTCCGGCTCGGCGGCCTCGACATCCGCCGCCCCGCCGCCTGCCGCTACCTCGACGGCATCTAGGGGAGGCTTCGCGCATGATGCGGGTGACGAACCACGCCGCCGGCCCCCGGCTGGTCTGGCCGAAGGGCGCGCGGACGCCCCGGCTGCTCGTGCCCGGCGAGAGCGCGGTGATCGCGCTGCCCGACCGGACGGATCCCTGCCTCGCCGCCTGGGCGGCGGCGGGGGAGATGCGGATCGAGGCGGCGGAGCCCGGCGAGGACCCACCGCAGCAGGATCCGCGGCAGAATCCACGGCCCGAGCGCCGCCGCGGCCGCGAGCGGCCGCCCTTCGGCGGGGAGGCGTGAGATGGCCGATCCCACGCCCGCCGCCTTCCGGGCCCGCTTCCCGGCCTTCGCCTCCGTCCCCGACGCCGCGGTTGCAGGCGCGCTCGCGGAGGCCGCCCCCCGGATCGGCGCCGCCTGGCCCGAGGCGGACGCGACCCTCGGGCGGATGCTCCACGCCGCCCACACCCTGACCCTCGACGGGCAGGGCGGCCCGGAAGCCGAGCTCGCCCGGGCGGGCGCCCTCGACCTCAAGGGCTTTCGCAGCGGCAGCCTCCACCTCGAACGGCGCGACCCGCCGGCCGAGGCGCTGCCCGGCACGCTCGGGCTCACCTCCTACGGGCGGCGCTTCCACGAGGTGCTGCGCCGCAACGGCATCGGCGTGGCGGTGGTGTGATGGGCCTCCTCGACGGACTCGGCCGCCATCTCGGGGGGGTTTTCGCCCCCCTGTTCGACGAGGCGGTCCTGCACCGGATCGGCCCGGACGGCGCCTCCTCGGACGTGCCCGTCCGGGCCCGGATCGACGGCGCCCGGGAGGCCCCCGAGGAGCCGGGGCTGCCGGGCCGCCTGGTGCGGATGACCGTGCTGACGCCGGGCCTTCCCCCGAACCCCGACGACGAGATCACCCTGGCGGGGACCCGCCACCGCATCGTCGCGGTGGAGACCGACCCCGCCGGCAGCCACGCCCTCATCCAGGGGAGACCGCTGTGAACCAGAGAGCCGAGACCGGCCCGCTCCAGGCCCGGCTCGCCCGCCTCGCCCGGGCCGGCGGCGACGCCGCCCGGGCCCGGGCGCGGGAGGCGGCGAACGCCCTCGCCGCCGAGATCGCGAAAGACCCAGCCGACGGGCGCGCCGAGGCGGCGCAGACGCCCGACGGCGCCGTCGTCGCGGTCGAGGCGCCGGGCCTGATCGCCCGGGAATTCGGCACCGCGACGCGGGCCGCCCGGCCGGTGATCGGGCCGGCCGTCGCGCACCTGACGGGGAGGGCGTGATGGCCGTCCTCGACCTGTCGCCCCAGCTCCTGCGGGCGGTCCGCACCCGCCTGCTGGCCGATCCGGCCCTGCGCCCCCTCGTCGGCAACCGGGTGCGCGAGGTGGCGAGCGCCCGCGAGGAATGGCCGTTCCTGCGCGTCGATCCGCCGGAGGTCGGCCCCTACGAGGCGCAAGGGTGGCGCGGCTGCACCTGCCGCCTGACCGTCCACGCCTTCCTGCGCGGCGCCCGGGACCTGCGGCCGGTGCAGGAGCTGCTCGCCGCGATCGCCGCCGCCCTCGACGAGGCCGACCTGGCGCTGACCCGCGGCGAGCTCCTGTGGCTGTCGCACGAGCGCAGCCTGGTCCTGCCGGAGCCCCTCGGGCCCGGCTCCTGGCACGGCGTCGCCCGCTTCGCCGCCGTCGCCGCGGAAACTGTCTGATCCTCTCCCTCGGAGTCGCCCCCCATGGCCCAGCCCACCACCCTGCCGTTCTCCGCCATCGCCGTGAAGCTCGAGAGCCCGACCAAGGCCGGCACCTTCGAGGCGCCCTGCGGCCTCACCGAGCGCGCGGCGCAATTCACCAAGGAGACCAACGCTTCGGTCGTGCCCGATTGCGCCAACGAGGATGCCGCGCCCTTCGTCGACCGGTTCGCGGTGTCGAAGTCGGTCGCGGTCTCCGGCAAAGGCGTGATGGCGCGCCAGAGCATCGCCCGCTGGCGCGCCGCCTTCGACTCCGACGCGCCGGTGCGCGCCCGGGTCGAGGTGAGCGGCGCCGGAACGGAGGGCGGCGGCACCTGGGAGGGGCTGTTCCACCTCACCAGCTTCGAGGTCGGGGCCGTGCGGGCGAGCGCTGCACCGTCTCGGTGGCCCTGCAATCGACCGGGGCGGTGCCGTTCACCGCGGCGGCGTGAGGCGGATCATGAGCCGCGACGGCCATATCGACCTCGACCTGAACGGGACGACCCACCGCTTCCGCCTCGCCATCGGCGACCTCGAGGCGCTGCAGGAGGCGACGGGGGCGGGGCCCGCCGACCTGCTGCACCGCTTCCATGCCGGCCGGCTCTACCGGTTCCGCGACGTGCGCGACGTGCTGCGCCTCGGCCTGATCGGCGGCGGCACCCCGGTGCCGCAGGCCCACGCCGTCGCCGGAAGCCTCGACGGGCAGCCCTGCATCCCGCTGATCGCCAAGGCCGCCCTGGTGCTGGCGGCGGGCCTCGAGGGCGCCGATGACGAGCGGGTCGGCCGACCGGCCGGCGCTGCGGGCCCCGGGGGGCGGATCGCCTTCGCGGCGTTCTACGGCGCCGCCGCCGCCATGGGCCTGCCCGCCGCCGACATGCGGGCGATGAGCCTGTGGCAGCTCGCCGCCTACATCGACGGCTTCAACCGCGCCCGCGACCCGGACGCCGCCGACGCCCCGACCCCGCAGGAGGAGGACGCGCTCTGGGCCTGGCTCCGGAACGCGCCGGATGACGGATCGCCCGCATGACGACCGAGATCGAGCGCCTGGTGGTCTCCCTGGAGGCCAATGTCGAGGCCTACGAGCGCGAGCTCGCCCGGGCCGGCCCGCTCGCCGAGCGGGCGATGTCGCAAGCCGAGCGCGCGGTCGAGGCCGGATCCGCGCGCATCGCCGCCGCGATGGCGCGGGCCGGCGCCGAGGTGCGCGACGAGCTCGCCCGCATGGCCGCGCCGGAGGCCCTTGGCCGGCTCCAGCGCGCGATGGAGCAGGTCGGCACGGTCCCGGCCGGCGACGGCGCCGCCCTGAGGCGGGTCGACGACGCGGTCGGAAGCCTGACCGCCCGGCTCGGCGAGGCCGGCTCCGCCTCGCGCGAGGCGGTGGCGGGGTTCGAGGCGGTGGCGGGTGCGGTCGGCGGGATCGCGGACAGGATCCCGGCCGCCGCCGACCTCGTCGCCGATCTCGGCCGGCGGGTGAAGGCGGCCGCCGACGAGGGCGCGGCGATCCGCGCCCGGATCGCCGACGCCTTCGCGATCAGCGACGCCGCCCCCCGCGGCAGCCTCGCCCCGGCCGCACCGGCCGCCTCCGCTGCCCAGCCGACGCGGGCACCCGTTCGGTCGCCGGCGGGGCCCGCCACGGCCGCGGAGCCGGAGGACGATGCGTTCCGCGACGAGGTCGCCCGCCTCACCCGGCGCACCGGCCTCCTGAAGATCGAGGCCGACGCGGTCGGCCGCGAGGAGGGCGCCACCGCGAAGGCCGAGGCGGCGTTCCGCCTGCTGGAGGCGGCCAAGAAGGCCGACCTCGCGGTGACGCCGGCGTTGCGCGAGGAGGTCGACCGGGTGGCGGAGGCCTACGGTGCGGCGACCGCCCAGGTGGAACGGGCGGAGGCCGCACAGCGCGCCGCCCAATCCGCCTCGCGGGAACTGGGCTCGGCGCTCGCCGACAGCTTCAAGGGCGCGATCCTGCACGGCGAGCGCCTGACCACCGTCGTCGCGAGGCTCGCCACCACGCTCGCGAGCCGCGGGCTCGACCGGGCCTTCGACGGCCTGTTCGGCCGCGGCAGCCCCGGCGGCGACCTGATCGGCGACGCCCTCGGCTCGCTCGGCCTGACCCAGAACCCGACCGGTCGCGCCGCCGGCGGCCCCGTGACGCCGGGCGTCGCCTACACGGTCGGCGAGAGCGGGCGCGAGACCTTCGTACCGCTCCAGCCCGGACGCATCCTGCCGGCGGCGCACGGCGTCGCCCCGCAAGCCGCCGCGCCGAATGTCCAGGTCTCGGTCTCGATCGCCACCGCGGACGCCCCGAGCTTCCACCGCTCGGAGGCGCAGGTCAGCGCCGCCCTGGCCCGGGCGGTGCAGCGCGGCCTGAGGGGCCTGTGAGAGCCGGGCCTTCGAGAACAGCATCGGGAGCCCGTGAGCCATGCCGAGCCCCTTCCACGAGGTGCGCTTCCCCCTCGCCCTGTCCTACGGCTCCCGCGGCGGGCCTGAGCGGCGCACCGAGGTCGTCACCCTCGGCTCCGGCGACGAGGAGAGGAACAGCCTCTGGCGCCACTCGCGGCGCCGCTACGATGCGGGCCCGGCCCTGCGCACGGCCGAGGACGTCGCCGTGCTGATCGCCTTCTTCGAGGAGCGCCGCGGGCCCCTCTACGGCTTCCGCTGGCGCGACACCTTCGACCACTCGTCCGCCGCCCCCGGCCAG
Source organism: Methylobacterium platani (assembly GCF_001653715.1). GTDB lineage: Bacteria > Pseudomonadota > Alphaproteobacteria > Rhizobiales > Beijerinckiaceae > Methylobacterium > Methylobacterium platani. Next base: position 99,116 of record NZ_LWHQ01000037.1, read on the forward strand.
GCGCCTGCGCCCACCGACCAGCGCCTCGGCACCGGCGACGGCACCACCCGGGCCTTCCCACTCGCGAAGACCTACGGCGGCGCCTTCGCGCCCTATGCCCGTCCGATCACCAAGCCGATCGCCGGCTCGGTCGCGGTCGCGGTCGGGGGTGTGGCGCTCGCCGGCACCGCCTTCGCGCTCGATGCCACGACCGGCCTCGTCACCCTCGAGGCCGCCCCCGCCTCCGGGGCGGTCGTCACCGCGGGCTTCCTGTTCGACGTGCCGGTGCGCTTCGCCACCGACCGCATCGAGATCGACCACCAGGCCCTGCGCGCCGGCGTGGTCGCCGACATCCCGATCCTCGAGATCCGCCGGTAGACGCCATGAAGATCCTGTCGCCTGCCCTGACTGCCCGCCTCGCGAGCGGGGTCACCACCCTGTGCCACTGCTGGATCGTCACCCGCACCGATGGGCTCCGCCTCGGCTTCACCGACCATGACGAGGACCTCGTGGTCGACGGCGTCACGTGCTCGGCCGAGAGCGGCGCCACCGGAACGGCGCTCGAACAGGGCACAGGCCTCGGCGCCGACAGCCTGGAGATCGTCGGGGCGCTGACGAGCGGGCGCCTGGCTGAAGCCGAGCTGGCGCACGGCCTGTTCGACGGCGCCGCGGTCGCGGTCTGGCGCGTCGACTGGTCGAGCCCGGCCGACGGCGTCCTCGTCCTCTCCGGCACCGTCGGCGAGGTCTCGCGCGGGCCCACCGCCTTCACGGCGGAAGTCCGCGGCCTCGCCGATCGCCTGAACCAACCTCGCGGTCGGGTCTACCAGCGCTCGTGCGACGCGCTGCTCGGGGACGGGCGCTGCGGGGTCGATGCCGAAGCCGCCGCGATCCGCGGCGCCGGCACGGTCGCGACGGTGCGCAGCGCCCGCGGCGTCACCGCCTCCGGCCTCGCCGGGTACGTCTCCCGCTGGTTCGAGGCCGGCCGGCTGGTCTGGACCTCCGGGGCCAATGCCGGCGCCGCGGTCGAGGTGCGGGCGCACGCGCGCGCCGGCGGCCTCGCCGTCCTCGACCTGTGGGAGCCGATGCCGGCCCCGATCGCGCCCGGCGACGCCTTCCAGGTGGTGGCCGGCTGCGACAAGTCCCTGGCGAGCTGCCGGGACAAGTTCGCCAACGTCGTCAACTTCCGCGGCTTCCCGGACCTGCCGGGCAACGACTACGCCGTGGCCTACGCGGTCCAGGGGGCAGACAATGACGGAGGCCGCCTCGGCTGACACCCGCGCGCGCGTCGTCGCGCTGGCGCGGACCTGGCTCGGCACGCCCTACCACCATCAGGCCAGCGTGCGGGGGGCGGGCTGCGACTGCCTCGGCCTGCTGCGGGGCGTCTATGCCGGATTGACCGGCCTCGAGCCGGAGGTTCCGCCGCCCTACACGCCGAGCTGGGCGGAGGACCTGGGGCGGGAGACGCTGCGGGAGGCCGCCGCCCGCCACCTGGTGCCGCTCGCCCCGGCCGCGGCCGAGCCCGGCGACGTGCTGCTGTTCCGCTGGCGCGAGGGGCTGCCGGCCAAGCACTGCGCGATCGTCGCGGCCGGCCCGCCGAGCCCGCGGATGATCCACGCCTATGACGGTCACGCCGTGGTCGAGAGCTGGATCCCGCCGACCTGGTCGCGCCGCATCGCCTACGCCTTCCGTTTCCCGGAGCTTCCGAGATGAGCACGCTCGTCCTGTCCACCGTCGGCCAGGCGGTCGGCACCGCCCTCGGCGGCCCGATCGGCGGCGCGATCGGCCAGATGGTCGGCGCCGCCGGCGGCAGCGCCCTCGACCGCGCCATGTTCGGGTCCAAGCCGAAGACGCCGATCAATCTCGGCCCGCGCCTGTCGGACCTCCACGTCACCGCCTCGACGGAAGGAGCGGCGGTCGCCCGCGTGTTCGGCCGTGTCCGCATCGGCGGGCAGATCATCTGGGCGACCAAGCTCAAGGAAGTGCAGAAGGTCGAGAAGGTGAAGTCCTCCGGCGGCAAGGGCGGCGGCGGGCAGAAGGCCTTCAACGTCACCTATGCCTACAGCATCAGCGTGGCGGTCGCCCTGTGCGAAGGCCCGATCGTCGCCGTGGGGCAGGTCTACGCCGACGGCAAGCCGATCAACCTCGGGGCCTACGGCGCCCGGGTCTATCTCGGCGACGAAGCGCAGGGGCCCGACCCGAAGATTGCCGCGGTCGAGGGCGCCGACAGCGCCCCGGCCTATCGCGGCCTCGCCTACATCGTGTTCGAGGATTTGCCCCTGGCCGGGTTCGGCAACCGGGTCCCGGTCATCACCGCGGAGGTGATCCGGCGTCCGGCCAACGCCTCCGGCCGGCCGCGCCTCGAGGAGCTGGTAACGGCGGTCACGATGATCCCGAGCATGGGCGAATTCACCTACGCCACCGCGCCGGTCAACGCCTCGACCTTCGGCGGGCTCGCCGGGCAGAACACGGTGTCGGGCGGGGTCGACGCGCTCAAGGCGCTGGACCAGCTCGCCGCCGAGGCGCCGCGCTGCCGCCACGTCTCCCTCGTGGTCGCCTGGCACGGCACCGACCTGCGGCTCGGGTCGTGCCGCATCGTCCCGAAGGCCGAGACGGCATCGAAGACCACCAAGCCGGAATGGCTCGCCGGCGGGGTCGACCGGGCGGCGGCTGCCATCGTCAGCGGCGGCGCCTCCGGGACGCCGCTCCTCGGCGGCGCGCCGTCCGACCTGTCGGTGGTGCAGCTCGTCCAGGCGCTCAAGGAGCGGGGCTACGCCGTCACGCTCTACCCGTTCGTGATGATGGACATCCCGGCCGGCAACGGCCTGCCCGATCCCTATGGCGGGGCGGAGCAGGCCGCGTTCCCCTGGCGCGGGCGGGTGACCTGCCACCCGGCCCCCGGCCGGCCCGGCACGGTCGACAAGACCGCGGCGGCGGCCGATCAGGTCGCGGCGTTCTTCGGCACGGTGGCGCCGGGGGACCTGGCGTGGAACGGCCGCACGGTGACCTGTGCCCGGGCGGAGTTCTCGTTCCGCCGGTTCATCCTGCATTGCGCGCGCCTGGCCGAGGCGGCCGGCGGGGTCGACACCTTCTTGATCGGCTCGGAGATGATCGGGCTCACCACCGTCCGGTCGGGCGTCGCGACCTTCCCGGCGGTGGCGCAGCTCGTCGGCCTCGCGGCCGATGCGCGGGCGATCCTGGGGAACGCCACGAAGCTCGGCTACTCGGCCGACTGGACGGAATACGCGAACCATCGTCCGGCCGACGGCTCGAACGACGTGTGTTTCCACCTTGATCCCTTGTGGTCGAGCCCGAACATCGACTTCGTCGGGATCGACAATTACATGCCGCTCGCCGACTGGCGCGACGGGTTCGACCATCTCGACGCCCAGGGCAGCACGTTCACATCGGGCGCACCCTCGCCCTACGATCCCGGCTACCTCGCCGCCAACGTCGCCGCCGGCGAGCTGTTCGACTGGTCCTATCCGACGCCCGCCGATCGCGACGCGCAGGCCCGGGTGCCGATCGCCGACACGGCGTACGGCGAGCACTGGGTCTTCCGCATCAAGGATTTGCGCGCCTGGTGGTCGAACCCGCATCGCGACCGGCCGGGCGGGGTGCGCCGAGCGACCGCAACGGGGTGGGTGCCGCAGAGCAAACCGGTCCGCTTTATTGAAATCGGCTGCGCCGCGATCGACAAGGGCATGAACCAACCGAACGTCTTCGTGGACCCGAAGTCGTCGGAAAGCTTCCTGCCCTACTACTCGAACGGAAGGCGCGATCCTGCGGCTCAGCGGGCCTACCTGGAAGCGACCTTGGCGTACTGGCAGGGCGGGAGCGGCAACCCGGTCTCGGCGGTCTACGGCGGCCGGATGGTCGATCCGGAACGGCTGTTCGTCTGGACGTGGGACGCCCGGCCCTATCCGGACTTCCCGCGCCAGGCCGCGGTCTGGAGCGACGGGCCGAACTACCGCCTCGGCCATTGGATCAACGGGCGCCTCGGCCTGGCGCCGATCGCCGATGTGGTGGCCGAGCTGTGCGGCGGCCTCGGGGTGCCGATCGATGTCGGCCAGCTCTACGGCCTGGTGGAGGGCTACGCGGTCACGGAGGTGCAGACGCCGCGGGCTTCGCTCGAATGCCTGCGGACGTGCTTCTTCTTCGATGCGGCGGAGTCGGCCGGCCGGCTGGTCTTCGCGCCGCTCGCCCGGGCGCCGGCGGCATCTCTCACCGCCGACGACCTGGTGGCGCGGGGCGGCACCGGCGGGGACTACCGGCGCACCCGGGGCGAGGAAACCGCGCTCCCGGGCGTGGTGGCGCTGACCTACATCGATCCGCACCGGGGCTACCAGTCGGCATCCGTCGAGGCGCGCCGGACCAATGGTCGGGCCAACGCGGTGCAGCGGGTGGCGGTGCCGCTCTGCCTGGACGAGGGGGCGGCGCGGGGGATCGCGCAGGCCTTGCTGTATCAGGGCGTGGTCGAGCGGGAGACGGTCGGGGCGACCCTGCCGCCGTCCTGCCTCGCCTTGGATGCCGGCGATGTCGTCACCCTGTCGCTGGCCGGGAGCGGCGCCGACTACCGCCTGACCCGCCTCGGCCTCGAAGGGGGCCGGCCGGCGAGCGGCATCCGCACGGACCTCGCCGTGTTCGCCTACCGGGACGGCACCGCGACGCCGCGGCCGGCCGAGCCGCCGGCGACGGTCGGGGTTGCGCTGTTCCAGTTCCTCGACCTGCCGCTCCTGCGCTCGGACGCGGTGCCGCACGCGCCCTACCTCGCCGCCTACACGGCGCCGTGGTCGCCGGTGTCGGTGCTGCGCGCAACCGCCGGCGGGGCCTTCGCGGACGACGCCACGGTGGGCGCCCGGTCGATCATCGGGCGGCTGACGGCCGATCTCTACCCGGGCCCGGTCGCCCGGTGGGACCGGGTGAACAGCGTCTATGTCGAGGTGCCGCGCGGGGTCGAGCTGGTCTCCGCCCCTGAAATCGACGTGCTCAACGGGACCAACGCCGCGGCCCTGCTGACGCCGTCGGGGGACTGGGAGGTGCTGCAATGGGCGCAAGCGACCCTGCTGGCGCCTGGCCGGTACCGGCTCGCCACCCTGCTGCGCGGCCAGCTCGGCACCGACTTCGCCCTCGGCGCGCCGACCCCGGCCGGCGCGCCGTTCGTGGTGCTGACGGACGCGCTGGTGCAATCGGGGATGCCGCTCGCCTCGCGCACCCTGCCGCTCGCCTGGCGCTGGGGGCCGCTCGGGCTGCCGCAAGACGATCCGAGCTTCACCGGCGCCACCCTGGCGTTCCGGGGCGTGGGCCTGCGCCCCTACGCGCCAGCGCAGGCCCGGATGGTGCGGGCCGGGTCGGGCGACCTGGTGCTGTCGTGGGTCCGGCGCACCCGGATCGACGGCGACCCGTGGGAACAGGTCGAGGTGCCGTTGGCCGAGGAAACGGAGGCCTACGCCCTCGACGTGCTGGCCGGGTCCACGGTGCTGCGCACGTTCGAGGTCGGGGCGCCCTCCGTCACCTACACGGCCGCCCACCAGGCGGCCGACTTCGGCGGCCCGGTCACCGGCCTGTCCGTCGCGATCCACCAACTCTCGGCAACCTACGGCCGCGGCGCGGCCCTGAGGGCGACCCTGTATGCCTGACGCAGCCACCGCCAACCTCGCCCTGCCGCTGCTGCAAGCCGCGCAGGCGCAAAAGCACGTCACCCACAACGAGGCGCTGGTCGCCCTCGACACGCTGGTCCAGCTCGCGGTCCTCGACAAGGACGCGCTGGCGCCGCCCGCGAGCCCGGCCGAGGGCGACCGCTACCTGATCGCCGGCGCCGCCCCGACCGGGGCGTGGGCGGGCTGGGCCGGCCGGGTGGTGCGCTACCAGGACGGGGCGTGGCGCTCCTTCGTGCCGCGCCCCGGCTGGCTCGCCTTCGTGGCGGACGAGGCAGACCTCTACACCTATACAGGTGTGGCCTGGGCCTCGTTCCGCTCCACCCTGACGGCGTTGCAGAACCTCGCCCGGCTCGGCATCGGCACCACCGCCGACGCCGCGAACCCCTTCGCCGCCAAGCTGAACAAGGCGCTGTGGACCGCGCTGACCACGGCTGAAGGCGGCACCGGGGACCTGCGCTACACCCTCAACAAGCAAGCCCCCGGCAACACCCTGTCGCTGCTGATGCAGTCCGGGTTCTCCGGCCGGGCCGAGATCGGCCTGACCGGCGACGACGACCTTCGCCTCAAGGTCTCGGCCGACGGGAGCACCTGGCGCGAGGCGCTGCGGGTCGACCGCGCGACCGGCGGCCTCGACCTCGCGGCGGCCGAGGCCTCGGTGCCGATCGCCGCCACGGTCGACCTCGGCGCCCTGCCGGCGCTGCGGGTGGTGCTCACCGGCTCGGGCACGGTCTCGAGCTTCGGCACCGGTCCGAACCGGGTGCGCTTCCTGCGCTTCACCGGCGCCGCCACCCTCGCCCACAACGCCGTGAGCCTGGTGCTCCCGGGCGGGGCCGCCCTCGTCACGGCGGCCGGCGACACGGCCCTGGCGGTCTCGGACGCGGCGGGTAACTGGCGGGTGGTCGATTATGCCCGCGCCTCCGGCAAGCCGGTGGCCGGCCCGGCCGCGGCCGAGATCCTGGACGCCAGCGCCTCCGGCCTCGCCGTGCTCACCGGCTCGCCGGCCTCGGGCGCGACCGCGCTCGGGCTCGGAAGTGCCGCGGTGCCGGTGTTCGGGGGCGTCACGGTCGGCTCCCCGCCGCTGGGGACCGCGGCCGGGACCCGCTCGCCGGCCGTCACCCTGGTGTCGGCCAATGTCGGGAACACGGACCAGCTCGGCATCTTCCACTATCGGAAGCAGGCCGGCAGCGATCACACCTCCACCGAACAGGTCATCCAGCGTCGCGTCGACAGCGTCGACATGGGATTTCTGTCCTTCGGCTCGTCCAACGTCTGGCTCGGCAGCGGAACGACCAAGGTCTTCGGCATCGGCGGCAGCGAAGCGGTCCTGAACGGCTCCCTGAACGTCAACGGAGATCAAAGGACGGAGCGCATCACGAAGCTCTCCACCGCCGGCAGCCTGCGGTGGAAGTTCGGCGCCGACAGCAACCCCGAAGGCGGAGGCAACAACGGAAGCAACTTCGTCTTCTACCGCTACGGCGACGACGGCTCGTTCCTCGGAAACGCCTTCTACATCGTGCGCGCGACCGGCGCCGCCACGTTCGAGAAAGAGATCTTCGTCAACGCGAACGTGACCATCACGAACGCCGGCGATGCCAAGTTGTATGTGGAAGATACCGGCGCGGATGCGACCAGCTACCGCCGCAAGATGCTGTACTCGTCCCGCACCGTCGGGGGCGGGTCGGACACCCTGATCCGGGCGCAGCGTCCGTCGGATGCGGCAACGCTGGACTACGTGTTCGCCGCCGCCTTCCCGGGCACGGTCCTCACCTCCGGACACTTGGCGGGCGGCCTGCCCGGGCCGATGCGGCTGGCATCCTACACCGTGGCGACGGTCCCGGCCGGGTCGGCCGGGATGCTGGTCTACGTCTCGAACGGCCGCAAGCCGGCCGAGGGCGCGGGCGGCGGGACCGGTGTGGTCGCCTGCTACTCCAACGGCAACTGGCGGCGGCTGTCGGACGACAGCCCGGTCGCGGCGTGAGGTCATCATGGGCGAACCCTACCTGTACGAGTTCCTGTATCGCGGCCGGCCGGCAGGCTCGGCCGAGCCCCCGGCCTGGCACGTCGTCATCGGCCAGCACGTGACGCCGCCGGGCGCGAGCGAGGCGCAGTTCGTGGCGAGCGGGGCGCTGACGCCGGCGCAGGCCGACGCCGCGGGGTTCCCGCTCGCGGCGGTGCTGGCCGGGATCGATGCCGCGGCGCTGTCGGGGCGGGATGCGGCGGTGTCCGAGGCGGCGGAGTCGCGCCGGGCGCGGGATGCGGCGGTGGCGGAGGCGCAGGCGGCGCGCCGGGGGCGGGACGCGGCGGCGGAGGAGCGCGACGCCCTGGCGACGCAGCTCGCCGCGGTGCAGGCCGCGCCGGGGTCGGCGCCGGCCGCGGCGGCGATCTCGGACCGGCAGTTCTTCCAGGCCCTGGCTCAGGCCGGCGCGATCACGCCCGACGCGGCGCTGGCGGCGGTGATGACGGGCGTTCTGCCGGCGCCGATCGCCGCGGCGGTCGAGGCGCTGCCGGAGGGCGAGCGCTTCGCCGCCCGGATGCTGCTGTCCGGCGCGACCGCGTTCGAGCGCGGGCACCCGATGGTGGCGCAGCTCGGCGCGGCTTTGGGCTACGACGCGGCGGCGCTGGACGCGCTGTGGCGCGAGGCGGCCGCCCTCTGAACCGCCGGCCTGCGACCTCACCCCCCTAACACGCGCCCGACGCCTCCCGGCCGGCGCACCGCACTCCCCCCTGACAATCCGGAGAAACCGATGACCGCGACGACGTTCGAGCGGGCGATGACGCTCGTCCTGGCCCACGAGGGCGGCTGGTCGGACGACCCCGCCGACCCGGGGGGCGCGACCAACCTCGGAGTGACGATCGGCACCCTGAGCCTCGAGCTCGGCCGGCCGGCGACGAAGGCGGAGGTCAAGGCGCTGACGCCGTCGCGCGTGGCGCCGCTGTACCGGCGCCGGTTCTGGGACGCGATCCAGGGCGACGCGCTGCCGGCGGGGCTCGATTACGCACTGTTCGACTTCGCGGTGAACAGCGGGCCGAAGCGCGCGGTGATCGGGCTGCAACGGGCGCTCGGCCTCGCCGACGACGGGCGGCTCGGGCCGGTGACGCTGGCGGCGCTCCAGGGCCGGGACGTGGCGGCGCTGGTGAACGCGGTGAGCGACGGGCGGCTGGCGTTCCTGCGGGCTTTGTCGACCTGGCCGCTTTTCGGCCGCGGCTGGGGCCGGCGGGTCGAGGAGGTGCGGGCGGCGGCCCTGGCGCTGCGGGTCGCCCCGGGCCCGGCCGCCTCCTGCCCGGCCTGCGGCCGGCCGCTCGCGGCCTGACCCCCGGCTCGAGATCCCCGCCCGAGATTCCCCGCAGGAGACCTGCATGAACCAGGAACAGCTCACCGCGCTGCTGCGCACCCTGCTGCAATTCGGCGGCGGCATCGCCGTCGGGCACGGCTGGATCGACGCCGAGACCGCCACCGCCGTGAGCGGCGCGCTGCTCACGCTCCTCGTCACCGCCTGGAGCCTCTACGCGCGGCGCAATGCCGGTCTCGTCGCTGCGGCCGCCGCGGTTCCCGCCGTCAAGGCGATCCTGGCCGACCCGGCGACCGCGCAGGCCGTTCCGAGCGCCAAGGTCCGGCCGGCGGAGTAATCCCCGCTCCGGTTTCGGGTTGCGGGGCCGTCGCCCCGGAGGGCCGCGGGCCCGATCGCCGGGATCCGGCAGCGCCTCGTCATCCGTAGGCGAGGCACCAGCCCGGGCCGCGCAGCCAGCACCCGGCCTCGGGCAGCGCATCCCCGCGGCAGAGCCTCCGGACGGCCTCCTGGCCGCCGGCCGCCAGAGCGCGGCCGAGGGCCCGCTCGGCCTCCGGGTCGCGGGCACCGGCACAGGGGTAGATCAGGGTCGGGGACAGGCAACGGGCCGCATAGCGATCCTCCGCTTCGCGCTCGATCAGGAAGATGGCGCCGCGGGTGACCGGGGTGCCGGGCAACGGTCCGGCCGTGAGAGGCAGGATCAACCGCCCGCCGGTCGCCAGCGCATCGAGCCAGGCCTCGGCCGGGTACGCCGCACCGGCATTGACCAGGATGAGGTCGGCCGCCGGTAGCGGCATCGCGGCGCCGTCGCCGGCGAGGACGCGGACCTGCGGCAGGTCGCCGAGCGCCGCGGCCGCGTGCGCCGCCAGATCGGGATCGTGCTCGATGCCGAGCACCCGGCCCTCGCGGCCAGCGAGCCGAGCCATGAGGGCGGTGTAGTAGCCGGTCCCCGCACCGACATGCACCGCCCTCATGCCCCGGTGCGGCCGTCCCCGGGCGATCAGGCCGGCGATGAAGGACGGCTGCCCGTTGTTGAGGTGCCGCTCCCGCCGGATCGCCACGGGCAGGTCCTGGTAGAGGTAGATCGGGTCATCGTCGGGCGTCTCGGCGTAGCCGCCCTGCGGGCGGGCGAGGTGCCAGGGCCCGGGCGGCAAGAAGCGCTCGCGGAGGACGGCAGCCAGGGCGGCCTCCAGGGCACCTCGGAGGCCGGCATCGCCCGGCGCCGCCGCATGGGCGACGTGCCGGGCGTAGATCTGCCGCGCGATGGCGGTCAGCATGTCCCGTGTCATGGTGTCTGCTCCCGTTTCCGGATCTCGGGCCGACGCGGCGCGGCCACGGGAGAAGGCGGGGGAGCGGACCGGACGCGGACCGGCCGGAATTCTTTATCGAGACCTGTCCGCGCTCGGCTCGCCGGTGCGCATGACGCTGGGAGAGCGGGCAGGACGGCGAAGAGTGACGGACGAGACCGATCAGCGGGACGTCGCAGGGGCGATCCGCGCCCTGTCGAACGTCGAACTCGCTCGGTTGCGGGCGCTCGCCCGGCTGCGGGCGCGCCGGCTTCCCGAGACCGACTGGGCCGACCTCCTGAACGAGGCGATCGTCCGGGCCCTCGACGGGACGCGGCTCTGGCCGCCCGAGGTTCCGATCCTGGCCTTCCTGGCTGGGTGCATGCGCTCGATCGAGCACGATCTCCGGCGCAGGACGGCGCTGGAGCGGGCGTGGCGGGAGCAGGACGAGCCGGCCGGGAGCATCGATCCCGAGCGGGCGGTCGCCGCCGCGCAGGCGCTCGGCGCTATCGTGGCGCTGTTCTCCGGCGACGCGACGGTGCTGCGGATCATCGAGGAGCTGGGCTACGGTCGCTCCGCCGCCGAGATCTGCGCCCGGCACGGCCTGTCCCGGACGGATTACGACAGCGCCCGCAAACGGCTGCGCCGCGCCCTGCTGCGGCTCGACACCTGAGGGAGGCCGATCATGACGACCCCGTGGCGCCCCGACCGCGCCCTCGACCGGCTGACCGAGGCGCTCGAAGCCGAGATCCTGTCGGCCCCCGCATCCGAGGTGCGCGCCGTCGTGGCGGAGGCCCCGCGGGACGCGCAGGCCCTGCGGCGGCTCGTCTCGCGGGCCGTCGACCGCGCCGAGGAGGGGGCGGGCCTGTCCCCGGCGACGGGCGGGGGACCGCCCGTCCTGCGGCGGCCCTGATCCGGCCGGCCGCGCCGGGACGTCAGCCCAGCACCACCACCTGCGTACCGACCGGTACCCGGGCGTAGAGGTCGATCGCATCCTGGTTGATCATCCGGATGCAGCCCGACGAGACGCTGCGGCCGATGCTCTCCGGCTCGGTGGTGCCGTGGATGCGGTAGAGCGTGTCCTTGTTGTTCTGCCACAGGTAGAGGGCGCGGGCGCCGAGGGGGTTGCGCGAGCCGCCGGGCACGCCGAGCCCGCTCTGCAGCTGGGACACGCTGCGCGCGAGCGCCGGCTGGCGGGCGATCATCTCCTTGGGCGGGTACCAGTCCGGCCAGGCCTGCTTCGAGTTGATGGTGGCCGCCCCCGCCCAGGCGAAGCCCTGGCGACCGACGCCGACGCCGTAGCGGCGGGCCCGGCCGCCCTCCTGGATCAGGTAGAGGTGGTGCGCGCGCGGATCGACCACGAGGGTGCCGGGCGCGTAGCGGCCGCCATAGGCGACGTCCTGGCGCAGGAAGGACGGGTTCGCCTTGCGCCAGCGGAACGCTGGCACCGGGAACGGCTCGGTCTCGATCGCCGCGTAGGCGCGGGCGTAGTCGATCGGGCCGTCATCGACCACGACGGTGGCACTCGGGTCGGCGGTGCCCTGCGGCGGCGCGGCACTGCGCCGGCCGCCCCAGAAGAAGTCCTCCTCCGGCGGCGCCTCGGCGGGAGCGGGCGCGCCGCGATACGGATCGGCGGCCTGCCCGCGCGTGTCGTAGAACGTACCGTCCTCCGCCGGCACGGGATCGCGGGAGCGCCGGCGCCGGACGGGGGCGATGTCCTGGTCGGTCCAGGCCAGGGCGGGGCGCGGCCACGCCAGCAACGTCGAGGCGAGGCCGGCGGCGGTGCCGGCGACCAGGAAACGTCGGTTCTTGTCGGTCATGGGAGGTCTTGACGATCGTGCTGACAGGAACGGGACGCCGAATGGCGCAATGCAGCAACAGCTAGGGCATTTCCCCACCGAGGGGAAACCTCCGCCCAAGAAAAAACCGTCAAAAACAAGGGGCTAGCGCGCTATCCGGGCGAGTGTGGCGCCGCTGCCGCCCGGGTGGGGGCGCCTGTCGCCGGATGCGGAGCCGTCCGGCCAATCGCGTGCAATACTTTTTCTGGTTCGTTTCGAGACTGACGAAATCTGTTGTTACGCATATCCGTTGTGGTTGACGCTCGCGAGAACACGTGGCCTCCTGAGCTGGTCACTTCGATCTGGTGTGCCATGACCAACGATGACTCCACCCGATCGCTCGATCTGATCGAGCTCGCCGCCGACGTCGTGTCGGCCTACGTGGCGAACAACTCGGTTCCGGCCGCGGACGTCCCCGGGCTGATCGCGGCGGTCCATACGTCGCTGAGCCAGCTCGGCGCCGCACCGGCGCCGGAGCCCGAGAAGGCGACGCCGCCGGTGCCGATCCGCCGGACCGTCACCCCGGACCACATCATCAGCCTGGAGGACGGCAAGCCCTACAAGACGCTCAAGCGTCACCTGGCCGGCCGCGGCCTCACGCCCGAGCAGTACCGCCAGAAATGGGGCCTGCCGCCGGACTATCCCATGGTCGCCGCCAACTACGCCGCCCAGCGCTCCGAGCTTGCGAAGAGCTCAGGCCTCGGCCAGAGCCGGCGCGGCCGCGGGGCGGCGATGCGGGCGGCGGCCGATCCGGTGGTCTCCGGGCCGGCCCCGGGCCGCCACCGGGGCCGCTGAGCCTGTCCGCCCACGATGAGCGGGAGCCGACCGGCACGCTCATCGTGCATTCAGGTCGTTAGTCCTTTCCTGCGGGGGCAGGGCGGTCCACGCGGCCGCCTTCACCTCAGGAGAGATTCCACGATGATGCACGTCAAGGTGCTCGGGATGGCCGCCCTCGTCGCAGGCGGCCTGGGCCTTGCCTCGACCGCGCAGGCCGCTCCGATCGGCCTCGGCGCGACCGGCACGTTCGCGACGGAGGCGGGCGTGATCCCGGTGGCCGGCGGCTGCGGCCCGGGCTTCGTCCCGAACCGGTTCGGCTATTGCCGCCCGTTCTACGGGCCGCGGCCGTTCTACGGCCCGCGCCCTTACGGTTACGGCCCCCGGCCGTACTGGCGGCGCCCGTATTACGGGCCGCGCCGGTTCTATTACGGCTACTGATCCGAACCGCCTGACCTGAGAAGGGCGCCCGACCGGCCGGTCGGGCGCCTTTTTTGCGTTCCGGGGCCCGAAACCGGCGAGGCCGCCGCGGACGCCTACCCCGCCCGCGCCGCCGGCTTGCGCCCGAACGGGTCGAACTCGATCACCGGCGCCTTGCGGCCGTGCAGGACCGGCAGCACCCGCTCGCCGAAGGCGTCGATGAAGGCCGGCTGGCTGCCGCCGACCTGGTGCAGGTCGATGCTGTCGAAGCCGAGCGCCGCGCAGGCGGCGATGCGCTCGGTCAGCGCCGGCAGGTCGTGCGAGATCAGCACCGCCTCGTGCATGTCCTCGGGCCGCAGGTAGCGGGCGGCGGCCTCGAAATCGGCCGGGCGCGGCAGCTCCCAGGCGACCGAGGCGGGCAGGGCGTTGAAGCGCCACTCGGCATGGGCCTGGCGCAGCGCCTCGGCCGGGTCGGGAGCGTAGCTCAGGTCCATCTTGAGGAAGACCGGCTTGTCGGCGCCGCCATTCTCCCGGAAGGCGTCGACGATCGGCCCCAGGGTCTCGGGGCTCGTGCCGACGGTGAGGAGCCCGTCGGCCCAGGTGCCGAGCCAGGCGGCGGTCTCGACGCTGGTGGCCGCCCCCACGAGGCGGGTCGGGGTCTCGGGCAGCGACCACACCTTGGCGTCGACTGCGGTCAGGCGGCCGCGCTGGGTCACGGTCTCGCCGGCGAGCAGCGCCCGCATGATCTCGGCGCCCTCGCGCAGGCGGGCGTTGCGCTCGGCCTTGTCGGGCCAGGATCCGCCGGTGGCGCGCTCGTTCATCGCCTGCCCGCTGCCCAGCGCCACCCACGGCACCCGACCCGGGAACATCTGCCCGAGGGTCGCCACGGCCTGGGCCAGCACCACCGGATGGTAGCGCCAGCCCCCCGGCACCGAGATGATCCCGAAGGTCAGGCGCTCGGTCGCCTGCAGGGCGGCGCCGAGCCAGGCCCAGGCGAAGCCGGACTCACCCTGGCTCGGCGACCAGGGCTGGAGATGGTCGGAGGAAAACGCCCCGTCGAAGCCGGCCTGCTCGGCCCGCTGGGCCAGCGCGAGCAGCGCCCGGGGCGGGCATTGCTCGTGCGAGATGTGGTAGCTGTACAGGGTCATCGCGAGGCTCCGGCCCGTGAATGCCCGAGCGCTGCGGGTCGTTCCGGGGCAGCGCGGTCACGCCGCGGCGGCTACATTCCCACCGCGACCCGGCGGCTGTTGCCCCGCTGGAGGTTGCGGTAGCGCGCCAGCGCCCAGAGCGGGAAGAACTTCGCGTAACCGTGATAGCGCAGGTAGAACACCCGCGGGAAGCCGGTGCCGGTGTAGAATTCCTCGCCCCACAGCCCGTCGGCCCCTTGCGTACGGGCGAGGTAGTTGACCCCGCGGGCCACCGCCGGATGCTCGGCCTCGCCGGCCGCCATCAGGGCGATCAGCGCCCAGGCGGTCTGCGAGGCGGTGCTGCCGGCGCGCTCGTAGCCGCGATACTCGAGCTTGTAGCTCGCCGCGTCCTCGCCCCAGCCGCCGTCCGGGTTCTGGATCGAGACCAGCCACTCCACCGCCTTGCGCATCGGCGCGGAGGCCGGATCCTGGCCGGCGGCGTTCAGCGCGCAGAGCGCCGACCAGGTGCCGTAGATGTAGTTCATGCCCCAGCGGCCGTACCAGCTGCCGTCCTCCTCCTGGTCGGCGAGCAGGTAGTCGCAGGCCCGGGCGAGGACGGGGCTCGTGTCCTTGGTCTCGCCGAGCTGGGCCAGCATCGAGATGCAGCGCGCGGTGACGTCGGCGGTCGGGGGATCGAGCAGTGCGCCGTGGTCGGAGAACGGGATGTAGTTGAGGTAGTGGTAGGTGTTGTCGGCGTCGAAGGCGGCGAAGCCCCCGTCGCGGCTCTGCAGGCCCTCGATCCACTCGCGGGCGCGGGCGATCGACTGGGTGTAGTCCGAGCCGCCCTCGCCGGGGCCGAGGCGGGTCTGGGCCCGGTCCATCGCCATCGCCACCACGGCGGTGTCGTCGAGGTCGGGATAGTGCGGGTTGTTGTACTGGAACGCCCAGCCGCCCGGGCGCACGTCCGGCTTGCGGGCCGCCCAGTCGCCCTTGATGTCGAGGACCTGAAGGGGCTTGAGCCATTCGAGGGCGGCACGGGCCTGGCGCTCGGCCTCCGGCCCGCCGGCCTCCATCAGGGCGTGGGCGGCGAGCGCCGTGTCCCAGACCGGCGACAGGCAGGGCTGGACGTAGGCCTCGTGCTCCTTGACGGTGACGAGCTTCTCGACCGCCGAGCGCGCGGTGACCACCAGGGGGTGGTCCTCCGGGTAGCCGAGTGCCTCGTACATCAGCACCGAGTTGGCGATGGCCGGGAAGATGGCGCCCAGTCCGTCTTCGCCGTTCAGCCGCTCGCTGACGAAGGCCACCGCCTTGTCGAGGGCGCGGGCCCGGGGCTTCTTCGGAAACAGCGGCTCGACCACCCGCAGGATGTCGTCGATGACGGCGAAGACCGGCCGCCAGGGCGAGGATTCCTGCGCGCCAGAGGGCCAGCGCCGGATCCGCTCCGGATCCTGGGTGAACAATTCGCGCACGCCGATGCCGCGGGGGTTCTTCGCCCGCGGCTTCTTCACCTGCAGCACGAACAGCGGCACCATCACGGTGCGGGCCCAGTACGACACCTTGTCGAGGTGGAACGGGAACCACCGCGGCAGCAGCATCACCTCGACCGGCATCACCGGCACGGCGCTCCACGGCACCTCGCCGTAGAGGGCGAGCAGGGTGCGGGTGAAGACGTTGGCGTGCGCCGCGCCGCCGCGCTGCAGGATCGCGTCCCGGGCCTTGCGCATGTGCGGGGCGTCGGGCGAATCGCCGATCATCTTGAGGGCGAAGTAGGCCTTGACGGTCGCGCTCATGTCGAGCGGGCCCTCGTGGACCAACGCCCAGCCGTGATGCTGCGCGCTCTGGGTGCGGCGCAGGTAGACGGCGATCTTCTCCTCCAGTTCCCGCGGCGGGATCGACGCGCGGAAGTGGTGGTAGAGGATGTACTCGGACGGGATGGTGGCGTCCGCCTCGAGCTCGAAGCACCAGTGCCCGTCGGCATGGGCCAGCTGAGTCAGCGCCCGGGACGCCGCCGACACCCGCCGCTCGACCTCGTCGAGGGTGATGTCCTGCGTGCTCTTGCGTTGCAGCGTCTCGACCTTGCCCACGGTGTCTCCGCCTTCCTCTCCGGCTGCGGCCGCCTCGCCGCCACGATTGTACCGCAGCGCACAAACGCTGCCTATGCCCACGCTGTTCCGGAAGCCGGCTCCCGCGTCAAGCGGCTCCGCGCAACGCAGCATTGCCGCCGGTACCGGCGAGAACCTGCGCGGCCGTCGCCCCGGATCGGATCGCCCCCTCGATGGTCGAGGGCAGGCCCGTGGCGGTCCAGTCGCCGGCGAGCGCCAGGTTCGCGATGTGCGTGCGCGCACCCGGCCGGCGGGCCGTCTCGGCGGGCGTCGCCGCGAAGGTGGCACGCTTCTCCTTGACGATCTGCCAGCGCGGCAGGGGCTCGCCGGCGAACCCCGAGAGCCGCGAGACCTCGTCCCAGATCGTGCGGGCGAGATCCTCGCGCGGCACGTCGAGCAGGCGGTCGGCGCCGCTGATCGTCACCGAGAGCCGGTCGGGATAGGAGAACAGCCACTCGGTCACGCCGCCGACGACGCCGAGCAGCAGCGGCGCTCCCGGCTTCGGGGGAACCGCGAAATGCGCGTTGACGATCGAGCGGTGGCTCTGCGGCACGCTCAGGCCCGGCATCAGGTCGGCGGCGACCCAGGCCGGCAGGGCCAGCACCGCCGCGTCGTCGGGCCCGAGTTCCTCCGGCCCGTCCGAGAAGTCGAGCCGGGCGAGCCGCCCGCCCTCGATGCCGAGCGCCCGCAGGCGCCGGCCGAAGCGTACCTCGGCGCCCGCCTGCGTCAGGGCCGCCAGGGCCGGATCGACGAAGGCCGCCGACAGGCCCTCGACCGCCACCAACGGCCGGCAGGCCCGGCCGCCGGCGCCGAGCGTCTCGCGCAGGATGGTGGCGGCGAGCCCCGCATCGCTCTCCCGCGGCTCGGTGTTGAGGGCGGCGAGCAGCACCGGGTGCCAGAGCCGGTCCCACAGCAGGCCCTCGCAGGCCATGCTCTCGCCGATCGTGGCGGCCTTCGCGGCGCCCCGGAAGATGCCGAGCGGCGCGAGGTAGTCGCGGGCGCGGCTGCCCGGCACCCGGCGGCGGGCGTCGAGCACCCACCAGGGCAGGCGCCCGGCATTCGGCCGCAGGGTCCAGCGCTCGCCCGTCGCGAGGTCGGCGAAGGCGAAGGCCGCATCAACCGGCCCGGCGAGCACGCCCTCGGGCGCGCCGGCCAGCGTCAGGAAGTCGAGGGCGTCGCGGTTGCCCGACAGGAGCAGGTGGTTGCCGTTGTCGATCGTCAGCCCGAGGGCCGGATCGAAATAGGAGCGGCAGCGACCGCCGGCCTGCTTGGCCGCCTCGTGCACCACGACGCGACGGCCCGCCTTCGCGAGGCGCAGGGCCGCCGAGAGACCGGCGAGGCCGGCGCCGAGGACGTGAACCGTCGCCATCAGACGATCGCCTGGCGCAGGAGGACGCCGATCAGCGCGAGCTTGCCGGGCTTCACCCGCGCGCGGGGCGCCGCCCAGCCGCGCTTGCGCAGGCCGACGAGGATCAGGTGGTAGGCCGCACCCATGATCCGGGGCGCCTTGGTGGCCCGGCGCGACTCGGCGGTCATGATCGCCCAGGAGGCGTCGTAATGGCCTTGCGCCTCGTCGAGGAGCCGGGCGCAGACTTCCGCCAGACGCGGATGGGCGAGGGCGCTCTCCGGGGTCGGGTGCGACAGGCCGATCGCCGCCAGCGGCTCGGCCGGCAGGTAGAGCCGGCCGCGCTCGGCATCCTCGTCGATGTCGCGCAGGATGTTGGTGAGCTGCAGCGCCCGGCCGAGATGGTGGGCGAGCTTGATGCCGGGCTCCTCGGGCAGGCCGAAGATCCGCACCGAGAGCCGGCCGACCGCGCTCGCCACCCGGTCGCAATAGAGGTCGAGGGTGGCAGAGTCGGGGGCGACGATGTCGGCCTCGGCATCCATCGCCATGCCGTCGATCACCGCCTGGAAATCCTCGCGCCTGAGCCCGAACCGGCGCACCGGCTCGACGAGGGGCTGCGTCCGGGGGACCGGCCGGCCGGCATAGAGGGCGTCGATGTCGGCGCGCCAGCGGTCGAGTTCGGCGGCGCGCACCTCGCGGGCGCCGCCATCGTCGGCGACGTCGTCGACGGCGCGGCAGAACGCATAGACCGCGTACATCGCGTCGCGCTGCTCGGCCGGCAGCAGCCGCATGGCGGTGTAGAACGACGAGCCGGCGGCCGGCAGGGCCGGGGCCTCGGCCGCGGCATCGACGGCTGAGGCGGGCTGGGAGGCGAGGGCGGTCACGGGCGGGCTCCCCGCAGGGCCGGATGGAGGTGGCGGCGGAACGGCCGCCGGGCGAGCGTCGTGGCGGCGGCCCCGAGCGCGGTGAGCGCGAAGGCGGCCTTGCCGTGATGGACCTTCTCACTCAGCGGATCGCGAACCAGGAGACCGCGGGCCAGCACCACCGCGAGGCGGTGGATCGCCGCGATCTCCAGGCTGAGGCGCGTGTCGTCGATGAGGTCGGGCAGGGGGCGGCCCTCGTCGAGAAGGTCGAGGCAGCGTTGTGCCAGTTCCCCGATCACGGCGCGCAGGGCCGGCGTGGCGCGCTCGGCGCCTAGATCCTCGATGCGGGCGCCGTGTTTCTCGAGCGTCTCCCGCGGCAGGTAGACCCGGTCGATGCTCCGAAAATCCTTGCCGCAATCCTGCAGGTGGTTGATCACCTGGAGCGCGGTGCAGATCGCGTCCGAGGTCGGCCAGGTCCGGCCCGGATCCTCGCCGTGGACGTCGAGGACGAAGCGGCCGACCGGCACCGCCGAGTAGCGGCAGTAATGGGCGAGCTCGTCCCAGGTGTCGTAGCGCGTCTTGTGCGCGTCCATCCGGAAGGCGTCGAGGAGTTCGAGCGCGTGGCGGGGCGGCAGACCGCGCTCGGCGAGCGAGCGGCGCAAGGGGGCGGCCTCCGGGTCGTCGGGGCCGCGGCCGGTCAGCGCGTCGGCCAGCCCGTCGAGGAGGGCGATCTTGCGCTCCGGCGACAGCCCGGCATTGTCGGCGACGTCGTCGCCGGCCCGGACGAAGTGGTAGAAATCCAGGATCGGGCCGCGGTGGCGCGGATGGATCAGGTGCGAGGCGACCGGGAAGTTCTCGTCGCGGTGCCCCTTGCCGGAGCGCGCCTCGGTGGCGGTGGTCATCGGATGTATCCAGCCTGACGGAACCAGGCGACGGCGTCGGACAGCCCGTCGCGGTAGGGCCGGGCCGCGTAGCCGAGTTCGGCCCGCGCCTTGGCGTCGGAGAAGAACATGCGGTAGCGCGACATCCGGATGCCGTCGATTGTGGCGAGCGGCGCCTTGCCGGTGATCCGGGCGGCGAGCTCGGACACGAAGGCCACCGGGTAGACCGCCGCCCGCGGCAGCCGCACGGTCGGGGGCTTTCGCCCGACCAGCCCGGCGATGTCGGCGAGCATGCGCGACAGGAGCACGTCCTCGCCGCCCAAGATGTAGCGCTCGCCGATGCGGCCCCTGTGCAGGGCGAGGAGATGGCCCTGCGCCACGTCGTCGACGTGGACGAGGTTGAGGCCGGTATCGACGAAGGCCGGCATCTTGCCGTTCGCCGCCTCGACGATGATCCGGCCGGTCGGGGTCGGCTTGACGTCGCGGGGGCCGATCGGGGTCGAGGGGTTGACGATCACGGCCGGCAGGCCCTCGCGGGCCACCATCTCCTCGACCACCCGCTCGGCCACCACCTTGCTGCGCTTGTAGGCGCCGATGGCGGTCTCCGGCGTCAGCGGCCGGGTCTCGTCGGCGGGCGTGCCGTCGTCGTGCGGCTTGATGGTCGCGACGCTCGACGTGTAGACGACCCGCTCGACGCCCGCATCCAGCGCCGCCCGCATCAGCGCCCGGGTGCCGTCGCGGTTGGTGCGCACGATCTCGTCCGGGTCCGGCGCCCAGAGCCGGTAATCCGCCGCGGCGTGGACGAGGTAGCGCATTCCGCGCATCCCGGCGGACGCCGCCTCGGGGTCGCGCATGTCGCCCTCGACGATCTCGACGTCGGGCCAGGTCAGGTTGGTGCGCGGGCTGGTGGCGCGCACCAGCACCCGCACCGGGAAGCCGGCGGCGCGGAACACGTCGACCAGGGCCGGGCCGAGGAAGCCGCTGGCGCCGGTGATCAGCACCGGGCCGGGCTCGACGCCGGGGTTGGACGCGGTTCTGTGCGGGGCCTCGGTCATGCGTTCCTTCTCGGCGGCTCGGGCGGCGGGCCCGCAGCTTTCTGCGATTCTTGCCGACAGCGACATCAATTCGGGAAGCCGGGCCGCTTCTGCCAGCCCGGCGCCATGCTCGCAAGGCGCAGGCGGCCGATCGCGGACGGGCGTGCCGCCCGCGCATCAGCATCTTGGCCCCGGTGCGAACCGGTCGGATGAGACGCTCAGGCGAGGCGCAGGCGCCCGGCCCGCTCGGCCGCGGCCTCGCGCGCCGGCAGGATCGCCTCGACGGTCCTGACGATCGCGGCCGCGTCGAGGCCGGCTTCCGCGTACATCCGATCCGGCGTGTCGTGCTCCTGGTAGCTGTCCGGCAGCGTCAGCGTCCGCACCCGCACCGTGCCGTCGTCGAGCGCGCCGCGCGACGACAGCAGGTGCAGCACCATCGCGCCGAAACCCCCGACCGATCCCTCTTCCAGCGTCACCAGGACCTCGTGGCTGCCCGCGAGATCCAGGATCAGCGCCTCGTCCAGCGGCTTGGCGAACCGCGCATCCGCCACCGTCACGGCGATGCCCGACGTCTCCAGACGCTCCGCCGCCTTCACCGCTTCCGCCAGGCGCGTCCCG
>NZ_LWHQ01000038.1:0-212144 GCF_001653715.1 Methylobacterium platani
GGAGAGGGGATCCCGCGCTTGTTTCTAGAGGGGATTTGCCCCGGACAGCCCTGCGCAGAGGGGGGAGGGCAAAAGTCTGCGCCATTCCTTCCCCCCGGACACCGCTGCCGCCCGCGTAGAGACGGAAAAAGCCGCTTTCTGTCACTTCCCTCACGGTCCCGCCGAGGCTGGGGATCGGGGATCCCGCGACTTCTTCGGAGGTCGGCTCGACCCGCCGCCCTCACCCCTCGTCCGGGATCTCCAGGTCCAGCAGGGCCGCGCTCAACCCCTTGCCGTGGGCATCGAGCGCCAGCGACCGCGTGACGCCGCCGCCGAGGGCGTCGCCGAGCACGAAGTTGAGAGCGCCGAGGCGGGGCAGGGCGTAGCGGGTCACCGGGCCGGCACAGATCCCGGCGAAGTGGGCCTGCACCCGCTCGGCCGTGACGTGGCGTTCGAGGCGCGGGTAATCGGCCGGATCGTGGGCGATCAGCGAGATGTTGGCGGTGTTGCCCTTGTCGCCGGTGCGGGAATGGGCGAGCGCGCGCAGCTTCATCGGATCCTCCCTCACGCCACGATCATCCGGATGCCCGGCCGGGCGAGCGCCGCCGGCATCAGCACCGAGAGCACGCCGACGACCTCGCGGGCCGATTTCCAGGCGCCGCCGCCGCCGGCCGGGCCGTTGGTGTAGAGCGTCTCGACCTCGTTGCCGATCCGCGCCGCCTCCGCGAGGCTGTCGCAGCGCCCGGCGACGCGGATGCGGACCTCGTAGGGCTCCGCCTCTCCCGCCAGGCGGGCGCCGTGCAGCGCATCGACGCCGATCAGGTCGAAGCGCAGCTCGCTCGCCTGCACGCCGGTGAGGCGCAGGCGCTCGCGCACGATGTCGAGGGCGAGGCGGCCGCGTGCCGCGGCGCCCGGCCCCGCATACGAGATCTGCCCCTCGCCGATGTAGGAGTCGATCAGCCCGACCGAGACCTTGAGGAGCCCGGTCGCCGGCAGGCCGCGCCCGCCGGTCACCCGCACCCGGTCGGGGCCGAGGGCCTCCATGGTCACGCCGGAGAAATCCGCCACCACGTCGGGCTGCAGGTAGCGGGCGGGGTCGTGCACCTCGTAGAGCAGCTGCTCCTTGCAGGTGGCGAGCGTCACCTGCCCGCCCGATCCCGGCACCTTGGTGATCTCGATCCCGCCATCCTCGTCCACGATGCCGATCGGGAAGCCGAGGCGGGCGAGGTCCGCCACGTCCTTCACCCCCGGATCGGCGAAGTAGCCGCCGGTGATCTGGCCGGCGCATTCGAGGAGGTGGCCGGCGAGCGTGCCGCGGCCGAGGCGGTCCCAGTCGTCCATGGCCCAGCCGAAGGCGTGGATGAGCGGTGCGAGGAACAGCGCCGGATCGCCGACGCGGCCGGTGATGACGACGTCGGCGCCTTGGCGCAGCGCCTCGGCGATCGGGCCTGCGCCGAGATAGGCGTTGGCCGAGATCACCCGGTTGCCGAGGTCGCGCACCCGGCCGCCGGTCTCGAGGATCTCGTCGTCGCCGGCCCCGAGCACCGCGAGCATGTCGTCGCCGGTGACCGCCGCCACCTTGAGGCCGGAAAGCCCGAGGTCGCGGGCGATCGCCCGTGTCCGCTCCGCAGCGGCGAGCGGGTTCGCCGCGCCCATGTTGGTGACGATGCGGGTGCCGTTCCTGCGGCACGGGGCCAGCACCGCCCGCATCCGCGCCTCCAGCAGCGGGTCGTAGCCGGCGGCGGGATCGCGCAGGCGGGCCTGCTGGGCGAGCGCGATGGTGCGCTCGGCGAGGCACTCGAAGACGAGGTAGTCGAGGGCGCCGTGCTCGACGAGCTCGATCGCGGGCTCGATCCGGTCGCCGGCATAGCCGGCCCCGGCACCCAGGCGGACGGTTCTCATGAGGCTTCTCCTTGTGCCTTCGCCTTCGGCGAAGGCGCCCGGCGCATCGGCGCCGACGCCCGTTCGGGCTTGCCGGCACCCTGCGGGCGCTGTGGGATCACAGCGGGAACACCCCGAAGGCGACGGCCGCGAAGGTCATCACCACGGAGGCGGCGAGCAGGAACGGGAAGGTGAACTTCTGGTGGTCGGCGAGGTCGATGCCGCACAGGCCGCAGACCAGGAAGGTGGCCGGCGTCAGCGGGCTCACCGGGAAGCCGGTCGTCATCTGGCCGAGCAGCGCGCCCTGCGCCACCTGCAAGGGCGGCACGCCGAGCTGGTGGGCGACCTCGGCCACCACCGGCAGCACGCCGAAATAGAACGAATCGGGGTCGAACAGCATGCTCAGCGGCATCGAGACGAGGCCGAGCGCGAAGGGGATGTGCGGCGCGAGGCCGGGGGGCACGAAGGACACCGCGCTCTGCGCCATCGCCTTCAGCATGCCGGTGCCCTGCATGATGCCGGTGAACACGCCGGCCGCCAGCAGGATCGACGCCATCAGGATGGCGGCCTTGGCGTGGGCGTCGATGCGCTGGCGCTGCGCGTCGACGCTCGGGTAGTTGATGATCAGCGCGAGCGCCGTGCCGAGCATGAACATCAGCGCCGGCGGGATCTTCTCGGCCATAAGCACCATGGTGCCGAGCACCGCGAGGGTCAGGACGAGGTTCGGCCAGAACCGGTCAGGACGGCGCAAGGACCGCTCCGCGTCGCTCAAGGTGCGGGTGCCGGCCGCCACCGCGTCCACCGCCCCGGCCTTCGCCCGCTTCAGACGGCGCTCCTCGCGCAGGCCGAGCCAGTACGAGACGCCGAAGATGAAGGCGAGGCCCACCGCCTGGACCGGCACCAGCGGGGTGAAGATGTCGGGGATCGGCAGCTTCAGCGCCGCGGAGGCCCGGATCATCGGCCCGGTCCAGGGCAGGAAGTTGACGCCGGCCGCGAGCGAGGCCGCGCAGGCGAGGATGCGCCGGTCGATCCCGACCCGGTCGTAGAGCGGCAGCATCGCCGGGATGGTGATGAGGAACGTCACCGCGCCCGAGCCGTCGAGGTGGATCAGCAGCGCCAGCAGCGTCGTGCCGGGCACGATCCGGCTCGGCCGGGTGCCGACGGTGGCGAGGATCCGGTCGATGATCGGGTCGAGCAGGCCGGCATCGCTGACGATCCCGAAGAACAGGATCGCGAACACGAACATGCCGACGACCGGCGCCAGGCTCTGGATGCCGGCGAGCACGAACTTGCCGGTATCGAGCCCGAACCCGCCGACGAGGGCGGCGGCGACCGGGATCACGATCAGCGCCACGAGGGGCGACAGGCGCTTCGTCAGAATCGCCGCGAGCAGCAGCGCGATGGTGCACAGGCCGAGCAGGGCCAGCATCGCTTCCTCCCAGGGTTTCCGGCGCTCGGGATCATGGCGCCGTTGGTGACCGGCAAATCACAACCCAGGGTCGGCGATCCGTCCATTGAAAAGATCCGATCGTCGGAATAGCGTTTGGTTATGGATCTCAACCTGCGCCACGTCCGCGCCTTCGTGTCGGTGGCGCATCTGCGCAGCTTCACCCGGGCGGCGTCCCTGCTGAACCTGTCGCAGCCGGCCCTCACCGTGCAGATCCGCCGGCTGGAGGAGGCCCTTGCCGTGCGCCTCCTCGACCGCAACAGCCGCAGCGTCGCGCCGACCCGGGTCGGGCGCGAGCTGCTGCCGGTGTTCCAGCGGGTGCTGCGCGAGCTCGACAGCGTGGTGGTCGATACCCGCGACCTTGCGGCGCGCCGCCACGGCACGGTGCGGATCGCGGCCCTGCCCTCGGTGGCGGCGGGCCTGCTGCCGGACGCGATCGCGGCCTTCCGGGCGGCGCATCCGCGGATGAGCTTCCTCGTCAAGGACGTGATCGCCGAGCGGGTGCTGGCGCTGGTGCGCAGCGAGGAGGTCGATCTCGGGGTGACCGGCGGCGCCGTGCGCGATCCCGACGTGACGGTGCTGGCCCGCGCGGCGGACGCCCTGCACGTCGTCTATCCCGACGGCCACCCGATCGGGGCCGCGGCGGCCGTGACCCTTGAGGCGCTGGCCGAATACCCGCTGGTGCTGATGGATGCCGAGACCAGCGTGCGCGCGGTGGTCGACGCCGCCTTCGTGGCCGCCGGCCGGCTGCCGGTGACGGCCTGCGAGGCGACCTACATGATGACGGCGGTCGGCATGGTGCGGGCCGGGCTCGGCCTCACCATCCTGCCGGGCTCGGCCCGCGAGATCCGGGCCGAGCCGTCGGTGCGCTCGCGCCCGATCGCCGAGGCGAGCTTCTCGCGGCCGGTCTGCGTGATCGCCAAGGCGGGCCGTACCCTGCCGGCGGCGGCCGAGGACTTTCTGGGGGAGCTGGTGCCGGCGCTGGCGGCGGAGTTCCCGGCCGCCGGCTGAGCCCGGCTTACGCCGCCCTACCGTGCAGCGACACCCGGAAGAGCTCCCGGAACTCCTCCGCCCCGACCGGCCGGCCGTTGGTCGCCGTCGAGTGGTCCTCGACCGCCCGCGGCACCAGCGCCTCGCACTCGGCCTCCGTCACCCCCATGGCGGCGAGATCGGTCGGCAGCCCGAGGTCGCGGTTGAGGGATTCGATCGCCGCGGCGAGATCGGCGCCCGGGGCCAAGCCCATCGCCTGGCGCAGGGCGACGTACTTCGCCTCGCAGGCCGGGGCGTTGAAGCGCAGGAGGTGGGGCAGGATCACGGCGTTGAGGGTGCCGTGGTGCAGGCGCTTGGCCTTCAGGCCGCCGAGCGCGTGCGACATCGAGTGGACGGCGCCCAGGCCCTTCTGGAAGGTCATGCCGCCTTCGAGCGCGGCCATCATCATGTCCTCGCGGGCCTCGAGGTCGCCGCCGTTCCGGACCGCGCGGGCGAGCGAGCGGGTGGCGCGGGCGAGCCCGTCGAGGGCGATCGCCTCGGCCGGCGGGTTGTGGCGGGGGCTGAGATACGTCTCGATGCAGTGCGTCAGCGCGTCCATGCCGGTCGCGGCGGTGAGGCCGGGGGGCAGGCCGAGCGTCAGCTCGGGGTCGCAGATCGCGACGTTCGGGATCAGGTGGGGCGAGATGAAGCCGAGCTTGCGCCCGTCCGCCAGCGTGATCAGGGCGGCGCGGCCGACCTCGCTGCCGGTGCCGGCGGTGGTCGGCACGGCGATCACCGGGGGCTGGTCGGCGCGGATGCGCGGGATGCCGCCGAGGATCGCCGCATAGGTCGCCAGCGGCTCGTCGTGGGTGGCGAGGAGCGCCACGCCCTTGGCGAGGTCGAGGGGCGAGCCGCCGCCGACGGCGATCACCGCATCGCAGCCCTCCGCCCGGAAGCGGTCGCGGCCCTCGATCGTCGCCTCCTCGGTCGGGTTCTCGGGCGTGCCGTCGTAGACCGGGGTGGCGGCGGGCAGGCCGGCGGCGTCGAGGACGCGGGCGATCAGGCCGGCCGCCACGACGCCGCGATCGGTTACGATCAGGGGCCGGCGGACGCCGAGAAGCGCCAGCTCCTCGCCGATCAGCCGGACGGCGCCGCGCTCGAACTGGATCCGGGTGAGATAGGTGATGAGACTCATGGGACGCTGCCTGATGGGACCGGAGCCCGGCTCGGACGCGCGAGGAGGCCGGCAGCACCGCTCCCGCTCCTCCCGCACGCCCCGTTCCGGGCATGCGGCACCCTAGCACGGGCCGTCGGGGACCGGCATTGCGGGCACGGCATGCGGGGCCGTCACCGACCCGACGTCAGCCCGGCGGCCTCCAGCAGGGCGTCGGTGCCGAGGGTCGTGGCGTCGAGGAGCGGCACGTCGCCGACCGCGGCCGGCAGGCGCCAGCCCGGGAGGTTGGTGCTCCAGATCAGCACCGCGTCGCAGTCCGCGCCCGCCTCCCGCGCGGCCTGCGCGAGGCGGGGCAGCGGCACCAGGGCGGCGAGCCGGTTCTCGGTGATGCCGAGGGTGACGGCCCGGGCGACGGCGATGCCGGCCTCGGCGAAGCGGGCGCCGACCAGGGCGGCCTCGTCGGCGCCGCCCTGCACCACCAGGCCGAGGCGCCGCACATTGCCGGCGCGGAGCCGCGCTCGGGCCGCGAGCGCCGTCGTCACCATCGGCAGGCCGGTGCGGCGGGCGATCGCCGCGCATAGCCGCTCGTCGGGGGTAAAGCCCAGGGCGGCGCCGCGGGTGGCGTTCCAGCACAAGGCCGCGACGCCGGCGTCAGCCAGGAGATCGGCCGCCGCAAGGAACACCGATTCGTCGTAAGTCTCGCCCCGCAGCATCGCGCCGTAGGGCACGCGGGCATAGCAGGCGGCGGCCGTCGCCCCGGCGAGGCGGTGTTCCGTCGCCCGCTCGACCACCCGGTTCGAGGAGGGCAGGATCACCCCGAGGGCGATGTCGGTCGTCGGCTCGGTCGCGGTCATCAGCATGGTCCTTGCGCGAGCCGGGCCACCAGCAGCGCCTGCGTGCGGGCGACGTGGGCGTGCATCAGGGTCCGGGCGCGCTCCGGGTCCCGGGCCCGCAGGGCGTCGAGGATCGCCCGGTGCTCGGCGAGCGATTCCGCCACCCGCCCGTCGGCGGCAAGCGCGAAGTTGCGCGCCCGCTCCAGCCGGGCGAAGGCCCGGCCGTGTGCCTCGGCGATGGCCGGGCTGCGGGCGGCCGTCACGATCAGCCGGTGGGCCTGCCGGTTGAGCCGGGTATAGGTGTCGCGGTCGTCCCGCGCCGCTTCCAGGACGTCCTGCAACCCGGCGAGGCGGGCGAGTTCCGCCTCCGTCATCCGCTCGGCGGCCAAGCCCGCGCAGGCGCTCTCCAGGGCCGCCTCCAGCTCGAACAGCGGCACGAGGTCGGCGGGATCGAGGCGGGCGACCAGGGCGGCCCGGTTGCGCCGCAGCGTCACGAGGCCCTCGCCGGCGAGCAGCTTCAGCGCCTCCCGCACCGGCGTGCGCGACATGCCGAGGCGGGTCACGAGGTCGGGCTCGTTCAGCACCTCGCCCGGCGCGAGCAGGTTGAGCAGGATCAGCCGGCGCAGGGAAGCGGCGGCCTGCTCGGTGAGGGAGGGCTCGGGGCGGGAGGGGCGGGAGGGGGCGTCGGACGGCGTACAGCGCGGTTCGGTCACGGATTCCTCGACCTGCGATCGGTCGGACACGGCGTCGTGCTCACACCAGTCGCCGCGACAATCCCGTCACCCGCTCCATCACGGCGATTCCCCCGATCGTCGCGACGATCAGGATGCCGGAGAGCGCCGCGATGGTGACGTCGAGGCGGCCCTCCAGGTCCTGCCACATCCGGATCGGCAGCATGTCGGTGGCGGCGTCGCGCAGGAACAGCGAGACCGGGATGTTGTCGAACGAGGCCATGAAGGCGAGGAAGCCGCCGGACAGGATGCCGGGCCGGATCAGCGGCAGGGTGATGCGCCGGAAGGTGTAGAGCCGCGAGGCGCCGAGGCTCGCCGAGCCTTCGAGCAGGGACGGCTGGAGCTGGGTCAGCGCCGCCACGGTGTTGCGCACCACGTAGGGCACGCAGACCACGGTGTGGCCCAGGACCAGCGTCGCCACCGAGACCGGCCAGCCCAGCAGCGAGAAGAACATCAGGCTCGACAGGCCGAAGGCCAGGGCCGGCAGGATCAGCGGCGAGAGGAAGAAGCTGTCGAGGAGGCGGGCCGAGAGGCGCGGCGAGCGCGCAACGGCGAGTGCCGCCAGCACCCCGAGCCCGACCGCGAGCGCGGTCGCCAGGACGGCGACCGTCAGGCTGTTCTTCAGCGCGTAGTGGAGCTGCCAGGCCTCCAGCAATTCGCCGTACCAGCGCAGCGAGTAGCCCGGCGGCGGGAAGCGCAGGGACAGCCCGTCGGTGAACGACACCACCAGGACGATGAGGGTGGGCGCGAGCAGCAGCACCATGGCGAGGATGGCGAGCAGGTGCAGGAGCCCTTCGAACGAGAGCCGGTCAAGGGTGCCGGGAGATCGGGTGCCGGGAGATCGGGTGCCGGGGGAGCGGGACATGGGTCCTCTCAGGTCTGCGCGTAGCCGCGGGCGAGGCGGCCGAGCGCGTTGAAGGCCAGCACCACGGCGAGCACCGCGACGAGGAAGATCACCGACATCGCCGCCGCGAAGGGCCAGTTCTGCAAGGCGATCGCCTGCTGGTAGATGTAGCCCGGCATGAACAGCATCTGCCCGCCGCCGATCAGCGACTGGGTGATGAAGCCCGAGATCGCCGCCGCGAAGGTGAGGACCGAGCCGGCGATCAGGCCCGGCAGGCAGAGCGGAAGGGTCACCCGGAGGAACGTCCGCCAGCGCCCGGCGCCGAGCGCCTCGGAGGCGTCCCACAGGCTCGGGTCGATGCGGGCGAGCGCCGTCATCAGCGGCAGCACCATCAGCGGCATCTGCACCTGGGCGAGCGCCGCGACGAGGCCGCCTTCCGCGTAGAGCATCCGCAGCGGCGTCTCGATCAGCCCGAGGGAGGAGAGCAGGGAATTGATCACGCCCTGGCGTCCGAGGATCACGATCCACGCGAAGGTGCGGATGACGACGCTGGTGAGGAGCGGCGTCAGCACCGCCAGGATGATCACGCCGCGCACCCAGCCGCCGGCCCGGGTGGCGACGAGCGCCAGCGGCAGCCCCAGCACCAAGCAGGCGGCCGTGACCTTGAGACCGAGCCAGAGCGTGCCGAGGAGCACGCCGAGGCTGAAGCCGTCGCCGAGGAAAGCCGCGTATTGCGACAGGCCATAACCCCCATCGGCGCCGCGGAGCGACAGCCCGAGGAGCGCGACGAGGGGGGCGGCGAAGAACGCCGTGAAGAACACAGCGAGCGGGCTCGCCAGCCGCAAGGGATAGGTTGTGACGTCCGGCAGAGCCACGGGTGCCGCTCCTTACAGCTTGATCTCGCGGTTGAACCGCTCGATCCAGGCCGGGCGCTGCGCGTTGATCGTCTTCCAGTCCTGGAACACGAACTTCTTCTTCAGGTCGTCCGTGTCCTTCGCCAGCACCCGGGCGATCTCGCCGGTCATCTTGACCTTGGTGTTGGTGGGAACCACCAGGTAGGGCGCCTGCATCAGCCGGGTCTGGACCGGCTCGGAGATCGCCGCCTCGATCAGCTTGAAGGCGAGCTCGCGGTTGGGCGAGTTCTTGACGATCTGGATCAGCGTCTTGAAGGCGATCGCGCCCTCCTTCGGCGCCACGAACTCCACCGGCACGCCCTTGGCCTTCAGGATCTGGATCGCGTTGAAGTTGCCGGGCGAGATGTCGACCTGGCCCTGCTGGAACAGGGTGGCGAGCGCGCCGGGATTGGCCGCCACCGCCGAGAGGTTGGGCTTCAGTTTCTCCATCGCCTTGAAGGCCGGATCGATGTTCGATTCCGAGCCGCCATGCATCTTGGCGATCTCGACCATGAAGCCGGTGCCGAGGGTCGAGTTCATGTTGGTGATGCCGACCCGGCCCTTGTATTCGGGCCGCCACAGGTCGGCCCAGGAGGTCGGCGGGGTCTTCACCGTGTCGGGGTTGTAGGTCAGGCCGACGACCTGGAAGAAGGCGGCCGGGCCGTGCGGGTCCTGCGCGTCGGGGATCAGCTCCTTGAAGGCGGCGCTGCGCTCTACGGGAAAGGGCTCGACCAGGTCCTGGGCCAGAGCCGTGAGGGCCGGGCCGGGATCGTGCAGCATCACGTCGATCGGCGGGTTGGCCTTGGCGGCCGAGACCTTGGCGATCTGGTCGACCGACAGCATCGGGTCGAGGACGATCGGGGCGTTGTTCGTCTCCTTGCGGAAGGCCGGCACCAGCACGGCCTTGTGCGCCTCCTCCCAGCTGCCGGTGAAGGTGGCGAAGACGAGCGGCCGCGCCTGCGCGAAGGACAGGCCGGGGAACAGCTCCATCGCGCCGAGCGACAGGGCGGTGGTGAGCAACGTGCGGCGGTCGAGCATCGAAGGAATCTCCGTCGGTGGAATCAGGCGGCGGCCGGGAAGGCGGAGGCGAGGCCGGGGGCGACGGCGATGCGCACGGGCGTGCCGGGCGGGCGCAAACCGGCCCCGCCGAGGCGCGGCTCGGCGATCTTGAGCGGGCGGCCGGCCCCGACCCGGACCTCGTGGACGACGGTGGCACCGAGGGGCAGCGCCATCTCGACGACACCCGCGATCCCGTCCTGCCCGTCGGTGAGGCGCAGGTGCTCGGGCCGCAGGCACAGGGTCACCCGGGATCCCGGCGCGATCGGCCGTGACAGGGGACGGGCCACCACCTCGCCGCCGGCGTCCAGCGCGATGCGAGGGCCGGCCCCGTCCTCTCCGAGCATCACCCCCGGCACCGCGTTGGCCGAGCCGACGAAGGTGTTGACGAAGAGCGTCTCCGGCGCGTCGTAGACCGTGGTCGGGGCGGCGAACTGCTCGAGGCGCCCGTTCGACAAGACCGCCACCCGGTCGGAGAGCGACAGGGCCTCCTCCTGGTCGTGGGTGACGAGCAGCGTCGTCACCCCGGCGACGCGCTGGAGCCGCTTCACCTCGATCTGCATGTCGAGGCGCAGGTTCTTGTCGAGGGCCGCGAACGGCTCGTCGAGGAGCAGCACCGCCGGGCGGATGGCCAGCGCCCGGGCGAGCGCCACCCGCTGCTGCTGCCCGCCGGAGAGCTGGCGCGGATAGCGCGCCCCGGCGTGTCCCAGCTGCACGAGGTCGAGGAGGCGCTTTGCCTCCGCCGCCTGCTCGGCCCGGGGCGCGCCGCGGGCGGCGAGGCCGTAGGCGACGTTCTCGGCCACCGTCAGGTGCGGGAACAGCGCGTAGTTCTGGAACACGATGCCGACGGCGCGCCGGCTAGGCGGCAGGGCGTCGATGACCTGGTCTGCGACGATCACCCGCCCTTCCGTCTGGCGCAGGAAGCCGGCGACGATGCGCAGCAACGTGGTCTTGCCGCAGCCCGACGGCCCGAGCAGCGAGACCAGCTCGCCGCCCCGGATGTCGAGGTTCACGTTCTCCACCGCGGTCGCGCCGCCGTAACGATGGGTGATGCCGTCGAGCACGACGGACCGGCCCTCCGCCTGGGGCCGATCGCGGGATCCGAATGGTGTCACGGTGGCTGTTCCTGCGGCATCGATCTTGCCACCGGGGAGCAGCAAATCGTATGCCATTTCGGGGAAAGCCCATGATTGCCCATCACTTGCGCGCCGGAGGTGCTGCATGAGCACGGAGCTGTGGCGGCTCTCCGCGATCGAGCTCGGCCGAATGTTCGCCGCGGGCCGGGCCTCGCCGGTCGACGCCCTGGAGGCGGCGTCGGCCCGCGCCGCCCTGTGGGAGCCGCACCTCAACGCCATCGCCCGGGGCAATCCGCGCGCCCGCGGAGAGGCCGAGGCGAGCGCCGCCCGCTGGCGGGCCGGCACCCCGCTCTCGGCCCTCGACGGGGTGCCGATGACCGTCAAGGAGTTCCTGGTCACCGAGGGGCTGCCCTCGACCTATGCCGAGCCGGGCGAGGCGCCGCCCTCGGCGCAGGACGAGCTGCCGGTGGCGCGGGCCCGCCGGGCCGGCCTCGTGACGCTGGCCAAGACCACGATGCCGGAATTCGCCGTGCAAGGTTACACGGCATCTGCCCGTTTCGGCGTCACCCGCAACCCGTGGAACCTCGCCTTCACCCCCGGCGGCTCGACCGGCGGCGGGGCCGCCGCGACGGCCGCCGGCTACGCGCCGGTCGCGCTCGGCACCGATGGCGGCGGGTCCCTGCGGCGGCCGGCCGCCCATGCCGGGCTCGTCGGGCTGAAGAGCAGCCTCGGCCGGGTGCCGCGCCTCGGCGGCCTGCCCTCGCCGCTGCTCGATTTCGAGGTGGCGGGCGCGCTGACCCGGACGGTCGCCGACAGCCGCGCGATGCTCCACCTGATGCAGGGCGCCGATCCCCGGGTGCTGTGGTCGACCTTCGCGCTCGCGCCCCGGCCCGATCGCCGCCTGCGCGCCCGCTACGTCGAGCGGATCGGCGACGCGCCCCTCGATCCCGTCATCGCCGCCTCGTGCCGGCGGGCGCTCTCCGACCTGGAGGCGTCGGGCGTCGCCGTCGAGGAGGGCGGGCTGCCCTTCGACATCGCCCGGCTGAACGCCCTGTGGCCGGAGATCGGCAAGATCGGGCTCGCGCGCCTGTTCGCGGCCGATCCGGACCTCGCCGCGCGGGCGAGCGAGCCCTACCGGGCGATGGCCCGGGAGGGCGCCCGCGCCCCGGCGCTCCTTCTCGCCGAGATCCTCGAGCGGGTGCAGGCCCTGCGCAACGCCGCGAGCGCGACCTTCGCCGAACTCGACCTCATCGTCACGCCCTCGGCCGCGGCGATGCCCTGGGCGGCGGACGCGGTCTACCCGGAGACGATCGACGGGCAGGCGGTCGGCCCGCGCGGCCACGCGGTCTATTCGGGCTGGGTCAACGCCGCCGGCCTGCCTGCCTTGAGCCTGCCGGTCGATCCGGCGCCGGACGGGATGCCGATCGGCCTCCACCTCGTCGCCGGCTTCGGCCGCGACGACCTCCTCCTCGACCTCGCCGAGGCGTTGGAGACGCGCCGCCCCTTCGCCGATCGCCGGCCCGTCCTCCCGGGGGAGGCGGTCCGGTGAGCGGCGGCATCTCGGTTCACGCCGTCGATGTGGCGGAGGGCCGCCCGGCCGTCGGCCTGCGGGTCACGATCGTTGCCCTCGAGGCGGCGGGCCCGCGCCCCGTCGCCGAGGGCACGATCGGCCCGGGCGGCAGCTTCGACCATCCGGTGGTGCGCGGCGTCGGCGTCGCGGCCGGCACCTACGAGGCGGTGTTCCACCTCGGCGCGTACTTCACCGGGCAGGGGCGGCCGGGACCGCACTTCCTCGACGCGGTACCGTTCCGCTTCACCGTCACTGACGCGGCCGAGCATTACCACCTGCCGCTGAAGTTCACCCGCTTCGGCTACGCCGTGTTCCGGGGGGTGTAGCCGCGAACGGAGCGAGGCGCAGGCGTCGCGGGTGCGGCCGCCCGCGACGCCGATTGCCGGTCAGGCCGTGTGGTGCGTCTCGGCCAGCGCGTAGACCGGCGTCGCCAGGCCTTCCATCCGCGCCTTGAGCTGCAGCGCGAGATAGAGCGAGTAGTGGCGCGACTGGTGCAGGTTGCCGCCGTGGAACCACAGCGCGTCCTGCCGGGTCGGCTTCCACATGTTGCGCAATTCGCCCTCCCAGGGCCCGGGATCCTTGGTGGTGTCCGAGCCGAGGCCCCAGCACTTGCCGACCCGGTCCGCCACCTCCTGGCTGATGAGCCTGGCCGCCCAGCCGTTCATCGAGCCGTAGCCGGTGGCGTAGACGATCACGTCGGCGGGGAGCCGCGTGCCGTCCTCCAGCACCACCGCGTCCTCGGTGATCTCGGCGACCGTGCCGTGGGCGAGCCTGATCTTGCCGTCGGCGATCAGGTCGGAGGCGCCGACGTCGATGTAGTAGCCCGAGCCGCGCCGCAGGTATTTCATGAACAGGCCCGAGCCGTCGTCGCCGAAATCGAGCCGGAACCCGGCCTTCTCCAGCCGGGCGTAGAACGCGGCGTCGCGCTTGCGCGCCGCCTCGTACACCGGCACGTGGAACTCGTGCATGATGCGGTAGGGCACCGAGGCGAACAGCATGTCGGCCTTGTCGGTGGTGATGCCCTTGACCAGCGCCTCCTCGGAATAGAGGCCGCCGAGCGCCAGCTCCATCAGCGTCTCGGACTTGACGATGTGGGTCGAGGAGCGCTGCACCATGGTGACGTCGGCGCCGTTCTCGTGGAAATCGGCGCAGATGTCGTGGGCGGAGTTGTTGGAGCCGATCACCACGGCGCGCTTGCCGCGATAGGCCTCGCCGCCCGGATGCCGGCTCGAATGGTGGCTCTCGCCCCGGAACCGGTCCATGCCGGGGTAGCGCGGCAGGTTCGGCACGCCCGACATGCCGGTCGCCAGCACCAGCTGCTTCGGTCGCAGGCTCAGCCGCTCGCCGTCGCGGGTGAGATCGACCTCCCATTCTCCGGCCGCCGCATCGTAGCGGGCCGCATGCACCTCGGTCCTGGGCCAGTAATTCAGCTCCATGACCTTGGTGTACATCTCGAGCCAGTCGCCGACCTTGTCCTTGGCGGCGAAGACGGGCCAGTGGTCGGGGAAGGGCAGGTAGGGCAGGTGGTCGTACCAGACCGGGTCGTGCAGGTGCAGCGACTTGTAGCGCTTGCGCCACTGGTCGCCGGGCCGGTCGTGCTTGTCGACCACCAGGGCCGGCACGCCGAGGCGCTTGAGCCGCGCGCCGAGCGCGATGCCGCCCTGGCCGCCGCCGACCACCAGCGCGTAGGGCTGGCGGGTGCGGCCGAGCGCGGCCTCCTCGTCCTGCCGCCGCTCCGCCCAGGAGCGCCGTCCGGGCTCGACGCCGTGATGGACGCCCTTCTCGCGGCGCGGCCCGCCCGGCTCCTCGAAGCCCTTGAGCTCGCGCGCCGCGGTGAGCAGGGTCCAGGCCTCCTCGCCCTTGAGCCGCAGGTAGCCGCGCCCGCGCAAGGCGTCCGTCTCGAAGCCGATCCAGGCCTCGGTGACGCCGTCCGCCTCGCTCGCCGGCTCCTCCAGCGTGAAGCTCCCGGGCGAGACCGCGCCGAGCTGCGCCGCCAGCATGTCGCGGATCGCGCCCCGCCCCTCCATCGTGGCGATGTTCCAGGTGAAGGCGACGAGGTCGCGCCAGAAACAGGTCTCGGCGAACGAGGCCGCCGCCCCCGCGGCGTCCCGCGCGCGCAGGGCCGCCTCGAACCGGTCGAGCCAGGCGATCACCCGCTCGTCGGCGGGGGACAGGCGCTCCGGCCTGCGAACCATGGCGTCCATCGGGTTTCCTCCTGTTGTCGTTGCGGGGCGGATCGCGCAAGCGGTGTGCCACGGGTGCGGAGACGGGAGGATCGCCTGCTTCGGCGAATATTCGGACACATGGTGTCGTCGGCGCCGGCCTCGACCGGATCGCGACGTCTCGGTCGATCGACGATCGCATGATCGGTGAGGACGGTTCGGAGATATCACGTCTCTCCGAAGTCATTGTTTAGGCCGATATGGCCGTACAGCGTCGGGCGATGTCTTGGCCAGGAACGGGACGATCTCGGCGGCATGCCGGATCGTCTCGATCGGATCGCGTCGGCCGCGGGAGCGAGCCTTCCCTCGGAGCGCGACCGGGAGCAACACCTGCGGCGCCTCACCTGTGGCGCCGCTCCAGGTGGGGCATCCCCGTCACCCCCCATGGTTGGGCGAGACGAGGCCGAGGCGACGCATGCGCCGGTGCACGGTCGAGCGGTCGAGCCCGAGGTCGCGGGCGACCGCCGAGACGTTCCAGGCGCGCCGGCGCAGGGCCGCCTCGAGCGGATCGTCCCCGGCCAGGGCCGGCGGTGCGGCGTCCCGGCGCCCGGCCTTCACCGTCGGCGGCAGGTCGTCGAGGTCGATCTCCGGCCCATCGGCCAGCGCGCAGGCATAGTCGAGGGCGGAGACGAGCTCGCGGACGTTGCCGGGCCAGGCATGACGCCGGAGCGCCGCCGCCGCCTCGCCCGACAATCGCGGGGCGCCGGGCCGCCCCGCCAGGAGCCGGGCGACGAGGGCGGGCAGGTCCTCGCGCTCGCGTAAGGACGGCAGCGTGAACCGGGCCCCGGCGAGACGGTACAGCAGGTCCTCGCGGAAGCGCCCCTCGCGCACCAGGGCGTCGAGGTCGCGATGGGTCGCGGCGATCACCCGGATGTCGACCGCCCGGGGGCTCGCGGCGCCGACGGCCGTCACCTCGCGCTCGGCCAGGACCCGCAGCAGGCGGGTCTGGGCGTGGAGCGGCATGTCGCCGATCTCGTCGAGGAACAGGGTCCCGCCATCGGCCTGCTGCACCAGGCCGGCCCGGCCCTTGGCGGCCGCGCCCGTGAAGGCGCCGGCCTCGTGCCCGAACAGCTCGGACTCGATCAGGGTCTCGGGCAAAGCCGCGCAATTGACCGCCACGAAGGGCTTGGCCGCCCGGGGAGAGGCGCGGTGCAGGGCACGCGCGAAGAACTCCTTGCCGGTGCCGGTCTCGCCGCCGACGAGGAGGCTCACCCCGGCCGCGAACAGCCGCGAGGCCCGCCGGGCCGTCTCGGCCAGGGCGGGATCGTCCACGGGCAGGACCGGATCGGTGGCGGGCGGCGGGGCGACCGGCCGCGCGCCCCGGGCGGCGGCGGCCGGTTCCAGCGCCAGGGCGTAGAAGCGCTCGCCGCCGCGCAGGCGCAGCACGCGCCGCTCGACCGGCACCGCCCGGGTGAAGCGCGGCAGGTCGTCGACCGAGACCTCGAACAGCGCGTCGAGGCGCAGGCCGAGCCCGGCATGGCGGAGATCGGGTCGGCGGAGATCGGGTCGGCGGTGCTCGGCGGGCCCGCGCGGACGGTGCAGGGCGGCGTCGATCAGCGCCCGCGCCCGGCTGTTGAAGCCGAGGAGGCGCCCGCCGGCATCGACCGCCAGGGCCAGCTCGGGCTCGATGTCGGCGAATTCCGGCGAGCGCGACAGGTGCAGGATCCACTCGCGCCGGAAGCCGTTGTGCAGGCTCGCGGTCTCGATCCGGTGAGCGAAGGACGTGACGAGCTGGAGGGCGAGATGCTGGCTCGCCTTCGGCGCCGGCGATTGCAGGGCCGAGATGTCGAGCACCGCCGCGAGCGTGCCGTCGGCGGAGTAGACCGGGGCGGCGGTGCAGGTCAGCC
Source organism: Methylobacterium platani (assembly GCF_001653715.1). Lineage (GTDB taxonomy): Bacteria > Pseudomonadota > Alphaproteobacteria > Rhizobiales > Beijerinckiaceae > Methylobacterium > Methylobacterium platani. The sequence continues at coordinate 16,523 of NZ_LWHQ01000038.1, forward strand.
CGATATGGTCGCCGGCGAAATGGTCGTCGAGATGGACCGACAGCGCCTCGCCGGTGGCGATGCAGGTGCCGACCGCGCAGGTGCCGGCGAGGTGCTCGTTCCAGTCCGAGCCGCGGTAGAGGCCGGCGCGGCGCAGGTCGCCGTCGCGCCCGGGATCGCCGATGAAGTCGACCGCGACGCCGCGGGCATCGGCGAGGATCAGCACGTAGCCGAGCCCAGAGACCTGCCGGTACAGCGCCTCGACGCCGAACCGCGCCACGCGGATCAGGTCGTCGAGGGCGTCGCGGTGCTCCTGCAGGCGCGCCTGGGTGTGGATGTAGGCCCGCCGCGGCGCCGCGGGGTCGAGCCGGTACTCGGCGAGGCAGCGCCGCCACGACTGGTCGATGAGCGGGTCGCGCCCGCCGCCGCCGTCGCTGGCGGTGCGGACGAGCTCGTCGATATGGGCCATCACGGCAGACCGCACCGCGTCCCTCCCGGATCTCCGCCGGAGCCGTGCGCCGGCTCTCTCGCGCCATACTGCGCGAGACCGGCGGGCAGGGAAAGTCCGGCGGCCTCTCCGCCGGGGAGCGGCCGTCGGGGCGGGTCGGGCGCGATCCGGATGCGAGGGGTGCCTCACCGGCGTGACGCCGGCCGGATCGCCGGCGTCACGGCCAGAGCGCGACGCCGTCCAGTCCGGCGGTCTCCGGCAGGCCGCAGATCAGGTTCGCGTTCTGCACCGCCTGGCCGGCCGCCCCCTTGCCGAGATTGTCGACGGCGCCCATCGCGATCACCAGGTTGCGCTCCGGATCGGCCGCGTAGCTGACGAAGGCGAGGTTCGAGCCGGTGGCCCACTTGGTCTGCGGCGGTCGGTCGGTGACGCGGACGAAGGCCCGCCCGGCATAGAAGCGCCGGGCCGCATCCAGGCACTGCTCCGTCGTGGCGCGGCCGCGGCAGTAGATGGTGGCGAGGAGGCCGCGGGTCATCGGCACCAGGTGCGGGGTGAAGACGAGCCCCGCCGCGCTGCCGCCGCTCAGCCGCTCGATCGTCTCGGCCATCTCGGGCATGTGGGTGTGCCGGAGGAGCCCGTAGGGCACCAGGTTCTCGTTGCTCTCGGCGTAGCCGAACCGGCTGTCGCCGCCGCCCCGGCCGGCGCCGGAGATGCCGGTCTTGGCGTCGATCACGATGTGGCCGGGCTCGATCAGGCCGCCGGCCAGGAGCGGCGCCAGCGCGGTCAGGGTCGCCACCGGGAAGCAGCCGGGATTGGCGATCCGGCTCCGCCCGGCGATCCGGTCCGGCCAGATGTCGGCCAGGCCGTAGGTCCAGCCGTCGACGTAGCGGTGGTCGCCGCCGATATCGACGATCTTCACGCCCGCCGGCACCCGCGCCAGCGCCTCGGCCGAGGCGCCCGTCGGCAGCGAGGCGAACAGCACATCGAGCGCCGGCAGGCGCGCCGGGTCCCATTTCTCGATCACCAGCCCGGCGAGCCTTGCCGGCAGGCCGGGGAAGCGGTCGACGAGGGGCGTGCCGGCGCTGCCTTCGCCGGCGGCGTAGACCAGCTCGAAGGCGGGGTGGCTCGCGATCAGGCGCATCGCCTCGCCGCCGCCGAAACCGCTGATGCCGACGATGCCGACGCGGATGCTCATGGGTGTGTCCTTTCCGGGATGCGGGCAAAAGAAAACCCCCGGAGCCGGGGGCTGCGGGGGTTCGGGAACGCGGGAAGGGGCCGCTCCGTCCTGGGGCACCCGGGGTTCAGGTGCAGTCCCTGTGGAGCGACGCCGATCGACGCGCAGGCCCGCAAGCCGCCGCTTGAAGGGAGCGGCGTCGGCGTCGGTCGCAAAGGGTCGCGGGCCTGATCATGCCCCGCGACACTGTCGCCCGGTCCCGGCCGCGTCAAGCGGATTGTCCGCCGCCCTTCGGGGCGATCGATCCCGGCGGGGCGCCTCAGCCGCCGGTCATCGGCGGGAAGAACGCCACCTCGCCGGCGCCGGCGAGCGGCGTCTCGGGCTTGGCGTGGACCCGGTCGACGGCGGCGCGCACCACGCCGTCGGCCTCGAAGGCGTAGGCGTATTCCTCGCCCCGGCCCTTCAGCCAGGCGACGAGGTCGGCGACCGTGGTCACCTGCGGCGGCAGGTCGAGGGTCTCCTCGGGGCGGCCGATCCGCTCGCGGACCCAGGCGAAGTAGACGAGCTTCATCGGCGGCGGCTCATCTCTCGTCGTCGATGACGTGGCGGATGCCGGAGCGCATGTAGTCGTAGCCGGTATACAGCGTCAGCGCGGCGGCGAGCCACAGCAGCACGAGGCCCAGCGTGCCGTTGCCGGGCAGCACCCGCTCGCCGGCCGGACCCGCGATCAGCACGCCGAGCGCCACGAGCTGCACCGCGGTCTTCCACTTGGCGACCCGGCTCACCGGCACGCCGACCTTCAGCTCGGCCAGGTACTCGCGCAGGCCCGAGACCAGGATCTCGCGGCACAGGATCACGATCGCGGCCCAGAGCGACCAGCCGCGGATCGTGCCGTCAGCGCAGAGCATCAGGAGGCTCGCGGCGACGAGGAGCTTGTCGGCGATCGGGTCGAGCATCCGCCCGAGCGCCGAGCTCTGCGAGTAGGTGCGGGCGACGTAGCCGTCGAGGTAGTCGGTGATCGCCGCGACGACGAAGACCGCGACGGCGACCCAGCGCGCGGTGTCGTCCTGCGGCCAGAACAGCAGCGCCACGACCACCGGGACCGCGACCAGGCGGCCGTAGGTCAGGAGGTTCGCGAGGTTCAGGGCCGTCGAGCGGCGCCGGGGCAGGACCACGTTCATCGCCGTCGGTGAAACCACGCGGGAGGAGGGGGCGTCAACAGATCTGGTCTCGGACGGGGCGTCGCGCATCGGCCCCGACTCACGCATCCGCATGAAAAAAGTCGTAGACGGCGCGGGCCGTGGCGGCGTTCACCCCGGGCGTCCGGGCGAGGTCCTCGAGCGCGGCGCGCTGGATCGCCTTCACGGTCCCGAAATGGTGCAGGAGCGCGCGCTTGCGCGTCGGGCCGATGCCGGGAATCTCGTCGAGGGGGTTCTTCACCATCTCGCGCTTGCGCTTGGCCCGGTGCGCCCCGATCGCGAAGCGGTGGGCCTCGTCGCGCAGGCGCTGGACGAAGTAGAGCGTCGGGTCGCGCGGCGGCAGCCGGAACGGCGCCTGGCCGGGCACGAAGAAGGTCTCGCGCCCCGCATCCCGATCGCGCCCCTTGGCGATGCCGACGAGCGGCACGTCGGTGACCCCGACCTCGTCGAGGGCCTTGCGGGCCGCCTCGAGCTGGCCGCGGCCGCCGTCGACCAGCACCAGGTCGGGCCAGGCCGGGAAGGCGTCGGTGTCGGCCGGATCGGGCGCGGGCTCAGGCCGCGCCGGCCCGCCCTCGGCGGCGGCGCGGGCGGCCTCGGCCGTGGTCCGGGGATGCTCCTTGACCAGGCGCGAGAAGCGGCGCTGCAGCACCTCGCGCATCATGCCGTAATCGTCGCCGGGCTTCACCTCCTCGGACTTGATGGTGAAGGTGCGGTAATGGGTCTTCATGAAGCCGGTCGGGCCGGCGACGATCATCGCGCCGACGGCGTTCGTCCCCATGATGTGGGAGTTGTCGTAGACCTCGATCCGCCGCGGCGCCGCGGCGAGGTTGAAGGACGTGCCCAGAGCCGCCAGCAGCTTGCCCTGCGAGGCGGTGTCGGCAAGCCGCCGCCCCAGGGCCTCGCGGGCGTTGCGGGCGGCGTAGTCGACGAGGTTCTTGCGCTCGGCCCGCTTCGGGCAGTGGATCTCGACCCGGTTCTCGCTGCGCGTCGAGAGCGCGGCGGCGACGAGTTCCGCATCCTCGATCTCGTGCGAGGTCAGGACCAGTCGCGGCGCCGGCTTGTCGTCGTAGAACTGGGCCAGGAACGAGGCCAGCACCTCGGCCGGGCTCATGCTGCGGTCGGCCTTCGGGAAGTAGGCCCGGTTGCCCCAGTTCTGCCAGTTGCGGAAGAAGAACACCTCGATGCAGAACTGCCCGGCCTGCTCGTCGAGGGCGAAGACGTCGGCCTCCTCGATCCCCTGCGTGTTCACGCCCTGCACGCCCTGGATGGCGGCGAGCGCGGCGATCCGGTCGCGGTAGCGCGCCGCCTTCTCGAACTCCCAGGCGTCGGATGCCGCCTGCATCTCGGCGGCCATGCGCTCCTTCACGGCATTCGACTTGCCCGAGAGAAACCCCCGCGCTTCCGCGGCGAGGCCGGCATAGTCCTCGACCGAGATCTCCTGGGTGCAGGGGCCCGAGCAGCGCTTGATCTGGTAGAGCAGGCAGGGCCGCGTCCGGTTCTCGAAGTAGCTGTCGGAGCAGGAGCGCAGGAGGAAGGCGCGCTGGAGCGCGTTGACCGTGCGGTTGACCGCCCAGACGCTGGCGAAGGGGCCGTAGTAGTGCCCGGCCCGTCGCCGCGCGCCGCGATGCTTGACGAGCTGCGGCGCGTCGGAATCGGCGGTGAGCAGGATGTAGGGCAGGGACTTGTCGTCCCGCATCAGCACGTTGAAGCGGGGCTTCAACTGCTTGATGAGGTTGGCCTCGAGCAGCAGGGCCTCGGTTTCGGTCGCCGTGGTGACGAACTCCATCGAGGCCGTCTCGGCGATCATCCGGGCGATGCGGTTGGTGTGCGCCTGGCCCCGCGCGTAGGAGCCGACCCGGTTCTTCAGGTTCTTGGCCTTGCCGACGTAGAGCACGTCGCCCTTGGCGTCGAACATCCGGTAGACGCCCGGCGAGGTCGGCAGGGTGGTCCAGAACCGGCGGATCACCGCCGTGCCGGCCTGGATCGCGCCGGCGCCGGCATCGAGGTCGAAATCGATCTCCGGGGCGGTGTCGAGGGCGTCCACCGCCTCGTCGTCGTCCTCGAGGGTGTCGAGGGCGTCGGGCGGCACGTCGTTCCCAGGCTGTCGGCTCATGAGGGCGATGTAGGCGGCGAGCGGGCCGCTGGAAAGACCGCGGCCAGGCGCTAAAAGGCCACCCGTGGACAAGGCCGCTGCGACAAGGCCTCGTCAGCCCCCGCGCCGGAGGACCCGCCGCTTGACCCCGCCCGCCGCATGACCCTCCGCGCATGACCCTCCGCGACTGCCGGACGCCCCGGATCCCGCGCCTCCGGCGCGCGCTGCCGGCCGTGCGCACGATCGAGCACGCCGTCTACCTGCCGCACAGCACGGCCCGGGGACAGCCCTCGGCCCTGTTCGACGCCGCGCGCCGCGCCGTCCCGTCGAGCGTCGATATCCGGGGGCCGGGCGACGCGCCGTCCTGGCAACGCACCGACTGGCCGGCGGAGTGGTCCGCGGGCCTGCCGGCGGACGTGCCCGAGGCGCCGGAGGAGACCTACCTGTTCCTCGGCGGCGCCCACCTGCATTACGGGCACTTCCTCGTCACCACCCTGCCGCGGTTCTGGCCCCTCCTCGAGGCGCGGCCGGCCGCGCCGATCCTCTGCTACGCGCCGGTCCACGAGGCGCTGTGGCAGCCCTACCGCTTCGCCGTCGACATCCTGGGCCTGCTCGGCCTGAGCGTGCGGGAGATCCACGCCTTCGACGAGCCGGTGCGGCTGCGCCGCGTCGTCGTGCCGGAGCCGGCCTTCCGCGAGGAGGCCTTCGCCCACACGGTCTTCCGCGACCTGTGCCTGCGGATCGGCGCCAGCTGCTACGCGCCGGGGGAGGTCGATGCCGACGATCGCCCGGCCTACCTCGCCAAGACGCGGCTCGCGGGCGGCGTGCGCCGCTTCGCCAACGAGGAGGAGGTGACGGAGATCCTGGCGCGCGAGGGCGTCGAGATCCTGCACCCGGAGGCGATGGGCTTTGCCGAGCAGGTCCGGCTGTTCGCCCGGCGCCGGGTGCTGGCGGGCTCCCTCGGCTCGGCCCTGCACACCGCCCTGTTCGCGCCGCCCGGCCGCCGGGTCGCGGCCTTGAGCGCCGGACCCGGGATCAACCCGACCTTCCTGCTTGTCGACGCCCTGTGCGGCAACGCCGTCGCCTACCTGCACCAGCCGGGTACGGTGGAGACGGAGCCCGGCGCCTTCAACAGCCAGCAGTTCCTGCCCGACCCCCGGGCGGCGGCGGAGGGACTGCTGCGGCGGATGGAGCGGATGGCGGTGGGGGGAGGGGAGCGCGGGGCGCTGGCGGCTGCATGGTCGCGGCTCGGCCGGATGGTCGGGCGGGGCGCGATGCCGAAGTAATCGATTTGGCGCGCCGAGATGAAATGGCGACTATATCGCTATTCTGCTGTAATATTGATTTCGAAGAGGGTTTCTGCTCACTCCACGACCTCGGGATGAGGACAAAATTGGGGGAACCTTCGACGCAAGTCGCGCAAGCTCTCAGGCGGAAAAATTCACGGCTTCATTCTCCGCTGTCATCCCGGGTTCCGCTGCGCGCGCCCGGGATGACGATGGAGAATTCCGATTCTGTGTGCGCAGGGTGAGCGACGATAATGCTCAGTCGAACAGCGCGTCGATGTCGGTCTGGTCGACGTGGCCCGGATCCTCGTCGAGCTTCGGTCCGTTGAGCAGGCTGCTCTCGTCGTCGATGCTGACGCCGGTGCTCTCGCCCATCAGGTCCTTGAAGGCGTCGAGCCCGCCCCAGGCCTCGATCATCCGGTCGATATGGTCCTCGACGAACTTCAGCACGTTGACGATCTTGCTGATGCGCTGGCCGGTCAGGTCCTGGAAGTTGCAGGCCTCGTAGAGCACCACGGTCCGCTCGAGGATGGCGTCGACGTCGGAGCGGTCCTTGAGCGCGCCGCTCGAGCGCAGCACCGAGGCGTGGGTCTCGATGTCCTCGACCGCGGCCAGGATGGTGGTGGTCGCCCGCTCGGTGGCGTCGACGACCGCGTCGAGCTCGCCGGCGGCCCGGCGCACGCCCTTGCCGTCGAAATCCTGGCGGTGCAGCACCGCGATCTCGTGCTTGGTCCGGCCGATCGCGGCCTTCATCACGTCGAGCTCGTCGCGCAGCCCGTAGACCTCGGTGATCTCGCGCCGGCAGGCATCGATCACGTCGCCGGTCGTGGTCTGGGTCAGCCGCTTCAGCTCGTTGACCGTCGCCAGGATCTCGGAGATCCGGTCGTCGTTGGCCGACGGCGCCGACGGGGCCGCCTCGACCGGAGCGTAGGACACGCCGAGACTGTCCTCGATGCGGAAGCGCTTGTTCTTCATGGATCCGAGAGAGCCTGCAACCGCGGCCGCATCGCACGGCCCACCCCGCCACTGTCTCCGGGATTGATTGCGAATTGCTGAATGCCTGCCGCATCCGGCGGTCGCGGTGACGAAGGATTCACGATGCGGGCGGATTAACGATTCGCCGCAAGGCTTTAGCCGAATGGTCACCACGTTCCTTCACCGCCCGATGCCGGCCGGCCTGCTCTCTTCGCGGGGAGCCGGCCTTCCGCCGGGCCAGAGGTTCGGGGACGGGTGCGATGGTGTTGCGCGGGGTGGTGCTGGCCGGGGCGGTCGCGGCGGGTCTCGGGGCGGGGCCGGCGCTGGCTCAGGGTGCGCCGGGTGGCTATGGCGGCGGCTTCATCGAGTTCCTGATGACCGGGCAGGATCCGGCGGCCGCGGCCCGGCCCCTGCGCCCCGCACCGGTCGCGGCCGACGGCACGATCCTGCCTGGCCGCGGCTACGGCCGCTCCGGCTACCCCGCCGATGCCTACGGGCCGCGGCCGACCTATGCCCGTACCGCCGGCTACGCCGCCGCGGGCTATTCCGGCGCCCAGGTCGGCTACGCGCCGGACGTCGCCGGGCAGGCCCTGCATTCCGGCGACCCGGTGCCGGCCCGGACATACGCACCCCAGGCCTACCCGGCGCAGCCGTATCCCGGCCGGCAGGCCTATGCCGACCCGTTCGAGACGCCCGGCGCCGGTCGTGCCCCGATGCCCGTCCCGGAGGCCCGGGAGGAGGGGATCGGCCGCGCGATGGACCCGCGCTTCCAGCGCCAGGAAGTCGCCTACGACGGCGGGCAGCGGCCCGGCACCGTCGTGATCGACACGCCGTCGCGCTTCCTCTACCTCGTCCAGCCCGGAGGCCGGGCCCTGCGCTACGGCATCGGCGTCGGCCGGCCGGGCTTCGCCTGGTCGGGGATGAAGACGGTCAGCGCCAAGCGCGAATGGCCGGACTGGACCCCGCCGGCCGAGATGCTGCGCCGGCGTCCGGACCTGCCGCGCCACATGGCCGGCGGTCCCTCGAACCCGCTCGGCGCCCGCGCCCTCTATCTCGGCTCATCGCTCTACCGCATCCACGGCACCAACGAGCCGCACACGATCGGCCAGTCCGTTTCCTCGGGCTGCATCCGGATGATGAACGAGGACGTGATGGACCTCTACGAGCGCGTGCCGGTCGGCGCCCGCGTGATGGTGATGTGACGTTGGCAACAGGCCCCGCCGCGCTGCCGCGGCGGGGCCTGTCGTGCTTTCGCGTCGTGGCATCAGCACGTCGACGCCGGGGCATCCGGCGCATCGGCGCCGGGAGATGGAGACCTCGCGGGCTCAGCCGGCGCCTTCGAACCGATCTGCTCGAAGGCGCTGCGGTATCGGACGTTCACGACGTCGCGTGCGAGTGCCGGGTCAGACCCAGTCGTCGCTGCCGCCATCGCCCCCGTCGCCGTCGAACGAGGCGTCCTGGAAGCCGGCATCGTCGCCGCCGAGCGGTGCGCCGAAATCCTCGCTGCCGCCCTGGTTGCCGAAGTAGTTGTTCTCGACCACCGTCTCGCCGCCGCCCATGCCGGCGCCGCCGAGGCCCGCCATGCTGCCGAGCGACGAGTGGCCGCCCGCGAAGGCGTTGCTGAGCGCGCTGCCGAGCAGCATGCCGCCCGCCGCGCCCGCCGCCATCGGCAGGGCGGTGGCGAGGAAGCCGCCGCCGCGCTGCTGCGGCGCCTGCGGCTGGCCGCCCCACGGACCGCCCTGCTGCGGGGCGTAGCCCGGCTGCTGCGGCGGGTAGCCGGGCTGCTGCCCGTAACCCGGCTGCTGCTGACCGTAGCCGCCGCCCTGGTTGCCCCAGGCGCCGCCGCGCGGCGGTTGCTGCTGCGGCTCGGGCCGCGAGCCGCCGCCGAAGATGCTGGAGAAGAAGCCGCCGCCGCCCGAACCCTGGCCGGCGCCCGCGCCCTGGCCGGCGCGCTGGGCCTCGGCGCGGGCCTGCTCGAGCTGCTGGTTGAGGCTCTTGATCGCCTCCTCCTGCACGTAGACGAGCTGGGCCATCGCGTAGGGCGCGTAGGGCTGGGCGCGGATCTTGTCGGCGATGAAGCGCTCCGCGTCGGCATCGCGGGGCTGCTGCGCGGCCTGCTCCAGTCGCTGGAATATGCCGTTGATGACGTCGCGTTCTTCGCTGTTCATGGAGCCGTACTCCTTCGATGGCCGGCGGGCGGGCCCGGCCCGGCGCCCACGAGATGGGAGGGGGGCCGGCGTTTGTCACGGGGAGGCAACGCGCGAGCGGAGCATTTTCGCCCATACCCTGCATGACGTTTTCGACAGGTCTCCTCATCCTGCGCGGGCCCGCCGGCATCCCCGCCGCGTCCGGGGCGGGATTGCCGCATCGTGCCGGCGCAACCCCGACTTTCTGGCGCCCGCAACCCCTGTTAAGGGGAGCCGCGACGCGGCCCGTGCGCGGGGCCGGCGGGAGGAAAGAACATGGATCGCAAGACGGTCGGCGGCGTGTCGGTGGCATCCGTGCTGCACGATTTCGTGGTGAACGAAGCCCTGCCGGGCACCGGGATCGCCCCGGAGGCGTTCTGGACCGGCCTTTCGGCCATCGTGCGCGACCTGAGCCCCCGCAACCGCGCCCTGCTCGAGACCCGCGACGCCCTGCAGGCGCGCATCGACGCCTGGCACCGCGAGCGGATCGGCAAGCCGGTCGACGAGGCCGCCTACAAGGCCTTCCTCACCGAGATCGGCTACCTCCTGCCCGATCCCGGCCCGGTCCAGGTCCGCACCGAGAACGTCGACGACGAGATCGCGACGATCGCCGGCCCGCAGCTCGTGGTTCCGACCTCGAACGCCCGCTACGCGCTCAACGCCGCCAATGCCCGCTGGGGCTCGCTCTACGACGCGCTCTACGGCACCGACGCGGTGTCGGAGGAGGGCGGCGCGACCCGGGGCGGGGGCTACAACCGCACCCGCGGCGCCCGGGTGGTGGCCCGCGCCCGCGCCTTCCTCGACCGCAACATGCCGCTCGCCGGCGGCCGCCACGCCGACGTCGTGACCTACGCGGTCGAGGGCGGCCAGCTCGTCGGCAACATGAATACCGGCGACACCATCCCGCTCGCCCGGCCCGACGCCTTCGCGGGCTACCGCGGCAAGGCCGGTTCGCCGACGGCGCTGCTGCTGCGCCACAACGGCCTGCACGCCGAGATCGTGCTCGACCGCACCCACCGGATCGGCCGCTTCGACGCCTCGGGCGTCGCCGACATCGTGATCGAGTCGGCGGTCTCGACCATCATGGACCTCGAGGATTCGGTCGCGGCGGTCGATGCCGACGACAAGGTCGTGGTCTACCGCAACTGGCTCGGCCTGATGAACGGCACGCTCTCGGCCGCGGTCGAGAAGGACGGTAAGCGCTTCGAGCGCAAGCTCAACCCCGACCGCACCTACACCGCGCCGGACGGCACGGGCGAGGTGACCGTGCCCGGCCGCTCCCTGATGCTGGTGCGCAATGTCGGCCACCACATGTTCACCGACGCGGTGCTGGACGAGAGCGGGGCGGAGGTGCCGGAGGGCATCCTGGACGCCGCCGTGACCGCGCTGATCGCGATCCACGACCTCAGGAGCACGGGCCTCCGCAACAGCCGCCGCGGCTCGGTCTACATCGTCAAGCCGAAGATGCACGGACCCGAGGAGGTCGCCTTCGCGGTCGAGCTGTTCACCCGCGTCGAGGCGATGCTGGGCTTGAAGCCCAACACCCTCAAGATGGGCATCATGGACGAGGAGCGCCGCACCACGGTCAACCTCGCCGCCTGCATCAGGGCGGCGTCCGAGCGGGTGGTGTTCATCAATACCGGCTTCCTCGACCGCACCGGCGACGAGATCCACACCGCGATGGAGGCCGGCCCGGTCATCCGCAAGAACGACATGAAGGGCACGCCCTGGATCAAGGGCTACGAGGAGAACAACGTCGACGTGGGTCTGGCCTGCGGCCTGCTCGGCCGGGCGCAGATCGGCAAGGGCATGTGGGCGGCGCCCGACGCCATGGCCGACATGCTGATGCAGAAGGGCGCCCATCCGAAGGCCGGCGCCTCGACCGCCTGGGTGCCCTCGCCGACCGCCGCGACGCTGCACGCGCTGCACTACCACGAGACCGACGTGAAGGCCCGCCAGCAGGAGCTGGCGCGCCGGCCGCGCTCGGCCCTCGACGAGATCCTGCAGATCCCGCTCGCCCGCTCGAACTTCGCCCCCGACGACGTCCAGCAGGAGATCGACAACAACGTCCAGAGCATCCTGGGCTACGTCGTGCGCTGGATCGACCAGGGCGTCGGCTGCTCCAAGGTGCCGGACATCCACGACGTCGCCCTGATGGAGGATCGCGCGACCCTGCGGATCTCGTCCCAGCACATCGCCAACTGGCTGCACCACGGCGTGGTCTCGCAGGACCAGGTGATGGAGACGATGAAGCGCATGGCAAAGGTGGTGGACCGCCAGAATGCCGGCGACCCGCTCTACCGCCCGATGGCGCCCGGCTTCGACGGCTCCGCCTTCCAGGCTGCCTGCGACCTGGTGTTCAAGGGCCGCGTCCAGCCCAACGGCTACACCGAGTACGTGCTGCATGCGCGCCGCCGCGAGGCGAAGGCCGCGGGCGCGCCTGCCTGAGGCGTCAAGGGGGGAGCGTCCGGCTGAAGGCCGGGCGCTCCTTCCGACCCGGACGCGGCAGCATCAGGCCGAGCGGGCGCCGACGACGCGCAGGCCCTCGGTCTCGTCCTCGGGGACGCGGTCGCGGATCCAGGGCGGGCAATAGGGCTCTCCGTCGGCCTGGACGATCCAGTTGCGGGCCTCGTGCGTGTCGAAGGGCGTGGCGCCCTCGGGCCGGTTGCAGGCATCGTGGATCGCGCCGTCCGGCAAGCGCAGGCGGATGCCCGCGGCGACCTCGAGCGGGACCTGCACGTCGTGGACGCGACGGAGGTGCGGGCCCACCAGCACGCCGCTGGCGCACGCCGGTTCGGCCACCATCGGGGAAGGGGGACGGGCGAGGCGAGGGCGGTCCCGGACTTGCCCGTGCGAGGCGCGATCCAGGGGCGGGGCGACGGGGGGACGATCCTGCCCGCCCTGCACCTGCCCGCCTCCGACACCATCTCCTCGACGGCACCGACACCCGGCGATCCTGGTCGCCGAGAAAGACGACGGCACGGGATGCTGCAGGTCGTGTCGTTCGAGTTCGCTGTGCTTCCGGACGGATACCGGCGTCGCGCTCGACCGACATGCCTGTGCATGGACCAGGCCGCGATCACGCAGGACAGCTCTTGGATCGGCCGCGGTCAGAAAGGCGCCGACGCGACCTGATCTCTGAATTTGGCGGAGAGAGAGGGATTCGAACCCTCGATACGGTTGCCCGTATACACGCGTTCCAGGCGTGCGCCTTCAACCACTCGGCCACCTCTCCGGGCCAGATCGGCGGGGCGGCGGAGCGCCCGTGCCGGTCAGGTGCCGTCCTCTAGCGGGGCGCGGGCCGCGGCGCAAGCGCGAGATCGCCGGGTTCGTCGATTCAGGGCGCGGCGCGGCCGCGAAATCACGGCGGCGGGGCGGGGCGTCGCTGCAACCGGTGCAGGGTATCGGCCGTTTCGATCATCGGCCGGCGCGTGGGCGCCGGTCGGCCGTGACCGGCCGCCCGACAACGCGACACCGCCCCTTCGGCCGCGCCGCTCCCGGGCGGGCGCTCCGGATGGGCCCGACCGGCAAGGACAGGCGACGTGGACAACGACACCGTGAATGCCAAGGACGCCCAGGACGGCGAGCGGCCCGTGATCCTGGTGGTCGAGGACGAGGCGCTGACGATCATGGATCTCAGCGACGTGCTGGACGCCGCCGGATTCGAGGCGCTGCAATCGGCCTCCGCCGAGCGGGCACTCGGCCTGCTGACCGGGCGGAGCGACATCGTCGCGCTGATCACGGATGTCGAGCTCTCCGGCAAGACCGACGGCTTCGACCTCGCCCGCACGGCGGCCCAGATGCGGCCCGACCTGCCGATCGTCGTGGTGTCGGGCCGCACCAAGCCCGATCCGGAGCGGATGCCGTCCCATGCCCGCTTCGTCGCCCGGCCCTGCCGCGGCGACGACATCCTGGAGGTGCTCAGGACCTTGATGAAGCGGTAGGGGCGGGCGGGCCGAGGGGTTCCGGCTCGGCGAGCCAGACCTCGACCGGGGCGCAGGCCGGCCCGAAATCGAGGATCAGGTTGCGCAACCGGCGCCCCGGGGTCCCGGGCGCCTCGGGCATGTCGACGAACTCGCCGACGGCGCGCAGGACACCCTCGATCCTGCGTCGACCCAGGGTCAGGCTGACGGGCGTCCCGCTGCAGGTGTCCACGCTTCCTCTCCTCTCACTGTCAACCGGATAACGCCGGGCAGGGGGGCGTGGTCCATTCGGGACTCGATCAAGGTTACGGCCTGGTCACCGACGTGCACGACCGGCGAAACTGCACTCTCGGGTTGCGGCGGCGCCCCCGCCTCAGGCGCCGGCCTTCAGGGCGCGCAGGCGCCGCGCCCCGGTCTCGGCCGGGCTGCCGGCCGGCGACAGGCGGCGCTCCAGGGCCTCGAGCTGGCGGCTCTGGGCGCGCAGCAGGAGCCGCAAGGCCGCGATGCTGGCCTGGAGGTCGCGGGCATCGCCGAGCGGATCGGCGGCGGGACGCGGGGGTGTGGGGCGGGTCGTCGTCGCGTGAGTCGGCATGGGCCGCATGAGGCGACGACATGCTTAACCAAACGTAAAAAAGCCCCGCCGTGCAGGTGCGCGGCGGGGCCGGTCGGGGGCGGCGGCGGATCAGCTGCCGGCGCGGTCGCGCAGGGCCGGGATGAACAGGTCCTGCCAGCTCGTCGGCTTGGTCTTCATGATGCCGGCCCGGTTCATGAAGGTCACGAACTCCATGATGCCGTGCGGCGTTGCCGAGAACCGGCTGTCCGGGTCGTCGAGGATCTGCGCGACCTCCTGGGGCGCCACCTTCACCTTCGAGGCGCGGGCGAAGATCTCGGCGGTCTCGGCCTTGTTGGTCTTGATGAACTCGCACGATTCGTCGAGGGCGGCGAGGAAGGCCTGCGTGACCTTCGGGTTCGCCTCGGTGAAGCGCTTGAGCGCGAACACCACGTCGAGGGTGATGTCGCCGAAGACCTGCGAGGCCTTGAGGATCGTGCGGATCTTCGGGTCGGCGCGCTCGACGTTGGTGAAGGGCGGCGAGGCGAAGTGGCCGACGATCTCGGTCTTGCCCGAGAGCAGCGCGGCGACCGCCTCCGGGTGGGGCAGGCCGACGGTGCTCGAATCGAGCTTGGCGTAGTTCTCGGGCCCGAATTGCTTCGCCACCGCCATCTGCAGCACCACCGCGGCGAGCGAGGTCTTGATGCCGGGAATCGCGATCTTGTCCTTCGGGGTGAAGTCGGCGAGCGACTTGATCTCCGGCTTGTTGACGTTGAGGTCGAGGGCCGTCGTCGACATGCCCGAGATGCCGATCACCTCGGTCTTTGGGCTGCCGCGGCCTTTCGACCACAGGGCGAGGAAGCCGGGGGCGCCGGTGCCGGCGATGTCGAGCGAGCCGGCGATCATCGCATCGTTGATGACGTTGCCGCCGTCGAGCGTGAGCCAGCTCACCTTGACGTCGCCGAGGCCCGCCTTGGCGGCCTGGGATTCCAGGAACTTCTTCTCCTGCATCACGAAGAGCGGCAGGTAGAGGACGCCGTAGCCCTTGGAGATGCGGACCTCGGACACCTCGGCGCGGGCCGGGGCGAGGCCGAGGGACAAGGCCAGGGCAGCGCCGGCCGCGAGGCCGAGGAGCTTGCGTGCGAACATGGATCGATCCTCCCGTTTTCGTCGTTCATGCCCCCCGGACCGTGCGCGGTCCAGGGGGCGATCGCTTCTTTTTAGTGCTGCATGCCCCAGCGGCGGATCGTCTTCTTCTCGATGTTGGCGAAGATCACGTTCTCGACGAAGAGGCCGATCATGATGACGGTGAACAGGCCGGCGAAGACGTTGGTGGTCTCGAGTGCGTTGCGGTTCTCGAAGATGTACCAGCCGAGCCCGCCCGAGCCCGAGGAGACGCCGAAGACCAGCTCCGCGGCGATCAGGGTGCGCCAGGCGAAGGCCCAGCCGACCTTGAGGCCGGTGAGGATCGAGGGGAAGGCCGCCGGGATCAGGATCGCCCGCACCAGGGCGAGGTTGCGCAGGCCGTAGTTCAGCCCGACCATCCTGAGGGTGTTCGAGACCGAGCGGAAGCCCGCATGGGTGTTGAGCGCGATCGCCCACAGCACCGAGTGGACGAGGACGAACACCACGCTGCCCTGGCCGAGGCCGAACCAGATCAGCGCCAGCGGCAGCAGCGCGATCGCCGGCAGGGGATTGAACATCGCGGTCAGCGTCTCGAGCAGGTCGGTGCCGATCCGCGAGCCGATGGCGAGGGTGGTCAGCAGGGCTGCCAGCACGATGCCGATGCCGTAGCCGATGGCGAGGGTCTGGAGCGAGACCAGCGCCTTGGCGGGGATCTCGCCGCTCAGGATCGCGGCGGCGAAGGCCTCGACGGTGGCCGAGAAGGTCGGGAACAGCAGCGGGTTGTCGAGCCAGCGGCCGTAGGCCTCCCAGGCCGCCGCCAGGACGGCGAGCACCAGGGCCTTGCGCAGCCAGCTCTGGCGATAGGCGAGCTCGGCGAAGGACAGGCGCTGCTCGACGCTGATCGCGCCGGCGGCGGAGGTCTCGCGGACGATCTCGGGCCGCTGGACCAGCGGCGGGGTGGAGAGGGGGGCGAGGGTGGCGGTCACGGCGTGTCTCCCGGGTCGTCTTGTCAGGCGAACAGCATGTCGTTGATGCGGGTCTCGAGGGCGCCCTGCGCGGCGGTGCCGAGCTCGGAGGCCGGCAGGCTGTTGAGCTCCGCCTTGACCTGGCCCGGATGGGGCGAGAGCAGCAGGATGCGGGTGCCGACCTTGATCGCCTCCTCGATCGAGTGGGTGACGAACAGGACGGTGAAGCGGGTGTCCTCCCACAGGCGCAGGAGCTCGTCCTGCATCTTGCGGCGGGTGAGCGCGTCGAGCGCCGCGAAGGGCTCGTCCATCAGCAGGATGTCGGGCTCCATCGCCATGCCGCGGGCGATGGCGACGCGCTGCTTCATGCCGCCCGACAGCATGTGGGGAAAGGAATCGGCGAACTTCGCGAGGCCCACCTTCTCGATGTAGGCCATCGCCCGGTCCATCGCTTCCGCGCCGCTGGCCCGGCCGCTCGCGGTCAGCGCGAAGGCGACGTTCTGCTTGACGGTCTTCCAGGGCAGGAGCTGGTCGAATTCCTGGAACACCATCATCCGGTCGGGGCCGGGCTCGGTGACCTTGCGGCCCTTGAGCTTGATCTCGCCCTCGACCGGGGTCATGTAGCCGCCGATCGCCTTGAGCAGGGTGGACTTGCCGCAGCCCGACGGCCCGAGCAGGATGTAGCGGTCGCCCGGCATCACCTCGAAATCGACCCGGTAGGTCGCGGTCACGAGGTGGTCGGTGGTCTTGTACTGGAGCGTGACGCCCTCGACCGAGAGCAGCGGCTCCGGGATGAGTGTCGGGCGTGCGTTCATGGCGTGTCCTCCCCGTTCGTCCGTCGCGATTGCCCGCTTGGCCGGGCCTTGGAGCGTGGGGTAGCCTTCGAACCTGTCGCCAACCTGACAGATATCTCCACCGGCCGGCGAAAGAGGAATTTTCGTGCGCATCCTGCTCGTCGAGGACACGCGGGACGTCGGCGAGGCCATCGCGGCGCGCCTGCGCGGGCTCGGTCACGCGGTCGACTGGGAGGTGGACGGGTCGGCCGGGGACGCGCTGCTGGGCGTGCAGGCCTACGACCTCGTGATCCTCGACGTGAACCTGCCGGGGCTCGACGGCTTCGCGATCCTCAGGCGCCTGCGCGCCCGGCGCGGGCCGGTGCCGGTGCTCGTCCTCACCGCCCGCTCGGAGGTCGACGACCGGGTCGGGGCGCTCGATCTCGGGGCCGACGACTACCTGGTGAAGCCGTTCGACTTCCGCGAGCTCGAGGCGCGGGTGCGCGCGCTCCTGCGCCGCAACAGCGGCCACGCCGACAACGCGCTCACCCTCGGCAACCTGCGCCTCGACCGCGAGGCCCGCAGCGCCAGCGTGGCCGGCGAGGTCGTGGACCTGACGCGCCGGGAATGGACCCTGATCGAGATCCTGGCGGCCCGGCCCGGCCGCGTCTTCGCCAAGGGCGAGCTGCTGGAGCGGGTCTTCGCCTTCGAGGAGGAGTCGAGCGAGAACGCCGTCGAGCAGATCGTCGCGCGCCTGCGCCGCAAGCTCGCGGGTGCCGGCGCCCGGGCCGAGATCCGCACCCTGCGCGGGCTCGGCTACCAGGTGGTGTGCCAGGAACCCGGAAATCCTGAGCCGGGCCATCCCGAATCATGATCCCCGACTCCGTGATTCCCGCCTCGTCCGGTCCCGCCTCCGCGGGCAAGCGAGCGCCCTCGCTGCTCGCCTCGTCGCTGTTCGCCCGCCTCGTCGCGGTGCTGGCGGTCGTCCTCGCGGCGGGGGCGGGGCTCCTCCTCGTCGCCGCCTGGGCCTCGGCCCGGCACGCGGCGGACGAGGCCTACGACCGGCTCCTCGTCGGGGCGGCGCTGCAGATCGCCGAGACCATCGCCAGCGACGGGCGCGAGATCACCGTCGACCCGCCGTTCTCCGCCTTCGAGACCCTCGGCCTCAGCCCCCGCGACCGGATCTTCTACAAGGTGGTCGATCCCGCCGACCGGCTGCTGACCGGCGACGCCGACCTCGCGGTGCCGGTCGACCGGGCGCGGCTCGCCGCCGGGCCGGTCCTCCTCGATGCCGAGCATCGCGGCCAGGCGGTGCGGGCGGTGGTGGCCGGGCGCTACGTGCCGGACGCGACGAAGGCGGGGTTCGCCGCCGTGGTGGTGGCCCAGACCCGCGAGGCGCGCCGGGCGCTCGCCCGTGGGCTCACCGCGGAGGCGAGCCTGATGGTACTGGCGATGAGCGCGCTGGCGCTGGGCGCCGTCGCGGTGGCGGTGCGCGCCGCCCTGCGGCCGCTCGGCGCCATCGAGGGCGTGCTGGCGGCCCGCGGGCCCAACGACCTCCAGCCCCTCGGGCTCGCCGCCCCGCGCGAGATCCACCTGCTCGTCGCCTCGATCGACCACTTCATGGGCCGGCTCTCGGGTCACGTCGCGGTGATGAAGCGCTTCATCGCCGATGCCGCGCACCAGATCCGCACGCCGCTCACCGCGCTCGCCGCCCAGCTCGACCTCCTGTCGAGCGAGACCGACGAGGGGCGCCGCCGCGACCAGATCGCCCGCCTGCGCGAGCGCACCGCCGAGCTCGGCCACCTTACCAACCAGCTCCTCAACCACGCGATGGTGATCCACCGCGCCCGCTCGGCGTCGTTCGATCCGGTCGACGTGGCGGGGCTCGCCCGCCGCACCCTGATCGACGCCGTCCAGGCGGCCGGATCCCGGGAGATCGACATCGGCTACGAGGGACCGGACGGGGCCCTGACCATCCCGGGCGACGCCATCGCGCTGCGCGAGGCGCTGGCCAACCTGATCCACAACGCCCTCAAGCACGGCGCGCCGGGCCGCCTCACGGTCCGGCTCGGGCGCGAGCGCGACCGGGTGGTGCTGGCGGTGGAGGATGACGGGCCGGGTATTCCGGCGGGCGACTGGGCCCGGGTGCGCGAGCCGTTCCAGGCGGCGGCCGGCGGCGGCATCGGCTCCGGCCTCGGCCTGTCGATCGCCGCCGAGGTCGCGGCGGCCCATGGCGGCGAGCTGCGCTTCGAGAGCCATTCCGAGCGGGGATTCTGCGTCGTGCTGTCGCTGCCCGACGGGGCGCCGGCATGATCCGGCGCCTCGGCCGGCTCGCCGCCCCGCTCCTCTTCGCCCTCGCCGGTGCCCTCCCGGGCCCGGCCGCCGCCGAGACCGAGACCCGCTTCCCCGCGAGCGAGCACGAGCGGACCACCCTGACGATCCGGGCCGCCGCCGACCTCGACGCGATGGCGCCGCTGATCCGCGACTACCAGCTCCTCTATCCCGACGTGACGGTCGTCTACCACGAATACGTCACCGCCGACCTGTTCGGCGAGGTGCAGCGGGCTTGCGCCGAGGGGCGCCGGAGCGGCGGCTACGCCGCCGACGTGGTGATCTCGTCCTCGGTCGACCACCTGATCAAGCTCGCCAATGACGGCTGCGCCCGCGCCCACCGCTCGATCGAGACCGGCCGCCAGCCCGACTGGGCTGCCTGGCGCGACGAGGTGTTCGGCTTCACCACCGAGCCGGCGGTGATCGCCTACCGGCCCGACCTCGTGCCGCGCGAGGACCTGCCGCGCAGCCGGGTCGAGCTCGTCGACCTGCTGCGGCGCAAGCCCGATGCCTATGCCGGGCGGATCGGCTCCTACGACATCACCCTGTCGGGCGTCGGCTACCTGTTCGCGGTCTACGACGCCCGCGCCGCGGCCACCTACGGCCGCCTCGTCGAGGCGTTCGGGCGGGCCAGCCTCCGGGTGCGCTGCTGCACCGCCGACGTGATCGCCGATCTCGAGGCGGGCCGCATCGCGATCGGGTACAATCTCCTCGGCTCCTACGTCTACGGCGCGATGCGGCGCGGCGCCCGCCTCGGCATCGTGGTGCCGCGGGACTACACCCTGGTGCTCAGCCGCGCCGCCATGGTGCCGGTCACCGCCCGGGCGGTTGGGGACGCCTTCGCGTTCCTCGACTACCTGCTGTCGGCGCGCGGCCAGCGGGTGTCGCGCGAGGAGGCCTTCTTCTTCGACCGCACCGGCCCGCTGCCGCCCGGCGTCGACGGCCCGCCGAGCCTGGCGGCGGCCGGCCTCTTTCGGCCGATCACCGTCGGGCCGGTGCTGCTCGCCGTGCAGGACCGCGCCAAGCGCGCCCGCTTCCTCGCCGAGTGGCGCCAGTCGATCGGCCCCCAGGGGCAGACGGGCGGGCCGGCGCCGTGAGCGGGCCTCCTCCGGCAACCGGTTCCGGCCTCGCGCGGTTGACCGTCGGGTGACGCCGTGGAGCGATCGTCATGAAGGGAACCCCGACCAGCCTCTGGCTCTCCGCCGCCAACCGGGCCGCCGGCTTCTGGATGGGCCATGCCGCGAACGCGGTACGGCGCCAGCAGCGCGCGGCGCTGACCGCGATGAGCCGGACCGGGACCGCCAAGCCGAGGACGAAGCGGCGACGCCCGGCCAAGCGGGGCTCCGCCTGAGCCGGCCCCTTCGCGCGGGTCGCGAATCGCCCTAAGCTCCCCGGCCGTGAGCCGTCCCGCACGATAACGGGGCGACCACCGGAGGAAGCATCATGCACGACGTGGTTCGCATCACGGTGCGGCCCGACGGCCGCTACACGCTCTATCGCGGCGAGACGCCGCTGATCTTCGGCCTGACCCGCGAGATGGCCTTCAGCCTCGCCGAGAGCTGCGGCGTCGTCATCGAGCGGGCCTACAGCATCAACTGAGACGCGCGCTCACGCCTCGCCGCGGGTGGCGAGGCGGGGCCAGACCAGGCCGGCGGCGAGCGACGCCGCCGCGCCGAAGCCGCACCCGACCACCTTCACCAGGAAGTCGGCGACGCGGCCGTGCCGGGTCGGCTCGAGCAGCTGCATCGCCTCGAGCAGGCCGGCCGCCCCGATCGTGAGCGCCAGGATCTGCCAGCGATGGCGCGGGTAGCCGACCGACAGCAGGAAGGCGAGCGCCGCGAAGGCGGAGAACCGCTCGACCGAGACCGGCATGGTGCTGACCGGCCGGTAGCCGATCGGCGCGACGGTCGCCACCGTGATGGCGGCCAGGATCAGCCAGCCGAGAAGGCGTGACGCTCTGGACATGCTGGGGAAGACCCGCGAGGCAGGACCCGTGAGGACCGGACGGTCCGGGCTGTCGGAATGACGCGGTACGCGGTGCCAGATCGCAGAGGACGGCGCAATCCCGTCGCCGGGTTTCGGGGCGCCGCCCGAAGGGGCTGCGGCACCATGACGTGGGAGGCGGCGACTTCAGGCGGGATCGCGCGGGAGCCGGGACGGCGTCGCCGGAAGGCCGCTCTCGCGGGCGGTCGCGACGCGCTCCCGCTCCTCGCGCCGCTCGATCGCTCCCAGAACCAGCATCGCCTGCGCGCCGCTCGCCGTCGCCGCCAGGATCCCGAACACGCAAGCCCAGCCGAGCCCGTATTGCAGCGTCCAGGCCCCGGCGGTCATGCCGCCGCTGATCGTGGCCGCGACGACGAAGAACACCCGGCACCTCCCATCCCGCTGCGTTCGATCCGGGCGGTATTTCTATTTCAAGTTGTATTTTCTGTGAAGCGCAATTTACGAGCGGGGTTACGGGCTGGTGGACGGAATGCGGGTACGACCACCGACAGGGTGTCGTGGCGCAGGAGGGATGGTTCGGCGTGATATCCGGGATACGCGGATTGATCAGCGACTCGATCATGGAAGCAGAGCGTGCGCCAAAATCTGCGTCGGGGCGGGTCTGCATCAGGCCGGTCTGACGGACATGGACGGCGTCGGCATCCGGACAGGGTGACAAAAGATAAAAACGGCGCGGATTTCCATTCCGCGGGTGGCAGGGCCGTCCGGGGAAAGGAACGGCGCGGGATCCCCGCTCCCGAGTGGGAGAGGGGAGACGCGCTTGATCCTGAAAGGAGTTCTCCCTCGGACAGCCCTGCCGCCCGCTCGGAGAGGAGGGTACCCCCCGCCGCCCTCGTCCCCGTAAGCGCCCGGACGTGGCGCCGTGCCGGCCGAAACGCTCCGTCCGTCAGCCCAGGGCCGGCGCCACCAGCGCGCCCTCGGCGGCCCCGCTGCCCGCCGCGAACACCACCCGGCCGCCGTCGAGGCGGGCCCGGCCGCTCGCCACCAGGGCGAGCGCCGCCGGGTAGAGCCGGTGCTCCTGCACCAGCACCCGGGCGCCCAAGCGCTCCTCGTCGTCCTCCGGCAGGACCGGCACCGCCGCCTGGGCGACGATCGGGCCGGCATCGAGCTCCGGCACCACGAAATGCACCGTGCAGCCATGCACGCGCACGCCCGCGGCCAGCGCCTGGGCGTGGGTGTGGGTGCCGCGGAACAGCGGCAGCAGGGAGGGATGGATGTTGAGCATCCGCCCGGCCCAGGCCTCGACGAACCAGGGCGTCAGCACCCGCATGAAGCCGGCGAGAACCAGGAACTCGACGCCGTGGCGGCGCAAGCCTTCGTCGAGCGCCCGCTCGAAGGCGGCCCGGTCGGAGAAGGCGCGGTGGTCGACCGCCTCGGTGGCGAGCCCGGCCTGCGCGGCGCGGACGAGCCCGGGCGCGTCCGGCCGGTTCGAGGCGACGAGCACGATCTCGGCCGGGTAGTCCGGCGCCTGCGCGGCCTCCAGCAGCGACACCATGTTGGAGCCGCGGCCGGAGATCAGGATCGCGACCCTGGCGCGGCCGCTCATAGGGCGAGGCGTCCGGAATAGGTGACCGGGCTCTCGCCCCGCTCGGTGATCCGCCCGAGGCGGACCGGCGCCTCGCCGGCGGCGGAGAGCGCCGCGCTCACCGCCTCGGACCGGGCCGGATCGACCACCGCCACCATGCCGATGCCGCAATTGAAGGTGCGCAGCATCTCGGCCTCGGCGACGTTGCCCTGGCGGGCGAGCCAGCCGAAGACCGGCGGCACGGCGATCGCGTCGAGGTCGAGGGCGATGCCGACCCCGTCGGGGAGCACCCGGGGCAGGTTGTCGGGGAAGCCGCCGCCGGTGATGTGGGCGAGCGCCTTGATCGCGCCGTGGCCGGTCTCCTTCAGCGCGGCGAGCAGCGGCTTGACGTAGATCCGGGTCGGCTCGAGCAGCGCCTCGCCCAGGCTCTTGGCCGGCGCGAACGGCGCCGGTGCGTCGTAGCCGAGACCCGACGCCGCCACGATCCGGCGCACCAGCGAGAACCCGTTCGAGTGCACGCCCGACGAGGGCAGGCCCAGCACCACGTCGCCCGGCGCGATGCCGGCCACCGGCAGCAGCGCGCCGCGCTCGGCGGCGCCGACCGAGAACCCCGCGAGGTCGTAGTCGGACCCGTCGTAGAGGCCCGGCATCTCGGCGGTCTCGCCGCCGATCAGCGCGCAGCCGGCCTGGCGGCAGCCCTCGGCGATGCCCCTGACGATGTCGGCGCCGACCCCCGGCACCAATTTGCCGGTGGCGTAGTAGTCGAGGAAGAACAGCGGCTCGGCGCCCTGCACGATGATGTCGTTGACGCACATCGCCACGAGGTCGATGCCGATCGTGGCGTGGCGCCCGGTCTCGATCGCGATCTTCACCTTGGTGCCGACGCCGTCGTTGGCCGCCACCAGGATCGGATCCTTGAAGCCCGCCGCCTTGAGGTCGAACAGGCCGCCGAAGCCGCCGATCTCCGCATCGGCCCCCGGCCGGCGGGTCGCCCGCACCAGGGGCTTGATCGCCTCGACCATGGCGTTGCCGGCATCGATGTCGACGCCCGCCTCCGCGTAGGTCATTCCGTTCTGGCGCTCGCCCGTCGTCATCCCTCGACCCTTCGCCTCGATCCGTCACATGCTGCGACCGCTCTTAGCCGCTCTTGCCGAAGACCGCGAGTCGGGGCAGCCGGAGGAGTCATGCCATTGCCGAAGATGCCGTTCCGGTCGCTGCCGAACCTGATCACCGCCGCGCGCCTCGCCCTGGTGCCGTTCGTCGTCGGGGCGATCCTCCGCGAGGCCTGGGGGCTTGCCTTCCTGCTCTTTGCCCTCGCGGGGCTCTCCGACGGGATCGACGGATTCCTCGCCCGCCGCTACGGCCTGACGAGCCGCCTCGGCGCGATCCTCGACCCGCTCGCCGACAAGGCGCTGATGCTCGCCGTGCTGGTGAGCCTGACGCTCGCCGGACTCGTGCCGGCCTGGTTCCCGGCCGTGTTGATCGCCCGCGACGCCCTGATGGTGGTGGGCGCCGGCCTCGCCCGCCTCGCCGGCCGCCCGCTGGAGACCCCGCCGCTCGCGATCGGCAAGCTCAACACCGCCGGCCAGATCGCCTTCCTGGCCTGGCTCCTCGGGAGCCGGGCGCTCCGGATCGCGGCGGTGGAGGCGGAGGCGGTCGCGATGCCGGCGCTCGCCGGGCTGTCGGTCGCGTCGGCGCTGGCGCAGGGGCTTGCGGGATGGCGACGGGGAGGGGCGACAGGCGGGTGAGGCGGGTGCCGTTGTGCCGATTCGTTTCTGGGTTGTTTTGGAAAGCTGTTTTCCGACATGTCAAGAAAATTTCTATTTACGTATAGTAAAATTGTAGAAACGTCGTAGAATGGGCTGCGCGTGATTCGCGGCGAGGCGAAGGAATAACACGATGAATATCACCGGAGATTATGACAACAATGTTCTTTATGGGACAGAATATGACGATGTGATCGATGGAGCGTTAGGGAATGATGTTCTTATTGGCAGAAGTGGAAATGATACGTTTCTGGTGAAAGGTGGTCAAGGACCGGACCACTACGATGGCGGCTCTGGGTATGACAAAATCTCGATCGAGCAAGTTCCGTTGTATTATAATTACATTTGGCTTGAGATAGCCTCCATGGAAGGCGTCGAGCTGATCGATAATAAAAGCCAGCTTGCAGCTTATATTGTGACTGACAATAATTTAAATTTAAATGGAACTGAGCTGAGAGGTATAAACGACATAAGGGGCATGGCCGGAACGCAATATATAAAAGGAAGTCGAAAAAACGATATTATTAAAGGACTGGATGGAGATGATTTTCTGGAAGGATATATCGGTAATGACACGCTCTATGGTGACAATGGAGCGGATGAGATAGTCGGTGGGCGCGGCAACGACGCACTTTATGGTGGGGCTGGTGCTGACAAATTTGTGTTCGATACCGGCCATGGCTCTGACATCATCTACGATTTTGAGGACGGCGTGGACAAAATTCTGTTTCCCGCTGAACTTAGTTACAGCTTCGCCGCCTCTGGCAATGGCACTCTCGTGACCGCTGGAGCGACCAGTATACTTCTGTCTGGAGTTTTTTCAGCGTTGATCAGCGCCGACGATTTCGGCACAACTCCTTACAATATATACGGGTAGCATAGATGGCGGCTGTCACGCTATCTGACGTGACAGCCGCCTTGAGATATGCTGCTTGAACTGCCGCTCCCCGTGAACGGATCGCACGGAAGAGCCATTCTATTTTGTTTCAGCCAGGCGATGCAAATTCGGGTGTGTGATATTTAATCGGGGCAAATTTATTGTTCGACATCCGTTGCCCCGTAGTCGACTTCGAGAAGCACTGTGCCCTGATCGTAAAATCTGAGAATGTTATTGTCGTCCATCTTCATGAACAACTGTCCTGTTGTCTTATCCCGTGCTTCGAATTTGCCAATGCGGAGTTGGCCGTCAACCCCCTGCGAGACGATCTTGCCGGAAATGTCCGCAACTTCAGCGACACCCGCCGTCAACGTCGAGATTTTATCCCGAAGCGCTCCAAGGAAATGTAGATACGACATATTTTTCTGTTCAATCACGTCACCGCCGCTGGTTCTGCCAGTCGTGTATGAAAAATCTGATTTAAAATAATCTTCCATGATGGAGAATATTTTTTCTCCTTCTCGCATTTGTTCCGGCCAACGATGATACCCTGGCGTCACGGCATCGATGACTTTCCGCGCAGCCTCCTTTCTCGCGAAATCCACCATGATGGCGCGATACTCCGGATCTTCGATGTCCTCCGGGCGCTCGTAGTACCGCACCCCCGGGCTGCTGCCGTGGTTCGGGCTCGCCCAGATCTCAGCCGCCCGCAAGGCTGCATCGCCGATCTTGGCCGCTGCTGCCTTGTTCGCGGCGCTGGTCTCGACGGAGATCGTATTGACGATCTTGAGGATCGCGGCGGCGGCTTCGTCCGTGTCCTCAGGTCCGATGCCGCCCACGCGGCCGTGAAAGACCGGCCCCGTCGTTTGCAGGAGCGTGGTGATATACGATGCTGGTGTATTGCCGATGCTGGTCATGGCACATCCTGAACACGGCGCGGGCGGTGGAGACGAGGCAGGCCGCCATCGATTTTTGATGTAACCCTATTTATCGGATTCGTTTCTCAGCGGCAATGGCAAGAAAACCCAAAGCATTGAATTTCTTGCCGAGCCGATGTTTTATTTTTGATGGCCGGGATATTTTTTATTAACCTATTACCGCAGGGCGCCCGGCGCCGAACTCCCGGAGCGCCCGCAGACCGGGCTTGACCCTGCGGCGGCGCCCTTCCATCTCGGTCCGGCCGGGGCGCGACGGATTCGCGTGGGTGACGGGGCCAGCGCGCATGCCGATCCAACGCCGGGCCGCGATCATCCTGGCCATCCTCACCGTGCTGGTCGTCCTGCTCTACCAGCTGCGCGACGTGCTCCTGCCCTTCGTGGCCGGCGCCGCGCTCGCCTATGCCCTCGATCCGGTCGCCGACCGGCTGGAGCGGCTCGGGATCGGGCGGCTCACCGCGACGCTGATCATCCTGGCGGTGTTCCTGTTCGGGCTGATCCTCGCCCTGATCCTGGTTGTGCCGCTCGCGGCCAACCAGGTCGCGGCCCTCGTCGCCTCGCTGCCGGCGATGATCGCGAAGCTCCAGGCGATCATCGCCGAGCGGGCCGGCCCCCTGATCGAGCGCGCCGGGGGCCACGGCGCGCTCCAGGAGCTGCAATCCTCCGTCGGCAACCTGATGGGGCAGGCGGTGGCCTGGATCCTCGGCTTCCTGCGCTCGCTGTGGTCGGGCAGCCAGGCGGTCGTCGGCATCGTCTCGCTGCTCGTCGTGACGCCCGTGGTGGCGTTCTACCTGCTCGTCGACTGGGACCGGATGATCGCGACCCTCGACCGCTGGGTGCCGCCGCGCCACCGCGATACCGCCCGGATGCTCGCCCGCGACATCGACGGGGCGATCACCGCCTTCATCCGCGGCCAGAGCCTGGTCTGCCTGATCCTCGGCACGTTCTACGCGCTGGGCCTGTGGGCGGTCGGGCTGAATTTCGGCGTGCTGATCGGCCTGATGGCCGGGTTCCTCACCTTCATCCCGTATGTCGGTTCGCTCACCGGCTTCCTGCTCTCGACCGGCGTCGCGCTCGTGCAGTTCTGGCCCGACTGGGTCTCGGTGGTGCTGACGGTCGGGATCTTCCTGGTCGGCCAGTTCCTCGAGGGCAACGTGCTCCAGCCCAAGCTCGTCGGCGACGCGGTGCGGCTGCATCCGGTCTGGCTGATGTTCGCGCTCCTCGCCTTCGGCTCGCTGTTCGGCTTCCTCGGCCTGCTGCTGGCGGTGCCGGTGGCCGCCGCCCTCGGGGTCGTCGCCCGCTTCGGGGTGAAGCGTTATCTCGAGAGCCGGCTCTACCACGACGGCACCCCGATCCTGGCCGCCGACGCGACCGTGGTGGTGGCCAAGCCGGTGCCGCCCGCCATATCGAAGCCCTGACCCGCACGAGAAGACCCCGCGCCCCGCAATGTCCGACCCGCCGCGCCAGCTCGCCCTCGACCTGCCCGTCATTCCCCGCTTCGGCTCCGAGGACTTCCTGGTCAGCCCCTCCAACGAGGCGGCCTATGCCCGCATCGAGGCCTGGCCCGACTGGCCGGACCGGGTGCTGGTGCTCGTCGGCCCGCCGGGCAGCGGCAAGAGCCACCTCGCGGCGATCTTCGCCGAGCGGTCCGGCGCGCTCACCGTGCCGGTCGCCGCCGTGACCGCCGAGGCGGTGCCGGAGCTGGCCCGGGCCGAGGCCCTGGTGATCGAGGATGCCGACCGAGCCGAGGGCCGCGACGAGAAGGCGCTGTTCCACCTGCTCAACCTCGTGCGCGAGCGCGGCGCGAGCGTGGTGGCGACCGGCTCGCGCCCCGTGGAAGCCTGGGGCCTCGCCACCCCCGACCTGCGCTCGCGCCTGCGCCTCGCGCCGGGGGTGAGCCTCGAACCCCCGGACGAGGCCCTGCTCCGGGTGGTGCTGGTGAAGCTCTTCCTCGACCGCCAGCTCGTCGTCGATACCAGCGTGGTCGACGCGCTCACCCTGCGCCTCGACCGCTCGCTCGCCCGCGCCCGGGACGTGGTGGCGCTCCTCGACCGCGAGGGCCTGAGCCGGCGCCGGCGCATCACCCGGCCGCTGGCGCTCGCCACCCTGGCGGCCCTGGAGGGGGCCGAGGACGAGGGCGGCGACGACGAGGGAAGCGGGGACGAGGAACCGGACGGCGAGGACTGAAGTCTTCCAGCAGGTCGTCGCCGCTGCATGAGGCCGATCGGGCGCCCACAGCCGCCCTTCACGCAATTGTCAAACTGTCCTGTCACCGGGGCGGGCTGGAAGCCCTGACCCGGCATCGATCCAAGGAGGAGCCCACGTGTCGGACAATGCTGCCGGAGCCAGTGCCATCCCGGTCCTCGACGAGACCGAGGCGACGTCTGCGGCCGCCGAGGCTGTCCGTCACGACGCGGCCGAGGGTCTGGCCGCCCCCGAGGCGGTCCGCGCCGCCGACGAGGCCGATGCGGCGCAGGAAGCCGCCCGCCGGGCCAAGGCCGAGGCCGTATCGGCCGGCCGGGCCCTGCGCCACGAGCCCGCGCGCTTCGTCAACCGCGAATTGTCCTGGCTGCAGTTCAACCGCCGGGTGCTGGAGGAGGCCTCGAATACCGGCCACCCGCTGCTGGAGCAGCTGCGCTTCCTGTCGATCTCGGCCAACAACCTCGACGAGTTCTTCATGGTGCGGGTCGCCGGCCTGCACGACCAGGTCCGGGCCGGGTTGACCGCGCCCTCCGCCGACGGCCTGTCGCCGGCCGAGCAGCTCGCCCGCATCGACGCCGAGGTCTCGGGCCTCGCCCGCGACCAGCAGCGGCGCTGGCGCGAGCTGCGCGAGGCGCTGCACGCGCACGCCATCGACCTCGTCGAGGCGATGGACCTCACGGCGGAAGAGGCGGCCTGGCTCGAGGATTACTTCCTCCAGCACATCTTTCCGGTCCTGACGCCGCTCGCCATCGACCCGGCCCACCCGTTCCCGTTCATCCCGAATCTCGGCTCGACCATCGCGCTCACCCTGGTGCGGCCGCGCGACGCCCGGGTGCTGCGGGCGCTGATCCGCCTGCCCTCGATCATCGACCGCTTCGTGCGCCTGCCCGACCCGACCGGCAGCGGCGCGGCGCGCTTCATCGCCATCGAGCAGGTGATCGTGCTGTTCACGAGCCGCCTGTTCCCGGGCTACCTCGTCAAGGGCCAGGGCGGCTTCCGGGTGGTGCGCGATTCCGACCTCGAGATCGAGGAGGAGGCCGAGGACCTGGTGCGCCACTTCGAGACGGCGCTGAAACAGCGCCGCCGCGGCGTGGTGATCCGCCTCGAGGTCGATGCGGGCATGCCGGAGGACCTGCGCACCTTCGTCGCCGACGAGCTCGAGATCTCGGTCGATGCGATCTTCCTGGTCGAGGGGATGCTGGCCCTCAACGAACTGTCCCAGATCGTCGGGATCGACCGGCCCGACCTGAAGTTCAAGCCCTACAACCCGCGCTTCCCCGAGCGCATCCGCGAGAGCGGCGGCGACTGCTTCGCGGCGATCCGCCAGAAGGATTTCATCGTCCACCACCCCTACGAGTCGTTCGACTCGGTGGTGCAGTTCCTGTCGCAGGCCGCCCGCGACCCGAACGTGGTGGCGATCAAGCAGACGCTCTACCGCACCTCGTCGAACTCCCCCATCGTCGCGGCGCTGGCGGAAGCGGCCGAGGCCGGCAAGTCGGTGACGGCGCTCGTCGAGCTCAAGGCGCGCTTCGACGAGGAGGCCAACATCCGCTGGGCCCGCAACCTCGAGAAGGCCGGCGCCCAGGTGGTGTTCGGCTTCATCGAGCTGAAGACCCACGCCAAGCTCTCGATGGTGGTGCGCCGCGAGGGCGACCGCCTGGTGAGCTACTGCCACGTCGGCACCGGCAACTACCACCCGATCACCGCCCGGATCTACACCGACCTGTCGTTCTTCACCGCCGACCCGGTGATCGGCCGCGACGTCTCGCGGATCTTCAATTTCATCACCGGCTATGCCGAGCCGGCGGAGCTGGAGCGGATGGCGGTCTCGCCGCTGACCCTGAAGGCGCGGCTGCTCGAGCACATCGCCGAGGAGATCGCGCACGCGAAGGCCGGGCGCCCGGCGGCGATCTGGATCAAGTGCAATTCCCTCGTCGACACCCAGATCATCGACGCGCTCTACGACGCCAGCGAGGCCGGGGTGCCGATCGACTGCGTCGTGCGCGGCATCTGCTGCCTCCGGCCCGGGGTGCCGGGCCTGTCGGAGAACATCCGGGTCAAGTCGATCGTCGGGCGCTTCCTGGAGCACGGCCGGGTCTACGCCTTCGGCAACGGCGCCGGGCTGCCCCACCCCAAGGCCCGGGTCTACATCTCGTCGGCGGACCTGATGAGCCGCAACCTCGACCGCAGGGTCGAGGCGATGCTGCCCATCCTCAACCCGACCGTGCACCAGCAGGTGCTCGACCAGATCATGATGGCGAATCTCCTCGACAACCAGCAGAGCTGGCGTGTACTGGCGTCGGGCGCGAGCGAGCGGATCGAGCCCGCCGAGGGCGAGGAACCCTTCAACGCGCACAAGTATTTCATGACCAACCCGAGCCTGTCGGGCCGCGGGAAGGCATCGAAGAAGTCGAGTCCGCGCGCGCTCAGCCGGCGCGCCCAGCGCGTCTGACGCGGCGGTCGGGGGTCGGTCCCCGGGGCCATCCGTCCGGCGGCGCTCCCGTCATGAGGATCTGGATGGGCCTGGATCGTACCGCCCTGAACGAAGCCGCGCTCGCGCAGATCGAGCCCGGCGCCCCCGTCGCGATCATCGATATCGGCTCGAACTCCGTCCGGCTGGTCGCCTATTCGGGCGTCAGCCGGGCGCCGACGCCGCTCTACAACGAGAAGGTCCTGTGCGGCCTCGGCCGCAACGTGCTCTCCACCGGCCGCCTCAACGAGGAGGCGGTGCGCCGCGCCCTCCAGGCGCTGGCCCGGTTCCGGGTCCTGTGCGAGACCATGCATGTCGGCCAGGTCTTCGTGCTCGCCACCGCGGCCGCCCGCGACGCGGAGAACGGCCCGGCCTTCCTGGAGGCGGCGCAGGCCGCCTGCGGCCACCCGATCGAGCTGCTCTCCGGCCGCCGCGAGGCGGAGCTGTCGGCCTATGGCGTCATCTCGGGCTTCCACGCCCCGGACGGCGTGGTGGGCGATCTCGGCGGCGGCAGCCTCGAGCTCGTCGACGTGCGCGGCTCGGCGGTCGGCAGCGGCGTGACCATGCCCCTCGGCGGCCTCGCGCTCCAGGACCTCAGCGGCGGCTCGCTGAAGAAGGCCCGCAAGATCGCCGCCGAGGCCCTGAAGAAGGCGGGACCGCAGCTCGACACCCTGAAGGGCCGGACCTTCTACGCCGTCGGCGGCACTTGGCGGGCGCTGGCGCGCCTGCATCAGGCGGCGCGGGACTACCGCCTGCACGTGATGCACGGCTACTCGATCGAGCCGAACGACGAGCTCTCCTTCCTGCAGGTCGTCGAGCAGTCCGACGCCGCGACGCTCGCCGCCGTCGAGAGCGTGTCGGAGGCCCGCCGGCCGCTTCTCGCCTACGGGGCGGTGGTGCTGGAAGAGGTGATCCGCTCGGGCAAGCCGCGCGAGATCGCGATCTCGGCCACCGGCGTGCGCGAGGGCCTGCTGTTCGAGAAGCTCGACGCCGCCGCCCGCGCCCGCGACCCGCTGCTGCTGGCGGCGAGCGAGCTCAACCGCCTGCGCTGCCGCAGCCCCGGCCACGGCCCCGAGCTGCAGGCCTGGACCGACGCCTTCATGGCGAGCCTGTCGACGCCCGAGACCGCCGACGAGCGGCGGCTCCGCCACGCCGCCTGCCTCCTCGCCGATGTCGGCTGGCGCACCCATCCGGATTACCGCGGCGAGCAGAGCCTCAACGTCATCGCCCACGCCTCCTTCGTCGGCATCGACCATCCGGGCCGGGCCTACCTCGCCGTCGCGGTGTTCTTCCGCCACGAGGGCGTCGCCCCCGACAAGGCGAGCCCGCTGCTGCGCCAGCTCGCCGGCCCGCGCCTGTTCGAGCAGGCGCGGCTGCTCGGCGCGGTCCTGCGCGTCGCCTTCCCGGTCTCGGTGGCGATGGAGGGCATCCTGCCGCGCACGCCGCTCGCCATGCGCGACGGCGCGATCGTCCTCACCCTGCCGCCGGACCTGCGGGATCTGGCGAGCGACCGGCTGTCGAACCGCCTGCGCGGGCTCGGGCGGCTGCTCGGCGTCGAGGCGCGGATCGAGATCGAGGGGTAATCCGGAGGTCGGATCGCGCGATCGCGGTGCGCTCGGGCGACGTCGCCTTTCGCCGTCGCGAAGCAGTCGTACCGCGGCGTCATCGAACGAATTCGTTCGACGACGCCGACCAAGCCGGAACGGGCGCCGGGCTTGTGCGAAGGCGCGGGGCCTATCCGATCCGCTCCAGGATCTCCGCCCGCGCAGTCACGGCCTCCGCGCCGATCCGGTAGGCTGCCACCACCTCGGCCTCCGCCCGCGCGGCCTCCGCCTCGCTGCGGGCATGCACCACCGCGAGCGGCCGGTCCGGCCCGACCTCCGCTCCCAGCTCCGCCAGATCCGTGAACCCGACCGCGTGGTCGATCGCGTCCTGCGGCCGGGTGCGCCCGCCGCCCAGCCCGATCACCGCGACGCCGACGTCGCGCGTCGCGATGGCCCCGACCCGGCCCGCCCGGGGCGCGGGGACTGGGCGCACCACCGGCGCGCGGGGAAGGTGGCGCTCGGGCGCGTCGATCAGGCCGGCGGGGCCGCCGAGGGCGGTCACCATGCGGGAGAAGACCTCGGCGGCGCGGCCCGACACCAGGGCTGCCTCCAGGCGGGCTTCGGCCTCGCTCGTCTCCGGGCTCAAGCCCCCGAGCACCAGCATCTCGGCGCCGAGTGCCAGGGTGACGGCGTGGAAGCGCGGCTCGCGCCGGCGCCCGGCGAGGTAGTCGAGGGCGTAGGCCACCTCGACGGCGTTGCCGGCGGCCGAGGCCAGCGGCTGGTCCATGTCGGTGAGGAGCGCCCGGGTCGGCAGGCCGGCGCCGTTCGCCACCGTGACCAGGCTCTCGGCGAGGCCCCGCGCCTCCTCGGTGGAGGCCATGAAGGCGCCCGAGCCCGCCTTCACGTCCATCACGAGGCCCTGCAGCCCGGCGGCGAGCTTCTTCGACAGGATCGAGGCGGTGATGAGATCGAGGGATTCCACCGTCCCGGTGACGTCCCGGATGGCGTAGAGCCGCCTATCGGCGGGCGCGAGGTCCGGGGTCTGGCCGATCACCGCGCAGCCGACCTCGCGGGTGACGCGCCGGAACAGGGCGACGTCCGGCGCCGTGGTGTAGCCCGGGATGCTGTCGAGCTTGTCGAGGGTGCCGCCGGTATGGCCGAGGCCGCGGCCGGAGATCATCGGCACGTAGCCGCCGCAGGCCGCCACCATCGCGGCCAGGGCTAAGCTCACCGTGTCGCCGACGCCGCCGGTCGAGTGCTTGTCGAGGACCGGGCCGGGCAGGTCCCAGGTCAGCACCGTGCCCGAGCGCTGCATCGCCCGGGTCAGCGCGACGCGCTCGGTCAGCGACAGGCCGCGGAAGAACACCGCCATCGCGAAGGCCGCCGCCTGGCCCTCGGTGACCCGGCCCTCGGTCAGGCCGGCGATGAAGGCCTCGATCGCCTCGGGCGGCAAAGCGCGGCCGTCGCGCTTGAGGCGGATCAGTTCCTGCGGCAGCAGCGTCATGGCGTCGTCCCGGGAAGAGAAGTCAGAGGTCGCCGGCCAGCAGCGCGGCGACGAGTCGTCCGACGTCGTCGGCGGCCTGCGCCGCCACCCGCTTGGTCTCGGCGTGATGCGGGGCGCCGATCCCGGCGCCGGTGCCCGATGCGAACCCGGCGGCGTAGTTGGTCACCAGCGACAGGGCCGCGACCCTGAGCCCGAAGAACCGGGCGAGGATCACCTCCGGCACCGTCGACATCCCGACGAGGTCGGCGCCCAGCACCGTCGCCATGCGGATCTCGGCCGGGGTCTCGAAGCTCGGGCCCGAGAACCAGGCATAGACGCCTTCGTGCAGCGGCACGCCGCTCGCCGTCGCCGCCTGCTTCAGCGCTGCCCGCAGGGCCGGATCGTAGGCCCCGGCCATCGGCACGAAGCGCGCGTCCGACGGCTCGCCGTAGAGCGGGTTCAGGCCCGACAGGTTGATGTGGTCGGTGATCAGCGCGAGGCGGCCCGGGCCGGCCTCGGGCAGGAGCGAGCCGGCGGCGTTGGTGAGGAGGAGCGGAGGCGCGCCGAGGGCCGCCACCACGCCGACCGGGACCCGCATCACCGCGGCATCGCCGTGCTCGTAGGGGTGGGCGCGGCCCTGGAACAGCAGCACGCGCCGGCCGCCCCAGCGCCCCGCCACCAGCCGCCCGGCATGGCCCGAGACGCCCGAGGCCGGGAAATGCGGGATCTCGCCATAGGGCACGGCGACCGGGTCCTCGATCCGGTCCGCCAGGGGGCCGAGGCCGGTGCCGGTGACGAGGGCGAGCGCGTAAGGGCCCTCGAAGCCGCGCGCCCGCAAGGCCGCGGCGGCCTGCGCGACCCGGGGATCGTCGGGCGGGCTCACGCGAGGTTGTCCGGGCCGAACGAGGCCGGCAGCAGGTCGTCGAGGGTGAAGGTTCGCCGCACCCCCTCCGGACCGGCGACGTGGATCGGGGTGTCGGGACCCGCGAATTCGCGGATGCGCTGGCGGCAGGCGCCGCAGGGCGTGACCAGGGCCTCGCCGTCGCCGAGCACCAGGATCGCCGCGATGCGCCGGCCGCCGGCCGCCGCCATCGCGGCGATCGCCCCGGCCTCGGCGCAGGTGCCGACCGGGTAGGCGGCGTTCTCGACGTTGCAGCCGGCATGCACCACCCCGGTCTCGTCGCGCAAAGCCGCGCCGACGCGGAAGCGGGAATAGGGCGCGTGCGCCCGCGCCTGGACCGCCCGGGCGGCGGAGAACAGGGTGTCGGTCGGGTCCGTCGCCGCCGCCATGGTCGCTCCAGCCTCGGTCGTTGCGAAAAGGGACCCGGATCATGGCCGGCCGGCGGCGCGGCGTCGAGCCCGTCGACAAGCCGCCGCCGGCGCCCTAAACCCGCATTCTTTCCACCGAGAAGGACAGTGGCGATGCTGGGACGGTTGGACCGCGGCGGGTCCGGCGAGGCCGTCGTCGAGTACGGCGACAGCAACCTGCGGGTGGTGCGGCCCGGCCGCTTCGTGCGCTGCGCCGTGACCGGGGTCGAGATTCCCCTCGACGCCCTGCGCTACTGGAGCGTCGAGCGCCAGGAGGCCTATGCCGATCCCGACGCCGTCATGACGCGCCTTCGCGCGGCGTCAAAGACCGCGTAGCAGCGCCGCCAGCCTCTCCGGCTCGTCGAGCTCCAGGACCACCGGCAGGGTCGCGACCGGCATGGCGGCGGGGAGCCGCACCCGGTCCTTCTCGGTCGTCACCAGGAGGAGGCCGCGCCGCGCCGCCTCCGCCGCCAGGTGCCCGGCTTCCGCCGCCGTGAAGGCGTGATGGTCCGGGAAGGCGCGGGTCTCGCGCGGGTCGGCCCCGAGATCGCGCAGGGTCGCGAAGAACTTGTCCGGCCGCCCGATTCCCGCGAAGGCGAGCACCGGGCGCCCCCGCAGGGCGTCCGCCGCCGCCGGATCGGGGACGAGCCGCCCGCGCAGGGCCGGCACCCCGCGGGCCCGCGCCGCCGCCAGCACCCGGTCCCCCGGCGCGCCGTCGCCGATCGCCAGGACGGCGTGGACGTGCGGCCATTGCGCCGCTTCCGGCGCCCGCAGCGGGCCGGCCGGAAACACCCGCCCGTTGCCGAGCCCGACCGCGCCGTCGATCACCGCGAGGGCGAGGTCCTTGGCGAGGCCCGGATTCTGCAGCCCGTCATCCATCACCACGACGTCGGCGCCGGCCTCGACGCAGGCGAGCGCCCCGGCCGCCCGGTCGCGGGCGACGATCGCCGCCCCGGAGCGGGCGAGCAGCAGCGGCTCGTCGCCGACATCGCCCGCGCCGTGGCGCGCCGGATCGACCCGCACCGGGCCGGCCAGGCGCCCGCCGTAGCCGCGGCTGAGGAAGGCCGGCTGCCGGCCGAGGTCGCGCAGCAGGGCGGCGACCGCGAGCGCGGTCGGGGTCTTGCCGGCCCCGCCGAGGGTGAAGTTGCCGATGCAGACCACCGGGCAGGGCGCCCGGGCGCCCGCCTTCGCCATCCGGCGGGCGGCGAGCGCCCCGTAGACCGCGCCGAGAGGGGCGAGCAACCGGGCCGCGGGCGTCGGCGCCTCGTGCCACCAGAAGCCCGGTGCCCGCCTCACGAGGCGAACCGTCCGGCGATCATCAGCTGGCAGATGAAGGGCTCGAGGGCCGCCATCGCCCGG
This sequence comes from Methylobacterium platani, assembly GCF_001653715.1. Classification (GTDB taxonomy): domain Bacteria; phylum Pseudomonadota; class Alphaproteobacteria; order Rhizobiales; family Beijerinckiaceae; genus Methylobacterium; species Methylobacterium platani. The sequence continues at coordinate 53,002 of NZ_LWHQ01000038.1, forward strand.
TCGGTCGCGCCGCCGGACTCCGTGATGGCCTGCGCGGCGGACCGGGCCATCGCCTGGCGGCTCGCCGCATCGGCGAGGAGCGCGTCGAGGGCGGCCGTCAGCTCCTGCCCGTCCCGCACCGTGCGGGCGCCGCCGGCGGCCTGGAGCGCGCCGTAGACCTGCGCGAAGTTGCGCACGTGCGGCCCGTACAGGATCGCGCCGCCGAGGCGGGCCGGCTCGATCGGGTTCTGGCCGCCGTGGCGGGCGAGCGACCCGCCGACGAAGACGAGCGGGCACAGCCGGTAGAACAGGCCGAGCTCGCCGACCGTGTCGGCGACGTACAGGTCGACCTTGTCGTGCGGTTGCCCGCCCGCCGCGCGGCGCCCGACCCGGAGGCCCGCCGCGGCGGCGTCGGCGGCGATGGCCGGGCCGCGCTCGGGATGGCGCGGCACCACGATCGTGAGCAGGCCGGGATGACGCCGCGCCAGCGCCTTGTGGGCGGCGGTGGCGGCGGCCTCCTCGCCCGGATGGGTCGAGGCGGCGAGCCAGGCCGGGCGTCCCCCGATCACGCCCGCGAGCTGGCGCAGCAGCTCGGGATCGGCCGGGGGCGGGCCGGCATCGAATTTCAGGTTGCCGCCGGTCTCGACCCGCGGCGCGCCGAGGCGGGCGAAGCGCTCCGCCTCCTCCCGGCTCTGGGCGAGGCAGAGCGCGATGCGCGACAGCAGAGCGCGGGCCACCGCCGGGGTGCGGGCCCAGCCGCGGGCCGAGCGCTCGGACATCCGCCCGTTGACCAGGATCAGCGGCACCCCGCGCGCGTGCAGGGCCAGGATGGTGTTGGGCCACAATTCCGATTCGGCGACCAGGGCCAGGTCCGGCCGCCAATGGTCGAGGAAGCGGGCGAGGTAGCGCGGCGCGTCGAGGGGCGCGAACTGGTGCAGGGCGCCCCGCGGCAGCCGCCGGGCGAGCAGCTCGGCCGAGGTGCGGGTGCCGGAGGTGACGAGCACGGTGAAGCCGCGCCGGGTCAGCCGCTCGACGAGGCCGATGAGCGACAGGGCCTCGCCGATGCTGGCGCCGTGGGCCCAGACCAGCGGCCCGGCCGGGCGCGGCTTGCCCGGCCGCCCGGTGCGCTCGGGCAGGCGGACCGGGTCCTCCTTGCCGCGCCGGCGCCGCCAGGCCAGCAGGCCGGCCAAAGCCGGCTCGCCGGCGATCAGCCCGTAATGGTAGGCGCGCAGCAGCGCCGGGACGCCCGCGCGCCTCATCGGGCGGCGCTCCGTCTACGGGTATGGACCGGGTCGATCCGCCCGACCTGCGCGAAGGCGCGGGCATGGACCGCGTTGAGGTCGCCCTCGATGCGCAGGCGCGCCGCCTCGATCCCGGCCGCGTCGAGGTCGCGCGGGATCGTGATCGGCTCGCCGAAGGCCATCACCCCGCGGCCGAAGGGCAGGCCGAGGCTCGCCCGGTCCCAGCTGTCGAATTGCAGGTAGCGGCTCGTCACCACGGCGGTCGGCACGACCGGGCGGCCGGACATCCGCGCCAGCATCACGATGCCCTCGCCGCAGCGCCGCGACACCTTCGGCACGTCGGCGCTGAACGCCACCGTCTCGCCGTCCTCGAGCGCCTTGAGGCAGCCGCGCAGGGCCTGGACCCCGCCCTTGGCCCAGATGTCGCTCGCGCGCCGGGCGCCGGAGCCGCGGATCACCCGCACGCCCATCCGCTCGAGGATCGCGGTGTTCACCCCGCCGTCGACCGAGCGCGACACCATGGTGGCGGCCCGGTCCTGCGGCCGGCGCACGAACGGCACCATCAGGTGCTGGCCGTGCCACATCGCGATGATGAACGGCCTGAGCGGCGACAGCCAGTCGTAGGCCCCCGGCGGATCGAGGCTGAAGCGGTTCGTGCCCCGCACCAGGTTCAGGTAGCTCGCGCCGAGGAAACCGAGGCTCTCCTGGGCGGCCCGGCTGCGGGCGATGCGGGTGACGGCGCTCATCGGGACACTTCGCGGAGGGGGTGCGCTTCAGGGGAACGCCGCGGATCCGGCGGGGGCCGGGCCGGGCGGGACCCTGCGAAACCGGGCGCCGTCATGCTCCGTTCGGGGCGGCGAGGCAACCGCCGGCGGGGGATCGGCGCCCGATGGCGGGTGCGGCGGCGCACGCGCGCGGCGTCTCGGAGCGCGGGCCGGACGGCGGGCATTCCTGGCGATCGCTTCGTCATGGAAACGGCGGTTCAGGGTCCGACCCGGCTTCCCACGAAGCCCGTCGGATTTTACGGGAAGAAGAACCTGGCGACCGCCGCCGTGCCGCCAATCAGCGCCGATGTCGCCGCGACGCTGGCGGCTACGATCTGCCACGGCGCAAGCATGCGGTCGCGATTGAGCTTGGCTGCTTCTGCCATCAATTTGTTCATTTCGGCTGAGAGCTTGCGTTGCTCTTCGACGAATTTCTGGGTCTCGGCGTTCGAGCGCAGAACCCGTGCCACTTGCTCGGCGATATCGAGAGAGGCGTCGGCCATCGCGGATGTCCCTCAAGCGGGCCGGGTGTACCCAAGGTCACGTCCACACTGTGCGGACCAGCACGAATGCGGTCAAGGATCGTCGGCAAGGGATCGTCGGCGAGGGATCGTGGCTCGCATCGTCGCCCGTCGTCGCCGCGGCGGGATGGGTGACCCCTCTCGTGCGTCACGACGGACTTGTTTGGAATGGCTCCAATCTATAGATTGGAGCCATTCCAAACAGGAGCATGCCCGTGAAGGCCCTGACCGATCTCACCGAGCGCGAGGTCCTGGCGCTCGCCATCGCCAGCGAGGAGGAGGATTCCCGCATCTACCGCAGCTTCGCCGAGAGCTTGCGCGCCGACCTGCCGGGCTCCGCCGGGGTGTTCGAGGCGATGGCCGAGGAGGAGAGCGGGCACCGGGACGACCTCTACGCCGCCTATCGCGAGCGCTTCGGCGAGCACCTGCCGCCGCTGCGGCGCGAGGACGTGAAGGGCTTTCCCCGCCGCCGGGCGTTCTGGTGGCAGGGCCTGGATGCCGGCCGGATGCGGCGGGAGACCGAGGCGATGGAGGCGCAGTCCGCCGGCTTCTACGAGCGGGCGGCGGATCTCACCCGCGACCTCGGGGTGCGCCAGCTCTTCACCCGCCTCGCCGAGATCGAGCGCGGCCATGGCCGCCGGGCCGAGGCCCTGGCGAGCGAGCAGGAGAGCGGCGACGCCGCGGCCGAGGAGGCGCGGGCGGCCCATCGCCTGTTCGTGCTGCGCTACGTCCAGCCGGGCCTCGCCGGGCTGATCGACGGCTCGGTCTCGACCCTGGCGCCGCTCTTCGCCGCCGCCTTCGCGACCCACAACAACTGGCAGACCTTCCTGGTCGGCCTCGCGGCCTCGATCGGCGCGGGCATCAGCATGGGCTTCACCGAGGCGCTGTCGGATGACGGCAGCATCACCGGGCGCGGCTCGCCGTGGCTGCGCGGCCTCGTCTGCGGCGCGATGACGGCGGTCGGGGGCCTGGGCCACACGCTGCCCTACCTGGTGCCGGATTCCTGGTCGAACGCCTTCGCGATCGCGACCCTGCTCGCCGCCCTCGTGGTGGCGGTGGAGCTCCTCGTCATCTCGGGGATCCGCACCCGCTACATGGAGACGCCGTTCTGGCGCGCCGCCCTGCAGGTGGTGCTCGGCGGCGTGCTGGTGCTGCTCGCCGGCGTCGCCATCGGCAGCGCCTGAAAGGGGGCATCCGTGCGGCACCGTGCGCGGGGGGCGGCGCCGAAAGCCGCTCCCGCCACCTTGAAAATGGTCTAGAAACGGTGCGCGGAGGCCCGCAGAAACGCCCCCCAAAAGATCGTCCCGAGGAATCGCCGTGCAGACCAGCTTCACCCCCGCGCAGCTCGCCGACCCGGCCATGGCGGCCTCGGAGAAGATCCTGCGCACCTGCGTCCATTGCGGCTTCTGCACCGCCACCTGCCCGACCTACCTGCTGCTGGGCGACGAGCTCGATTCGCCGCGCGGGCGCATCTACCTGATCAAGGACATGCTGGAGGGGGGCAAGCCCGCGAGCCCCGAGGTGGTCAAGCACGTCGACCGCTGCCTGTCCTGCCTGTCCTGCATGACGACCTGCCCGTCGGGGGTGCACTACATGCACCTCGTCGACCACGCCCGCGCCCATATCGAGAAGACCTATGCCCGCCCGGCGGAGGACCGCGCCTTGCGCGCGGTGCTGGCCTGGGTGCTGCCCTACCCGAACCGCTTCCGGCTGGCGCTGCTCGGCGCCACCCTCGGCCGGCCGTTCCGGGGGATCGCCGCGAAGATGCCGAAGGTCGGCAACCGGCTCGCCGCGATGCTCGATCTCGCGCCCGGGGCGCTGCCGACCCGCTCGGCCCAGGACCGGCCCGGCCGCTTCCCGCCCGCCGGCCCGCGCCGCGGCCGGGTGGCGCTCCTGCGCGGCTGCGCCCAGAGCGTGCTGCGGCCGGACTTCAACGAGGCGGCGATCCGGCTCCTCACCCGCCACGGCGTCGAGGTGGTGCAGGCCAGGGGCGAGGGCTGCTGCGGCGCGCTCACCCACCACATGGGCCACGAGGATTCCTCGCACGCGCTGGCGAAGCGCACCATCGATGCCTGGATCGCCGAGATGGACGGGGAGGGGCTGGACGCCATCGTGGTCACGGCCTCGGGCTGCGGCACCACGATCAAGGATTACGGCTTCATGTTCCGCGACGACCCGGCCTACGCGGACAAGGCCGCCCGGGTCTCCGCCATCGCCCGCGACGTCACCGAGTACGTCACGGGCCTCGGCCTGTCGGAGCCGGTGGTCGAGACCGACCTCGTCGTCGCCTACCACTCCGCCTGCTCGATGCAGCACGGCCAGGGCCTGCGCACCGAGCCGAAGGCGCTGCTGTCGCGCGCCGGCTTCACCGTGAAGGACGTGCCCGAGGGCCATATCTGCTGCGGCTCGGCCGGCACCTACAACATCCTGCAGCCGGAGCTCGCCGCGCACCTGCGCGCCCGCAAGGTCGCCAATATCGAGCGCGTGCAGCCCGACGTGATCGCCACCGGCAATATCGGCTGCGCCACCCAGATCGGGAAGGGCACCGAGATCCCGATCGTCCACACCGTGGAGCTCCTCGACTGGGCCACCGGCGGACCCCGCCCGGCGGCCCTCGACGGGGTGGCGGACCGGCGCCCGGCCCTGGCGGCGGCGGAATAGGGGACACGGCGGGCCGGGGGAGGCGCGTCCGCTCGACGCGCCGCGGTCTCACACCCGCCGCAGCCGCACCCCGAACAGCCGAAGGGCTGCAAGCAGCGTCGCCGCATAGGCGACGAGCCCGGCGGTGCCGAGGACCGAGAGCACCGCGAGCTCGCGGAAGCGCGGCACGGCCGGCACCAGGCGGTCGATCAGCGGCAGGCCGCCGAGCGTGCAGGCGGCGAGCACGCAGCAGGCGGCGAGCACCCCGCAGGCGGTGACGATCAGCGTGCGGCTCGGCGCGGTCCAGGCGCGGCCGTAGGCGAGGCAGAACAGGATCAGGACGTTCACCCAGACCCCGGCGGCGGTGGCGAGCGCCAGGCCCATCACCCCGAGGGGGCTGGTGAGCAGGATCTTGAGCCCGACATTGACCGCGACCGCGGTCAGCGAGGCGATCACCGGCGTGCGGGTGTCGTGGCGGGCGTAGAAGCTCGCCACGATGCTGCGGATCACCACCGCCGCCGGGAGCGCCAGGCCGTAGGCCGCCAGCACCGCGCCGGAGCGGGACGCCGCCTCGGCGTCGAAGGCGCCGCGCTGGAACAGGGCCGTCATGATCAGGTCCGGCACCAGCAGGAACGCCACCGCGAACGGCGCCGAGAGGGCGAGCGAGAAGCCGGTGGCGCGGTTCTGGGCCGCGTGGGCGGCGTCCGGATCGCCCGCGGCGATGCGCCGGCTCATCTCCGGCAGCAGCACCGTGCCGGCGGCGATGCCGATGACCCCGAAGGGCAGCTGGTAGAGCCGGTCGGCGTAGTAGAGCGCCGAGACCGCGCCGGTCGGCAGGAACGAGGCGATGATCGTGTCGGCGAACATCGCGATCTGCACGCCCGCCGAGCCGATCACCGCCGGTCCCAGCATCCGGAAGAACCGGCGCATGCCGGCGTCCCTCAGGGTCGGGCGCACCAGCGACGGGGCGAGGCCGGCCCGGCGGGCATCGGCCCAGACCAGCAGGAACTGCAGCACGCCCGAGACCGCGACGCCCCAGGCGGCGGCGTAGCCCGCATTCGGGAACAGGAAGGCGAGGGCGAGGGCTGACAGCAGCGACAGGTTGAGCAGCACCGGGGCGGCGGCGGCGGCCGCGAAGCGCCGGCGGGCGTTGAGGATGCCCGACAGCAGCGTCACCTGGGTGATGAACAGCAGGTACGGGAAGGTGATGCGGGTCAGCGCCACGGCGAGCGCGAACTTGTCCGGCTCGTCGGCGAAGCCGGGGGCGAGCGCCCGCACCACCGCCGGCATCAGCGGCAGGGCGAGGGCCAGAAGCCCGACCTGCACCAGCAGCATCAGGGTGAAGACCCGGTCGGCGAAGGCGCGCGCGGCACCGTCCTGCGCGTCGAGGGCCGCGTAGGTCGGCACGAAGGCGACGTTGAAGGCGCCCTCGCCGAAGATGGCGCGGAAGTGGTTCGGCAGCCGGAAGGCCACCACGAAGGCGTCGGCGACCGGCCCGGCGCCCATCACGGCGGCCATGACCACGTCGCGCAGGAAGCCGGTGGCGCGGGAGACCAGCGTCCAGCCGCCGACCGAGAGGATGCTGCGAATCATGACGCCGTCGATAGCACAGGCGCGGGGCCCGCGGCGGGACCGGCAAGCCTCACGCGGCGCCGGAAATGCGCCGTCACGCGGCGCCGGAATAGCGCGCAGGCCGCGCGCCGCGGCGGTCGTCGCGCACCAGACGGTCGTGCCCCTGCGCCGCCGGGCCGATCCGCTCGGCGACGACGTAGAGCGGGCGGCGCTTCACCTCGGCGAAGATGCGGCCGATATACTCGCCGATGATGCCGAGCGACATCAGCTGCACGCCGGAGAAGAACATCACCGAGACGATCAGCGAGGCGTAGCCCGGCACGTCGGGGCCGCGCAGCAGCGTGTCGGCGACGAAGTAGAGCGCGGTGAGGAAGGCGATGCCCGCGATGGTGCCGCCGAGATAGGTCCAGACCCGCAACGGCACGGTCGAGAACGAGGTGATGCCGTCGAAGGCGAAGCGGAACAGCTTGCGGAAGCTCCACTTCGAGCTGCCGTGCTGGCGCTCCTCGACCTGGTAGGGCACGCCGACCGAACGGAAGCCGATCCAGGAATACAGGCCCTTGGAGAACCGGGCGCGCTCGGGGAGCGAGCGCAGCACCTCGACGCCCTTGCGGTCGATCAGCCGGAAGTCGCCGGCGCCCTCGGGCAGCGGCATCTCGCCGAACCGGGCGAACAGCCGGTAGAACAGCCGGGCGAAGCCGCGCCGCATCGGGCTCTCGTCGTCGCGGTCGGTGCGCTGGGCGTAGACCATCACGTTGCCCTCGCGCCAGCGCTCCCAGAAGGTCGCGATCAGCTCGGGCGGGTGCTGCAGGTCGGCATCCATGATGACCACGGCGCGGCCCTCGGCATGGTCGAGCCCGGCCGCGATGGCGATCTCCTTGCCGAAGTTGCGGCTGAACGAGACCGCGCCGATGCGGGGCTCGGCCGCGTTGTGCCGGGCGACGGCCGCGGCGGTGTCGTCGTGGCTGCCGTCATCGACGAACACCACCTCCCAGGCCGGCGTCAGGCGCTCCAGCACCGGGGTGAGGCGCGCGAGCAGCGGCGCGACGTTGGCGCTCTCGTTGAAGACCGGTATGACGACGCTCAGGTCGACCGTCTCGGGATGTCTGAACAGCTCCACGACGCTGTCCCTCGTTTCGGTGTCTGGCGCCGGCGGGGCCGGCGGACGGTCACAAGGCCGGTGCGGGCACCGGCGGCTCAAGCGCGAGATCTAAGCGATGCTTCCTGAACGGCGCCCGGTCGTGCTTTGCGCCGACGATTACGGCCTGAGCCCGGGCGTCAGCCGGGGCATCCTCGACCTGGCGCGACGGCAGCGCATATCAGCCACCGGGTCGATGACCAACATCCCGGCCTTCCGGGCGGCGGCCCCGGCCCTGCGGGAGCTGCGCGGCGCGGTGGGCCTCGGCCTCCACCTGACCCTGACGACGGGCGCGCCCCTCGGCCCCCTGCCGCGCCTGGCGCCGGACGGGCGCCTGCCGCCGCTCGGACGGCTGATGTCGCTCAGTGTGTCGGGCCGCCTGCGGGCGGCGGAGATCCGGCCCGAGATCGAGCGCCAGCTCGACGCCTTCGCGGCGGCGATGGAGTTCGCGCCCGACTTCGTCGACGGCCACCAGCACGTCCACGTCCTGCCCGGCGTGCGGGGGGCGCTCCTCGAGGCGCTGAGCGCGCGGGGCTGGCGGGGCTGGCTGCGCGATCCGGGCGACCGCCCGAGGGCGATCCGGAGCCGGCCGCAGGCCGGCAAGGCCGCCGTGGTGGCCGGGCTCGGTCTCGGATTTGCGAAGGCGGCCCGTCGCGCGGGGTTCGCCGTCAACCGGGGGTTCTCCGGCTTCTCGGACTTCGCGGCGGGAGACGGGTTCGCCGACGCCTTCGAGCGGAGTTTTCGCGATCTCGGGCCGGCGCCGGTGGTGATGTGCCATCCCGGCGAGGTCGACGATGGCTTGCGCGCCCTCGACCCGGTGGTGGCGAGCCGGCCGCTCGAACTCGCCTATCTCGGCTCCGCGCGGTTCGAAGAATTCCTGGAGCGGGAGGGGTTGCGGCTCGTGCTGGCCCCGGCCGCCTAGAGCATTTTTCGACGAAGTGGGTACCGGTTCGTCGTGAAAAATGCGGCAAAACAAAGACATAGAGAGCTTCGCGATTGCAACGCGATCGCGAAGTGCTCTAGAGGAACCCCCTCGCCCGGGCGGGGAGGGGGCTCTCGATCAGCGTCTATCCGGCGCCGATCAGGCGATCGCCTCGCCGTACATCTTCTCGACGTGCTCCCAGTTCACCAGGTTCTCGATGAACGCCTTGAGGTAGTCGGGACGACGGTTGCGGTAGTCGATGTAGTAGGAGTGCTCCCACACGTCGACGCCGAGGATCGGCTTGGCGCCGTGCACCAGCGGGTTCTCGCCGTTGGGGGTCTTCATGATCTCGAGCTTGCCGTTCTTCACGGCGAGCCAGGCCCAGCCGGAGCCGAACTGCGACACGCCGGCCTGGATGAAGTCGGCCTTGAACTTGTCGGTGCCGCCGAGATCCTCGGCGATCTTCTTCTCGAGCGCACCCGGGATCGCGCCGCCGCCGTTCGGCTTCATCCACTGCCAGAAGTGGATGTGGTTGTAGTGCTGGCCGGCGTTGTTGAAGAGCGGCTGGTTCTGGCCGTAGGAGGCCTTCACCACCTCCTCGACGCTCTTGCCGGCGAGCTCCGAGCCCTCGAGGAGCTTGTTGCCGGTGTCGACATAGGCCTTGTGATGCTTGTCGTGGTGGAACTCCAGGGTCTCCTTCGACATGTAGGGCTGCAGCGCGTCGTAGGCGTAGGGGAGTTCGGGCAGCGTGAAGGCCATGGCGTGTCTCCGGATCGCATGGGTTCGGCGCGGCGGTTCCCGAGACGGCGCCGCCGCGGCACCCGCGTCTACCTAAGTCGGCCCCGGGCCGGCGGCAACGCCGGTCGCCCATCCCGGGGCCCCATCCCGGACTTTGGTCCCCGGTCAAGCGCGGCGATTTTGCAAAAGCGGCCGGCGTCGTTAAGTCTTGGCCGTCGCGGGCGGGCGGGACGGCGGTCCCGGACCGCCCGTTCGGCTGTCCCGAACCGGGTATGCCGCCCGCTTCCGCGTCTCGCCAACCCGAGAGTCCGATGATCGTTGCGTTGTTCGTGCTCGCCCTCCTGATGCTGATCGGCGGCGTCGCCGCGATCGTCCAGGGCATCCCGTTCGTGCGGCTCGAGGTCGGCTGGACCATGGTGATCGCCGGCACCGTCGGGGCGAGCGGCGGCGCGGTGCTGCTCGGGATCGCCGCCGCGGTCGCGCGGCTCGGGCGCATCGAGCGCGCCCTGGCGGGCCGCCCGGCGGCCGTCTCGGCGGAACCGGGCGCGGAGGCCGCGCCGGCCCGCCCGGGCCGCAGCGAGCCGGTGATGCCGCCGGTCCCGCCGCCGATCCCGTTCCCGGCGGCCGCGCCGTCGGCTTCCGAGATGCGCCCGGCGGAGCCGACGGGGTTCGACGGCGGGGCGGCCCTCGCGGCCGGCGCCGCCGTCGCGGGAGCCGGGCTTGCCGCGAGCGAGCTGCGCCTGACCCGGGCCGAGGATGCGGACCTGCCGCACGCGGCGCCAGGCCCGATGGCGCACGACCCCGCGCCGCCGGAGGCCGGCCGTCACGAGCCGGCGCTTCACGTCCCGGTCGAGGAGCCGCGGCTCGAGGCCGTCGAAGCCCGTGCCGCCGAGATCCATGCCGCCGAGATCCATGCCTCCGAGATCCATGCCGCCGAGATCCACGCCGCCGACCCGCACGGGGCCGCCCCGCCGCCGCCCGCCCCGCCGGACGCGGAGCCCATGGTTCCGGCCGAGGTCATGCCGCCCGCATCCCAGCCCGTGCCTCCGGCGCCGGAGCCCGCCCGGGAGGAGCCGCTGCCCGAGGATGGTCCCGGCGAGCCGCCGGCCAAGACCGTCATCGGCACCTACGATTCGGGCGGCAACACCTACACGATGTATGCCGACGGCACGATCGACGCCGAGACGCCGGCCGGGCGCTTCCACTTCGCCTCGATCGACGAGCTGAAGGCGTTCCGCAGCGCCGGCGGCGAGGGGACCGCACGCTCCGCGTAGCCGGCGTTACGTCGAAGGGGCCGCGCACGCCGCGCCGGCCCGGCCGCCGCTCACAGCGTCGCCAGCGGATTGAGCGCGGCGTTGCGGGCCGGCAGCGGCGCCAGCATGGTCAGCGTCAGGCCGCCGGGGGCGTAGTCGATCGCGACCTCGGCCTGGACCTGGGTCGTGAGCACCCGCTGCAGCAGGCGCGAGCCGAAGCCCTGGCGGGTCGGCGGCGCCACCGCGGGGCCGCCGGATTCCCGCCAGTGGAAGCGCAGGCGCGGCCGGTCGTCCCCCGGCTCGACGCTCCAGCGGATCCGCACCTGTCCGGCCCGGTTGGACAGGGCACCGTACTTCGCCGCGTTGGTGGTCAGTTCGTGGATCGCCATGCCGATCGGTACCGCGACCTCGGAGGGCAGGTCGACCGCCGGACCGTCGAGGTCGATCCGCCCGCCGGTGCCGGGACCCATCTCGCCGTCGGCATAGGGACGCAGCTCGTTCTCGAGCAATCCGCGCAGGGAGGCGGTCTGCCACACGTCCTCGGTGAGCACCGAATGGGTGTGGGCGAGGGACATGATGCGGCCGACGAAGGCTTCGTAGAAGCTGTCGATGCTCGATGCGGTCCTGGCCGTCGACCCGACGATCGCCTGCACGGTCGCGAGCGTGTTCTTCACCCGGTGGTGCAGTTCGCGGATCAGCAGCGACTGGCGCTCCTCGGCGAGCCGCCGGTCGGTGATGTCGGCGACGACGCCGATCAGGCGCTGCGGCAGGCCGGCCGGTCCGTCGCGCTCGAAGCGCCCGGCCATCTCGATCGTGCGCCATACCTCCGCGGCCGGGTCCTTCGCCGGGCCGTCCGTCGGGCGGCGGATGCGCGCCGTGGCGTGCAGCACCCCGTCGCTGTGGAGCGCCGCGGCCACGGCGGCGCGGAAGCCCGCCTTGTCCTCCGGGTGGACCACGCTGCGGAAGAACTCGCGCATGCTGATCGTGCCGTCCTGCGGCCGGCGGCCGAAGATCTCCCACATGCGCTCGTTCTCCCAGAGCGACTGGTCGTCGAGCACGTGCCATTCGAAGATGCCGAGGGCCGCCACGGTCGTCGCCACCCGCAGCCGCTGCTCGCGGTCGTGCAAGGCGCGGCGCGATGCCTCCCGGGCGGTGATGTCCTGCAGCACGCCGATCATGCCGGTGAGCGTGCCGTCGGGGGCCCAGGTCGCCTGACCGCGGGCGGAGATCCAGGCCTCCTGGCCGTCGCCGGCCCGGCGGAAGCGCATCTCGACGGCGTAGGGGATCGCCTTGGCGACGGCATCCTGGACCGTGGCGCGGACCCGTTCGAGGTCGTCGCGGCCGACCGCCTGCTGCAACGCGGCCCAGGCCGGCGTCGCGCCGGCCGGTTGGCCGAGGATCGCCGCGGCCCGATCCGACAGGACGACGCGGCCGTCGGCCGGGCTCCAGCTCCATTCGCCGAGGCCGGCGGAGGCGAGGGCGAGGCGGGTCTGCTCCGCCCGGGCCGTGGCGGCCTCGGCGATCGCCTCCACGGCGACGATCCGGACCCCGTCCTGCTCGGCGCCCGCGCGAAGCCGCACCCGGACCGGCGACCCGTCGGCCCGGCGCCAGCAGCCGTCGCCCGACAGGTCGGGATCGGTCGCGGGGCCGTGCGGGTGCTCGATCTCGGCGATCGTGCGGCCGACGAGGTCTCCCGCGGCGAGGCCGAGCAGCGCCCCGAGGGCCGGGTTGGCGGCGGCGATGCGCCGGTCCGGTCCGGTCAGGCAGGCGAGGGCGACCGGCGCACCCGCGAAGGCGAGGCGGGAGAGGGAAACGTCCGGCAGGCCGGGGGCGGCGTCGGGCCTCTGGTCCAAGGCGGGTCAGTCCTGGTCATCGGCGGGCGGGGTGGCGGAGGTGCAGGGCCGATGGCCCCCGTGCCCTCCCGCGCGGCATCCCGAGCCGACATGCCCCGCCCGGCCCGGCTTGGCGGTTCTGCGGGGAAAACCATGCCCGTCCGTGCGGTCGGCGGCAAGGTCGGTCGTTCGCGCTTCGCCCGCGCAGTGCGCCCGAGCACGCCCCGGCGCCGTCAGCGGGCCGGCATGTACCGGATCGCCGCGATCAGGATGCCGCCGAGCGCCACCAGCATGGCGCCGAGCTTGATCGTCATCCGCTGCTCGAGGAGCTTCAATTCCGACCGGACCGAGGTCGACTCGGTCCTCATCTCCGAGGGGACGGCGGCGAACTCGGTCTTCATCTCCGAGCGGACCGCGGCGAACTCGGCTTTCATCTCCGCTCGGACCGCAGCGAACTCGCTCCGGGTCTCGACCTTGAAGGCCGCGATCTCCGAGCGCACGGCGGCGAACTCGGCCTTCATCTCCGCTCGGACCGCGGCGAACTCGTTCCGGGTCTCGACCCTGAACCCTGCGATCTCCGCCCGGACCGCCGCGAACTCCGCGGTCACCGAACCTTCGAGGCCCTGCAGGTCGGCCCGGGTCGGCAGCCCACCCTGCACCGCCTCCGCGAAGACCTCCGACAGGCCCTCCGCCTGCTCGGCGGTGAGGTGGGCCCGCTCCCGGAGGGCGCGGGCGAATTTCAGGGTGTCGAAGGCGACGGCGGTCATGCGGTCAGCCTAGCATGGGCCCGGGTGACGCGACAGGAGCCCGCCGGGCGTCTGCCGTCACGTCATACCCGTACGAAGGTGAGGTAGCTCGGCCGTCGCCCCTCGGCCGTAGTCTTCGCTTCGTAGCGGGTGCCGGGCCATTCCGGCCAGGGCGTGGTCCAGTCGGCCGAGCGGGCGGCCGTCCAGCGCAGGGCCGGGCAGCGGGCGGCGCGTACCAGGGTCCAGCCGACGTAGTCGTCGATGTCGGAGGCGAAGCGGAACTCGCCGCCGGGGACGAGCACCCGGGCGATCTCGCCGAGCGCCTCGTCCGAGACGAAGCGGCGCTTGCGCTGCCGGCGCTTCGGCCATGGATCGGGATAGAGCAGGAACACGCGCCCGATGCTCGCATCGGGCAGGCGCGGCAGCAATTCCATCGCGTCCCGGTCCCAGAACCGGACGGTGTCGAGGCCTTCCTCGTCGACGGTGCGCAGCAGCTTGACCACGCCGTTGACGAAGGGCTCACAGCCGATGATGCCGGTGCCGGGATTGAGCCGGGCCTGGGCGGCCAGATGCTCGCCGCCGCCGAAGCCGATCTCGAGCCAGGTCTCCGAGACCGGACGGGGAAACAGCGCCGAGGGGTCGAGGCGGCCGGCCTCGGGCAGGCGCAGCCGCGGCAGGAGGTCGGCGAGGCGCTCCTCCTGGCCGGGGCGCAGACGCTTGCCCTTGCGCCGGCCATAGAAGGCGCGGACGTGCCCGGCCTCCGCGTCGCTGTCGTGGTCGTCCATGATGTCCCGGTGCCGAAGAGGGGGCGTGTGGACGCCCCGTTAGCACCGGGGCGGCGGATCAGGCCAGGGCGCTCCTGAGCTGGCCGACGAGGTCGGTCCGCTCCCACGAGAAGCCGCCGTCGGCGTCCGGCTCGCGGCCGAAATGGCCGTAGGCCGAGGTGCGGGCGTAGATCGGCTTGTTGAGGCCGAGATGGGTGCGGATGCCGCGGGGCGACAGGTCGACGAGCTGGCCCAGGACCGACTCGAGCTTGGCCTCGTCGACCTCGCCCGTGCCGTGCAGGTCGACGTAGATCGACAGCGGCTTGGCGACGCCGATGGCATAGGCGAGCTGGATCGTGGCCTTGCGGGCGAGGCCGGCGGCGACGACGTTCTTGGCGAGGTAGCGCGCCGCGTAGGCCGCCGAGCGGTCGACCTTGGTCGGGTCCTTGCCCGAGAAGGCGCCGCCGCCGTGGGGCGCCGCGCCGCCGTAGGTGTCGACGATGATCTTGCGGCCGGTCAGGCCGGCATCGCCGTCGGGGCCGCCGATCACGAACTTGCCGGTCGGGTTGACGTGCCACACCGTGCCGTCGGTAACCCAGTTCTCGGGGAGCGCCGCGCGGATGTAGGGCTCGACGATGGCGCGCACGGCGGCCGAGTCGAGCGACTCGTCGAGGTGCTGGGTCGAGAGCACGATCTGCGTCGCCTCGACCGGGCGGCCGTCGACGTAGCGCACGGTGACCTGGCTCTTGGCGTCCGGTCCGAGCTTGGCCGCATCGCCGGACTTCGCCTTGCGGGCGTCGGCCAGGTCCTTCAGGATCTTGTGGGCGTAGTAGATCGGCGCCGGCATCAGGGCGGGCGTCTCGTCCGACGCATAGCCGAACATGATGCCCTGGTCGCCCGCACCCTCGTCCTTGTTGCCCGCGGCGTCGACGCCCTGGGCGATGTCGGCGGACTGGGCGTGCAGGTAGATGGCGACGTCGTTGTTCTTCCAGTGGAAGCCGTCCTGCTCGTAGCCGATGTCCTTGACGGCCTGGCGGGTCAGCTCCTCGAGATCCCGGAACGTCACCGAATCGGGGCCGCGCACCTCGCCGGCGATGACGATGCGGTTGGTGGTCGCCAGGGTCTCGACCCCGAGGCGGGCCTCCGGCATCACCGAGAGATAGGCATCGACCACGGTGTCGGAGATGCGGTCGCAGACCTTGTCCGGATGGCCCTCGGAGACCGACTCGCTGGTGAACAGGTAGTTTGAACGCGGCATGGCGTGCGAGGCCCCCAGGGTCGCGTCGGGCGCGACACGACGGCCGATTGCTGCCCGACATTTTCGATCGCGGGGTTCTGGCAGCCGGAATCCCGAACGTCAATCCGACGGAGCGGAGTTGTTCTCTTTATCGAACGTCTGTTGCCGCGAGAGCGCGCGGTCGACGGCGCGCACGAGGCTGCCCAGAGCCTGCCGGTGCTCCCGATCGAGATGGCTCTCGGCGGCCAGGGCCACCGCCTCGGCGAACCCGGTCCACCCGGCGAGGGCCTCCAGCGGCGCCTGCGGCCGGTCGCTGAGCCCGGACGGATGCCCCTCCCGGCCCGGCATGCCCTCGAAGAAGAAGCCCACCGGCACACCCAGCACCCGCGCCACGACGTCCAGGTCGGTGGCGCTCAGGCGATTGGCGCCCTTCAGGTATTTGCCGAGCTGGGAGAGCGAGACCTCGAGGGGGGCGGCAAGAGCCTCGCGGCTGAGGCCGGCCCGCAGGCGCCGCTCCTCGATGAGGCCGCCGATATGGACGTCGCGGTGATCCGCAGGTTTCCCGGCCATCTCCCGGCTCGCAGGTCTGCCCGCGTGTCGCGCCGCGGCGTGGAAGGCGACGGGAGGATTGTTGACTTCCAACGGTTGCGATCGGGTAAATGCCCGCGCTTTGGGCGAACGCTTCATTCGTCATAGCGGATGAGGCGCTGGGCGACGGACGCCGCCGCAGCCGCCGGCACCGGCCGATACGCGGCGTTAACGCGGGGTCGCGAGGGTGCGGGACGATCCCCCCGGATCCGGCGGGGACGCCCCGCTCCCGCACGCGGCCGCGAACCCGTCGGCCGGTCGTCCCGGCGGCGGCGAACGGGGACGGACGATGCTCTCGACCACCGACATCTGCCTGCGTCTCGGGGCCGCCGTGCTCGCCGGCGGGCTGGTCGGCCTCAATCGCGAGATGCATTCGAAGCCCGTGGGCGTGCGCACCCTCGGCCTCGTGGCGCTCGGCGCCGCCCTGGTGACCCTGGCCGGGTCCGGCTTCTCCGGCGACGGGACCGACGCGAATGCGAGCCGGGCGATCCAGGGCACCATCACGGGAATCGGCTTCCTCGGGGCCGGCGTGATCGTGAAGGGCGAGGGCAGGCACGTCCACGGCCTCACCACCGCCGCGGCGATCTGGGTAACGGCGGCCCTCGGCATCGTCTGCGGCCTCGGCGCCTACCGCCCGCTGGCCCTCGCCACGGGGTTCCTCCTCGTCACCCTGCTGGTCGGCGGCGCCATCGACCGGGGCATCGAGGCGCGGCGCAAGCGGAAGACGCAGGAGCAACCCGGACCCGGCGGCACGGCCTGAGCCCGGGCGCCTCTGTCGGCGAGGAGGTGGGGGCCGGCGCCGCGCGTCCCCGGCCGGCGATCAGGTCCGGGGTTGCTTCAGGGTGCGGCTCAGGTCGATCAGCTCGCGCTGGACCTGCCCGTCGACGTCGCCCGGCGCGTCGCCGGCGATCGCCAGCACGATGCGCTGGCGGGCCGCATCGAGGAAGGCGGCGGCGTAGTCGCGGTCGCCGCGCAGGTAGAGCGATCCGAGCTTCTTCTCCCGCCAGCCGATCGAGATGATGAACTCCCCCGGCGCGACTTCCTCCAGTTCGATGCGAAGCGAGGTGTCGTCGTGCGCCATGATACCGGGTTCGATCGTCGCGAGAGGTCCGGCCGGGGCCGGCCGGGATTCGCAAGCCCCATAGCGCGAATTCGGCCGCGGAGGTACCGCGATCTCGCCGGCCGGCTACGTATTTGCTGCCAGGCCGTTTCCGGCCCGAGGCCGCGGGATGCCGGCGCTCTCCGCTCGTCGGTCGGGCCCCGGTCGCGAACGCCCTTCGAGCACGCACGATGCCGCATGGCGATGGTCCGGCCGCCGATCCCGCCCCGACCGGATCGCCCCTTGGCGAGGCCGCCCGGGGGCGAACTTCGTGCGCCGACGGACGTAGTACCGGGATGGATGCGGGGCGACGGCCTCGCCGATCACGAGGGCCATGGCCATGAGTTACGACACCGATGTTCCGCCGCACCTGTCGGCACAGCCCGCCGCGACACCGGCCCCGGTCGACGCCCCGAAGCCCAACACGGCGATGCTGAAGGGCGACATCGATTCCGGCCGCAGCGGCGACAAGGTCGAGGTGTTCGATCCCGGCATGGCGATGCTCGGAACCTGCGAGGAGGCTGGCGGCAACGCCCTGTCCCCGAAGGACATCGCCCGGGCCCGCCTCGCCGAGATCAAGGAACGGTGGCGCCTGTCGCCGCGCAAGCCCGGCTACGCGCACGACCGCGCCGATCCGACGCTCGTCCTCTATGTCGGCTTCATCGGCGTTGCCGGAGTGGGCCTCTCCGCCGCGATCTGGCTCGTCAGGGCCGCCGCGTGAGCGTGGGCGAACCGCCTGCGCGTCCCGGGCCGCGGCGGTCCGCCCGGGCGACCGGGCGGGCTTCGCCATGGCGCGCGGGCGTCTGGATCACGCCCGCTTGAGTGCCAGCGCCGCCCGGAACGGGGCCGCCAGGAGGGTGAAGACCGCGCCGACCGCGAGGACGAGGGCGACCGAGAGAAGCGCTCCGAAGATGCCGATGAACCGCACGCTGCTGCCTCGCTGGATGGTCGTCGGACCGCGTCGCGGCCGTGTCGTCGCGCAGGAGGCACGGCAATAAAGGCGGCAGTGAGGTTTCGGGACCACGATCAAGCGGAAAACGGCGCCGTCCCCGCAAGTCACTTGTGCCAAGGCATCTGCGCCAGTCACCTGCACCAAGTCACCTGCCGCGAATCTCTCCGGGCGCCGCCCCCGGTTCCCGGGGTCGAGCCTCCGCCAGGGACCGCACGAAGGCGAGCGCCTGCCGGCGCGCCTCGGGGTCCTCGATCGCCGTCCACAGCCGCAACAATTCTGCGGCGTCGTCCGCAGAGACGTCGTCGCGGGAGGTGTCGACGAACGCTGCGACCGGTCGGCCGACCGCGTCGGCGATGCGTGCGAGCGTCTTGCGGATCCTCGTCTGCTGGCTGTCCTTGACTGGGAGGTGTTTCACCCGGTCGGTCTTCCTCTGCCGAAAAAGGCGTGGGAGAATGAGATCTGTCCGGTCCCGCCACCTTGACATGAGACAAGCGATATCGGCCGCGGCGCTCTGTGTCGCGTCCCGTGAGGTGCCGCGGCCGCGCCGGCCCTGCGACCGATGTCGGCTCGTCCTGCCTCCACGCTACCGCCGCGACGTCTGTCCGCCCGGTCGCGGGCCGCGGGGGTCGTCGACCCGCATGTCCCGCAAAACATCCCGAGCATCCCGAACCCTCGAATCGACGGCGGCGTCGATCTCGTCCAAGTTGCCCGAACCGGAGCGCAAGAGCATGGACGTCGATCGCCGGGTGTCGACGCGCGCTCCGTCATGGGACGCTATCGACTCACGTCGAGCATCTGGGGTCAAACTCTTGATGCAGGGGCCGGGTCGCGCTGGATCGCGGGGACGTTGCGGTCGAGACGGCGATCCGGCTCTCCCAGGCACTCCCCGACTTCGGCGACGGCGGCCTGCCATTGAGCGGTATGCGCCGTCGGATGCCCTCGAAAGGGCGGCAGTCCCGCGCCCGGAGGGGGCGAAAACGGGCACCGGACTGCCGCCGGCCGGGGCAGGCCGGAGCCTGCGGGCGTCCCGGCGGTCTAGCGTCGACTTCGTCTTTCGGGATGTGCGGGGGCACACGGAGCAGGGTGGATCGCTTCGCCCGGTCGGTGTCGAAGAACCGCAAGGCGAGCGGAAGCCCTTGCCGAGGGACCCGGCCGTGCGCCGGGCGGTGGCCCTGCGGGAGGCTCGACGACGGGCCGCACGAAAGTGGAGACGATCTCGAAGCCGGCCCGGCCAGACCGGCGCGATCGTGGGACGGGCGCCGATGGCGGGGAGGCGGGTGTCGTGCCGGCTCCCGGCCCTGGCGAGCGGGAGGTGGCGGTCGCCGCGCTCAAGCGAGCCTGCTGGCTCGCTCGCTTTCCGGCCGTGACGGCTCTTGGTGCCGTGACGGCTCTTGGTGCCGTGACGGCTCTTGGTGCCGTGACGGCTCTTGGTGCCGTGACGGCTCTTGGTGCCGTGACGGCTCTTGGTGCCGTGACGGCTCTTGGTGCCGTGACGGCTCTTGGCGCCGAGCCTGGGCCAGGATGCCCTGCAGGTCGGCCACCATGGCATCCGTCCGTGCGTCCAGATCCTCGTCGGAGCGGTAGGCGGGTCCGCGAAGCTGCAGGATGACCAAAGCCGCCACCGCTGCGCAGAGGCTGCCGCCGAAGGGCGCACCGAGCAAGGCGATCAACGGTCCATAGGGGACCATGGCCGCCGCCGTCAGCAAGCCCCCGGCAATCGCCACGAACACAATCAGCAGCATGGATGCCCCCTGTCGCCGAGGTGTACAGGCAGAGTGGTTGAGGCGGCGTTAGCGATCACGGAAACGAGCGCGATCGCTTCACCTCGGCATCGATGCTTCAGGTACCGTGCCGTCCGTCGCCATCACGGCGGATCCATGGGCGCTCCTGGCGTAAGGCCCACCCGCCAGCCTTGACCGAACCAACCCGCTCGTGGCGTGTTCCCTCTTCGTTCTCGATGATTCGGAAGGAGGCCCACGATGCTGGCGAGACACACCGGACCCGCTGAAGGCTCCTCCACTCCCTCCGGCATCTCGTGCCCCGTCGAGGCTATCGCGGCGGCCTACCTCACCCAAACCTCGGGCGACCTCGCGCTCGCCCTGCGCTGCGCCATCACCGATGCCCTGGCAGACCTTCTGGAAGCCGAGCGCCGCACCCGCGAGCGCAGCCGGCTCATCTCCCGGGGCTTCGTCCGCGGGCAGATGGAGGACACCGGCGATAGGCCGTGACGATCCGCCCGCCGGCCCGGCCGGGCAACTTCGCGGCCCGCCATGCCACGGGGCGGGCGGCGGGCATGGCTCTCTTAGCGGATGGGCCCGTCCGGCATCGGCGGGATCCTCCCTCGGGAGGCGCGCCGACAGCAGATGTCGAGCCCGTCCCGCAGGATGCCGTTCATCAGCCCCGTGGACAATCTGCCCCGACCTGCAGGGCCGGCGGACCACGGAGCGGTGATTTCAACCGGTGTTTCGGCCCGGACAAGGGCCTGAAGATGCGTGGTGTCCCCGGCAGGGCTCGAACCTGCGACCCCAGGTTTCGTACCACTTCGGCTTTCGCCGCCGCCGCGAGGCGTTCGTGGTCTGGACTATCCCTTCACCGTAGCCTCGAGAAGGCCCTTAGGTGCCGCCCGTCTAGTCTCTACACCTTCCCGGCCTGGGAGGCCGGGCTTGGCTCGGGATCGGCGTGAGGCCTCGCGGCTCGACGCTTTCCCCGACTTTGAGCGGATCCGCCGCGCAGTTTCCCGGCGCGACGCCCAATTCGGTTTAGGAAACCTGTGCTCTGTCCAGCTGAGCTACGGAGACCCACGGCGAGCCTCTTACCATCTCGGCCCGCTTCCGCCAACCTCGCCGGGGGCGGAATGGGGTGGACGACCGGCATGACGGGACGGATGGCGGCGCTCGGCCTCGTGACCGGCTCCCTGGCGCTTCTCACCGGCGCGGCGGAGGCGGCGAGCCCGCGCGGTCGCGAGCCGCCCGCCTGCCGGGGCCGCGTCGCCGGGCAGGACCGGCTCGAATCGGTCGCGGCGGGGGGCGAGCTCGTCCTCGCCTCCGGCCGGCGCGCCCGCCTCGACGGGCTGCGCTGGCCCGACGATCCGGCGGCGGCCGAAGCCGCCCGGGCCTGGCTCGTCGGCCTCGCCGGGCGTTCCCTCGCCACCCGCGAGGCGCCCGAGCCCGACCGCTGGGGCCGAATCACCCTGGATGCCGCGACGCAGGAGGGCGAGCCGGTCGACCTCGCCGGCGGCCTCGTCGCGGCCGGGCTGGCGCCGGTCGATGCCGGGGAGGGCGACAGCCTGTGCCGCCCGGGCCTGCTGGCGCTGGAGGAGGCGGCGCGCCGCGCCGGGCGCGGGATCTGGGCCGGGGCGCCGCCCGTGCCGGCGGAGGAGGTCGGGCGCCTCGCCGCGCTCGCGGGACGCTTTGCGGTGGTGGAAGGGCGTGTGCGCAACGTCGGCGAGCGCGAGCGCCGCACCTACCTCAACTTCGCCCCTTTCGGCACGGAAGGTGTGACCGTCACGGTGTCGAAACGCACTTGGCGGATCATGCTCGAACGTGGTTTCTCTGCTGTCGCGCTTCGGGGGCGGCGCGTGCGGGCTCGCGGCATCGTCGAGCTCTGGCGCGGGCCGACCCTGGACGTCGGCGCGGCCGAGATGATCGAGATGCTGGACGAGGAGCAGGCGCAGCGGCGCTGATCGCCATGGGGTGGCTTTTCACGCGAACACGGCCGGCCGGATCCGCGGCGGCCCTCTGGCCCATGGCCGTTCTGGCCCTGGCCCTCGCCGCCTGCACCGCCGACCAGACCGGCGCGCTGGCGCCGGTGGCGGCCGTCGTGCCGCCCGAGGCGCCGCGCACCACCGGGCGCGACCGGCCGGCCAACGACGCCGACCACGCCAAGCTCGTGGCGTCGTTCGGCGGCGAGTACAAGGCGCCGACGGCCCTGCGGCTGGTCAGCGACGTGACCGACCGCCTGGTGAAGGCGACCGAGCGGCCGGACGAGACCTACGCGGTGACGCTGCTCGACTCGCCGGTGGTGAACGCCTTCGCGCTGCCGACCGGCCGGCTCTACGTCACCCGCGGCCTCCTGGCGCTCGCCGACGACACGTCGGAGCTCGCCGCGGTGCTGGCGCACGAGATCGCCCACGTGACCCTGCGCCACGCCAGCGCGCGGACCGAGATGGCCTTGCGCTCCGAGCTCGTCAGCAAGGTCGTGGCCGACGTCCTCAACGACCCCGCGACCGGCGCCCTGCTGCAGGACCAGTCCCGCTTCGTCCTCGCCCGCTTCTCGCGCAGCCAGGAATTCGAGGCCGACCAGACCGGGGTGCGCACGCTGTCGCGCGCCGGCTACGACCCGTTCGGCGCCGCGCGCTTCCTCACCGCGCTCAACCGCACCACGGCGTTGCGGGCCGGGTCCGGACTGAACTCCGAGCCCGACATGCTGGCGACGCATCCGAGCACGCCGGAACGCATCACCCAGGTGACGCAGGCCGCCCGCCGCATCGGCGCCCCCGGCCTCGGCGCCGACGACCGCAACCGCTACCTCGCGGCGATCGACGGCATCGCCTACGGCGACAACCCCGCCGACGGGCTGATTCGCGGCCGCCGCTTCATCCATCCGCGCCTCGGCGTGGCCTTCGAGGCGCCGGAGGGCTTCGGGCTCGACAACACCGCCCGGGCGGTGCTCGGCACCACGCCGGACGGCAACCGCCGCCTGCTGTTCGACGCCGTCGAGACCAATGCCGGCCAGGGCCTCGAGGAGGTGCTGAAGGCGACCTGGAACGACGCCATCGAGACCGGCAGCTTCGAGAACCGGATGCTGAACGGCTTTCCCGCCGTCACCGCGGTGTCGAAGGGCAAGGAGTGGTTCTTCCGCCTCGCCGCCGTGCGGGTCGGGTCCAACACCTTCCGGATGATCATGGCCGCGAAGGGCGCCACCGATCCGGAGCCCGCCTTCGGGCGCTGGCTGTCGAGCATCGCGCTCGTGACGCCCGAGGAGGCGCGCAGCCTCAAGCCCCTGCGCATCCAGATCGTCACCGCCGCGCCCGGCGACACCGCCGAGGGCCTGGCCCAGCGCATGACCGCCGTGGACCGGCCGCTCGAGCGCTTCCAGGTCCTCAACGGGCTCGACAAGGGCGCCGCCGTGCGGGCCGGCCTGCCCTACAAGCTGGTGGTCGAGTAGGAGGCGGGGGCGGTCGCCGACGCGATTTCGCCCCGCCGCCCCGCTTCTCAACCCGGACCGACCATGCTATCTGGGCAGCCGCCGCGGGTGTAGCTCAATGGTAGAGCAGCAGCCTTCCAAGCTGAATACCCGGGTTCGATTCCCGGTACCCGCTCCATCCTTCCCATCGCCGTTTCCTGAAGCCTGGACAGTCGCTTAGGCGCTGTCCGGGCTCGGCTGCGTTTCAGGCTCGAAACCCCCCGATACAACATCGATACAACGCGCCGCCCAGGCTGCTGCGCCCGTACGATGCCTGGGGATAGCACGTCGGACGCCGGCGCCGTCGCCCCTTGCGGCGCGCCGATTCGAGGTCGATCCTCCCGTTGGCGGCGCAAACGGCGTGATGGGTTCGATCCCCATGCCTGGTGGCAATCACGTCAGGCGCGTCGCCCCGCTGCATGGGCAGACAGAGGGCTCGGGTCGCTCCCGGGCCCTCTCGCTTACGTCAGCCGGACCACGGGCGTGGGAGAGCCGGCGCCATCGGGCCCTACGGGCACGGTCCCCGGGAGGGGTCAGGGTATCCCCCGAGAGCTTCGCCCCGAGGCCCTCGGCCGGACGGCCCCCTTTCGGGGGCCGCTCTCGTTTCAGATGTCCATCGCCCGATCCCAGAGCTCGTCCTCGCCCATGACGACGTTGCCGTCCCGGTCGCGGACACCCTGGGGCATCCAGAGGTTCAGGTCGATGGCCGCGGCCGCGACGCAGACGGCCTCGTGCAGGTCATCGACGTCCTGCGTGTAGGGCTGCCGGTGGCACTGCCCGAACATCGTGTAGGGGGCGCTCGCCTCGGTCATGCCTGTTCCCTCCGCTCCGCCAGGACCTCGCCGAGGGTCGTCACCCATCCCCGCGCGAGGTCCGCCAGGTCGAACGAAGGTGGTGTGGAAGCACCCCAGTCGACCTGCAGCGTGACCGTGGCGGCCGGGGCGGACACGATCTGCGACGAGAACGGGTGGGGGACGAGGCGCATCCCCCCGGTCGGCAGGTTCGCCAGGGCCGCGTCGGCGGCCGCCTTCTCGCGCCCGGTCATGCCTTGGCCCCCCTTCCGCCCCACGGGGTCTCGTGGACCTCGTCGAGGCTGACCACCCGGCTGGCCAGGCGGTCGATCCGCATGTCCTCGGCCCGCATCTCGTCCTTGCGGGTCCACTCGCCGCATGGTGTGACGTCGCGCGGCCCGGTTTCGACCCGGATGTGCACGGACGCCCCGTTGCGGAAGACCTGGCTATTCCAGTCGGTCGTCATGATGCCCCTCAGCCGTAGTACCGGGAGAACCTGATCTCGCGGGACTTGAGCGCGGCCGCCGCGATGGCCGGGGCGTCACGGTTCCCGTCGACGACCGCCCGCAAGGCCTCGCGATGCAGCCAGTCCTCGACGATGTGGTCCGCGCAGCCCCAGTGGATGCCGCTCTGGTTGGCCAGGGCGGCCACGATGGCGTCGACGGCCTCGACGGAGAACGGCGGGCGCTCCTCGACGTCGATCCAGCAGACGACGTGGCCGTACCGGTCCCAGTCGCCCTTGTGCTGAACGGTGAACACCTCGCCGTCCTCGTCCGAGACGCCGCGCAGCAGCATGACGTCCTCGTCCTCGCCGCTGCCGCTCTCGAAGAAGATCGCCCACACCGGTCGGTCGGTCGGGATGCCCTGGTGGCCGCTCTGCCAGTTCGGCTTCGCCGGCGCCGCCTGGAGCTCTGCCTCCTTCCGCTCCAGGGTCGCGATGATGCCCTTGGCCTGCACGCCGAACAGGAAGTCGTCCTTGCGGCGGTCGTCGGCGAGTTGGTCCCGCCAATGGGCGAGGTGGGCCTGAACCTGCGCCAGGTTGTCCATGTCGTCAAAGACGCTCACGCCCCCACTCCCATCAGCTTCCGCATGTCGCCGGCGAGCGCGGCGCGCCCCTCGTCCCGGCCATCCTCCCGGCCCGCGCGCTCGCCCGCCGCGAACGCCAACAGCAAGGCGACGAGGACCTCGACGGGCGGGTCGTCGCCGATGTCCCGCTTACGGGCCTGGAACAGGGGGCGGTTGCGCTTGATGTCGTGGAACAGCCAGGTGCCTGGCCAGGCGAGCTTCGGGTTCCGCCAGTCGAAGTCGCAGACGACCACGTCGTCGCCGAGGCGGGCATGGGGCTGCGGGCCCGTTGCGGGCGCCCGGGGCGGGACGCCGCCGGCCTTGTCGAGCTCGGCCTGCGCGGTTCCCTGGCAGAGCTTGGCGAGCCGCGGCGCCAGGCTGTCCATGAAGCGCATGTTGGGGAAGGTCGCGATGCGGGTGCCGCCCACCTTCTCCCCGGCGGCGTCGCGCTCCTCCAGGATGAGGATGAGGTCGTCCGGGTCGAGCCCCCGGCTCCAGCAAGTCTCGCCGGCCGACACGAGCTCGAAGCTCTCGGTCGTCATGCGCTTATCCATGGAAGGTCCCCGTCGCAGGCAGGTCAGCGTCCCGGGTGCGCTTGGGCTCCTCGGTCCACGGCACGCCCCGGACACTCGCCAGAAAGGCAGCGTCAAAGGCGGGCTTCGGCGTGGGGTTGGTCCAGAGCTCGTAGCGGTGCCTGCCGGTCGTCGGCTCGTCGACGCGGACGATGGCCGCCCCAGGGCGCAGGTGGTGGATCACCGCCCGAAGCGCCTCGGCGTCCGCGGCGTGCCGGGCTCGCTCACGTTCGAGCTCCTCGGTCGCCTGATTGAGCTCCGCCCAGACGAGCTCCAACCCCTCGTCGGCGTCCTTGCGAAGGGCACGCTCGCGGTCGAGCGCGGCGACGGCGCGCGCCAAGCTGTCGAGCTCAGTGTCCTTCAGCATGTCCCGGTCCCTTCCCATCAGGGAGGGTACGGGGATCCCCGGATTCGCATAGGGGACGCGCCACAGGCGTTAACGGGATCGCGGAAGGCCGCCCCGGGACGTCTCCTGCAGAGGACGTTCGATCCCGGCCTCGCTCAGGGGGCGTCCCCCACAGGAGACGTTTCCGAGGGGATATTGGTTAACAGCGGGGTGCGCGGGCCGCCTCCGATTGTCGCGTATACGAGGCAAAGAGGCGGGGGCGAGCCTCTTTGACTCGTGGATCGAGCAAAAGGGCCAGGCATTTGAGCGACCCCGTTAACCACGTCCGCCCGAGGCCCGTGGTATGCCGGGGGGCATGGAGATCAAGCTCGAATACCTGTCCCCGGAGAACTGGTCCCGCCCCGCCGGCTGGACCGTCGTCGGGCGCGTCGGAACCCTAGCCCTCGCGTACGACCCGGACCGACGTCCGTACCTGATCGGCGACGGGGAGCCCCAACCCGCTGACCCGGTCGCCGTCAACGCGGCACTCTACCCCGCCATCGAGATAGCCGCCTTGCGGCTCTGGCCGGGCGGATGGACGGTACCACTCAGCGACGTTTTCGGGATCGACCGGCGCGCCGTGACGCCGAGCAGGGTCACGAAGAAGGGTCTCCATCCCCAGGTTCTGCGCGCCTTGGGCAGCCTGGCCGAGGGCGACGACGCGGATAGCCGTGGATACCTCCTCGTCGCCCTGGCCCGCTACGTCGACCGGTACTCCTGGCCGCGCCAAGGCCTGGAGGGGAGCATCGAGGACGTGCGCCGGGACGTCGACGCCTGCATGGCGTCGCTGCTCGACGTTCGGAGGCGTGGACCTGTCTTCCCGAGCCGCCGGACGGAGGCCGACGAGGATTGACACGGTAACGCATTCGAAAGGATTGGCGGTGTAGTCCTTTGGTATCGACGCGCGCTTCCGGTGCGGGTCGCTCGGAGATCCATCTGATGAACACCGATGCCCATGATCGGGCGGAGGGCCTCAGCGCGCACGCCATCATGCGTGGCGACGCCCCGGCCGCATCCCGCCGCGACCCCAACCCCTTCATCCCCCTAATCGCCCTCCTGGCGCTCCTCTGCCCGGTGACGCCCGACCTGCGTGAGCCGGACGAGGGACTCGACGCCGAGGACGACCGCTACGCGGGCATGCTCTGGTCCGCCTGCGCGATCCGCGACCATCTGCTGTCGTCGACGTGCGACTTCGCCGTGGCGCGCATCCAGGTGGCCACGCTGAGCGCCGCGGCCGCCCTGCTCGCCAAGAGCCTCGACGCGGAGCCGATGTCCATCCTCGACGTCTCCGCCGAGCGGGCCGTCACCGGCACCGTTCAGATCGCGCAGATCGCCGACGTCTGCCTCGCCGGATGCGGCGACCGCGATGCCCTGGTGCGGCTCGCGGAGGCCGCGGAGACGTGCGCCGCCCTGTGCGCGTCCGGCTACCAGGCGTTCGCCACCGGCGCCCGGCACATCCTCGCGACGCAGGAAGACCTGGGCGAGTGGCGTCCCGGGCAGCCGCCCATCCCCGTGATCGGGACGGCGATCCAGGTCGGACGCAACGCGCTCGCCCGGCTTGAGCACGAGGGCGGCCGCGCCACGGAACGTCCCACGCACGCTGAGGAGATGGACGACGACCGCGCGGGCATCGTGCGCCATACGCCGTCGGCGCCGAAGCCCGTCCCCGTAAAGCCGGCCCCGGCGGCCGCGCCGGAGCCGCAGGGGCCGGGCGTCGTCGTGTTCCCTGCCGACGTCGCCGAGGCCGTCGGCAAGGGTGACAACAGGCGCGAGGTCGAGCGCTTCCTCGGCAAGGCCCTCGGGGCCCGTCTGTCGCTCATCCCGGTCCCGGAGAACTGGGACTACTGGGAGAACGCGGTCAACACCGAGTCCCCGTGGCTCGCGCCGCTCACCCGGGCAGTGCGCCTTTCCCAGGGTAATCGCACGCACTGGGGGCATGCCGTGATCTGCGCGGTCGGGGCGCCGGGGTCTGGCAAGACGTACCACGCCCGCCGCATCGCCCAAGTCTCCAAGCTTCCGTTCGCGCGGATCAACTGCGAGGCCACCAGCGACAACGCCATGGGAGGCACCAGCATCCGCTGGCAGACCAGGCACCCGTCTTTCGTCGAGCGCCTTCTGGCGGGCGAGGGCAAGGCGAGCGGAATGGCCCTCCTGGACGAGTTGGAGAAAAGTGCCGGCGGACGTCGGAGCAACGGTGGGGACCCCCTCGACCTGCTGCACGGCTGGTTCGAAGTCGAGACGGCGCGCGCCTGGCGCTCGACATATCTCCTGTCGGAGGTCGACCTGAGCCACGTCGTGTTCCTGTGCACGGCGAACAGCCTCGACGGCCTGCCGAGCAGTCTCGTCGACCGCATGACCGTCGTGAAGGTCAACGAGCCCGGTCCGGAGCACCTGCACCATTTGGCGCAGATCCTGGCGTTCGAGACATGCCGCCAGGCGGGCCAGGACATCGGGTTCGGCTGGCTGGAGGACATCGAGTTCGCCGCCCTGGCCGACGCCTGGCGGGGAGGCTCGATCCGCCGCCTGCGCCGCTTGGTGGAGGCGGTTCTCCGGGCGCGTGAAAGCGGCCCCGCGGCGATGCCCCGCCACTGAGGGCATCTCCGTGACGCTCCTCCAGCCTCCCAGCGACGCGGGCCAGCTCCGCGTCAGCAACCTGCTGCTCGTCTCGGCGCTCTCCCGCGCCGGCGACGACGCCCTCCTCGCCGACGGCGTCCGCGTCGTCGCCGACATGATGGCCCGCGTGGCCTCCGGCGAGCTCGACGCAAAGGCGGTCGCCGCCGACGCGGGCCGCCTCGCCCGCTCCCTTCTGCGGACCGGATCGCACCACGACCCGGCCTGCCACTGACCCCCCATCCCACCCGAAGGAGACCACGATGACCGAACCAGCCAACACCAATCGTTCCTCTGAGAAGCGGAAGCCGGACGTCTCGGCGGACGACGTGCAGGCCCTGCGGGCGGTCTATGCCGCCCAGACCGCCGCAGCGCGCCGCATCAATGACGCGGTCAAGGCTGGATCGATCTGCCCCATCATGGGGCCGGCGCACCGGTCCCGGGCGTCCCAGGCGCTCGAACTCGCGATCAGGGGCGTGATCCCGCCGGCCCAGGCAACGCTCGAAATCGCCAAGGCTGAGTTCGAGGCAATGGGCAGGACGCCGCTGCCGCTCGTCGATTGGGGGGGCATCCAAGCGGTCGTGTCCTGGGACGACGCGGTCCGGGAGCCGCCGAGGCCGCCCGAGCCGCCTCAGTGGCTGCACTACAAGGACCGGGACCACGATTTCCAAAGGGCTGAGCACGAGCGTCTCATGGACGAACCGAATTACGTCGAGTTCGACGAGCCCGAGGGCGCCGATGCCGCCTGACGCCATAGCCACCCCGGCCGCGCGAATACCGCGGCCCACCCCGACGGCGCCCCTCGGCGCCAGATCCGGCCAGGCCGGCATGCCCGTCCCCGGCGCGTCCCCCCGCGCCGCTGTCGTCATCCTCCCGGAACGCCCGCCATGACCACCGAGAACCCGTCACCCGTGCACGTTTTTTGGAACAGGAACCGTTACGTCTGGTCCATCCGCCGCGGCGGCATCGTCGTCGACCGCCGCCCGTCCTTGGCGCTCGCCGGGTGCGTCATGCGCGCGAGCGAGGCGGGCCGGCTCCGCTGCCAGGCGGCGGCGCGTCGCGAGGTCGTGGCGACCATCGTCGGGACCCTGGCCGACGCCCCGCGGCCGGCCGACGCCATCCGCATCGGGTACCGCCCGACCGAGCCGGGCTTCCGGCGCCGCGACACGAACGAGATCGTCACCGGCGCCGCCGCCGTCTGGTTCGAGCCGGACGGCACCGCCTGGGCCCTCGCCCCCATCCCTTCCACGGAGACATGCCAATGACCGCTGCCCGTTTCCTCGCCCTCGCCGCCGTCCTGCTCGCCGCCACCGTGCCGGTCGAGGCCGCCCGCCAGGCCCAGCCCGCGCCCGAGCCGCCGCCCTTCCCCCAGCACGACGACCGCTTCTTAATGTCGGTGCGCGGCCCGACCGAGGGCGGCCGCGCGGGATTCGCGCGGATCTACGCCTCCCCCGCCGGCCGGGACGGCTGGACGACGACGGTGACGTGCGGGACCGTAGACGTCCGGACCGGACGGGAGCGGATCTTGCTGCAGGCGCCGGGGACCGCCTACCGCGACCGGACCAGCTTCACGGGGACGTGGTCGCCCCTGGGCGGCGGCCGGTACGGCGAGAACCAGATGCGGACATGGAGCGTGACCCGCCAGGACGGCCTGGACGTCGAGGTCGCGATGGCCGGGCCGTGCCCCCCGACGGGTGCTGGCGACGTCTCGTCGGGCGACTGAGGCCCTCGTGCGCTGGCGCTAAGCCGGGGATGCGCGATCATCCCTGGCGGAGGACCTGCCATGGAACGGTCGCTCGCGACGACGTGGATGCCGTGCGCCCTCGGGCTGGCGGTGGCGGGATGGGCCGCCGTGCGCACGCCACGTGTCGGTGTGAGCATCGCTGAGCATCAGGCTAACCTTGGCAGGCCGTTCGTCGGCTGGCGTCAGCCCCAGTAGCGCGCCGCGGCCTCCCAGGACCACGGCGCAAGCGCCTGCAGGGCGAGCAGCTTTTCGCGCGCCGCGTCGAGGCGCTTGACGGCCGGGCCGAGCGCCAAGGGTCAAAACTCAATCAGCCTGACCGTGAGACGGGCTGCTGAGGGTGGAAGGCGGCTGCTCGGTGTGGGGGCACTAGGCGTCAGCAATGCGCCATGAGCAGACATTGGGTCCTTGCCTGGAAGCGGACGTTCCGTTTACGACTCAACCCGGGCGCCAGAAGCGCAGTCGGAGTTACTCCAAAGCAGCCATTCGTCAGCCGTCCCGCAACCTCGGCCCGGAGTGAGAAACAGTAGTTGGCCCCCCACCTAGAAACCGACGTTCAGCGCCACTTTTGCAATGACCTTTGGTAACCCAGATCACGCGGCGACTAGGCGTGCGATCTCCGCCTTGGCCGCAGCTAGCTCGCGGCGCAGTTCGAGTTGCGCCATCACCTGGGCGGCAAGCGCATGGAGGCCCTCGGCCTGCTCCTGGGGCAGCCCGTTTGGGCGCGGGAAGGTATCGAGCACGCACAGCGTCCCCAGCGTCAGGCCCTCCGGCGTGCGCAGTGGTGCCCCTGCGTAGAACCGGAGGTGCGGTCTGCCTGTCACAAGGCCGTTGTCGCGCGTGCGCGGGTCGGCTGTCAGGTCGGGAATGACCAGCAGATCAGCCTGGTGCAAGGCATGCGCGCACACCGATTGGCTTAGCGGCGTCTGGCCTGGGGCAAACCCCGAGCGCGCCTTGAACCACTGGTGGTCCTCGGCCACGAAGCTGATCAGCGCAGCGGGGGCGGCGCAAATCTGGCGTGCCAACAGCACGATCCCGTCGAACGTCCGTTCCGGGGCTGTACCGAGAATTCCGTAAGCATCGAGGGCCGCCAGGCGGTCGGCATTGGACACTGGGTGGGGCGGAAGAAAGCGGTCGATCATCGAGCTTGGAGACGCACACAAGCAGCTGAAGGTTTCACGACGACCCGTTGCAAAATGCGGGCGAGCTGTTCGGCCGAGTAGGGCTTGTGCAGCAGCTCGAACCCATGGTCGTCCCTGCGGGCGAGCACGTGGCTGTAGCCTGACGCCAGCACCACCGGCAGGGCAGGCAGCCGCTCGCGCAGAATTTCGGCCAGGGCGACGCCGCCCATGCCGGGCATCACCACGTCGGAGAACACCACGTCGAATCCGCCGCCGTCCACACCGAGGCGATCGAGCGCCTCCTCGGCGTTGGCGGCCCACTCGGTGACGTAACCAAGGTCCTGTAGGATCTGGGTGCAGAACCGGCCGACCTCAATGTTGTCCTCCACCACCAGCACGCGCTGCCCTGCGCCTACGGGGGACCCGAGCACATCGGCATCGCCACTCGCCGTGCTGGCCGGTGCCATCGTCTCCTCGGGCAGGTAGAGCGTGAAGGTCGTGCCCTCCCCAAGGACGCTGCTCACGTTCACGTCGCCGCCGGACTGTTTGGCGAACCCGAACACCTGGGACAGGCCGAGGCCGGTGCCCTTGCCAACCTCCTTGGTCGTGAAGAATGGCTCGAAGATGCGGGCGAGCTGTTCGGGCGCGATACCGCTGCCGGTATCGGTGACCGACAGCACCACAAAGGCGGCCGGGGACGCCGCATGCCCACGGATCTGTGGCATCTCCTTCCCGCAGGCGAGGCGCAGGGCCAAGCGGCCCTCACCGTCCATCGCGTCACGGGCGTTGACCGCCATGTTGACCAGCGCGGTCTCGAACTGGCTCACATCGGCACGCGCGAAGCAGGGTTCGTCAGGCACGTCCACAGTCACATGCACCCGCGCGCCGGTCACGGTGTCGAGCATGTCCGCGATCCCGCGCAGCTTGCTGCCGACATCGAAGATCTCGGGCTTGAGCGACTGGCGGCGTGCAAAGGCGAGGAGCTGGCCGGTGAGCTTGGCGGCCCGATCAACGGTTTCGGAGACGGCGTCGAGGTAGCGCACCTTGCGCGCCTCCGGCAGCTCCGGACGGCGCAGGAAGTCCACCGACGAGCGGATGATCGTCAGCAGGTTGTTGAAATCGTGCGCGACGCCGCCGGTCAGTTGGCCGATCGCCTCCATCTTCTGGGACTGGCGCAGCCTCTCCTCGGTCTCTGACAGTACGGCCGACCGCTCGGCTACCCGTTGTTCGAGTGTCTCGTTGAGTTCGCGCAACGCGACCGTTGCGCGGTTCTGTACGGTGACATCGTAGCCGCCGACGAAGATGCCGGTGAACACGCCGTCGTCGTTGCGGATCGGGTGATACAGAAGATCGATGAAGCGGTCTTCGACCTCACCCCCGAGGCGGATTGGCATACCTCTGGCTAAGAACGGCTCGCCGGTCTCGTAGACCCCATCGAGCAACTCGAAGAAGCCTTGTCCCTCGATGTCCGGGAACACGTCGCGTATACCGCGCTCCAAGAAGCTGCGCTGACCCGCTATCGTCACGTAGGCTTCGTTGACATATTCGTAGACGTGCGTGGGACCGGTCAGCACTGCCACGAAGCCGGGCATCTGTTGCAACAGTTGTCGGTGGCGCAGGTCGCTCGCGCGAAGGCTGTCCTCCAGCGCCTTGCGCTTGGTCGTTTCGGTGAGGATCGAGATGACCCCGCCGATGCCGTGGGGCGCGCTATCGTCGTCGATGGGACTGAACCCGTAGGTCCAATACGCATCCTCAAGACGGCCGTGCCGCATGATCGGGACGTGCTGGTCCTCGTACCACGTATGCCCGCCCCCGTTGCGGACCTTGGCGACCTCGGAGCCGATCACCGGCCAGATTTCACCCCAGCTTGCGGATGCCGGGCGGCCAAGCGCGGAAGGATGGCGTTCCGGTCCCGCCGAGGGCACGAAGGCGTCGTTGTAGAAGAATGTCGCCTCCGGCCCCCAGAAGATGTGCATGGGGTGATGGCTGTTGAGGAGCAGGCGCACTGCCGTGCGCAGGCCTGAGGGCCAACCCTCGGGCTCGCCGAGCGGCGTCGTGGTCCAGTCGTAGGCGCGCATCAGCGTCGCCATCTCGCCCGCCCCGGCAAGGAAGTCGCGGCTACCTGACATCGGATCAGGCTCGATCATGAGGGGGAGAGGTCCGCTGCGCTATCGCTTGCTGCGCGTTCGGGGCCTTATCCATCTCGGCGCGCTCGAACTCGCGCAGGGCGGCCCGCACGACCTCGCTGATGCTCGTGTAGCGCCCGGTGGCGACGCACCCTTGCAGGAACATTCGTAGTTCCGGGGGCACGGAGATGGTGATGGTTTCGCGCACGGCCATGCTTGATCGGTAGCATGTCCACACACTGTCTTACACGTGACAGATGCGTGATCCGGTTGCGGTCCTTACACCGTCCACTTCCCCGCAGGAGCGGATGTTGCAACGCGCCGACACGAGCGTCCGAGTTGGGTCGGGCGCGGGACGGATACGATGTTCGCTCCTATGGATCGCCCCCGGCTGTCGACGGGTCATCGGTAACGCTCGGGTGGTCACGTTACCCGTCGGTTCTTACCCTCGGGGTGGCGCCCGTCCGATGGCGGGATTCCCAAGCGAAAGCCACGTGTCGATGTTGGGACCCCATGCATCGATGACGTAGCCTCGGCCTGGGTGTATGCGCCTATCGCCGTAGCTTCGACTGCAAGACTGGGAGCCCCTCGCGTGGAGCGAGCCGCGAACCTCACCACGGACGACTTCCGCGCCCTCGCCGACGCCCTGCCCCAGATGGCCTGGGTCGCCGAGCCGAACGGCGACATCATCTGGTACAACCAGCGCTGGTACGACTACACCGGCACCACCATCGAGCAGATGTTCGGCTGGGGCTGGCGCGACGTCCACCACCCCGATCACGTCGAGCGCGTCGTGGAGCGTATCAGCGAGGCGTTCCGGACCGGCGAGCCGTGGAAGGACACCTTCCCGCTCCGGGGCGCCGACGGCGAGTACCGCTGGTTCCTGTCGCTGGCACAACCCCATCGCGGGCCGGACGGGGCCATCCTGCGCTGGTTCGGGACCAACACCGACATCACCGAGCGCAAGGGACTGGAGCGCCGGCTCGCCCGCCACGCCATCGACCTGCGCCGCTCCAACGAGGAACTGGAGCAGTTCGCCTACGTCGCCTCGCACGACCTCAAGGCGCCGCTGCGCGGCATCGAGAACCTCGTCGGTTGGATCGAGGAGGACCTGGAGGGTTCGCTGACCGGTGACGTCCAGACCAACATGGAGTTGCTCAAGAGCCGAGTACGGCGGCTCGACAGCCTGCTCGACGACCTCCTGGCCTACTCCAGGGCGGGACGTGCCGACGCGGCGACGGACATGGTCGACACGAAGGCGCTCGTCGAGGAACTCGCCGTCCTGGTCAGCCCTCCGAAAGGCTTCGCCATCGCGGCCGACGCTTCCTTGCCAACGTTGCGGGCGGCCCGGGCCCCGCTGACCCAGGCCTTGCAGAACCTGATCGGCAACGCCATCAAGCATCACGACCGGCCGGCCGAGGGGCATATCCGGGTCGAGGCCAAGCCTGCGGGGGACGCGGTCGAGTTCGTCGTGACCGACGACGGGCCGGGCATCCCCGAGCAGTTCCGCGAGCGTGTCTTCGGCATGTTCCAGACGCTCAAGCCCCGCGACGAGGTCGAGGGCAGCGGCATGGGGCTAGCCATCGTGCGCAAGTTGGTCGACCGCCAGGGCGGCAAGGTCTGGCTCTCCGACGGGCCCGACGGGCGCGGCTTGGCGGTGCATTTCACGTGGCCGCGCGACGGCCGGAAGGGACACGCGGATGGGCTCGACGGTTAACATCCTGCTGGTCGACGACGACGAGGTCGACGTTCAGGGGCTCAAGCGCGCTTTCAAGAAGAGCAAGATCGGCAACCCGATCACGGTCGCCCGTGACGGCGTCGAGGCCCTGGAGATCCTGCGCGGCGAGAACGGGCATGCCAAGTTGCCGAGGCCTCACCTGATCTTGCTCGACCTGAACATGCCGCGCATGAACGGCATCGAGTTCCTGGAGGCGATCCGCGCCGACCAGGACCTGCGTTCGGCGGTGGTGTTCATGATCACCACGTCGAAGGCCGACGAGGACAGGATGCGGGCCTACGGCCACAACGTCGCTGGCTACATCGTCAAGCGCGACCCGGCCAACACCTTCATGGAAGCGGTGGCACTCCTGGAGCACTACTGGAAGGTGGTCGAGTTTCCTGCATAGTCCCCATCGTGACGAACCCGACCCGCATCCTGCTGATCGACGACGACGCGGTCGACCGCGCGGCCGTGCGGCGGGCGCTCGCCAAGTCCGGCCTCGCCCACACCCTGACGGAGGCGGCCGGAGGCGAGGATGGCGAGCGCCTCGCCTCCGAGGAAACGTTCGACTGCATCCTGCTCGACTATCGCCTGCCGGGCATCGACACGTTCGCGCTCCTGAAGACCCTGCTGGCGGCCGAGGGCGAGGCGCGGGCGGTGCTGATGCTGACCGGCGAGGTCGACCCGGACCTGGCGACGCGGCTGATGCGGACCGGCGCGCTGGACTACATCGACAAGGCCGAGGTCACGCCTTCCGGCCTGGCGCGGGCGATCCGCTTCGCCGAGGCACGGCGCGCCTTCCAGGCGGAACTCGCCGAAGCCCGTCGCGAGGCGGAGGCGAAGTCGCTCGAACTCGACACGCTGAACCGGCAGAAATCGCTGCTGTTCTCGATCATCGCCCACGACCTGCGCAACCCGTTCCAGGCGCTGCTCGGCCTGTCGGAAGTGCTAGGAAAGGCCGTCGCGGCGCGCGACCCCGCCTCCATCGAGCGCCGCGCCAAGGGAATCCACGAGGCGGCGACGCAGGCCTACGCCCTGCTGGAGAGCCTGTTCTCCTGGGCGAGCCTGCAGATGGACACGTTGGCGGTCACCCTCACCGACGTCGACCTCGGCATCCTGGCCGGAGACGTCCTGAAGGGAGCCGCCGAGGCCGCCTCGGACAAGGGCCTGAGCTTGGAAGCGTCCTGCGACCGCACGGTGGTGCGTGCGCAGCGGGACATGCTCGCCACGGTGTTGCGCAACCTCGTCAGCAACGCGATCAAGTTCACGCTGCCCGGCGGCACCATCAGGGTCGCCGCCCGGCGTGAGGGCGACGCGGTCGAGATCTCCGTCGCGGATACCGGCGTCGGCATGCCGCCGGGCAGGGTGGACGACCTGTTCAGGCTAGACCGGCGGACGACGACGAACGGGACGGCGGGCGAGCGCGGGAGCGGCCTGGGCCTGCTGCTGTGCCGGGACCTCGTCGAGCGCCAGGGCGGCGTGCTCGAAGTCAGGAGTGCCATAGACCGGGGGACGACCTTCCTGTTCCGGCTGCCCGTATCCCGCACCGCGCACCTCGTATCGACCGCCACGGCATCCTGACGGTCCGATCAGGCATGGCCTCGCAAGTCGAGTTTCATGGTTTCGCCGCCGGTGCAGGGGTGTCCCGTTGCCGGTGCGTGGTCGTCGCCATCCCAAGCAAGGTAAAGCGGCTGGCCGGTGAGCCCGGAGAAATCGAGTTTCTCGAAATCCGTTCCATGACGGTCTCGGCACCGACGCGACATCGTGCCCGTGCACGTCGTTGTGAGGCGGGTGTCGCGAGTGCGACACCCGAAAGTCGAGCTGTTAAAGGCTCCAGGATGGCCGCCAAGCATTCTCGACACATCGCCCTGACCGAACCGCTGATCGCCTATGTCGAGGCCCAGGTCGCCAAGGGCGAGTACACCTGCATCAGCGAGGTCGTTAGGACGGCGCTGCGCCTGCTGATCGAGCGCGACGAGGCGAGAGCATTCCGCGGAGCCGCCAATCCCGAGGCTGCCCGTGACCGCGCCTGAGCAGGCCGCCCGCGATCCGGCCCGGCTTGCCGCCCTCGACGGATACGGCATCCTCGACACGCCGGCCGAGCAGGGTTTCGACGACATCGTGCTGCTTGCGTCCCGCATCTGCGGCACGCCGGTCGCCCTGGTCAGCCTCGTCGCCGGGGACCGCCAGTGGTTCAAGGCCCGCGTCGGCTTCGACCCGTGCGAGACCCCGCTGTCGCAATCGGTCTGCGCGCATGCCCTCCGACAGCCGGGCCTGCTGGTCATCTCCGACCTGACCGAGGACCCGCGCACGTGGGACAACCCCCTGGTTACGGGAGAGCCCCGGCTCAGGTTCTATGCCGGCGCCCGCCTGGAGACCCCCGACGGCATGCCGCTCGGCACCCTGTGCGTGATCGACGGGACGCCCCGGCCCGAGGGACTGACGCCTGAGCAGGCCGATTCCCTCCAGGCCTTGGCCCGGCAGGTCATGGCGCAGATGGAGCTGCGGCGGTCAGCGGCCGTGCGCGACAACGCCCTGCGCCGGGTTCGCGAGAACGAGACCCGCCACCGGCAGATCCTCGACAGCGCCATCGACTACGCGATGGTGACGTTGGACTTGGACGCCCGCGTGACCGGCTGGAGCGCCGGCGCCGAGGTCATCCTCGGCTGGTCGGAAGCCGAGATGCGCGGCCGGCCGGCCCACGTCTTCTTCACCGAGGAGGACGTCGCCGCGGGCATCCCCGAGGACGAGATGCGGGGCGCCAGGGAGAAGGGTCGCGGGAACGACGAACGCTGGCACCTGCGCAAGGACGGCTCTCGGTTCTTCGCCGCGGGCGAGATGATGCCGTTGCACGCGGAGGACGGCGGGCTCGTCGGTTACCTCAAGATCCTGCGCGACCGCACCGATCAGCACCTGGCCGGACAGGCGCTCGCGGAGTCCGAGGCGCGGCTGCGACAGGCGCAGGCGGCCGGCGGCGTCGGCCTGTTCACCGTCGACATGGCCGACAACGTCCTCACGCCGACCCCGGAGTTCTGCCGCCTCTACGGGCTCCCCGAGCAGGCGAGCTACCCCGCGACGGCGTTCGAGGGACTGGTGATCCCCGAGGACGCACACCTTGTCTCGACGGCGGAGAGCCGTCGGGAGGGCGGTCCGCCCCGGGACGTCGAATACCGCATCCGTCGTCCCGACACCGGCGAGCTGCGGTGGATCGCCCGCAAGGGCGAGATCGACCACGACCCGTCCGGCCGACCGGTCCGGTTCTCCGGAGTGGCACGCGACGTCACCGAGCAGCGCAAGGCCCGCGACGCGCTCGCGGTCAGCGAGAAACGCTACCGGACCCTGTTCGACAGCATCGGCGAAGGCTTCTGCGTCATCCGATTCCTGGACGGGCCTCGCGGACCCCTCAGCGACTACGTGCATGTCGAGGCCAATCGCGCCTTCGCGCACCATCTCGGAATCGACGACGCGGTAGGGCGGACGTTGCGCGACATTATCCCCGACGAGGGAGCCGAGGGCTGGCTCGGGATCTACGGCGACGTGCTGCGCACCGGTGAGCCCGTCCGGTTCCAGCGCCAGTTCGCGCCGAACGGCCGTCACCTGGAGGTCGCCGCGCATCGCGTCGAGCCGGCCAGCCGCAGGGAGGTCGCGGTGCTGTTCACCGACGTCACCGCCCGCAAGGAGGCGGAGGCGGCCCTGCGCGCGAGCGAGGCGCTGGCGCGTGAGAACGTGCAGCGCGTCCAGTTGGCCCTCGCGGCCGGCGCGATCATCGGCACCTGGCTCTGGGACCTTCCCAACGACCGTTTCACGGTCGATGCGGCGTTCGCCTGCGCCTGCGCCTGCGCCTGCGCCTTCGGCCTCGACCCCGCGCTCGGCAGGGAAGGCATCCCGCTCGCCCGGATCGTCGAGACCGTCCATCCCGACGATCAGGCCGGATTGGCCGAAGCCATGAACGTCGCCATCGCGCGCGGGGGGCCCTACGCCCCCCAGTATCGCGTGCGCCGCGCCGATGGACGCTACTACTGGATCGAGGCGAACGGCCGGGTCGAGCATGCCGCCGACGGAACGCCGATGAGCTTCCCAGGGGTTCTCCTCGACGTGGAGGACCGGCGTGCGGTGGAGGCCGAGCGCGACCGCGTCGCCGCGGACCTGCGCGCCCTCAACGAGACGCTGGCGGCCCAGGTCGCCGAGCGCACCTATGAGCGCGACCGAATCTGGCACGTGAGCCGCGACATGCTCGGGGTCGCCGACGCGAACGGTGTCTGGGTGAGCATCAACCCGGCTTGGCACCGCATCCTGGGATGGGACTATCATGACATCGTCGGCAAGACCTCGGAGTGGCTCGAACACCCGGACGACCGCGAGAGGACCCGGGCCGAAGTCGCG
Source organism: Methylobacterium platani (assembly GCF_001653715.1). Taxonomy (GTDB): domain Bacteria; phylum Pseudomonadota; class Alphaproteobacteria; order Rhizobiales; family Beijerinckiaceae; genus Methylobacterium; species Methylobacterium platani. The sequence continues at coordinate 92,686 of NZ_LWHQ01000038.1, forward strand.
CACCTCGCCGCCGGCGGCCTGACGCTCGCGTTCGAGAATCGCTTTCGCGCCCGAGACGGCAGCTACCGTACGCTGTCCTGGACCGCCGTGCCGGTCGAGGGACTACTCTACTGCGTATCCCGCGACGTGACGCTGGAGAAGGAGCGCGCCGAGACCCTGCTCCAGGTCGAGGAGGCGTTGCGGCAATCGCAGAAGCTGGAGGCGGTCGGACAGTTAACCGGGGGCGTCGCGCACGATTTCAACAACCTGCTCACCGTCATCAAGTCGTCGACCGACCTGCTCAAGCGGCCGGACCTGACGGAGGACCGGCGGGTCCGCTACATCGCCGCGATCTCCGATACCGTCGACCGGGCAGCCAAGCTCACCGGGCCCTCCTCGCCTTCGCCCGGCGCCAGGCTCTGCGGCCGGAGGTATTCGACGCCGGCCGGAGCGTGAGGTCCATTGGCGAGATGGTCGAGACCCTGACCGGGGCCCGCATCGCCGTCTCGATCCGGGTCGGCGGCGAGCCTTGCCACATTCATGCAGACCCGAGCCAGTTCGACACCGCGCTGGTGAACATGGCCGTCAATGCTCGGGACGCCATGGACGGCGAGGGCCGCCTCGACATTTCGGTGGAGGCGGTGGGCGTCGTGCCGGCGATGCGCTCGCATCCCGCGCTGATCGGCGATTACGTCCGGATCGCGCTGTCCGACACCGGCTCCGGCATCCCGGCCGAGCAGATCGACCGGATCTTCGAGCCGTTCTTCACGACGAAGGGCGTCGGCCAGGGCACCGGGCTCGGGCTGTCCCAGGTGTTCGGGTTCGCCAAGCAGTCGGGCGGTGAGGTGAAGGTCGAGAGCGAGGTCGGTCGCGGCACCACGTTCGCCCTTTACCTTCCGCGGGCGGAAAAGGGTGAAGGTGGTGTCGAGGATGCGGTGCCGGCGGATGCAGTCGTCGACGGGCGTGGGACCTGCGTGCTGGTGGTAGAGGACAACCGGGACGTCGGAACCTTCTCGACCCAGACCCTGCAGGAACTCGGCTACGGCACGCACTGGGTCGCCGATGCCGACGAGGCCCTGGCGACCCTGGCCGCCAAGCCGGACACCTACGACGTGGTGTTCTCCGACGTGGTCATGCCGGGCATGAACGGGGTCGAGCTCGGGCGCGAGGTCCGGCGGTTGTATCCCGGCCTGCCGGTGGTGCTTACCAGCGGCTACAGCCATTTCCTCGCCCAGGAGAGCGACCACGGCTTCGAGCTCCTGCAGAAGCCGTACTCGGTCGAGGCGCTGTCGCGCATCCTCCGCCGCGCCTCCTCGAAGCCCCGGCGACGCAGGAAGGCGGCGGAATAGCCGGGGCCGGGAAAACCCGCCGATGGACGATCCCGACTAACCGACCAGGAACAGCCACCTTTCGCCGACCCGGCGTGTGGCATCGCCGCCTATCTAACCCGCCCCGGACAGGTTAGAGGCTTTCGGAGATGGCTAGGATGATTTGATGACGACAGACGGCGCCGAGGTCCTGAGCAAGACCGTCACGCAGGACGAGGCCGCCATCCTCGACGCCTGGAACGCGGCCCTGCGGGAGGGGACCTCCCTCCAAAGCGGCCGCATCCGCGAGGCCGAGCTCCAGACCCAGGTCAAGGCCGTGTTCGGCCAGCTCCGGGACGCGCTCGCGTCGGGCGGCCTCGACGCCGACGCGGTGGGCTTCGCATCCCTGCGCGAGACCCTCGCCGACATCTCCCGCTCGCGGGCGATCCAGGGCTTCACCCCCACCGACACCGCCAACTTCGTCTTCTCGCTCAAGGAGCCGATCTTCGAGGCCCTGAAGCGCGCGTCCGGCACGGACGCGACGTCCCTCGCGGCCGGCATCTGGGCGGCGGGCAAGGTCCTCGACCGGCTCGGCCTTCAGACCATGGAGGTTTTCCTGGCGAGCCGCGAGGAGGTGATCGGGCGCCAGGGGCAGGAGATCGCCGAGCTCTCCACGCCCGTGGTGCGCCTCTGGGACGGCATCCTGGCGCTGCCGCTGATCGGCACCCTCGACAGCGCCCGCACCGGCGTCGTGATGGAGAACCTGCTCCAGGCCATCGTCGACGAGGAGGCCGAGATCGCCATCATCGACATTACCGGCGTCCCGACCGTCGACACCCTGGTGGCGCAGCACCTGCTGAAGACCGTCGCGGCGGCGCGCCTGATGGGGGCCGACTGCATCGTCTCCGGCATCAGGCCGCAGATCGCCCAAACCATGGTCCATCTTGGCGTGGAGCTAAACGTCGTCTCGAAGGCCAACCTGGCCGACGCCTTCGCGGTTGCCCTGAGGCGGACCGGCCGCAAGGTGGTGCGGCAGCAGGCGGCGGTCGAGGAGCGCCGCTGACGCCATGGAGCGCATCCCGATCCTCAAGCTGGGTGGCGTGCTGATCGTCACCATCCAGGTCGACATGCACGACCGCCTCGCGCTCGCCCTGGAGGAGGACCTCACGGCGATGATTGCGCGCACCGGCGCGCGCGGCGTCCTGCTCGAAATCTCGGCGCTGGAAATCGTCGATTCCTTCATCGGCCGCATGCTGGTGAGTATCGCCGCGGTCTCGCGCGTCCTCGACGCCGAGACCGTCGTGGCGGGCATGCGGCCCGCGGTCGCCATCACGTTGGTCGAGCTCGGCCTGGAGCTCACCGGCATCAGGACCGCGCTCAACGTCGAGCGGGGCATGGCGCTGATCCAGGCCCGGATTTCCGAGGAGGACGACGGACACGGGAGCGACCGTGACCGTCACGAAGACTGAGACCTTGCCCGTCAGATCCGGCGACGACGTCGTCCGCGTGCGCCAGCGCGTGCGTGCGCTCGCCGTGGAGATCGGCCTCGGCCTCGTCGACCAGACCAAGATCGTCACCGCCGCGAGCGAGCTCGCCCGGAACACCCTCGACTATGGCGGCGGCGGCGACGTCCTCTTGGAGATCGTCCATGCCGGGATGCGAAAGGGCTTACGTCTGACCTTCGAGGACCAGGGGCCGGGCATAACCGACATCGAGCAGGCGATGACGGACTGCTTCACCACCGGCCGCGGCATGGGGCTCGGCCTCGGCGGAGCGAAGCGGCTCTCTAACGAGTTCCACATCTAATCGACGCCCGGTTCAGGCACGCGCGTGACCATCGCGCGCTGGAAGTAGCCATGGACCGCGTCACCGTCACCGAAGCGAGCCAGGTTGCCGAGGCGCGGCGACGGGCCGTCGCCGCCGCGCAATCCATCGGCTTCGACGAGACCGCGGCCGGCCGGGTGGCCCTGGTCGCGACCGAGCTCGCCACCAACATCGTCAAGTACGGGGTGCCCGGCGAGATCCTCGTCGGCACCTACGAGGATTGCACCGGCTCCGGGGTCGAGATCCTCGCCCTCGACAAGGGACCCGGCGTCTCGGACCTCGGGTCGGCCCTCCGCGACGGGCATTCCACCGGCGGCAGCCCCGGAGAGGGCCTCGGCGCGGTGCGGCGGCTGTCCGACGCTTTCGACATCGCCTCCCGGCCCGGCGGAGGCACCGCGGTGATGGCGCGTCTGTCGGGCGTGCGGCCGGCCGCCTCGCAAGCACTGCCAGCCTTCGGCGCGGTTACGGTGCCACTCAAGGGCGAGACGGCCAACGGCGATGCCTACGCGGTGCGCGAGCGGGCTGACGGCTGGACGGCCATCGTGGCCGATGGGCTCGGCCACGGGCCGGAGGCGGCCAAGGCATCCGAGGAGGCCCTTAGGCTGTTCCACCGGAACCAGGACAGGCCGCCGGCCACGATCCTCGCCGCCATCCATGCGGGTCTCTCCCACACCCGGGGCGGGGCGGTCTCCGTCGCGCGCTACGAGCGGGATCGGGAAACCGTCGCGCTCGCAGGCATCGGCAACGTGCTGGGGGCCGTCGTCTCCGGCACGGCGACCAAGCGAACGGTCAGCCTTGCCGGCACCGCCGGTCATGCGGCTAGGCGCATCCAGGAGTTCGAGTACCCGATGCGGCAGGACGATCTCTTCGTGCTCTGCTCGGATGGCATCGCGACCGGATGGTCCCTCGACGCTTTCCCCGGCATCGCCGGGGCGCATCCGGCGCTCGTGGCGGGCCTGATCTACCGGGACTTCGCCCGGGTCCGCGACGACGCTACCGTCCTAGTCGTTCGGGACGCCGCCGCATGAGGTGGCCGCTCCTCGCCACACAGGTCGAGCACGAGGACGACATCATCACGGTGCGCCAGCGCGTGCGCCGGCTGGCCGAGCGCCTCGGCTTCGAGGTCCAGGACCAGACCCGCATCGCCACGGCCGTGTCCGAGATCGCGCGCAACGCCTACGGCTACGCCGGCGGCGGCCGGGTCGAGTACGGCCTCGACGAGGAAAGCGGCGGACAGTCCCTCGTCGTCCGCGTCCGCGACCAGGGGCCGGGCATCCCCCACCTCGATGACGTCCTTCAGGGACGCTATCGCTCGACGACGGGCCTCGGCATCGGCATCACCGGCTCCCGCCGGCTGATGGACCGCTTCGAGATCGAGACCGAGCTCGGCAAGGGCACGCTCGTGACCTTCGCCAAGCGGCTGCCGCACGGCACGATATCCTTCACCGGAAAGAGGCTCGCGAGCCTGGCGGAGGATGTCGCCCGGGCGCGGACCGAGGAACCGCTGGTCGCCTTGCGGGAGCAGAACCGCGAGCTACTGCGCAGCCTCGCCGAGCTCGCCGAGCGCCAGGAAGAGGCGGAGCGCCTGAACCGCGAGCTCGCCGAGACCAACCGCGGGGTGGTCGCGCTGCATGCCGAGCTGGAGGACCAGGCCGAGCGGTTGCGCCAGGCTGGGGCCTCGCTGGAGACCCAGGTCGCCGCGCGGACGGCGGAGCTCGCTGAGGCGAACGCTCGCCTCGTCGCCGAGGCAGCCGAACGCGAACGGATGGAGCACGACCTGCGTCAGTCGCAGAAGCTGGAGGCCGTGGGCCAGCTCACCGGCGGCGTCGCGCACGATTTCAACAATTTGCTGACCATCATCAGGTCCTCTGTGGACTTCCTGCGCCGCCCGGACCTGCCCGAGGACCGGCGCAAGCGGTACATGGATGCGGTCTCGGACACGGTCGACCGGGCCGCCAAGCTCACGGGGCAGCTTCTTGCCTTCGCGCGCCGGCAATCCCTCAAGCCCGAGGTGTTCGATGTCGGCGAGCGCCTGCGTAGCGTCGCCGACATGCTCGATACCATCACCGGTGCCCGCATCCGCGTGAGGGTCGAGGCTCCCGAAGGAGCCGCACTGGTACGCGCCGACGTCAACCAGTTCGAGACGGCGGTGGTGAACGCCGCGGTAAATGCCCGCGACGCCATGGACGGCGTCGGGACGCTGACGATGCGGGTGCTCGTCGGGCAGCCCATGCCGTCGATCCGCGGCCATGGCGGCGCGCGCGGGCCGTTCGTGGCCGTCTCCCTAACTGACACCGGCGCGGGCATCCCCGCCGACGTCCTCGGACGCATCTTCGAGCCGTTCTTCACGACGAAGGTCGTCGGGCGTGGCACCGGGCTTGGGCTCTCACAGGTGTTCGGCTTCGCCAAGCAGTCCGGCGGCGACGTCGACGTGTCGAGCGAGGTCGGGCAGGGCACGACCTTCACCCTCTACCTCCCCGAGGTCTCGGATGAGCCGGCCGAGATGCCGGTCCCAGGCCCCGACGCCGGGGCGACGCCCTCCGGCCAGGGCCAACCGGTCCTGCTCGTCGAGGACAACCTGGAGGTCGGGCGCTTCTGCGCCCAGATCCTGGAGGACCTTGGCTACGCGCCGGAATGGGTCGTCAACGCCGAGGAGGCGCTCGAACGCCTGGGCGCCGACGGCGCCGGCTTCCGGGCCGTGTTTTCCGACGTGGTCATGCCAGGCATGGGGGGCATCGAGCTCGCTAAGGCGCTCCGCATCCGAATGCCCACCCTGCCGGTGGTGCTGGCCTCGGGCTACAGCCATGTCCTGGCGCGCGAGGACAGCCACGGCTTTGAGCTCCTGCACAAGCCGTACTCGGCCGCTCAAATCGGCCAAGTCCTGAGCCGGGTCATCGCGGCCTCTTGCACTCCCGTTGGCCGGAACGGACCGAAGCGGTGAAGCTGCGCCGGAATGATGCCTTCGGCACCGCACGCGCAGTGCTGCAACCCGAACGATGATCGCGCTTCGGTCGGGTGCCAGTCGGATTACATTGAGCGGAGCGACCTCTATTCCGTCTAGTTCCAAGGGAGGAAGGCGGGCCTTCTCCGCGTCGTGCGATCGGGATTTCCGTGCCACCGGAACGCCTGACTGCATGGCGATCATGAAACTGCCAGGGAACCTCGATTCCGGCATGCGAGCGATGATCGCCGCGACGGTACGTCCGACCTTGGCGCTCTTTTAGGGAAACGCGTGTCCATCGCCGCGTGCTAGGCGTGAGCATGCCCGGGAAGCACTTGCGCCACAACACATTGTCCTGCCTTCTCGCGGAGAAGGCGCGGCACCGTGCTGACAATCGCGACCGGACCTTGCACGGCGACTGCGTCCGAACCGCTCTCCGGCTCCCCAAGGCTCCGGACGGGGGTCGTCCGGATGCGCCGCCCTCGACGCGTGGAACGAACGCACCGACGCCAGAGACAGGTGGGACCCGATGAGCACCCACATCATCGAGCAGGGCAGCCAGGCCACCGCGAATTTTTACAACGACATCGATATCGGCTTTTGCATCATCGAGGTCGCCTTCGACGCGCCCAACCGCCAGGCCGACTACCGGTTCCTGGAGGTCAACTCCGCGTTCGAGGAGCATACGGGCCTGATCGACGTGACCGGCCGGTGGATGCGCAACCTCGCCCCGGACCATGAGCAATTCTGGTTCGACCGATACGGCAGCATCGCTCGTACCGGACGACCGGCCCGTTTCGAGTATTCGGCGCAAGCCCTCGGTGGTCGTCACTTCGAGGTCTACGCATACCGTACCGGAGACCCCGAGCAGCAGCGGGTGGCGGTCCTGTTCGCAGATATCAGCTTACGCAAACGTGAGGAGAGGCTCCGCACAGCACTGTTCGACCTGACAGACCGGCTCGCCGAGCAGGAAGACGTTGCGGCGCTCACGGACGTCGCCTGCGGTATCCTGGGCCGGACACTGGGCGTTCAGTTGGTCGGCTACGGCCTGGTCAATCCGGTGGCGGAGACCATCACGGTCGATCACGACTGGACAACCGACGGTGCTCAGTCGCTGGCCGGGATGCTCCAGTTCCGCGACTTCGGCTCGTACATCGACGACCTTAAGCGTGGCGAGACGGTCGTCGTCGAGGACGCCCGCACGGATCCGCGCACGGAAACGTTCGCGGCGGCCCTGGAGGAGCGCAGCGCGCGGGCGTTCGTCAACACTCCGATCTTCGAGCGCGGACAGTTCGTGGCGCTGCAATACGTCAGCACGGGCGAGCCACGCATCTGGATGGAGGAGGAACTCAGGTTCATCCGCGAGGTGGGGGTTCGCACGCGGACGGCAACCGCAAGGCGGCAGGCGGAAATGGCTTTGCAGGCCAGCGAGGCGCGTCAGCGCCACCTCTTGCAGCAGATGCCCAGCTTCGTCGGCGTCCTGACCGGACCCGACCACACGTACGCTTACGTCAACGACGCCTATGTACGGACGGCGGGTCCGCGCGCTTATCTTGGACGCAGCGTGCGCGACGTGTTCCCGGAACTGGCCGGTCAGGGTTTCTTCGAGCTCCTGGACCAGGTCTACGCCACCGGCGTGCCGTTCTCGGCCCGGACCACGCCGGTCCGTTTCGCTGGCGAGGACACGGACCGGTACATCGATTTCAGCTTCCAACCGACCCGGCGCGACGACGGTACTGTCACGGGCATCTTCGTCGGCGGCTATGACGTGACCGAGCAACAGCGCACAGCCCTGGCGTTGCGGGAACTCAATGTCGACCTTGAGCGGAAGGTCACGGAGCGTGCCTTGGCGCGCGGCCGGACTTGGCAACTCAGCCCGGACATCATGGGCGTGATCAACGCGCAGGGCTACTTCGAGCAATCGAATCCCGCCTGGGCTACCGTCCTCGGTTGGTCGGAAGCGGAGGTCGCGAGCACGGTATTCTTTGACTTCCTGCATCCCGACGACGTAGCTCCGGCGCAGGAAGCCTGGGCGGCGGCGCTGAATCTCGGCCTGCCGGCGCTGAGCTTCGAGAACCGCTACCGGCACAAGGACGGGGGCTGGCGCTGGCTCTCGTGGGTCGCGGTGCCGGACGACGGCAAGGTCTACTGCTCCGCCCGCGACATCACCGCGGGCAAGGAGCAGGCGAACGCCCTGCTGCGGGCCGAGGACGCGCTGCGCCAGGCGCAGAAGTTGGAAGCGGTCGGGCAGCTGACCGGTGGCGTGGCCCACGATTTCAACAACCTGCTCACCGTGATCAAATCGTCCACCGACCTCCTGAAACGAACGAACCTGCCGGAGGAACGTCGCGTGCGCTACGTCGGCGCGATCTCGGACACGGTGGACCGGGCCGCCCGCCTGACGGGCCAGCTCCTCGCCTTCGCCCGCCGCCAGACCCTCAAGCCCGAGGTGTTCGCCGCCTGCGACGGCGTACGCGCGATCACGGAGATGGTCGGCACGCTGACGGGCGCGCGGATCAAGCTCGTGACCGACCTGCCGGAGGAGCGCGTCTTCATCAGCGCCGACCCGAGCCAGTTCGACACGGCGCTCGTGAACATGGCGGTCAACGCCCGCGACGCGATGGACGGCGAGGGACAGATCACCATCATGGTGCGTCCGGCGGATGCGATCCCTGCCATGCGCACCCACCCTGCCGTCGAAGGCCGTTTCGCCGCGATCTCGCTCAGCGATACCGGCACCGGGATCCCGGCCGACAGGCTCGACCAGATCTTCGAGCCGTTCTTCACGACCAAGGAGGTCGGCAAGGGGACGGGCCTCGGCCTCTCCCAGGTGTTCGGCTTCGCCAAGCAGACCGGCGGCGACGTGATGGTGTCGAGCGTGGTCGGCGAGGGCACGACGTTTACGCTCTACCTGCCACACGTCGCCGCGGGGCAACGTGAGACGCCAACCAAGGCTCTTGAACCGGATGTCCTGACAGTGGGCCACGACACCTGCGTGCTCGTCGTCGAGGACAACGCCGACGTGGGCGGCTTTTCGGTACAGGCGCTGATCGAGCTGGGCTTCCGGCCGGTCCTCGCCGGCAATGCCGACGAGGCGCTGGCCGAACTTGCAACCGACGCGGGGCGCTTCGACGTGGTGTTCACCGACGTAGTCATGCCCGGCATGAACGGCATCGACCTCGCCAAGGAGATCCAGCACCGGCATCCCGGCCTGCCCGTGGTGCTGACCTCGGGGTACAGCCACGTGCTGGCACAGGAAGGGACCCACGGCTTCGAACTGCTGCAGAAGCCCTATTCGGCCGATGACCTGTCGAGGGTATTTCGGCGCGTGACGAGCCGGCGCCCGCATCCGACGGCACTGCCGAACTGAGCGCGCAACCCCGATGCTGACCCAACGCATCCTGGCCCTGGTGGCGCTCGCCCTGACGCCCGCGCTCGCGATCCAGGGCTACAACGAGTACGCCCTGCGTACGTCACGCGATGCGGCGGTGCGGGCCGATGCGCTGGGCACCGCCCGGACCGTGGCCGCCGACCTGGAGCAGCTCGCGCAGAGCCTGCGTCAGGTGCTCGACCTCGTCGGCACCGAGGATGCCGTGCGGCGCAAGGATGCCGGCGCCTGCACCGCCTACCTCGGGGCGATCATCGAGCGGCTGCCGCAACTCAGCCTGCTCTCCGTCGCCGAACCCGATGGACGCGTCGTGTGCGACTCCCGCGGTTCCTCACCCGGGCTCTACTCGAACGCCGAGCGCGCCTACCACAAGCGCGTCTTGGCCAGCGACGACTTCGCGGTGGGCGACTTCGTGATCGGCGTGCGCACGCGTCAGCCGGCGGTGCACTTCGCACAGCCCGTGCGCGGGTATGACTACCGCCTCACCGGCGTGGTCGTGGCCAGCGTCGACCTCGCCCGACTGTCGGAGCGCCTGCAGGCGGATCTGCGCTTCGCCATCACCACCCTGACGGTCACCGACCCGGCGGGAACGGTCTTGGTGCGCCGACCGGATCACGCGGCATGGGTCGGGCGCAAGCTTTCAGGCGAGCGGCTGGCGCGGCTGATGCGAGCCGACGAGACCACCCGTTCCGTCGAAGGTCTCGACGGACGTGCGCGCATCGTCGGTATCGCCAAGCCCGATGGCGCTCTCGCGGGATTCAACGTCATCGTCGGCCGGGACCGCGAGACGGCGTTCGCCGACATCGATGCCGCCACCTATCGCGGCATAGCCGTAATCCTGCTCGGTGCCCTCCTCGCGGTGCTGGCGACGCTTCTCGCGGGAAGGCGCTTCATCGAGCGGCCGGTGCGTCGCCTCCTGCGGGGCGTTGCCGCCTGGCAGGGGGGCGACCTCGATGTAAGGACCGGGATGAGCGGCCCCTCGGAGTTCGACCGCCTGGGCGCGGCGTTCGACGCCATGGCAACGACGCTTCAGGGCCGGGAGGATGACCTGCACGGCGAGATCGCCCGGGGACGGAGGATGCAGGAGCAGCAGACGACGATGCTGCACGAGTTGAACCACCGAGTGAAGAACACGCTGGCCACGGTCCAGTCGCTGGCACGCCAGGCACGCGGCGGCGAGGCGCAGGCGGCGCAACTGGAGGCGCGAATCCTGGCCCTGTCGAAGACGCACGACCTGCTGACCCGCGAGGACTGGACGGGCGCCTCGTTGCGGGACGTGCTGGAGAACGAGCTGGCTCCTTACCGCACCGGCGCCGACCACATCACCCTGGACGGACCCGACGTGCCCTTGCCGCCACGCTACGCGCTCGCCATCGGCATGACGGTGCATGAGCTGGCGACCAACGCGGCCAAGTACGGGGCCCTGTCGGATGTCGGCGGGCAGGTCCGGGTCGCCTGGCGTCTCGTGCATTGCGAGGCAGGTGATCGACGCCTGCATCTCGACTGGCAGGAGAGCGGCGGCCCCCGGGTTGAACCACCGTCCAGGAGCGGTTTCGGCACGAGGCTGATCGCCGGCGGCATGCAACGGGAACTCGGCGGCGAGGTGCGTCTGACGTTCGATCCGACCGGGCTGCGCTGCCTTCTCGACGTACCCCTCCAGGGTAGCCAGACGAGCATGCTGAGCCCGCTGACGGATGGGTTAATCCACTAAGACAGTCGCAGCCTCGTTCTCCAATCGTAATCCCGAGGTCCCATGCGGCCGGGTCGGAAGGAGACTGGAGCTGACCGTGCCGTCGCCAGGATGATCATCGGCCGCCGTCGAGGAAGGCTTCCTATCCCGTTAGGTCCGCGGACAAGATCATCCCAAGTTTCCGAAGGACGGACCGTCGGAATGCCATCGTCGACGTCCCTTGAACTGGTTTCATGTCCAGCCTCTTCGATCAAGACTGATCCTGTCAATCAGCCTAGTACAGGGCCAGCCAGTCAAGTCACTGCCGAAGCTAAGTTTTATATGTGTCACAACGTCAAAACGTTGAGGCCGCCGGACGGAGAATCATCATCTCAACAGCAGCTGTCGGGTTTTAAGCGGCTATTCAAGTGGTTTCGCCCATTGGTTCGCTGATGGCGCAGAGCAGTCGGCCGTTCGCTCGTATGGGGCGTCCGCTTTTCCGGTTTCGCCACCCGAAACCGGACTAGCTGGAAACCACCCAAGCCGGTCGCCCAAGCTTAGGCTGAACTGCCCGGAAGCGGACGTTCCCAATGCCTGCTTATGACCCAAAGCGGCTCCTCACAAACTATATCAGGAATGTCCGGTTGCGAGGATTTTCCAGACATTTGATTTCATGACAGGCTCCTTGACATTCGCTGCGTCGCCGGGCTCTGGCGTCAAGTGCATCAGCGCCGAAGGCTCTTCTGGCTGTCAGGAACGGGTCGTTTTTCTTACATGCCAGTTCATGTGATGGAATGACCGTTGGGGGCATGAGCCGCGCGAAGGCGCGCCATTCCCCTAGCTGTTCACGCGCTCGCTCTGCTCCTACCAAAGCCATCGAGCCGTTGACGGAGTGGGCATGCAGCGCATCACGATCACCATCGACGACGAACTGCTGGCAGCGGTGGATCGTCTCTGTACCGAACGCGGCTATGGTAGCCGCTCGGAGGCCGTGCGTGACCTCGTCCGCGATGCGGTCGCCCCATCCCAAGGCGATCAGGCGGGCGCTGCGCCATGCTACGGGACGCTGAGCTACGTCTACAATCATGGCACCCGCAACCTGGCGCGTCGTCTCACCGATGAAGGACACCACCACGGGGTGTCCATCGCCAGCATGCATGTGCATCTGACCAGAGACGATTGCCTGGAGGTTGCGGTGCTGCATGGATCTGTGCCGGCCATGCAGGCTTACGCCGATCGCATCGTCACCCAGCGGGGTGTGCGCTACGGCCACCTGCACCTCATTCCCGAGAACAGCGCCGAGCCGGCCAACCAGCCGCACCCGCACCCGCACCCGCACCCGCACCCGCACGATGACAACGCTGACCACTGAGGACCGCCGGCCACAGCCGGAGGTGTGAACTTTGCGTAGATTTCTCATACGCGGGACGTGCGAGGGGCACGCCTCGATGCCGCTTCTGGAACGCCATTGGCCCGCTCTACCTTGTCCTCTGCCCGCGGGGTGCGCCGATACAGCCTGCTCAGCTCCGCCAGCGTCCTGCTGATTGCCTCCCACGCCTGGGCCGCGTCGGCGGAGACCGAGACCGCCGACACCATCGCGCTCTCCGAGATCACGGTCGCACCGGAGGCACCGGCCGCCACGACCTCGGGCACACCTAACGCCAGCGCCGGCTATGTCGGCGGCGTCACCGGCGTCGGCGGTGCGCTCCGGCCTGTCGATGCCGCGAGCGCGGGCATCATCACGGGCGCGCAGATCAACAGCCGCCCGGTGACCCGACCCGGCGAGGTGCTGGAGGAAGTGCCGGGCCTCATCATCACGCAGCACTCGGGTGAGGGCAAAGCCAACCAGTTCTTCCTGCGCGGCTTCAACCTCGACCACGGCACCGATATCGCCATCAACGTCGACGGCATGCCGGTGAACATGCGCACCCATGCCCACGGCCAGGGCTACGCCGACCTAAACTTCCTGATCCCCGAGCTCGTCGGTGCGGTCGAGTTCCACAAGGGCCCGTACTTCGTGCGCGACGGCGACTTCGCCTCGGCCGGCTCGGTGCGGATCGACTATCTCGACAAGCTCAACCGCAACATCGCGCTGACGACGCTGGGCAGCTTCGGTCTCAAGCGAGCCCTCTCGGCCGCCTCGGCACCGCTCGGCGCGGGCAACCTGCTCGTGGCGGGCGAGGCGCAGACCTATGACGGCCCGTGGGTGGTGCCTGATACCCTCCGCAAGTTCAACGGCGTGGTGCGCTACAGCCAGGGTACGCCGCTCGACGGCTTTGCGGTCACCGGCATGGCCTACTGGGCCAAGTGGAATGCCACCAATCAGATTCCCGAGCGGGCGGTGGCGGAGGGGATCATCGGCCGCTACGGCACCCTCGACCCGAGCGATGGCGGCGATACCGGGCGCTTCTCGCTGTCGGGGCGCTGGAGCCAATCGGATGACAGCGGCATCACGCGGGCCTCGGCCTACGTGATCCGATACCAGATGAACCTCTGGAACAACTTCACGTATTTCCTCAACGATCCGGTCAACGGCGACCAATTCCGCCAGCGCGACAGCCGCGTGCTCGGCGGCGGTGAAATCTCGCGCGTGTTCCAAAGCGACCTGTTCGGGCTCGCCATGGAGAACGAGATCGGCGTGCAGACCCGCACCGACGACATCCGGGTCGGCCTGTTCAACACGACGGCGCGGCAGTATCGCTCGACGGTACTGGACGACCGGGTGCTGGAGGCCAGCGCCGCGTTCTACTATGAGAACCGGGTGCGCTGGACCGACTGGCTGCGCACCAGCGTCGGCTTCCGGGCCGACGGCTACTATGCCGATGTCCGCTCCGACACACCGGCGAATTCGGGTCGCGCCCGCGACGGCATCGTCAATCCGAAGCTCGGGGCGGTGTTCGGGCCGTGGCGCGACACCGAGCTGTACGTGAACTATGGCGGCGGCTTCCATTCGAACGATGCCCGCGGCGTCACGGCCACCGTCGATCCGGTCAGCCCGCTGTTCAACGTGTCCCGCTCGCCGTTCCTGGTGCCCTCGACCGGCTACGAGGTCGGGATCCGCAACCGCTCGATCGCCGGGCTGGAAACCTCCCTGGCGCTGTTCCGGCTCGATTTCGCTTCCGAGAACCTGTTCCAGGGCGACACCGGCACCACCGAGCCGAGCCGGCCGACACGGCGGTTCGGTATCGAGTGGAGCAACCATTACGCCGTCACGCCCTGGCTGGCCCTGGAGGGCGACCTGACGATCACCAACGCCCGCTTCGCCGACCGCGACCCGGTCGGCCGGCGGGTGCCCGAAGCGCCGACCACGATCGCGTCGGCGGGCATCACGTTCGGCGAAGGCCAGGGCTGGTTCGGCTCACTCCGATTCCGCTATTTCGGGCCGCGCCCTCTGATCGAGGACAACTCGGTGCGCTCGAAGCCGACCGCGCTTCTCAACGGCCGGGTCGGGTACAACTTTGATAACGGCGTCAGCCTCTCCCTCGACGTGCTGAACTTGACCAATGCCAAGGCGGATCAGATCACCTACTACTACGTGTCACGCCTGCCGGGCGAGGAGGCGGGCGGCGTCGCCGATCGCCACTTCCACTCGGTCGAGCCGACAGCCGTGCGGCTGACCCTTGCCGGCCGGTTCTGAGACCCGAGTTCCCTACCTGATAAGGATCTTCGCATGCGCACCCTCGCTGTCTCGATCGGATTGCTGACGGCTCTTTGGATCGGCTCTGCCGCGGCGCATGGCTGCCATCACGGGTGGCAGCAGGCCCCCGCGGAGGGCTGGCACAGCCACGGCCTCAAGTGCGATGCCCGCAAGGGCCTCGGCGTGTCGCGCCGCGGCAAGGGTCACGCCCGCCGGGCGGCGTAGCATCGAGGTTCGAAACGCGAGACCGTGCGGGCATCGGGTTCTCCGATGCCCGTCGGTCGTTTCTAGAGCCGAGCAGCTTCGCCGCTTCGAGAGCCGCTCGACGCGTCGATCAAACAGTGCAACGGGCCCGGACCGGCACGGTCCCGGGGATGCTTGGGCCCTGGACTCAAAGCAGATCTCTGCCCCGTCCGAACCCGGGCAGACTGGATGCCGCCGGACGTGCGACGTCGGCCGGCCGCGGCGCTCATGCGTGCATCGCCAGCATCCAGACCGCCATGGCGACCATCATCAGGTTCTCGGTCAGCGAGACGAAGCCGAGCGGCACCTTGCTCGACCCGCCGACGCAGGCGCACTTGATCTCGCGCTTGTCGACGTAGACCGCCTTGAACACCGAGACGGCCCCGATCGTGCCGATGAACAGGGCAACCGGGATCGACAGCCAGTTCAGGGCTCCCGCGACCATGAGGATGCCGGCGAGGCCTTCCAGGAACGGATAGGCGTAGGCGTAGCGGACCCAGCGTTGGCCGAGCAGGTCGTAGCCCAGGAACATCGACGAGAAGCTCTCGACGTCCTGCAGCTTGAGGAGGGCGAGCACGCACATGCTGAAGGCGATGAACCACTCGGCCGCGCGCATCGTGAACGGCGTGCCGGTGACGGCATAGCTGGCCGCCAGCGCCATCAGCGCCGTCATGGAGAACACCGCGACGACCGGCGTGTAGGTCGTCGCGTTCGGGTCGTTCGCCATCGTGCCGAAGCGACGGCGCAGGTCGTCGTAGCCCCCGACGCGCTCGCTGTCGATGAAGGTCTGGGGCGTCGACTTGACGTCGTGCTCGGCCTTGAAGCGGTCGGTCTCCTCGCGCGTGGTGAGCCAGTGGTCCTCGACCACGAAACCCTGACGTTCGAGCAGGTCCTTGGCCTTCAGCCCGTACGGGCAGAGGTGCTTGTCCATCACCATGCGGTAGAGGACGGCCTTCTGGGCGGTGGCTGGCATGCGAACTTCCTCAAGCAGTCGGTCGATATCGGGGGAAGCGGACCGGGATGAGCCCGGCCCGCCCGGTGCCTACCGGCCGTGCCGCTTCAGCCACGCCTCCATGTCGGCAATCTCCTTCTCCTGGTCGTCGATGATCGTCTGCGCCATCGCCCGGGTCTCGGGGTCCTTGGCGTGCGTCAGCGCGACCTTCGCCATGGCGACAGCACCCCTGTGGTGCGGGATCATGTGCGTGCGGAAGTCGACGTCCGGGTCGCCCGTATAGGCGACATCCATCTCCTTCATCATCGCCGCGTCGGCGGCCTTGAACTCGACGGTAGAGGCGGTGTCCTTCGGGTCCGGCTTCGTCTTGCCCATCCCGTGCCCGGGCATGGAGCGATGGTCGTGCGACGCCTGCGCGAGGGCGGGACCGGCGAGGCCGGCCGAGATGAGGACGATGGCGGCGAAGGTGCGAGGGGCGGTCATGGATCGGTCTCTGCTTCGAATGGGAATCAAATCGAACGGGGCCGCCCGGGACGCCCCCGGGTGAGGCCAGGGCGTGCGCGGACTTCGCCTAGTGCACTGACGCGGACGAACGCACCACGCCCGCTTTCGCCAAGTACCTGCAAACGCATCAGAAATCGCAATGAGCTATGTACGTTTTGAAGGCGTCAGTGCACTAGGAGGCGGGTCGGCCGCACCCGGGGCGGCGAGAGGCGGGATCGGCAGCCACGGGATCTCCCCGTGCCGGGAGGGCCGGAGGTGCACCGTCGATGCGGGCACAACTCGGGCGTTGCGCGCCTTCAGGCGCGCCTCAGCTCACGCGAAGGTTCGGGGAGGCCTGGGCAGGGCTTCGGGTCCGGCGCCGGTGCGAACGGGGGCGTCGCGCGGGACCAGCCTGACGGCCCGGAACGGGATCGGCGCCAGGGCGGGCGGGCCGGGCAGAATGCCGGCGGCACAGCAGGCCATCGTTCCGCAGCAGCGGACCCGGCAGGGGCCGGGGCAGCAACCATGGTCCCGGACGGGCGCGACGACGGTGATCCGGAGCGCGGTCTCCACGTAGGCCAGAGGCTCGGCACGGGCGACATGCCCGGCAGGATTCGCGGCCGGAACCGCTGCCACCGAGGCGGTCCGCGTGTGCGTCGCAGAGCCGGGACCAGCGTGATGCGCGTGTCCCTTATGGGCTTGGGCTGCCGGCGGCACGAAGGCGGCGAGGATCAGGAGGATCACCGCCGCCAGCAGGCGCACGATCGGCCGATCGGGGATCATGAGGCTGGCTCGCACCTACTCCGGTCGCAGGATCATGCCCGTCTGCCGGGCGTGACCGTTCACCGGGAAGTTTGGTCGTGGGCTCGGAGTTTCAAGGGCCGGCGCACCTGTCCATCCGACGACCGGCATCGTCGTCGGCATGGTCGCAATTATCGATAACAACGAACAAAATCATCGTAACGTTCTGTTGGATCGAATGCTCGCGGATCGGCACGGTGGGGACAGATTAAAGCGACCCCGCGAGACCGTCATGACCACCGCGACCCTCATCGCATCCCCCCTCGCCCCCCTGCGCCGCATCCTGCCCGGCCTCCTCCTGTGCCTCGCGGTGACCGGCGCCGCCCTCGCGCTCGAATCGGCCGAGGAGCACCTGTTCGGCCGCGCCTGGCTCGAGGCTTTGGTGCTCGCCATCGTGCTCGGCACGGCTCTGCGCACTGCGTGGAACCCAGGTGCACGCTTCTTTCCAGGCATCGCCTTCGGGGCCAAGACGGTCCTCGAAGTCGCCGTCGTCCTGCTCGGCGCCTCGCTCAGCCTCGCAACCCTGCTGGCGGCCGGGCCTGGCCTCCTCGTCGGCATCGCCGTTGTGGTGATGGCGGCGATCGCGGCGAGTTACGGCATCGGCCGCGCCCTGGGGCTGCACCCCCGGCTGGCGATCCTCGTCGCCTGCGGCAACTCGATCTGCGGCAACTCGGCGATCGCCGCGACCGCCCCGGTGATCGGGGCGGACGGCGAGGACGTGGCCTCCTCCATCGCATTCACGGCGGTGCTCGGGGTGCTGGTCGTGCTCGGCCTGCCCCTGCTCGTGCCGCTCCTCGGCCTGTCGCCGATGCAGTACGGCGTGCTCGCCGGCCTCACCGTCTACGCCGTGCCGCAGGTGCTCGCCGCGACGGCGCCGGTGGCGGCGCTGAGCGTGCAGGTCGGCACCCTGGTCAAGCTGGTCCGCGTGCTGATGCTCGGCCCGGTGGTGCTGGCGCTCTCCCTCGGCGCGAGCCGACTGCGCGAGGAGACGGACGAGCCGGCCCCGCACGTCACCGCGGGGGAGCGTCCGAAGCCCGGCCGCGTCGCGATCCACCGCCTCGTGCCGTGGTTCATCCTGGCGTTCCTGGCGATGGCCGGCCTGCGCTCGGGCGGTCTGATCCCGCAAGCCGCCCTGCCGCCGATCGCCGCGACCGCCAACGTGCTCACCATCGTGTCGATGGCCGCGCTCGGGCTCGGGGTCGACGTGCGCAGCGTCGCCGGCGCGGGACTGCGGGTCACGCTGGCAGTGGTCGCCTCCCTGCTCGCCCTCACCGCGGTCAGCCTCTGCCTGATTCATATCCTCGGCATCGCCTGACCGAGCGTCCTCGGACGACCGTTCCTGGCGCGCCGGAGGGAAACGATCTCTCCGACCGATCGGAACGAGCAGGACTTTCCATTGGAAACCTTTTCTCGTGGAAGATACTTTCCATCACCCAAGGACAGAGCGCGAGACGCTCGGCCCGGACCCGGAGGAACACCCTTGAGCCATTCTGCCATTCCCCGCCGCGCGATGCTTGCCGGTCTCGGCCTCGGCGGCCTCGCGGCCGCGGTGCCGGCCTGGGCTGCGGGCAAGGTCAAGCTCCCGCTGCCCGGCGGCCCCGACCAGCGCGACTTGACCACAACCTTCCCCGGCAAGGGGCCGATGATCCTGCAGCGGACGCGCCCGCCGCTCCTGGAGACGCCGTTCGAGGTGTTCGACCAGGGCGTGTTCACCCCCAACGACCGCTTCTACGTGCGCTGGCACTGGGCCTCGATCCCCACCGAGGTCGACGCGAACGCCTACCGGCTGAAGGTGCACGGGCATGTCGACCGGGAGCTGTCGCTGTCGCTCGACGAGCTCGCCCGGCTGCCGCGCTTCGAGATCGCCGCGGTCAACCAGTGCTCGGGCAATTCCCGCGGCCTGTTCGAACCACGGGTGCCGGGAGCGCAGTGGGCCAACGGCTCGATGGGCAACGCGCGCTGGACGGGCGTGCGCCTGAAGGACGTGCTCGACCGCGCCGGGGTGAAGGGTGGAGCGGTGCAGGTCCGCTTCAGCGGCCTCGACGAACCGGTCGTGGACGACGCGCCCGACTTCAAGAAGTCGCTCGACCTCGACCATGCCCGCGACGGCGAGGTCATGCTGGCCTACGCGATGAACGGCGAGCAGCTGCCGCTGCTCAACGGCTTTCCGCTGCGCCTGGTGGTGCCGGGCTGGTACTCGACCTACTGGGTCAAGATGCTGTCCGACATCGAGGTGCTGGACAAGCCCGACGACCAGTACTGGATGAAGACCGCCTACCGCATTCCGGACGTGCCGGGGGCAAACATCAAGCCCGGTCAGGCCGGGTTCAAGACGGTGCCGATCAACCGCATGGTCCCGCGCGCCTTCGTCACCAACCTGCGCGACGGCGCACAGGCGACGGCCGGTTCGCCGGTCGCGGTCCGCGGCATCGCCTTCGGGGGCGATTGCGGGGTCAGAACGGTGGAGATCTCCGCCGACGGTGGCGCGACGTGGTCCTTGGGCAAGCTCGGAGCCGACGAGGGCCCCTACAGCTTCCGGCGGTTCGAGGGCGACCTGCCGGCTCTCGCGGCCGGCACCCACGCGATCAAGGTCCGCTGCACCAACACGAATGGGCTGGCCCAGCCGATGGAGCGGGTCTGGAACGGGGCCGGGTTCATGCAGAACGGCGTCGAAACCGTGTCGCTTCACGTCGCCTGAGGGAGAGAGCCATGGTCACATGCCGCACCGCGTTCCTGCTCGCCGCGCTCGCGCTGGCGTCCGCCCCGACATTCGCCGCCGAGGCGGCCGAGCCGATGCGCTTCACCTCGCAGCAGGTCGAGCTGCCCACCTCCGACCGCTTCTTCCCGGAGGGCCCCGGGGCGGAGGCCGCCAACAACAACTGCCTTGCCTGCCATTCGGCCGGGATGGTGCTGACCCAGCCCAAGTTGTCGAAGGCGCAGTGGACCGAGACCGTCAACAAGATGGTCCACGTCTACAAGGCACCGATCGACGAGGCCGACGTGAAGGCCATCGTCGACTACCTCACGGCGATGAAGCCGCAGCCCTGACGGTGCCGTGCCCGGCCCGCCGTCGCGACGGCAAAGCCGGGGGAGCACGCCGGGACCGATCCGGTCCCGGCACGTTGTCCCGCGATCCATCAGCCTGGAGACCCGCATGTCGAGCTTGGCCGAGCGCAAGGCGCGCCTGATCGTTCACGGGGAGGCGCCGTACAATGCCGAGCCGCCCCTCGCGCGGCTGCGGGCCTCCTACCGCACGGCGGCCGACGACTTCTACGTGCGCTCGCACGGCGACCTGCCGGAGATCGATGCGGACGGCTACCGCCTCCGCCTCGACGGCGCGATCCCGACGGCTTTGGAGCTGTCGCTGGAGAGCCTGCGGTCGCGCCATGCCGAGGTCACGGTGACGGCGACGATGCAGTGCGCGGGCAACCGCCGCGCCGACATGCGGGCGGTGGCGCCGGTCTCCGGCGATCCGTGGGACGGCGGCGCGATCGGCACGGCCGACTGGACCGGTGTCCGCTTGGGTGACGTGCTGCACGAGGCCGGGATCGCCGAGGGTGCAGACCTGCACGTCGCCTTCGAGAGCCACGACCTTGTCGAGGGCCGGCCCTACGGAGCCTCGATTCCGCTGGCCAAGGCGCTCGCGCCCGAGACCCTGCTGGCCTTCGCGATGAACGGCGCGCCGCTGCTGCCGGAGCACGGCTTCCCGCTGCGTGTCGTCGTGCCGGGCTTCGCCGGGGTGCGCAGCCCGAAATGGCTGAAGCGCATCACGGTGCAGGACCACCCGTCGGACAACCCGATCCAGGCCGAGGACTACAAGCTGTTCCCGCCCGACGTGACGGCGGAGACAGCCGACCCCGCCCGAGGTCACACCATCAACACGATGCCGCTGAACGCGGCGATCTGCGAGCCGGCACGCGGGGCACGACTGGCGGCCGGGGCAAACACCGTACGCGGCTACGCGGTGTCGGGCGACCGCACCGTCGTACGCGTCGACGTCTCGGGTGATGGCGGGCGGACCTGGGCGCAGGCGGCGCTCGAGCATGATGCGCGGGCGCGCTTCGCCTGGACGTTCTGGACGCTCGACCTCGATCTTCCCCCGGGCGAGCATGAGCTGGCGGTGCGAGCCTGGGACGAGGCCGGGCAGACCCAGCCTGCGCTGCCGGACGACACCTGGAACTACAAGGGCTACCTCAGCGCCGCGTGGCACCGCGTGCGCGTGACGGTGGAGTGAACGCCGGGAGGTACTCAGATCTGCCACAGCGTCACGGCCGCGAGGCTCGCGACGGCGGAGAGCAGGAGCGCGATACCGAGGGTCAG
Source organism: Methylobacterium platani (assembly GCF_001653715.1). Taxonomy (GTDB): domain Bacteria; phylum Pseudomonadota; class Alphaproteobacteria; order Rhizobiales; family Beijerinckiaceae; genus Methylobacterium; species Methylobacterium platani. Next base: position 114,230 of record NZ_LWHQ01000038.1, read on the forward strand.
GGCGCGGGGCATCATCCGCATCGGTGCCGACGCGAGGGATCGCCTCACAGCGTGATCGCGCCAGGCCGCTGCACAAAAACAGCCGAATGCGCAGGCAACGAGCGCCAGGGCCATGATCCGCAGCGGCCAGCCGGGCAGCACCTCCGACAGGAAGCGTTGCGCGGCCAAACCGACGCTCAGGAACGCGAGCCCGGTGCGCAGCCACGCGGCGTAGGTGCGTTCCGCGGCGAGCACCGTCCGATCTTCTGCCAGCCGCACGCGCGGATCGTCGGGGTCGACGCTGCTCACGGCTCGGCTCCCCGGATCAGGTCGAGCAGGGCGTCCGCGGCCCGGCTGCGGTATCGCTCCTTGTGGCGCAGGACCCGGAAGGTGCGCGCCGGCAAACCGAGAGGCACGGCGACGAGCGTCCCGGTCCGCAAGGAGGGGGCGACCACCGCCTCCGACAGGACGCTCGCGCCGGCCCCCGCCGCGACGGCGGCGAGCACCGCCTCGTTCGAGGGCAGTTCCAGCGCTACGGTGAGCGCGTCGGGCGCGAGGCCGGCGGCCGCGAGGGCGGATTCGAGGGCCGAGCGCGTCCCGGATCCGGGCTCGCGCAGCACCCAGGCCGCCGCGGCGAGGTCCGAGGGACCCGGCTGCGAGCAGCCGGCCAGTTCGTGCCCGGGCCGGACCACGAGGACGAGCCGGTCCTCCGCGACCGGAAGGCTCGCGAGGCCGTCATCCTCGACGGCGCCCTCCACGAAACCGAGCTCCGCCAGCCCTGAGCGGACCGCTTCGGCGGCCTGGGCGGTGTTGCCGATGCCGAGCCGCAGGACGATGTCAGGATAGGCCGCCCGGAACGCGACGAGGTGGCGGGGCAGCCAATGACCCGCGATGGTCTGGCTTGCCCGGATGGCGAGGGTGCCGCGGCGCAGGCCGCTCAGGTCGGCGAGCACCTGCTCGGCTGCCTCGGCGCGGGCGAGCACCGCGCGTGCCTCCGCGAGGAACAGGCGGCCGGCCTCGGTCAGCTCGATGCCCCGCCCGACCCGGTGGAACAGCTTGACGGCGTGCCGGCCCTCCAGGGCGGCGATGGCCGCGCTGACCGCCGACTGGACGAGGTTGAGCGCCTCGGCGGCCCGGGTGACGTGCTGGCGCTCGGCCACCGCCACGAAGATGCGCAGCTGGTCGAGGGTCACGGCTTGCCGGGCTCGCCGAGAGCCTTGGCGAACAGGTCGCCGATCACCCGGTAGCCCGCATCCGACGGGTGGAGGTCGCGGGCCGGCGTGCAGTACAGCGTCAGGTCACAGAGCCGTGCGCGAGCCTCGCCGGTGCGGTTGAAGGCTGGGAAGATGTCAACGAGACCGGCGCCCGCCTCCGTGACCGCTGCAGCGATCGTGTGGTTCAGGGCCTCGACGAAGCGGTCGGTGTCTGGATCGGTGACGGCGAGCCAGTTGTAGTAGGTGCCGACCAGAATACGCGTCTTGGGTGCCGCCGCGCGCAGGGCGGACAGGATGCGCCGCAGGTTGGTCGCTGTGCGCTCCAGGGCGGGCGGTAAGCCAGTTGCGACGCAGTCCTTGAACCCGTGCCCCTCCGGGCAGCCGACCTGCACGGCCCTGAGGTCGTTGATGCCGATGTCGAGGGTGATCAGACCGACCGCGCCCGGATGGGCGGCGAGGTAGGCCGTCGCCGCCGAGAGCTGCGCACCGGCATAGGGCACGTGCAGCGGCAGCGGCGTGGTGCCGAACGGCTTGCCGGTCGTCGCGAAACCGCACGGCCCGTCGACGAACGAGGTCGTAGATTCGCCGGGGCATCCGAGGTCGACCAGCGTCAGGTCATGGGCCCTCTCGCGCAGATACGAGGTCAGCACCATGGCGTAGCCGGTGTCGAAGCTCCCAGGCCGGACGGTGCCTGCCGCGATCTGCTCCTTGAGCTTGCCGACCTGCAGGCCGTAGGCGAGGGAGTCGCCCAACGCTAGGTAGGTTTTGCCGGCCGGCTCCGCCCGCGCCGCAGAGCCGAGGAACAGCGCGCAGGCGGCGGCTCCCAAAATCCGCAAGAGCCCGCTCCGCACCAGCCCGTTCTGCGTCCGCCGTTCACGCGCCACACTATGCCTTACCGTCATGACCGTCTCACCCTTCGCTCTTATGCTCGACGTAGGATGCAGGACCTCCCGAGCCCGGCGTTACTGCAGCCCGCTTCCCCGTCCACTCGCCTGGGCGTCGACCGCCTCGGCGACCCGCAGTAGCCGCGCTTCGTCCGTGCGCGCGGTCACCACGTAGGCCATCCCGGCGTCGATCCACGAGAAGGCGGCAACGTCGCCCTCGCGGGCGTAGCGGAAGACGCCGCGTCCCCCGGCCGCGCCGGCGCGGCTGTAGAGCGTCAGGCGGGTGCCGCGGTCGTCGTCGTACATCAGCATCGCCGCCGGCTCGTCGCCGGCCGGCAGCAGGCGTCCGCCCATCAGGCGGAACCCTTGGGACTGCAAATCCGGCGCCCTGACCGGCCGGCCGACGCGCCGCGAGAGCCACTGCTCCAGATGCGGCGTCCCGTCGGCGCGGACCTCGACCGGGTGGACGGCCTCGACCACGTAGGTGCGGAAGGCCGAGACCGCCGCCTGCGTCATCGGCTCGACCGGCGGCGCCGCGGACGGCACCGTCCCGCGCCCGACCCACCCGGCCGCCCCGCCGAGGGCGAGGCACACCATCGCGGCTGCCGCGCCCGGCAGCCAGCGGATGCTTCGGGCGGGACGCGGGCGCGCCAGATGGGCGACGCGCAGCCGGGCCGGGATCGGCTCGTCGGCGATCGGGGCGAGGCGAGCCCGCAGGCGAGCACGGACCTGCCCATCGGCGGCGACCCGGGCCGCCGCGTCCGGGTGCCCGGCGAGCCAGGCCTCGACGGTGGCGCGGCGGCCGGGATCGAGCCGGCCGTCCACGAAGGCGTGCAGGTCGTCCTCGCCGACGGGCCGGGGGTCGGACGCGGTCATTTCACCCTCCGCAGGTGTCCGGTGACGACGGTCGGTGCGAGGTCCAGGAAGGCGCGCATCCGGCCCCGCGCCCGGCTCAGGCGCGACATCACCGTGCCGACCGGCACGGCGAGCACCGCGGCGGCCTCGGCATAGGACATGTCCTCGACCGCGACGAGGAGCAGGACCGAGCGTTGGTCCTCGGGCAGGCCGGCGAGCCCGTCGAGCACGTCCCGGACGCCGAGGGCGGCCCCGGGATCGGCGGAGGCGTCCGCGACGCCGTCGAGCAGCTCCGGGCCGACCTCGACGCCGCGGCGGCCGCGCACACCTTCGAGGTAGCGGTTGCGCAGGATCGCGAACAGCCAGGCGCGCAGGTCGCCATCCCTGCGGCGCTGCGGCCAGGCCCGGATCGCGCGTTCGAGGGCGTCCTGGACGAGGTCGTCGGCCGCCTCGCGCTCGCGCAGGAGCGCGACGGCGTAGCGCCGTAGCGCCGGGATCTGCGGCTCGATCAGGGCGGCGAGGTCGTCCAAGGCGTCCTCCACAAGAGCTTTCTCCGGGGCGGGCGGTGGCAGATGAATGCCGCGGCTTGCAACGAAAGATGCCGGATGAGGCGACGGTATTCCCCCGGCCGGTCAAAAAAATCGCATCACGCAGCCGTGATCGACGCGTCCCACGTGGTGGGGGAATATCCAGTGCTCCCCGGCATCTCTCCCGGCGTGACCTTCGAGAACCGGGAGAGACGATGCGCGGCGCACCGACGGCGATCCTGATCGCCACCCTGATGGCCGGCGGCCTGGCGGGCGGCGGCATGATGATGATGCGGACCGGGCACGCCGAGAGCGCGCCGGACGGCTTCGACGCGCTGATGGCCCAGTCGATGACCCGGATGCACGCCGACATGGCCGTGCCGCCCTCCGGCGATCCGGACCGGGACTTCGCCGCCATGATGATCCCGCACCACCAGGGCGCGATCGATATGGCGAAGGCCGAACTCGCCTATGGGCGCGACCCCGTCCTGCGCCGGCTCGCGCAAGGCATCATCGTCGAGCAGGCGCAGGAGATCGAGGTCATGCGGCGCGCGCTCGCCGAGCGCCCGCCCGCCGTTCCCGCCACGCCGAAAGCTCCGGCCCCGCACCACCACTGAGCCGGCCGGCCCACACACCCAGCGAGACGACATCCGATGCGACACCTCATTCCGGCGGCCCTCGTGCTCGCCCTTCTCGGCGGAACCGCGCTCGCGGGCCAGGCGCCGGGCCCCGCCTCGGCGCCCGACGTGCCGGTCGGGCCCGGCGACCGCTTCTATACCTCGGACCAGTTCTCCAATACGGTCTCGGTGATCGACCCCGCCGCCAACACGCTCCTCGGCGTCATCCGCCTCGGCGACACCACGCCCGCGAACCTGAGCCCGCTCTATCGCGGCCAGCTCCTCGTCCACGGCATGGGTTTCTCGCCCGACCGCAAGACCCTGCTCGCGGTCTCGATCGGCTCGAACTCGGTCAGCTTCATCGACACCGCCACCAATACCGTGCGGCACACGACCTATGTCGGCCGCTCGCCGCACGAGGCGTTCTTCACGCCGGACGGGCGCGAGGTCTGGGTCAGCGTGCGCGGCGAGGATTACGTGGCGATCCTCGACGCCGCGACGGGCAAGGAGACGGGCCGCATCACGGTGCCGAACGGGCCCGGCATGACGATCTTCTCGCCCGACGGCCGGTACGGCTACGTCTGCTCCAGCTTCAGCCCCGAGACGGTCGCGATCGAGGTCGAGAGCCGGCAGATCGTCGGGCGGATCAAGCAGGAGAGCCCGTTCTGCCCGGACATCGCGGCGACGCCTGACGGCCGCCAGGTCTGGTTCACCCTGAAGGATGTCGGCCGGGTCCAGGTCTTCGAGGCCGCGCCGCCGTTCAAGGCGCTGAAGACCATCGAGACGGGGCCGATCACCAACCACGTCAACATCGCCCGCACCAGGGCCGGCCAGTTCGCCTACGTGACGGTCGGCGGCCTCAATCAGGTCAAGGTGTTCCGCACCGACGACTTCTCGCAGGTCGCGACGATCCCGACCGGCGCGCTCCCGCACGGCCTCTGGCCCTCGGGCGACGGGTCGCGGGTCTATGTCGGCTTGGAGAATGCCGATGCGGTCGCGGTGATCGACACCGGCACCAACGCCGTCACCGCGACGATCCCGATCGGCCAGGGCCCGCAGGGCGTGGCCTACCTGCCCGAGGCGGTCCCGGCGGGCGCGGGCGCCCCGAACCTGCAGCCCCTCGGCGCGGCCGGCCAGTCGAGCCGGCTGACCCTCGACGGGCCGGACGGCAAGCCGGCGACGCAGGTGACGTTGTTCGACCAGGGCGTGCTGCAGACGCTGCAGGCCGCGGTCACCGGGCTGACGCCGAAGAGACCCTACCTTCTCGCTCTCTCAGCCGACTCGAAGGGCGCCGGGCCGCTGGAGCCGCTCGCCGCCTTCATGACGAACCCTGCGGGCGCCGCCATCGTCAACGCGGTCGGACCGATCCGCCAGGTGACGCAGAACCCGAACGCCGCGGCGCGGCGCATCCTCGTGATCGTCGAGGGCAAGCCCGGCGAGACCGGCGCGACGGTCCAGGTCCAGGCCGCGCAGTAACGGTGCCGAGGGGGCGGTCGTCGGATCGCCCCCTTCCGTTTCGGGGGGGCCATCCTCACGCCCGGTAGGCGACCAGCACGGCGCCGGCGGCGATGAGCGCGATGCCGAGCCAGTTCGGCGCGGCCAGCCACTCGCCCAGGAACAGCCCAAAATATACCCCCTAATATGCTCGGGCACCTGCTAAGCAATTACGGCCCTCGGAAGTCCGCTGTCGGACGGCGAGCGACCATTCGAACAGCCAGTGGCGAAGGTCTGGAAATGGCGCATAGCCGAACGAACCGAGGGTGCCTCCGATATCATGCGGGTGGTTCGGTCGACGCCTCCGAAGAACTGCGGAGGATCCATGCTCCCGCTCCGCTGCGACATAGCCACAGCCCTGCGTGTCGCGGCCGGATACCTGACGGGGAAGGGGAGGGGGCTTAGGACGACGAGAGGATCCGACAGACAATGGCGCGCAGCCGAACAAGCGGCATGCCAATATCTGGAGCGAAGCGGAACAGGCCATGGTGAACTACCGAGCCCATACGTCTTGCCTTGCCAATCCTCCGAAGGACCGCTTGGGGCGCATGACCCTGCTCTGTTGCGACACCGTCACGATCCGCATGTGGCGACGGATTTTCTGAACGAGCTGAGGAATTCGATGCGAGAACTACGATAATGCTCATAAAGCCACAACTTGCTGCGATGCTTTTCATTTAAAATAGTGGTTTCTCAGGCGCGCCGATAATCCAATGCATCTGCGCGAGGTCTATGCAACCTGCCCAAGACGCTCTGGAATGAAACCTGCTCGGATCTGCTTGGGCGTAGCTGGCCAGTGTGCGTTCCAGGCGCTATGAGCGCACTCTCGGCCGTCGTAGGCTTTTCGGCACAGCCGCGCGATCTGCTCTCCGGTCAAACGTCCGCGCTCCATAAGCGCATCGGCTATCGCCTTGATAGCAGCGGCCCCCGGCTTCGACTGCACTAAAGCGATGGCTCGTAATTCGGACAGCCGTAGTAGTGCTTGCTGCTCTTCGTATGGTAAATCCCAGGCATCAACCAAACACCGGGCATGGATCATGTCTTGTATGCCGCCTGCCAATATGCAGGCGTTCACCGACGCATGCCGATAGTGCGCTTCAGCTGTGATACCTGCGAAGCAATTAATAAGTTCGACATCTCGGTTGATGGCACTAAGGTAGTTGGAGTGAGTCTGTTCCTCTGCAGAGCCTGTGGTCAGCATAGGCCCATACGGATAGCCATGAATGTCGTAGCCTTCGACTATGCCTTCGCAGCCGCTAATAACCACGCCCTTGCGGTTCCTTGCAGTCTTGCCAGCGCGGACCTCATCAACAGTGAGGACTAAGGCACGATCCGTTTTATGTCCGAAGTACCATCGCGTCAACGCATGTCCGGCTTCGTGATGGCAGGTCAGCCGGCGACGGCCTTTCGTCCGAGCCATTTTCCTAAGTACTCCTGGGGGTAGCGTTCCGGAACATGCTGCACTAGATGCCCATACTTCATCATCATGTAGGATAAAACTTGAATATTGATTTACAGGGGCCGGTCGCCGGGGGGGCTTTGTTGACTATGATAGATGCTTTTTCCACGACGCTGCGGGCCAGGGACTCCGCTCACCGGCAAAACGGGGATCCACTGCCGAAACCGTATCACTCCCCTGAGCTTAGTACTTTCGGCCCCTCTTCAAGGGGGAAAGTGCGTGGTGGCGGAACCGCTCGACCATGGGCCGAACCCGTGACTTCTGAGGCGGCCGGCGCCAGGCCCCGTAGCTCAGCTGGATAGAGCGGCCACCTTCTAAGCGGGTGGTGTCCAACAGGCTGAAACCCATTCCCGTCTGTAGAGCGGCCGCCGCGGCCAGGGCCTGAAACCGACCGTGGCTCACTCGTGGCTCACCCCGACGGGCTATCCGGGACCGTGCCGGCGCGGGTCGACGGACCGGGTAGGGGGCCCCTTGCGGCGCGCCGATTCGAGGTCGATCCTCGGCCCGTCGACCGCCAGCGTCAGGGTCCCCGGCAGCCGCCCAGTCCGGCCGGGGCGCCTCAAGGGCGGGAGCGCCGCGGTGGCGCCCGGGGACGTTCGCGAGCCCCGAAGCCGTCAGCCGGACCCCGGGCGTGGGAGAGCCGGCGCCATCGGGCCTACGGGCACGGTCCCCTCGGACGAGGGGTCAGGGTATCCCCCGAGAGCTTCGCCCCGAGGCCGATCCCGGCCGGACGGCCCCCGAAAGGGGGCCGCTCTCGTTTCAGGGGTGCGTTAGGCTTTGAGCAGCACGGAAGCGCAGTGCTGCAAGCGGGCATGGTCGATGGCGTGGATCTGAGCGCCGCGCCCTGACGCGGTCAGCAGCACCCGGTCCATGACGGGCCCCTGAACCCGAACCTGGTACGCCTCGCGCCGCCGGCCGCGGCGGTCCTCGCGCACCCGGACGACGTAGTGCTGGCCGACCTCGTAGACGACGTCGTCGAAGTTCATGGCGCGTCCTCGACCTTGATCACCTGCGAGACGGGCTCGTCCGACCACGGCAGGACCTTCAAAGGCCGATTGAGCTCGTGCCGGATGCCATCCCGTATCCACCCCAGGATGCGCTCGGCCTCCTCAAGCGGGTAGGCGACAGGCGCCTCCTCGCCGTCGGCGTCGACCCGGAAGGGCTCGTAGGCGATGCGCGCCGAGGCCTTCGCCGAGTGGCAGACGCTGGTCCCCTCCGTGCCCATGTCGTCGAGGAGCTGCCACATGGCGTCGGACAGGGCCTCGACCTGATCGCGCCGGGCGACCGCAGCCGCCAGGACGGTTCGGAGAGCGCCGATCTCGGCGGCCGCCTCCTGCAGCAGTTCGGGTGTCCGCCTCCCGAACCGTGGGAGGCCCTGCCAGTCGGGCTCGGCGGCCAGGCGCAGCCGCTCTTCGATGGTGCGCTCGGTCATGATGCCCTCACCTCGTCCCGCCAGCGCATGACGCTCCGCGGCGTGCAGCCGACCCTTCGCGCCGTCTCCCGAACCGACATCCCCGCCGCCAGATGGGCGAGGACCTCCGCGCGCCGTTCCGCCAGGTCGCCCCGGACCGTCCCGCCGTTCCAGCGGTGGACCGTGTCGACGTGGACCCCGATGGCGGCGCTGACGGCCTCGGCGGTCGCCCCTTCCGCGCGCATGGCGGCGGCCCGGTTCCGGAAGGCTCGCGGGTAGGGCTTGCCGGGAATCCTTCCGGCGAGGAGCTCGTTGCGGAAGTGCTGCTCCCGGTAGCCGTCGAAGCTGTCGACCCCGCTCATGCTGCCTCCTTCGCCGGGACCGGCGTGCGACGGACGACCGAGGCGTCCCAGTCTAGGTAGCCCCCGATCAGGTCGATCCGGCCGAACGTGATGCCGTCCTTCTCGTCCTCGTCGACGGCGAGGTCGCCCTGCAGGGCGGTGCAGTCGATGGTCCGGATCGGGTCCTCATGCGCCAGCAGCCACTCCCGGTCACCGACGCCCCGCCAGTTCATCAGCACCTGGCGCCCAGGGGCACCAGCGGGCCAGTCCCACGGAGAGAAGACCAGGCCCTCCGGCGTGGTGATGCGGTCGATGTAGTCGAGGTCGCCGACGTCGTAGAAGAAGCTGACCTGCCAGCTATCCCGGGCTTGAAGGGTTACGTCGCTCCCGTCGTCGAGATAGCCAGGCGGGTTGGCGCTCTCGACGATGTCGAGCAGGGTCCAGACGTCCGGCAGGCGCCCGCGGATGGCCTCAGAGGCGACCGCCTTGTCGAGCTCGGTCTTCTCACGCCAGGTCGGGCCCGCCGGCGTCGGCTCGGGCGTCACGCGATGGAACAACAAGGGCGTCTCTCCTGTGATGGACGGCCCGGCGTCGCGGTGGGCCTTCATGGCGGCGATGGCGCGCTCGGTCGCGGCGCGGATGCGGTCGACGTCAGCCATGGAAGGTCCCCACCTGCGGAAGGTCGGCGTCCCGGCCGACGATGCCCACGCTCACCCAATCGAACTTGGCCTACCCCTTGGGGCGGGCCGGGTCGTCGGTTCCTTGAGCGCAGTCGAAGCCGACGACGATGAAGGGCTCGGCGGTCGCTTCCTTCCGGTCGGCCGCCACCAGGTTGTCGAGTTCCTTGTCCGTCAGCATGGTCAGGCCCCCCTCGCCGCGTCGAGGCAGAGTTCGGCGAGCCGGCGCCCGCGGGGGCACCCGGTGAACGTCGCGAGGCGATAGAAGCCCTCGGCCTCCCCCGGCTCGTGCTTGAAATACTCGACCTCGACCAGCACCAGGGCGTCCGGGTCGATGCCGTCCTCGCCGCACTCGTCGTACTCGGCGCCGGTCTGAAGCTCGATGGCAGTCCCGGCCGCGGCGGCGGGCGGCAGGGATGCGACCGGCTCGCCGGCGGCGTCGAGCAGGCGCCAGCCGTTCCGCTTCGCGGTCGCCATTGCCGCGCGGATGCCGAAGGCACGATCCCCGCGCAGGAGGGCGGCCCTGACCTTGGGCAGGAGGTACGCCTCGCCCGGGCTCCCGGCGGGCAACAGGGTCGCGTCCTCCGGGTCGATCTCGGGATAGGTCACGGTGAGCCGGCGGAACGATTGAACGTCGAGCCCGGTCTCCGCCGCGGCCGCCTGCAGCGCCTCCAGCGTGAGCGAGACCTTCGCGGTCACGATCCCGAGGCGGCGCCCTATGACCTCGAACCGGATGTCCGGGGTCGAACCAGCAACGGCGCCGCCGTCGACCCGCCGGCTGGTCCGGCGGACGTAGCCGGCGTGGGCGAGGTCCCCGAGGAACGCTTCGGGCTCCATGCCCTCACGGGCGAGGTGCTCGGACACCTGCTCGTCGGTCATGGCGCGCAGCCGGGCCCGGCGGGCCATCTCCCGCTCGGCCGCGCGGTCGGCCGCTTCTGCCTTCTCGGCCTTGTACCGACGGACCCAATCCTCGTGGGCCGCGATCTGCTGGGGCGTCATGCCGACGTAGAGGCGCGCGAGCTCGGCGACCTTCTCGTCGGACGCGTCGCAGGGCTTGGCTTCGCTGAACTCGGCCGAGATGTCGAAGCCGCCGTAGTACCCGTTGTGCTCGTTGTGGCTGGCGACGGTGAAGGTCCCGAGCGACGTGGACACGACGAGGAACTGGACCTCGTGACACCCGTCGTCGCCGTCGCCGGTCTCGGCGTCGCGAACCTCCAGGCCCCTGAACGAGGCGCCGCCGAAGTGCTGCAGGGTATCGTCGCAGGACAGGTACCGCCGCTCGCAGAACAGATCCGCCGCGTCCCAGACCTTGAGGCTTGAGCCGTCGGTGAACTCGAACCGCAGTACGTCGTCCTCGACCGCTACGGACGAGATGACCCTGCCGGATGCCCGGTGGACGTCGTCGCTCATGCTGATCCCCTTCCCGCTAGGGAGGGTACGGGGATCCCCGGATTCGCATAGGGGACGCGCCACAGGCGTTAACGGGATCGCAGAAAGCGCTCTCAGAGTGTCTTCTATAGACGACACGAAATCCGAGCCCCCTCGGGACCCGAAAACGAGTGTCTTCTACAGACGACATTTTCGGTCGTCGCGGGCCGGCCATTCGTTAACGCGGGCTCGCCGCGATGCCTGTCGTCAACTCGTAAATGAGCTACTCCGGGCCGCATGGCCCCGTCTGCAGCAGATCCGAGTTAATTGCCGCCCGCATTCGACCGGTCCCGTTAACCACGCCGACCCCGGCCCGTGCTATCCCGGCGGCCATGGAGATCGTGCTCGAATACCTGTCGCCGGAGAACTGGCCGCGCCCCAAGGGCTGGACAGTCGTCGGGCGCGTCGGAACCCTGGCCCTCGCGTTCGACCCTGCGCGGCAGCCCTTCCTGATCGGGGACGGCGAGCCGCATCCGCTCGACCCGGTCGAAGTCAACGCTGCCCTGGCGCCCGCCGTCGACGCCGCGGCGGATCGGCTCTGGCCGGGGGGATGGATGCCCTCGTTCGCGGAGGCGTTCGCCGTCGACAAGCGCAGCCTGTCAGCGTCGCGCCTCGCCCGGCAGGGCCTGCCGCCCGCCGTCTTATTCGCGCTGGCGCACACGTCCTACAGCCACGCGCCCACGGCCCTGGGCGCCCTCCTGCTCGCCCTGGCGCGCTACACGGACCAAGTCTCCGCCGGCTCGCACTTCGACGAGCAGATTGAGGAGACGATGCACGAGGCAAGGAACGCGTCTGAGATCCTTCGATACGCGCGGCGTGGAAAACCTGTCTTCCCCGAGCGTCAGAAAGGACTCGTAAAGGAATAGGGGCTACGACCTGTCCCAAGCGCTGGCGGGATGTCCGTTGGCGCGTCAAGACGGAGTAGACCGTGATGACCGAAGCCCTCGACAGGGCGGAGGCCTTGAGCGCGCTTGCGATCTTTCGCGGCACATGCTCGGCTGCCGACCGCACCCACTCCCACGCCTACATCGCGGTCATCCGCTACGTCGCGCAGCGCTGGGCAACCCCGCCGCTGCCCAGCGTTCCGTCGGCGGAGACGCACTGGAACGCCGACCTCGCGAGCATCGCCGCAGAGGCCTGGGCGCTGTGCCAGGACCTGAAGTCGGCCGCCCGGCGCCGCGACGCCGCCGCGTTCAAGGTCGCCCACGCCAAGCTCGATGACCTGCGCGCTCGCTGCGTCGAGCGCGTCGAGGAGATCGAGGGCGGCCCGTTCCTCATGGACCTCGACGACCACGTGGCGACCGCAGGCCAGGAAGCCCTGGTGGTCGACTACGTCCGGCTCGCGCAGGTCATCGACGTCTGCCTCGCCGAGGCCGGCGACCGCGAGGCCATGAAGCGCTCGGCGGAGGCCGCCGAGCGGTGCGCCGCGCTGCGGGCCGTGGGATTCCTCCGGTTCTCCGTCGGCGCCCGGGCGCTGCTGGCACGCTGGGAGGAGATGGGCACGTGTCCCCCGGGCTCGCCCCCGCTGTGCATCATGCAGCGGGCGCTGGACCTCGGCGGCGAGATCCTCGGCGACCGGAAGGTGGCGGCGCAACGCCCCCGCCCGACGCACGCCGAGATGATCGACGACGACCGCCCGGGCCCCGTCTCCTACGACGACCCGGCCCCCGAGCCGGAGCCCGAGCCGCAGGCCCCCGGCATCGTCCTGATCCCCCGCATCGGCGGCGGCGCGAAGGGCACGTCGAACCGCGAGGTCCAGAACGAGTACCGGGACGTCGTCGGCAAGGTCTTCCCGCTCTACCCGTTCCCTCAGGACCGGCGCGCCCTCGTCGAGGAAGCGGCCGCGGCGGCGCCGCATGCCCGGCGCTTCTTCCAGGACCTCGTCGCCCTGCAGGACGGCCGGGAGCATTGGGCGACCCCGCCGGTCCTCGTCATCGGCGATCCCGGGGGCGGCAAGTCGACGGCGCTCGACGCCTTGTACCGGGGCTGCCGCCTGCACGTCGAACGCTACGCGTGCGACGGTAGCTCGGACGCGTCGGCGGCGGGTACCCCCAGGAGGTACTCCTCAGGTGAAGTCGCGCTGCCGCTGCGCGCCTGCCTGACCTCGGGACACGCGAACCCGGTGGTGGTCTGGGAGGAGGTAAACCGCGCCGGGGGGCACACCCGCGGCTTCGGGGGTTCGCTTAGGGACGCGTTAACCAGCCTGCTCGAACCGGCCAACTCCTGCCGGTACCGGGACCCGTACCTGGAGGCTGACGTGGACATCAGCCACGTCATCCACGCAGCGACGGCGAACTCGACGGACGGGATCGCGCCCCAGGTTTTGGACCGGCTTCGCGTGCTGAGGTTCCCGCTCCCCGGGCCCGAGCACATGCCGGTCCTGGCCCGGCGCATGGCGCTCGACATCGTCCGTCGCCAGGGCCTGCCTGAGGACCACGGTGAGCTCGACAGGAGCGACCTTCGCTCCCTGGCCGAGCATTGGCCCGGGGGCAGCCTGCGCGCCCTGAGGCGCCTTGTCGAGGTCGCGGTCCGGATTCGCCTGACCGCGCCCTACGAGACGCGCCACTAGCCCTTCCGGAGACCGCCATGACGACGACACCCGGCCTGGACGCCGTCCAGGAACGCCTCCGCGCGGCCGCTCGCGACCGCAAGGCCTCCATCCTCGTGATCTCCGCCACCGGCATCGAGATCCAGCGCATGCAGGCCGACGTCCGCGCCAGCCGGGCCCGCGAGGACGACGTCATCCGCGACGCCGGCGTCCTGCTCGGCGCCGCCCTGTCCACCCCCTACCGCCCTCACCAGGAGAACCGCGATGTCCGCACCAGCCTCTAAGCCCGCCAGGCCCGCCAAGCAGCCCATCAGCGACAGCTGGATGCTCCTCTCCGCGTCCATGCGCGCGATTGACCGGATCGGCTGCGGCAAGCGCGCAGGCAAGCACCCGCGCAAGGCGGCCAACGCCGCCATCAACCGCATCTACGACATCCCCCGCGAGGTCTGCGAAGGCGTGCTCACTCCGGGCGACGCGGCGCTCGAAATGCTCCGCATCGAGATCACACTCAAGCGTCGCGCCCCCCAGCCGGCGACGGCCCCCGCCGCCGAGACGTCGTCGGACGCCGTTCGGGAGCCTCACGAGCCCATCGTCCACTACGACCCCGATCCGCCGGTGATCGTGCCCATGGACTTCCACGACTCGCCCGAGGATCGGGCCGCCGTCAGGAAGGCCAGGGAGGCCCGCGATGCCTGATGCCGCCCCCGCGCGAATAGCGCGCCTACCCCGGCCATCCCTGGCCGGGGCTCCCGTCCCCCTTCGTCCGGAGCGCCCGCCATGACCGAGAAGCCATCCCCCGTGCACGTGCACTTCCATCGCCGTCTGAAGATGTGGTCGATCCTCCGCAAGCGTCGCCTCATCGGACACGCGCCATCCCTGGTCCTCGCCGGGTGCGTCATGCGCACGAGCGAGGCGGCCAGGGTCCGGTGCCAGCTCGCCAATCGCCGCGAAGTGCACGCCCTCATCGAGGGCACCCTGACCGACGGCGCCCGGCCCGCCGACGCGGTGCGGATCGGCTACCGGCCGGCCGAGCCGGGCTTCCGCCGCCGCGACACGGGCGCCGTCGTCACCGCCGCCAGCCGCGTCTGGTTCGAGCCCGACGGCACCGCCTGGGCGGCCAACCCCACCCCCTCTATGGAGACCATGTCATGATCGACCCCACCCTCACCGCGGTCGCCGACCGCCTCCAGGCCGCATGGGAGAGCGGCGAGATCTGCTCGCTCGTCGGCCGTGGCGCCCGGGCGCGCGTCCTGCGGGCGGCCCGCCTCGTCGAGGCCGGGCTGCTACCGCTGGACGAGGCCCATCGCGTCGCGGCGCGGGCTTGGTCCCTCGCCGCGGGCGTCGAGCCGCTCCCGGCGCCGCCCCTCGGCGACGACGCTTCGGAGGCGCTGTCGTGATCGGCATCCGCATCCTCGCCGCCGTCCTGGCCGCCGTCGCCACCGTCCCTGCTCGGGGAGCAGAGGCCCCGTTCCCCTCGTGCGGGGACATCTGGCGCTACGGCCTGCAGGCCCCCGGAGGCCGCGGCGTCACGCGCCACGTCGGCCAGGGCACAAGCGGCCGCGGTCGCGGCTCCGGCCTCGGCGGCACTTACCTCGTCGAGGGCGTAAGGCAGAACTTCATCATCACGCTCAAGGGTGCCGAACTCGACCTGCCCGGGCAGTTCACCGACGCGCGGTGCGCGAGCGGGATCGGCCAGCTTTCGACGGGCGACTAAGGCCCCTTCCGCGGAGACCACGCCATGATCGCCACCCGCATCCTCGCCGCCGTCCTGGCCGTCCTCGCCACCGTCCCGGCCGAGGCGGCCCGCCAGGCCAAGCCCGCGCCGGAGCCGCCGCCGTTCCCCCAGCACGACGACCGGTTCGTCATGGCAGTGCGCGGGCCCGTCGTCGGCGGCCGCGCGGGGTTCGCGCGCGTCTACGCCTCGCCCGCCGGCCGGGACGGCTGGACGACGACGGTGACCTGCGGGACCGTCGACGTCCGGACTGGGCGCGAGCGGATCGAGCTCCAAGCCCCCGGGAACGCCTACCGGGACCGGACCTCGTTCACCGGCACATGGACGCCCCTGGGCGGCGGCGGCCGCTACGGCGAGAACCAGATGCGGACATGGAGCGTGACCCGCCAGGACGGCCTCGACGTGACGGTCGCCATGAGCGGGCCGTGCCCCTCCGGCGCCGGCGACGTCTCGTCGGGCGACTGAGGCCCTCGTGCGCTGGCGCTATGCCCGGGATCCGCGACCATGCCGACGAGGGGGAGTTCCTGGTGGATGGATCGGACGTGCATGGCAAGATTGGTCTCAGGACGAGCTAGCGAAACGTTCAAACGTCTCGCTTTCAACCATGCGCGATTTCGAGAAAGGACGGCGTGTCCTTATCGCCAACAACCTGCGTGCCATGCGAGCCGCGCTTAAGGCGGCCGGGGTCGAACTCACGCACGACCCCGATAGTTTGCATGGCAAGGCTGAGAAGGCGTCTGCGCCCGCGTGATGCAAGCTCTAAAGAGGCTTGAAGATACTCTGCGCAGTATCTGAGTGTAAGCGAGCATAAAATTCTAGCGCATATCTATCTGTCATTCCTGCAATAAAATCGCATATAGCTCTCATCTTTGCTGTGCTATTCGGCCTAGCCTTCAAATATTGCTGCCTTAGGTCCTCAGGCATCAACAAAAATCCTTTGTCGCTGGACAGGGCATCAAAGATACCCTTAACTACTTCGTAGCCTCTAAATTCAGCAACCTTAACCCTCGCAGAATAAATGGTTGCTTCATACGTATAATTTTTTAGAACTTCCACTTTTTTGCGAGCCTCTGGCTTAAGTCTCAATTTTGTTAAACCAATAATATCTTCGTTTGCGACTTCTATTTCAATATCTCTAATTGCCTCATTGACTAGCTGACTAGTAAACTCGGTTCTATAATGACTTGAATTGGTTATATTATTGAATATTTCATATATTTTGCTGAATTCATTGATCGGCGGTAATCTGTTATTGCGATCAATAGTCGCGTCAGCGCTCTCGAATATAGCATGAAAAGTATCTATCACTTCCTTCCGAGTAAAATCTTGCTTCAATGCCTTGGCAATTTTTTTTGCGACCCTGTCTAGTAGATCCTTACTTGACGCCAGAATGTCTCCTGGAGTTATGAAGCCAGCCTTGAAACAATCCTCAAGGTCATAGGTTGAATATGCAATATCGTCAGCAATATCCATAATCGAACATTCAATTGTTTTAAATTTATAAGCCTCATTGTCAGGGTGTCTGTCGCGCCACTTCGGATCCACTGATGTTTTAGCAAGTTCAACGATATTTGACTCAGTTGCGTAGTATCCTTTTACAAGATCTGCGTCGGCAGATCGTTCGTAATCTATTTTTCTATCGTATTTTATAACTGACGCGATAGTGCGAAGTGTTAAGTTTAGACCAACTCGTTCGTCTTCCACATTAGAAAGCGCATCATAATCATCGTTGGACAGCTTCTTTTCGACGCGAGATATAATACGGACAGTTTGAGCATTGCCTTCAAACCCGCCAACCTTCTTCATGCAATCATCAAGCGGCCGCTCTCCATTGTGCCCGAACGGCGGGTGGCCTAAATCGTGGAGTAGAGCCGCAACAGAACAGAGACGAGTATCAATTTTAGCCTTCTCAAAAAGCTTTTCAGTATAATTTAGTTGAAGGGCGATTCCCTCAGCAATTTGCGCAACTTCCAGTGAATGCGTGAGTCTATTTCTAAAAAAATCAGACTCATGGCCTGGGAAAACTTGAGTTTTTCCTTGTAGCCTTCGAAAGCTTGCGCTGTGAATTACGCGAGCATAATCGCGCATGACCGGAGGACGCCATGGCGTCTCCGGCTCAAAGGCTTTCCTCTGCCAAGCCGCCGCGCTGTAAAGCGCTGTGACCTCTACCCTCTCCTGGGCTTCTCGCTCACAGGGAGGGATACTTGCTCTCGGGTCTCGCTCCTCGGCTGCCTCTGGCGATCCGCCTCGCGCTTCTTCGAAACCTCCCTCAGGGTGGTCAGCTTCCGGTCCGCTTCTCTCGCCGCTTCCACGAAGGCCCTGTAGACCGTCATCGGTGGACTCCTCTTGCTCTCCCGCCACGCTGACCTCTCAAGCTTGACCGAAACCCACCAAGGTGCCGCTATCCCCGGCATCCACGGTGCCGACGATAAATCGCCGCGAGGTTGAGTGCATTCACTGTTTTTTAGCCGTTGGTAGGACTGCCAAGCTTATAGAACAAAACAGGAACATTTACAATCGCCGGCGTCAACGATTTTATGTGATGTCGCTGCATAACACCGCGAGGATCACACGGAGCGCTGCTTAGCCGGCGGTGGCGGAGGGGGGCGCCGGCAAGGGCGCGTGGTTCTCGGTTAGGTAGACAACGCGGCCGTATACGAAGCGCCGGCGACCATGCGGGTTGGTTGGCTTGGCGCCGCCGTGCCGTGCGTCGAGGGCGCGGGCCCGCAGGGCCTTGAGCTCGCCGGCTAGGACGACCTTCGGGGGCGGCTGGTCGATGACGAGGGGCCGGATCATGCCGACACCTCCTCGGGAACGGAAACGCCCGCCGGGCCGTGAGGCGCGCAGCGGGCGTTGTCGGGGAGGTAGGTGCCCTTCACCGTGACTTCGCTATTATAGGCCTCCCCCTTGGGCGCCACAAGCGCGACGGCTGCCTCGCCGGAAGTATTTCCGACCTTCGCGCGTGAAGTACCCCGTGACGAACCGTGTGAACGGCGCGGCTTGATCGGCTTGTCCGGGGCGGTAACCGTGCCGATGGTCTCGATGGCCTTGGCGTCGCGCAAGGCGGTGTCGAGGTAGCGGGTGGTGACGCCGAGCCGGGCGGCGATGGCGGGGCGGTCGAGCCCCTCCTCGCTGCGAAGGCGCAGGGCCTCGACCCCGATGGCGAGCCGAGCGCCCTGCTGATCCGCGCGGGCCTTGGCCCCCCGGGACCGGCGCAGGGTGGCTTGGCGGTCCGCGACGACGTCCCGCCTCCGCTCGGCGGTCACCAGGATGCGCAGGTCGGCGGCGCCCATCTCGGACGGCTGCACCTTGAGGAGCTCAATCAGCCGCTTCGGGCCCGGCCGGTAGCGCGGGTCGACCTCCTTCTTCAGCCACGCCTTCCGTTCGCCATTGGCAGCGTCCCGGGCCGCCTTGCGGACACCGCTCGTGCAGGACAGGGCCTCCTCCTCGTCGAGCCCCCAGGCGTGCGCCTGGTCCCGGACCCACCCGTCGAGGTCGCACGCCGGCAGAAGCCAGGCCTGGACCATCGTCGCCGCGAACGCCATGGTCGAGCGACCAGTGTCCTCGACCATCCGCTTCCCGCCGAACCGGTGGGCGCGAAGGCGCTCGATGTCGGCGGCGATGGCCCGCCAGTACGAGCGGCCGGTCAGGTGGCCGCCCACCCGCTCGCGCTTCTTGCGTGCCGGCGCGGCAGGGGCGGTGGTCGGGGCCACCTCCTCCTCCCGCCGCGCCCGGTCACGCCCGGCCTGCTTGGCGGCCCGCTTGGCGATGCCGTCGAGCTTCTCGGCGACGAACAGCTTCGCCTTGCGCCGCGAGACCGGCATGACCGCGGCGGCGAGCTCATCGAACGTCCCCCGGCGGACGTCGGCGGTGTAGTACGGCCACATCATGAAGGCCGGGGCGAGGGCATTGGGGTTGTAGCTGCCCGAGTACCGGTAGAGGTGCGTCGGCGACATCCCGGTGGCGTCGTGACCGAGGTCCTCGAACGCGCGGTTCAGGGTGCGCTGGACGGCGCGCCACCGGGGCAGGACCTCGCGGGGCGCCACCTCGTAGAGCCACACAATGAGCATGCCCCTTCCGGACGCCATGACGTAGCTCGGAGCCGGCCAGCGCTTCTCCTCGCAACGGCGAAGGACGATGTCGAGCACGTCGCTCTTGGACAGCCCCGCGAGGCCCTGGACGCCGTAGTAGTCGAGGTCGATCCAGTTGGCGCAGATCGAGGTGACGTTGGCATCCGACGCCTCTGGGACGGGCTCGCCCGGCTTCGGGTAGGGGAACGTGCAGAAGGTGTGGAAGCTGAGCTCCTTGAGGGCGCTCACGACAGAGGCGTGCCCGAGGCGGATGCGCTTCACGGAGAAACGACGCTCGCGGAAGACGTAGTGCTTCTTGTGACCCTTGCCGATGTTCACCCGGGCAGCGATGCGGATGAGGCCGTGGCTACCGACCGGATGGATGAAGCGGAGGTAGTCGAGGGCGGTGAAGTCGCGGGTTTCGGATGGCATGGCGCGGGCGGGCCATGCCTCCGGGTGCACAGCATGGCCCCGGATCTCGTTAAGGGTGGTCACGGTGGTCTCCGGGTTGGGGGACGTCGTCGGGGGCACCTCTGCACCGACAAGGACCGGGTTTGGGGCATGTTCAGGAGCGACAGCCCGACTACGGGCAAGGCCAGGATTGACCTCGACCACGAGAAGGTCAACGGCCCTCGAACGTCCATGATTAACGCCAGAACCGGAACCTAATACTTGCCTGTAGGTGGATGGAAACGGGGGCTACGCGCCTCGCCGGCCAACGCCCGTGTCCTACAGGGGTGACGCGACCCCCCCGGCCAGGAGGGCTTCCCTGCGCCTTTAAGGCCCATGTCGGGTTTCGGCATCAACCCGGGGCTGATCGACCGCGACCTCCCTCTATGGCCCCTGCGGGGCCGGGGGAGGCGTTCCCCGTTACGAATCGTGAAAAAAGGGCGTTTTTCTCTCTGCGAACCGTGTGAACCGGCCGTGCCTCGGGACAGGCCATCCGATCCTCGAACCGGTCCTGGTGGCTTGCTGGCCGGGCCGGCATCCTTCCGCCATGACCGAAGCCCTTCCCCCGACTGACCGCGAAACCACCGCCGCCGCCCGCCGCCGCGTCGCCGCCGCTGACCGCGCCCGCCGTTGGCGCGAGGAGCACCGCGAGGCCGAGCTTGCCCGCGAGGCCGAGAACGCCGCCCTGCGGGCCGAGGTCACCGCGCTGCGGGCCGAGCGCCAGGCTGCCGCCGACCGCGAGGAAGAGGCCGCCCGGCTGCGCGCGGAGCTCTATGCCGCCCGGGACGAGCTCGGCCGGTTAAGGACGCACTTCGACACGCTGGCCAAGGCCGACATGGTCGACGAGGACCTGTCGAGGGCGGTCGTCCGCCTCGCCGGGCTGCGCCGTTCCCTGGCGGGCCCGCTCGCCGTCGGTAACCCGACCGTCGCCGTCGCTGACATCGTCGCCGCGGCCGCGCTCATCCGGTGCGGCGGCAAGGAAGCGGGGCAGTCCGCCTACGACGTAGCCCGGACAAGAGTTCTCGACCGGCTTCGGATGTTCGTGCCGCCGCCCGACGAGGCGTTGGGAGCGTCGCTGAGGCTAATGCCTCGGCGGTCGCCCGTATAATGCGGCATCGCGGCCTTGAGGCTTCCGAGGTCTCCAAAGTCGCATGCATCGCAAGCCCGAGATGCTGGTCACAACCGAGTAGCGGCCGATGACGATCCCTCCGGTCTCGCTGCTTATCTTGGTGTCCACCTCTCGAGCAATCAAGCGGATCGCGCCCTTTTTACGCCGAGCGGCGGATTAATCCGGCGAGGCGTGCCGTCGGACGAGAAAGGTTCGTCGCTGCCGACGGTGGGTTCCCGTTCCCAAACCGACATGAGGCGCAGGAGCGGCCTTCCTGGCTGGGTCGCCTCCACAGTTGCCGGCCGGTCGCATATGAACGTAAATCCGTCGCCCGGAACCCTTGCCACTTGACCCTGGACGTCGACTACCTTGGGTTGACAGGAGGTCTCAGCCTACCGGATTCGTCGTGTACGTCCTCAACAAACGCGCCCTCGCGCAATACCTGCGCCGCGACTGCAAGCGGCGCCTCCGGCTCGACCTTTACGCCTCGGAGGCCGCGCGAGATGCCGCCGGCGGGCCGCCCCGGGACGTAAGCCGGCCCGGCCTCGCACTCATCGTGGAACAAGGACGTGAGTTCGAGCGGCAGAAGTTCGGTGAGATGGCCGACATCTTCGGCTCCTCCGTCAGGCACGGCGAACCCAAGCGCCATGAGGCCGGTGAGGAGCAGGCGTTCGGCACCCTGGCGCTTGAGGACCACATCGACACCGTCACGCCCCACACCTTCCTGATCGAGGCACAGTACGAGGTTCGCCGTCCATTCATCGACGCCCACGGCCTCGTCGCCTTGCATGCCGGGAGGGAGGCCGGCGTGGCGGGCGCCCTCGGCTTCTCCGACGTCAGGCCGGACATCCTGCACGTGCTTCCACCGACGGAAGGCCCCCGGGAAGCCGTCACGCCGTCCGGCCTCGTGGTGGAGGTTGAGGGCGGTGATCCCAAGCTCGGCCTCAGGGTCATCGACATCAAGCTGAGCGGAGAGCCGTCGCCCTCGCACTTCGCGGAACTCGCCTATTACGGCATGACGCTGGCCGCCTGGCTTGAGGCCACCGGCCGCTCCGACCGCTTCGTCGTGCTGAAGAACGCTGCCGTGTGGCCGGGCAAGCACGAGGCGTCGACACTGCGCCGATTCGAGCAGTCGCAGCTCGAACGTGGGATCGAGCGGCCCGCGCTGCCAGGGCTTCTGGCGGCGTGGGAAGACGATCTTGAGACGATGCCGGCCGAGGTCGTCCTTGGGCGCGTGCGCCGATTCTTCGAGGTCGACCTCAGGCAAGCGCTGGCGGCCGGCGATTGGCGCACCCTGCCCTGGTTCGTCGACAACAAGTGCAGCGGCTGCGACTACCTAGGCTACGATTGGAGGAAGGACACCGACCCGGACGAACCGGAGACGGAGAGGGAGAGGCGGCGGCGGCACATCGACGAGAAGAAGCGGGAACGCTCCTGCTGGCCCGTCGCAGGCCGCGAGCGGCACCTCAGCATGATCACGGGCTTGACCCGCGGGGCCTGCGGCAAGCTGCGGGAGACCTCGGTCACCAACATCATCGACCTCGCCGCGCTACCCGCGGGAAGCCCGGCCTTCGAGGGGCACCAGAAGCTCCGGGCCGGACGCAGCTTGTTCCAAGCGCGCTCGAACGTGCTGTCCTCATCGGCGGACGCCGTCATACCGAAGAAGGCCGGGACGTCGGCGGTGCTGCCGCGGAGCGTCGACGTGCGGGTGGCGCTCTCCGTCGACTACGACGTCGGCAGCGGCCTGACGTTCGCCATCGGATACCGGCTCGTCGTCGAGATGCCGCACGAGCGCGTGCCGGTGGCGGGCGGCAAGCCGTGGTTCAAGAGGCGGACCTTGCGCCGTGAGCCGCGGGTCATGCTGGTCGAGCAGAAGTCTGTCGCCGCCGAGCGCGAGGTGGTGATGGAGGCGTTGCGCTTCATGGTCGTCGACATCGAGGCCGCGGCGCGCGAAGTCCGCGAGGCCTACGTCGCGCTGGGCGAGCCGAAGCGGTTCCCCACCTTCCAGGTCTACCTCTGGGACCGGCTGAATTACGAGCACCTACGCACGGTGATGGGCCGTCACTTCCTCGCGGTGGTGGCGCCGCAGCGGGCCGAGCGGCGCACGTCGACGGCGCCGATGGCGTGGCTGTTCCCACCGGAGACCGTCATCGAGGAGCCCAGCTTCACGAGCAAGAACTCGCCGGTCACCATCGTATCCGACGCGGTGACCGCGCTCGTCGCGGCCGACGTTCCCCACCACTACTCGCTGCTGGGCATCGCGAACGCCTACCACCCGGCCTGGATGG
Source organism: Methylobacterium platani (assembly GCF_001653715.1). Classification (GTDB taxonomy): domain Bacteria; phylum Pseudomonadota; class Alphaproteobacteria; order Rhizobiales; family Beijerinckiaceae; genus Methylobacterium; species Methylobacterium platani. The sequence continues at coordinate 137,312 of NZ_LWHQ01000038.1, forward strand.
ACAAGGACCGGGAGCCAGGCCGCAAGCCCTTCCTCGTGAGCCGGTTCTTCGTCGATCCGCTCTCTGACCAGATCCCGTCCGAGCGGGGCCACGAGATATGGAACAGGCGCTCGCCTTTCGAGAGCACCGACTTCCAGGGCTACAGGGACATCCTGCGCAAGTACGTCGCCCGGCGCCTCGACGCCGTGCTGGCGGTCGCGGAGCGGCTCGCCCACGACCTGAAGGACGAGCTCTCGTCCCGCGCCCCGAGGGTCGACCGCGTCTTCGGCCAGACGGAACCCGAGGGGTCGATGGCGGTGGACAGCGAGATCCTCTACCAGCACGCGCGCCTCATGCACGCGGCACAGTTGCTGGAGAACGAGTTGCTGATGGCGATGCCTCCGCACCAGCGCGAGGCGACGTTCGCCAGCGCGCGGATGGACGCGTTCCTAACGGGCGCCGCCCGGACCGAGGCACTCATGCTGGTGGATCGTGACGACCTGGACGAGCGCGACGACGTCCTCTTGCTGCACCTCTCCGAGCGCTCCCTTCAGACCAAGATCAAGGAGGGCGACTTCACCTGGACCCTGATGCCCGAGACGGCACTGAAGGACCAGAACAGAACGGTCGCCTCGATGAAGGAGGAGCACCCCGCGCTCAGGGCGGCCACCGCGCTCGGCCCCGTCGAGAACAGGGACAAGGGGATCACCGTCCGAAAGGCTTGCGCGGTGAAAGTCCTGGTCTTCGACCGCGTGCGCCGCATCGTCGTCGCGCAAGCCGACAGGCGGTTCCTTCCCGTGGCCGCGCGCCTGGGCATCCTGGATTTCAACCTCGACGTCGCGCATCAGGCTATCCTGGACCCGCGCGTGATCGACTTCTTCGTGACGAAGCGCCTCCTGCCGGCCTTGCAGCAGATCAAGGTGCCGCCGCTCTCGCGGTCGCGGCCCTTGTTCCGCAATCCGTCCCTCACCCGCCTGCGGCTGCCGAACCCGCATCGGTCCGCCCCGGTCCCGGCGGAGCGGTTCATATGGGACGCGGACGGGCTCGCCGGCGAGACGGCACGGTTCCAAGGGGATCTCGTGCTCGCGGCCGCGCGAGACCCCAACTCGGACCGGGTGCCGACCGCGGCCCAGGCCACCGCCATCAGGCAATCCGCCGAGCGGCGCCTGTCCCTGCTCTGGGGGCCACCCGGTACCGGCAAGAGCACGACCGCCGTCGCGCTGCTGCGCGGCCTCCTTTCCGAGGCCGCGCGCCAGGGCACCCCCATACGGATCGCCGTAACCGGCCCGACTTGGGTGGCCATCGACACCGTCACCCGGAAGGTGCCGCAGCTCCTGTGCGACCTCGGCATGCAGGCCGCCGTGGCGGTCGCCCGTTTGTCCAGCATGCAGGATTCCGACGGTGCCCCGGAACTGGCGCCGCATCATGTGCGCACGGACGGTGAGGACGACCACAAAGCCCTCGTCGAGCGGCTCGCCAGCCGCGCCGGCAGCACCGTCGTGGCCGGAACGGCACATCAGCTCGCGAAGCTGAGCCTGGACGAAGCAGGCCCCATGAAGCCGTTCTTCGACTTCATGCTGGTCGACGAGGCGTCGCAGATGAGCGTGGCGCTCGCCGTCACGGCGTTCAGCACGCTCGCCGAGGGCGCTCAGGTGACGGTCGTCGGCGACAACCTGCAGATGCCGCCGATCCAGCCGGTGCCGCCGCCGGAAGGCGCGGAGCACCTCGTCGGCTCGATCTACGACTTCTATCGGGAGTACCGGAAGGGCGAGCCGGCCGCCGTCGGCATCGAGCCGGTCATGCTGGACCGGAGCTACCGCTCGAACAAGGAGATCGTCGAATTCGTTCGGCAAGCGGGCTATCGCAGCGAGCTGGAGGCCGCGTTCCCGGACCTGCGGATGCGCGTCGCCGGGGGCGGGCTCGCCACGCTCGGTGCCGGCGAGGCGGACGCCGCCGCATGGAACGCTTGCCTGACGGAGATCCTCGACCCGGAGAAGCCCCTCGTCGCGGTGATCCACGACGACGAGCATTCGAGCCAGCGCAACGACGGCGAAGCCGCCTTGGTCTCCGGCATCGTCCGCGCCCTGCGAGGCCGGCTCCTGCCCGAAAAGGGCGAAGAACCGCTATCCCCGGTCGCGTTCTACGGGGACGGCATCGGCATCGTCACCCCGCACCGGGCGCAGCAGGCCGCGGTGGTCGAGCGCCTCCTGCGGATCGGGAGCGGCCAGGCGGAGCACGAGGCCATGATGGCGGCCGTCGACACCGTGGAGCGCTTCCAGGGCCAGGAGAAGACGGTGATGGTCGCGAGCTACGGGCTGGGCGACCGGGACCAGATCGCGTCCGAGGAGGAGTTCCTCTACAGCCTGAACCGGTTCAACGTGGTGGCATCGCGGGCTAAGGCGAAGCTCGTGGTGATCCTCTCGCGGTCGCTCATCGACTACCTGCCCCGCGACCCGGACACGCTCCGCCGCTCCCGTCTCCTCAAGCATTACGCCGATGGTCACTTGCAGGGGCGCATGAAACTCTCGATCCCTGTCCTGGGCGATTGCGAGTTGAGGAGCTGATGGCGGGAGGGGGACTACCAGGGCGCTCGCTGCTCGACGCCGGGGACCTGCCCGTCGCGGACATCGCGGTGCTGGCGCGCCGCGAGGGCGTGCGGCCGCGCGACACCTACCAGGCCCACAAGTGGTTCGCGCGCCGCCTCGCCGCGACCGCGCGCTCGCTCCTGGTCGCGGCCACCACGCCTGCCGGCGGCTCGTTCTGGGCCGGGTATTACCGCGACACCGACTGCACCGGCCTGCGGGTGCTCGACCCGTTCATGGGCGGCGGCGTAATGCTGCTGGAGGCGTCGCGGCTCGGCGCGGACGTGCACGGCACCGACGTGGAGCCCGTGGCGGCTGCGGTCTCCGACTTCCAGGGACGCCTGGCAGACGTCCCCGACCTGGGTCCCGCGCTCGACCGCCTGTTCGACGTCGTGGGGCGTGAGGTCGAGCCCTACTACGCCGCGGACCACGACGGCGCCCCCGGCCGACTGCTCCACGCCTTCTGGGTCCAGGTCGTGGACTGCCCCGCCTGCGGGCACGTCTTCGAAGCCCATCCCTCCTACCGGCTGGCCTGGGACGAGGCGGCGGGAACCCAGCACGGCATCTGCCGCTCCTGCGGGACGGTCGAGGCGGTCGACATCAAGCGCAAGACGCTGCGTTGCGGGTGCGGGACCCGAACGGACCTGCGGAAGGGCGCCGTCGCGCACGGCAAGGCGTGCTGCCCCTCCTGCGGCCATCGGCAACGCCTGATCGACGTGGCCCCCAGGACCGGCCGCCCGCCGGAGTTCCGCCTTTTCGCCGTCGAGACTTTGCCCGGCTGTCCGGAACGGTCCTACCCCGTGCGCGAGCGACGCCTTCGCCGGGCCGAGGACGGCGACCGCGCCACGTACGAGCTGGCGCGGTCGCGCTTGGCCGCCGAGGCAACGGCCGACCCCGGCTTCCTGGTGGCGGGCGAGATCCCCCGTACGGGACGGTTCGACGACCGCCTCCTGCGTTACGGCTACTCGGCCTACCGGGAACTCTTCAACGCGCGCCAGTCCCTCCATCTCGGCCTGTTGGCACGGGCGCTGGACGGCTTGGACGGCATCGAGGGGGAGGCGCTACGCATCGCCTTCTCGGACCACGTCGTCACCAACAACCTCATGTGCGGCTACGCGGGCGGTTGGCGGCGCTTGTCGCCCCTGTTCGCGATCCGGGCCTATAGGCACATCAACCGACCGGTCGAGCTCAACCCATGGCTGTCGCGGAACGGGCGCGGCACCTTCCCCAACGCGGTCCGCTCGGTGGTGCGCGCGGCCCGGTCGCTGAAGGCCGGCACCGAGCCGCAGCGCGAAGGCTCGGTCGTGCCCGTCCCCGAGCGCCCCCGGGGCGGTTGGGACATCCGCTGCGGGGACGCACGCGACCTCGCGCACATCCCGACGGGTACCGTGGACCTCGTCCTGACCGACCCGCCCTATTTCGACTACATCGCCTATTCCGAGCTCGGCCACTTCTTCGTGCCCTGGATGGCGCGCCTCGGCCTCCTCGACCCGGCGCATCTCGACGGTTTCCCGGCGGGCCAACTGGCCACCTCGCTCGGGCACGACGACGCGGAGCGCATCTTCGCAGATGCCCTGACCGAGCGCCTGAACGAGGTCGCGCGCGTGTGCCGCCCGGAGGCCCGCGTCGTGTTCACCTACCAGAGCCTCGACGGCCGGGGCTGGCACGCCCTCGCCAAGGCTCTCGGCGCGGCCGGCATGCGACCGGTCAAGGCTTGGCCCATGTTCGGCGACGGCGGCGCGGGACCGCACAAGCACGAAAACTCCATTTCCTGGGACTGCGTCGTCCACTGCGAGGTCCACAGGCGGCGCGGGGTCCCCGATTATGGCGAGCGGTCCTCGGCGGCGGGGCAGGCGTTCGCCGAGACCTGGAAGGCCTGCCTGGAGGCGTCGGGCTTCCGCCTGACGAACGGCGACATCACGAATATTGCGCATGCCGGCGCCCTCGTGGCAGCCCTGGCCGACCCACCCCTGCAGGTGGACGGCTCCGACATCGCGGTTGAGGCCGCATCGCCTTTGCCGGGCGACGGAGGGGTCCCGGCCGACGCCGGACCGCAGTCGGCACAGATCGCGCGGCGGAGGATGTCGCGCCCGAGCGTCGTACGGGCCGAGCGGTAGCGTCGCGACGGCCCCGGAACCCATCCTTGCAACCGAACACCGAAGGCATTGCGATGAGCGAGATGAGCTACGACCAACGACCGTTCGGGAACGCCGAATTCGCCGAGAACCCCGAGAACCGCTGCCCGGTCGTCCTGCTGCTCGACAACTCGGCCTCGATGAGGGGCCGGCCCATGAACGAGCTGAATACGGGCCTGCAGGTCTTCCGGGACGAGCTCTTCGCCGACACGTTGGCGGCCAAGCGCGTGGACGTGGCCGTGGTGACCTTCGGGCCGGTCAAGGTCGAGATCGATTTCGTCGGGGCCCAGCACTTCCACGCCCCGACGCTCTCGACCGCCGCCGATACCCCCATGGGCGCGGCCGTCGAGCAGGCGTTGTCGCTGCTGCGCGCCCGCAAGGACGCCTACAAGAGCAACGGCATCGGCTATTATCGCCCCTGGGTGTTCCTGATCACCGATGGCGGCCCCACGGACTCGATCTCGCGCGCGGCCCAGCTCGTCCGCGAGGGCGAGGAGGCCAAGGCGTTCATGTTCTTCGCGGTCGGTGTTGAAGGCGCCAACTTCGACACCCTGCGCCAACTCAGCGTGCGCGAGCCGCTCAAGCTCGACGGGCTGCGCTTCCGCGACCTATTCAAGTGGCTGTCCGCGTCGCTCTCGACCGTCTCGAAGTCGCGCATCGACGAGGCGCCCGCGCTCGCCAACCCGACGGGCCCGAGCGGCTGGGCGGTGGCCGGATGAGCTCTCGCCGGCCGGAATGGAGTTGGGTCGGGGCCCGCGCCACCGGGACCTCGCACGCTCGGGAGGAGAAGGAGTGCGACGACGCCGGCGCCTGCCGGGAGGTCTGGACGCCCTCCGGGCCGGCGCTCGTGGCCGTGGCGTCGGACGGGGCCGGCAGCGCGCCCCTGTCCCGCTTCGGGTCCGCTATCGTGGCTCGCTCGTTCTGCAGGTCCGCGTCGGCGTACCTGCGCGCCGGCTCCCGGGTCGACGACATCGACGAGGCCGTCGCACGCGACTGGCTCGACGAGATGAGGGACCGCATCGCCCGCCGGGCCCAGCTGGGGGGCCAGCCTGCACGCGCCTTTGCCTCGACGATGGTCGGCGTCGTCGTCGGGCTGGAAGCCGCCGTGGTCGTCCATGTCGGCGACGGCGCCTGCGCCCTACGGCTCGCCGGCGAGACGGTCTGGCGGGTGCCGAGCTGGCCGGCGCAGGGGGAGTACGCCGCCACCACCTACTTCGTCACCGATGACCCCGAGCCGCGTCTCTCGGTTGTGCCCGTGCGGGGATGCGTGGAGGAGGTGGCGGTGTTCACGGATGGCATGGAGCGCCTGGCCCTCGACTTCGCGGCCGGCGCGGCCTTCGACCGCTTCTTCGAGAGCGTCTTCCCGGCCCTGCGCCGGGAGCCTCCGGGACGCCGGCGCCGCCTTTCGCGCGACCTGCACGACTTCCTCGACAGCGCGCCGGTCACGGACAGGACGGACGACGACAAGACCCTGCTGATGGCGCGCCGCGTTCCCGTCCCGGAGCGCGGCATTTTCAATCCCGTGACGGCATGAGCGCGACCCAGTACCGAACGACGGCCGGCGCGACAGTGAGGCTCGGCGCACGCCTCGGCGAGGGCGGCGAGGGCGTCGTCCACGTCGTCGATGGCTCGGGAGACCTCGCGGCCAAGATCTACCTGCCGGGGCTGGCCGCCGAGCGGGAGGGCAAGGTGCTCGCGATGGCCGGGGCCCGCCTGCACGCGAACAAGTTCGTCGCCTACCCGGTCGACGCGCTGTTCGACCTCCGCTCCGGCGCGTTCGCCGGCTTCACCATGAGGAAGGCGGCAAACCGGCGACCGGTCCACGAGCTGTATTCGCCAAGCAGCCGGAAGACGGCCTTCCCGTCCGCGACCTACCCGCTCCTCGTGCGCGCCATGTCGAACGTGGCCCGTGCCATGGCGAGCGTGCACGCCTCTGGGTGCGTGATCGGCGACGTCAACCACTCCGGGGTGATGGTCGCCCCGGACGCGACCGTCACGCTGATCGACAGCGATTCCTTCCAGTACGTCGTCGGCGGCAGGAACTTCCCTTGCAAGGTCGGCACGCCCGACTTCACGCCGCCCGAGCTCCAGAGCAAGCCCTTCGCCGGCGTGGTGCGCACCCCCAACCACGACGCCTTCGGCTTGGCGACACTGGTCTTCATGACCCTGTTCATGGGCCGCTTCCCGTTCGTCGGACGCTTCAAGGGCGCCGGCGAGATGCCGCCCATCGACCGCTTGATCGCAGAGTTTCGGTTCGCCTACTCGAACCGCAGCGCGACGACCCTTATGGAGCCGCCGCCGAACATGCCGACTTTGGCGGACCTTCCGTTGCCGCTTGCCGACGCGTTCGAGCGTGCTTTCGGGCCACTCGGTGCGAATTCCGGCAGGCCCGGCGCCCCCGAATGGGTCGGCCTTCTCGAACGGGCGGAAGCTGACCTTGTCCGATGCAACCGGAAGGACAACCACCATCACTTCCGGCAGGCACCGAATTGTCCGTGGTGCCGGATGGAGCAGGTCTTCCCCGGTTTCGTCGCCTTCGTACCGACTTCACCGGTTTTCCAGGGTGGCGCGGCGGTCGACCTCGCGCAACTCATCGCGTCTGTCCGTGGTGTGCCTGACCCAGGGCCGGCACCGGACCTTGCCGCGCTGATGCCTGCATCGCCTGCCCCGAAGCCGAGCACGGCGGTCAAGGAAGCTCGCAGCGCCCGGACCGGACGCAGGGGCGCGGCATTGGTACTGGGCCCGGTGGGGCTGGTCCTGATGGGGTTAGGGGGTGGAGGAGTCGCGCTAGGCTTGATCGCCATGGTGGCCGCGCTCATCACCTTCTTCGCCACGCCTGAAGTCATCGAGGCCGCCGGTAGACAAGCGCGCGCAGCGAAGACGGAATGGGAAACGGCAAGGAAGACCTTCGAGCAAGCTGCGGGGAACGCGACGTTCCTGAAGACGAGGCAGGATGCCGAGACGCTCATCCAGCAGATGCAGAACCTTCCTGCCGAAGAGGCGCGGCGGCTGGCGGCTCTTGAGGCCGGTCGACGGGAAGCGCAGATGCGCAGGCACCTGGAGCGCTTCAAGGTCGCCCAGGCCAAGGTCTCCGGGATCGGAGGGGCCCGGAAGCTGACGCTGCGCTCGTACGGCATCGAGACGGCAGCCGACATCGAGTACAACCGGATCACGGCCATCAAAAACTTCGGTCCATCCACTGCGAGCAGCCTGGTCAAGTGGAGGCGAGCCGCCGAGGCGAAGTTCAATTTCGACCCGCACCAGGGCGTCGACCCGCAAGACGTCGCGTCGGTCAAGGCGGACATAGCGAAGGCACGGTCCGATGTCATCGGCAGGCTGAGCCACACGGTCGGAACGCTGCAGAGGTTGTCGGCTGAGGCGAAGGCATTCCGAACAAACCTCGACCCCCGGTACGCCGTTGCGTGGTCGGCCTATCGACAAGCGGAGATCGACCTCAAGGCGCTCGACCTTGACTGAAACCTGTTTCTCGGCGGGCAGCCATCGGCCGCGTGCGGATGGTAGGGCAACGGCGCGAACATCGGCACCGTTGTCTACGGTGCCGGGAAGACGGTGGCCACGTTCACGACGACGAACGGGCAGCCCTACCTCGTCAACGCCGGCGACGTACTCACGCTGACGGTCCCTGCCACGCAGGACGCCGCCCTGGCGGACCTCGTCGACTACGTCGCCGTGCAGTGACGGCCGCCCCCGGAAACCGCCCATGAAATCGACCCATGGGCGGTTTGATCTTTCGTTACAGTCTCATGATGCGGCGTTATCCGGCGAGGAGGTAACGGGGCGCCAAGACAGGCATACGAACGCCATCCTTCAACGGGGCTGTATTCGAGGGCGTACGAACGGTACGGGCAAAAGCGGCTGTCCACAGGGGGCCAGGGTCTCGGTAACCACGACCCAACGTGGGCTCTGGACAGGGGACTCGGGATCCCGATCTCCTTGACGTACGCCCTGCCCGAGGAGACCGCCCTGATGCCAACCGCCCGCGACGTCGCCGAGACCTTCGACAGCACCATGACGTTCGGCGCCCTGGCGCTGGGGTCGATCCTCATCGAGCAGCGGGCGATCCAGTCCGCCGCCTACCGCGAGGCCGCCAGCATCCGGCAGGCTACGGCCCGCATGGCCTACCGCCGTGTCCTGGCCGAGCACGCCGTCGCCGAAGCCGAGCGCCGCGCCCTCGCGGAGGACGACCGGCGCCGGGTCGCCATCCAGCTGCGGGCGCTCGCCGCTAAGCGCGCACGGGGCTGAGACGGGCGCACGGCGTGCCATCGTGTGCGCACCGCGTGTCACGATGTGCGCACGCAGCAAGAAGCAAGGCCTACGAGCAAGCCGAACGCACTTTTTTCGAGATTTCTTCGGGCATGAAAAAGCCCGCCCCGGGCGACCAGGGCGGGCTTCGTCTTGTCGGCGATGGCGCGATCAGGCGGCGCGCGACGGCTCGGCGATCAGGTCGTCGAGGACGGCCATGATATACTTGTGCATCGCGTCGTCTCCCCGCAGCGCCTCCTGCGCCTCAGCGGCCGCTGCGGCGGTTCGGGCCGCCTCGATGGCGCGGAACTCCGCCGGTGTCGGGGGCCGCGGCAGGGAGGGCAGCAGCCGCTCGCCGAGGAGATGCCGGCCGACGGCGGCGTTGTCGTGCCGCGACAAGGCGACCTGCTGATCGACGGAGAGGCCGTCGAGATAGGCCGTTGCCGCCTCGTCCAGGACCGCCTCGTACTCCTCGCCCATGAGATGAGCCAGCGCCGCGCGGCCCCAGGCCTCCTCCGCGGACAGCGGCGCCGGCGCCGGGGCGGGCTCGGCGGCCTCCGCCTCGAACGCCGCCTCGGCCTCGCCGATAGGATCGGCCGGCGTCAAGGCCGAGCGGACGGTGCGCCAGACGAGGCGGCCGGCCTCGATGACGGGTACGAGCGTCACGCGCCCGGCGGCGGCGAGCGCCCTGGCGACGATGGCGGCGAGAGCCTTGAGCATGTGAAATCCCCTCCGTGGATTGACGCTCTCATCGTGCCGCGGGTCGATGCATACGACACGCGCCATCCTCGGTACGTCACGCCACGCCGAGGCTGACGGCCTCCTCGTACGTCACGGCGCGGAGCCAGACGCATCGGGCGGTCGCCCGCACGCAGGCGGCCACGTACTCCTCCCCGGCCCAGTCGTAGACCGTGTCCGCCTCGTAGCCGTGGCCGAGGGCGGCCGAGAACCGGAAGGGGCGCTCGCCCAGCCCTACGCGGGAGCAGCGCCGTCGCCATGCGCGCCGGGCCGTGCCCGCGGGATCGATTCGGTCCTCAGCCGCCGTGACGCTGATCTCCTCGACCGTGCCGTCCGCCCTGGCGACGTAGGCCCGCTGGGGCGCCTGGGACCGCGCCCCTGCGACCGCGACGACCGCCCCGGGGGCGAGCTCGTAGCGGACCCGGTCTTCGCCGGCGGCCTTCCCCACAGGACAAAAGCGCGCACCCAGCGCGAGGCAATCCTTGGCCAGGACGGCCTCGCAGGCCTGCTCCCAGGCGGGGAGAGCAAGGACTGCGGCCTCTTTCTTTGAAGGATCGCGCTTTCCGTCCTTCGATCGCCAGCAAGCATTCATCGCGTAATCCTTCAATTATGCAAGCATCTGACCCGGGAACGATTTGCACACAAAGCGGAATCGTGGGTGCAGATCGTTCCTGATGCCGAATTGGCCTTGACGGCGCAAATTGAAGCGCGCACGCTTTACAGCGTCAATAGCCAACGGAGGCGCCGGTGACGGCCGAGGACGTGAGAGCGCTGCTGCGGCAGCGCGTGGAGACTGCGGGGAGCGCGAACGCGTGGGCGCGCCTCAACGGCGTTAGCCACGCTTACGTGCTGGACACGATGGCGAGGCGCCGGGCGCCGGGTCCGGCGATCCTCCACGCCCTGGGGCTGGAGAAGGACGACGCCTCCTACCGCGTGAAGGAAAGCGCCTGCGGGAGGCCGGCGTGAGCAAGGGCAAGCCCGGCGACTCGCCCCTCTCGGTCTACCAGGTGCCCGATCCCGTCGTCGCGGCCCGGCTCGCCCAGAGCCATGGGATGGACGCCGCGGTCGGGAGGTATTTTTGGCTGTCCCGCGCGGCGGTCGAGAAGATCGTCCAGCACGGACGCGAGATGCTTCGCGGACAGACGGGCGAGACCAGCCCGGTGGCCCGCGCACACCGGAAGACGACGCGCGAGCAGGAGGACGCCGCCGTCGCCGCCGCCATCCGCCTCGGCTCCGTCCATCGGGCGTCCCGCGAGACCGGCTACCAGCACACGTTCCTGCTCACGCTCTTCCGGGAGCGAGGCCTCCCGATCCCCCGCCTAAGCCGCGAGGAGCGCGTCAAGGCCGTCCTGGCCGGGCAGGCGCGCGCCGCAGCCGCTTCCGAAACCCCCACCGAGAGGACTGCAGCATGATCGACATCGCTCAGAAGGCCGTAGCCGCCCTTGCGGGGGAAGTCGCCGCTTCCGGCGGGCGCCCGGCCATGCAGGTCGCCCGCGGCATGCTGGCCCGCCTCGACCGGGACGGCATCGCCGTCGTCGACGCCAGCCAGGCGCGCGCCGTGCAGGCCCTGATCGCGCTCGACGCCCTCCTCCACCTCCGGGGCGCCGCCGGCGACGAGGACCTCGTGCGGGAATGGGCGCAGCAACTCGGCATGGACGACCCGTCCACCCTGACGGCCGCGCTCGTCGCGGTCCGCGACGTCCTCGACGGGCCGCAGGCGCCGATCTTCGACGCGGCCGCGCTCCGGGACGCGTACCGGCACGGCTACGACCGCGGCCGCTACAGCGCCGGCGGCGACCTGGCCGCGTACGATCACGAGGGCGCCGAGTTCGGCTTCTGCATGGCCGCAGACCTGGCCCCGTATCTCGGCGAGACGGCGGCTTCCGAGGCCTACGACCGGCTCCACGCCGGCCAGAGCACGCCGGCGCCTGCCGCCGCGGCCTGACGGCTTCGTCGCGCGCCAAGCGGCAGTGGCGCCCCACCACCATCCCCCAGCAACCCCGGTTTCCCCAAGGAGCGCCACCGTGCGCCAGCACCCCCAGACAATCCCGGCTGTCACGATTGCCCTCGACCGGGACGCTGAACTGCATTCGGACAAGCCACCCGTTGAGCGCGCTGTCGAGGTCATCGAATGCCTCGCAGGACGCGGCTTCGAGATCGTTCCGAAGACGAAGCCCGTCGATTGCCCGGCAGCCTTCGACCAGGTTCGTCTCGCCCTCGCTGCATCCCACCATCGTGGGGTCAACGGCCTGCCCTACAACTTCGATACGGACGCCCGCGCCCTGATGGGCGATCTCGCTGTGGCCGGGATCGGCGTGTTCCCCATCGAGTTCTACGCGCCGCCCGGTCGCAAGGGCCGCGCCGAGGATCGGGTCGAGTTCGCCCGCCGCACCGGCAACTGGTCCGCCGTCTCGGACCGGGACTATATGGATTGGGTGCGGTCGCTCGTGCCGGCCGGCTTCGTCTTCCGGACCGTCGCGGAGCTGACGACCGAGAACGAGAAGGCCTTCCTTGCCGCCGTCGAGGCCCTCGACCGCGATAAGGGCGTTCCGACCGGCCGCGTGCTCGAAGTGGTCTACGCCAAGCCTGACGGCACCACCGAGACCATCCGGCATGCCGAGGTCGTGCGGACAGACGCGGTCTCCTACGACCCCCCGCCGGTTTTCGGCGAGACGGTCGCCAAGTCGACGGTGCTGCGCGCAACGGAGACCGTGGCGCTGCAGCCGGGCAACGTGTTCGAGATCCCGCCCGGCACGGAGATCCGGTCCGCCGACACCGCGGCGCCGGAGCCCGAGCGGGACGACTGGGGCCTGCGCTGCCAGGCCGCCAACGAACTCGCGGCTCGCCGCGGTTGCTGCGTCGACATCTCCCATCTCGACGACGCGCGCCATCCGCTGTCGGACGGGGACATCGGCGATCCGCAGTACGTCGTCGTGACGGAGCGGGCGACCGGGCGCCTCGTCGGCTTAGTGGAGGCCTGGCAGGATGAGGACGGCGATCCTCTCGTGCCGCGCACTTGGCTCGAAATCGTCCTGTCCGCCTGGGACGCAGCGCGCGATCCGCAGCGGGCCGCCTGAGCCCCGCTCCGTCGCGCGCCAGGCGGCAGTGGCGCACTCCCGATTCCTCCCCCTCCACCCCGGTTTCTCAGGAGCGCTGCGTGCGCCAGCAACACCACCAGGCCATTCCCGCCGTTATCGACGCCCTCGACCGCGACGAAATCCGCCTCAGGCAGGGCGGTAAGGTCGACCGTGCAATCGGCGTCATTGAAGCCCTTGGCGAGGCCGGCTTCGAGATCGTGCGGAAGCCGCAGCCCGCCCCGGCCGTCATCATGATGCAAGTCAGGCACGCGGACGGTAGCGTCAGCGGGCAGTTTTCCGTGCCCATGGAGACCGAGACGGAGAAGGCCGCCCGATGGGCCTCGGTGCTGATCGCGCAGGTCCTGGAGGACGGTACCGCCCGCCAGGCCGAGGCCGGCGTCGACGTGGCCGCGACGGAGGCCCTGCTGCGGCTCCGGCGCGGCCGCGACCGGGTGGCGTTCGAGGACGTCGACCGGAACCCGCCCTTGGGAGCATGCCATGCGTCCGACCTGTTCGCAGGCTGGGCCAAGTCGCTCGGCGATAAGGTCGAGTGGTGCGAGGCGCGGTTACTTCCAAGGCGGCTGGTGCTGACGGCCGTCCTCCATCGCGAGCCTAGCCAGGAGCAACGCGCGGACCTCGACTGGCGGCTGAAGTTCCTCGGGCAGATGGGTGGTGTCGTCGGCACCAGCGTCAATGCCAGCGTGAACCTCGGGACCGGGGCCGCGCAGGTGGAGGTCGAGGTTCGCTTCGCCCACTACATCACGACCGTCGGCTGCGAGTACACGCCGGGGGACCTGCCGGCGCGTCCCGCCAGGAAGGCCGCCTGATGCGCGCCGCTCTCGCCCTCATCGCAGGAGGCCCCGAGCGGGTCTCCATCAGCGCGGCCGCCATCGTCGCCATCGTCTTCGTCCTGGCCGGGCACGGCTAGGACCTCGCCGGCGTGGCATGCCAGCCTGTTCGCCTCCGGATTCGTCTTCGTCTGGGCCGTCCTCGCCATCGTAGGGAATGCCGCCGGCGTCGCCGACGGCGAGGCGAACGCCCCCGCGCCGAAGGAGGCCGATCATGGGTAGCCTTTGGGGCGACGACCACGATCCGGGCGAGGCCCCAGACGTCCGCACGCTCTACGCCGGGACCCAGGTCGCCCGTCACGCGCACACCTGCGACGGCTGCCCCATGAACCGGAGCATCCCGGCGGGTGCGCGCTACGGAAAGAGCGTGTGCCTCGTCGATGGCGAGGTCAACGTGCAGCGGATGTGCCTCGGCGGAACGTGCTGGGACGAGCACGAAGCCGAGGCATCCCGCCCTCCGGCGCCGACCTGGGGTCCCAACGAAATCCCCTTCTGATAATCCGTTACATAGTATTGATCGCGCGTTACACTCGATGAATGCGCGATTTCTACTGAAGAATGCTTGCACTGCGCCATGACCGATGGCATATTCCGGTCATGGGCAGGCAAAGCCTCCCATCACACCGACCGCAGGAGCATCCTCGATGAGCGACTACACCCAGATCAGCCCCGCAGCCGTCACCGCCGCCTTCGAGTGCGCCAAGGGAAGCTACCAGCGCGCCGTTCTCAACGGCTACGAGGCCTGGTCCGGCTCGACGCTGACCGGCCGCGCCGCCCGCTACGGCGGTAAGTACAGGACGAGCCGCGAGGAGCTCCTCGCTCGCCTCGAAGCCCATCCCGAGCTCGCCGTCGAGGAGCGCCACGCCCGCCGCCGGACCGTGGCCATCGTCACCCGCCAGGAGGCCGCGGCCGCCGGCGGCGCCTACGCCTTCATCGAGGCCGAGGCGGAGCGCCAGCGCATCGAGCAGGAGCGCGCCGATGACGAGGCCCAGCGGCTCGCCTTCCTCCAGCGTCTGGAGGATCACCGCCGCGACATGCTCGCCCTCGCCGAGATTTGACACCAACACCGCCGGGGCATCAGCCCCGGCCTCTCGCGGGTCGCCTCACGGGGGCGCCCCGCCAGGGGCCGGATTCCCACCCCTCGGGTCGGCAGAGCCGCCCGCCACCAGCAGGAGCATCCTATGTCCACGAAAGTCCACGTCCTGAAGCGGGCCCTGGCCCGCCGTGAGCGCGACGAGCTCTTCGCCGCCTTCTCCCTCTCCATCGCCGGCGAGAACGCCATCGCCTACCACGCCGAGGTCGTCGACCTAGACTGGAAGCCGATCCCCGGGGCCGGCCTGGACCTCGTCATCCGCGCCGCAACTTCCGACGGCGCCTACGACGCCTGGACGCGCCACGCCGAGGACGCCGACGCGGTCGGCACGCACCGCGTGAAGCTCACTTACATCCAGCCTGCCACGGACGAGAGCCCCGCCGTCGAGATGGAGTGCCTGCGGACAATCGACCTCGACATGATCGCGCTGCTGGACGAGCTCGGCGACTTGTACGACGAGGACCTCGCCCTCGGCCTCGCAATCCCGAACGCGTTCTGAGGAGCCCCGCCATGATCGTCCGCGAGATCCCCGCCCGCTACCGCACCCCGGTCGTCGAGGCCGTCCAGCACGCCCTGCGCGACGCCGTCACCGTCGAGGACGCCCGTGCCCGCGTCGCGCAGTTCGACCTGTCCACGGGCAAGAAGCGCCCGGCGTGGTACCGCGAGGAGCGCCCCGACGACTCCCACGGCGCGACGCTCGTCTCCGGCGCCGTCCTGGCCTGGGGCCGATTCGCGAGCTTCGAACCCTGGGAGCTTTTCCTGTGGCTCGACGCCGACCGGGGAACCGTTGTCTGGAGGGAGCAGCTATGACGCCGCGCGATCTTGTGGCCCTCGCGGGCCGGGCACTGACGGGGACGGACGACTGGGCCAAGGCGCTGGCCCGCGAGCTCGGGCGCCACCACCCCGACGGTCCCCGGGAGACCATCGACCCCAGGTCGGTGTCCCGGTGGCGCACGGGCGCGATGGAGGTTCTGCCTTGGGCCATGGCAGCATTGCCCACGATCCTCCGCGACCACGCGACCGAGCTTGATGACGAGGCGGACCGCCTCCGAGCGCGGGCCGGCCGTCTCCTCGATGCCGCTGCCGAGATCGAGGCCGAGCTCCCGGAGCCGCCCGGGCCGCGCCGATAGCCAGATAGCCGAAGGGCCCCCGGGATTGTCTGTTGGTTCGGTTGTAAGGTGATCCTGTTACGCCTCGGCGGGATGCCCGGTCCGGATGGCCATCCGGACCGGGCGCGGATCGGCGAGCGTCCCGGGATGGGGCTCGCGCCCGTCGTCATCTGGCTCGCCGGTTCGCGTTCCTCGCCACGCTTGATGAGTTGCCAGGGCCTCTCCTCGACGCCCGCAGACAATCCCAAGCGGCTTCAGGATAGACCCGGATGACCCAACCCGCCACTGCACCCACCCGCTTCCTCGGCGCCGACGTCGGCAAAGCCGAGATCGTCGTCCATGACACGCGCGGCAACGCCCGCCACACCATCCCCAACAAACCCAAGGATCTCGCCGCCTTCGCCGCCAAGGCCGACCTCGACGCCACCTGCCTCGTCGTCTGCGAGGCCACCGGCGGCTACGAGGATGCCCTCCTGGCCGCCCTCCTGGCCGCCGAGTGCCCCGCCCACCGCGCCGACGCCCGCAAGGTCAAGGCGTTCATCCGCTCCTACGGCACCCTGGCCAAGACCGACGCCCTCGACGCCAAGGCCCTGGCGGCCTACGGCCAGGAGCGCCACGCTTCCCTGGCGCGCTGGCAAGCCCCTGATCCGGCACGGGAAAAGCTCCAGACCCTGGTGCTCACCCGCGCCGACTTCGTGGCCACACGCACCGCCTACCGCAATCGTCTGGCCGCCCCGGGATCCACCCTCGTCCACGCCCAACTGGAAACCCTCATCACCGCCCTCTCCGAGCAGATCGAGGCTCTCGACGAGGCGATGGCCAAGACGCTGAGCGAGGCCGCCGCGCTCAAGAGGGCCCAAAAGGCGCTGACCTCGATCAAGGGCATCGGCGACACCACCGCCATCATCCTGCTCGCCCTGCTGCCCGAACTCGGACGCCTCGACCGGCGCCAGATCACCTCGCTGGCAGGCCTCGCTCCGCATCCCAACCAGAGCGGCACCACCGAGCGCTACCGCCGCACCAAGGGCGGACGGCCCGAGGTCAAACAGGCCCTCTTCCTCCCGGCCCAGACCGCCGCCCGCTTCAATCCCGTCCTCAAGGAGGCCTACCAGCGCCTCCTCAAGGCCGGGAAAAAGCCCATCGTGGCCATCGTCGCCATCATGCGACGCCTCCTC
Source organism: Methylobacterium platani (assembly GCF_001653715.1). Taxonomy (GTDB): domain Bacteria; phylum Pseudomonadota; class Alphaproteobacteria; order Rhizobiales; family Beijerinckiaceae; genus Methylobacterium; species Methylobacterium platani. The sequence goes on from NZ_LWHQ01000038.1 coordinate 154,311, forward strand.
GTTATCGCCAACGCTCGCCTGCGCGACGCCTACGCCGAAGAGGCAAAAATGGCTCTCGCCGCTGTCGCGAACTGAGTTGACCGGGGGCCCTTCTCGTTTCAGGCTTCGTCAGCCTCGCGGGCGTTGGCCCGCCAGCGCTCCTCGGGCTGATCGGGCGTCGCCTCCATGCGGGCGATGACGTCCTCGATCCTGGCCGGGGCGTAGCCCCAGACGTCGACGCCGACGTCGCACGACTGCGACGTCCCGGGGAGCGTCCCGTGCGTGTGGCCGTGGACGTGCAGGACGCCCCGGAAAGCGCCCGGCCAGGCGCGTAGCGGATAGTGGTCGCAGACGAGTCGGCGGCCCGCGGCGTGAACCGTCAACCGCTCCTGCACGGTCAGCCAGGGGAGCGACGTCACCCTGGGACGGTCGTGATTTCCGACTACGAGATGCTTTTGGCCAGGGAGCGCCGCGAAGATCTCGGCGACCCGTTCGGCGCCGTGCCCCCACTCGAAGTCGCCGAGATGGACGACGGTGTCGGTGGGGCGGACGCGCGAGACCCAGGCCTCGATGAGCAAGTTGTCCATCTCGGCGACGTCGCGGAACGGGCGCGCCGACTGGGCAATGCTCCCGGCGTGGCCGAAATGGGTGTCACCCACTAGCCAGACCAGCCCCTTCGAGGGCGTGAGGTTGCGGTGGTGCGTGAGGGGTTGGGACTTCATGAAGGGTGCCTCCTGTCAAAGGGGCTGCGCGCGCGGCGTCACGCCCCCGGGGGATGGGTCTCGGTCGGTGCGGGGCGGCGTATGCGTTTCACGGGGGACCTCGGCGGTTCGTGGGACCAGGGATCGCAGCTCACGATTCCATCGGTGAAGCGGCGTCGCGCGACATGGTTAACGGAAAGCCTGGGCGCGGGCGGCGCGTAAAGTTGCCATCCGCTGCCCGGCGGTGGATGACAACTTTACGCCCCGGGGCACGTCGCGGTCCGGAGAACGCCGGGACCCCAGGTCGGCGAACCGCGCCCGGCATCAGGGCGTGTACTGGTTCGGTCCCCGGCGGCCCCATGCCTTCGGCCACCGGCACGACACCAGCGCCAGCAGGACCTCCTCAAGCGTCGCCCGAGGACCGAGCCGCGTGATCAGGCGCTCGGTGTCGTAGGAGCCATGGCGCCGGGGGCACCAGGGGCACGTCAGGACGACCTTGCGGTAGGGGAACTCGCCCAGCGTCCGCGCCACCTGCATCCCGTCCCCCGCCGTTGACCCGATCCGCATGTTCTCTATCTGTTCTCAGGACGGAGAGGGTCAATGCCAAGCTGGGACGACATCGCGGCCGCGGCCGCCGGAGACGAGCGCGACGCCCTGCGGAGGGCGATGGCCGACGACCTGGAGGCCCTCCGATCCGGCAGAGGAGGGCCTGGATTCGTGCGGGCCGAGCGCCCGGCCGATCTGGCGAGGGCCCTCGGCCGGGACCGGCGCGAACGCCGGGCGCGGCGGCTGGCCGGTTAGGCCGCGACCTTCCGGGGACGGCCCGGTTTGCGCTTGGCGGGCTTCCGCTTCGGGCGCGGCCGCGGCGCCGGCAACGGCTGCAGGGCGAGCAACGCCCGCTCCCGCTCGACCTCGGCCAGCAGGGCGTCGCACCAGAGCGCCATGGCCTCGGCCTTGAGCGCGATCCGCTGCGCCGTGTCGTAGTGCAGCCTCGTCACCGCCGCCGTCTGCTCCCGCAGGTCCTTCGCGCCGGCGATCTCGTGGTCGAGGATGGCCGAGGCCGCGCCGCCCAGCCTGCGGTCGACGAGGAACTCGGTGATGCTCCTTCTGACGTCATGGAGCGTCCACTTGCGGATGCCGTGCTTCGTCAGGAGGTCCGGGATGGGCTCCTCCGGGGAGACCCGCTTCGGATCGGGCTGCTTATGGCGCTTGCCGGCGAGGCGGAAGAGGACCTGGTTCATCGACCCGGCGCTCGCGTGGCCCGCGCCCCGCTTCGGCGGGAACAGCCACCTATTCGACTTGGCGCGGGCGGGCGCGAGCAGGCCTTCAAGCTCCCGCCAGGCGGCAGGGGGCAGCGGCAGGACGTGCTGGCGCCGCGACTTCATCTGGGGGCCCTGCCACGTCACCGCGACCCAATCGTCCCCCGGGACGCCGGCGTCCTGCGAGATGTGGCCGACCTGGTCCAACTCGGTCTTGGCGACCTGGCCCGTCCGCTGGCCCGTCAGCACCGTGAACCAAAGCAGCCCGAGCGTGCCGGCCGACGTCCCGTGCTCCGTCTGCCCGAGGGAGCGGTGGCGTTCGGCCAGGGCGAGCGTGCGGGCGAGCTCGGTGAGCGTGGGCGTGTGCGAGCGCTTGCCGGACTGGTACTCGACGTTCCACTGCTCGCGCCACAGCGGCCACTTCTCCTCGGCTCTGGCCAAGCCGCTCTTGCCGCTGTGCGTCCGCCAGGCCCAGTCGAAGGCCTCCTTGGCCTGGTTCACGCACCGCGCGGCAGTCGACAGGGAAAAGGTCGCGATGATGTCGTCCCGGACCTGCTGCAGCCGCTCAGGTGTGACGCTATAGAGCGGCATCCCATGAAGGCATTCATAGCCGGGGTGGCGGAGGTACTTGGCGTACTTGGGGAGGTAGCTCGCCTCGACCTTCGTCGCCTTGTAGTCGAGGAACTCCTCGATCAGGTCCTCCCACAACCACGGCCCGTTCCGGCGCCGGATCATGCTCGGCACCGGCGGCGGCTCCGAGCGGTCCGGGAAGGCGACGTCGCCGACGGCTTCGAGGTCGCCGCCGGTCCGCTGTAGGACGTTGTGGAAGATCGCCATCTCGACCTTCATGTTCTCGCCCTGCCGCAGTCCGACCTTCGCCTTCTCGGCGGCGAACCTGGCCTGGGTGACGTCGAGCGTGTGGTAGGCGCCCAGCTTTACCGTGTCGGTTCGCGTGCGCAGGTACCATGTCAGGGCCTGGGGCGTGAGGCGCAGCGTCAGCCCGCGCTCCTCCGTGTCGCCCCACTCCATGCCGCGGCCAGGGACCCTTCCGTCCAGCAGCAGCCGCTCGGCCCTGGTCACGTGGGCCTTCGTGAGCTTCACGGTCTCGCGCACGTAGCCCTTTTTCGTCGCCGCCCCAGCCGCCATCCCCGTCCCCCGCGATACAACACCGATACAACGCGGGTCCCGAGAGCCCCCGCAAGCCCGGGGTAGACCGGAAAGCGGGAAAACCTCAATGGATTCAATGGGTGGTTAACGACCGATGGCCGGCTCCCGGCGGCGGCATTAGGTGGTCAACAAGCCTTCCAAGCTGAATACGAGGGTTCGATTCCCTTCACCCGCTCCAGCCTTTCGAGGACGGTATCGCTCCGTTTGCGCGATACGAGCCCGATTTCCGCAGCATGACGTGACGACACCGCGGCCCGGGACGGGTCAGGTCGGCTGAACTCGCGTAACACGCGCCGTGCGGCACGCGATGGATCCGGCCACCGGCTGCCGCATCGATGGCGGGGCCGGTCGAAGGACGTGGTCGGTCGCCTCTCGCCCGCGTGCCGTATCTGCCACGCCCCGGGGCAGTCGCCGGCATGTCCCCGGCCGAGCCGGGCCCGATCGGCAGGCCGGCGCGGAGGGCAGCCCAATCTGAACCAGCGTGACCGGCCCGGCGCGGACGGGATCCGCGTGCTCACGGAGCCGGGCGACATCCTGGCGGGCGGGCCGAACGCGATCGGTGGGTGCGACGCCACGGCGGACGAAGGAACGCCGACGGTCGTGCCGGCCGCCTGGAGCGGGATGATCCCGGACCAGAACCCCTTCCGCGCGGACCGCAGGCAGGAGGTCGCGGCCGGGGCCGCCGTAGCGACGGCACGCCGCCGGACTGCGCAGCCCGTAGAGCCTTCGCATCGATGTTGCGATGCGAAAAGGCCTCCGGCGCAGGGACGGGACACGCTTCCGACCGGGAGCAGCGCCCGATCTCGCCGGAATCGGGCGCTGCTCCACGCCATCGGCCTTGCGGCATTGCCTTCGACGAGCCGGTATCCGCCTCGTCGGAAAACGCTCCGGCCGGCGCCGTCGCGTTCGCTCGAAGGTGCGAGGGTCCTACTCGGCGGCCATCCGTTGCGGCTCGTCGCCGGTCAGCGAGGCGAAGACCCTGTCGAGAAGCGGAGCGTCGAAGGTCTGGGCCCAGGAGCGATCGGGCAGGACCAGGCGCTGGCGGGCCCGGGTCTCGTGATCGTCCGCCAGGGTGACGGCCGTCCGGAGGGCCGCCTCGACCCCCGCGAGGCTGGGGCGGCACGGCGTGATGTTGCGGCAGATCGCCTGCAGGTCGCGCTTCGAGCGGTTCTCGTAGGTGTTGGTGACCACGACCGCACCGGTGGCTGCGAACTCGAACGGCACGACGCTCGGATGGGGGGCGAGCATCAGGCTGACCCCGATGTCGATGCTGCTCATGAACTGCTCGTAGGCGTCGAGCGGCATCTTCTGCACCATCTCCAGGTGGTGCCGGGGGCCGAGCGGCAGGACGTGGTCCGGTCGCAGGGAGCCGAGACCGACGAAGCGCCAGCTGTCGTCGAACACGCCCTCGGCGCAGAGCCGGCGCAAGGCGAGATAGGCGAGTTCGAACAGATTGCGCGCGGCATGCATCTCCGGCCGCGCGTAGAGGGCGAGCGTGCGCGTCCCGCGCTCCTGGACGGGCTTCGACGCCAGGCGCGTCGGCACGTGATCGAACACGAAGTAGTCGCGGCCATCCCGCGCCGCGCCGCTCCGGCGCTCCGGCGCGCTATCGTCGAACGGTCCGATCCCGTGCGACCGGAAGTACTTGGCCAGCATCGCGCTGTTGTAGAGCGGGACGTGATCGAAACAGTAGGCTTCTTCGGTCAGCACCCGCGATGAGCTGCACTCGTAGAAGATCGGCTCGTATTCCTGCGCCAGGAGCAGGAACCGTTTCGCCCGCGTCCGCCGCAGCAGCGGCTGGACCACGTAGGCGTCCCAGACCGAGTAGACCACGAACACGTCGTCCGGGGTCACGCCGATGGACGAACCGGCGACGCGGTTGACGTAGGCCGCGTCGACGACCGCCGCGACGAGTTCGCGGTCACGCTCGCGATAGGCGAAGTAGTCGGTTCCGACGGTCGCGTCGTCGGTGACGAAGATCCCGATCTTGCGGCCGGTCCGGGCCGTCGCCTTGATCAGCTCGAACACGGCCTTGTAGCCGCCGAAGCTGATGTCGGGATTGAGGGTCGGCAGGCAGAACCACACCCGGGGCTCGCCCCGCTCCGCGCGGTGAGGCATCGGCTCGATGCGGCGGGCGATGGACTCGGCGCGGTGGAGCAGGTGCGGCTCGGTGACGCCCGGCATCCGGGTCTCGAGGGCATAGGTCAGGTCGTGCTTGGGCCGGCGCTGCTCGGCCCGCCCGCTCATCAGGTAGTGGTGATAGCCGGAGAGGATCGTGCCCGCTTTGAACGCGGCGTTCACGTCGGCGTAGAAGGTCCGGTACCAGGCCTCGTCGAAGTCGCTGTTGGGGTTGTTGCCGTTGCGGGCGCCGATATCGACGTAGTGCTGCAGCGCGTCGACCGGCCTCGTCCCGGCCGTCAGGTAGGTCGCGCCGTAATAGGCGGCGTCGAACGTGTTCCGCAGCATCGTGGCGAACCGGTCTTCCTCGTCGCGCCGAGGTGCCGCCAGGGCCCGGTCGGACGGCTCCCCGCGCTCCGGAGCCTGTGACGCCGGCACCTGGCCGAGCCGCTGCCCGTAGACCCGATAATAGGTATAGGGGTCGATGACCGGGAAGCTCGCGAGGAAGCGGCGCACGGCGGGGAACGCCGCCAGGTAGGCGTCGGCGTCGAAATCCGCCTCGGCCGCCAGCAGCTCCGGTCGGGCCTCGCCGAGGCCGGCCGCCAGGCTCGGATTCGGAGCACGACCCTCGTGCAGCCCGAAGGCGACGAAGTGGACGAATCCGGAATGCAGGTCCCCCGCCTCGATGGCGGCCCGCACGTCCGGATTGTCCTCGACGTACCAGACCTCGTCCAGGAGCAGGTTCGGGCTCGGTCGGCGGCCGGTTGGTGCGGCGAAATAGGCGTCGAGCACGTCGGTCCCCTTGGGCAGGTCCCTGAACCGGCGGGTCGCCACGTCGCTGTCGAAGCAGGCCTCGATGTCGCGGCAGATCTGCTCGCCGTGAGCCAGGAAGCGCTGCCGGCCCCGCGCCGCGTCGGGCGACGCGACGTCGCCCGGGGAGGACGGGGCCGAGCGCGACGGCACGGGCACGGCCGACATGGCGGCCGAGATCGTGACATCCTCGATCGAGGCGTCGGAGAAGAACTCGGTCGTGACGTCCATGCGCTCAAGCTGCATCGCGAATCTCCCGTTTGTACAATCTTAGGATGCGATAAATCTCATATGCAACCGAATTGGCGCGCCGTGCGAGGCTCCGGGGCCGAGCCGGAGCCGACAATCAATAGTTGTGTTTTTGGGGCCACATCGGACCGCTCACGGTCGACGAATCAGGTGTAGAGCCATCGACAATCGATTTTAGGTTGCGGTAATCAGGGAAGGCAACTAACAAGCGAAAACGCAACCACCGATGGAAGGCCCATGACTGGATCCTCCGCCGCCCTGGCGCGCGTCGTCTCTCCCCGAGGTCCCGGTGCCCGAAGCCCCGGTGATCCGGATCCCGTCGCGCTCACCGTCGTGCCGCCGGGCCGCGTCTGCGGCCGGTTCGCCCCGGGCGCCGACCATCCCGATCGTGTCCGCCTGCGTTGCAACGGACGGGGCTGGGCGACGGTCCCGGTCGTGTCCGAACCGGCCGGCGTCACCTTCGCGGCCGACCTTCCCCTCGAGCCGGGACCGGTCGTGGTCGAGGTCCTGGACGGGGACGTGCTGCTCGGCCGCGCGACCGTCGAGCCGTCCCCGCGACGCAACGCCTACGGGCTCGATGCCGAACAGGTCCAGGCGGTCTACGGCCGGCCGTTGTTCTCGGCGCCCTGGATGCAGTTCGACGGCGCCCGCCTGACCGTGTCGGGCTACCACCTGCCGCCGGACGGCGATCCGGGCCGCCTGTCGGTGCGACTCGACGAGGGTGTCGCCTATACTTTCGACTATCCGGTGCGGACACCGGAATTCGGGCACCATTTCTGGTATTGGCCGAATGCAGAGCTCTCGAGCTTCATCTTGACGATCGACTTGCCGGCATGCCGCGCCGGCAGCGACCCGTTCTGGTTCGAGTTCGTCTATCCCGGCATGGATGCGGGGCTCGAGGCATTGCCCGAGGCGGTGCGCCGGGCGCGGCGGCGGATCTCCGTCCCGTCGCGGCTCGACGCGGCGGTCTGCTTTCCCCGCGACACCACCCAGCTGACCCGGGTCCAGACCTGGTCGACGGACCAGAGCGTGACGGTGACCGGCTACGGGACATACAGGACCCTCGAGGCGCTCTTCGCCCAGTACGGCGTGGGTCGGCGCGCCGGGATCGAGATCCTCGACTGGGGCTGCGGCCACGGCCGGATCGCCCGGCACTTCGTCCAGAACTGGCCCGAGGCCCGGATCACGGGCGCGGATATCGACGCCGAGAATGCCGGCTGGTGCGCCCGCCACCTCGACGGACGCTTCGTGACCGTCCCGCTCCTGCCGCCGACCGGCCTGCCGGCCGCGAGCTTCGACGGCATCTTCGGCGTCTCGGTCATGACCCACCTCACCGCCGAGGCCCAGGACGCCTGGCTCGCCGAGATCGCCCGGTTGCTGAAGCCCGGCGGCGTCGCGCTCATCACCTTCTCGGGTCCGGCGGCGACCGCATATACGTCCGTCTTCCGCAGCCCGGACTGGTGGCAGGCCTGGTGCGACAGCGGATTCGACGACAGCCAGCACGATCCCGCCCTCGACGGCAAGATCGGCGACGACTCGTACTATCGCAATACTCTGCATAGTCCCGACTACACGCTCAAGGTCTGGTCGCGCCATCTCGAGGTCGTCGACATCGTCCCGAGCGCGATCGGGTACCAGGACGTGGCCGTTCTGCGTCGCCGCACCTGAGCCGGCCCCCATCCATCGGAGAGTCCCCCCGCGATGACCGACGACACGTTCGCGCCCGACCGAGACGGGGCCGAGGGCTGGAGCGCGCGAGCCTCGGACAGCCTTCCGGCCGAGTTTCGCCCCGAGCCGCGGCCCGCCGCCACGCTCCTCGACCATCTCGCCCGGCACGCCCGTCGCACGCCCGACAAGCCGTTCCTCGTCCATCACCAGGACGACCGCTACGCCGTCCTGACCTTCTCGGACGTCGAGACCCTGTCCGGATGCATCGCCGGCGGCCTGTCGCGGGCCGTGGCGGCGGACGAGGCCGGTCAGACCTCCCGGGTGGTGCTCCTGTTCCTCAAGCACCATCCGGCGCAGCTGCCGGCCTATCTCGGGACCATGATGGCCGGGCTGATCCCGTCCTTCATGGCGTTCCCGACGCCGAAGCAGGACCCGGTCCTGTACTGGAAGTCGCACGCCGCCCTCGTCCGGCGCATCCGCCCCGCGGCCATCGTCACCTATCCGGAGATCGCCGGCGACCTCGAGGCCCTCTGCGCCGGCCTCGGGACGCGGGTCCTGCTCATCGACGACCTGGCCGGAGCCGGGCCGGCCGACCGGCCGGGCTTCCCGCCCGGGTCGGCGGACACGGCGCTCCTGCAGCATTCGTCGGGCACGACCGGCCTGAAGAAGGGGGTGGAGCTCACCTTCGGGCAAATCGACGCGCAGGCGACGGCCTATGCCCGGACGATCGGCCTGACGCCGGACAGCACCGTGGTCAGCTGGCTGCCCTACTACCACGACATGGGATTGTTCACGGCCTTCCTGATCCCGCTCACAGTCGGAGCGGCGGTGGTGTCGATGGACGCCTTCGCCTGGGTGGCGCGGCCGGCGAGCCTGTTCGAGGTGATCGAGCGCTTCCGCGGCACCCATTGCTGGCTGCCGAACTTCGCCTTCCGCCACCTCGTCAACACCGTGCCGCGGCAGGAGGCCGGGGGGCGGCACTTCCGGCTCGATACCGTCGAGGCGTTCGTGAGCTGCTCGGAGCCGGTGAAGAGCGCGTCCCTGCGCGACTTCGCGGCGGCCTTCGCGGAGTTCGGGATCCGGCCCGAGCAGCTGACCGCCTGCTACGCGATGGCGGAGACCGGCTTCGCGGTCTCGCAATCGGACCCGGCCCGGCACGAGGCCGTGCGCTCCTACGCCGCCGGGCCGCTCGGCCGGAACGCCCGCGCGGTCGCGGTGGCGCCGGACCATCCGGACGCGCGTGCCCTGGTGTCGAACGGGCCGTCCCTCGCCGGCGTCGAGGTCCGGATCCTTCCCCTCGGTGACGGTCCGGCCCCGGGTCCGGGCGCGCCGGTCGGCGAGATCGCGGTCCGCGGCAGCATCGTGTTCTCCGGCTACTACGCCGATCCCGACGCCACGGCGGCGGTCCTGACGGACGGCTGGTACCGCACCGGCGACATCGGGTTCCTGGACGGCGGCGAGCTCTTCGTCAGCGGGCGGATCAAGGACGTGATCATCGTCCACGGCCGCAACTACTACGCCCACGACGTCGAGGAGGTCGTCTCGGCCGCGACCGGAATCGTGCCAGGCCGGGCGGTCGCCGTCGGCGTGGCGAACGAGGCGGTCGGCAGCGAGGACGTCGTCGTCCTGGCGGAGACCCGGATCGTCGACGAGGCGGAGCTGCGGGGCCTCAAGCGGGCGGTCAAGCGCGCGATCTTCGACCAGCTCGAGCTGACCGTCCACAGCGTCCATCTCGTCCGCCCCGGCTGGCTCACCAAGACCAGCAGCGGGAAGATCAGCCGCTCGGAGAACCTCGCCCGCTACAAGGCCGAGAACCTGGCGAGGGTCGGATCCGAGATCGCCGGATCCGCCGCCGCCAAGGCCGAGAGCCGGGCGTGAGGCCGGCCCTCTGCGCGACAACGGACATCCAACGCGAGGAACCTTCCATGCCGAGAGACCTGAATCAGGCCGTGCGGGCGATCATCGCCGAGACCTTCGACGTCCCGGCCGGATCCATCACCGACGACGCGGTGGCGGACGACATCGACGGCTGGGATTCCCTGTCCCACACCGTGCTGATGATCCGGCTGCAGAACGCCTTCGGCATCCGCATCCCCGAAACCGTCGCGGCCGAGGCGGCCACGGTGGGCGAGCTGACCGCCGCGGTGGCGGCGATCGCCGCCGCGGGCGCCCGGGCCTGACGAGAGCCGGAGCGGGGGCGCTCGCCCCTCTCCCCGAACAGCGAGAGACAACCGCCCCTCGCGGGCGTACCGGCGGAGGATACCCGTGCTGGCTGGATCGAACCTGTCGGTCGTCGAAGGGCGGGAGGGGTGGCTGTTCCTCGAGCGCTCCGACGGCGCCGAGCCGCTGAAGGCGGGCGCCGATCTCACGGAATGGTCGCGCACCACGCTGCCGCTGCTGCGCGCGACCTTCCGGGCCCGCCAGGCCCGGCTCGCCGCCCGCGGCATCGCCCTCGTGGTGGTGGTGGCGCCCGAGAAGGCCAGCGTCTACGACGAGTTCCTGCCGGCGGGGTTCGCGCAGGATCGCCCGAGCGCCGCCGAGCGCCTGACGGACGTCCTGCGCCAGGACGGCGTCAAGGCGGTCGACGCGACGGGCCTGCTGCGGCAGGCGAAGGGCGTGGTCCCGCTCTACTACGACGTCGACTCGCATTGGACGAGCTTCGCGGCCTACCGCATCTACCGCGCCCTCGTGGCCGCCGCCCCCGCCCGGCTCGGCCTGACGCCGATCCCGGCCGAGACGATCTTCTTCCGCGACAAGCCCTCCTTCGGCGATCTCGGCGTCCATCTCAGCCCGGAGCGAAAGGGATTGCTGCAGCAGCCCGAGGTCCCGGGGGGCGATGTCGAGATCGCGGTCGATACGTTCGACGACCGGGAGTTCAATTTCCAGCAGCACCGCTATCCCGGCGGGCGCGGCCGCGCCCTCGTGGTGCGCGATTCGTTCTCGTCGTTCCTGTCGCCGTTCCTGAGCCGGACCTTCGCCGAGACGACCTACATCTCGCCCTCGAACAGCCTGCCGGACGACCTCGTCGAGGAGCTGTCGCCCGATCTCGTCATCGTCCAGGTGGCGGAGCGGGCGATGTTCTACGCGCACCAGCCTCTCGCCGACTGGAACCTGCGCAGCTGGCGTCAGACGTTCCTGGAGACCCAGGCCGACCATCCGGCGCGGCGCCACACCCGCCGGGCCCGGCAGGCCCTGAGGACGGGGAGCTGGGCCGAGGCGCTCGAGGCGGCGCGGAAGGCCACCGCGGTCGACGAGGACGACCGCCTCGTTCACAACCTCGTCGCGGCTTTGCTGCATTCCGGCGACGCGGCCGGCGCGCTCGCCTGCTGCGATGCGACGAAGCAGCCGGCGAATCGCTACAGGCTCGCCCTCGAGGCCTACGCGCTCTGGGCCCTCGAGCGGCGGGAGGAGGCGATCGCGCGCATCCGGCGGGCTCTCGCCCATCAGCCCGCCAACGCCCACCTGCAGCACCAGGCCGGCGAGTGGATCCTGGCCCAGGGCCGCAGCGCCGAGGCTCTCCCCTATCTCGAGGCCGCGGTGGCCGGCGCCCCGGCTCACGCCCCGTCGTGGTACCATCTCGGCATGGCCCGCCATGCGCTCGGCGACCTGGTGGGGACCGCGGCCGCCTTCCAGGCCGGGGGGTTTCACCCCGTGGAGTGATCGGGCCCCGATCGGCGCCGCCGATCCGGGTCCGGTCGGCGGCGATGCGGCACGATCCCGCTTGCTTCGCGCGATCCCGGCTCGGTGTCGCGCGACGCTCCTTATCGTCCCGGCGGCGTGAGCGGGGCCCGCGTCGGGCCGGGACCTGTCCTCACTCCTTCGCCAGCGCGTCCGCGAAAGCCGCGATGCGGTTGCGGGCGTAGGTCGGCAGGCCGGCGCTGATCGAGGTGCCGGTGTTGAACGAGGAATTGCCCATCAGCACCTGGGCCGGCAGCAGGTTGCGCAAGACCGGCACGCGCTCGTACTCCTTCTTGCGGTCGAGCACGTCGGCCTTGATGCCCAGCGTCATGAAGGCGGTCACCACCGTCTTGTCCGGATCGTTCGCTACCGGCTGCATCACCGCGAGGAACTTGCCGAAGCGCAGGATCTGGTTGACCCAGAAGATGTTCTGCTCCATCGCGCCGGAGACCGGCGCCTCGATCTTCGTCAGTTGCACAAGCTTGGCCGCCTCGTCGGGCGGCAGCACCCGCAGCTCGCTCTGGAACGAGACGAACTCGGCGATCTTCTTGCCCCCGTCCTCGAGCTTGTTGGCGAGCTTCACCCCGAGCGGCAGCTTGCCCTCGAGGTCGTAGCGCGACTCGATGCAGGTGGTGTCGGGCGCCTCGCACCACGGCCGGTCCGGCCGGCGGGCGAAGGCGGCGGCCGGGTCCTTGGTCGGGGTGGCGTCGGCCGGGCTCAGGGCCTTGTGCTTGATCGCCGGGTCCATCCGCGACAGGAACGGGATCGTGGCGAAGCGCTTCAGGTCGATGCGGTCGGCGCTCCGCGGCACGATGAACCGCGCCTCGGCGACGTAGACCTTCAGCGCCTCGTGCCGGGGCTTGGCCACGCCGTTGACGGTCTGGACGTAATCCGGCTCGGCATAGGCCGGGTAGGGGGCGAGCAGCGCCTTCTGGGCCGGGCTGCGCTTGCCCCATTCGGTGAACGGCACCAGCCCGCTCTCCGGGCTCGCCGGATTGTCGCGGTGATCGGTGAACGCGATGGTGTTCGGCGCGATGCTCCCTGCATCGAGCCCGGTCACCGCCGGCACGTCCTTGGTGCGGTACTCGGCCAGAGCCGGGGAGGCCGCGAGCGTCGCGGCGAGCACGAGCGAGGGGAGGCGCGGGCGCGCCGTCAGGCTGTCACGCACGGGATGGGTCCTGTCCAGAGGTCGGTCTTGCGGTCAGTAGGTCGGGTCGTCGCCGAACGGGTAGTCCGGGTCGCGCCGGCGCGGGCGGCGGACATACTCGTCGTCGTCGCCGAAGGGCGAGCGGCTGCGCGCGCCCGGCCAGGTCGGCTCCGGCGGCTGGACCGGCTGGGCGCGCCGGCTGTAGGTGCGGGGCTCCGGCCGGCCGAACAGCGAGCCGAACGGGTCGTAGCGGTCGGAATCCGGCGCCTCGTCGGGGGCGGCCATCGCGCCCGGGTTCTCGCCCGGCAGGCCGCCCTCCTGCGCGTCGCCGTCCTGCTCGCTGTCCGGCCGCATCGCGTAGATCTGCTCCTGCGGCACCAGCTTGAAGCGGGTCTCGGCGAGGCGCCCGTCGACCGAGAGCCGGAAATGCTCCATGAAGCCGCCGCCCGCCACCCGGCTGCCGGAGCGCAGGTCGATCGGCGCGTCGGCGATCAGGCGCCTGGCCTCGGGGCTCGGGCCGGAGAGCGGCGTCTTCGGCACGCCGTTGGCCCAGGCGGCCTGGAGCACCTGCGAGAAGATCGGCACCGAGAGATGGCCGCCGGTCTGGCCGCGGCCGAGCGTCCGGCGCCGGCCGTCGGCATTGTCGTAGCCGACCCAGGCCACGATGGTGATCTCGTTGGTGAAGCCGGCGAACCAGGCGTCGTTCTCGTCCTCCGAGGTGCCGGTCTTGCCCGCCACGTACGGCGAGAACCGGGCCAGAGCCGCCGCGGTGCCGCGCTGGGTCACGCCCTGGAGCAGGCTCTTCAGCTGGTAGAACGCCACCCGGTCGGCCGAGCCGATGCGGGCGAGCGGCCGGTCGGCGTGCTGGTAGACCACCTTGTCGCCCTGCGCGACGCTCTCGAGGCCGAAGGGCGAGGGGCGCTCGCCCTCGTTGGCGACGGCGGCGTAGAAGGTCGCGAGGTCGATCATCCGCACCGGCTGGGCGCCGAGCACGAAGGGATAGTAGCGCTCGCACTCGGCGTAGAGCTGGGCTTCGAGGGCGACGTCGCAGACCTTCTGCAGGCTCGCCGGCGCCTTCTCGGCGATGCCGCCGCGCAGGAGCTGCGCGGTGACGAGGTTCTTCGAGTGCTCCAGGCCGCGGCGCAGGGTGGTCGGTCCGGATCCGCCGCCCTCGTAGTTCTTCGGCGACCAGGAATCGCCGACCCCGCCGATCGGCGGCAGGGTGACGCGGGCATCCATCACCAGGGTGTTGGGCTGCAGGCCGGCATTGAGCGCGGCGAGATAGGTCAGGGGCTTCAGCGTCGAGCCGGGCTGGCGCACGCTCTGGGTCACGCGGTTGAGCTGGCTCAACGGATAGGAGAATCCGCCGGCCATCGCGAGGATGCGGCCGGTGCGGTTCTCCAGCACCAGCACCGCGCCCTGGACCTGCGGGCGCACGCGCAGGTCGGCCCGGGGCGCGCCCTTGCCCTCCCACAGCTTGACCCGCACGACGTCGTAGGGTGAGAGCCGCCCGCGGGCCGCACCCGGGTTCAGGCTCGCGACCCGCCCGTCGGCGAGGCCCACCCGCGCCCCGTCCCGGCCGCCGGTCGAGAGCACGATCGCGGCGGGCCAGTGCACGTCGTAGAGCGGCAGGCGCGCGGTCTCGAGCGCCCGCTGCCAGGCCGGTTTCGGACCGGCGGGCTTCACGGGCCGCGCCTGCCTCGCACCCTTCCTGCCCTTCAGCTCGGGAGCCGGGACAGGGATAGGCGCCGGGACGGCGGCCGGCTCGGGCGCCGGCGCGGCAGCCTCGATGCGGCGCACGGCGTCGGCCAGGTTCGCCTCCGGCCCCTCGTAGCGGGCGCGGCCGGTCGAGGCCTCGTAGCGCGACAGGCTCTCCTGCAGGATGCCCTCGGTCGCCTCCTGGAGCCCGGCATTGAGGGTCGAGCGCACCGTGTAGGCGCCGGCGGTCAGCGATTCGAGGCCGGCCAGCGTCCGCGCCTCGCGGGTCAGGTGATCGACGAAGTGGAAGCCGGCATCCTGGCGCAGCCGCTCCAGCGGCGCGAGGCCGAGAGGGGCGGCCAGAGCCGCGGTCATCTCGGCCTCCGTGATCGCGCCTTCCTCCTTCATGCGGGTGAGGACGTAGGCGCGGCGCTCCCGCGCCCGGTCGGGGTAGCGGTCGGGATTGTAGAAGTTCGGGCCCTTCGGCATCCCGCCGAGCAGGCCGGCTTCGGCGACGGTCAGGTCACGCACCGATTTGCCGAAATAGCTGCGGGCCGCCATCTCGACGCCGTAGGCACCGCGGCCGAGATAGATGCCGTTGAGGTAGAGGCCGAGGATCTCGGGCTTCGTCATCACCCGCTCGGCCCGGGCCGCGACGATCATCTCGCGGATCTTGCGCTCGTAGGTGACGTCGTCGCCGACGGACAGGTTCTTCACCACCTGCTGGGTGATGGTCGAGCCGCCCTGCGGCCGGCCCGGCGAGGCGAGGTTGCCGATGAAGGCGCGGATCACCCCGCGCTCGTCGATGCCGTGATGGATGAGGAAGCGCTTGTCCTCGGCCGCGATGAAGGCCTTCTGGACCAGCGGCGGGATCTCGCCGATCGGCACCGCGACGCGCCGGCCGTTGAGCTCGAAGGTCTCGGAGAAGCGGTTGCCCCGCCCGTCGAGGATCGTGGTCGCGCCGGGCAGCCGCAGGGTCTTGAGGGATTGGGCATCCGGCAGGTCGGCGACCGCCTTGTTGTAGAACTCGATCACGTCCCGCGCCACGAAGGGCGAGTTCGCCGGGTTCTCGCCCTTGCAGAACTGCTTGTAGCTCGTGTTGAGCTCGCCGATGTCGAGGCCGTGCAGGAGCTTCGACTCGCCCGCGACCGCCTTGGGGTCGTCCATCGCCGTCGAGATCAGGTCGTCGAGGTTGATGTCCTCGATGTCGAAGGCCTTGCGCATGTGGGCGCAGCCGTCGCGCAGGAGCTGCACCACCGCCGGACCGTCCGTCGCCGGATCGAACTGCGTCCGGATCGCCTCGGGACGGGTCGTGACCTGACTGAGGGTCAGGGCGGTGGCGAACAGCTTGATGAGGATCGCGTTCATCGATGACCAATGGGCCGGGGGGCGCCGGCCGCGGGAGGCCCGGCGAAGAAGGCGCCCGGCGGCAAGGTGCGCCTAGCGGGATGAACCGAGCCTGGACAACGCGGCTGTTTTAAGGACGCGGCGGAGAGGCGGGCGAGGAGGACGGGGGCTCCACGGCGTCGCCGCGCAGGCGCCGCAGCGCGAAGGCCGTGAACACGCCGACGAGGCAGAGCGCGAGGCCGAACCACGTGAAGGCGTATTGCAAGTGGTTGTTGGGCAGGTCGACCCGGAGCTGCCCGCCCTTCGGCCAGCCGCCCGGATTGGGCGTCGCGTCGGCCTCGATCAGGTAGGGGGCGACGCCGGCCAGGCCCTTGGCGGCGGCGATGCCGGCGACGTCGCGGTTGAACCACTCGCCGGTCTGCGGGTTCGGCGCCGGCACGAACATCGCGCGGGCCTCGCTCTGGCGCAGCATGCCGGTGATCGTGGTCTCGCCCTCGACCTGGCCGGCGGACCGGCGGCCGATATCCTTGAGCTCGGTCGGCACGAAGCCGCGATTGACCAGCACGGTGCGGCCGTCGTCGAGTGCCAACGGCGTGACGACGTAGTAGCCCTGGAGCGCCCGGCCCGGCACGTCGCCGGGGGCCAGGCCGTGGACCAGCGTCTCCTTGTCGTTGAGCAGCCGGCCGGCGGCGCGCACCCGCTCGAACTCGTCGCGGGCGGGATCGAAGGCATCGAAGGCAGGGAGCGGCGCCGGGGGATCGATCCGCGAGCGGGCGACGATCCTGTCGATCAGCGCCTCCTTCCAGGCCTTGCGCTCGAGCTGCCAGACGCCGAGCCCGACCAGGATCGCGAGGCAGACCAGGGTGGCGAGCGCCGGGGCGACGAGGTCGCGAATGGCCGCGCGCCGCTCGCTCGCCGTGAGGGGCGCGCTCACCGGAAGCGCCCCTCCGAGGCCTTGTTGGCGTATTGCAGCGCCGCCATCATGCCCTTGAGCGGGCGCACCAGGATCAGGCTCAGGACGATCGAGAGCGGCACCCACAGCAGGGCGTGGACCCACATCGGCGGCTCGTAGGCGAACTCGACCCACATCGCGAGCGCCACCACCACGATGCCGACGATCGACATCACGAAGAAGGCCGGCCCGTCGGCCGAATCGATGAAGCGGAAATCGAGCCCGCAGACCTCGCAGGAGGGGCGGAAGCTGAGGAAGCCCTTGAACAGGTGCCCCTCGCCGCAACGCGGGCAGCGGCCGCGCAGGCCCACGGTCGCCGGGGAATCGACGGTGCGGTTGTTGTCCACGGGGCTACTCCTGAACGCGAAGGGGGTCAGCGCGATCTGGGGGGCTTTTCGTCATAAGAAAAGGGCGGCTTTCGCCGCCCTCTCATGCTCCCGACGCTGCCGGGGCGGAGTGTCAGTGCGCGGCGGCGTGGCCGACGCCCGAGCCCCAGACGTAGATGGCGGCGAACAGGAACAGCCACACCACGTCGACGAAGTGCCAGTACCAGGCCGCGAACTCGAAGCCGAGATGCTGGCGCGGGGTGAACTGGCCGAGATAGGCCCGGTACAGGCAGACCGCGAGGAAGATCGTGCCGATGATGACGTGGGCGCCGTGGAAGCCGGTCGCCATGAAGAAGGTCGCCGAGTAGATGCTGCCCGAGAAGCCGAAATGGGCGTGGCCGTACTCGTAGGCCTGGACGAAGGAGAACAGCACGCCGAGCGCGATGGTCAGCCAGAGGCCGTACTTCATGCCCTTGCGGTCGTTGCCCAGCAGCGCGTGGTGCGCCCAGGTGATCGTGGTGCCCGAGGTGAGCAGGATCAGGGTGTTGAGCAGCGGCAGGTGCCAGGGGTCGAACGCCTCGACGCCCTTCGGCGGCCACAGGCCCCCGGTGAACTCGACCCGCGAGGCCTGGATCGGGTCCGAGGTGTAGAGCGCCGCCTCGAAATAGGCCCAGAACCAGGCGACGAAGAACATCACCTCGGAGGCGATGAACATGATCATGCCGTAGCGGTGCGAGAGCTGCACCACCCGGGTGTGGTCGCCGGTATTCGCCTCGTGCACGACGTCCCGCCACCAGCTCAGCATGGTGTACAGGATGCCGATCAGGCCGGCGAAGAAGACGTAGGGCCCGAGCGCCATGTTGGCGACGGTCAGGCTCTTCATCCACAGGACGGCGCCCGACGTCATCACGAAGCCGCTCATGGAGCCGACGAGCGGCCAGGGGCTCGGATTGACGAGGTGGTAGTCGTGGTGCTTCCCGTGCGCCTCGGCCATCGTATCGGGTCTCCTGCCTGGTCTCGAGACCGGTCGCGCCCCGCGCCGGCCGTGAATCTTGGTGTGCGCGGGACGGCTCGCTTCCCGGTGCGCCCCGGCGCCATCCGCCCCGGGGTCTCACGGTCACGCTTTAATGCCGGCTCGGCGGGGTTGTCACCTCGTCAATTGGCCCATCCCGTCAATTGGCCCTGGTCCCCGCCGGCGTCGCGAGGGCGGCCTGCGGCTGGCCGTTCTTCGACGCGAAGTAGGTGTAGGACAGGGTCATCTCGGTGAGGTCGCGGGTGTTCGAGTCGGTCTTGATGCCGGGCTCGAGGTAGAACACCACCGGGAAGTCCATGGTTTCGCCGGGCTGCAGCGTCTGCTCGTTGAAGCAGAAGCACTGCACCTTGACGAAGTAGCCGCCGGTCAGCCCCGGCTGGAGGTTGAAGGTGGCGATGCCGGTGCTCGGCACCGTGCCGGTGTTGGTGACGCGGAAGAACACCGTCTTGGTCGCGCCGAGCTGCGCCTCGACCTGCGGGGTCTCCGCCACGAAGCGCCAGGGCAGCCCGGGCGCGACGTTGGTGTCGAAGTGGACCACCATCGTGTCCTGGCTGATAGCCCCGGAGGCGGCCGCGCCCCGCAGCGGCGTGCCGTCGTAGCCGGTCGCCTTGCAGAACAGGTCGTAGAGCGGGACGAAGGCGAAGGCGAGCGCCGTCATCCCGACCACGAGGCCGAGGCAGGCGAGCGCCGTGGTGCGGGCCTTCTTCTGCGTCTCGTTACGGGAAACGGTCATGACGGGTTCGCCTCGCGGATCGTCACAGCGGCCGGTTGAGGACCTGGGGGCCGAGCTTGGCGATCGTCAGCACGTAGAAGATCAGGACCAGGGCGGCGAGCACCATCGCGATGGCGACGGAGCGCTTGCGCCGGCGCTGGATCTCTTCGGGGGTCAGTTGCTGGGGCACCGCACTCATCGCTGCATCGACGGAAAAGGGGAGGGGCTCTAGCCGAGGACCGGCCGGAACAGCCCGAGACCCTGCTCCGCCAGCAGGGCGGAGAAGAGCAGGAACAGGTAGAGGATCGAGAAGCCGAACAGGCTCATCGCCGCCTTGTTGGCAGCCTCGCCCTCGCGCCGGCGCAGCACCTGGAGGCTCAGGGCCACCATGGCGAGACCGCCGAACAGGCCGACGACGCCGTAGATCATCCCGCCGAAGCCGAGGAAGACCGGGGCGAGGCCGAGCGGCGCCAGCAGCACCGAGTAGGCGACGATCTGGCGGCGGGTCGAATCCGGACCGGCGGTGTTCGGCATCATCGGGATGCCGGCCCGCGCGTACTCGCCGGCCTTGACCAGGGCGAGCGCCCAGAAATGCGGCGGCGTCCAGATGAAGATGATCAGGAACAGGACCGTACCCTCGATCCCGATCGAGCCGGTGACCACCGCCTGGCCGATCATCGGCGGCAGCGCGCCGGCGGCCCCGCCGATCACGATGTTCTGCGCCGTCGAGCGCTTCAGCCACATCGAGTAGATCACGGCGTAGAACACGATGGTGAAGGCGAGGAGCCCCGCCGACAGCCAGTTCGCCGCCAGGCCCAGCACCAGCACCGAGCCGACCGACAGGGTGAGGCCGAAGGACAGGGCCTCGTTCGGCCGGATCCGCCCGGCCGGGATCGGCCGCGTCCGGGTGCGGGTCATCACCGCGTCGACGTCGGCGTCCCACCACATGTTGAGGCAGCCCGAGGCGCCGGCCCCGACCGCGATCATCAGGAGCGAGATCGCCCCGATCACCGGGTTCACGTGCGACGGCGTGACCGTCATGCCGACGAGGGCGGTGAAGATCACCAGCGCCATCACCCGGGGCTTCAGGAGCGCGAAGTAATCCGCCACCTCGCCGCCGGAGCTGCTCGCCTCGACGAAGGGGCGGTCGGAGATCGCGCTGTTCGACAGGGTGGTCATGCTGGGTGTCGCGGCCATGATGCTTGCGGGATGATGCGTGCGGGCTTCGGGTGTCGCGCTCCTCGCCGGAGCGCCGCGCGGGCGCTCGGGGGAAGAGCCGAGGACCGCCCGCCGGGCGGTCCTCCGTGAGACCTGCGCCGGATGTCCGGGCCTGTCTCCTCGCTATGTTGGTCCGCCGCGGTTTTTCGCGGCGAACCGGGCTCGACCGGCTCAGTGGGCGTGGGACGGCTCGTCCACGATCACCGGCAGGGTCTCGTACTGGTGGAAGGGCGGGGGCGAGGACAGGGTCCACTCGAGGGTGGTGGCACCCTCGCCCCACGGGTTGTCCGCGGCCCGCTCCTTGGAGCGGAAGGCCAGCACCACGCCGATGACGAACACCACCATGCCCAGGGCGAAGATGTGACCGCCCATGGTGGCGACCCAGTGCCAGCCCGCGAAGGCCTCCGGATAGTCGGCATAGCGACGCGGCATGCCGGCGAGGCCGAGGAAGTGCATCGGGAAGAACAGCACGTTGGCGCCGATGAAGGCGAGCCAGAAGTGCAGCTTGCCGGCCCACTCGGGGATGATGCGGCCGGTCATCTTCGGGAACCAGTAGTAGATACCGGCAAAGATGATGAACACCGCGCCGAGCGACAGCACGTAGTGGAAGTGCGCCACGACGTAGTAGGTGTCGTGCAGGTAGCGGTCGACAGCGGCGTTGGCCAGGATCACGCCGGTGACGCCGCCGACGGTGAACAGGAACACGAAGCCGACGGCCCAGTGCATCGCGGCGGTGAAGCGGATCGAGCCGCCCCACATCGTGGCGATCCAGGAGAAGATCTTCACGCCGGTGGGGACCGCGATCACCATGGTGGCGAACACGAAGTAGGACTGGGTCTGGAGCGTGAGGCCCACGGTGTACATGTGGTGGGCCCACACCACGAAGCCGACGACGCCGATCGCCACCATCGCGTAGGCCATCGCGAGATAGCCGAAGACCGGCTTGCGCGAGAAGGTCGAGATGATGTGCGAGACGATGCCGAAGGCCGGCAGGATCATGATGTAGACTTCGGGGTGGCCGAAGAACCAGAACAGGTGCTGGTACAGGATCGGGTCGCCGCCGCCGGCCGGATCGAAGAAGGTCGTGCCGAAGTTGCGGTCGGTCAGCAGCATGGTGATCGCGCCGGCGAGAACGGGCAGCGACAGCAGCAGCAGGAACGCGGTCACCAGCATCGACCAGGCGAACAGCGGCATCTTGTGCAGGGTCATGCCCGGCGCGCGCATGTTCAGGATGGTGGTGATGAAGTTGATCGCGCCGAGGATCGAGCCCGCGCCCGACAGGTGCAGGGCGAAGATCGCGAAGTCGACGGCCGGGCCGGGATGGCCGGCGGTGGAGAGCGGCGGGTAGACGGTCCAGCCGGTGCCGGCGCCGACCGCGCCCGGGGCGCCCTCGACGAACAGCGAGCAGACGAGGCTCATGAAGCCCGCGACCGTCAGCCAGAACGAGATGTTGTTCATGCGCGGGAACGCCATGTCCGGCGCGCCGATCATCAGCGGCACGAACCAGTTGCCGAACCCGCCGATAAGGGCCGGCATCACCATGAAGAACACCATGATGAGGCCGTGCCCGGTCACGAACACGTTGTAGGTCTGCGGGTTGGAGAAGTACTGCAGGCCAGGGGCCTCCATCTCCATCCGGATGCCGAAGGACAGGAACGCGCCGACGATGCCCGCCGAGAAGGCGAACAGCAGGTAGAGCGTGCCGATGTCCTTGTGGTTGGTCGAGTTGAACCAGCGCTGGAAGAACGGTGGCGTATGGTCGTGGGCGTGGTCGTGCCCTGCCGTGACGGCTTGAGCCATGGGGTCAGCCTCTTCGAGGAATGTCTCGGTCGGTCTGTCGAAAGGGGCGGGGCGCGCCGGCGGCGGCGCCCCGCGTCATGAAATCAGTCGGCGTCCGCCGGGCGCCTTACTTGGCTTCGGCGAACTTAGGCCCGCCGTCGGTGCGGGCGAACTTGGTCTTGGCCTCGGCGGTCCAGGCCTGGAAGGCCTGCTCGCTCACCACCTTCACGGTGATCGGCATGTAGGCGTGGCGCTGGCCGCACAGCTCGGAGCACTGGCCGTGATAGACGCCCTCGCGCTCGGCCTTGAACCAGAACTGGTTGAGGCGGCCCGGGATCGCGTCGATCTTGAAGCCGAAGGACGGCATCGCCCAGGAATGCATCACGTCGGCGGCGGTGACCTGGATCTTCACGATCTTGTTCACCGGCACCACCACCTCGTTGTCGGTGGCGAGCAGCTTGGGCTGGCCGGACTTCACCTGGTCCTCGCCCTCGAGCAGGTTGGCGTCGAACTTGAAGCCGCCGACCGCCTCCGGGTACTCGTAGGACCAGTACCAGGCATGGCCGATGACCTTGACCATCAGGTCGGCCTTCGGGTCCGAGAGCTGGGTGCGCAGCACGCGGAACGACGGGATCGCGATCGCCACCAGGATCAGCACTGGGACGATCGTCCAGGCGACCTCCAGCATCGTGTTGTGCGTGGTGCGCGACGGGGTCGGGTTCTTCGTCTCGTTGAACTTGACCACCACCGCGATCAGCAGGGCCAGCACGAACAGGACGACGACGAGCATGATCCAGTTCAGCAGGTGGTGGAAATTGTAGATTTCCGTAGCCACCGCCGTCACCGGGACCTGCAGGTCCATCTGCCACGGCACCGGCTGGCCCACGCCCGCCGCCGTCGCGGCCGTCACGCTGCCGAGGAGCCCGGTCGCCGCCAGCGCCGCGGCGCGTCCCCAGAAGCCCCGGCCCGTCGACCGGTCTTGCGCCCTCGCCATCCCCATGGTGCCCTCGATGCTCCCCAACAGGCTGTCTGCCGGCAACGGGCGCCCGCGCGGCGGGAGCGCCGTCCTGTCTCGCCCGCGCGATGCCGGCCCGCCGCCCTGCGGCCGGAAACCGGCCGAGACCCGGTCGGCGTCTCTCACCACAATGACGACGCAAGCGCAACGGCGTTGGCGTCGCATCGGCGTGCGGAATTCGCCTGTGGGCACTGGACATTCGTCCTGAGGCTCGAATGATTCCGCACAAGCCTGCGCGATTCAGAAGCGCCTTCCTGGACGGCCCGACGTGCCGGTAGCTCCCCGATGACCCTTCGATGATCGAGCGCCTCGAATTCATCCTGGCGCTCGCCCGCGAGCAGCATTTCGGCCGCGCCGCCCAGGCCTGCGGGGTCTCGCAGCAGACTCTCTCGGCGGGGGTGAAGCAGCTCGAGGAACGGCTGGGTGTGCTTCTCGTGCAACGCGGCTCGCGCTTCCAGGGCTTCACCCCGGAGGGCGAGCGGGTGCTCGACTGGGCGCGGCGCATCGTCGGCGACGCCCGCGCCATGCGCCAGGAGGTGGCGGCCCTGCGCCGCGGCCTGTCGGGCACCCTCCGGATGGCGGCGATCCCGACCGCGACCCCGATGGTCGCCGCGCTCACCACGCCGTTCCGGGCCCGCCACCCGGCGGTGCGCTTCTCGGTGCAGTCGGCGACCTCGCACGAGATCGTCCGGCAGATCGCCAATCTCGAACTCGATGCCGGCCTGACCTACATCGAGGACGAGCCGCTCGGCCGCGTCACCGCCCTGCCGCTCTACCGCGAGCATTACCGTCTGCTCACCGCCGCCGACGGGATCTACGGCGGGCGGGCGAGCGTGACCTGGGCCGAGGTCGGGCGGATTCCGCTCTGCCTGCTCACCCCGGCGATGCAGAACCGGCGCATCATCGACCGCCACCTGCGCGCCGCCGGGGCCGAGCCGGCGCCGCTGCTCGAATCGAACTCGATGATCGTGCTCGTCACCCACGTGCGCACCGCCAAGTGGGCGAGCATCATGCCGGCGGCCCTCGCCGAGACCTTCCGCCTCACCGAGCGGGTGCGGGCGGTGCCGATCACCGATCCCGACGTCAGCCACATGATCGGCCTCGTCGTGCCCGAGCGCGACCCGATGACCCCGCTGGTCGCCGCCTTCCTGTCCGAGGCGCGGGCGATCGCGCCCGATCTCGCCGCCGAGGTGGCGGCGCTCTGACGCGCAACGCGGCTTCACACCTCGGCGACGGCGGCTCGAACTTTCGTCGCAGGCCCCGCGCTTGTTCGACCTTTTCCCCGCGAGCGTGCTCCGTTCAACAAAAATTCCTTGTCGTGCCACCGAACCGCGCGATTGATCCGACGGCCCGGACCGACCAGTTTGCGGCCTTAGAACGATAACGATCTGGGCTGGAAAACATGCCGAGCCACGAACTTGGTCGAGGCGCGGGCCGGGAGCCCTGGGATGCCGGGCGGGCGGCGGGGATCATCGCCGAGCATGCCCGCCGCGAGGGCGCCACGCTGCCGATCCTGCACGCGCTCCAGGAGACCTTCGGCTACGTCGACGGCGAGGCGGTGCCGCTAATCGCCGACGCGCTGAACCTGTCGCGGGCGGAAGTTCACGGCTGCATCACCTTCTACCACGATTTCCGCAGCGAGCCGGCGGGGCGGCACACCGTGAAGCTGTGCCGGGCCGAGGCCTGCCAGGCCGTCGGCGCCGACGCGCTGCACGAGGACGTGCTGCGCCGCTACGACGTCGCCTGGCACGGCACGACCCGCGACGGGCGGGTGACGGTGGAGCCGGTCTTCTGCCTCGGCCTGTGCGCCTGCGGCCCGGCGGCCCTCGTCGACGGCGAGCCGGTCGGCCGCCTCGACCTCGACACCCTGGCGGATGCCCTGACGGAGCGCGCCGCGTGAGCATCACCCTCTACCTGCCGAAGGACGCAGCCAGCCTCGCGCTCGGCGCCGACCGGGTCGCCAGGGCGCTGACCCGCGCGGCGCAAGCCCGCGGTCTCGATATCACCCTGGTGCGCACCGGCTCGCGCGGCATGCTGTGGCTGGAGCCGCTGCTCGAAGTGGCGACGCCCGAGGGGCGCATCGCCTACGGGCCGGTGCGGCCGGGCGACGTCGAATCGCTGCTCGATGCCGGGCTGGTCGAGGGCGGGGCGCATGCCCTGCGCATCGGCCGCCCCGAGGAACACCCCTACCTGGCGCGCCAGCAGCGCCTGACCTTCGGCCGCTGCGGGATCGTCGATCCGGCCTCGGTCGAGGATTACCGCGCCCATGGCGGCTATCGCGGCCTCGAGGCCGCGCTGGCCGCCGGGCCCGCCGGCACCGTCGAGGCGGTGAAGGCCTCGGGGTTGCGCGGCCGCGGCGGCGCCGGCTTCCCGACCGGCATCAAGTGGAACACGGTGATGCTGGCCGAGAGCCCGCAGAAGTACGTGGTCTGCAACGCCGACGAGGGCGATTCCGGCACCTTCGCGGACCGGATGCTGATGGAGGGCGATCCCCTCACGCTGATCGAGGGCATGACCATCGCGGCCGTCGCGGTGGGTGCGACCCGCGGCTACATCTATTGCCGCTCCGAGTATCCGCACGCCTTCGCGGCGCTCGAGACCGCCA
This sequence comes from Methylobacterium platani, assembly GCF_001653715.1. Classification (GTDB taxonomy): domain Bacteria; phylum Pseudomonadota; class Alphaproteobacteria; order Rhizobiales; family Beijerinckiaceae; genus Methylobacterium; species Methylobacterium platani. Next base: position 179,772 of record NZ_LWHQ01000038.1, read on the forward strand.
TCGCGGCGGCCGAGCGGGCCGGCTTCCTCGGCGCGAACGTGCTGGGGTCGGGCCGAGCCTTCCACCTCGAAGTGCGTCTCGGGGCCGGCGCCTATATCTGCGGCGAGGAAACGTCCCTCCTCGAGAGCCTCGAGGGCAAGCGCGGCCTCGTGCGGGCCAAGCCCCCGATCCCTGCGCTGAAGGGTCTGTTCGGCCAGCCGACGCTCGTCAACAACGTGCTGTCCTTCGCGGCCGTGCCGTGGATCCTGGAACATGGCGGTCCGGCCTACGCCGCCTACGGCATGGGCCGCTCGCTCGGCACCCTGCCGATCCAGCTCGCCGGCAACGTCGCGCGCGGCGGGCTGATCGAGACCGCCTTCGGGCTGAGCTTGCGCGAGGTGATCGAGGATTTCGGCGGCGGCACCGCCTCGGGGAGGCCGCTGCGCGCCGTGCAGGTCGGCGGGCCGCTCGGGGCCTACTTCCCCGACACGCTCCTCGACACGCCGCTCGACTACGAGGCCTTCGCGGCGAAGAAGGGCCTCCTCGGCCATGGCGGCGTCGTGGTGTTCGACGACACCGTCGACCTCGCGCGCCAGGCCCGATTCGCCTTCGAGTTCTGCGCCGCCGAGTCGTGCGGCAAGTGCACGCCCTGCCGCATCGGTGCGGTGCGGGGCATGGAGACGATCGACAAGGTGCTCGCCGGCGAGTCGCCGCGTGAAAACCTCGCCCTCGTCACCGACCTCTGCGAGGTCATGACCGACGGCTCGCTCTGCGCCATGGGCGGGCTGACGCCCGTGCCGGTGATGAGCGCGCTCACCCATTTCCCGGAAGATTTTTCCGGCCGCGGCGCCAAGCTGCCGCTGGCGGCCGAGTGAGGACGCACCCGATGGCCCTCATCAAGGAAATCGACTACGGCACCCCGATCCGCGTCTCCGACCAGAGCGTGACGCTGACGATCGATGGCCAGTCCGTGACCGTACCCGCCGGCACCTCGGTGATGGCGGCGGCGATGCATGCCGGCACGCAGATCCCGAAGCTCTGCGCCACCGACTCGCTCGAGCCCTTCGGCTCCTGCCGCCTTTGCCTCGTCGAGATCGACGGGCGGCGCGGTACACCAGCCTCCTGCACGACGCCGGCCGAGAACGGCATGGTGGTGCACACCCAGTCGGACAAGCTCGCGCGACTGCGCAAGGGCGTGATGGAGCTCTACATCTCCGACCACCCGCTCGACTGCCTGACCTGCTCGGCCAACGGCGATTGCGAGTTGCAGACCCAGGCCGGCACGGTGGGCCTGCGCGAGGTCCGCTACGGCTACGACGGCGCCAACCACGTCTCGAAGAACTCCGAGCTCTACCTGCCGAAGGACGAGTCGAACCCGTACTTCGCTTACGACCCGTCGAAGTGCATCGTCTGCAACCGCTGCGTCCGGGCCTGCGAGGAGGTGCAGGGCACCTTCGCGCTGACCATCGCCGGTCGCGGCTTCGATTCCCGGGTGGCGGCGGGGCCGACCGACTTCTTCAACTCCGAATGCGTGTCGTGCGGCGCCTGCGTGCAGGCCTGCCCGACGGCGACGCTGCAGGAGAAGTCCGTCATCGCGATGGGCCAGCCGGAGCATTCCAAGGTCACGACCTGCGCCTATTGCGGCGTCGGCTGCGCCTTCAAGGCCGAGATGCAGGGCGACCGGATCGTCCGCATGGTGCCCTACAAGGACGGCAAGGCCAACGAGGGCCATTCCTGCGTCAAGGGCCGCTTCGCCTACGGCTACGCCACCCACCAGGACCGCATCACCAAGCCGATGGTGCGCGAGAAGATCACCGATCCCTGGCGCGAAGTGTCCTGGGAGGAGGCGATCCAGCACGCGGCCTCCGCGTTCAAGCGCATCCAGGCCCAGTACGGGCGCGACTCGATCGGCGGCATCACCTCGTCGCGCTGCACCAACGAGGAAGCCTACCTCGTCCAGAAGCTGGTCCGCGCCGGTTTCGGCAACAACAACGTCGATACCTGCGCCCGGGTCTGCCACTCGCCGACCGGCTACGGCCTGATGTCGACGCTCGGCACCTCGGCCGGCACCCAGGACTTCAAGTCGGTCGAGGATTCCGACGTGATCCTGGTGATCGGCGCCAACCCGACCGACGGCCACCCGGTCTTCGGCTCGCGGATGAAGAAGCGCCTGCGCCAGGGCGCCAAGCTGATCGTGATCGATCCGCGCCGGATCGACCTCGTCAAGTCGCCCCACATCCGGGCGGCGCACCATCTTCCGGTCAAGCCCGGCGCCAACGTGGCGATGGTCAACGCGCTCGCCCACGTCGTGGTGACGGACGGTCTCGTCGACGAGGCCTATGTCCGCGAGCGCTGCGACCTGAAGGACTTCGAGATCTGGGCCCGCTTCATCGCCGACGAGCGCCACGCGCCGGAAGCGGTGCAGGAGCTGACCGGCTGCGACCCGGCCGAGGTGCGGGCGGCCGCCCGCCTCTACGCCAAGGGCGGAGCCGCGGCGATCTATTACGGCCTCGGCGTCACCGAGCACAGCCAGGGCTCGACCATGGTGATGGGCATGGCGAACCTCGCCATGGCCACCGGCAACATCGGCAAGCCGGGCGCCGGCGTGAACCCGCTGCGGGGCCAGAACAACGTCCAGGGCTCCTGCGACATGGGCTCGTTTCCGCACGAGCTGACCGGCTACCGCCACGTCTCGGACGACGCGACCCGCGAGACCTTCGAGGCCCTGTGGGGCGCGCAGCTCTCGCCCGATCCGGGCCTGCGCATCACCAACATGCTCGACGAGGCGGTCGCCGGCACCTTCAAGGGCCTGTACATCCAGGGCGAGGACATCGCCCAGTCCGACCCCGACACGCACCACGTCACGGCCGGCCTGAAGGCGATGGAGTGCATCGTCATCCAGGACCTGTTCCTGAACGAGACTGCGAAATACGCCCACGTCTTCCTGCCGGGTGCCTCGTTCCTGGAGAAGGACGGCACCTTCACCAATGCCGAGCGGCGGATCAGCCGGGTGCGCCAGGTGATGGCGCCGATGGGCGGCTACGGCGACTGGGAGGGCACGATGCTGCTCTCCAATGCGCTCGGCTACCCGATGCACTACGGGCACCCGTCCGAGATCATGGACGAGATCGCGTCCCTGACCCCGAGCTTCGCCGGCGTGTCCTACGCCAAGCTCGAGGAACTCGGCTCGATCCAATGGCCGTGCAACGACAAGGCACCGCTCGGTACGCCGATGATGCATGTCGACCGCTTCGTGCGGGGCCTCGGCCGGTTCATGCTCACCGAGTTCGTCGCATCCGACGAGCGCACCACGCGCAAGTTCCCGCTGATCCTCACCACCGGCCGGATCCTGTCGCAGTACAATGTCGGGGCGCAGACCCGGCGCACCGCCAACTCGCTGTGGCATCCCGAGGACGTGCTGGAGATCCATCCCTTCGACGCCGAGAGCCGCGGCATCGTCGAGGGCGACCTCATCAGCCTGGAGAGCCGGTCGGGCGACATCGCGCTGAAGGCGCGGGTCACCGAGCGGATGCAGCCGGGGGTGGTCTACACCACCTTCCACCACGCGAAGACCGGCGCCAACGTCATCACCACCGACTACTCGGACTGGGCGACCAACTGCCCCGAGTACAAGGTGACGGCGGTGCAGGTTCGGCGTACCAACCGGCCGTCCGATTGGCAGGCCCGGTTCTATGAGGAAGACATCTCCCTCACCCGCATCGCTCACACCCTCGATGCCGCCGAGTAGCGGCGTCGCGACGAGTCAGTCCGTCCCGACCCGCGTCGTCGCCTACGGGCGCGGCGCGGAGCGGGAGGGGATGCGTCCGCTCGCCGTCGAGATGCCGGTGAACGTCGTCTACGGCGACGTTCCCTACGCCGTGATGATGACGACCCCGGCGGATCTCGAGGATTTCGCCTACGGCTTCAGCCTGACCGAAGGCATCGTGGCCGGCGCCGAGGAGATCCGCGGCGCCGCGGTCGAGGCCGGGGAGGGGGGCTTGCGCCTCGTCGTCGACCTCGCGCCCGGGCGCCTGCGCGAGCATCTCGCCCGCAAGCGGGTGTTGTCGGGCCGCACCGGCTGCGGGGTCTGCGGCATCGACGACCTGAAGGACATCCCGAAAGCGGACCGGCACGCCGCGGAAGGCGTCACGGTCTCCCTCGGCGCCGTCGAACGGGCGCTCCAGGCCCTCGACGACCTCCAGGTGCTCGGACGCGAGACCCGGGCGGTCCATGCCGCCGCCTGGGCCGACCGCGACGGCACCATCCTGGCGGTCCGCGAGGATGTCGGGCGTCACAACGCCCTCGACAAGCTGATCGGCGCGCTCCTGCGCGCCGGCACGAGACCCGAGGACGGCTTCCTCGTCATCACCAGCCGCTGCTCGTTCGAGATGGTCGAGAAGGCCGCGAGCTTCGGCGCGGCGATCCTGGTGGCGATCTCGGCCCCGACCTCGCTCGCCGTCGAGCGCGCCGCCCGGCACGGCCTGACCCTCGCGGCGATCGCCCGCCACGACACCGTCACCCTGTTCACCGCGCCCGAGCGCCTGACCGTTCCGTGAGTGTTTCTCAAATGAGCGCCACCGATCCCCACGAGAAGCTCGTCCGCATGGCGAACCAGATCGCCGCGTTCTTCCGCTCCTATCCGCAGGACGAGGCGGTGGCGGGCATCCACAAGCACATCGTGGCGTTCTGGACCCCGCGCATGCGCGATCAGCTCGTCGCCTATTGCGCGGACGCCGATCACGGCCTCGACCCGCTGGCGCTCACCGCCCTGCACATCGCCCCGAAGGCGCGCAGCCCGATCCGCGACGCAGTGACGGACCCGCACGAGCAGGGAATGGGGGCGAGCGACGCGGGCTGACGCGGTCGGCCCGTTCGCCTTGCGGGCGGGACTGACCTATGGTCATCTGGCGACGTGATCGAGCGGAAAGCGCCAGGGCACCACAGCCTCGCGCCCGGTAAGCGGCCGGGTGTCTTCGGGCGAAAGCATCGCCGAACACGAACCCAGGAGGCGACGATGGGGTGGTTTCGACCACGCTTTCGCGTTTCGGTGTTCTACAAGCGAGTGCGGAGGACCAGTGTGGTCCTGATCCTCCGCGTCAAGCTCGGCTAGCGTAGCCCCACCGAAAAGGGGCGAGGAGCGGAAGCTCTTCGCCCCACTCCTGGGTCAGATTGTATGATCCAATGACGAACAGTCAACGCTGACCGATCGGCTCATGCCGCCTCGCCGTCGCCGTCCGGCAGCCGGATCGCGAAGGTCGAGCCGGGTCCGTGCTCATGCGTCTGCGCGGTGACGCGCCCGCCATGCAGCTCGGCAATGCGCTTGACGATCGAAAGGCCGAGGCCGGTCGAGCCCTCGCCGGCAGTGGGCTTGGCCGAGAGGCGCTGGAAGCGGCCGTAGAGGCGGCCGACATCCTCGGGCGACAGGCCCGGGCCGTGGTCGCGCACGGCGTAGACCGTCTCGGCCCCCTCCCGCGCCACCGTGACCAGGATCTCGGCCCCGGCCGGCGAGTACTTGATGGCGTTCGAGATCAGGTTGTCCATCGCCTCGCGCAGCCGCTCGGCATCGCCGTGCAGCGTCAGGCTGTCGGGGATCGCCGAGCGCAGGGTCTGCCCCTTGGTCTCGGCGAGCGGCGCGTTGGCGAGCGACACCTCGCGGGCGAGGCCGGCGACGTCGACCGGCTCGCGCCGGAGCGCGATGTCGAGGGCGTCGTTCATCGCGTCGGCGATCAGGGTCTCGATCATGCCGGTGAGGCGGCGCGCCGTCTCGCGGATATGGCCGATCTGGGCGTGCATCGCCTCGGTCGGCTGCGGGTTCGCCTCGATCATGTCGCCCAGCATCTCGGCCCGGCCGAGGATCACGGCGAGCGGGTTCTTCAGGTCGTGGGCGACCGTGCCGAGGATCTCGGTCTTGAGCTGGTTGGCGCGGCGCAGGTCGGACCGTTGCATCGCGAGCCGGCGGTTCGCGCGCATCAGTTCGGCGGTCCGCTCCACCACCCGCTGCTCGAGGCCGATATTGGCCTGCTGCAGGCGCTCGTAGAGGATGACGTTGTCGAAGGCGACCGACAGGCGCGAGGTGAACAGGGCGATGAGCGCGCGGTCGGTCTCGGAGAGCGAGCGGTCGGCCTTCAGCAGGGCGACGATCTCGCTGCCGCTGGCGGTGTGGACGTAGAGCGTCGACCACTGCTCGCCGAAGGTGTGGCGTCGCTCGGCGAAGGCCTGGGCGACGATCTCCTGGACGGCGTCGTCGAGGGGGCCGGTCCCGTCCCCGCCGACGAGGTGCTGGTAGCAGCCGGATCCGGCGAGCACGCTGACCGCGTCCTGCGGGCCGGTATGGTCGCGCAGCACCAGGATGCCCTCGCAGGCGACGTTGAGCAGCGAGCCGACCTGGGTCAGCACGCCTTCGGCCAGCCGCTGCATCGACTTGTAGTCGAGCAGCATCGGGGCGGCGTCGATGATGATCTCGAGCCCTCGCCGCGTCTCTTCCAGGCGCTTGAGCTGCTGGTAGGCGCGCAGCGCGGCGGTGAGGCTGGTGAACAGCTTGTCGGCGGTGAGCTCGGTCTTCGCCTTGTAGTCGTTGATGTCGTAGTCGACGATGACCCGGCGCTCCGGTGCCTGGCCGGGCTGGCCGGTGCGCAGGATGATGCGAACGGTCTCGTCCTTCAGCTCGCGCCGGACGAAATCGACGAGCCGCAGGCCGGCATCGTCGGTCTCCATCACCACGTCGAGCAGGATCACGGCGACGCCGCGTCGGGCGAGCACCGTCCGGGCCTCGGCGGCCGAATAGGCCGAGACGAGCTCCAGCCCGGCCCCTTCGAGGCTGTAGCCCGATAGGGCGAAGCGGGTGCCCTCGTGCACCGCGGGATCGTCGTCGACGACGAGGACCGGCCAGGAGGCGGCGGCGGTCTCGCCGGGCTCGTCGTCCGGCAGCAGGAAGAGGATGTCGTCGTCGCTCATCGACCGTCCGTGGGGCTCCCCAACCGCTCCGCCGGGACCGCCGGCAGGCGATGCGGCACGACGTCGGGCAAGGCGTCGCTGGGCAAGGCGTCGCGGGGCTAGGCATCGCGCGGTCATCCTGGCCGGGAGCGGAACTGCCGACAAGGTCGCGTCGGAGGAAGTACCCCGCTTCCTTCGATCCCGCGGCCCTCGAACGGGCGACGCGAAAGACGGTCCCGGCGGTCGTCGCGCCGTCGATTGGTGCGGGGGGCGTCGGGTCTTGTGCGCGGGAGCACATCCAGTACCGCCCGGTTCGGGGTGCAATGCTCCCGCAGCAGAACCCGCCTGCAGGCGCCGCGCCTGCAAGGAACGGAGGCACGCCATGCTTCACGTGGTCCCGAGACAAGTCGGCGCGAACGCCGCGCCCCTGGCGGAGGACGCGCCGTGGCGGCGCGACCTCGATGACCTGAATGCCCTGCTGCAGGATTCACGCTCACGTGGCCCGAGCCTCGCCGAGGTCGCCGCCCTGATCGAGGCCGAGGCGCCGGGCGCGCTGCCGGCCGCCTCGCGCCTGCGGATCGCCGCGCGCCTCGCCCGCATCCTCGGCTGAGGCCCCGGCCGCCGAGGTCGCGCGCCGACAGCGGAGCCCGACCGGGGCCGGCAGGGACGTGGACGGACGGCCTGCGGCACGGCATTGTCGTGCCGGAGCGCCTCGCGATCTCGGGGCGCTCCGGCACGGGGGCGCGGCATGACGGCGAGGCGCGGATCGCGGCGGGCGGAATGGTGACCGGGCCGGCGCCGCATGTCGTCGTGGTCGACGACGAGGCCGATGCCCGCGCCATGGTGGGCGATTACCTGAGGATGCACGGTTTCGAGGTCAGCCTGTGCGACGGTGGGCGCGCCCTGCGCCGACGTCTCGCCGAGGTCGCCCCGGACCTGATCGTCCTCGACCTCAACATGCCGGAGGAGGACGGGCTGTCGATCGTGCGCGACCTCAAAGGCCGGTCGAGCGTGCCGATCATCATGCTCACCGCCACGGCGAGCCCGATCGACCGGGTGGTCGGCCTCGAGCTCGGGGCCGACGACTACCTGCCCAAGCCGTGCGAGCTGCGCGAGCTGGTCGCCCGCATCCGCTCGGTGCTGCGTCGGGCCGCGCAGGGGCGCGGGCCGGCCGAGCCGTCCCCGCCCGAGGGCGGCGTCCGCTTCGGCCGGATGATCGTCGACACCGAGACCCTGCGCCTGCGCGACGAGGCCGGCACCGAGCAGATCCTGACCCGCTCCGAATACGCCCTGCTCAAGGCCTTCCTTGACAACCCCAAGCGGGTCCTGACCCGCGAGCGCCTGCTCGACCTCGCCGATGCCCGCGACCCGGAAGCGTTCGACCGGGCGATCGACGTGCGGATCAACCGCATCCGCAAGAAGGTCGAGCCGGACCCGGCCAATCCGCGCTTCATCAGGACCGTGCGCGGCATGGGCTACGTGTTCCGTCCCGACGGCGATTGACGCGCGGGTCCGGGGCGCGCGACCGGCCGCTTCCCGCCGTCTGGGGGCGATCGGCCGGGTTTTTGCGCGCGGGGACAGCCCTGATCCGCGCCGCGGGGGCTTGATGAACCGGGGTAGGCTCTCCACGCTATCCCCGAAGAATGCCGTCGCGCTCCGTGCACCGGGTGGAGTTTCGTTCGCCCGCCGCGCCCGCCGAGGAGAAGGCCGTTGTCGTCCAGTCCCGCCCCCTCCGTCCCCGGCGCCGATCCGGTCGCCGGGACCGTCGATCCGGTCTGGCGGCGGCTGCGCCAGGAGGCCGAGTCCGTGATGCGCGACGAGCCGCGCCTGGCCTCGTTCCTGTTCGCGAGCGTCCTCAACCACGCCACCCTCGAATCGGCGGTGGCGCACCGGGTCGCCTCGCGGCTCGGCCATCCGGCCCTCACCGCCGACCTGATCGCCCAGAGCTTCGGCGAGGCGGTGGCCGACGACCCCGGCATCGGCCAGGCCTTCCGGGCCGATATCGGCGCGGTGATCGACCGCGACCCGGCCGCCGGCCGGGCGATCGAACCGGTCCTGTACTTCAAGGGCTTCCACGCCATCCAGGCCCACCGCCTCGGCCACTGGCTGTGGACCCGCGGCCGGCGCGACCTCGCGCTCTACCTGCAGAGCCGCTCGTCGGAAGTCTTCCAGACCGACATCCACCCGGCGGCCCGGATCGGCCGCGGCATCTTCCTCGACCACGCCACCGGTCTCGTCGTCGGCTCGACGGCGGTGATCGAGGACGAGGTGTCGATGCTGCACGACGTCACCCTCGGCGGCACCGGCAAGCAGGGCGGCGACCGCCACCCCAAGATCCGGCAGGGCGTGATGATCGGCGCCGGCGCGAAGATCCTCGGCAACATCGAGGTCGGGGCCCGCGCCCGGGTCGCCGCCGGCTCGGTCGTGCTCCAGGCGGTGCCGCCCTGCACCACCGTGGTGGGCGTGCCGGCCCGGGTCGTCGGCTCGGCCGGCTGCTCCGACCCGGCCCGCGCGATGGACCAGTTCATCCATCTGATGGACGGCATCTGAAACGCCGGCCCGGAGCCGCCTTGCCCGCCCGGCCCCGCCGTGGCAAGGCGGGGGCCTGCCGCCAGCCCTCCGCGGGCAGCCCCCGCGGCCTGCCCGGCGGGGAGGGGGCGTCGTCGCATCCCGTGCCGCGGCTCGGGATCCTCGTTGAAGGCGGCCCGTCCCCGCTCCGGGCGAGGGACCGCCAAGCCAAGCGCGTGAAGAGGCCAGCGTGAACAAGATCGAGATGACGAAGGTGGAAGGCTACCTTCGGCGCACTTTCGCGAACCACAACATCCGCCTCGTCGGCCGTCCCAAGAAGACGGACTCGGCCGAGGTCTACATCGGCGAGGAATTCGTCGGCGTGCTGTCGGTCGACGACGAGGACGGCGATCGCTCGTTCAACTTCTCGATGGCGATCCTCGATACCGATCTCGAGGACGAATAGGCCGATCCGTCACGGGCTGGGGCCGAACAGCCGCTCCAGCCCGGCGAGGCCGGCAGCCCAGGCCGGCAGCCGGTCGGCCGAGAAGCGCAGGCGCAGGGCAAGCGCGCCGATCCGGATCTCGCTGAGGCAGGCCGCGTCCGGCTCCGGCACCCGGCCGGTAGCGCAGCGCGCCGCGAACCGGCTGCCGTCGCCTTCCGCGAGATAGAGATCCTCGCCCTCGAACGGCGTACCGGCGCGGAAGCGCCGCCGCATCAGGCCCTCCGGAACCGGCTGCGCCTCGGCGGTGAGGAAGCGGGCGTAGCGCCGGGCCGGGCTCAGCGGCGCCGCGGTCTCGGGCGCGCGCGTCGCCGTCACCCGCATCTGGCCGGGCAGGACGCTGCCGGTCAGCTCGGTCCAGGGGATCGCCAGGTCGATCCGGTCGCTCGTCGCCTCGGTCGCGCCGGGGCGGACGAGCCAGGCGGCGGGCAGCACCAGGGGCCGGGGCGTGAGCGTGCTCACCACGACCGGGCCGGCCGGGGCCGGCGGGCGGGCGAGCCACGCGGCGACGGCGCCCGTCAGGCCGAGCGCACCGGCGAACCCGAGGGCCGCCGCCAGCATCAGGCGCCGGTCGGCGGACACCGTCCGGCCCGCCGCGAGGGCGGAAACGGCCGGCCGGCCGACCCGCGGGGCCTGCGCCCCATCCCGTTCCAGTCGCGCCAGAGAGGCGCCCAGTGCAGGCCCCATGGCGCCCGCCTCCGATTCGTTCGCGCGGGACCCGGGAGGGTCCGTCCCCCGAACGTTCGGCTGCGATCGTTAACGATGCCTTACGGCCACGCTGCCACGCCCCGGATTTCTGTGGCGGCGCTGCGTCATGCCTTGGAGAATCCCGCAACGGGATCGCTCGCAAAGACCTGTGGATAACGAAAAATTAACCATAACCGAAAATCGCCCCTGGCGCAGGGTGGGACGAACGCGCCTGCCGGAGTTTAACCTCCCATGAACCTCTCGCCCTCCGCCATCGAGAACCTGCAGACCCTGGTGCTCGGCCTCGCCTTCGCCGGCTTGCTGGCGAGCGCCTTCGAATGGGCGACGGCGCGGCGGGCGAGCTTCGGCCTCCTGTCGGGCGGCGGCCTCGTGGCGCTGGCCTCCCTGCCGATCCTCGCCTTCGGGGCGCCGTTCATCATCCTGCGCAATACCGTGCGCGGCCGGCGCATCGAGGGGCGGCCGATGCCGTTCGTGATGCTGGCGACGATCCTCGCCTGCGGCTGGAGCCTGGTCTCGGGCCGGGTCGTGCTCGACCTCGCCCATCTGGTCTCAGGCGCCTGACGGGCGGAGCCGGAACCGGGTCGGCAATCCTCCGCACCGAGATGCGCTTGACCTTGCGGAAGACCATTCCCTAATCGCGGGCAGCCTCGACATCCGGGATGCGCGCCGTGCCGATCGCCCTCGTCGTCTTCTGCCTGAACGCCGCCCTCGCCATCCACGCCGCGAGGACCGGGCGCTTCTCGCCCTGGGGCTGGATCATCATCCTGCTGCCGCCGATCGGCGGCCTCGCCTATCTCGTCGTCGAGGTGTTGCCGAACCTCCTCGGCTCGCCCCGGGCACGCTCCGCCGGGCGCGGGATCGCACGGCAGCTCGATCCGAGCAGGACCTGCCGGATGCTGCGCGAGCGCGTCGCCGACGCCGATACGGTGGCCAACCGGGCGGCCCTGGCCGAGGAATGCGCCGCCCTGGGCCGCTGGCAGGAGGCGTGGGACCAGTACGACGAGATCGTCCGGCGGCCGAATGGCGGCGAGCCGGTGTTCCATCTCGGCCTGGCCGAGGCGGCGCTGGAACTCGGCCGCCCCGCCGAGGCGCTCGCCGGCCTCGAGGCGCTGAGAGTGCGCGAGGGCGATTACCACGGCCCGCGCGGCGCCATGCTCCATGCCCGCGTCCTGGCCGCCCTCGGCCGCACCGACGAGGCGTGCGACGCCTTCGAGACGATCGCCCTGCACGATCACGGCTACGAGGCCGGCGCCCGGCGCGCCGCCGTGCTGGTGCAGGCGGGGCGCGCCGAGGAGGGCCGCCGCACGGCGCGGGAGATCCTGGACCGGTTGCGCCGGGCGCCCGCCCACGTGCGCAAGCTGCAGGGGGAGTGGGGCCGCCTCGCCGAGGAGGTGCTGCGCCGGACGTGAGTCTGCCCGGCGGATCGGTGGTCAGCGGTTCGCCGTGGTCACCGGCGAGGTGATGCCGTTCAGCGCCACCCAGGCGAGGCCGTCCTGGCCCTCGCGCTTCACGTAGGTGTAGCCGGTGCGCTGCCAGGGCAGGATCGCGTTGGTCTTGTTGTCGAGAATGTAGTCGCCGCGGTCGGTGCGGACCATCAGCACGGCGTGGCCCTCGCCGATCTCGTCGATCACCACCGTCATGCGCAGGGCGCGGCGGGCGAGGCCGCGCTCGACCAGCATCCGGCGCTTCAGGAGCTGGTAATCCTCGCAATCGCCCATGCCGTCGTCCGGGAAGTCCCAGCGGTCGACGACGCCCCAATGGTCCTGGTCGATCATCGGCCGGATGCGGCCGTTGACGCGCCGGTTGACCGCCGTGAGCGTGCGCCACAGGGTCGGCGTCATCGCCAGCGTCGTCGGCTCCTTGATGTCGACGGCGCATTCCGCCGGGTAGCGGGTGCAGAAGTCGGTCCAGGCGCTCACGGGCTTGGCCGCGCCGCCGCGCTCGATCGCCGCGCTGGCATCCGGCAGGGCCGCCAGGGTCTGGGTCTGTCCCTGCGTGGTCGCGCCGCCGATTAGCAGCAGCGTCCCGAGAAGCCCCAGCTGCGCCGCCCGAGCGCCGCGCATCAGGAGGCCCTGGCGATCGAGAGGAATCGCCCGGCCGAGGCCGTCCATCACTGCCCGCATTGCCCCATCGACTCGTTGAGCTTGGTTCTTGCATCCAAGCTGCCACGGGGCCGGGCGGGGCTCAACCGAAAAATTTAAACCCTGTTAAACGCCCCTGCCGCACTTTGGTTCCAATTCGAGACGCAGATTTTCCAGGTGATTCGGGGTTTCAGCGATTGGCGGTCATGGTCGGTGCGGTGGCGCCGCCGAGCGAGACCCAGGCGGTCGCGTCCTGCGATTCGCGCTTGATGAAGGTGTAGCCGGTCCTGTGCCAGGGCAGCACGGCGCTGGTCTTGTTGTCGAGGACCAGATCGCCGCGGTCGGTGCGCAGCATCAGGACGGCGTGGCCCTCGCCCTTCTCGTCGATCACCACGGTCATCCGCATCGCGCGGCGCGGCAGCCCGGCCTGGGCCAGCAGCTTGCGCTTGAGCAACTGGAAATCCTCGCAATCGCCCGCGCCGTCCTCGGCGAGGTCCCAGCGGTCCGGCACGCCCCAGTGCTCCTGGTCGGTGACGGCGCGCACGGACGTGTTGACCTGGCGGTTGATGCCGGTGACCGTCTGCCACAGCCGCGGGGTGAGGGTGACCTGGGCCGGCTCGCTCGGGTCGACGGCGCATTCGGAGGCGTAGCGGGCGCAGAACTCGACCCAGCCGGCGATCGGCCGGGCATGGCCGAGATCCGGGGCGCCGGCGCTCGGCATCGGCAAGGCTGCGAGGTTATGGGCTGCGAGGTTATGGGCTGCGAGAGCCTGGGCCGCCGCTTCGCCGCCCTGGGTCGAGATCAGGGCCGCCGCGATCACCGCCGCACCGGCCAGAACCCGCTTCACCTGCCGCCCGAAACCCGTGGTCATCTGTGCCATCCCCTTCGTTAGGAAGGAGAATGGCCGCCCACCTGCTGGCCGGCGCTGAAATGGATCCGCGCAATTTTATCGATTCGCGGGGCCTGGAAACGGCCCTGCGAACAGGCCGAAGACCCCGCTCAACCGATCCGTCGAAAACAGATGCTCGCCTTAGCGGGGTGTTGATCTTAACCGGACGTTCCGGGCTGGATCGGCGCCTGGTAGGACAGGCCCATGTCCCACGGGAAGTAGATCCAGGTGTCCTGGCTCACCTCGGTGACGAAGGTGTCGATCAGCGGCCGGCCCGCGGGCTTGGCGTAGACCGTGGCGAAGTGGGCGTCCGGCAGCATGGCGCGGACCACCTGGGCGGTCTTGCCGGTATCGGTCAGGTCGTCGAGGACCAGCACGCCCCGGCCGCTCCCGTCGCCGATGGCGCGGATGCTCGGCGCGACGTCCTTGAGCACCTGGAGGGAGCCCTGCTCCTGGTAGTCGTGGTAGCTCGCCACGCAGACCGTCTCGATCAGCCGGATGCCGAGCTCGCGCGCCACGATCGCGGCCGGCACCAGCCCGCCGCGGGTGATGCACACGATCGCCTCGAACGGGCCGGCGCCGGCCAGCCGCCAGGCGAGCGCCCGGGCATCGCGGTGGAACTGGTCCCAGGAAACGGGAAAGGCCTTGTCGCTCGGGGCAGCCATGGTGCGTCAGGTCCGCTCTGCTTGGAGGCGCGCCAGCAGCGCCTCGATGTCGGTGCGTGCAGCCGCCAGCGCCTCGGGCTCGCGGCCGCGCACCACGATCTGGTTGCGGAAGCCCGCAGGGGTCATCGACGGGTAGGAGCCGATCGAGACGCCCGGATGCGCCTTGGCGATGGCGGCCAGCCCCTCGGCGTAGCCGCCCTCCGGCAGGTTGCCGGCCTCGATGGTCTCGGCGGTCACCCGCGCGCCGGTCTTGAGCCGCGGGGCGACCGAATCGAGCATCGCCTGCATGATCGACGGCACGCCGGCCATCACGATCACGTTCTCGATCATGAAGCCCGGCGCCTTCGAGATCGGGTTCTCGACGAGGTCGGCGCCGAACGGGATCCGGGCCATGCGCAGGCGGGCCTCGTTGAGGTCCTCGGGCTTGATCCGCTCGAGCAGCATCGCCTTGGCGCGGGGATCGACGTCGATGCCGACGCCGAGGGCCTGCGCCACGCAATCGGCCGTGATGTCGTCGTGGGTCGGCCCGATCCCGCCGGTGGTGAACAGGTAGGTGTAGCGGGCGCGCAGGGCATTGACGGCGCCGACGATCTCCTCGGCCACGTCCGGGACCACCCGTACCTCGCGCAGGTCGATGCCCGAATTGGTCAGGTACTCGGCGATGTAGCCGATGTTCTTGTCCTTGGTGCGCCCGGACAGGATCTCGTCGCCGATGACCAGGATGGCGGCCGTGACCGGGGCGGGGCTGGCATCGGGCATCGGGCATCCTCGAAACGGAACGGCAGGGTCGACGCCCGCCTTATCGCGGTGTCCGGCCGGGCTCAAGCGTGACACCCCGGGATGGCCGGGGTAAGCGCCCGGAATGCCCCGCGACGATCTCCGCCCATGCGCTTTCCCGGCCCGCTGACCGAGGGGCGGCTGGTGCGCCGCTACAAGCGCTTCCTCGCCGATGTCGAGCTTCCCGACGGGAGCCTCGTCACCGCGCATTGCGCCAATCCGGGGGCGATGCTCGGCCTCGTCGCCCCCGGCCGGCCGGTGCTGCTCTCGGCCTCGACCAACCCGGCCCGCAAGCTCGCCTGGTCGTGGGAGCTGGTCGAGGCGGATCTGCCCGGCGGGCCGCAATGGGTCGGCATCAACACCGCCCGGCCGAACGCGCTCGTGGCGGAGGCGTTTCACGCGGGGCGCCTGACGCCGCTTGCCGGCGCCACGTCGTGGCGGGCGGAGGTGGCGTACGGCAAGGCCAGCCGGGTCGATTTCCTGGCCGGCGACGCGGACGGCCCGATCCACGTCGAGGTGAAGAACTGCCACCTGATGCGACGGCCCGGCCTCGCCGAGTTCCCGGACTGCGTCGCCGCCCGCAGCGCCCGCCACATGGACGAACTCGCCGACGTGGTGCGCCTCGGCGGGCGCGCGATGGTGATCTGGGTGGTGCAGATGCGCGCCGAGCGATTCACGGTCGCCGGCGACCTCGATCCCGGCTTCGCCGCCGCGTTCCGGCGCGCCCGGGAGGCGGGGGTGACGGCCCACGCCTTCACCTGCCGGGTCGACGCCGGGGAGGTGACGATCGGGAGCGAGATCCCGATCGTCGGGTGAGGCCGTTACCAGCGACCGGGCCCGGGCTCGTCGTCCCAGTGGCGGTGACGGTGCCAGGGCGGCGGGCCGTCGCGATCGCCGCCACCGCGATAGCCCGGTCCCTCGTCGCAGACCCGCACCCGGCGCACCACCTCGTCGCCGTAGGGGTCGATGCGCCGCTTGACGAAGACCCGGCAGGGCCCGGGCCCGCGGAATTCGGGACCCTGCACGAAGCGCGGCGGGGGAGGGGGCGGCGCCGGCTCGCGCCAGTCGCCCCGGCCCTCGAAGCGGGGCGGCAGATACTCGTCGAGATCGGCCGCCGCGACCGGGCCCGCGAGGGCGAGGAGCGCGAGGGCACCGAGGAACAGGGAGCGTGAGGGACGCCCGGTCATGGCCGACAACTCGTGGTTGGCAACGTGGGGGCGGTGGTGACCGCCGGCATGTCGCCACTCTCGGCCGCGCGGGTTGAACCGCCGCTGAAGCCGCCGTTGTCGAGCCGTCAGGTTGGCCGGCGGAGGACCGCCCCCGCGCGGAGAGCCGCCGGCCGCGCGTTACTTCGTCGTCGCCACGACGATCCGGGTGCGGCTGATGAAGGCGCGCGGGTCGGCGCCCTGGTGGCCGTAGAGGTCGCGGGTCACCGTCACGCTCTTCGCGCCCAAGGCCTTGCGGCACTCCTCCTTGACGAAGGTCTCGCCGAGCGGCGCCTCGTCGCCAGTGGGCTTGCCCTCGGCGCAGGTCCAGCCGTCCTCGCCCCAGTGGCCGCGGGCCTGGAGGCCGAGGAGGTGGCCCTTCTTGCGCAGGTAGAGCGGCACGGCGTCGTCGGTCTCGATCACCAGCCCGTCGACCCGGGCGTCGTCGCCGACGAGCAGGGTCAGGCGCGCCGGGTGGCCGGCGACGCGGGTGCCGTTGCGGGTCGTGCCGTCGGCATAGGCGAAGCCGATGGCGTGCAGGCCCTTCGCATCCGCCGGGCAGGCGCGCCAGTCGCTCCAGCTCGCCAGCGTGCGGGCCGGGCCCTCGCGGCAGGCGAGGTCGCCGTAGCCCTTGGGCGAGATCTCCGAGACCGGCATCCCGACCCGCAGGTCGCGCAGGTCCGCGGCCTCAGGCCCGGCGGCGAGCGCCGGCCCGGCGCAGAGGAGGGCGGCGAGGGCCGCGAACTCAGTGCGAGACAGCCGGCGCATCGGAGCCCTCCTTCTTGCGGTAGATGTCGCAGGCCCGGGAGGTCGCGCCGAAGAAGGTCGTGCATTCCTCGAGGTTCGGCTCGCCCTTGCCCTTGAGCTGGGTGACGACGTAGCCGGCCACGGCGTCGATCTCGGCCGGCCGCAGGAAGGCGGCGGCCTCCGGCGGCATGTTGCCGGCCATGTCGGCCTTGAGCGAGTCGTAGCACTTCACCGTGTCGTAGGCGCCGCGCAGGTGGTAGGGCATGCCGGTGCCGGGCCGGCCGCAGCGCACCACCTCGGCGACCTGGTCCTTGTCGAGCTCGGTCTTGCGCAGCGACAGGGCGTCGCCGCCATAGCCGCCACCGCCGCCGCCGTGCCACTTGTGGCAGCCCGAGCAGGCCTTCTTGAACACCGAAAGATCGCCGTCGCCCCCGCCGGTCCGGGCCGATTGGGCCCAGGACGGGGAGGCGAGCGCGAGGCCGGCGAGCACCACCGGCAACACCAAGTTCCGCATCCGCTTCAACCTCGTGAGCGGCGGGGCGCCGAACGCGCCCCGCCTTCTGGAGCCGATCCGGTCAGAGCGCGAAGACGTAGAGCATCGACCCGGTCTGGATGTTCTTCAGTTCCGGGGTCGAGTCGATGAACCACTTGTCCCAGGCGCCGCCGAGGCCGACCAGGATCGCGACGTATTGCTTGCCGTCGACCGTGAAGGTCATCGGAGGGGCGTTGACGCCGCTGCCGGTGCGGAACTCCCACAGCTTGTCGAGGCTCTTGGCGTCGAGCGCCATCACCCCGCCGCCGGGCTCGCCGGTGAAGACGAGGTCGGGCGTGGCCAGCATGCCGCCGAGCAGCGGGAACTGGGTCTCGTGCTTGCCGGCGACCTTGCCGGTCTTCACGTCGATCGCCGTCACGCTGCCGGTGATCCGGAACGGCTGGCTCGGCCCGCCGCCGGTAAAGAACTCGCGGGGTTTCAGGTTGGCCTGCGTCATCGCCTCGTGGGTGACGCGGTTGCAGCTCTCGATGACCGGGATGTACCAGTATTGCAGGTTCGGGTTGTAGGCAGTCGGCGGCCAGTTCTTGCCGCCCATGTTGCCCGGGCAGAAATCGGCGTTCTTGTTCTCGGCGCTAGGAGTCGCCGCCGGGTTGTAGCGCTGCACGTCCTTGGTGGGATCGTACTCGAACGGCTTGCCGGTATCGGGGTTGATACCCTTGGTCCAGGTCACCTTCTTGACGAAGGGCGTCGCCCAGACGAACTGACCGTTGGTGCGATCGACCGCGTAGGCGTGGCCGTTGCGGTCGGCCTCGATCGCGAGCTTGCGGCCGCCCGCATCGACCAGCAGGTTCTCCGACACGCTGTCATAGTCGTAGGGGTCGTTCGGCGTGTGCTGGAAGTGCCACTTGATCTTGCCGGTCTGGGCGTCGAGGCCGAGCGTCGAGTCGGTGTAGAGGTTGTCGCCCGGCCGGTAGGCGTTGTCCCAGTCCGGGCCCGGATTGCCGACGCCCCACACGACCGTGTCGGTGTCGGGATCGTAGGTGCCGGTGACCCAGGTCGAGCCGCCGCCGCTGACGGCCGCGTTGTTGTCGCCCTTCCAGGTCTCGGAGCCCGGCTCGCCCTTGCCCGGGATGGTGTGGGTGCGCCAGACCTCCTTCTCGGTCTTCAGGTCGGTGGCGGCGATCCAGCCGCGGATGCCGTACTCGGCGCCGCCGACGCCGGAGATCGCCAGGCCCTTCACGATCAGCGGCGCGCCCGTGATGGTCTCGCCCTTGTCGGGATCGGCGACCTGCCGCTGCCAGGCGACCTGGCCGGTCTCCTTGTTGGTGGCGATCAGGCGCCCGTCGAGGGTGTGGCTGACCACGAGGTCGCCCCAGAGCGCGACGCCGCGGTTGTTGACGCCGCAGCAGGCGACCGCGCCGGCCCATTCCCGGTCGGTCTTCGGGTCCATCTTCCAGACGAGCTTGCCCTCGCCGCCGCGGGTGTCGATCTTGTAGACCGAGCCCCACCCGTCGGTGACGTACATCATGCCGTTCTCGACGATCGGCGTGCCCTCGAGCCCGCCATGGCTCCAGATGCCGCCGGACTCGATGCCGCCGAGCGCCATCGTCCAGGCGACCTTGAGATTCTTGACGTTGCCCGCGTTGATCTGGTTCAGCGTCGAGTAGCGGTGGCCGGCGAAGTTCTTGTGGTGCTGGATCCAGTTGCCCTCTTCCTTGTCGGCGTTCAGCAGGCGCTCCTGCGTGACGCCGGCATCGGCGGCGAGGCCGGGGGAGGCGGGCAGCCCTGCGGCCGCGAGGGCGGCGAGCGAGGTCGCGGCGAGGATCCGCCGTCCAAGGATTCGCCGTGCCATGCGTGACGTCGTCATGGTGTCTCCTCCGGACGGCCGTTCATGGCTCTGTCGCCCTGGCGCGGACCGTCTCGCCACCGGGCGTGAAAGAGAATAATTTCCTATTTCGCGGCGCGTACGTCCACCGGCACCTCGATCGAGCCGGCCTTGCGGAAGCTCGCCGAGCAGGTGAAGCGCTCGCCCGCGACGAGGGGCTGGCGGGTCTGGAGCAGCATCACGTGCATGCCCTCCGGGGTCAGCGCCGTCTCTCCCGATGCCTTGAGGGCGATGGACTGGACCGGCCGCTTCGACGGCGGACCCTCGCCGCCCTTGTCGACCGCGACCCGCTCGCTGAAATTCGCGAACGGGCAGCGGAAGCGCAGCAGCGAATCGGCCTCCGCGGCGCGGTTCAGGATCGTCATGTGCAGCGGGATGTCGGACCCGACCTTCTCGGTGGGGGCGACGGAGGCGTGCAGCACGTCGATGTCGCCGGCCAGGGCCGGGACACAGCCGAGAAACAAGGCAACGGCCACGCTCAAGACGCGCGGATGGCAGTCAACGGAACGTGTCATCAACGGCATGGCGCTGCCGTTGTGGCGTCGACGAGCGGCATGGATGCTGACATCCATTGTCCTCCCTCTCGGATCAGCTTCGCCTTTTGGCGGCGAATTGGAGGTGAGGGTAGCCGGCACCGATGCCCCGTCAAGATCCTGAATTAAGGGGCTTCTAAAAAATTGCCCGCGACCGATGCACTCGGGACCTGCAAGCCCGCCCCTCCCGCCCGGGCGCCGGCCGCGCTAGCTAGGAGGGTCGAGGATGCGAACGGGAGGATGCGATGGCCGGGAACGATCCGACGGCGACATCGACGCGCGGTCGTTTCGACGTCGGGGCGATCGCCGCCGCCCTGCCCGATACCGCGACCACGATGCTGGTCGATACCTACCTGACCGACCGGCCGGCGGCGAGCGCCCGGGTTTTTCGCGTCTACCGCCCGACGCCGGCGCATTACCACGAGGGCTGCGACGAGTACCTCTACGTGCTCTCGGGCCGGGGTACGTTCTGGATCGGCGACGCCTCCGACGAGGCGGAGTTCGGCCCGGGCCAGCTGCTGTTCTTCGAGCGCGGCGTCGTCCATGCCCTGCCGCGGCTGATCGAGGAACCGGTGGTGTTCCTCTCCGTCGATACGCCCCGGCGCGCGCCGACCGACGTGATCTTCGTCGATCCGTCCGCCGGGTCGGCGCAGAGCTTCATGGCCCGCAACGCGGAGGCCGATCCGGCTTGACCCGCCCGGTCCCTGCCGCGATGCACGGGGTCTAACGACGGGAGGATCCACGATGGCGGGCGAGCACAAGGTCGCGCTGGTCACTGGCGCGGCGCGGGGCATCGGGCTGGCGGCGGCGCGGCTGTTTCTCGAGGAGGGCTGGCGCGTCGCGCTCCTCGACATCGACGGCGCGGCGCAGGCCGCGGCAGTGGCAGGGATCGGCCGGCCCGACGACACCCTGGCGCTCACCGCCGATGTCGCCGATCCCGAGGCGGTCGCGACGGCGGTGGCGGCGGTCGAGGCCCGGTTCGGCCGGCTCGACGCGCTCGTCAACAATGCCGGCACCGCGGTGTTCAAGCCGCTCCTCGACACCAGCCACGCCGAATGGGCCCGGGTGCTCGCCGTCAACCTGACCGGCCCGTTCCTGTGCGTGCAGGCGGCGGCTCCCGTGATGGCGCGGGGCGGCGGCGGCGCGGTCGTCAACATCACGTCGATCTCCGGCCAGCGCGCCTCGACGCTCCGGGTCGCCTACGGTACCAGCAAGGCCGCGCTCAAGCACCTGACCAAGCAGCAGGCGGTCGAGCTCGCGCACCTGAACATCCGGGTGAACGCTGTGGCGCCGGGCCCGGTCGACACCGCGATGGCCAAGAAGGTCCACAGCCCGGCGATCCGGGCCGATTACCACGACGCCGTTCCGCTCAACCGCTACGGCCTCGAGCGCGAGGTCGCCGACGCCATCGTCTACCTGTGCGGTCCGCGGGCGAGCTACGTCACCGGCCAGACCCTGGCGGTCGACGGCGGCTTCGACGCCGCCGGCATCGGCCTGCCGACCCTGCGGCGGGATCTGGCCGAGCGCTGAGCCCTCCGTGTTGTAATAACGTTACGCTTGGCGCGCCGCGTGGCCGGCGCGCCGGCTTCCCTCTTGCCAAGGTGTTCCGCCCCGCGCAATTGCAACGTTATTACGTTGTTTGAGGGCGATCATGGGCAAGGTGGGATCGGGGGCGCGGTCGCTCGGGGCGGCGCCGGCTCTGCTGGCGGCGGCCTTCACCGTGGCGGCGCCGGGGGTCCGGGCCGAGGACATCGCCCTCGACACGATCGACGTCGCCTCGCCGAGCCCGATCGTCGCCCCGGCGACGGGCGGGGGAGCGACGGGACCGTCCGGCGCCTTCCCGGCCGGGGTCCTGCCGGTCGTCACCACGACCTTCTCGCCGGTCACGGTGGTGACCCAAGCCGACATCGTCCGCCAGCAGCCCCGCACGCTGGGCGACGCCCTGTTCGACCGGCCCGGTCTCTCCGCCACCACCTACGCCCCGGGCGCGGCGAGCCGGCCGATCATCCGCGGCCTCGATACGAGCCGGGTGCGGATCCAGGAGAACGGCATCGGCGTCCAGGACGTCTCGGATCTCGGCGAGGACCACGCCGTGCCGATCAACCCGCTCGTCGCCGAACGGATCGAGGTGATCCGCGGCCCGGCCTCCCTGCGCTACGGCAGCCAGGCGATCGGCGGCGTGGTCTCGGCGGAGGACAACCGCATCCCGACCCTCGTCCCGCCGGGCGGCATCGCCGGCCGGGTCACCACCGGGTACTCGTCGGTCGATAACGGGCGCAACGCCGCCGCGACGGTCGATGCCGCCGGGTCCTCGGTCGCGTTCCACGCCGATGCGTTCAAGACCGCCGCCGACAGCTATTCGACGCCGCTCGGCATCCAGCGCAACTCGGCCAACGAGTCCCAGGGCGGCGCGGTCGGGATGTCGTACCTGTTCGACCGCGGCTTCGTCGGCCTGTCGTTCAGCCACTACGACGCGCTCTACCAGATCCCCGGGGGCGAGGCCGCCGAGAGCCGCACCCGCCTCGACCCGACGCAGGACAAGCTCCAGGCCAAGGGCGAGTACCGCCCGGTCGAGGGGCCGATCGAGGCGGTCCGGTTCTGGCTCGGCGGCTCGACCTACCGCCACAACGAGATCGGCATCGGCGAGAACGGGATCGACGGGATCCAGGCCACCTTCAAGAACCGGCAGGCGGAGGGGCGGCTCGAGATCCAGCACGTGCCGGTCGTCACCCCCCTCGGCACGCTCACCGGCGCCCTCGGCCTCCAGGCCGACCGGCGGCTGATCGGCACCTCGGGCGAGGCCGGCACGCTGCTCGCGCCGACCGATTCGCGCAGCAACGCCGTCTACCTGTTCGAGGAACTGGCGCTGGAGCGGGGCCTGCGCCTCCAGGCGGCGGGCCGGATCGAGGGCGCCCGCGCCACCGGTACCGCGACGCAGTTCCCGGGCGACTACGTGCCGGTCGACGGCGAGGACCCGCTCGCTTACGGCCGCCGCCGCCACTTCGCGCCGAAGAGCGCGAGCTTCGGCGTGCTGCAGGACCTGCCGGCCGGCTTCGTCGCCAGCCTCACCGGCCAGTACGTCGAGCGCGCGCCGTCCGCCTTCGAGCTCTATTCCCGCGGGCCGCACGACGCGACCGAGACCTTCGAGATCGGCGACCCCAACCTCAAGAAGGAGAGCGCCCGCACCGTCGAGGCGAGCATCCGCCGCGCCGTCGGCCCGTTCCGGCTCGACGCCACCGGCTACTACACCCGCTATACCGGCTTCATCTACAAGCGCCTGACCGGCCTGCGCTGCGGCGACGACTTCGCCAGCTGCGGCAGCGGCGACGAGCTCGCCCAGGTCGTCTACTCGCAGCAGAACGCGACCTTCGCCGGCGCCGAGATCGGCTCGCAGCTCGACCTCCTGCCCGTCGGCAACGGCTTTGCCGGGATCGAGGCGCAGTACGACTTCGTCCGCGCGACCTTCGACGACGGCACCTACGTGCCGCGCATCCCGCCGC
Source organism: Methylobacterium platani (assembly GCF_001653715.1). GTDB lineage: Bacteria > Pseudomonadota > Alphaproteobacteria > Rhizobiales > Beijerinckiaceae > Methylobacterium > Methylobacterium platani. Next base: position 203,177 of record NZ_LWHQ01000038.1, read on the forward strand.
ACCGGGTCGGCGGCGGCGTCTTTCTGCGCGCCGACGGCTGGTTCGCGCGGGTGAACCTGCTCCACGCCTTCGCCCATACCGAGACCGCGCCGTACGAGACGCGGACCCCGGGCTACGACAACCTCAAGGCCGAGGTCAGCTACACGAAGGCCTTCGATCCGGCGGTGACCGGCTGGAGCGAGGTCACCCTCGGCGTCCAGGGCACCAACCTGCTCGACGACGTGATCCGCAACTCGGCCTCGTTCAAGAAGGACGAGATCGCGCTGCCGGGGCGAAACGTCCGGCTGTTCCTGACGGCGCGGTTCTGAGCCTCGCCCACGGAGGAAGGCTTCTCAGGTCGGCGCCGGGACCGGCGTCGCCAGGGGCTTGCCCTTCTGCACCGTGAAGGTGACGAGCAGCCTCGTCGCCGTCGCGCCGTTCTTCAGCATGTGGGGCGTGCCGGGTGCGGTCACCCAGGAGAAGCCCGGCGTCATCGTCCGCGCCGGCTCGCCCCTGACCCGCAGCTCGCCGGTGCCGTCCAGCGTATAGCCCGCCTCGGTGCCCGGATGGGTGTGCCAGTCGAGGACGACGTTCGGCTCGATGTCGACGATCACCTGGAGCGTCTCGTAGCCCTCGGCCGGCCCTTCGGTGCGGCCGGTGACCGTCCGCTTGATTCCGGACGCCGTCTGCGCCGAGGGGTCGTCGGAGATCAGGCCGATGGCGGCGCAGATCGCGCAGCCGGCGAACATCCGCCTGTTCAACGTGCCTCCCTCCTCGCACGCCTCGCAGCACCGTCATCACGGCGCGACATCAGTCGCATCCAGTCGGGTCTGCTTCAGCGCGAAGGTTACACGCGGCACATGGGCGGGATCATCTCAATTGATGGGAGTTCGCCGGGGCCTTAACAGTAAAGCGCCCGCGCCCCGCATCGCTGCGGGGCGCAAGGAGGCAATCGGGTGCCGCGGGGCCTCACCCCTTCTGGGGCCGCAGCACGCCGTCGGTGGTCTTCGGGTCCGGTGCGGCCGGCCGGACGGTGCCGGTCGCGTCCGGCTCGCCCGGGCGGACCCGTTCGGGCAGGGTCTCGTGCGCGGGCGGCATGTTGGGGGCCTGCTCGCGGCTGCGCTGCGGGCTGTCGGCGAGCGGCTTGTCGGCGGCCTGCGCCTGCCGGACCGTGCCGATCGCTCCGTGCTGGACTTGTGCCTGCTGAACTTGCGCCAGCACCGGCGAGGCGGCCAGGGCGGCGAGCAGGATCAGGCGGCTGGTGCCCCTGGTCATCGGGCTCTCCTCCGAAAGTCGGCATGAAGTCTTGGGAGAGTAATCGTCCGGCGCCGGATCGGGTTCCCGCCCGGTCAGTGCCGGGCGAGCAGCCCCAGGACCGCATCGCCGACCATCCGCTTGTGGCGGGCGCGCAAGCCCGGCGCGTCGAGATCGACGGAGAAGATCGCCCCGAAGGTGTGGCGGTTCGAGACCCGGAAGAAGCAGAGCGCGCTGATCATCAGGTGCACGTCGAGGGGATCGACGTCGGCCCGGAACAGCCCGTCGGCCTGGCCGCGGGCGATGATGTCGGTGATGGTCTGGATCACCCCGAGATTGAGGCCACGGATCGTCTCGGAGCCGGACAAGTGCTCGGCCCGGTGGATGTTCTCGATCGCGACGAGGCGGATGAAGTCCGGATGGGCCTCGTCGTACTCGAAGGTGAACTCGACGAGCCGGCGGATCGCCTCGGCCGGGCCGAGGTTCCCGAGGTCCAGGTCGCCCTCGACCTGGCGGATATCGGCGTAGGCCTTCTCGAGCACAGCGAGATACAGGCCCTCCTTGCTGCCGAAATAGTAGTAGATCATCCGCTTCGAGGTGCGGGTGCGCTCCGCGATGGCGTCGACCCGGGCGCCGCTGAGCCCGAAGGCGGAGAATTCCTCGGTCGCGACCGCCAGGATGTCGGCCCGGGTCCGCTCGGGATCCTTGGTGCGGGAGGGGCGGGGCGTGACGGCGTCCATGGTCTAACGGTTCGACGGGCAGGGCAGGGCGGCCGGGATGGTGCTCTACCATCCCGGCCGCCCCGGCGCATCGGCTTCAGGCGAGGTCGTCGCCCAAAACCTCGCGGGCCCAGCGGAAGGCGCCGTTCGCCGCCGGCACGCCGGCATAGATCGCGGTCTGGATCAGCAGCGCCTGCAGCTCGGAGACCGTGACGCCGTTGCGCAGGGCCGGGCGGACATGGAGCTTGAACTCCTCCTCGCGGCCGAGCGCCACCATCATGGCGAGCGTCACGAAGGAGCGGGTCTTCCACGGGATCCGCGGGTCGCCCCAGACCTCGCCCCAGGCGGTGCGGGTGATGAAGTCCTGCCACGGCCCCGCGAAGCCGCCGGCGCCAGCGAGCGAACGCTCGACATGGGCCTCGCCGAGCACGCTCTTGCGGTTGGTGAGCCCGGCCTCGAACGGCACGGCGCCGGTCGCGCTCTCGGCCGCGTCGCGGTGCCGGTCGAGGAAGCCGAGGAGGTGGGCGGCGGTCGCCGCCGGCTGCTCGACGGAGAGGAGGTGGGCGGCGTTCGGCAGCACCACCAGCTCGGCCTGGCGGATGCCGTCGCAGATCTCCTGCGCCATCGCCGGCGGCGTCGCCGGGTCGTCGCGCCCGGCGATCACCAGGGTCGGCGCCGTGATCCGGGCCAGCACCGGGCGCAGGTCCATGCGACCGATGGCGTTGCAGCACACGGCGTAGCCGGCCGCATCGGTGCCGGTGAACTGCGCGCGCACCGGCGCCACCGCGTCCGGGTTCGCGGCGGGGAAGTCGGGCGTGAACCAGCGGGTCATCGTCGCCTCGACGATCGCCGCCGTGCCCTTCTCCCGCACCAGCGCGGCGCGCTCGTTCCACGACGCCTCGCTCGGCATGAAGGCGGCGGTCGCCATCAGGGTCAGGCTGAGCACCCGGTCGGGGTGGCGGGCCGCCGCCGCCTGGCCGGTCATGCCGCCGAGCGAGAGCCCGACGACGTGGGCGCGGGGAATGGCGAGCGCATCGAGCAGGCCGATCAGGTCCTCGGCGAGGTCCGCGACCTCGATCGACCGGTCGCGCACTTGCGAGGCGCCGTGGCCGCGGGTGTCGTAGCGCAGCACCCGGTAGCGGCCGCGAAGATGGGGCACCAGCGGGTCCCACATCGCCAGCGAGGTGCCGAGCGAGTTGGAGAACACCACCACCGGCGCGCCGCTCGGGCCGGAGAGCTCGTAGTGCAGCAGGGTACCGTTGGCCTCGATCTGGGGCATGGGAACCTCGGTTACGCGGAATGCAGGAAGGCGGCGAGGCGGGAGACCTCGGCCAGCGCCCGGTCGGCGGTGCGGGCCCCGGCGCGGATGGCGGGGCCTAAGTCGAAGGCGGCGTCGAGGTCGGCGCCCGCCGTCTCGGGGCGCGCGCGCAGGACCTCCCGAAGCGAGCCCTTGCCGTCCCGGACGGCGCCGGCGGCCTCCTCGATCAGGGCGTGGGCGGCCTTGGCGCCGAGGACCGGCGCCAGCCGGCCCGCGGCGGCATCGGCGAAGAGGAGCCCTTGCGTCTCGTCGATGTTGCGGCGCATCCGCTCGGGATCGGGCACCAGTCCCTGGGCGAGCCCCCGCGCCTCGCGCAAGCTCCCGGAGGCGAGGCCGAACAGGGTCGGCAGGGCGTGCCACTCGGCGTGCCAGGCGCCGGCCGGGCGCTCATGCGCCGCCGCCATGCCGTCGAGGAGCGTCAGGCTGGTGCCCTTGGCGGCGCCGAAGGCCGACAGGATCACCGTCGAGGAGACCGGGTTGCGCTTGTGCGGCATCGCCGAGGAGCCGCCGCGGCCCGGGACGTAGGGCTCGGCCACCTCCCCGACCTCGGTGGTGGCGAGATGGGCGACGTCGGTGGCGAGCTTGGCGAGCGCCCCCATCAGCAGGGCGAGCCACGACCCGGTCTCGGCGATGCGGGCGCGGCGCGCGTGCCAGGGCGCGAGGTCCGGATGGAGGCCGAGCGCCGCGGCGAAGCCGTCGCCGACGGCCTCCGCCTTCTCGCCGAGGCCGGCGAGCGTGCCGACGGGGCCGCCCAGCGAGGCGGTGAGCACCCGGTCGCGCAGGGCGGGCAGGAGGGCGGCCACCTCGGCGATGCCGAGCGCCCAGATCGCCGCCTTGAAGCCGAAGGTGACGGGGGCGGCGTGCTGGCCGTAGGTGCGCCCGACGCACGGCGTCTCGCGGTGCCGGCGGGCGAGCCCCGACAACCCGTCGAGGATCGCCGTGAGGTCGGCCGCGACGAGGTCGAGGGCGTCGCGGACCTGCAGCACCAGGGCGGTGTCGGCGATGTCCTGGGTGGTGGTCGCCTTGTGGAAGGCGGGTTCGAGCTCGGGGGGCAGCGCCCCCTGCACCGCCTTCACGAACGGGATCACCGGCACGCCCGAGATCGCGGTGCGCCGTCCGAGCGCCGCGGGATCGAGGGCGTTCGGGCGGATCGCTTCGATGGCGGCGCTGAGGGAGGCCGGCACCAGGCCGGCCTCGGCTTGCGCCCGTGCCAGGGCCGCCTCGGCCCGCAGCATCGCCGCCACCCGGGCCTCGTCGGCGAAGACGGCGCGCATCGCGTCCGTGGCGAAGAGGGGCCCGAGCAGGGCGGAGTCGAGGGCCGAGAACGTCATCGGATCAGGAGGCCGGCTTCAGGTGGAGGAGGGCGCGGGCCTCGGCCGGGGTCGCGACCTTGCGGTTGTGCCGCGTCACCATCTCGGCGGCCAGCGAGACCAGTTCGGCGTTGCTCGCCGCCAGCCGGTCCTTGGTCACCCGGATGTTGTCCTCGAGCCCGGTACGGACCGCGTCGGCCCCGCGGGCGAGCGCCCAGCCCATCACCCGGGCCTGCTCGCGGCCGATGCCGGCGGCGGTCCAGGTCGCGCCCGGGATCACGCGCTTGGTCTCGGCGAGCAGGATGTCGAGCAGGTGCTCGTCGGCCGGCATCGCGTTCTTCACGCCCATCACGAACTGCACGTGCGGATGGGCATCCATCAGTCCCTCCTCGATCAGCCGCTTGGCGCCGTGGATGTGCGAGAGGTCGAAGATCTCGATCTCGGGCCGGATGCCGTTCTTGTGCATCGCGCCGGCGAGGTCGTTCACCAGCGTCGCGTGGTTCTCGTAGACGATGCTCGGGAAGTTGACCGAGCCGGTCGAGAGCGAGGCCATGTCGGGCCGGTGCACCAGCGAGAGGCCGCGGGCGCTCGGATCGCGGCCGCGGCCGCCGGTCGAGAACTGCACGATCATCCCGGGGCAGTGCTTGCGCACGCCCTCCTGGACGGCGGCGAACTTGTCGGGATCGGAGGAGGGCGACTCGTCGTCGTTGCGGACGTGGATGTGGACGAGGGTGGCGCCTGCCTCGAAGGCCTGGTGCGTCGACTCGATCTGCTCGGCGACCGCGGTGGGGACCGCCGGGTTGTCCTTCTTGCGCGGCACCGAGCCGGTGATCGCGACGGCGATGACGACGGGGTTCATGGGGGTCTCCTGCTTCTGGTTATGTTGATTTGATTGACGCCCGGTCTGGTCCGATACCAGTCAAGCGCGGGATCCCCTCTCCAGGCGATGCCGGGCTTGCCCGGTATCGCTGCAAGGTGTGGGAGCGGGGTAGGGGCGATCGGAGATCGCGCGAGGGTGGAGACGGCGCCGCGAGAAGGCTGAACCGTTCCGCTGCCGGCACGACGCTCAGCGATTCACACGGAAGCGTAGCACCCTCACCCCCGGCCCCTCTCCCACACGGGAGAGGGGAGGTGCGCTACATCTCTATTCGAACAGCCAAGCGGATGTCGTATGACAGATATCGATCACACGTCGAAGAAGACGGTCTCGTTCGGTCCCTGCAGGTGGATGTCGAACACGTACACGGCCTGTCCGTCCCGCTCCTCGCGCTTCGCCAGCAGGCTTTCGCGCAAGGGCCCGCGCTCGACGAGGTTCAGCACGGGGTCCTCGGCATTCGCCTGCGCCTCGTCGGCGAAGTAGAGCCGGGTCTGCAGGCCGATATTGATGCCGCGGGCGGCGATCCAGAGGTTGATGTGCGGCGCCATCGGGCGGTGGCCCTTGCGCCCGTCGACCGGGCCGGGCTTCACCGTCTCGAAGAACCACAGACCGGTCTCGAAGTCGGAGCCGGTGCGGCCCCAGCCCCGGAAGCCCTCGTCGAGGGGCTTGCCCTCCTGGCGGTCGGCCGGGTGGTTGTAGCGGCCCGCGGAATTGGCCTGCCAGATCTCGATGAAGGCGTCGCGCACGAGGGCGCCCGCGCCGTCGAAGACCCGGCCCTCGATCCGGACGCGCTCGCCCTTGGTCTCGGGTCCGGCGAGCACGTTCGAGAAGTTGGTCTCGAAGATGTCGAACCCGGCCTGGTGCGGGATCAGCCCGATATGGACGTAGGGACCCGCGGTCTGGGACGGGGTCTCCCGGAGGCGGACGGGAAGCGGCTGGACCATCGTCTCAGTTCCCCTCATCTCTCAGTTTCCTTGGAGCTTGTTCTCGAACAGCGTCTGCTGGCGGCCGCGCAGCACGATGTCGAACTTGTAGGCGAGCATGTCGAGCGGCACCGCGGCGCCGAGGTCGAGGGGGGCGATCAGCCGCTCGGCGGCCGAGCGATCGGGAATCCCGAGCACCATCGGGTCGCGCCAGATCAGCGGGTCGCCCTCGAAATACATCTGGGTGATGAGGCGCTGGGCGAAGCCGGAGCCGAACACCGAGAAGTGGATATGGGCCGGGCGCCAGGAATTGAGGTTGTTGCGCCAGGGATAGGGCCCGGGCTTGATCGTGCGGAAGTAGTAGAAGCCGTTCTCGTCGGTGATCGTGCGGCCGCAACCGCCGAAATTCGGGTCGATCGGCGCGAGGTAGCGGTCGTTGCGGTGGCGGTAGCGCCCGCCCGCATTGGCCTGCCAGAACTCGACGAGGGTGTGGGGGATGCCCCGGCCGTTCTCGTCGCGGACATGGCCGTGGACGAAGATCCGCTCGCCGATCGGCTCGCCCTCGCGGGCGTAGTTGAGGATCAGGTCGTTGTCGAGCGGGCCGAGTTCCGAGCGCCCGAAGGTCGGCCCGGTCACCTCCGACAGGGAGGATTGCAGCGACAGCATGGCGCGACGCGGCGAGCGCAGCACGCTGGTCTTGTAGTCCGGCGTGAAGGCCGGCGGGTGGATCGAGCGGTCCCGTTGCAGGAACTCGCTGTCGGCGTGGGTCATCGTCTCCTCCTGGCGCTCCTTGCCGGAGCGCATCGCGGGTCGTGCGAGGGTGAACCCCGGTCGTTTGATCGTTCGACGCGCCGCACGGGATCTACCATCCCGGCGACGTGCCGGCCATTTTCAGGACATCGCCGCGGCCTTGCCGCCGAGCGCCCCGAGATAGTCCGAGAAGGCGCCGACCGAGGACAGGTCGGCGGCGGCGGCCAGCAGGTCGGGGGCGATGGCGTCGCGCTGGGCCTCCGTGAGCCTCAGGCTCGGCCCGGCGACGCTGAGGTTGCCGACCGCCCGGCCGGTCTGCGGGTGCACGATGTTCGCCGCCATCGCGGCGGCGCCCGGGGTGTTGGTGTCCCGCACCCAGGCGTAGCCCCGGGCCCGGGCCTCGTTCACCAGGGCCATCAGCGCGGCGACGGTGCGGGGTGCCTCGGGGCCGCATTCCTCCGGCGCGCCGAGCCCCTGGCGCATCACGAGGCTCAAGGCCTCCTCGTCCGAGAGGCTGGCGAGCCAGACGATGCCGGTCGAGGTGGTGGACAGCCGGGCCTCGGTGCCCATGTCGCCGTCGAAGCGCAGGCCGCTGCGCGACCCTTGCGCCTTCGCCACCCAGACGAGCCGCGGGTAGTCGACGACCGCGAGGCGCGCGAGCTCGCCGCTGAGATCGGCCAGCCGGTTGAGCACCGACTGGGCGACGTCGACGACGCCGGTGCGCGAGAGATGCTTGAGGCCGAGCGTCGCGAACTTGGTGGTGAGCAGGTAGCGGCCGGTCTCGTCGTTCTGCACGACGTATTGATGCTCGGCGAGCTCGGCCAGCAGCCGATGGGCGCCGCTCTTCGGGATATCCAGCGTCTCGGCGACGGTCTGGAGGGGCAGCCCGCGCGGATGGTTCGCGAGGAGCTCCACCAGGTCCAGGGCGCGCCGCAACAGGGAGCCGGCCATCTCTCGTGCTCGACATTCGACGCTCCAAATCTGGAACGCAGTTCTGGATTTGAACGGAGTTCCGGTCTAAGTCAAGACGGGTGATGGGGACGAGGGCGGTGGCGATGCGCGGAACCGGCGAGCGGGACACCTTGATCGGCATCGCCCTGATGGTGAGCGCGGTGGCGGGGTTCGCCTCGATCGACGCCTCGGCCAAGTTCCTCAGCGGGGCCATGAGCCCGCTGCCGATCGTCGCCGTGCGCTATCTCGTCAGCTTCGTCATCGTGGCGGCGGTTCTGGCGACACGGCGCGACGTGATCGGCCTCCTGCGCACCCGCAAGCCTGGCCTGCAGGTGCTGCGCTCGCTGTGCCTCGTCACCGCGACGATGTGCTCGTTCGTCGCCCTGCGCTACCTGCCGCTGGCGCAGGTCACCTCGATCACCTTCGCGTCGCCCCTGGTGGTGGCGTTGATCGCCGGTCCCTTGCTCGGCGAGCGGGTCGGCTGGCGGCGGGCGGCGGCGGTGCTGGTCGGGTTCTCGGGCGTGCTGGTGGTGAGCCGCCCGGGCGTCTCGGGGATGCATCCGGCGGCCCTGCTCGCGGTGGTGACCGCCCTCGTCAACGGGGTCTACATCGTGGTGACGCGGATGCTCGCCGCCCACGATCCGCCCGAGACGACGATGTTCTATACCGGGCTCGTCGGCTCGGTGCTGACCGCGCCGGTCCTGCCGTTCCTGTGGGAGACGCCGGCCGAGCCCTCGACCTGGATCGGCATCGCCTCGGTCGGCTTCTTCGGCGCGCTCGGGCACTGGCTCCTGATCCTGGCCCATCGCCGCGCCCCGGCCTCGACGCTGGCGCCCTTCGCCTACGCCCACCTGCTCTGGGCGGTGCTGCTCGGCGTCCTGGTCTTC
>NZ_LWHQ01000038.1:212246-212648 GCF_001653715.1 Methylobacterium platani
CCCTCTGCGGGGGAGGGTTCAAGCCGCGGCGCCGTTCCTCTTACGTCACCACCGACGGCTCGGTCCGGCCGGTATGCCGGGCGATCCCCGCGATCTCTTCCGCCGCCGCGACGACCGGCGCCAGCATCTCGGCCGTCGGCGCGTCGAGCCGGTCCTTCGAAAAGCGCTCGAGATAGACCCGCAAGGTCGCCCCGACCGTGCCGGTGCCCGAGAGGCGGAACACCACGCGGGCATCCTCGCGGAACAGGATCCGCACGCCCTGGCGCGCCGTCACCGAGCCGTCGACCGGGTCGGTATAGGCGAAGTCGTCCGCCGCCTCGACGGTGAGGTCGCCGATGCGCTGCCCCGGCAGCCCGGCGAGCTTGTCGCGCAGAGCCGTCATCAGGCCCTCGGCGGCGGCGC
>NZ_LWHQ01000039.1:0-118287 GCF_001653715.1 Methylobacterium platani
CGCCAGCGTGCCGCGGCCCAGGTCGCTGATCGCCCCGATCTCGCGCCTGAGCTGCGCGCTCATCTTCTCGATGCCGAGCGAATCGTCCGTCACCAGCCCGCCATCGACGACCGGCGCCATCGTCGTGAACGTCGTCTCGATCCAGTCGCCGTGCAGTCCGGTCCGGCCGTAGGCGCGGGCGCGCACCGTCACCGGCTGCTCGGTCTGGCGCATCGTCGCGCGGCCGCTCGAGGCGGGGCCGAGGGCCGACAGCACCTCCCAGGTGGCGCCGCCGTCGTAGCTGATCTCGACCTCGTAGGCCCGGGCGCCGTAGGTGACCGAGACGCCCCACACGACCTCGATGCCGGTCTCCACCCGCTGGCAGCGGGCGTGCAGGACCGAGATCGTCGGCATCAGCGGCTCGGCGAGAGGGTCAGTGCCGACCGGCGCCGGCGCGATCGTCTGCTCGTCGAGGAGCTGCCACACCCGGGCATCGTCCTTGACTATCTCGATCTGGACGTGGTCCGGGTCGCTCGGGATGGCCGAGCGGGCGACGTAGGTCTCCTGCAGCTCGACGAGCTCGCCGAGCACCACCGTGGTCGGGTCCTGCGTGTCGCGGGCGAGCACATCGGCGAGGCCGAGGCCGGTCTGCGCCGACAGCGCGGCGACGTCGTCCGGGTGCAGCTCGAGGCCGCGGGCGCCGACGCCGCGCATGCGCAGGATGCCCCACTCCCGCCCCTGGCGGGTGCGGATGGAGCCGTAGCCGTAGGCGGTCGGGACGTTCGCCGTGACGTCGAGGGTGAGCAGGTTGCCGTTGGCCGAGGCGACACCGTAGGCGCTCTTCCCGCGCAGGAACCACAGGTCGGAGAGGATGTGGTCGCCCGGGTAGACGAGGCGGCCGTCCCATTCGGTCTGAATTTTGCGCTCGGCGCCGCGGAACACCGCGACGGCGGCGAGCCAGGTCGCGTGCTTCAGCGCGTGCAGCCCGTCGACGATGCCGGCGACCTTGTAGCGCTTCGGGGTCCGGGTCGGTGGGCCGTAGCTGTAGCGCACCTCGTCCGGCCGCTTCGGGTCGCCGTCGCGGTCGAACTCCACGATGACGTCGCCGCCCTCCACCTTGGTCTTGTAGGTGGCGCCGGACGAGTCCCGCACGATCTGGCGGCGGGTGAGGATGTGGCGCGGCTCGGCCCGGCTCTCGTCGCGGACGAACGAGTGCACCGCGCCGATCTTCACCGGGTCGGCGCGGAGCGGGAGCAGGATCTGGCCCGCGGCCTCCCAGAACGAACTCACCTCCGGCAGGAGGCCGTCGTAGGTGTCGTTCGCGGTCAGCAGGTTGGCGTAATAGAGCGCCTTCGCCGCATCGACGCCGCCGGGCTGGGCGAGGCCGTAGGTCGACCGGACGAGGTCGCAGTAGGCCCAGACCGCCTTGCGCGTCGCCTGCTCGGTCCAGGCGCTGCCGTCCCACACCGGCACGATGCGGGTCGCGTCGACCATGATGTCCGAGTAGGCCGTAACGGTCAGCCCCTTCCCGGCGCGGATCCGCAGGACGATCTCGGTGGTCTCGGGCCGGATGCGATAGTCGTCCCGGTAGGCCGACATGCCGTCCCAGGTGGCGCGGTTCTGCTGCTCGAACCCGACCGGATCGGGGTAGGCGTTCTGCCCGCAGATCTCGTAGGTGCTGCCGGGCTCGGGCAGGCGGAAATAGGCGCTGCGCCGGAGCGGCGTCGGCGAGAAGGTGTCGGATAGCTCCGTGCTGCGCTGGATCTCGAACTCGGGGCCGAGGATGGCGCCCGTGTTGGGGTCGATCTTCCGGCCGAAGAAGACCACGCCCGCGACCGTGCCGACCTGGCGCCCGGAGGTCGACACCCGGTAGACGGCCGGGTAGGTCCAGGACAGCAGCGCCGCGTCCGCGACCACGCCCTGCGGGGTGAGCCGGAACCAGGGCGTGCGCGCCGGATTCCCGCCCGGCCGCGGCAGCTCCTGCCCCGAGACGCTGGTCGAGGTGATGACGTCGCCGGACGCGATCTGCGAGGCCTGCTCGTACAGGATCTCGACCGCGGTCCCGAGGTTGCCGGTCGCGGTGCTGCTGAACGGCGCCTGGAGGCCGGTGGTCTCGTCCCAGAACAGCGCGTCGCCGACGCGGATCCGGTGGACCTGGAACTTGCCGATGCCGAGCGTCATCCGCTTGGTCAGCACCATCGTGTCGCCGTCGTAGAGGAAATAATCCCCCTGGCTGAGCGGCGGCGCGGACCAGCAGCGGCCGTAGAGCAGCGGGCGCCGGCTGCCCGGCTTCGGCACGTTCCCGCCGCCCGAGAGGCTGTAGAGCTCGGCCTGCCTCTGACTCTTCCCGGCGCCCTTGGCCGCCTGGGCGGCGTAGCCGAGCGCGATGCCGCCGATCACGAGCCCGGCCTGGACGGCAAAGGTGGCCGCCGTGCTCGCCACGGCCACGCCGGTCGCCGCCGCCGCGATGGCCGGCGCGGCATAGGGCGCGATCGCGATCAGCGCGATCGACGCGATGGCGAGGCCGATCGAGGCGAGCCCCTTGCCGAGCGGCGCGACCGTGAGCAGAACCACGTCGTGCGGGCCGACGAGCGTGCTCTTCCACTGCGCGCGCAGGCGGACGCTGCTGTCGGTCGGCCGGTAGGCCTGCGCCCCCTTCCGGTGGATCGACACGACGACGTCCCGCCCGGCCGGCTTGTGCCGGGCGACGATCGTGGAGAGCCGACGGCGCCGGTTCGGCAGCCGGACGGGCTCGCCGCGGACGTGGCCGAGGACGTTGGCGGTGACGACGAGGGTCATGCGGGATTAGACCGGGATCAGGTAGGTGAGCCGCCACCGGCGCGCCTGCGCCAGCTCGAGCGGTGGATCCAGAGCCACGCCGTGCGGCTCGTCGGTGTGCAGGATCAGCCCGCCATCCTCGGCGAGCCACGTGCCGGCATGGGTCTCGGCGCCGGCGGCCTTGCCCATCAGCACCAGGGCGCCGTCGACCGGCACGGCGACCTCGCGCCACTCCGCCCGGGTCGGGTGCGAGGCCAGCACCCGCGCCCGCTCGCGCGTGTCCGCCACCAGCGCCGGATCGGCGATCGGTAGGAGCCGGCCGAAGAGGGCGGCCTGCACCAGGGACGCTAGGTGCCAGCAATTGAACGCCTCGCGGTCGTAGGCCCGGCCGCGGACGCTCCGGAGGAAGTCAGCGCGCTCGCTCACGTCGTGAACAGCCCCGGGTACTCGTCGCGGTTGAAGAAGGCGTGCGGGCCCGTCGGGACGTTCTGCTGCCGGCCGTCCGGCCAGGCGATCGTGCCCTCGGCCCGGTCGGCGGTGATGTCGAACGCGACCATCTCGAGGCCCGTCAGGGTGTCGTCGTCGGGGCCGGTCACCGCGTCGAGCCGGCCGGGCAAGACCCGGTACTGGCGGAAGGCGATCGTGATCGCCTCGTTGTAGCCGATCACGCCCTGCATCAGCTCGTGGAGCAGGTCCGAGACGTTGTCGATCTGAAGCCGGCCGTCGGTCGGGCCGTCCTGGTCGGCGCCGGGCGGGATCAGCGCGAAGGCACAGAGCAGGTGCGGGATCTTCGGGCCGCCCTCGAACAGCGGCAGCAGGATCGTCTCGCCGGGCTCGCCGAGTTCGCTATCGACGTTCTGGGCAAGATAGATCGCCGCGTCGAGCGAGGCGTGATCGACTTCGACGGTGGTGACGATGATGCCCTCGGTGTCGCCGGAGGCGTAGGCCTCGCGCAGGGCTGCGCTTACGGTCACGGGGTCACCAGTCCTGGACGACGAGGGTGAAGGAGACGAGGTACTCGAACTTCTTCGGCGCCGACCACGCGACCTTGCCCCTGATCTGGCAGGTGCGGGTGCCGATGCTCATGTCCGGAAGGAGCACTGGCGCCGTAAAACGCCGGGCGCCTGTGTTCAAGTCGTTCAGGTGGAACGCCTTGAATGCCACGAACTGCGCCGGCGAAAGGCGCAGCTGCATCGCGAGAGGCGTCGTGACGAACAACGTTCGACGGCGGGTGCGGTCTGGCCCGTCGTCGAACTGCGTCGACTGCGCCTCCGGGTGCAGGCTGTCGGACCCAGCCGAGGAGGCAAGTCCCCGCAGCGGCGGGAGGCCAGCAGGCCAAGTCGGGAGCGCCATCAGCCCGACCTTGCCCAGGCGCCACCGGCGGCCTGCTGGAACGGGCCGCGGCTGTTGCGGGCACGGCCGGCAAGTCCGCTCTCAACGGTGCGCAGCAGCTGGTCGTAGGACCCATCGGCGCGGCGTTGCGGCGGACCGTCCGCCTCCAGCTGCATGCCCGGCGGGGTGATGAAGTTGATCGCCGGCGGGCCACTTCCAGCGCTTCCCGCAGGGTCGGCGCTGGGCATGGTGAAGCCGCCGGAACGGCTGACATAACCGCCATCGGCGTAGCCCGGCCCGCCGCGGTGCATCGCCCGCAGATTGTCGAGGCCGATCCGGCGCACCGCGTCTTGGTCGAAGACGTACTCGCCCTTGTGGACGATGCCGGCCGCCTCGAGGCGAGCGCCGGATCCGGTCCAACCACCATCCGCGAACTTCGGCATCCAGGACGTCGCACCGACGTCGACACCGCCGGCACCCTTGGCCGCCCCGAAGAGGCTGCCGAAGAGACCACCCGGCCCGCCGCCCTGGCCCTGCATGTTGAAGAAGCTGGCGAGCGGGCCCTGGCCGAACAGCGCCGCCTGAAGCGCCGCCCGCGAGATGTTCTTCGACAGGTCGAGGAAGGAGTCCGACCACGAGCGGGTGCTGTCCACGAGCGGGTCGATGAGCGTATTGCCCATGCTCGCCAGGCTCGACATCGCGGCCTGCGTCTGCCGGATGCTCTCGTTCAAGCGCAGCCCCTCGGCCTCGGCTGAATCCATCCCGAGGCCGGTACCGCGGAGGCGCGAGTACACGGCCTGCTCCGAGGCCGTGCGCCCGAGCTGTGCGCGCTCGAACAGGATGTCCTTGCCGATACGGCTGTTCTCCAGGCTCGCCGAGGCCTTCGCATAGGCGTCAGCGACGTCGAGCATGGCTTGCCGCTCGTTGCGGGCGGTGTCCGTCAGCTTGTCGCTCTTCGCCGCCATCAGCTCCTGGGCGGTCGTGAACTGCCGGCCGATCTCGGTGCCGCGCGAGATCGCGTCCGACAGAAGCTCCTGCACCTTGGCGCGCCGGGTCTCCGCCTCGGTCGTCTGGTCGGTCGCGGTGACCTGAGAGCGGAGGATGAAGGCGTCGCGCTCGGTGTTGCGGACCCCGGGCGCGTTCTGGTTGATGGTCCGGTCGGCCCAGTTGAGCACCTGGCCGACGCTGCGGCCCTCGAGCACCTTGCGATTGGCCGCGATCGCGTCGGCCGGCGCGACTGAAGAAATGGGGGCATCGGGATCCGCCCGAAGCGCCTTGACCGCAGTGGGCGACCCGAGGAACCACGCGAGGTACTGGTTCCGGTTGTTGGTGGGCAGATCTGCGCGCTCAAGCGCCCGGCGGTTCTCGGCCGCGAGCGCCTGGATGAGGGCGATGCTGTCCTCCCGGTCGGTCCGGCGAGACAGGATCTCGTCACGGCCCATGCCGGCAGCGCGCTCCGGAAAGACCTTCGGGAAGAGCCGGAGCCACGTGCTCTCGATGAACTGGCCCAGGCCGGTGGCCGTCGACATGGGATTGCGAGCGGTGGTGCTGCCGCGGCTCTCCACATTGATCATCGCCGAGATGAAATCGCTGCTCGCAGAAGTCCGCTTAGCGGCCTCCTCGGCGGTCTTCTTCATCGTATCGATTTCGGTCTTGGCCGTCGCGATCAGCGTCTCGCGCTCGGTGATCGACCGCAGGCGAGTTTCGCGCTCCGCCTGCAGGGAAGCGAGTTCGGGAACATCCAGGCCGGGGGCGCGGGCGCGCTCGGCGTACTGGCGGTTGACCTCCTCCCGGGTCGGGAGGGTATCGAGGCTCTTGGCCCGCAGCTCCGCATCGAGGCGCTGGTTGCGCTCCACGATTGCCTTGTCGACCGAGTTCAGGCCGACGTTCGCATTGTCGTTCCGGGCGGCGCGCGCCGCGTTGGCCGCCTCGACCGAGCCGAAGCGCTCCAGGTCCTCGCGGGTATTCCGGGTGAGGTTCTGCAGCCGCTCGAATTGGGCAATCGCCTGCCCCAGCATAGAGCCGTCAAGCCCGAAGCGCACCGGATCCGAGATGGTGCGGCGCAGGCGCTCCACGCGGTCCTGCATCTGCTCGAACTGCGCCCGCTCGGGGTCCAACGACCGGACGATGTCGCCGATCTCGCGCGACCGCTGTGCGGTCTGCGCCCGGGCGGTCTGCTCCGCCTGGCCGCTCTGGACCCCGCGCAGGCGCGCGATCTGCGTCCGCAGGTCGTTGGCTGGCGCGTCCACCCTGTAGTCGAACAGGCCGAAGAGCCGACCGCGCATGCGTTCGGTCTGCTCAAGTTGAGCCTGAAGATCCTTGATCCGCTCGTCCAGGGTGCCGCCGGTGAGCACCTTGTCCAGCTTCTCGCCGACCATGTCCCAGACGTTGCCGAACACGCGGCCGAACGCCGAGGTTTTGTCACCGAAGGTGCCAGTCAACTCCGAAGCCTTGGTCAAGGCAGCGGCATAGGCGTCAAACCCGACGCGCTGGGCGGCGAGGCGGTCGCCCTGCTCGGCCAGCCGTCGGACCGTCTCCCGGGTGCGATCGTCCAGGAAGCCCAGCTTCTCGTTCAGGGCGTCGAGGCCGCGGACCAAGTCCGGGTTGCCGAAGGCCTTGGCGAGGTCGCCGTTGGCGTCGGCCGCGTCCTGGTTGGTGCTGGCCGCGTAGTCCCGCACGGTACGGGCGAGGCTGGCATACATCTCGACGCCGACGCGCCCCGTGCTGGCATACTCGGCCGAGAACTGCCGGGCCTGCCGGACCGACACCTCGCCCGATGCCGCGGCCGCCTGTGCCGCCGCATTGATCAGCACGGCATTCGCGCCGGAGGCTCGGCCGGTACCGGCCAGCGCGCGTTCCGTCTCACGCATCGAGCTCTGGTAGGACAGCACCGCGGCCGTGCCGGCGACCGCCGCCGTGGTCACGACGCCGATCGCGCCGCCCATCAGGCCCAGACCGGCCACCGCTCTCGCGGAGCTGGTGGCAAGGTCGCCGACCTTACCGGCAATGCCGGTGACGACGTCCTTAGCGGACAGCCCACCTTGCGCCGCGATACCCGCGGCGGTCGGCAACTGCATCATCGCGGCGCGGGTAACCGATGTCCCGGCCAGCACCTGCTCGAACGCATCCTTGCCCTGGAACGCGATGTTCAGCAGCGCCGCATCGCGCTGCGCACTTGACCCACCGTTCTTGCTCGCCCTGACCTGCTCGGCGAAGCCGGACTTCGTCCGCTCGATTGCGGCGGCGCCCTCGGCCTGCGTCAGTGCGCCAGTCCGTACCGCTTGCCGGATCTCGGCAAGCTGGCCCAGGTACTCGCGCTGAGCGGCGAACAGCGGGCTGTACTTGGCCCGCAGACGGTCGAGCTCGTCGCCGTAGGCCGCGACGTCCGCGCCGCGATTCGGCACGATCGTCTGGCCATTGACCATCGCCTGGGCGCTGTTCTTCTGGGCGAGGCCGGCGCGATCGAGGCGCTGGGTGCTGTCCTCGAACGAGCGCACCGCCGCGAGGCGCGCCGCCGCCGCCTTGTTGGCCGAGAGGGCGCCGATCTCCTCCGCCCGGGCGATGTCCGCCAGCGCGGCCGAGTAGCGGGCGCCAGCCGCCGCCATCGGGTCGAACCGGCTCTGCAGCGTCGCGACCTCGCGCGACAGCACCTCCGCCCGCCGCGCCGCCTCGTCGGCGGCCCTGGCCTGCAACTCGAACACGGAGGCCGAGTCGCGCGCGGCCCCGGTCGAGCCCTGGCCGACGCCGAGCACGGCGTTGATGTTCGCCTGCGCCCGGGCCTGCGTCTCCGCCTCGCGAGCGGCCGCCGCCAGCCGCTGGAACTTGGCGGTCTGCCGATCGACGGCCGCGCCGGCCGCATCGCTGGCGGCGGCGATCTTCTGGAATGCGGCCTGGCCGTCCTGACCGGTCTCGGTGAGGACGCGCTTGACCTCGGCTCCACCCTCGACGCCGAGGCGGATGGCGACGCTAGTCGGCATTCTCGCTCTGCTCCTGGTAGGCCTTCACGATGACGGGCTCGACGTGTGGCAGGACGTCGGCGAGGAGCGCGGAGGTCGCGCCCATGGCGTCGGCCAGCGCCAGCACGGCGCCGAAGTCGAGGGCGTAGGGGGCGCCAATGCCGGCTCGGACCTGTCCGCCGCAGCGGCGGATCACGGCCCAGGCTGTCAGGCCGTCATCCGTTGCGGGCGCGTGCTCGCGGTACGGGCAGGCGTCGCATTCTACGCCACAGGCGTCGCAGTATTTGGCGCCTCCACCGAAGTGCCAGCGGACGAGCTCGACGATACGTTTTTTTCCGCGTCTCTCGCGAGGGCCGGCGCGACGTAGAGGTTGTCGATCGCGTCGTAGGCCGGCCAGTTCTCCATCAGGAGATCGACGGCCTCGCGGGTGACCGGGATCGGCTGACCACCGGCATCGCCGATACCCTCCCACTCCACGATGCCGCGGCGGGCGAGCTCACGCACGAGGGCGATGTTGGCGCGCGCGCCGACGTCGTCCTGATCTTCGTCGCGGAAGACCTTGCCGACCGCCTCGCGGGCGACGAGCATCGAGGCGACGGTGATCGGCCGGAAGCGGACACGGACGCCGGGCAGAACGTCGAGCCAGAACGGCTCGCCGGGCTGAGAAAGCTTGAGCATTATTCCTCGCGGAGAAAGAAATGATCGGGCGCCGCCCTGCGATCATCTTGCCTGCCGGCAATCTCGCAACGATCCCCAGGCCCGCGGGGGATTTCGCTCAGCGTAGCGAGCAAAGCTAACGCACGGCAGGTGCGGACACCTCCCGTGCGATCCATCCCCGCGTCGCGGAGGCATGTCGTTGTAGCGAGGGCCAACCCCAGAGGGCAAGAGATTCGCCGACCGGAGCGCGGTACGGGCCGCGCTCAGTATGTCGCGACGTTGTTGATGAGCGTGGCGGTGACGGTCTTGCCGAGCGTCATGTCCTTGGCCGCCTGCCACGCGAAGGTGGCTTGCACCCCGTTCGGACCCGTCACCGGGGTCTTGGCGCGCGGCAGGTAGACGGCGTGCGCCGTGAACACGAGCGAGCGGGCCGCGTCGGTGACCCATCCGAAGGTCAGCTCCACTGGCGTGCCGGCGGTCGCTTGGTCGAGGAGGATGGTGTTCGCGAACCGGACCGTGACGTTCCCGGACATCATGACCATGCCGGGGTCGGCATCCTCGATGCGGCCGTCGCCGCGGATCACCTCGACCTTGTCGAGGTTGTTCGAGTAGGTGAAGTCCGCCGAGACGACCGAGCCGAGCGGCTGGCCGCCGCGGGTGATGGCGCCCTGGAACGGGCTGAACCGCTCGACCGAGGACTCGGCAAGCGTGCCGGCGGCCGACGCGCCCAGCTTGTTCTCCCCTTGAGCGATCAGCCCGAGCGTCGCGGTGAGCAGGCCGGAGCGCTGCATCTGCACCCGGAGCGTGTTGCCGCGCACACCGAAGTTCTGACCGTAGCTCGGCACCTCCGGCAGGCCGACTTCCACCGTCATCGACGGCAGCGCGACGGCGCCGGAGGTGAAGACGTGGGTTCGCACGCCGCTGGCGTCGGTGCTCGAGGGCGCGCCCATGAACAGCTTCAACCAGTTGCCGAAGTTGCGCAGGTCGATCGGCACGACCACGTCGCCGTCGTTGTTGACGACGTCGCGGGTCGGCGGCAGCGGCTCGCGGCCGTAACCGAGCAGGTCGCTCGCGATCAGACCCTGTTCCTCGCCGAGGTTCGACGAGACGAAGGGTAGCTTGCGGAAGCCGCTGACGGGCGGGACGCCGTAGGTGGTCTCGAAGGCAGCCGCCATGATGGCGTTCGCTCCGCGGGCGCGAGCCATGGTTCTCTCCTGTGGTGGTTTAGTTCAAGGGATCGGTGGTGCCGTAGACGGCGACGATCTCGACCAGCGCCAGGCGCGAGACGGCCGCGCCTTCCGCCGTCAGGGGTTCGGTGGTGGCGGCCTGCACCATCAGGTAGTCGCAGAGACCGCCGAGGGTCCGATCCGCTGCCACGGCTGCGCCGATCGCCTGCAGCATGGCGTCCAGGCGCAACTCGGCGCTGACGGTCCGGCTCTTGAGCGCCGCGACGTCGACCGGGATGCTATGCTCGTAGATCCAGGTGGTGGGGTTCAGCGTGACCTCGGGCTCGCCCGGGTCGCCGTCGTCCACGTTGACGAAGCCGTTAGCCGGGATAGCCTCGGGCTTCACCTCGTTGCGGAAATGCGAGGCCTTCGGCAGAGCGCCCTTCAGCAGGTCGGTGACGGCCTGGATCACCCGCTCGCGTTTGCTCGGCATCAGGCGCTCCAGTTGGCGGCAATGGCCCCAGGCACGCGCTCGGCCCAGGCCCTCGCCGTCGTGTCGATGTCGAGCCGTTTGCGGAGCTTCACCTGGCGCACCAGGACGAAGATCACCACGAACTTGCGCCCCTTCTCAGGACCCGCCTCGCGGATCGCCCGGAAGCTCTTGCGGCGCTGGAAGCGTGCTGCCTGCCGGCGATAGAAGGCGTCGGCGACCAGCACGCCGCCGCTGCGGGTCGGGATGAAGCGCAGCTTCACACCGGTCTCCCGCTCCCACGCCGACGGCGACAGGGTGTTATCGGTTGAGCCCTTCGTCCGGCGCTTCGACAGCTGCCGGACGCCGGCATCAGGCGTCGGGATCGCAAGGTACTGGCCGCCCTTGCCCTTGATCGTCACACCGCGGTCGAAGGCGTCGATCAGCTTCGGGGCGTTCGACGAGACGTAGGCGGCGGCATCCGCGCTCTCGCCGGCCTTCGGGAAGGTCTGGCCGCGCCAAGTATTGGCGAGGCGCGGACCGAGCCCGGCATCACGCACCTCGGCGCGCAGATCCTCCTTCAGCCCGTCGGTGACCTGCCGCATGCCGGCGGTGACCGAGCGGGCGATCTGCACCTCGGTGCCGGCCAGGGCGCCGCGGATATCCGGCGCCTGGGCGGTTAGCCTCACGGCTCCTCATCCTCCGGATCGTCCTCGGCGATCGGCGCCACCTCGCAGGTACGCACCAGGCGATGGCTGTCGATCGTGGCGAGCCCAATGACCTCGAACAGGCCGCCGGGCTCGCCGTCTTCCGCCTCCACCTCGAATGTGTCGCCCTTGGCCGGGCTGGGGACCTCGGACAGGCGGACGTCGACCAGCATGGCGTCGAGGTCGAAGCGGTTGTCGCCCACACCGATGATCGCCTCCGGCGAGCGCCGGCGGATGCGAACGTGCAGGCCATCGCCGGCACCGTTCGCCCGCCACACGGCGTCGCGGCTGAGGTTCGGGTCATCGAACAGGGCGTCCACCGCCATCGACAGGACGCTCATCGCGCGGCGCGCTGCGCCTTGTCGGCCTCGGTCTTGGCCTTCGAAGCGTCGCCACCCTGCTTGCCCTGATCCGCGCCCGCGGTGCCCTCGGCCTCGGCCGCGGGGGCATCGCCGCCGGCGCCGGTATCCGAGCCCTCAGCGACTTCGTGGGTGCCGGCGGCGAGCGCCGCCTGCGCCTCGTCCCATCCCATGGCGACGATCTCGCCGTCCGTCTTGCCCTTCTCGCGCAGCCGCATGGCGCGTCTCCTCTCGATGAAGGCCTGCTGCGCAGGCGTCAGGACGATGGGGCCGCCCGGGATCCCGGGCGGCCAGTGGTCGACCTCGTCGGCGACAAGCATGCGGATGGACCGCATGCCGCGCCTCAGTTCGAGGTGGTGCCGCGCACCAGCAGGGCCGGGCGCTTCACGAGCGGGAGCGGGTTGGACTCGGTGTGCATGTCCATGCCCTTGCCGAACTTCTTCGGCTCGAGCGGCGCCACGAACACCTCGGCGTCGCCGATCGCCGGCGCTAGGTTCACCTCCGACCAGAAATCGGGCGGCGCCCAGTAGTTCGTGAAGGTGTCGGTGGTGCCGAGCGGGAAGAACCGCACGTCGCCGGCCGGGATGAACCGCTGCGGCACGCTGGTGGTCCCGTCCTCCTGCACGTAGGAGGCCGAGCCGCGGTATTCCTCGAAGGTTATCCCGCCGAAGGTGAAGCCCTTGCGGACGTCTTCGCGCAGGATCTGCGGCCCCGACTGGTAGTACTTGAAGGCCTCCTTCACGCTGGCGTGCGAGACGAACTTGCGGAACCACTCGGGCGAGGCGAGCGCGTGCACGCCGGTCATGGTCTCGCCGAGGAGATTGTCCTCCATGTAGCCGGTGACGTCCTGGCACTTGCCGAGCACGTCGGTGGAGGCGGTGCCGAGGGTGAAATCCACGACCTGCTCGGTGATGCCGAACTCGGTGAAGTAGTTCACAATGACCGAGCCGTCGGAATCGCGCACCACGCCCTTGAGCGCCCCGATCCGCAGGTTCTCCAGCGTGATCGCGTGCTTGCGACGCATCGTGATGAGCTTGCGATTCACGAAGCCGAGCACGGTTTCCAGGCCGGCGACGCCGTTCGGCGAGAGCGCCAGCATGTTCTGGACGTCGGTCGCCAGCACGCTGTCGTCGTGCGGGATGTGCGGCACGTAGAAGGCCTTCGGCTTCTGCTTGCCGCGGGTGCCGAGGGACGCCGGACCGCCGCGCGGTCGGGTCGGCAGCAGGGTGAGCACGCCGTTCTCGATGAAGAGGGTCACCGAGGTGGTGGCGATCGGCTCGGGCGTGAACAGCCCGAGCTCGTTGATGCGCCCGTAGCTGTTCGGCACCAGGGTGACGTTGCCGGTCAGGGCCGACGCCGAGAAGGCGTCCTGGTTGAAGATGTCGAGGATCGTGGGCATCGCGGGTCAGGCCCCCTGGCGGACGATGATGCCGACCGCGTTCAGCTGGGCGTTCGCCGCTGCGCGCTTCGTGGCATCGTTGATGGTGGCCCCGTAGGTGAGGCCGGCGTGGCTCGCGATGGCGTGCCGGGACACGATCACCGCCTTGGCGTCGGCGCTGGTGGCGTCGACCGGGAACAGCAGCACCGCGACGGCGGTCTGCGAGCCGTCGGAACCGGAGGCCGCGGCCGGCACGTACTTGCCGGTGGCCGCGACCTTGCCGAGGACGGTGCCGGAGGCGAGCTTGCCGGAGCCCGAGGCGATCACGGCCGTGTCGCGGCTGCGGTAGGAGCCGTCCTCGTGCTTCAGCCAGTCGGAGGCGACGATTGCGGTCTCGAGGAGAGCCATGGATCAGGCGTCCTTCTTGATGCCGGCACGGCGGAGCTCGCGCTCCATGCTGCTGGCGGAGGCGGTGAGGCCGGCGTTGCCCTGGGGCGCCGGGGGGTGGGACGAGATCGAGGTCTTCTCCTCGGCCGCCACCAGCTTGTCGAAGAGCGCGGCCCGGGCCTGCTCCACGGTCTTGCCCTCGGCGAGCATCGTTGCGTCGAGGTCGCCCGGCAGGGTCGGATCCTTGCGGCGGGCGAGTGCGACGAGGTTCTTGATCTCGCCGGCGGCGCCGATCCGGGCCTTGGCCTGATCGATCGTCACGCCCTCGGCCAGAAGGGTCGACGCCATTGCGGGCACGCCGCCGTCCACGCAGAGCTTGGCGATCTCGGCCGCGTCGGAACGGGATACCGTGGCGGTCGGGGTAGCCGCCGGCGGGGGTGAGGACTTGGTGGTGGCGGCGGGCTCGTTGCCCGCCTTCTCGGTCGCCATCAGCTTCTCCTTCTGACGGGGTGGGGCGGCGGGCGCCGCGGCGGTCGCACGGACACGGTTCGTCCACGCGCGCTGATCGGCCAGGGCGACAAGGCGCTCCGGCGGATGGGTGAAGAGGCGGTAGTCGAAGGCGGTCGGCTCGGCCGGCGCCGCATCGTCGTTGGCGGCCTTGGCCTGGACGCGGTCCGCATAGCCGCGCTCGACCGCCTCCTCGGGGGTCATCCAGATCTCGGCCCGCATGTCGGCGCGCGCCTCGTCGGCGGTGTGCCCGGTGCGGTCGGCGTAGATGCCGGCCATCGCCGTCGCGAGCGCGGTCAGGCTGCGGACGGAGGCCTCGTGATCCGACACGGTGCCGAAGGTGAAGCCAGAGGGATCGTGCACCATCATCAGGGCGCCGAGCGCCATGACGATCTCGTCGCCGGCCATCGCGATGACGGAGGCCGCCGAGGCTGCGATGCCTTCCACGACGATCGTCTTACGGCCGGTGTGCGCCGCGAGCGCAGAGTGGATCGCCGCGCCCTCGGTGGCGATTCCACCGCCGCTGTTGAGGCGGATCGTGACGTCCGCGCCGCGCCCGACCTGGGCCAGGGCCACGATGACGTCGGACGCGGTGAAGCACTCGTCCCAATAGAGGTCGCCGACCGTGCCCGAGAGCACGATCTCGTTCCCGTTGACCAGCACGGCCATATCGGATCCTGTCAGGTTGTGGGCTTGAGCTTGGTCTTGGGCTGCGGCACGGGGTCAGCCGGCGGCGCCGCTTCCCCGGCCGGCGCGGTGTCGACCGCGTTCCGCCCGTCGCTGGTGTAGGCGAGGCCCATTTCGTCGGCCCGCTCGTTGTCCGCCTGATTCTCGGCGTCGATGGTCTCGGCGTCGAAACCGCCCTCGGCGACCTTGCGGGCGCGCGAGGAGAGGCCTGCCTGGATCTCCTTCGTCTTGCCCTCGACGTCCTGCACCGGGTGGATGTACGGCCAGGCCTGGGGCACCCAGTTGGCGGCGTAGGCCGCGGCGCGCGGCATGCCGGCCGGCAGCTTCATCGCGCCCGACATGATCGCGAGGTCGATCCACCGGCGCCAGATCGGGCGGCAGAACTGGAACACGACCTGATGGTGCTGCAGCGCCTCGACGCCGCGGCGGAAGTCGTTGAGTGCGGCGCGCAGCGTGCGATCGTCGAGCGTGCTGTAGTCGCCGCTCAGGATCTCGTAGAGCAGGCCGCAGGCTGCCGCGATCTGCCGCTTGGCCTCGCGGACGAACATGTCGAAGTTCGGCCCGACGTCCTTCGGGTCGGAGAACTGCACCTCCTCGCCGTCGGCCAGCACCTGCAGGGTGCCGGGCTCGAACTCCAGCGACACGGCACCATCGTCGTCAGCGCCGTCCGTGCCGAGCGGCCCGGAGCCGGCCGGGCTGTCCGCCCCCTCGTCCATGACGCGCTTGATGAATCCGACGAGGCGCGCCGCGTTCTTCTTGCGGACGAGCTCGGCGTCCAGGTAGCCGTCGAGGTCGTAAAGCGTGCGCAGCGCCCGGGCGAGCCAGGGTTCGCCGCGGTCCTGCCCGGGGCGCATCGCCCGGTAGAGATGCGCCACGTCGGTCGCCGGCACCTCGGCGAGTTCGAGGCCAGCCGGCACCATGACGCCATCGCCGGGGTGCTCCCGATAGAGGAAGTAGCTCTGGCGCCGGCCGATCGCGTTGTAGCGGATGCCCTGCCGAACGTTGTTGCCGGGCTCGGTCTTGAGGTGCGGGCAGTGGTCGCCCTCAAGGACCTGCAGCTGCAGCGGCACCGACAACCCGTCCGAGAGCAGCCGGGTACGCAAGCGGGTGAAGCTCTCGCCGCCCTCGACCATGCCGCGCACCGCGATGGCCTGCAGGCCGTAGAAGTCGTGGGCGCCGATGCTGTCGGCCTCGTCGGTCCAGGCCAGGAATAGCGCCTGCAGCCCGGCCCGGAACGCAGCATCCTCCTTCTTGATTCGGCGGGCCTCGGCCTTCGACAGCCCTTCGGTCGAGCGGGCCGCGGTGGAACGCGGCACGATGCCGGTGCCGACGATGTTCGACACCAGCCGGTCGACCGCGGCGCCGGCGTAGGGGTTGCGCCGGGTCTGGTCGCGGCTCTTCCGCCGCAGCTCGTCGAGTGCGTAGGTGATCGCGCTGTTCGGGCCGTAGCTGCCGACCCGCCAGGCGCGGGAGCGCCGGCCGCGCCCGCCCGCGACGTCGTAGGCCGGGGCCTCGATCGTACCGGCTGGCTCGCCGTCGAGGTCCATGGCGACCGGCGCGACGTACTGGCCGGTGCCCTTGACCCGGAACCGGACGGGCGGCGTGGCGCTCACCACCCGCTGCGCCCCGTCATCACGACCTGGCTGGCGCGCCGCGTGACCGTGCCGCCGGTTGCGACCACCAGCGCGTTGATGCGCTGCACGAGGTCGCGCCGCGCCTGCTTCATCTCGGCGTAGATGCGATAGGTCACCCGGCCAGTGTTGTCGGCTCCCTCGACGGTGAGCACGCCGCTCGCCATCGCCGCGTCGAGCTTCACCAGTTGGGCGCGGAGCTTCGCGAGTTGCAGTTCCGGCGTGTCGGCCATGCTCACCTCGTGGGCCGGTTGTTGACCCGGCTGCGCCGGACGGCGCGTCGTTGCAGGTTCCGAGCGGCCAGGGTGCCGGCAGCGACCGCGGGCGTCAGCGGTGCTTCCTCGGCCGCTGGGCGGACCCGCTCGATGCCCAGCGCCGCCTCGAGGTCGCGCCAGTGCAGTTCCCGCCACCGGTCCCACCCGCGCATCGCGGCGAGGCCGCGGGCGTAGTTCGCGCAGTCCAGCACCTCGTTGCGCCGGCCGCCGATCGGCACCCACTCGCGCCTGGTGCGGCCGCGCGTGACGTGGGTGACCAGTTCCTCGGCGGTCAGCTGCTTGACCTGATCCTCTGGCACGTCGCGCGGCAGGTGGACGAAGCCGGCCGGGAAGGGGTTGCCCTCGGCCGGACGCTGCAGCGCGAGGCAGCCCATGATTTCTTGCTTGGCGAACGACGCGCCCACCCGGATCGTCCTCAGCCCGCGCCGCAGCTTCTTGCCGGCGGGGGTGGTGTCCTTCGCCCCCACGCCGAGGAAGGCCGACGCATAGCTGTCCTGGCCATCGACCGCGTGCACGTTGCCGCGCCCGCCCTGGGAGCGGACGAATGCGTAGACCTCGGCGGTGAAGCCGCTCGAATCGATGCCCCAGTCCCGCACCGCCATCTCGGCGCCGGCCTCGTGCTGCCATGTCTCCTCGAACATGGCTTCCAGGTCGGCCCAGACCTCCGGGCGGTTCGTCGGTCCGGGCAGCACCCGATGCTCGACCAGCCACCGCTCCCGGTTCCGCCCGAAGCCCCAGACCCCGACCTCGAGGCGGTCCTTCTGGACGTCGACCCCGGCGAACAGGATCAGCGCGGCCCGGCAGACCGTGCCCGACAGGTAGGTGTCGCGCCGGGCGTAGACGTCGTGCCAGTCCGGCGCGTCGGCGCCTTCCTTCCATGTGCGGGCGAGCTGCGTGTTGAAGAACGTCCGCAACGTCTCCGGCCCCCGTCGCAGCGCCCGGGCGAACTTCGCCACCGTCTCCCGGATCGTCTGCTTGGGCGCATAGAGTTTCGAGGCGACGCCGCCAGCATGCTCGTTCGGCACCGCCTGCGCGCCGCAGTGGCGGCAGAGCGCCCGCCGCACGCCGTGCGCCAGGGGCGCCCACCGCTCCGGCGTCTGCGGCTCACCGCAGCAGGTGAAGGGCCGGGTCTGCCGCCACTCGATGCGCTTCAGCGCGGCCAGGCGCTGGGCCTCGGTCCACGGCTGGTCGCAGGCCTCGCACTCGTACCGCGCCGTCTCGGAGCGGATCTTTCCAGCTTCGTCCTTCTCGAACCGGACCCGCTCCCATTCCAGCGACTGCCAAGCGCCGCAGCCCGGGTGCGGGCAGCGGACGAAGGCCTTGCGCTGGTCGCTCTCCTCGTAGCTCGCTTCGATGGCCGAGCGCCCGGCGATCGTCGGCGAGCAGGCCACCACCGTCAGGCTGTTCGCCTTGAACTCGGCTTGCCGCTCCTCGGCGAGGTCGATCGGCGGCCCCTCTCCACCGGCGGAGAGGGGGTACTTGTCGATCTCGTCGCAGACCAGGAGCCGGATCGGCCGCATCGCGAGGTTGGTCGGGCTGTTCGCGCCCACCAGGGTGATGTGCCCGCCCGGGAACTGCTTGTGCGACAGGGTCGCGCCGGCGTCCCGGGACTTGGCCTCGCCGAACAGGTCGGTCAGCACCTTCGTGTCCCGGATCATCGGCGCCAGCCGGTCCTTCGAAAAGGTCTCGGCCGCGTCGTCCTTCGGGAACACCCCGAGCATCGGGCAGGGATCGACGTGGGCGAAGCGGCCGATGACGTTCTCGATGAGCGTCGTCTTCAGAAGCTGGGTGCACGCCATCAGCGTGATCTTGCTGACCCCGGGCTCGGTGGCCCAGAGCATCGGGCCGCGGGCGACCTCCACCCGCGACACGAAGAACTTGCCGCCGTTCGAGCTCTCCTTGCTGAGCTTCCGGTACCGCTCCGCCCACTGCACTACGTCGAGGTTCGGCGGTGGGGTCATGCCGCGCCGCCAGGACCGGCGTAGGCTGGCCGTATCAGCCGGGCTCGGGGGAGCCGAGATTGGGGCTGCTGGGCTCGCCAAGCTCGGCGAGGTGCTGTTGGACATAGGTGGCGAGGACCTGGGTCAGCGTCCGGGCATCGACCTTCAGCGCGTCCGCCATCTCGATGCCGACCCGGGCCGGCCAGGCGAGCCAAGCGTCCCGCATCGCCCGAGCCTCATCGAAGAAAGCGGCCTCGGCCTCGGCGCGGTCGACCAGCTTGCCCTGCTTGGTCAGGTATTCCTGCCGGCGGAGCAGGCCGAGATGGTTCTCCTTCCGCTGCGCGGCCGCGGCGAGCGAGAGGTTCGGGTTCTCCGGGTCGAACTCCGGGGGCTCGTCGTTGCCGTCCGGCTCGAGCCGGCTCGGCTGCGGGACGCAGCCCCGATGGTCCGCCTTGCTCGGCCGCGATGCCTGGCGCTCCCGAGGATCGGGCTCGGCTCGCGGGATGGCGCGGATCGGGCGGTGTGTCGTGCCGCCCCGATTGATGGCGGGGCGCTGGTCGAGGTTCCATTCGGTGGCCTCGACCTCGACCCGGCCGTCCGCGGCCAGAGCCAGCAGTCCCTGCCCCTTCCACTTCGTGACGATCGCCTTCGAGACGCCGCGGTGCCGGGCGAACTCGGCTTGGGTCATCGTCGCGGCGGGGCGTTCACTTGGGGCGTTCACCGTACACCGTTCACGGGTTTTGGGGTCCTGGCGCTAGGAAACTCGGGGGCCCCGACCACCCGTATAGGTCCATACCCCCCAGGGGCCCTGGCACTTCGGGGCGGGGTCAGTCCGACCTACCGCCGCTCGACCAGCCACTGTCCGAGGACGAGGAGCACGACCCGCTGCCGCTCGACCCACCCCAGGACGAGCTGCTGTCGTGGTGGGCCTGACCGAGCGAGGTGTCGGGCTGAACTTTCCCTCCGGGGGCTTGTTGCCGACCTGCATCCACGAACCCCGGGAGTTCCCCATGTCGAAGACCATCACTGCCGATTTCAAATCGAGACGCGATGCCGAGATGGCAGTCGAGCACATCGTGCAGGAGCACGACCTTGACCGTAAGGCCGTCAGCATCGGACCGGCCTCAAGCGAGAACACGGCCGGGACGGAGGCGGCACGAGCGGATGTCGAGAAGGGTCACCTGAAGGCCGATACGGACGGTGAGCCCGCGCTTCACGGGAAGGTGAGGGTTTCGGTCCACGTCGATGACGCGAACGCCGACAAGGTCATGGATTCCATAAAGACCTTCCACGGTGAGAAGGTCTCCTGAAAGGGCATCTTGTGCGGTCATTCCATGCCAGGCGGTCTGCGGCATGGAATGGCCGGTCAGAGACCCTGACACCTTAGGCGCAGTAGCGGTGTGGGCGAAGAACTTACGGTTTCGCGCCTTGGGAGGAATGAGTGATGCGGGCGGCAGGCCAGGGCACAACGGGAAGCTGTTCAGACTGCGCCGGCCCGGCCTGCCTATCGCGTGAGGTCGCGGGGGCGATACTCGAAGCGACCCAAGGGCGGTAGCATGGAACGGGCAAAAGGGAAAAACTGGCAAACTGAGATGGCTTCCTCTTGGCCATCATCCTTGAGCGACTGACACTCGCGAGTAGCAATCGTCAGCAACAAGCGAGCGCCAAGGCCGCTGATAGTGCCCGCAAGTCCCATCCCGGCTGCTATTGCGGTGAGGCTTTCACCTATCAGCCACGCCCCTGCGGCCATCCCTGTCCCGAACGCTGCCA
The DNA here is from genome assembly GCF_001653715.1 of Methylobacterium platani. GTDB lineage: Bacteria > Pseudomonadota > Alphaproteobacteria > Rhizobiales > Beijerinckiaceae > Methylobacterium > Methylobacterium platani. The sequence goes on from NZ_LWHQ01000039.1 coordinate 19,979, forward strand.
TTGCGATGAAGAACATCTGCGTCTGTCCCTTCCGACGGGACAAGCGGCGAGGCGGCTCAAGGTTCTCGGCGTTGCTTCCCCATGGTTGGCAAGCCGTGAAGCTGGGGGGAGGCGGGATGTAGATGACACGCGCCCGGCCTGTCCCATGCACGGCTTCCAGTAGGGCCGAAGGAAACTAACGAACGGGGATAGCTACGCTGGCCGCCTCGCCATGGTGCTGTGCACCTCCGTATGCCGGGGTCCAATCTGCAGATCCCCTGATTGGCTGGGGGTTCAACCAGGGCACATCTTGTGCACCCGACGAATGCACCGCCGCCAAAGCTAACGCACAGCAGGTGCGAAGCCACTGCCGTGCGGACACCTCCCGATATCACGCTACATCCTTGAATTTCAAGCCCAAGTTCCGCGCGGCCTTATGGGTGCAGGTGGCTGAGTAGGGTAGGGCGCCGATCGAAACGAGGTGACGGATCAGTGGCGGCACCTCCATCTGCGGATCAGTTTGCCTCAGCGTGGCGTCGAACTCGCCCCGGAGGATGCGCAGACGCAGATCTTGAACCTCGTCCAGGCTCAGAACCGCCCACCGATCCGACGCCCCCCTGACGATCCGCTCCAGGCCGTAGATGCCGGCGATGTGCTGTGTCGTGCGATCGAGCCCGAACACCACGATGCGGGCCATCAGTGGACGCTCGGCGATGATCCGCTTGCGATGCCGCACCCGCCAGAACCGGAGCATCGGCAGCACCGTGTCCACGCCCCTGCGGGCCATGGCGTCGCGCACCATGACCTCGCACCCCGGATTGGTCACGGCGGCGTGCCAGCGGACCGGGTTGGGCTCGCCGGCGGCCTGGGCCACGGCTGTTTCCCGACGGCTGTCCCGCGGCCACCGGCAGCGGGCACCGAGGCGCAGGGCCGGCTCGGCCGGCAGCAGGGGCGCGTCGGTCGCTTCACCGGCAGCTTGGGCAAAAGCGATTGAGCGGCGGGACATCAGGCCGCCTCGCTCGTCAGCCCGACCTCGTGAAGAACGGTTTGCTGCTTCTTGATCATGACACGCTCCCATCTCGAAACTGGCTGTAAGAGACGGCAAAGGTTGGGTGACCGGCCCGGTGATGAGCCCGAGTTCCACGGCCGTGAAGTCGCCCGCTTTGCCGTCGTCGAAAACACCGGCCATGAGATGACCGGTGCGCCATGGGTACGTGTCGAGGCTGGTGCGGAAACGGCGCCGATCAGGCTCGTCCTTCCGCCGTGTGATCATGCATTACGCGATTGCTTGGATCGCAGATCAGGCAGGGCGCGCCTTACGCCGGGATTGGCCGAGGCCGCTGCTTTTGGCAAGTTCGGAGCGGGAAGCTGCATAATTAGCAGCAACCATCGGGTAATCGCGCGGCAGTCCCCATTTCTGACGGTAATCGTCGGGGGTGAGACCACGGCTCGTCAAATGCCTTTTCAGCGATTTGTACTGGCGACCATCCTCAAGACTGATCAGGTAATCCGGGGTGACGCTCTTCCTGATCGGCACCGGCGGCTCAAGCTTCACTGGCTCTGGCTTCGACGGCGCGGCCAGTTTCGCCAACGCCGCGTATGTCGAGGCGATCAGATCCGCCAACTCACCCGGAGGCACGCTGTTCTTCGCCACATAAGCTGACACGATGTCGGCAGCGAGGCTGACAAAATCCTCCAAGGGGGCACCGTTGTCGCTCATGAAAATATTCCTGCACTGGGTCACGGTATGATGAATCAAGCGGCGGCCAGTTCGTCCGCTAAGATGTCGCACCAATCCCTACCAACCTCGCGAGGCATTTCAACTCTCACACTGGAAAATGTGCGGGAAAGTCGATGAGCGAGCGCGTATGCCGCGGCCTGTCCTGCGTAAGCGGCATCTGTGTCTCCAAAAATGACAACCTGATCGACATTCAGTGGTGGCTCCCACTTCGCGAGAAGGGTGGAGTTGATCGCGGCCCAGCACGGAATGCCGAACAGGGATGCTGCGGCGCATGCGGTTTCGATCCCCTCGGCGATCCCCAGGACCGGGCCGGGGTCGAAGAGGCGAATCGCGGCGCCGGCCGGGATGGTACCGGGCATCATACGGCGCGGGTCCTCGACAGGGGCCTTCCTGCCGTCCTCAGTTAGATAGGTCCGGTGGATCGTGGCCGGTGCGCCGTCAGGCCCGGTGACCATGGCGAGCATGGCCGGGTGCCAGGAGGGCGTCTCGTCCTGGTAGCGAAGGCGGCGGACCGTGCGCAGGCAAGCCGGGACGGTCGCCAGGCCGACGCGCCGCGCGAGGTATCGTGCGACAGGGTCGCCCGGCTGCACCGGCTTCGAGGACCGCCACAGGCGGTTCAGCCGCTCCCGGCAGTCGTCGGGGGAGCGCTTTGCCCGCACCGGGCGCGCTGGGACCGTGCCGATGAGGGCATCGACGCGCTCGGCCACCTCCCTGAACGAGATGCCCAGCACCCGTATCGCCAACGTCGGGCCGTCGCCGGGCCCGCAGTGGTTGCAGATCCAGGTGCCGCGACCTTCGAGGTCGTCGAAGCGAAACCGGGTCCTGCCGTTGCAGAGCGGGCAGGGGCCTTGCTTCGCGGTGAGGTACTTCCGATCCACCCCGAGGAGCGGCAGGAGTTCGGACCACCGGCCACTGGCGCGTTCACTCAGCGGCCTGGACATGGTGGACCTCCCGCTTCCTGGCGAAGGCGATCGCGCGCGATTTGACCCAGCTCAGGATCTCGGGGGTGGGTTCGACCTCCGGGGCGTCGCGGTAGTGGTTGGGCCAGACGCCCGTCAGTTCGCGGAACTGGTTCGAAGCCCAGCCGGCCGAGTAGCCCCGGCGCCGGCCCACGAGCTTGAGCTGCCCGAACAGGTCAGCCTTCTCGAGCGTCTTGGCCCTCGCCTTGAGCGGCCGCACCTCGACGAGCTCGCCGTCCTCGCACTGGATCTCGCTCTGCTTCTCCGGCTTGAAGCCGCAGGCAGGGCAGACGTGAACCTTCGGCGGCTTGAGGAAGCTGCAGGCAGAGCACTCCTTCGGCAGAGGCTCCGGACGCTCCCTCGCGTCGCGCTTCTGCCGCTCCCGGCCATCGTCGAGCCGGTCGTGGTGGATGTCGGTCACGAACCCGAGCCGCAGGTGCGTGTCCGAGTGGTCTAAAATAATACAGTTGTGTACTAGAAGACCATTCGCGGTGAATCGCTGCCTTGGACCTGCGTTGAGTATGTCCCAGACCTCCGCCTCTTGGGTCTCTGGTTCTGCATGTTCTCCTTGGATGTCGCCCATCGGAGATTTCCGGGTTCGTAATGCCCATTGTTGTTGATCCGGTCGATTTGCATCGTGCGATCCGCGATGCCCAGATTCTCTTCGATCCAGCGCGCGGCCTCGTTCGGACCAGCGAACCGAAATTCGATCCCACGCCCGCCGTACCGCTCGAAGGAGGTGGATCGCGGATTGTTGCAGCGATCCTGCTGCGCTTGGCAGCGCCGATACAGCCATCCCGGTACCGTGACCGTCTCCCTGCCATTGCAATGCGGGCATGCCTGCGTTCCAGGGCGTTTCCGCAGGTTGTGAAAGCGCCCCATGTGCGTCATTCCGCACCGGTCGCAGCGCACCTCGACCCGCAGGTCCGAAGCCTTGCCTTCCGTCGCCACCGACGCGATCACCAGCGAACCAAACCGGGTACCCACCCACAGCGGTGCGAGCGATCCGGAGGCGTCGACGATGCGCCTCCGCGAGCGGGAGCCAGCCATCATCGGTCATCACCTCGTGGTCGGGGGTTGCGGTAAGGCCATCGTACGTGATCACGGGCTGCACGCCCTTGCAGACGGCCCCGGCATGCTGGACGAAGGCCACGCCGTCCCAGACACGATCAGCGAGCGTCACCTGCTCGATCGGCACCTCGCCGCGATCCGTCAGGATGAGAGCGCTGCGAGCAATGCAATCGGCCTTGCCCGGCGCCGTCCGCAGGCCGCGCCCGATGATCTGGACGAACAGCATCTCGGACTTGGTCGGCCGCGCCAGCACGATGCAGCGCACGTCGAGGTCCACGCCGGTGGTCAGGCACCCGACACTCGCGATGGCCTTCAGCTCGCCGCGGGTGAACTGCCGGAACAGCGATTCGCGCTCCTCGCTGCCGGTGTAGGCGTCGATGTAGCCCGTCGCTACACCGGCCGCCTGGAACTGCGCCTGGAGGTGCTTGGCGTGCGGCCGATCAACGGCGAAGATGAAGGTCGGGCGGTTCTCACCCCGCCGGAGCCAAGTCTGGACGACGTCGGCGACGAGGCTGGCCTGGTTCATCGCCTCGCCCAGGTCGCCCTCGTGGTAGTCCCCGGCGACCGTGCGGACGTCGGAAAGATCGGGGTGCGACGGGGCGTAGACCCGGAAGGGCGAGAGGTACCCGGCCTCGATCAACTCGCCGGTGGTCGTGACCTGGATCAGGTCGTCGTAGAATTTGCCCAGGCCCTTCGTCCACGGCGTCGCCGAGAGGCCGACGAACGGGACACGCTGCCAGGCCGGATCGGCCATCCACACGCCCAGCATCTCAAACCAGCGATGCGCCTCGTCGACCACGACGATGTCGAACGGCGGGATTGCCCGGCGCTGCAGGGTCTGGATCGACGCGACCTGCACCGGCTTGCTCGCGTCGGTCATCGGGTGGCTGCCCTGGATCACCCCCACGTCGTGGATCCCCTCGCTGAAAAACGACCGGACGGTCTGATCGATGAGGGACAAAGCAGGAACAACGAACAGGATCCGCTTGCCCTTCGCCAGGGAGCCCTTCACCAGCGCCGCACCCACGACGGTCTTGCCCGCACCTGTTGGAGCTTGGACCATGGGGCGGCGCCGGCCGCTGCGGAGCGAGGCCCGGAGGCGGTCGATGATCGCGACCTGATGGGGGCGAAGCTGCCGGCTCATCGGTCGCTCCCTGCGGCGACGTCGAGGTCATCCCAGGCCGGGCTGTCCAAGCCGAGGGGGGAGCTTGGGCCAAAAGCGTCGTCGCCAAACGGGTCGAAGGGGGGTCCGGGGCGGCGGGTCGCGCCTACCTGCTCCACATCCTGAAACCTCTTCTCACGGCTAGGAATAAGGTTCATGGTAGTTCTTGGTAGGTTCTTTCCCCGGCACGTGGTGCCGCTAACCCGACCGTGAGATGCCGCTAACCCGTCCTTGATATGCCGGTAACTGTCCCCGGACTTAGCGGCATCGTCTGCCGGTAAATCGCAGGCTGCGGAGTGGGCCGGTTCGGGCTCGTCCAGAGGCTCGACCGGCACCGCGACGAGGTCGAAGTCCCCCTCGAGGCTGAGGACGATCAGGTCCGTGGCGCGCCCGCCCATGCCATTGCCGCGGTGCGTCCGGGCGATGATCCCGGCGGCGGTCAATTCGGCCAGGACGAGGCGGATGGTACGGACCGCAAGGCCGGTCTCGACGGCCAGCGTGGCCTGCGAAGGCCAGCACCGGCCCGCCTTGTCGGCGTAGTCGGCCAGGGCGTTGAGGACGACCCGGCAGGTGGTGCGCACGCGCTGGCGCTTGGCCCATCTGGCTGCGACGACGCTCATTGGTCGCCTCCCTGCATGGAGGCGGCGACCAGATCATCGGCCACACGGTAGGCATGCTCGGCGGCGGCCGGCATGCTCGAGGCCTTGGCAATGGTGGAGCCGCCGTAGCGGAGCAGGCAGTCGCCGAAATCGACCACCATCCGGTAGTCGCCCGCCTCGCGGGCCCGACGGACCAAATCCTGGCGGAGGGCATACAGCGCCGCGTCGGCGGCGGCGTAGAGGCTCGGGTCGGCGCGAAGCTGTGTCTTGAGTTCGGGCATGGCGAGACCGTTCCGAGAACCGCTGATGCGGTCGGTTGCAGGTTTCGGCGGATGGGACGGGTAGGGGCGCCCTCAGGCGCGGGCGGTCACGGCGGGGCGCGCACCTGCGCCCTCGGCCGCTCCCTGGGGGTCAGGTGGCCCCGGAACTCGGGGGCCGGTGGCTCGGGTGTCGGCTGCAGCAGCGAGAGCGCCAGGACCGTGTCACGGTGGGCGCGGGCCCGGGACCGGTTCCGCGCGGCGGCCTCGGTCAGGTCAGTGCCAGCGAGTTCGTCGGCGAGCCGATCTTCCGATCGGGCCTGGGCGTCATACCAGCGGATCAGCTGGTCGAGCCGGGAGCCCGAGATCGGCCGATCGCTCGCCAGGATGGTGATGGCTTTGTCCTCGGCCATCACTCGGCGGCCTCGGGCAGGGCGACTGCCGCGGCCGCAGCGAGGATCGCACCCCGCAGCCGCAGGTTCTCGGTCGTCAAGCGGGAGACCTCATCCTCGAGCGCCAGGTGGTCACGCTCGTCGCGGGCGAGGTGAGCCCGCATGAACGTGGTGTAGGCCGTACCGACCGCGGCGTGGTCGGCCGGGTCGTCGCTGTCGGCGGCGATCCGCTTGGCGTCGACCCAGGCCCGGAACAGCCGGTCCCGATAGTCGCGGGCCGGGGCGAACCCGGCATCCGGCGCGTCAGGGGCGAGAGCAGGGGCAGGAGCGGTCACGGGTCACTCTCCATCAGCCAGACGCCGAGTGCGGCGAGCCACCGCCCGGAACGCAGCAGCATCCGCCCGAGCCGATCCCGCAGAGAGGCGGGACATGCGTTCCGCCAGCGCTTCGAAGTCTGCTGCCAACGAGGCGTACTCATCTGATCTCTCCCGAGTGCGGGCCGCACGCGCCGCTCGGATCGCCTCGATCTCCGCGGCCTGGACGCACCGGGCCTTGCGGTACCAGAGGTCGAAGGCCCGCCAGTACGAGAGCCCGGCCCGCCGAGCGGCACGGCCAATCTGAACCTTGATGCTGTCGTTGCCGACCGGCTGCGCGATCTCGCGCAGGCCCTCGGCCGCCTCAAGCAGGAACGCGGTCACGCGCTGCTCCCAAGACTTTTGGGACATCTCCCAATCCACCTCCGCCACGATCCGGGTCGTGACGGAGGTGCCAGATGAGGAGATGCCCCGAGGATGAGTTGACGGAGACGGAGGCCACGCCGCGCACCACCCTGGCAGGACCGGGCGCGGCGCGGGCCGCCGAGACGAGACGCAAACACAAGGAACGGGCGCGCCAGCGCCGACGCCGGCACGCGCCCTGGGAGCGAAGCGCGCTCCAATCCCGCCGCCGGCATCGATGAAAGGAGCCGGCCATGACCGGACGCGAGACCGACCCCGATCAGGACTTCACGATCGAACTGACGCGCGTCGAGTTCGAGGACGACGACCCCTTCGGCCCGGAGACCTACGTGATCACCTTCCGGGTCGAGCGGGAGGGCAGAGGATTCGACATCACGGTCTGGCTGCTGGCCCACAGCGTGCCGACAGTCGATCTGATCCGGGCCGCGATGGTGCTGCTGCACGAAGTGGTGGCGAAGCTGACCGAGCAGACCAGGGCGTGGAAGGGAGGCATGGCCTGACCCCGACACGAGGTTGTTCAGAAGTGCGAGCGCCGGGCGGCGAACGATTCGCGCGCACCGTCCGGCGCCGCGACCGCGATGCGCGGAACATCGCGCATCGATCCGCCGATCCAGCCAGGACAGGAGGCGGATCACGACGCCGTCCCCCCGGTGAGAAGGCGGGCCAGATGATCGGCATCCTCCCGACCAAGGCGAAAGCGGTATCGCTCCTCGCCATCCTCGCGCACGACAAGGTGCCGCGCGTTGTGATCTTGCGCGACGCCGTGCACACTCAAGCTCGTCAGGACGGGGCGCCACGAGGTGAGGCCTTGGTCATCCCTGAGGATCTTATGGGGTTCAAATATGATCGGGATTTCAGTCGGAGACATCATCAAGCTCCTCGATCAAATACCGATTTGGAAGACAGTGTCAGCGCTTCCAAAGCAGGTGAAGGCCCTAGAAGAACGTGTCTCAGTTTTGGAAGAACAGGCAAAAAACCCTGTGCCAGTTGCAGACCCATGCCCGCTTTGCGAAAAACCGCTGAAGATCACCAAGGTCGATCTGCACCGCACCTTTGGGGACATGGGCGTGCAGATGAGAACCCACACTTGCGAGGCCTGCGGCCACAGCGAAAAGCGGATGCACGATCCAAGCGGGCGAATGCCGAAGGGGTGACGCTGATCCAGCCAGGAGAGGAGGGAGCGGATTATCACGGGTTTTCCCCGTCAAGGTTGGAGATGAGCGTGTGTCGAGCTGCCAGTACGGCGAAAAGCGCGTCGCGCTCAGTAGGGGCTGTCATGCGCCAAACCCTCATAAGTTCGGAAAGGCGTTCGCCAGAACTGTGATACGACAGGGCCTCACGAACTTGCCGTTCGGCGTTAATCATGTGTCGTTGCGTGGAGGAAAGCTCAGTGGGCATCGTAATATACCCCTGCTCTCACTGTGGTACTGAAATGCCGGCCATGAGAGTATTCGGAATATTTCTGCCGCCTTTGCGACCAGGAGAAGGGAACCTCCTGAGAAAGCGTTTCGCGAGCGGGGCTGCCATATGCCCCAAATGCCATGAACCAACGGCAATCAAATTTGGTTTTACGAAAGAAATAACTCACACTGATGCTAACAATATCATTGTAGATTTTTCTGGAAACACACGCAGCAGCGATCATTTCGCTATGTACGTCGCCGAAGCTTGGCCTGAACCGCAAAAACCGCGCATTCCTGAGCATCTGGACGCACGAGTGGAGCAGTTGCTTGTCCAGGCTGAACATGCGTACGCCAAGCGCCACGCGGACATGGCCGTGATTATGTACGGACAGACGCTGGACGCTGCCCTCAAGCGTCATTTCGAAGCCAAGGGCACATTGAACGAGCGCATCAAATCTCTTGTCAGCCGCCATGTCCTGCCGACGACAATAGGCGATTGGGCGACAACTGTTCGCATCATTCGAAATGAAGCCGTACATGACGACGGGCCAATGACTGAAACTGACATGGAAATGACGCGCAACTTCACTGATGCCTTCCTTCGCTACGCTGTGACGCTGCCTAAAGAGATCGAAATCAGGCGGAAGTTGACCGAGCCTGCCGATGGAGCCTGAGCGGATGCGAGGCGCGCGTATCATGGCGCACTCACATTCTGGATCGCGGGGGAGATTCCCATCTTCATCTCGCCCCTCTCGACGTCTCTATGTACTGCGATCGGATATAAACCCACGCCACTGCCCGGACGCGACCTTCACTTAGGCGCTCTACTTCAGCGATCACGGAAGCAGGAGGAGACCGCTCCCCTCTTTCCCAACGTTGCCAAGAGCGAGAGGGATTGATGCCTCCCGAGCCCGCTCGCCTACCTGCCTCCGCAAGGGACAGCCCTTGCGAAACGCGCCATTCGCGGGGTGACAGAATGCTACTCATCGCAACTACGGATATAGCCGATCGGCTATGATAGCGTCAAGGGCGACATAGCGTTGCCACATATGGACCCAGCCGCGGATTTAGCCCAATTGGCTATATGAGCACCGAAACCCCGAATCGCATCGCGGAACTCCGCAAGCAGAAGCGCATGACGCAACAGCAGCTCGCTGAAGCGGTCGGAGCGCATTGGATTACAATATCCAAACTCGAAAGAGGAAAGATTGCGCTCACTTACGAGTGGGCTGCTCGGATCGGCAAAGCTCTCGGCGTTGGTGAATTTGATATATACAAGAATAAGATTACCAGGAGAAACATATTTGTATCAGGCTATGTGCAAAATGGTGGAATAGGATATTTCTATAGCACTGCGGAGGGAAAAAGATATGAGCATCCGCTTGATATAGAAATTGATCTGTTCACTAGAGCTGAAACTAGTTGGTTTGTTATTGAAGATGATGCCGGCTTTCCATTCTTTCAAACAGGAGACGTTGTTCAAGTCACATGGCAGGACAACGACGCTGCAGACGATTTTATCAGCAGAATGTGTCTTGTTGGAGCCAAGGACAGGAGTGGATTGATTCTAGGGTTTCTTTCGAGAGGGAAAAATATTGGTACATACGACGTAAATGTGGTTGGAGGCAGCGTTGTAAAAGATATTATTATTGAGGAATTAGGTTTTATATCGATGGCACTATTCAACGCTGCTGTATTTGACGAAGGAGGGCCGGTGGCACCGGAGTGGGTCCCAGATTCATAGCCGATCGGCTATGAGTGCTTGACGGTGATTTAGCCGCATGGCTATATTTCTCTGTCGCCTCCTGTTGAGGCGCTGGAGGCCGCCCGTGCTGCCCAACCTCACACCCTTCGTCCCCATCCTCGCCGTGGCCGCACTCCGGTGCGCCGACCATGCGCTCACCCGACAGATGGAGGGTTGAGAGATGGGAGCGCTCACCACCTTCGATTTCGAGACTAAGCCGCTGCGCTTGGTCGACCGGAACGGCGAGAGCTGGTTCGTCGCCACCGACGCTGCGGCGATCCTCGGTCAGCGGGACGCTGAGAAGCTGACCCGCACGCTCGACGATGACGAGAAGGGTACCCACACGGTGGGTACCCTTGGAGGCGAGCAGACGGTCGCCATCATCAGCGAGGCGGGCCTGTATCGAGCCATCCTCCAGCGCCGGGCGACGAACTCTGTCCCGGCCGAGATCCGGCAGGCCATTACCCGCTTCCAGCGCTGGGTCTTCCATGACGTGCTGCCGAGCCTCCGCCGGACCGGCACATACGCGCCGGCCGAGCCCTCCGATGCGCCCGGGGTCGCCACCGCCTTCCGCTCCTACTTCACCATCGGCGAGCTGATCGGCCTCGACCGCAACCAAGCGGCTTTGGCAGCCAACCGCGCGACGCGGACCACCACCGGCATCGATCCGCTGGCACTGATGGGCGCGACCCATCTCCTGGCGCCGCAGCAGGCCCCGCTTCTCACCCCGACCGACCTCGGCAAGGAAATCGGCGGCCTCTCGGCCATCGCGACCAACAACATGCTAGCCGAGCGCGGCTTCCAGGAGGGGCGGCGCGACGCCAAGGATCGGCCCTACTGGGTTCCGACCGCCGCGGGCGAGCGCTTCGCCGTCTTCCTCGACACGAGCAAGAAGCATTCGGACGGCACGCCGGTGCGCCAGCTTAAGTGGTCGGCCGACATCGTCGCCGCCCTGCGCGAGGCTACTGCGGCCGACGCGCCCGTAGCCTGATCCTCTTCTTCCCAGTTCCCGCCCTCGTCGGCTGAGAGCCGGCCCGGACGGGTCACCCCGCGGGTCATCACGCCCGCATTCTTCCCACACAGCCAGACCCATCAGGAGGCTGCCATGCTTCACGTCCCCGGTATGCCCGAAGGCGTTCACGTTTCATTCTCGCCGGAGCACCTGCCGGTGTCGTCTCCGGCCCAGCCGGAGCGCTACACCCCGCTGGCACTTGTTGGAGCCGGCACGCCGTCGAAGGAACTGACCGCGCTCCTCGACGCGCACGAGATGGCCTACGGCTATGCCCTCTACACCGAGGCCTACGGCCTGCCGGACCTGTCCGAGCGGCGGCAGGCCGAGGAGGAGGCTTTCCGGGCGCTGCTGCACACGCCGTTGCAGTCGGACGCGGACCGCGCCGCCTACGCCGCGGCCGTCATCTCGCGGCAGATGCACTCCCTCGGGGACGGCGTCATCAGCGGTCGGGATCATCCGCTCGCGGTTGCCTACCGGAACATCCGCCTCGGCGAGCACGCCCGGGAGCCGGAAGCGATGCGCCACGTCGGGCGCAAGGCCGAACGTGTCGAGGATCCGATCCTCGCAGCGATCGATGCGCACCGCGCCGCCTATGCCGCCTGGCACCTGCTCATGCTCGCCTGGAGCGATACGCTCGCCGGTACGCCGGAATACGAAGCAGCGGAGACGATTGGCGCCACGGCCCGCCTGCGCGAGCGCGATGCCTTCCGCGCGATCCTAACGACCCGCCCGACCACCCCGGCCGGCTTCGCGGCCCTCGCCTCCTACCTGCCGGACGTGATGCGCCAATCCAACCCCGACACGGAAGCGGAGGCGCTTGCCGCGCTTGATGCTTTGCGCGCCGGTGTGATGTCCCTCCGGCTTGAGGCCGCCAGCGCCGACCCCGTAGCCACTGCCGAAGCACGCTCGAAGACTGACAACGTCGACCTCGCCCGCCTCTCGGCCGAACAAATCGACCTGTCAGCCCTCGACGTGTTCCAGCTTTCAGGGCTGTTCGAGGCGTATCAAGTCGCAAGATTTTCGTGGGAAGGTGTTGAACAACGCCCGTACAGCTTCGAACGAGGGACAGATCGTCTCCGTCACCTGACGGATTTGGGCAAGATTGCAAGGTTCGAGGAAGAGCGCGCTTCTTGGATCATGCACCGGCTTGAGCAAGAAATCGTGAGCCGGAAGCCGGAGGACGAAGAGCAGCGCGACGAAATCCTGATGGTCCGCACGCAACAGGAATTCCGGTGCAACGCGCGCATCCACGACAACGCGCTGCTGGTCGACATCGCACGCGACTGGACGGTCTGACCGATGCCGAGCGCCATCGCTCTCCAGATCCGGCAGCCTCGCGCTGCCGGCCCCACCGGGCTCGCCCTCCCTCCGCTCCATCCGGCCACCGCGTGGGCCGGCCTACCGCCCGAGACCCGGGACGCCCTCGGCACCACGCTGGTCGACCTCGTGTTCCAGGACTTCCTCTCGGGAGCCGCCTACGCCGAGGAGGACCGCGTGCTCACGGATGATGGCGAGCGCAGCACCGCCATCGAGCGGGCCGAGCGTCTGCTGAACCGGATCTACGACGACGTCGCCGCCGCCCTGCCGACGCTGTTCGGCCCGGCCGGCGAGAACCCGGCTTGGGTCGAGGACTACCGCGCTGGCCGCCTGACCATCTCGAACGAAGGGGTGCTGTCGTGAACGCCTCTGAGACCAACGCCGATCCGCACGTTGCCTGCCGGCACCGCCTCCTGACCGCGTATGCCTGGTTCGTGGCTGCCCGGCCGATCGAGGGGAGTTCGAATCCCACCTCTTCCGCCCATCATGCGGCGCAGGCGGTGAACAGCGCAAAGCGTCGGGAGGTCGCTCGCATCTTCGCCTTGCCCGCTCCTGAGACGCTGGACGGCCTGCGCGTCTTCGGCTTGGCCCTGGCGCTGTCGCTTGAGGGGACCTCCGTCGAGGGCGACACCGATGTTGCGGCCGCCTGCGCCATCCTCAGCGCCACCCAGGAGAAGCTGCCGCCGGGGTTTATCGGCTTCGGCGACGAGCCGGACTACGATGACCGTGACCGAGCGGCCTGGACCGGCAGCGGCTCGCTGCCCGCCTGGGCCCAGGCCGGCAAGGCTGCGCCGGATGATGCCGACTTCCTGGTGGAGGCACGGGCATGAACGCGATCGGTCGCATTCCGCCCACCCGCGGCCTCGTCGGGATCGACGTCCTGCTGATCGAGGGGCGCGTCATCCACCTCGACGACATCCCGACCGCCGAGGAGGGGCGGCAACTGCTGGCGGTCCTCGACGGCGAGATTGCCCGGATCGAAGACCAGCTGTCCGTCGCCGATCTGCGCGGCGGGGACCCGGAGTGGCGCCGGCGCGCCACCACTGCGCACAAACGCAAGCGCCGGATTCGCCCTCGGCTACAGGAGCGGATCGGCACACTGCGGCGGGCCGAGCGGGATCAAGCGCATGCCGCCGACACCCTGGCCGCCACCTCCGCCAAGGACGGCCGGCGGCGTGCCTTCATCCTCGCCGCCCAGCAGCTACTGAGCCACGAGGTCGTGACGGAGGTCTGGGCGCGAGCGGCAGAACTGAAGCCCGACCTGTTCATGGACGGCGTACCGGAAGGGGGCCGGGCATGACGTCGCCCGATCCCATTCTCGCGGCGATTACCGCACACTGCGCTGCCTACGACGCATTCCAGGTCGCGCCCGAGGGCGAGGCCTCTATCCTCGCCGAGGAGGGATACCGAGGGGCTGGTGACCTCCTGGTCACGACAGCGTGCACCACGGCCACCGGCGCGCTGAAGCTCCTCGAGCATCTCCGCTGGTGGCTTGCCGACGAGGCCGAGTTCGCCGACGCCCACCAGCCGACCTACGGGGCCGCCGCGGTCCGCGTCGCCGATCTCACGATGCTCGCCTGCGCGTGTTGGCCGACGGAAACGCTAAGCCAAGATCCGATCCACCGGGCCATCGCCACTGCCGAGGCCGCGGAGGCGGCCCACTCCGCCGCGCTGTCGGGCCTCGACGAGAACGACGACGTGCAGATGCGGCACGCCAACGCTGCAGCCGATGCAAGCTCCGCAGCCTTCGAGGCGCTGACAACGGTCACACCCACCACCCGGGCCGGGCTGTTCGCCCTGGCTGAATTCTATGCCCGGGAGAGCGAGGAGTTCGAGCCGATGTGCGCGGGTGGTCAGTACCTGCAGCACCTCGCAACCGCCCTGAGGGGGAGTGAATCCACAACCTTGATTTCAGGCTTCCCGACGTCGAAAGCTCCATCGAACCAACAGCTTGTCTGCCTGATTCCACGAGCGGTCGCACAGGCCTCCATGACGGCGAGCGCGCAGTGATGAACCCCGAACCTGAAGAGCATCGCATCCGATGAGGACGCAGTCCGCGATCCCGGGCATGAGCCGGCGCCTCCTGACGCTGACCGAGGCGGCGGACTACTGCCGCTGCACGGTCCCGGTGTTCGAGCGGGCCTGTCCCGTCACGCCGATCGCGCTGGGCGATCGGATAGATCGTCGCCTGCTGCGCTACGACGTCCTCGCACTGGACGAGTGGATCGACATGGCCGGCGGGCGCACCGCGAAGGCCGACACCCAGGACTGGCTCGCCAAGCTCTAAGCCATGACCACTCGGATGCCGCTGCGCGGCGTGAAGCGGTTCTTCGAGCCGAAGGCCGGAAAGACCTATGCGTATCACCGCGCGAGCGGAACGCCCATCAAGGCGGAGTGGGGCACCCCCGCTTTCGCCGTCGAACTCGACAAGGCGGAGCGCGCGTGGCGCGAGAAGAAGGTGCAGGACGGCACCTTCGGCCACCTGATCGACCAGTACCGCGCCGCACCGGAATTCACCCGCCTGAAACAGCGTACCCGGGCCGACTACGACAAGGTGTTCGACTTCCTCGAGCCGCTGCGGGCGATGCCTCTCGACCGGCTGGATCGGCCGTTCATGGTCGGTCTGCGCAACAAGGCCTATGCGAAGCACAAGCGGCGATTCGCGAACTACGTCGTGCAGGTGCTCTCGCGGGCCTGCGGCATCGGGATCGGGCTGGGGCTGCTGAAGGAGAACCCGGTCGATCACGTCGAGAAGGTGCGCAAGGCGACTGGCGAGAAGAGCCTGAACCGGCCCTGGACCTCGGCGGAGCGCGACGTGGTGCTCGCCGAGGTGCCGGCGCCGTTGCGGGGCCCGTTCGCGATGATGCGTTACCTCGGCGTGCGGCTCGGCGACGTGCGCGGGATGCGGCGCGATGCCTACCAGGACGGAATGATCTCGTTCGTCACCGGCAAGGGAGCGGTGGAGGTCACGGTGCCGTGCCCGGAGCCGCTGGCCCGGATCCTCGAGGCGCAGCCGGAGCACGCCACGCACCTGTTCTGCAGCTCGGACGGATCGCCGTGGTCAGAGGGCGGGTTTCACGCGAGCTGGCGCCGGGTGCGGCTGCGCCTGGAGAAGGAAGGGAAGGTCAAGCCCGGGCTGACACCTCACGGGCTCCGGCACTCGGTGGCGACGGACCTGCGCGAGCTCGGCAAGACCGAGCGCGAGATCGCCGACATCCTGGGTCAGAGGACAACCTACGCGGTCCCGACCTATGCCCGGAGCGCGGACATGCGGCGCTCGAACAAGCGCGTGATCGACGATCTGTATGGGGAGAAGGAGGGCCCTGACGGGGAGGGCGGAGCGCCCGATCGCTGAACAGGTCCCTAGGTCAGGTGTCTAGAGCATGTGTCTAGAACAGCGACGAGGGGCCCACGGATGGGGACGATTTAATCGCTAAGTGCCTGAAGAATAAGGTGGCTGGGGGACGTGGATTCGAACCACGACTAACGGAGTCAGAGTCCGCTGTTCTACCGTTAAACTATCCCCCAACGAGGCGCTGCGTGCGAAGGACCAGAGGAGTTATCCGTCCGTCCGGGGTGGCACGTCACCGCCTCGGGTGAGGTGCAGATAGGCCGGTTCGCCGGGCCGGTCAAGGCTTTCTTGCGCGGCCGCCGCGGATCGGCGGAGCGGCGGGATCGTGGGCGGGGAGGGCCGGCTTCGGGAGCGGAACTCGCGCGTCGCCGGGCCGGTCGTCCGGAAGGTTTCGACCGGCGGCCGATCGGCCGCTCCGGTCTCGCCGTTCGCGCCTGAAGGCTGAGACGGGGACGGGTGCGGTGCAACGGGCGCGGCACGGGCCGCGTCACCAACGAAGCGACCGCCGGCGCCGCCAAGAAATCCGGGACGGCCAAGCCATAGTGCGGACGCGATACACAGGATTTCCTTGAAAACTGCACGGTTTCACTTGATGAAGCGATGATTTTCCCGATATGCCGGGACGACTCGGATCGTGCCGGGTTGCTCAGATCGGGATGGAACCTCGTGTCGGACGTCAACCTCGAGCAGCAGTCTGAGTTCGTCGGCCTCGCGGCCGATATCGTCTCGTCCTATGTCGCGAACAACAATCTGCAGATCGCCGAGCTGCCGGGATTGATCGCGTCGGTGCACGCCTCCCTGGCGGCGCTCAGCCAGCCGCCGGTGCCGGCGGTCGAGGAGACCCGGGCGACGGCGGCGCAGATCCGCAAGTCGGTCACGCCCGATCACCTGATCAGCTTCGTCGACGGCAAGCCCTACCGCTCGCTCAAGCGCCACCTCACCTCGCAGGGCCTGACCCCGGCCGATTACCGCCAGAAGTTCGGCCTGCCGCACGATTACCCGATGGTCGCGGCGAGCTACGCCGCCCAGCGCTCGGCGCTCGCCAAGAGCCTGGGGCTGGGCCAGCGGCGGCGCGATGCGGCGGCCCAAGTCGCTGCTGACCAAGTCGCTGCGGCCCACGTCACGGCGGCCGAGCCGGAGCCCGCTCCCGCCGCGGCGGAGGAGAAGCCCGCGCCGCGCCGGCGCGCGCGCAAGGCCGCGGCCGAGTAGGATGGGCGAGTAGGATGGGCCTTGCCAATCCCTGGCGGCCCGTGCGCGGACGGCGCCTGCCGTCGCGCGAGCGGGTCCTGCTGGCCCTGACCGCCGTCGCGATCGCGGCGGTCGGCCTGGTGCTGGCCGGCCGCGAGCTGTTCGGGGCGGGCTTCTGGGGGATCGGCTGAGATGCGGCGCGTTCTGTGCGCGGCGGGCCTCGCGCTCGCCGTCGCGGCGGCGCCCGCGGCCGGCGCGCCGGACAAGCCCGTCTCGGCCGCGGCGGCGATCCGGCCCTGCACCGGCAAGGCCCGCCCGGAATACCAGAAGGGCGCCTGCCTCGACGATGCCGCGAAGGCGCTGCGGGTGCGGCTCGACGCGGCGGTGGAGCGCAAGCTCGCCGCCATCGCGGCGGTCGCCACCCGGGCGCCGAGCCCCGGCAGCCTGGCCGGCCGCGAGGATGCCGAGGCCTGGCGCAAGGCCTTCCTGGCCGCGCAGGGAGCCTGGGAGGAGTATCTCCGACGCCACTGCGACAGCCTCTACGACTTCGACTACCATGGCGGCTCGGCGGCGGGGCAGCTCGCCTCGTCGTGCAAGATCCGCCTCCTCGCGGCGCGGATCGACGAGGTCCGGGAGCGGGCGCCGTGAGCCACCGAGGGGATTGCCGATGAGCGCGCCGCTGGCCTTCGAGGACGACGTCGAGGCGCGCCTGGGCGCCCTCGAGCTGATCGTGACCGCCCTGCTGCGCGAACGGGCGGAGCGCGATCCCGACGCGCGGGCGGCGGTGCTGCAGGCGCTGCGGCGCGAGGCCGAGGCGCCGGCCCCGCCGACGCCGAAGACCGAAGCGGCGCTGGCCAAGGCGCTGGCGCTGGCCGAGATCATCCTGGCGCCCTGACGGGCGCTGTCCGGCGCCCTGACGGGCGCTGTCCGGCGCCCTGACGGGGCGCTCGGGGCCCGGCGGCCCGAGAGGCGCGTTCAGGCCCCGCCGATCGGCCCGATCACCGTCCCGGTGCCGGCGCAGCGCGGGCGGAGGTTCTCGCCCGTGCCGGGATCGGCCTTGCCGCCGGGTTCGGGCGGATCGGCCGGGGGTCAGCCATGAGTCGCTCCCGTGAGCCCCGGGCCGGCCGGGCGGTCCGCCCGGCCGGCTGTCGGATCGCGGAGGATCCGCGGGCGGCCTCAGTAGCCGTAGCCGTAGGAGGCGCAGGTCCCGTAGACGTCGTCGTAGTAGGCGTAGGGGCCGCAGCCGCCATAGGTGGCACCGTAGCCGTATCCACCGCCGTAATAGCCGACATTCGAGAGGCCGTAGCCCAGACCGAGGCCGAGGCCGACGCCCGCCAGCCCGTAGCCGACGCCGCGCCCGTAGCCGCCGCGATAGCCGTAGCCGCGATAGCCGCCATACCCGCCGCGATAGCCGCCGAACCCGGCGCCGCGATAGCCGCCGAAGCCGCCGCGGTACCCGCCGCCGAGGCCGACGCCGCGATAGCCGCCGCCGAGGCCCGTGCCCCGGAAGCCGCCGCCGAGGGCGCCGCCCCGGGATCCGGCCCCGCCGAAGCCGCCACGGGCAAAGCCGCCGAAACCGCCGCCGTGGAAGCCGCCCCCATGGAAGCCGCCGCCGCCGAAGCCGCGGGCATCGGCCCCGGCCGTGGACAAGGCGAGAGCGCCGGCGGCGAGCGCGGACGCAAGAACGAGATGCCTCATGGCACCATCTCCTGTTCGTGAAGAAAGGGTTTCCTCAGGGCCGAACAACGTCGGCGGAGTAGGGCGGTTCGGAGCCCTTTCGTCGCGCAGGCATCCCTCGCGACTTCGTGAGGCGGGCGCGTCCGGCCCCTTCCTCACGACCGGCGGCCGGCACTCGTCCGGCGCCGGCCGCGCCTCGATCCCGTTCCGCTCGCCTTACCCGGCGTGGGTCACCCGCGGCGCGGCGAGGACCGGCCAGGGCCGGGCCGCCTCGAAGGCGCGCGAGGCGGCGAGGACCCGGGCATCGGCCCCCATCGGGCCGACGATCTGCAGGCCGACCGGCAGGCCTGCCGCCGTCAGCCCGCAGGGCACGCTCGCGGCTGGCTGGCCGGTGAGGTTGAAGGGGTAGGAGAACGGCGTCCAGTTGAGCCAGTCGTCGCCGTAGCGTCCGTCCGGCGGGGTGAGATGGCCGACCGCGAAGGCCGGCACGGCGAGGGAGGGGGTCAGGAGCAGGTCGTAGGTCCGGTGGAAGCGCGCCATGGCGGTGAACAGGGCGCCCCGCGCGTTGAGGGCGGCGACGAAGTCCGGCGCCGCGATCCCGCGCCCGCGCTCGGCGGCCGCCCGCAAGGCCGGCTCGACGAGGTGCCGCTTCTCCTCCGGAATCCCCCGCAGCACGCACCAGGCGCCGACGAGCCAGATGCCGTTCAGCGTCTCGACCGGATCGGAGAAGCCCGGATCGGCCTCCTCGACGGTCGCGCCGAGATCCGCGAAGGCTCGTGCCGCCGCCTCGGTCAGGCGCGCCACCTCGGGATCGACCGAGGCGGCGAAGCCGAGACGCGGGCTCCAGGCGATGCGCAGGCCGCGCACGCCGTCCTCGAGGCCGGCCGTGTAGTCCGGCGGCTCGACGAGCGAGGCCGCCATGTCGCGCGGATCGGGCCGGGCGATCGCCTGCATCATCAGGGCGGAATCGCGGACGGTCCGGGTGAGGGGGCCGAGATGGGCGACGGGCCCGAACGGCGAGGGCGGGAAGGCCGGCACCCGGCCGAAGCTGGGCTTCAGGCCGTAGACGCCGCAGAACGCGGCCGGGATGCGGATCGAGCCCGCCCCGTCGGTGCCGATGTGGAGGAGCCCGAGATTGAGCGCCGCCGCCGCCGCGGCCCCGGCCGAGGAGCCGCCGGTGGTGGTGCCCGTGTCCCAGGGGTTGCGGGTGGGCCCGGTATGGGTCGAGTCGCCCAGCCCCTTCCAGCCGTATTCCGGCATCGTCGTCTTGCCGAGCGGGACGGCGCCGGCCTCGAGCAGGCGGTCGACGATCGGGGCGTTCTCGGCGGCGGGCGTGTCGGAGGTGGTGAGCGAGCCGCGGCGCATCGGATGGCCGGCCCAGGCGATGTTGTCCTTGACCGTGAAGGCGAGGCCGTCGAGGGGACCGCGGGGCTCGCCCCGGGCCCAGCGCGCCTCGGAGGCCGCGGCGGCCTGCATCGCGCCGTCGCGGTCGACCAGCACGAAGGCGTCGAGATCCGGGCCGTACCGGTCGATGCGCGCCAGGGCGTCCGACACCGCCTCGCGCGGCGAGAGGCTGCGGTCGCGGTAGGCGGCGAGCGTCGCGGTACCGTCGAGGTCGCGGATCTCGGTCATGCTGTCTCCCTCGTGAGCTCACCCGGCCGGATAGGTGCGCCCCTTCCAGGTGGCGACCCCGGCCCGGGCCGGGCGCAGGAGCGCGTTCCATTGCAAGGCCAGCGCCAACGCCACGGTGAGGGGATGGAGCGGGATCGTCCAGGGGTCCTCGCGGCTGAACAGCGTGATCGCCGTCCGCGTGACCAGGGAGAAGGCGAGGGCGGCGGCCGCGAGCGGCAGGCTGCCGGCGCCGAGGAGGGCGGCGAGGACGAGGAGCGGGGGCAGGACGTGGCCGCCGCCGAGCAGCAGGGTCCAGACCGGCAGGGCGCGGGGCGTCGCCATCCCCTCGTGGGCGTTCTTCGAGAAGCCGGCCCAGGACTGGCGGAAATCGGTGTACATCCGGCAGGTCGCGAGATCGGCGGCCGCCACGAGGTCGGTGGTCAGGCCGGCGCGGCGCAGGACCCGGGGCAGGCGCACGCCGTCGTGCAGGCTCGCGCGGATCGCCCCGTGGCCGCCGACCCGGCGGTAGGCCTGCGCCTCCACCAGCACGAGCTGGCCGCAGGCCGCCCCGAGGGCGGGATCGGCGAGACGGCGCATCAGCGGGATCGGCAGGTAGCCGAGCAGCAGGAGATTGATCATCGGCACGGTCACGCGCTCGCCGATCGTGCCGGTGACCTGCCGGGGCACGCCGCTGACGAGCGCCGCGCCCGCCGCCTCGGCCGCGCCGGCCAGGGAAGCGGCACCGTGGGGCGCGAGCCGCACGTCGGCGTCGATGAACAGCAGGTGGCGCCCGGTCGCCGCCTCCCCGAGGACGTGGCAGGCGTGGTTCTTGCCGGTCCAGCCCGGGGGCAGGGGGGGCACCGGGATCAGGCGAAGACGCGCATCGCGGGCGGCGATCTCGGCGACGATCGCCGCCGTCGCGTCGGTCGAGTGGTCGTCGGCGACGATGACCTCGATCGGAACGCCGGTGCTGGCCAGCGCCGCGGCCAGGGTCGGGCCGATATTGCCGGCCTCGTTGCGGGCCGGAATCAGGATCGAGACCGGCCCGCCGGGCGCCGGCGCCGCGGGCCTCGTCCGCAGGGCCAGCAGGTTGGCGAGCGTGAGCACCGCCGGCAGCAGGGCCAGGGCGAGGGCGAGAGCCGCCAGGATCGTCATGGCGCCCGCCCCTCGCGGTGGCCCGCCACGAAGCGGCGCCCGGTGAGCGCCGCGCTCACCCGGTGCCAGGCCTCGTAGACGCCGCCGACGCCGCGGCGCCCGTCGAGCAGGGAGGCGAAGCGGGCGGGGTCGCGGCTCCGCACGTCGAGGGCGAGGCGGTCGAGGGTCGCGGTCAGGTCGGCCTCCAGGCGGGCGAGGCGGTCCGGGCGGGGCAGGGCGAGGAGGTCGCGGGCCGGAATGCCCGGCCCGAAGGCGGCGCAGGCCTCCGCCCCGCGCTCCTCCCAGAAGGCGTAATCGAGGGCGAGAGGCACGAACAGGGCCTCGGGCGCGAGCTCGGCCAGCCGCGCGACGCCGGGGCGCAAGGCCAGCGGCCGCTCGCGCACGTCGCTGAAGCGCCCCTGCGCGGTGATCCACATGACCCGCCCCGGCCGCTCGAGGACTTTTCGCGATGCGGCCAGGAACGCGGCCGCGCCCCGGGGCGACTCGAGATCGACCCCGAAGGCGCCCATGCGGGCGAAGATGCGGTAGCGGGCGAGCATCGCGGCGTCGAACGGCGCGTAGCTCTCGTCGTCGGGGAAGAAGCGCTGCGCCAGCAGGATGATCAGCGCCGCGTCCCACCAGGCCGGATGGTTGGAATAGACCACCACCGGGCCGGCGACGGCACGGTCCGGAGCCGGGGGCCGGCCCCATTGCGCCAGCCGCACGGCGTTGAGGTGGCGCCTCACGTAGCGGGCGAAGTACACGCCCATGAAGCGCCAGATCAGGGGGGAGCGGGCCGCGACCGGATCCGGCGGCAGGGCAGCCCGCCCGCTCACGAGGCGGCCTTCAGATCCTCGGTGCCGCCGCGGGCGTCCTGGTCGAGGGCGTCGGCGGCGATCCAGCCCGACATCATCACCATCGGCATCCCGGGCCCCGGATGGGCGGCGCCGCCGGCGAGGTAGAGGCCGCGCACCTCCCGCGAGCGGTTGCCGGGCTTGAACGCCCCCATGATCCGGCCGTGCGAGGCGAGGCCGTAGATCGCGCCGTTGAGCACCTTGTAGCGCGAATGGATGTCGGCCGGGGTCAGGTGGCGCTCGACGACGATGCGCTCCTCGATGTCCGGCATGCCGGCGGTACGCTTCAGCTTGTCGAGGATCTTCTGCCGGTAGGCCGGCAGCATCTTCGACCAGTCGTGGTGCGGACGAAGGTAGGGCGTATGGACCAGCACGTAGAGCGCCTCGCCGCCCTCGGGCGCCACCGACGGGTCGGTGATGCTGGGGGCCGCGATATAAGCGGTCGGGTCCGGCGCCGGCTCGCCCTTGCGGTAGATCGCGTCGAACTCCTCCTCGGGGTCGCGCGAGAACACGAAGTCGTGGTGGGCGAGGTGGTCGTAGCGCTTGTTGAGGCCGAGATAGAGCACCACGCCCGAGCAGGCCGGCTCGAAGCTGCGCTTCTCGTAAGCGCGCCCGACCTCGCCGCCGACGAGCTCGCGGTAGGTGCGCACCGCGTCCATGTTGGAGATGACACGATCGTAGGGCACCACGCCGCCCCCGACCCGCACGCCCTTCACGGCGCCGTTCTCGATGGCGACGCCCTCGACCTCGCTGTCGGCCTTGAGCGTCGCGCCGAGATCGCCGGCGAGCTTCATCAGCCCCTCGGCCACCGCCCGCGTGCCGCCCATCGGGTACCAGACCCCGTCGGCGGTCTGCATGTGGGCGATGGCGCAGAGCACCGCCGGCGCACCGTAGGGCGAGGAGCCGACATATTGCACGAAGTGATCGAGCATCTGGGCGAGGCGGGCGTCGCGCACCTTGCCCCGGATGGTGCCGGCGACCGAGGCGTGCATGCGCAGGGAGAGCACGTCGCGCAGGGTGCCGGGATTGAGATTGGCGCGGATGTCGATCGTGTCGAACAGGTCCTGCACCGGCTTCCAGAAGAAGAACCGTTCCGAGACGCCGTGCAGGTGCTCGGACAGGGCGAGGAAGCGCCGGTAGCCCTCGCCGGCCCCCTGGCCGGGGGCGAAGCGGTCCATCTCGGCCGCCATGGTCGAGACGTTCTCCATCAGGTCGATGCGGCTGCCGTCGTCGAAGAAGCAGCGCCATTGCGGATCGAGCCGGCGCAGGTCCATGTAGTCGTGCACGGAGCGGCCGGATTCGGCGAAGATGCGCTCCAGCACGCGGGGCACCGTCAGGATGGTCGGCCCCATGTCGAAGCGGAAGCCGCCCTCGTGCAGCACCGCCGCCTTGCCGCCGATCCAGGGATTCTTGTCGTAGAGGGTGACGTCGTGCCCGCGCGAGGCGGCCACGCAGGCCGCCGCCAGACCGCCCAACCCGCCGCCGACCACCGCGACCGAGGACCCCGCCATCACAGCCTCTCCCGAGCGGGCGTAAGCGCCCGTTCCGGACAAGCTAGGCTCGGGTGCAGTGGGGTCAACGCGCGGCGAGCGGTCCACGTTGCCGCGCCGCAGGCATGCCGCGCGGTCAGGAACCCGGACCCGGACCCGGCGGGTTGACCCTGCTGAAGAGCGGTCACCCCGCACCGGAGATCCCCCGCCATGAAGACGACCCTCGCCCTCGTCGGCCTCCTCGGCCTCGGCCTCGCTGGCCCGGCCTTCGCGCAGGAAGCCCTCGACATCACCGTCAGCCCGCGCGCGACCCAAGCGGATCCGCTGTCGACCGGCAGCGTCCGCCCCTTGCGCCCGAACCCGAACGTCACGCCGAGCAACCCGATGGGGGTCGTCGGCTGGGACGGACCGCCCGGCGGCACCACCAGCGTGATCGGCGACGACGAGCCGCTCGCCCCCGGCTCGCCGGCCGCGACCCCGGACGCGCCCTTCGCCCGGCCCTGAGGCAGGCTTGAAGGAAGACTCGGCGCCAGGAAGACCTGGCGCCGCGACGATTTCGCCCCGGTCCGGTTGACTTTTCAGGCCCCCGCCGGGTAAGTCACGCGCCTCCGCACGGGCGGTGCTCCGCATCGCCCGGCGTCGGCGTTCGTCCAAGACGGGTCTCGTCCCGGACGTTCGCCGCGAGCCCGCTTTCCCATCCGCGCCCGGGCGTTCCGGCGCACCGACGTGAGACCAGACCGATGAAGATCCGCAACTCGCTGAAGTCGCTCCGCGGCCGGCACCGTGACAACCAGCTCGTGCGCCGCAAGGGCCGGGTCTACGTCATCAACAAGACCCAGAAGCGCTACAAGGCCCGCCAGGGCTGAGGACGCGGGCGGCTTGGCGCGGACCGCGGCAAGCCATCGCGTTGACGGGACCGTGCCGGCGCCGGACAGTGCCGGCATGCGCCGTCTCTCTCCTTCGATCCGCCTGATGGCCGGCCTCCTCGGAGCGCCGGCTTTCGTCGTTTCGGCGATCGCCCCCGCAGTCGCGGTCGCGGCGGCCCCGCCGGACGCTCCGCGCAAGGACGCGGCCAAGGAGGCGCCGCGGGCGCCCGTCACCCTCGACGACCTCTACGCCCGGCTGAAGGCGGCCAAGGACGATGCCGAGGCCCGCGGAATCGCCCAGCTGATCGAGCGCCGCCTCGACCGCTCCGGCAGCGACACCGTCGACCTGCTGGCGAGCCGGGCGGCGGAGGCGATGCAGGCCAAGGATTATCCGCTGGCGGTGGAGCTCCTCGACCGGGTCACCGTGCTGGAGCCGGGCTGGGCCGAGGGCTGGAGCCGGCGCGCCACCGCCTTCTACCTGCTCGAGGATCAGGCGAGCGCGCTCGCCGACCTGCACAAGACCCTGACCCTCGAACCGCGCCACTTCGAGGCCTGGGCGGCCCTCGCCCACATCTACATGGCGAGCGACGACAAGACCCGGGCGCTCGCCGCCTTCCGCCGCGCCGAGGCGATCTATCCCCGCATGGGCAAGGTGCACGAGGCGATCGAGCGCCTCGCTCCCGACGTCGACGGCCGCGACCTGTGACCGACCGGGCGTGATGCGCCGGCGCAAGAGACGGATCTCCCGCGTGCTGACCCTGATCGCCGGCCTCGCGGCCGGCACCGTGCTGACGCTCGTCGCCGCGGGATTGCTGGCGACCTGGATCATCACCCTGGTGGTCGAGGCGCGCTATCCCCCGGCGGGCCGGCGGGTCGCGGTCGAGGGCGGGCACCTCGCGGTGATCGAGGCCGGCCCCGGCGAGGGGGCCTTGAGCCGCGGCACGGTGGTGCTGCTGCACGGCGCCTCGGCCAACGCCATGGACCCGATGCTGGCGATCGGCCGGCGGCTCGCCGGCGACGGGTTCCGGGTGCTCTCCGTCGACCGGCCCGGCTTCGGCTACAGCGACCGCATCGCCCCGGACGCCGCCTCGCCGGCGGTACAGGCCCGGCTGATCAGCGAGGCCCTGGCGAGCCTGAAGGTCGGCCCGGCCCTGATCGTCGGCCATTCCTGGTCCGGCGCGCTCGCCACGGCCATCGCCCTCGACTACCCCGAGCGGGTCGCCGGCCTGGCGCTGCTCGCGCCCGTGAGCCACCCCTGGCCGGGCGGGTCGGTCGGCGGCTATGCCGGCTGGTACCGCTCGCTCCCCGGGCGGATGCTCCTCACGCTCGCCACCTACACGGTCGCCGCCCCCCTCGGATACACGTATCTCGACCGGTTCGCCGAGGCGGTGTTCCGCCCGCAGGGGCTGCCCGCGGGCTATCTCGACGGCGCCCGGGTGCCGCTTGTCCTGCGCCCCTCGACCTTCGCCGCCAACCTGCGCGACCTCGACGGGCTCTACGCCTTCCTGGAGCGCCAGAGCCCGCGCTACTCCTCGATCACCGCGCCGACCGTGATCGTCGCCGGGGACATCGACCCGGTGGTGAAGACCGACGTGCACGCGCGGGCGCTCGCCCGCGCGGTGCCCGGCGCCAAGCTCGTGGTGCTGCCGGGCGTCGGGCACATGCTCCAATACGTCGCCGCCGACACGGTGGTGGCGGAGATCGAGGCGCTGGCGGCGCGGGAGAGGGTAGGGGCGGAGTAAGCCCCCCTCACGGCAGCGGCCTGAGCCGGCGGGTAAAATCCGTCAGCTCGTCGATGTCCCAGCCGGTTCCGGTGTTCCAGAAATCCAGCAGCTCGGCGTGGTTGAGCCGCACCCAAGCCCGGACCAGGTCGGCGGCCTGACGGGACTGGACGGTACCGATGAAGTCGTCGCGCACCACCGGGTCGGGCCCGATCGAGACGATGACGCAGGGTGCGTTGCCCTTCGGCGTGTCGGCATACCACTTCACCCGCGGGCCGTGGGCGCCGAGGCGCGACGAGACGGAGATTACCCCCGGGATATTGGTATGCTTCCGGCCGAGATTGGTCATCTCGACGTCCACGTCCTCGGCGACATCGTCCGGTGGCGTCCGGGCGGGGATATCCCGGTTCCGCAGCAGGGTGGCTGACATCTCGGCCTCCGTCGTCGCAGCCGATCCAGGATAGCGGCACACCGGCGCTCACGCCTTCGCCGCGTGCTCCGGCGTGACCGTGGCGATCCGCACGAGGTTCGTCGCGCCCGGCGTGCCGAAGGGCAGGCCCGCCACCACGATCACCCGGTCGCCCACCCCCGCGAAATTCTCCCGCACCGCGAACTTGCAGGCGCGGAACGACATGTCGTCGATGTCGCTGGCGTCGTTGGTGACGATCGGGTGGGTGCCCCAGGCGAGCGCGAGCCGCCGCGCCGTCTCGCGCTTCGGGGTCAGCGCGATCACGGTGGCGTCGGGCCGGGCGCGGGCCAGCCGCAGGGCCGTCGAGCCCGACGCGGTCCAGGCCATCACGGCCTTGAGCCCGAGCGTATCGGCGATCTGGTGGGCGGCGGCCGCGATGGCGTCGGAGGCGGTCGATTCCGGCTGGTTGCGCTGGGCCGCGATGATCGACCAGTAGATCCCGTCCTGCTCGACCTGCTCGGCGATGCGGTTCATGGTCGAGACCGCCTCGACCGGAAAATCCCCGGACGCGCTCTCGGCCGAGAGCATCACGGCGTCGGCCCCCTCGTAGACCGCGGTCGCCACGTCCGAGACCTCGGCCCGGGTCGGCACGGGCGCGGAGATCATCGATTCGAGCATCTGGGTCGCCACCACCACCGGCTTGCCGAGGCGGCGCGCGCCGCGGGTGATGCGCTTCTGCACGCCCGGCACCTGCTCCAGCGGCATCTCGACCCCGAGATCGCCGCGGGCGACCATCAGCCCGTCGGCCACCGCCATGATCGCGTCGAGGGCCGCCACCGCCTGCGGCTTCTCGATCTTGGCCATCACCAGGGCGCGCCCCTGCGCCACCGCCTTGACCTCGACGACGTCCTCCGGGCGCTGCACGAACGACACCGCGATCCAGTCGGCGCCGGCGGCGAGGCCGGCATCGAGGTCGAGGCGGTCCTTCTCGGTCATCGCCGCGACGGGAATCGTGGTGTCGGGGAGCGACACGCCCTTGCGGTTCGAGATCCGGCCGCCGGTCACCACCCGGGTCACCGCCCGGCCGGGTTCGACCTCGGTCACGACGAGGCGCAGCTTGCCGTCGTCGACGATGACCGCGTGGCCGGGCTCGAGCGCCGAGAGGATCTCGGGATGGGGCAGGTGGACCCGGGTCGCGTCGCCCGGCGCCGGGTCGTCGTCGAGGACGAAGCTCTGCCCGTTCTCGATCGTCGCCGCATCCTCGGCGAAGCGCCCGACCCGGAGCTTCGGGCCCTGGAGGTCGACCAGCACGGCGATCGGCCGCTTCAGCTTCTGCTCGATGCCCCGGATCGTCGCCACCCGCTCGCTCAGGCGCTCGCGGGGGAGGTGGCTCATGTTGATGCGAAAGACGTCGGCGCCGGCCGCGAACAGCGCCTCGATCACCGCCGGATCCTCGGAGGCCGGGCCGAGGGTCGCGACGATCTTGGTGCGGCGGGCGCGCTTCATGGGGGTGTCGTCCGGATGGGAGAGATCGCGCTACGCAAAGCCGGTCGGCGCGCTCGGGTCAATTGGCGATTTGGGGCCGGGGCAGGGGGCGGGGGACGGATTAGGGTAGGCTGTGCTCCACCTTGCCCGACTCGATTTTTGTAGATACAAAAACCATGAAGATCGTGTTCGACGAATCGAAGCGGCAGGCGAACCTCGCGAAGCACGGCTTCGACTTCGCCGATTTCGAGCGATGCTTCCACCGCGAGGGTGCGATGACCGTGCCGACCCGCCCGAGCCTCGTCGGACGGCCGCGTCTGAACCTCATCGGTCGTTGGAACGACCAGATCGTCGTCCTCGCGGTCGTGTCGCCGCTCGGCAGCGAGGCTTTGTCCCTCGTGAGCCTGCGCCATGCGAGCCCCAAGGAAAGGAACGCCTATGCCCGGCACCTCGAAGACTGACCCGGCGCCTCCGGCCTACACCCAGGAGGATTGGGACGACGTCGATTCTCCCGAGCTGACGGACGAGGAGCTGGCCCAGCTGCGCCCGGCCCGCGAGGTTCTTCCTCCCGAGATCTACGCGGCCCTCCCGAGCCGCGGCGGCCGGCCAAGAGCCGAGCGGCCCAAGCAGCTCGTCAGCCTGCGCCTCGACCCGGAGGTGATCGAGACCTTCAAGGCGACGGGGCCGGGCTGGCAGACCCGGATGAACGAGGTGCTGGCCGAGGCGGCGCGGAAGCTGCGGGCGGCGTGAGGTCGATGGCCCCTCCCGGCGGCATCGGGGAAACGCGCTCCGCGCGCCTCGATCACACGCGCAGGAACCACCTGAGACTGCGCCCCGCCGCACAGAACCCGTGTCGCGAATGAGCATGATCCACAACGAGCGCACGAAGCTGACGGCGACCTACCTGAATACGGCAGCGGGCGGCTTGTTCACGGCCGGCGTCATCGCGCCCGTGGCGGCGGCGACCTTCGGCGTCTCGGGCGCGGTGGGCGGTCCCTCCGCGTTGACACTCGTCGGGGGCGTCGCGATCGTCCTGGGGTGCAGCGTCGGCCTCCACCTTCTGGCTCGCACCGTTCCGAAGGGGCTCAAGCCGTGACCGACATCCAGATCGTCGCCTTCATCGTCACGCCGCCGATGGCGCTCGCCGTCGGCTGCGGCGTCGCCTACCGGGCCCGGCACGCGGGCTGACCGGTTCTCTGACCGTCTGCGCCTCCGTGGGCTTCCCCTCGCCATCCACGCCATGGGCGACGATGCGATGCGCCTCGACGAGCGCGAAACGCCGTCAGGGCCAGCCGAGCGGCAGAACGCACGACCCGCGAGCCGTCCTCACGGCCCCGCCCGCCCCGGATCCGTCAGCTGGATCGTCCAGCTCTTCTGCTCGCCGGTATCGACCTCGAAGAAGCCGTTGCGGTCGTAGCCGCGGGCGAGGCAATCCTCGACGCCCCGGATGGTGAACTCGCGGTCGCGGGTGCACATCAGCGAGCGGCCGCTCCACTCGCCGCCGCGGTCGTAGTCGACCGCGAAGACGTAGTAGAAGCGGGCGGCGAGCGCCCCCTTGAGCAGGGTCTCGCAGCCCTTGGCCGAGAGGTTCCACCAGCCCTCCGTCACCCAGCCGCCGGAATCCCGGTAGCCGAGCGCGATGCCGATGCGGCTGCCGGTCATGTTGCACATCCGCAGGTCCGCCCGCGCCGGCCCGGCGCCCAGCAGGGCGAGGAGCGGGACCGAGAGCAGCGCGGCGCGGCGGAGGGAGGGGAAGTCAGCCAACCAGGATGATGCGGAGGTCATTGACGTTGGTGCGGGTGGGCCCGGGCCGGACGAGGTCGCCGATCCGGTCGAAGAACGGGGTCGAGTCGTTCTCCCCCAAGCTTGCCCGCGCGTCGAGCCCCGCCGCTGCCGCACGGGCGAGCGTCGTGGGGTCGATCGTCGCCCCGGCCGGGTCGGTGGCCTCGCCGCGGCCGCCGTCGGTGCCGTCGGTATCGGCCGAGAGGGCGGAGATTCCGGGCGCGCCGTCGAGCGCCAGCGCGAGGGCGAGGGCGTATTCCTGGTTCGGACCGCCCTGGCCCTCGCCGCGGATCGTCACGGTCAGCTCGCCGCCGGAGAGCAGCGCTACCTTGCGCCCCGCAGCCGCCATCTCGCGGGCGAGCGCCGCGTGCGCCGCCGCGACCTCGCGCGCCTCGCCCTCGAGGTCGGCCCCGAGCAGCACCGGCTCGTAGCCGGCCTCGGCCGCCGCCGCGGCGGCCGCGTCGAGGGCGTCGACCGGCCGGGCGATGATCCGGAACTCGCTGCGGGCGAAGGCGGGATCGCCGGGCTTCGGGCTCTCGTTGGCGGGGTCGTTCAGCAAGGCCTCGGCGGAGGGCGGCAGGGGGATGGAGCGGCGGGCGCAGATCGCCCGGGCGTCGGACAGCGTGGTCGGATCCGGTACCGTCGGCCCCGAGGCGATCACCGCCGGGTCGTCGCGGGGCACGTCGGAGATGGCGAGCGTCAGGAGCCGGCCGGCCCGGCCGGCGGCCTTCGCCAGCCGCCCGCCCTTGATGCGCGAGAGGTGCTTGCGCACGCAGTTGATCTCGTCGATCGCCGCGCCCGAGCGCAGGAGCGCCCGGGTGATGCCCTGCTTCTCGGAGAGCGTCAGGGCGCCGGCCGGGGCGATCCAGTTCGCCGAGCCGCCGCCGGAGAGGAGCACCAGCACGAGGTCGTCCGGGCCGGCGGCGGCCGCGAGGTCGAGCGCGCGCTGCGTCGCCGCGATGCCGGCCTCGTCCGGCACCGGGTGGCCGGCCTCCACCACCTCGATCACGCCCGCCGGCTCGCCGTAGCCGTGGCGGGCCACCGCGAGGCCGTCGATGCGGGACGGGTCGACCCCTTGCGCCCGGTAGTGCCGCTCGGCGAGCGCCGCCATGCTGGCCCCGGCCTTGCCGGCGCCGAGGATCACCAGGCGCCCGGCCGGCGCGGGGGGCAGGTGCGGCACCAGGCAGCCGCGCGGATGGGCGGCCGTAACGCCCGCATCGAGCAGGCGCAGCAGCAGGGCGCGGGTCTCCGGAACGGGGGCGTCGGTCACGAGGCGGCTCCTTGCGAAGAGTATGGTCGTGCTTCGGACCGGCTTCGTGCCGGCCTCGTTCTAAGCTGTTAGAGCTAGGCCGTTCGGGCGGAGCGCCTTGGCCGCGCGACCGCGATGCCGGCCAGGATCAGCCCGCCGCCGAGCACCTGCAGGGCCCCGAGGGCCTCGCCGAGCAGGAGCCAGGCCAGGATCGCCGCGGCCACCGCCTCCAGGAAGATCACCAGGGAGGAGAAGCCGGCGGGCAGGCGCCCGAGCGCGACCGAGAGCAGGCCCTGGCCGCCGGCATGGCTGACGAGCGCCAGCGCCACGAGGCCGCCGGCCGCCCCGAGGCTGTGCGGCAGCACCGGCCGGGTCTCGATGAGGGCGACCGCGCCGAGGAGCACCAGGGCGGTGATGCAGGACGCCGTAAAGGTGACGCGGGCGGCCCCCAGGCCCTGGGCCCGGGCGCGCTCCACCGTCAGGAAGTAGAGGGCGAAGAACAAGGCGGTGACCACCCCGTCCCGGTCGCCGGCGAGGCGGGCGGGATCGACCTGCACCGACTGCCCGACCAGGGTGGCGCCGCCCATGAGGCAGACGAGGAGGCCGAGCAGCGTGCGGCCGGCGGGCCGGCGGCGCAGGCCGGCCCAGGCGAACAGCACCACGAAGACCGGCGCGGTGGTGGCGAAGAAGGTGGCGTTCGCCACCGTGGTACCCAGGATGGCGAGGTGCCAGAACAGGAGGTCGCCCGAGAAGGCGAGGCCGGCGAGCACGGCCGAGGCGGTGAGGCCGCGGCGCAGGTGCGGCGCCCGCGCCTCCTCCCACCGCATCCAGGCCCACAGCACCGGCAGCGCCAGGGCGACGCGCCAGAAGGCGCTGGCGAAGGGCCCGACCTCCGGGCTGACGAAGCGCACCAGGACCGGCGACAGGCCCATCGCCACCGCGCCGGCGACGAGGGCGGCGAAGGCGGGACCGAGACCGGATGGCAGGGAATCGCCGGCGGGGCCGGAGGCGGCGAGATCGGGCAGGGGCGTGCGGGACATCGGCAGAGCCTTCGGGGGCGAGACCTTCGCGGGCCCGGCGCGGGGATCCGACGCCGGTGGTAGGGCAAGACGCGGCCGGCGTCACCGTGCGGAGACGATGGAGGCGGCCCCGCCATTTGGGTATGAGGGGGCGGACCGACACCAGCGCAGCCCCCGATGACCGCCGCCACAGCGTCCCACCCCCCCCTTGCCCATCCGCCCCAGCCCGTCGAGGCGATTCCCGGCGACCCGGCCTGCGGCCTCGTCCTCCTGTGCGACCACGCCTCGAACGCGGTGCCGCCGGACCTCGATCGGCTCGGCGTCGCCGCGCCCCATTTCGAGCGCCACATCGCCTACGACATCGGGGCGGCGGCCGTGACGCGCGCGCTCGCCCGCCGGCTCGGGGCGCCGGCGCTGCTGACCACCTTCTCGCGCCTCATCATCGATCCCAATCGCGGCCGCACCGACCCGACCCTGGTGATGCGCCTCTCGGACGGGGCGATCGTGCCCGGCAACGCGCGGATCGGGCCCGCCGGCGTCGCCGAGCGGCTCGCCCGCTTCTACGACCCCTACGACCGGGCGATCGACGCCGCGGTGGCCGCCGCCTTCGCCGCCGGGGCGCCGCCCGCCATCGTCACCGTGCACAGCTTCACCCCGGCCTGGCGCGGCGTGGCGCGGCCGTGGCAGGTCGGCATCCTGTGGGACCGGGACGACCGCCTCGCCGGCCCGCTGATCGCGGGGCTCCGCGCCGACCCGGCCGGGTTCACGGTCGGCGACAACCAGCCCTACGGCGGCGGCCTTCCCGGCGACACGATCGACCGCCACGCGATGGCGCGGGGGCTGCCGAACGCCTTGATCGAGATCCGCCAGGACCTGATCGGCGACGCGGCCGGGGCCGAGGAGTGGGCGGCGCGGTTCGCGGCGCTCCTGGGGCCGTTGGTCGCCCGTGCTTGACCGGGCGGCCACCCGCCCCGACCTCTCGCCCTACGATCGTTCGCACGAGATTGTTCGAAGGAGACCCCGATGGACGGCATCGACGAGACCACCCGCACCGAGCTCGAGGCCGCGGTCTTCCGCCGGCTGGTGTCGCACCTGCAGGGGCGCACCGACGTGCAGAACATCGACCTGATGAACCTCGCGGGCTTCTGCCGCAACTGCCTGTCGAACTGGCTCAAGGACGCGGCGGATGCCCGCGGCCTGGCCCTCGGCAAGGACCAGAGCCGCGAGCACGTCTACGGCATGCCCTACGACGAGTGGAAGGCGCGCCACCAGAGCGAGGCGACCCCGGAGCAGGCGGCGGCGTTCGCCGCCAAGGCCGAGACGCACTGACGGGATCGGGCCGGCGCGCGCAAGGACCCGGTGCAAGAACTCGGTAAGGTTGCGCATCTATCAAGATCCGGGAGGGCGAGCCGCGAAGGCCGCCATCCGTAAGTGGGTTGGGGTGCCTGATGGCCGCGTCCGCCCGCGGCGGCACGACAGACCCATCGGCCAGGAGACCGTGAATGAACGCGCACAGCATGCCGGACGCCGACGTCGCCTCGTCGGGCGTCGCCGCCGAGGAGCTCAAGCAGTTCATCGAGCGCATCGAGCGCCTGGAGGAGGAGAAGGCCGGCCTCCAGGGCGACATCAAGGACGTGATGCTGGAGCTCAAGGGCCGCGGCTTCGACGTCAAGGCGGTCCGCACCATCCTGCGCCTGCGCAAGAAGGACCATTCGGAGCGCCAGGAGGAAGAGGCGATCCTGGAGCTGTACATGCAGGCGCTGGGCATGGCGTAGGCCACGCCCCTCTCCACCACCTTCATCGGATGAGGCGCGGGAGACCCCNNGGGGTCTCCCGCGCCTCATCCCCGTGCGTCGCCGTCTGCGGCGAGCCAGGGACGATCCCCCGGCTTTCGTCGGCTAACCCCCAACCCCCGCCCGCGCGCGGAACCGGCGCCCCGGCCCCGGACGTTTGGCACGGATGGAGACGATGACGCCCCCGGGGCCCGCCGACGGCTTCCGCTACGCCGACCTGATTCCGGCCACCGACTTCCTCAGCGTCCTCGACGACGCCCAGTACCGCCCGGTGCCGGACGGCTGGTGGGTGGCGGTCACCGACGTGGTCGATTCCACCGGCGCCATCGCGGCGGGGCGCTACCGGGCGGTGAACTATGTCGGGGCGGCGGTGATCGCGGCCCTGCGCAACGCCCTGGGGCGGCGCGATCTGCCGTTCGTGTTCGGGGGCGACGGGGCGAGCGTGCTGGTCGCGCCCGGCGAGGCCGAGGCGGCACGGACCGCGCTCGCCGCGACGGTGACCTGGGCCCGGGACGCGATGGGGCTGTCCCTGCGCGCCGCCCTGGTGCCGGTCTCGGCGATCCGGGCCGCCGGCCACGCGGTGGAAGTCGCCCGCTACGCGCCCTCGCCGGACGTCGCCTACGCGATGTTCATGGGCGGCGGCCTCGCCTTCGCGGAACGCGCCCTGAAGCAGGGGCTCCACGCCATAGCGGCCGCGCCCGAGGGAGCCCAGCCCGACCTCGGCGGGCTGACCTGCCGGTTCGAGCCGGCCCGGGCACGCAACGGCCTGATCCTGTCGATCCTTGTGGTCGCGGCCGAGGGCGCCGACCGGGACGCGGCCCGGGCGGCGATCGCCGACGTGGTGCGGCTCGCCGCCGAGGCGCCGGGCAAGGGCCATCCGCTTCCGCCCGGCGCGCCGCCCTTGCGCTGGCCGCCGGCCGGGTTCGCCCACGAGGTCCGGGCCCATGGCCCGCTCCGGGGCTCGCTCGCCCTGCGCCGGCTCCAGGTGCTCGGCCGGACGCTGCTTGCCCACCTGATCTTCCGCTTCGGCCTGCGACTCGGCGGGTTCTCGGCCCCGCGCTACCTCGACGAGCTGGTGGCGAACGCCGATTTCCGGAAATACGACGACGGCCTGCGCATGACGATCGATTGCGGCCCCGACCTCGCGGCGCGGATCGAGGCGCGGCTGCAGGCGGCCGAGGCGGCGGGCCTGGTGCGGTTCGGCCTCCATCGCCAGGCGGCGGCGCTCACCACCTGCATCACCCCGGTCGCGGCCTTGCGCGACCACGTCCACTTCGTCGACGGCGAGGATGGCGGCTACGCCCGCGCGGCCCAGGCGCTCAAGGCCAAGATTCCAGTCACGATTCCAGTCGCGATTCCGGCCGAGGATCCGGCCAGGCAGACGGGCCGGGACCCCGTGCGCGGCCGCGCGGCCGGGGAATCCGGCGGCGAATCGGCCCGCGCGGCGGTTTGAGGCGGGAGCGTGGCCCCGGCCCGCGCGGGCAGGCGATCGGTCGCATCCCACCCTTGCGTCAAGAGAAGGGACTTGGTGACGCGACTCACCGTATATCCCGCCTTTCCGATTCGAACTGGAACAGAGCCCCTTTGGAAATGAACGACGCGGTGTGGACGGCTGAGGCGACCGAGAAGGCGGTCGCGCTGTGGATCGAGGGACGGGATCCGGCGGAGATCGCCGGCGTGGTCGGGACGACGGTCGCCGACGTGATCGGCCGGGTGGCGCAGGCCGCCCTGGCGCGCCAGCAGGCCGCCGCGGCGGCCCGGGCCGACAAGCCTGCCGCCTCGGTGATCAAGCCGGCGGTTCCCGTGACCAGGCCGGTCGTCCCGGCGGAGACCGTCGC
Source organism: Methylobacterium platani (assembly GCF_001653715.1). Classification (GTDB taxonomy): domain Bacteria; phylum Pseudomonadota; class Alphaproteobacteria; order Rhizobiales; family Beijerinckiaceae; genus Methylobacterium; species Methylobacterium platani. Next base: position 55,820 of record NZ_LWHQ01000039.1, read on the forward strand.
CAAGGTCATCCCGGCCCGGCCGGCGGCGGCGCCGGTCGCCAATCCTGTCGCCGCCGCCCCGGCGAAGGCCGAGCCCGAGAAGGCTCCGGCGCCCCGGATCCTGCCTTCCCGGATCCTCACCGCCGAGACCGCCGCCGCGAAGCCGGCGCCGGCGCCCAAGGTGCTGCCCTCGCGCTTGACCGCCGAGGCCGCGCTGGCCGGCAAGGCCGAACCGGTCAAGCCGGTGGCTGCCAAGCCCGTGACTGCCAAGCCGGCGGCGGCGCCCCAGCCCCGCGCCGCGGCCCCCCAGGCCGAGAAGCCGGCGCCCCGCGTCGAGGCCCGCACGGAAGCGCCGGTGATGAGCGCGCGCGCCCTCGAGGAGGCCACGCGGGCCTTCCTCGCCGCCAACAAGGCACCGGCCCCCGTCCGCAAGCCCGCCGCCCCCGTGGCGAAGGCGGCCCCGGCGGTGAGGCCGCCGGTCGCGGCGGAGGCGCCGCGGGCCCCGGCCGCGATGCCGCGTCCCGTCGAGGCGCCCGCCCGTCCGGCCGCGCCGATCGCCCAAGCCTCGATCGCCCAAGCCCCGATCGTCCAAGCTCCGATCGTCCAGGCGGAGCCGGCCCCGGTGGCGGCACCCGAGGCGGCCGAGACCGGCAGCGTCGTCGCCCTGCCGATGTCCCGCCGGGTGCCGGCGGCCGCGGCCGATGGCGGCGAGGGCGTGCTGTTCCTCAAGGCCGGCCTCCTCGACTGCACCTACCCGCTCTGGGCCGACGGCGACGGCACCGCGATCGAGACCAAGCGCGTCTGCGGCTGCCGGGTGCTCACCGGCAAGCGCTGGTGCCGCACCCACTACGCGACGGTGTTCGAGCCGCCGAAGCGGCCGATGCGGGCGGCGTAACGCCCCCGCACGCCGGCCCCGACAGCCTGGTACCGGACCCCTGCGGGGCCCGGTTCAGCCGGGCAGCACCACCATCACGTCCGGCTCGCGCCCGGTGGGCAGCATGCCCTGGACGCGCCGCCCCTCGAGGTCGACGACCGCGATCCGGTCGTCCTCCAGGGCCGCGAAGGCGAGCGGGCTCGACGGATGGCGGGCGAGCGCCACCGGCGCCCCCGCGAGCGGCACCACCGCCATCTCCTTCAGGGCGGGATCGAGGAGGGACAGGCTCTTCTCGGCGTAGTTCGCCAGGATCAGGTCGCCCTCCTTCCCGCAATCGACCCGCACCACGTCCCCCCGCGTCGGCAGGCTCCGGGTCACCGTCATGGCCTCGGTGGCGAGCGCGGTCAGCGTCGCGCTGCGCCGGTTGGCGACGTAGAGGGTCGCCTCGTCGGGGGAGAGCGCGTTGCCCTCCGGCCAGAGACCGGTCGCGGCGAGGCGCGGCGCCTCCGCCGGCGCCAACGGCCTGACCCGGCTCACGGTGTTCGACAGGATGTTGGCGACGTAGGCCGTCTCGCCGTCGCGCGACAGCGAGAACAGGTGGCCCTTGATGCCGCCGGTCGTCACCGCCCGGTCCGGCCGCTCGGCCCGCTCCGGCGCGTCGAAGCCGAGCAGCACGTCCCGGTCCTCGCTCAGCACGAACAGGTGGTCCTTCGCGTCGAGCCGGATCCCGTGCAGGCGCCGGAACGGCGCGCAGGCGATGGTGCGGGCGAGGCTCCGCGCGGCGAGATCGACGACGTGGACCGCGTCGCCGCCGGGGCCCGGCGTGGTCGAGGACTTGGCGCCGTAGAGGGCGACGTAGGCGCGGGCGCCGGCCCGGTCGACGACGAATTCGTGCGGGTACTCCCCGGGCAGCTCGACGCGGCCGGTGCGCCGGCCGCTGGCGAGCTCGTAGAAGCTCAGGGCGCGGTCGCCCTTCTCCATCACCAGGAGGGTGTCGGAGCGGCCGGCCTGACCGGTGGCCTGGGGTTGCCCGGCGGTCTCGGCCCGGGCGGATCGCGCCGTCAGGGCGAGGGCGGCGAGGCCGGAGAGACAGGTGCGGCGGTCGATGGCGGGGGGCATGAAGGGTCCTCGATCGTCCCCGACACAACCCGGCGCCGACGTAACGGTTCGCCTGCGCGGCGGCGTGGGATTGCCTGCGCGGCGGCGTGGGTTCGCCTGCGCGGCGGCGTGGGTTCGCCTGCGCGGCGGCGTGGCCGCCCGGCCACAGCCGCCGGCGATCGTCGCCGGCCCCGCCGAAGGTCGCAGCACCGTCACGCGGGAACGGGCAGGTACGGGCGCATCCGTCGCGAGGATCCGGTCATGCCCTCCACCCGCTCCTGGCTGTCCGCCGCCCTCCTGGTCTCCGCGAGCCTCCCGGCCGCCGCGGTCGAGGGCATGCCCGGCCCGTTCGGCGAGCGCCTGAGCATCGACGAGAAGGGCATCACCCTGAAGTTTCCCGACGATGCCGCGACCCTGCGGATCGGCGGGCGCCTGCAGCTCGATTTCGGCACCGGGCGGGTGCAGCAGCGCGGCTTCGGCACGGTGTTCGACACGCCGATCGCCGTGCGCCGCTCCTGGATCGAGAGCACCCTGACCCTGGGCAAGGAACTCGAACTCGCCTTCCAGTACGATTTCGCCGAGCCGAACCGGCCGATCAACGACGCGGTCGTCGCCTACAAGGGCTTCAAGGACGTCATCATCGCGCTCGGCAACATGAAGGAGCCGTTCAGCCTCGACCAGCTGATCTCCGACAACAACACCCTGTTCACCGAGCGCTCGCTCGCCGACGCCTTCGCCCCGGCGCGCAATTTCGGCTTCGCGGTCGGCACCCACGGCAAGAACTGGACCGCGGTGACGAGCGTGTTCGGCGGCAACATCAACAATGCGGGCATCGGCGCGCAGGGCGTCGCCTCGACCATTCGCGTCACCTACGCGCCCTACCTCAGCGACGACGGGTACGACGTCCTGCATGTCGGGCTCGCCGGCAGCTACCGCTCGCTGCCCGACGACGGCAGCGCGCTCACCCTGTCGAGCCGCTCCGAGGCGTTCCTGTTCGCCCGGCAATTCGTCAATACCGGCAGCATCCGCGACGCGGCGAGCATCGGCCGCGTCGGGCTCGAGGCGGCGTGGCAGATCGGGCCGTTCCGGCTCCAGGCCGAGTACATCCTGACCGAGATCGGCCGCTCAGGCGGGGCGCCGTCCTTGAGCTTCCAGGGCGGCTACATCCAGGCGGGCCTGCTCCTCAACGGCAAGGGCCGTCGCTACGTGCTCGCCCCCAACTACGCCACCGAGTACGCGGTGTTCGGCGGCGTGCAGGTCGAGGAGGCGCAGCGCGTCAGCCGCGGCGGCACCGGGGTGTTCGAGCTCGGCCTGCGCTACAGCGCGATCGACCTCCAGGACCGCGCGATCCGCGGCGGCATCGAGCAGGACTTCACCGCCGGCATCAACTGGTACCCGGACCGCAACATCCGCTTCGTGTTCGACTACGTCCGCTCCCACACCTCACCCTCGCCGGCGAGCCTGAACTTCAACCGCCGCACCATCGACGCGGATGCGTTCATCGGGCGGGCGCAGTTGTACTGGTAGAACAGGCATCGATGCCGCAAGCCGCTCGACGAGCGTGACATCCTCCTTCGTCGTCCCGGGGCCCGGCGCAGCCGAGAACCCGGGACGACGATGGAGGACGTCGATTCGGCAAGCCCGATCGAACAGGAAGCCCGATCGAACAGGCGCTACGGCATCGCCGCGAACCGGCGGTCAGAACCTGGCCGCCAGGAAGCGCGGCCGGCTCGGCTCCGCCGAGGCCGCGAGGGTGAGCCGGGACGGCTCCTCGGCGAGGCGCAGGCGCGAGAACGGCGACGGCTCGGTCTCGATCACCGGCAGCGGCACGAAGGCCGCCGCGACCTGGATCGGGTGGATCGGCGGGGGCGGGCGGCGGCGGGCCGGGATCAGCACCACCTCGCGCCCGGCGAGCGCCAGGGCCTCGGGCCGGCTGACGTCGCCGAGGCCGGCCGGCACGACGAAGGCCGGGACGGGGCTCGCCTGGAAGGGGACGGCGGCCTGGCCGCCCTCGGCGCTGTAGGCGGTGGCGCTCGTCACCGTGGCCGCGCCGACCGGGGCCAGGGCGGCGAAGGCCGAGGCACGCTTGATCAGGGCGGTGAAGCTCGGATGCTGGCCGCCATCGGCGTAGGTGGTGCGCACGGCCTCCGTGCCGTCGGCGACCAGCGCCTGGATGCGGGCCTCCTCCTCGGTGCGCCGCACCGCCGCCAGGGCCTCGACCGCCGGGTCGGGATAGGGCGAGAAGACGTAGCGCCCGCCCTCGACGCCGACCAGCGGCTCGCGGCCGGTCGCCTCGAACCGGTCCGAGCCCTCCTTGAGCTGGCGCCAGAAGGCGATGTTCCGGTCGGTGCGGTGGCGCGCCAGGGCGCGGGCGGTCATCCGGAACGGGAAGGCCTGGAACTGGAACGCCGCCTGCCCGCCGGCGAGCGCGTCGCGCACCAGCGCGTAGATCTCGCCGACCTGCCGGTCGGTCATGGCGAAGCAGCCGGCCGACGAGCAGGTGCCGTGCACCATCAGGGCCGAGCCGGTGCCGCCATGGGCCCGGTCGTAGGCGTTGGGATAGCCGACGTCGAAGGAGAGGTAATAGGCCGAGTTCGGGTTCAGCTGCCGGGCCGCCACCGCGTAGAACCCCTCCGGCACCTGGCGGTCGCCGGCCCGGGTCTTGGGGCCGAGCTGGCCCGACCAGCGGCAGATCGGGAAGGTCTTGAGCAGGGCGAAGCGGCCGTCCGCCGCCCGCTTCCACACCTCGATCTCGGATTCCTGCTTGTAGGCCCGCAGCAGCACCGGCGCCGAGGGCGCCATGCCGCGCGCCGCCATCACCGCGAGGGTGGGGGACGGCACCGGCGCGAGGTGCTTCGGGGCGGCCGTCGCGGGCGCGGCGGCGAGCCACGCCGCCAGGCACAGGATCGTCCTCCCCCGCATGCCCATCCGCCGCCGCTCCATCCTCGCCCGGACCACGCCTGCCACCGCAATGTGGCGGTTTTCGCGCGGGATCCTGCCCGGGAAATACTGTCGAGATTGCTGACGGAGCGTGAATTTTCCGCGCCTGCCCGGCCTCGTCTTCGCGAGGGCGGCATTCTCAAGGTTTCGTTAACGGCTTGTTCGCGCCTGGCGCGCAGCATCGGCCCCTCACCGGAAGACGGAGGCTGCGATGCCCGAGACCGGACCCCGCTGGCTGCGGCTGGTGGACGAGGACGCGCCCGACGCGGCAGCGGACGGGCCGCTGCCGGGGGAGGCCGGCAGGCGGCGCCTCGCCGCCCTGCGGGGGCAGCTGCGCAACCAGCTCGCCGCCCTGCGGGAGGCGCCGGTCTCGGCCGAGGTGCGGGCGACGCCGGAGGGCGCCGAGGCCGCCGCGGCGCTCGAGCGGCTGACCGTCGAGGTGACGCGCCTGGCCGAGGGCTGGGATCGCCTCGCGGCGGCCGTCGCCGCCCTGTCGGCGGGTGACGGGAGGGCGCCGGAGGAGTAAGGTTCCGGCCTCCCGCGGGCACCCTTTTCGGACGACCATGGCCCCGACCATCAAGCTGCGACCGCTGGAACGCGAGGACCTGCTCTTCGTGCACCAGCTCAACAACAACGACAGCATCATGCGCTACTGGTTCGAGGAGGCCTACGAGTCCTTCGCCGAGCTGGCGCAGCTCTACGAGCGCAACATCCACAACCAGACCGAGCGGCGCTTCATCATCGCCACTCCAGAGAACGAGCGCGCCGGGCTGGTCGAGCTCGTCGAGATCAACCACCTGCACCGCTCCTGCGAGTTCCAGATCGCGATCCATCCGTCGTTCCAGGGCCGCGGCTACGCCCTGCGGGCGACCCAGATCGCGATGGACTACGCCTTCAAGGTGCTCAACATCCACAAGCTCTACCTGCACGTCGACAAGGACAACCGGCGCGCCATCGGCATCTACGAGGCCTGCGGCTTCGAGACCGAGGGAACCTTGCGCGACGAGTTCTTCGTCAACGGCAAGTACCGCGACGCGGTGCGGATGTGCATGTTCCAGCCCGCCTACCTCGCCCGGCGCGGCGGCGGCGACGTGAACGAGCCGGTGCTGAAGACCTGACGACCGCGACGGTTCACCCCTGGTGCATCCCGGCCCGGCTCCCCTATTGAGGGGGCCGACCGGGAGCCCCCAGAGCCTTGCTGCGCGAAACCTACCACATCGAGATCGTCGGCCCCGAGGATGCGCCGGTCCAGCGCGCCTCGATCCGCACCGCGGGCCTCGACGTCGCCCGCGAGCGGGCGCTGCGCCTGTTCCGCCGCGCCCGGGTGCCCCAGCGCTCGGGGCCGGCCGCCGAGGCGGTGCGCATCGTCGACGGCGCCGGCACCGAGGTGTTCCGCTGGAGCGTGTGGGACGAGGGGACCGGGCCGGGGCGCGGGCGGGGCTGAGCCTCACCCCCCCTCCGGCCCCGTCCGCGCCGCCAGTTCGTCGATCAGGCCCTGCATCGAGGCCGGCACCGCGTCCGGCACGCGCTCGGCATACATCGTGCGCAGCATCCGCCCGATCTCGGCGAGGGACACGCTGCCCTTGACGATCACCCGCTCGGTGTCGCGGCCCAGCCGTTCCTTCTCGGCCGGGGTGATGTCCTTGGCGGTGAGCACCACCACCGGCACGTCGCCGCCGTCGGGCCGGGCGCGCAGCTGCGTCAGGAAGGCGAAGCCGTCCATCACCGGCATCATCAGGTCGAGGAGGATCAGCGAGGGCCGGCCCTCGTCGAGGCGGGTCAGGCCGACGGCGCCGTTCTCCGCCTCGCGCACGGTCCAGCCGTCGCGGGCGAGGCTGCGGCGCAGGCGCTCGCGGGCGTCGGCATCGTCGTCGACGAGCAGCACCGTGCCGGGGGAATCCGCCGGGCGGTAGCGCTCCATCAGGCCCTTGAGGTGGTCCCAGTCGATCGGCTTGACGAGGTAGTCGGTGGCCCCGAGCGCCCGGCCGAGGCCCTGCTCGTTGACGACCGAGGTCATGATCACCGGGGTCGCGGCGAGGTCGGCGTCGCTGCGGATGGCGTGCAGCACCGACCAGCCGTCCATCCGGGGCATCTCGATGTCGAGGAGGATCGCCCGCGGCCGCAGCGCCCGGGCGAGCGCCAGGCCCGCCTTGCCGTCGCTGGCGGTGCGCACGCGAAAGCCCTCGCGCTCGAGGAAGCGGGAGAGCAGCTCGCGGGCCGCCGGGTCGTCGTCGACGAGGAGCACCACGTCGTGGCGCGCGGCCTCCGCCTTCGCCTCGACCAGCGCCCGCACCTCCTCCGGCGAGGGCTCCTCGTCCTGCGCCGTCAGGACCGCCGGCAGCCGGATGGTGAAGGTCGCGCCCTCGCCGTAGGTCGAGGCGACGGCGATCTCGCCGCCCATGCGACGGCAGAAGGCGCGGGTGATGGCAAGGCCCAAGCCCGTGCCGCCGAACTGCCGGGTGGTCGATTCGTCGGCCTGGGCGAAGCGCTCGAACAGCCGGCCGGCCTGCTCCTCGGTCAGCCCGATGCCGGTATCGGCGACCGCGAAGGTCAGCCAGTCGGTCCCGTCATCCGTCTCCCGCCGGGCCGACAGGGTGATGGTGCCGGCTTCCGTGAACTTCGATGCGTTGCCGATGAGGTTGACCAGGCACTGGCGCACCTTGCCCTGGTCCTGGCGCATCGCGCCGAGATCGTCGGGCAGATCGAGCACCAGGCGGTTGCGCTTCTTCGGGATCAGCGACTCGGTCGCCGCCACCACGTCGTCGAGCATGGCGCGGACGGCGAAGTCCTCCGCCGCCACGGTCATGCGCCCGGCCTCGATCTTCGAGATGTCGAGGACGTCGTTGATGAGCCCGAGCAGGTGGCGCGCCGACGCCTCGATCTTGCGAAGATCCGGCAGCAATTCGGCCTGGCCCAGATCCTCCAGCTCCTCGGCCAGCATCTCCGAGTAGCCGATCACCGCCGAGAGCGGGGTACGCAGCTCGTGGCTCATGTTGGCGATGAACTGGCTTTTGGCGCGGTTGGCGGCCTCCGCGGCGTGGCGGGCGCGGTCGATCTCGGCCTCGGCCTCCTTGCGGTCGGTGATGTCGACATGCATGCCGACCCACTCGCGCACGGCGCCGTCCTCGGCGGTGACGGGGGCGGCGCGCACCTCCATGTGGCGCCAGGCGCCGTCGCGCCGGCGCATCCGGTACTCGATCTCGAACGGCGAGCGGGCCTCGACGGCGCGGGACCAGGCATCGGCGGCCCGGGCGCGGTCGTCCGGATGCACCGCCTCGAGCCAGCCCCAGCCCTGGCATTCTTCGTCGCTCTGGCCGGTATAGGCGGTCCAGCGCCACTGGCCGATCGAGAGCTCGCCGTTGGCGTCCGCCGACCAGATGATCGCCGCGGCGCTGTCGACGAGGGCGCGGAAGCGCTCCTGGGCGTGGCGCAGGCGCTCCTCGGTGGCGCGCCTGCGGCTGATGTCGGTGTTGGTGCCGTACCAGCGCACGATCTGCCCGGAGGCGTCGCGGAACGGCCGGGCCCGGGACAGGAACCAGCGATAGACCCCGTCGGCGCCTTTCAGCGGGAAGGTGTCCTCCCACGGCTCGCCGGTGGCGAAGGCGCGGCGGAAACGCGCCTCGACCCGCTCGAGGTGGTCGGGGTGGTGGACGGCGCGCCAGCCCCAGCCCCGCATCGCGTCGAGGGTGGTGCCGGTGTAGTCGTACCAGCGCTGATTGTACCAGAAGATCTGGCCGTCGGCCTCGGCGATCCAGGCGAGCTGCGGCAGCGACTCGGCGAGGTTGCGGTAATCGTCCTCCCGCAGGGTCGCCTCGCTCATCGGATGCAGACCCGGGACGGGGGCGAGGGCAGGCGGTCGGGCATCCGGGCGGCTCCGTGGCAGGGCCTGACACCGGGCCCGGCGACGGATCTATGCGCCTCCGGGCCGGCTTCCAGTGCGCCCCGATGCCCTTGGAGCAGGACTCGATCGCAACGCGATCGAGTCCTGCTCCAGTTCTTTGATTTCGCCGCATTTTTCGCGACGAACCGGTGTCCGCCGCGCCGAAAGATGCTTCGGGCCGGATCAGCCGAACTGCTCGCGCAGGATCCGCTCGTCCATGCCCTGGCCGGGATCGTGCAGCATGACGAGGTCGGTCGAGCGGTCGAGCTGGGTCTCGACCCGGGCGACGCGGCGGAACTCGGTGTGGTCGGCCACGGCGGCGACCGGGCGGTATTCCGGGTCCTTCACCTCGATGCGGATGCGGGCGTGGCTCGGCAGCAGCACGCTGCCCTGGCGCCGCGGCCGGAAGGCGGAGATCGGGGTCAGCGCGATGAGCTGGGACGAGATCGGCAGGATCGGCCCGCCGACCGAGAGGTTGTAGGCGGTGGAGCCGACGGGGGTGGCCGCCAGCACCCCGTCGGCGATCAGCTCGGGCAGGCGGACCTGGCCGTCGATCGAGATCTTCAGCTTGGCGGTCTGGTGGGTCTGGCGCAGCATGTAGACCTCGTTGACCGCCCGCGCCGTGTGGGTGAGGCCGAGCACGTCGGTGGCGACCATCAGCAGCGGGTGGACCACGCTGCGCTGGGCGACCTCCAGGCGCTCGATCAGGTCGTCGAGGTGGAACTCGTTCATCAGGAAGCCGACGGTGCCGCGGTTCATGCCGTAGACCGGCTTGCCCGAGCCCATGAAGCGGTGCAGCGCCTGCAGCATCAGCCCGTCGCCGCCCAACCCCACCACCACGTCGGCCTCCTCGGGCGGCACGTGGTCGTAGCGCTGCATCAGGAGCTCGGCCGCCTCGCGGGCGTCGGGCGTCGGGCTCGCGATGAAGGCGATCTGTTTGAAGCGCCGCGCCATGTGGGATGTCCCGACCGCCGAACGATGAGCTCCGCCGCGCCTCTCCCGACGCGAACGGCCGCCGGGCCGTCGCCGCCCGCGTCGGGAGAGGCATAGCACGGCGGGTCCGCGTCTCGTCTACACCACCGTCCCCGAGGCGGGCGGGGCGCCGGCCTCAGGCGAGGTCCACCCCCCATTGCAGCGGCACGAACTCGTAGGCCCCGCCCGCCCTCGCGATGTGGCCGGCGGCCGGGAAGGGGGCGTGGTAGAACGCCACCGGCATCCGCTCGTCGGCCATCAGCGCCAGCATCCGGTGGCGGGTGGCGCGGGCTTGATCGGCATCCATGTCGAACAGCGCCGACCAGTCGGGGTGGCGCACGAACAGGGCCGGGTGGTTGGTGATGTCGGAGGCGATCAGGAGCCGGCGCCCGCCGGAATCGAGCCGGAACGAGGTGTGGCCCGGGGTGTGGCCGGGCGTGCCCAGCGCCGTGAGGCCCGGCAGCACCTCCTTGTCCCAGGCGTAGCGCTCGATCTCGAGGCCGCTGCCAAAGGTCTTCTGCGCGGCGCCGAGGGTGGCCTTCAGGGCCTCGGGCGGGTTCGCCATCCGGCCGTCGTCCATCCAGAAGCGCCATTCGGCCTCCGGCACCAGGACCTGGGCGTTCGGGAAGGTCGGGCTGCCGTCCTTGCGCTTGAGGCCGAGGATGTGGTCGGGGTGGAAGTGGCTGATCACCACCGCGTCGATCGCGCCCGGCTCGATCCCGGCGAGCGCGAGCCCGCGCAAGGTCCCGCCGGTGCCGGGCGGGCCGTTATCGGCGAAGCCGGCATCGACCAGCACCCGCTTGCCCCCGAGGGCGAGGAGGAGCGGCGTGAAGGTGATCGGCAGGGTCTCGGTCGGCAGGAAGGCCCGGGCGAGGGCGCCCTGCACCTCGGGCAGGGGCGCGTTGCGCACGAAACCGGCATCGAGCGGGCGCTTCACCCCGCCCTCGTGCAGGGCGGTCACCGCCGTCTCGCCGATCCCGTAGCGGTAGACCCCCGGCAGGTCGGCGGCGGGCGCGGCGGCGCCGCCGGCGAGGCCCGGCGCGCTCGCGAGGACGGGGCCGGCGAGGACGCCTCCGGCCATGAGGGTGCGGCGGGACATCGACATCGGGGCCTCCCTGGTGCGTCTGCCCTGCGCAGCTAGTGCGCGCGCGGCGGAAGGGGATGGGTCCCGCACGGATACGTCACGCGCGCAATACAGCCGCGCGCCGTCGTCGTGTACCGTGGCGGGCGACTCAACGAAGGGCCTCACGCCGCCATGCGCTACCGGATCGCCGCGATCGGCACCACGTTCCTCACCGCGTTCCTCGTCGTCATGGTCCCGCCGGGACCGGCCCGCGCCGCCTCGCGGGCGCCGGTCGCCGCCGAGCACGGCATGGTCGTGACCGCACAGCACTACGCGACGCAGGTCGGCGTCGACGTGCTCAAGCAGGGCGGCAACGCCATCGATGCGGCGGTCGCGGTCGGCTACGCGCTGGCGGTGGTCTACCCGGCCGCCGGCAATCTCGGCGGCGGCGGCTTCATGACGATCCAGCGCGCCGACGGCAGCCGGACCTTCCTGGATTTCCGCGAGAAGGCGCCGCTCGCCGCCACCCGCGACATGTTCCTCGACAAGGACGGGAACGTCGTCAAGGGCGCGAGCACCAAGAGCTTCCTGGCGGTCGGCGTCCCCGGCACGGTCGCCGGCCTCGAATATGCGCGCGAGACATACGGCACGAAGCCCCGCACCGAGCTGATGGCCCCGGCGATCCGCTTCGCCGAGGAGGGCTTCACCCTCGACCAGGGCGACGTCGACATGCTGGCGACCGGCACCGAGGATTTCGGCAAGGACCCGGCTTCCGCAAAGATCTTCCTGAACCGGGGGCGCGCTTACGCCGTCGGCGAGACCCTCGTCCAGACCGACCTCGCCGGGACGCTGCGGGCGATCAGCCGGCAGGGCAGGGACGGGTTCTACAAGGGCGCGGTCGCCAACGCCCTGACCGGGGCGAGCCGGGCGAAGGGAGGGCTCATCGTCCAGGCCGACCTCGACCGCTACGCCACCCGCGAATTGCCGCCGATCGAGTGCGACTACCGCGGCTACCGGGTGATCTCGGCCCCGCCGCCGAGCTCCGGCGGGGTGGTGATCTGCGAGATGCTGAACATCCTCGAGGGCTACGACCTCGCCAAGCTCGGCTGGGGCTCGGCGCAGGCGGTCCATTACGAGATCGAGGCGATGCGCCACAGCTACCTCGACCGCAACAGCTACCTCGGCGACCCCGACTTCGTGAAGAACCCGGTCGCGCGGCTGACCGACAAGTCCTACGCCGCCAAGATCCGCGCCGCGATCGACCCGCAGAAGGCCGGGGTCTCGGCCGAGCTGAAGCCCGGCGTGCCGCCGCACGAGGGCAGCAACACCACCCACTACTCGATCGTCGATTCCGCCGGCAACGCCGTCTCGGTGACCTACACCCTCAACGACTGGTTCGGCGCGCGGATCATGCCGGAGGGAACGGGCGTTCTGCTCAACAACGAGATGGACGACTTCACCGCCAAGGTCGGCGTGCCGAACATCTACGGCCTGCTCCAGGGCGAGGCGAACGCCGTCGCGCCCGGCAAGACGCCCTTGAGCTCGATGAGCCCGACCATCGTCACCCGGGACGGCAAGCCGGTCTTCGTGACCGGCACGCCCGGCGGCAGCCGGATCATCACGGTGGTTCTGCACAGCATCCTCAACGTGATCGATTACGGCATGAACGTGCAGGAGGCCGCCGACGCGCCGCGCCTCCACAACCAGTGGATGCCCGATATCACCAATGTCGAGCGCTTCGCCCTGTCGCCGGACACCCGCCGGATCCTCGAGGGCATGGGCCACAAGTTCGGCCAGGCCCAGCCGGCGAACCACCTCGCGGCGATCCTGATCGGCGCGCCGACCTTGGGCGGCCAGCCGGTCGGCGCCTTCCGCTACTACGGCGCCAACGATCCGCGCCGGAATACCGGGAGCGCGCAGGGCTACTGAGCGGAGGCCACCGGCGCATCGCGGGCGGGCACGACCGTCCGCGATGCGCGCGAGTGGGCCGGCCTCCGGCCCCGACCCGGACCGATCTACGCCTTCCTCCGTAGGCTGTCCGATGCCGGCAAGTCATGCTTTCGACCAGATGCCCGCTTCATTCGAGGTGACGATCGCCTAAGATAGACATTCGCCTCTCTCCCATTTGCCCGCTCATCGCTGTCTTATATTATTTTTTCAAGCGGCTAAAATCGAAAAAGTCAGCCGCATCAGACAGCTTTGCCGGACCTCTCGTCGTGAACGGCAGGCATTGTTCATCGTTGGAGCAATGACCATGATCGCAGACCACTGCGAAGGACTTGAGAATTCCCGTCACGACGTCTGCATCATCGGGTCCGGCCCGGCCGGCCTGTCCCTCGCGCTGGAGCTGCGACGGTTCGGCCTCTCCGCCCTGGTGCTGGAATCGGGCGGCAAGCGGCCCGAGCAGCTCGCCCAGGCCCTCTCCGGCGCCGACCTCGCCGACCCGGCCCGCCACGACGACATGAGCATCGCGGTGGCCCGCCGCTTCGGCGGCACCTCGAACCTCTGGGGCGGGCGCTGCCTGCCGTTCGATCCGGTCGACTTCCGCCCCCGGCTCGGCATGCCCGACTGGCCGATCACGCTCTCGGATCTCACGCCCTTCCTGCCGACGGCCTGCCGGCTCGCCTCCTGCGGCGAACCGGTCTTCGAGGCCCCGATCCCCGGCATCCGGGCCGACGACGACGCCTTCACGTTCGAGAGCCTGGAGCGCTGGAGCGGCCGGCCGCGGCTGCAGGTCTCCCATGCCGACATGCTCGCGTCGGACCCGGGGATCGACATCCGGCTGCACGCGACGGTGGTCGACGTGCTGTTCACCGAGGCGGGGGCCGCCCGCGCGGTGGTGGTGGTGCGGCCCTCCGGCGAGCGGATGACGGTGCCGGTCTCGCGCCTCGTCCTGGCGGCGGGCGGCCTCGAGACCACGCGCCTCCTGCTCAGCCTGCAGCGGCGCCGGCCGGCCCTGTTCGGCGGGCCGGACGGGCCGCTCGGCCGCCACTACATGGGCCACGTGATCGGCGAGATCGCCGACATCACCTTCGCGTCGGACGCCCTCGACGCCGCCTTCGCCTTCGAGCGCGACCGCGAGGGCTGGTACGTGCGCCGCCGCTTCGTGCCGAGCCCGGCGCTCCAGGCCGAGCACGGCCTCCTGAACGTCGCGTTCTGGCCGGTCATCCCGCGGATGGCCGACGCGGCCCACCGCGACCCGCTGCTGTCGCTGACCTTCCTGGCCCTGTCCTTCGACCCCGTCGGCCGCGCCCTGCTGCCGGAGGCCCTGCGGCTGCGCCACGTCCCGAGATCGGTCGCCCGCTGGCCGCACCTGCGCAACGTCTGCCGCAACCTGCCGGGGGCGCTGGGGGCGGGGGCGCGCGTCGCCTGGCAGCGCTACGGCGCGGCGACCCGGCTGCCCGGGCTGTTCGTGCGCAATTCCGGCCGGCGCTACGGCCTGTCCTACCACTCCGAGCAGTCGCCCTGGGCCGAGAGCCGCGTGCGGCTCGACGACCGGACCGACGCCGCCGGGTTGCCGCGCCTGCACATCGACTACCGGGTCCACGAGAACGACGCCCGGTCGATCGTGCGATCGCACGAGCTGCTCGCCGGCTGGCTCGCCCGGACCGGCTTCGGCCACCTCGAGTACCGCCAGCCGGCGGAGCGGAACGTCGAGGCGGTGATGCGGCTCTTCGGGCACGGCACCCACCAGATCGGCACGGCCCGGATGGCCGACCGGCCGGGACGCGGCGTCGTCGACCGCAACCTGCGGGCGTTCGACGCGCCCAACCTGTACGTGGCCAGCGCCGCCGTGCTGCCGCGCTCGGGCCAGGCGAGCCCGACCCTGACGGTGATCACGCTCGCGGTCCGCCTCGCCCACCACATCGCCGCCGAGAAGGCGCGGATCGAGGTCCTGCAATCCGCGGCCTGACGCGCCCCGACGGGGCCTACCGGTTGGCCCGCGCCAGGGCGGCGTGGAGCAGGAGGTTCACGCCCGGCAGGGTCGGTTCGAGGGCGATGTCCTCGGCCTCGTTGTGGGTGATGCCGTCCCGGCAGGGGGTGAAGATCATGCAGGCCGGCGCGACCCGGGCGACGTGGTAGGCGTCGTGGCCGGCCTGGGAGCGCAGGTCCATGGTCGGGATGGCGAGGCGCTCCGCGGTGTCGCGCAACAGGCCGATCAGCCCGTCGTCGAAGGAGAAGACCCCGAAGCCCCATTCCTCGGCGACGGAGATCTGGGTGAGCGAGCGGGCGGCGCAATCGGGCAGGGCGGCGCGTAAAGCGGCCTTCATGGTCTCGAGCGTCTCGCGCTCGGGCGCCCGCATGTCGATGAAGAGTTCCGCGTATTCCGAGAGCGTACCGGGCAGGTTCGGCACCAGGTCGAGGCGGGCGGCGGTGGCCTTGGCGTCGGTGTCGGCATGCGCCCAGCCGATGTCGTTGACCGCCACCGCCACCATGGCGGCGCCGACGAGGGCGTTGTGGCGCTCGCCCATCGGGGTCGGGCCGGTATGGGCGGTGGCGCCCTCGACGGCGATGCGCATGCCGCAGCTCGGATAGCCGCCGGTGACGATGCCGACCGGCACGCCCGCCCGGTCGAGGGCCGGGCCCTGCTCGATGTGGAGCTCGAAATAGGCGTCGATGGTGCGGCCGCCGACGGGTTCGGGGCCGCGATAGCCGATGCCGTCGAGGGCGTCGCCGAAGCGGATGCCGTCGCGGTCGCGCCGGTTCTCGACCCAGTCCGGCGTCGCCTGGCCGGACCAGGCGAGCGAGCACAGCATCGGCGGCGAGAACCGCGCGCCCTCCTCGTTGGTCCAGTTCACCACCTCGATGGTCCGCTTCGTCGCGATGCCGAGATCGTCGAGGGTGCGCAGGACCTCGAGCCCCGCGAGCACGCCGAGGATGCCGTCGAAGCGCCCGCCGGCCCATTGCGTGTCGAGGTGGCTGCCGATCACCACCGGCGGCAGGCCGGGCTCGGTGCCCGCCCGCCTGAGCACCATGTTGCCGAGGCCGTCGACGGTCAGCGGATAGCCGCCCGCCGCAGCCCAGCTTTTAAGCTGGTCGCGCACCACCCGGTCCGGCTCGGTCAGGGTCAGGCGCCGCAAGCCCCCGCGGGGCCCGGTGCCGATGCCGGCCGACACCATCAGGGTGTCCCAGAGCCGGGAGCCGTTCACGGAGAGGTTGGTGGTCATCGCGGGCCTCACGCTACGCGGGGAAGTCACGCGCGCCCGGATGCGAGGGCCGTGCCGGACGGCCGGGCGCCGGGCGCGGGGGTGGGATGTCCGGGCGGGGCGTCAGCCGAGCCGCGCGCGGGCCGCCGCGTATTCCGCCTTCAGCCGGTCGATCACCACGGCGGTGGCCGGCGCGTCGTCGATGGTGCCGACGCCCTGGCCGGCGCCCCAGATGTCGCGCCACGCCTTGGTGGTGCCCGAGCCGAAATTCATCTTGGTCTTGTCGACCTCCGGCAGGGCGTTGGGGTCGAGGCCGGCGGCGGTGACGCTGGGCGTGAGGTAGTTGCCCGGCACGCCGGTGAAGTAGGGGGTGTACAGTACGTCGGCCGCCTTCGTGCCGACGATCATCTCCTTGTAGGCCGGGGCGGCGTTGGCCTCCTGCGTGGCGATGAAGCGGGTGCCCATATAGGCGAGGTCCGCGCCCATCGCCTGGGCGGCGAGGATCGAGTCGCCGGTGGTGATCGCGCCCGACAGGATCAGCGGTCCTCCGTAGAAGCGCCGCACCTCGCTCACCAGCGCGAAGGGCGAGAGCGTTCCGGCATGTCCGCCTGCCCCGGCGCAGACCAGGATCAGGCCGTCGACGCCCGCTTCCAGCGCCTTCTCGGCGTGGCGCACGGTGGTGACGTCGTGGAAGACGAGGCCGCCCCAGCCGTGGACCGCCGAGACCACGGCGTCGGGCGCGCGCAGCGACGTGATGATGATCGGCACCCGGTGCTTGCCGCAGACCATGAGATCGTGCTCGAGCCGGTCGTTCGAGGCGTGGACGATCTGGTTGACGGCGTACGGCGCGACGATCCGGTCGGGATCGGCGGCCTTGGCCTGGCCGAGCGCGTCCGTGATCCGGGTCAGCCACTCGTCGAGGGCTTCCTTCGGCCGGGCGTTGAGCGCCGGGAACGAGCCGACGATGCCGTTCACGCACTGGGCGATGACCAGCTCCGGCCCCGAGACGATGAACATCGGCGAGGCGATCACCGGCAGGGCGAGGGCGTGGCGGAGGCTGTCGGGCAGGGACATCGGCGGCGTGGCTCCCGGGATCGCGTCGAAGCGCTATCGTTGGGCTCCGGCATCGCATCGGGTCCGGGTTGCGGTCAACGGGCCTTGACGGTGATGGCGCCCTGGGGCCCGGATGCCGACCATGGACACCTTCGAGATCCGCCGCCTGGGGGCTGCCGACGGCCCGGCCTACCGATCGCTGCGCCTGGAGGCGCTGGAACGGCACCCCGCCTCCTTCGGCACGGCGTTCGAAGAGGTGGCCGGGCACGGGCCGGACTGGTTCGGGGCGCGGCTGGAGCACGGGATCACGCTCGGCGCGTTCCGGGACGGAGCGCTCGTCGGCGCCGTCACCCTGGCGCTGAACGAGGGTGCGAAATTGCGGCACAAGGGCGACGTGGTCGCGGTCTACATCCGTCCCGCGGCGCGGGGCCTCGGCCTGGGCGCCGCCCTCCTGGGCCGGCTCGTCGCGGAGGCCCGCCCGCGGGTCGAGGCCCTGCGGCTGACGGTCGAGGCCGGGAACGGCGCGGCCCTGCGGCTCTACGACTCCCTCGGCTTTCGTGCCTATGGCCGCGAGCGCCGGGCGCTGAAGATCGGGGAGCGCTACCACGACGAGGTGCTGATGGAACTCGTCCTCGCGGACGATTCCCCGCATCCCGAACCCGCGTTAGAACCCACCCATCCTCACGACCCGGAGTCGCCGCGTGCAGCCTGAGATCGGAACCCCCGAGGCGGTCGGCCTCTCGTCGGAGCGGCTGGAACGGCTCGTCCCGTGGATGCGGGGCTACGTCGAGGCCGGCAAGCTGCCGGGCCTGTCGGTGACCGTGGCCCGGCGCGGCCAGGTGGTGTTCTCCCGCCAGGAGGGCCTGCGCGACCTCGCCCGCGCCCTGCCGATGGAGCACGATACCATCGTGCGCATCTACTCGATGACGAAGCCGCTGACCTCGACGGCGATCCTGATGCTGTACGAGGAGGGCCGGTTCCAGCTCGACGACCCCATTACCCGCTACCTGCCGGAATTCCGGGACATGCGGGTGCTCGTCGGCGGCAGCCGCCTCAAGCCCGAGACGGTGCCGGCCGAGCGCGACATCACCTTCCGCGATCTCCTGACCCACACCGCGGGGCTGTCCTACGGCTTCATGGACGCGACGCTGGTCGACCGGATGTACCGGGAGGAGGGCGTCGACTTCCAGACCGCCGAGACCTCGCTCGCCGAGGTGGTGGCGAAGGCAGCTACCCTGCCGCTGCTCGCCCAGCCCGGCGCGGAGTGGAACTATAGCATCGCCACCGACGTGCTCGGCCACCTGGTGGCGGTGATCTCGGGGATCCCCTTCGACGACTTCCTGCGCGAGCGGATCATCCGGCCGCTCGGCATGGTCGACACCGATTTCCACGTCCCGGCCGACAAGATCTCTCGCTTCGCCTCGAACTACGCGCTCGGCGAGGGCGGCCGGCTGACCCTGATCGACGACGCCCGGGACGGCCGCTACGCGAAGGCCCGCACCGTGCCGTCGGGCGGCGGCGGCCTCGTCTCGACGGCCGCCGACTACGCCCGGTTCTGCCGCTTCATCCTCGGCGGCGGCGCGCTCGACGGCGTGCGGCTTCTCGGCCGCAAGACGGTCGAGCTGATGAGAGCCAACCACCTGCGCGGCGACCTCGCCGACATGGGCCAGCCGCGCTTCTCGGAATCGAGCTACAGCGGCATCGGCTTCGGGCTCGGCTTCTCGGTGATGCTCGATCCGGCCAAGGCCCAGATCCTCGGCACCCCGGGCGAGGTCGCCTGGGGCGGAGCGGCCTCGACGGCGTTCTGGATCGACCCCGCCGAGGACCTGTTCGTCATCATGCTGACGCAGCTCATGCCGTCCTCGACCTGGCCGATCCGGCGCGAGCTGCGGGTGCTCACCTACGCCGCCATCACCGGCTGAGCGTCAGCCCACCGCCCGGCGGTAGAGGTGCCAGGTGGCGTGGCCGAGCACCGGCAGCACCACCGCGAGGCCGACGAACAGCGACACCATGCCCAGCACGAGCATCCCGGCCACGATGGCGCCCCAGGCGAGCATCGGGCCGGGATTCTCGCGCATCAGCGCCAGCGAGGTCTCGATCGCCGTCCCCGCATCGGTGTCCTTGTCGATGATGAGCGGGATCGAGACCGCGCTGACCGCCAGCGCCAGGAGCGAGAAGGCGGCCCCGACGAGGTTGCCGGCGACGATCAGGGTCCAGCCCCGGGGCGTGGTGAGCACGTCGTCGAGGAAGGCGAGCAGCGAGGGCTCGGTGACCCCGCCGTAGAGGGCCCAGTACAGCCCCATGGCGGCGGAGAGCCAGGCGAGGAAGATCAGCGCCAGCACCATGCCGACCGCCGTCACCGCCCTGGCCGAGCGGCCGTGCAGGGGGGCGTAGGCATCCGCCAGGGTCGACGGCAGGCCCCATTCCCGCCGCCGGCTCATCTCGTAGAGGCCGAGGGCCGCGAACGGCCCGATCAGCGCGAAGCCGGCGGCCAGCGGGAACAGGATCGGGATCAGGTCCTGCTCGAACGTCGCCGCCGCGATGACCACGCCGGCGATGGGGTAGATCAGCACCACGAACAGCACGTGGGTCGGCATCGCCAGGAAGTCGTCGACGCCCCGCGACAGGGCCGCCTTGAGGTCCTGGACGCCGATCCGCCGCACGGCGGGGCGGGCGGCGGAGAAGCCGTGGGACAGGGGGAACGAACTCGTCATCGCGTGTCCTCCGGGGGAGGCACCCGCGACGGGAGGGCCGGGCCGCGTTCGGGCCGTCTGTCGGCGGTCCTCAGGCGCCCGGTCCGGCCCGCGCGGGCACCGGACAGATCGGTCGCATCAAACCTGCACTACTCGCACCGGGCGGGAGGCTCCCGCCGCACCGCGCGACGGTAGCGCGGGCCGGGCCCGCCCGCCAAGGGGAACCTGCGGGGGAACCCGCGCACGATCGCGCGACGCCGCCGGGACCCGGGCCCGGAGAGCCGGTCGGGCGCCGGTCCTGCTCCCGGGAGGGGCGAGGCCGCCGGATCTCCCGCCGCACCGTGCCGCCGCCCGGGAGCCTGCGTCGCGGGGGGCGGCGCCCCCGGGGTGCCGCACCGCCCGCTTCCACGCTAGAAGAAGCCACCTTCTCTCACCCAAGGCCGACCATGCCGAGCACGCCCCGCGCCGCGATCATCCCGGTGACGCCGTTCCAGCAGAACTGCACCCTCCTGTGGTGCGAGGCGACGAAGCGGGCGGCGGTGATCGATCCGGGCGGCGACCTCGACCGGATCCGGGCGGCGATCGCCAAGGCCGGGGTCACGGTCGAGAAGATCCTGCTCACCCACGGCCATATCGACCATGCCGGCGGAGCGGCCGACCTGCGCGACGCCCTGGGCGTCCCGGTCGAGGGGCCGCACCGCGCCGACAAGCCGCTCCTCGACAGCCTGCCCGAGACCGGGGCGGCCTACGGCATCGACGGCGCCAAGGTCGTCACGCCCGACCGCTGGCTCGCCGAGGGCGACACCGTCACGGTCGGCGAGCTGACCTTCGACGTGCTGCACTGCCCCGGCCATTCGCCGGGCAGCGTCGTGCTGGTGAGCCGCGACGCCCGGTTCGCACAGGTCGGCGACGTGCTGTTCCGCGGCTCGGTCGGCCGCACCGACCTGCCGGGGGGCGACCACGCGGCGCTCATCGCCTCGATCAAGGACAAGCTCCTGCCGCTCGGCGACGACGTCGCCTTCATCCCCGGCCACGGCCCGACCGGCACGATCGGCCAGGAGCGGCTGTCGAATCCCTTCCTTCAGTAGGATCGCCCCCATGGACCTGCGCCCCCTCGGCCGCTCCGGCCTCTCGGTCCCGCCCTTCTGCTTCGGCGGCAACGTCTTCGGCTGGACCGCCGACGAGGCGACCTCCTTCGCGCTCCTCGACCGCCTGCTCGAGACCGGCTTCACCTTCGTCGACACCGCCGACGTCTATTCGCGCTGGGCGCCGGGCCACCGGGGCGGCGAATCGGAGGAGGTGATCGGGCGCTGGCTCAAGGCCCGGGGGACCCGCGACCGCATGACCATCGCCACCAAGGTCGGCATGGACATGGGTGACGGGCGCAAGGGCCTGAAGGCCTCGTACATCGAGACGGCCGTCGAGGCCTCCTTACGCCGCCTCGGGACCGACCGGATCGACCTCTACCAGTCCCACGCCGACGACGCGGACACGCCGCTCGCGGAGACGCTCTCGGCCTACGACCGGCTGATCCGCACCGGCAAGGTGCGGGCGGTCGGGGCCTCGAACTACACGGCCGCCCGCCTGCGCGAGGCTCTGGCCGTCGCGGCCCGCGAGAACCTGCCGCGTTACGAGTGCCTGCAGCCCGGCTACAGCCTGGCCGACCGGGCGGAGTACGAGGCCGAGCTGGAGCCCCTGTGCCGGGAGGAGGGGATCGGGGTGATCTCGTACTTCTCCCTCGCGGCCGGTTTCCTCACCGGCAAGTACCGGCAGGCCGGCGCCGCCGCGGGTCGGGCCCGCGAGGCCCGGGTCGCGCCCTACCTCAACCCGCGCGGGCTCGCCTTCCTCGACCTCCTCGACGACGTGGCCCGCACGCACGGCGCCACCCCGGCCCAGGTCTCCCTCGCCTGGCTGATCGCGCGGCCCGGCCTCACCGCGCCGATCGCCAGCGCCACCTCGGTGGCGCAGCTCGACGAGCTGCTGGGGGGCGTGCGGCTCGCCCTCGACCCGGACGCGGTCGCGCGGCTGGAGGCGGCGAGCCGGGGGTCGCTCAAGGGCTGACAGGCGGCCGTTGGCGGATCCTTAACGGGGTGCGGCGAAACGTAACCTCGGTTATGATCCGGCGGGAGTGGACGGGACGGCCGCCCACTCCCGCCGGGCACCGGAAATGCGCGTCTTTCGGCGCCGAAAACCGATGCAATTTCAAGGCGGAATGCTTACATCAGGGATCTGCCGGGCCGTCCCGTCCACGGACCGCGCCCCTTGAGACACGAGAGACCAGACGGCGCCGGAGCGAGAACCGGCGCCGGCGCCGGCCGCGCCACCCGCGACGCGCGCCCGCCCGCACCAGGAACCGACATGGCCGAACCCGCCCGCGATCTGACCCCCGACACCTACGGCGCCGACTCGATCAAGGTCCTCAAGGGCCTCGACGCGGTGCGCAAGCGTCCGGGCATGTATATCGGCGACACCGACGACGGCTCGGGCCTGCACCACATGGTGTACGAGGTCGTCGACAACGCCATCGACGAGGCTCTGGCCGGCCACGCGACCCTCGTCACCGTCACCCTCAACCCGGACGGCTCCTGCACGGTCTCGGACAACGGCCGCGGCATCCCGACCGACATCCACCCGGAGGAGGGCGTCTCGGCGGCCGAGGTCATCATGACCCAGCTGCACGCGGGCGGTAAGTTCGACCAGAATTCCTACAAGGTCTCGGGCGGCCTGCACGGCGTCGGCGTCTCGGTGGTGAACGCCCTCTCGACCTGGCTGCGCCTGCGCATCTGGCGCGCCGGCCAGGAGCACGCGATGGAGTTCCGCCACGGCGACGCGGTCTCGCCCCTCGCGGTGGCGGGGCCGGCCGGCGACCGGCGCGGCACCGAGGTCAGCTTCCTGCCCTCGACCGAGACCTTCACGCAGGTCGAGTTCGACTACGCTACCCTCGAGAAGCGTCTGCGCGAGCTCGCATTCCTCAATTCCGGCGTGCGCATCGTGCTGACCGATGCCCGCCACGCGGAGCACAAGCGCGACGAACTCGTCTACGACGGCGGCGTCGAGGCCTTCGTGCGCTACCTCGACCGGGCGAAGCCCGCCCTGATCGAAGCCCCGATCGTCCTGCGGCACGAGCGCGACGGCATCGGCGTCGAGGTCGCCCTGTGGTGGAACGACAGCTACCACGAGAACGTGCTCTGCTTCACCAACAACATCCCGCAGCGGGACGGCGGCACCCATCTGGCCGGCTTCCGGGCGGCGCTGACGCGGCAGATCACCGGCTACGCCGATTCGAGCGGGGTGACGAAGCGCGAGAAGGTGTCCCTCACCGGCGACGATTGCCGCGAGGGGCTGACGGCGGTGGTCTCGGTCAAGGTGCCGGACCCGAAATTCTCGTCCCAGACCAAGGACAAGCTCGTCTCCTCGGAGGTGCGCCCCGCCGTCGAGGGCGTGCTGAACGAGACCCTCGGCAACTGGCTCGAGGAGCATCCGAACGAGGGACGCATCATCGCCGCCAAGGTGGCGCTCGCGGCGGCCGCCCGCGAGGCGGCCCGCAAGGCCCGCGACCTCACCACCCGCAAGGGCGCCCTCGACATCGCCTCGCTGCCCGGCAAGCTGGCCGATTGCCAGGAGCGCGACCCCTCGAAATGCGAGATCCTGCTGGTCGAGGGTGATTCCGCCGGCGGCTCGGCCAAGCAGGGCCGCGACCGCACCTTCCAGGCGGTGCTGCCGCTGCGCGGCAAGATCCTCAACGTCGAGCGGGCGCGGCTCGACAAGATGCTGTCGAGCCAGGAAATCGGCACGCTGATCACCGCGCTCGGCACTGGGATCGGCCGGGACGGCGCCCACGCCTTCAACCCCGACAAGCTGCGCTACCACCGCATCATCATCATGACCGATGCGGACGTCGACGGCTCGCACATCCGCACCCTGCTGCTGACGTTCTTCTTCCGCCAGATGCCGGAGCTGATCGACCGCGGCCACCTCTACATCGCCCAGCCGCCGCTCTACAAAGCCCAGAAGGGCAAGACCGCGATCTACCTCAAGGACGACCGGGCGCTCGAGGATTACCTGATCGACGGCGGCGTCGAGGGGGCGGTGCTCAAGCTCGCCACCGGCACCGAGTTCGGCGGCCAGCAGCTCAAGACGCTGGTCGACGAGGCGCGCGGCGTGCGCCAGGTGCTGCACGGGATGCATTCGCGCTACGACCGCGTCGTGGTCGAGCAGGCGGCGATCGCCGGCGCGCTGCGCCCCTCGGTCGCCGGCGACCCGGCCGAGGCCGAGGTGGTGGCCGACGAGATCGCCCGGCGCCTCAACGCCATCGCCGACGAGATCGAGCAGGGCTGGGAGGGCGAGGCGCGTGACGGCGGCTACGTGCTGTCGCGGACGCTCCGCGGCGTGCGCCAGGTCGCGGTGCTCGACGAGGCGCTGATCTCCTCGCAGGAGGCGCGCCGCCTCGACGAGCGGGCCGAGAACCTCAGCCAGATCTACGGCGCCCCCGTCACCCTGGTGCGCCGGGGCGACCAGACCACGCTCTACGGCCCGGTGGCCCTGTTCGAGGGCATGATGGCGCTCGGCCGCAAGGGCCTGCAGCTGCAGCGCTACAAGGGCCTCGGCGAGATGACCGCCCAGCAGCTCTGGGAGACGACGCTCGACCGCGACGTGCGCTCGCTGCTCCAGGTGAAGGTCAAGGACACGACCGATGCCGACGACCTGTTCGTCAAGCTGATGGGCGACGTGGTCGAGCCGCGCCGGGAGTTCATTCAGGAGAACGCGCTCAACGTGGCCAATCTCGACGTCTGATGAGGAGCACGACCATGAAGGCGGCCGCGCTCGCGCCCTTCACCGACTACATCCTGCCCGAGGCGACCCTGCCGGAACTGCCGGGTCACTACCGCGGCAAGGTGCGGGACAATTACGACCTGCCCGACGGGCGGCGGATCCTGATCACCTCCGACCGCCTGAGCGCCTTCGACCGGGAGCTCGCCGCGATCCCGCTGAAAGGCCAGGTCCTGACCCAGACCGCGCGCTACTGGTTCGAGGCGACGCGGGACATCTGCGACAACCACGTGCTGGCCTATCCCGACCCGAACGTGGTGGTGGGCCGGCGGCTCTCGATCCTGCCGGTCGAGATCGTGGTGCGCGGCTACCTCGCGGGCAGCACCGGCACCTCGATCCTGACCCTCTACAAGACCGGGCAGCGCGAGATGTACGGCCACCGTCTGCCGGACGGGATGCGCCCGCACCAGCCGTTGCCGCAGCCGATCATCACGCCGACCACCAAGGCCGGCCACGGCGACCACGACGCGCCGCTCTCAGGCACGGAGATCCTGGAGCGGGGGCTGCTGACGAAGGACCAGTGGCACACCCTGTCGGAGGCGGCGCTCGCGCTGTTCGCCCGCGGCCAGGCGATGGCGGCGGAGCGCGGCCTGATCCTCGCCGACACCAAGTACGAGTTCGGCACGGATGCCGAGGGCCGGATCGTGCTCGCCGACGAGATCCACACGCCCGACAGCAGCCGCTACTGGTTCGCCGGGAGCTACCCCGCGCATCTCGAGGCCGGCACCCTGCCGGAGAGCTTCGACAAGGACGTGGTCCGCAACTGGGTCGCGGCCCGCTGCGACCCCTACCGCGATCCCGTCCCGGCGATCCCGCCCGAGGTGGTGCTGCAGACCGCCGCCACCTATGTCAGCGCCTTCGAGACCATCACGGGCGAGCCCTTCGCTCTGCCGGACACGAGCGAGCCGCCGCTGGCGCGCATCCGGCGCAACGTGGCGGCGTATCTCGGGCGGTGAGCGAAAAGCCCGTCGCCGCGGGGTTGCCCGCGGGGGGCGCGCATCGACGGCCCGGCATGGTGCAGCGCACCCGGTCGACCGGGGCCACGGCGCGGAAACATGCCGGATGACGGTGCCGTCCCGGCTCGCACGACGCATCGGCGTGCCCGGGGGGAGCGGCGCGGCGGAGGCCGGTCGGCGGACAGAAAAAAGGCCGCCCTTGCGAGGCGGCCCGAAGTCTAGGGAGGAAACGCCCAAAGAGGGCTGCACCGCCGCGACGCCATCGCTGCGGTGCGAAAACGTTTTCTCATGTTGCAGCGCACACGGCAATCGGCCGGCTTGCACGACGGCCATGCTTGCCGGGCATGGCGGAGGGGGCGACGGCCGGACGCGGCGGCAAACCGCCTCTTGTTCCCGCCCGGCGACCTGTTAGACGACCCTTCTCCCTCGTGGACGTATCCTGTGGCGCTCCGGCTCCGCCGGCAGGCTGGACCGTGAGGGAGCTCGCGACGACGAGTTGGCGGTGGACCAGTTCTCCCCGCCAGCCTGTGAGGCTCAGTGGGCCGGGTGGTCGCGGGAGGGTCGGCGCAGCGGGGAACAGGAACCGCGTCGTCGGCTGATGGCCCACACATTCGCCCCTTGCCCGAGTGCCCTTGCCCGAGTGCCCTTGCCAGCGCCCGAAAAGCCGGCGCGCCGGGCCCGCTAGCGCACCGCCGCACCACTTCAAGAATGTCGGAAACCGTCACGCTTCGCTAACCATGCGCCGGTTCGCTTGAGGGTTCGCCTGGGAGCACGCATGAGAACGGCAGCGAGAGCCTACCGGTTCGTCGACGGACGGCCCCGCCGGGCCGATCGGTCCTGCGCGACGCGCAGCGGCGCGGCGCAGGACGCGGCACAGGGCAGGGACCGCGGGCACGGCCGGCCGGCCCCCGAAGCGGCCGAGCCTGTTCGCGAGATCCGGCCCGTGGGGGAGATCTGGTCCGCGCAGGCCAGCCGCGGCCTGAGCGCGCGCGAGCTGATCCGCCTGGCCCAGGCGGTGCGGCTGCGGCCCCGGCACGGCTGACCGCACCGGAGCGATAAGACGACGGAGACAGGAAGGCCCCGCCGTCGCGGGGCCTTCCTCGTTCCGGGACTTCAGTCTTCGCCGGATCCGCGATCCGGCCCCGTCCCGGCCGGCAGCACGGGCGCGAAGATCGCGATCGGCTGGGTGCGGCCGGCGAGCGGCTCGCGGCCGACCTCCCGCCACGCGGCGGGATCCGACGAGCCGGCGACGGCGGCCTCGGAGGCGAGCACGACCGCGCCGTAGCGCTTGGTCGCCTGTTCGAGGCGCGAGGCGACGTTCACCGCATCGCCCAGCACCGTGAACTCCATCCGCTCCTCGTCGCCGACGATGCCGCAGAAAACCTCGCCGACATGGATGCCGATGCCGATCCGTACCGCCCGGGGCCATTCCCGGCTCTCGTTCCAGGCCTCGACGATGCCGACGAGGTCCTGCGCGAAGGCGAGCGCCCGGGCCGCGTCGTCGCCGCCCTCGTCCGGCACCCCGAACAGGATCAGGGCGCCGTCGCCGATGAACTTGTCGACGAAGCCGTGGTGCCGGCGCACGCAGGCCAGGATCCGGGTGCGGAAGGCGGTGAAGAACCGCGACAGGCCCTCCGGATCCATGCCCTCCGCCATCCCGGTCGAGTCGCGGATGTCGACGAAGGCGATGACCGCCCGCTGGCGGCGGCCGCGGCGCAGGGCGGCGTCGCCCGCCGCGAGGCGAGGGGCGATCTCCGCCGGCAGGAAGCGCGAGAGGCTGGCGCGCCCGACCGCGTCCCGGACCGCCGAGGTCAGCAGCCGGCGCGAGCGCACGATGCCGAAGGCCGTGGCCGCGCCGGCGAGCAGCAGCAGCGTCAGGCGCATCACGTTGACCGGCATCGAGAACAGCTGGGTCCAGGCCGGCCGTCCGGCGGCGGCCGGATCCAGGACCAGCGGATGCTCGAGCCCGGCCGCGATCCCGACGAGGCCGAGGGCGAGGAGCGCGATGGCGGCGAGCTGGACCTTCACGTCGTAGCGCAGGGCGCCCACCGCCAGGACCAGGGGGATCGCCCAGGCGATCGGCGCGGAGGGTACCGCGTTGCCGGGCAGGCCGCGCTCGCCGAGGGCGAGGACCGTGATGGCGAGCACCAACCCGACGTCGAGCCCCATGAACAGGTAGGCGTAGCCGTGATGCCAGCGCTGCGGCACCGCGAGCAGGATGCTGACGGCCCCCACGCCGAGGAAGCCGAGGGCGGCGATCCAGGCGTTGCGCTGGAACACCCCGAGCGACACGCCCGCCAGATCGTGCAGCAATTCGCTCGCGACGATCACCGTGACGAAGACGCAGGCGCCGATCCCGACGCGCAGCCAGCCGATCAGCCGCTCGGCGGCGACCTCGTGGCGGCGCATCAGCCCGTCGACGAGGTCGCCCGCGAGCGGGGCGGCCAGCGGATCGGCCAGCAGATCCGCCGCGGAGCCGGCCGACGGACGGATGAGCCGCGCCGCCGCGCCGGGCAAACCGTGCTGGGCGCGCAGTCCTGGCTGCATGCCGGCCTCCTGACGCCCCGGGATCGAGGGGAGAAGGCCTGATTAGAGCATGGTCGCGATCGTACGGCTACTCGGCTGGACTGATCCCGCCCGTCCACGAGCTTTCCTCGAAGCTGGCGGACGGGTCGTGGACGGACCTGCAATGCAAGTCAGGGCCTTGGCAGGTGAGGGCCTTGGCAGGTGAAGGCCCTGGCAGGTGAGGGCCCTGGCAGGTGAGGGCCTTGCCGGCCCGACCAGGTCAGGCCGGCTCGTCGCGCAGGAGGTGGTAGAGCAGGATCGCCGCCGCCGTGGCGGTGCCGATGCCGCCGAGCTTGAAGCTGCCGAGGCCGACCGTGAAGTCGC
The DNA here is from genome assembly GCF_001653715.1 of Methylobacterium platani. Taxonomy (GTDB): domain Bacteria; phylum Pseudomonadota; class Alphaproteobacteria; order Rhizobiales; family Beijerinckiaceae; genus Methylobacterium; species Methylobacterium platani. The sequence continues at coordinate 84,194 of NZ_LWHQ01000039.1, forward strand.
CGGCGCCGAGCACCAGCGCGGTGCCGACGGTGAGCAGGATCCGGGTGCGCGAGAAATCGACCCGGTTCTCGACGAAGATCCGCCCCGCCGCGGCGGTGATGAGCCCGAACACCACCACCGACAGGCCGCCGATCACCGGGCCGGGGATCAGCAGGATCGCGGCGCCGAACTTCGGCGACAGCCCGAACAGGATCGCGACCACGCCCGCGACGGCGAAGACCAGGGTCGAGTAGATCCGGGTCACCGCCATCACGCCCATGTTCTCGGCATAGGTCGTCACGCCGGTGCCGCCGAAGGACCCCGACAGCATCGTGGCGAGCCCGTCGCCCAGGAAGGCGCGGCCGAGCCAAGGGTCGAGGTTGCGCCCGGTCATCGCCCCGATCGCCTTCACGTGGCCGAGATTCTCGGCGACCAGCACCAGGGCGACCGGCGCGATCAGCCAGATCGCCGAGGGCTCGAAGACCGGGGTCGTGAAGTGCGGCCAGCCGAACCACGGCGCGTCGGCGATCCGCGCGACGTCCAGGGGCTTGGCGAGGCCGAAGCCGTTGGCCAGCACGCCGTAGAGCAGGGTGGCGGCGAGAGCCCCGATGAGGAGCGGCAGGCGCCGCGCCGCGCCCGGCAGGTACGAGGCGGAGAGGCCGACTGCCAGGATCGTGAACAGCCCGACCCCGATGTCGAGGCCCGACCCCGAGATGCCCTTCACGCCGATCGGCGCGAGGTTGAGGCCGATCGCCCCGACGATCGCCCCGGTGACGGCGGGCGGCATCAGCCGGCCGATCCAGGCGTCCCCCGCCCGCATCACCACGATCCCGATCAGGGCGTAGACCGCGCCCGCCGCCACGATGCCCCCGAGGGCGACGGGCAGGTTCGGGTTCGGGCCGCTGCCGGAATAGCCGGTAGCCGCGATTACCACCGCGATGAAGGCGAAGCTCGAGCCGAGATAGCTCGGCACCCGGCCGCCGACCACGACGAAGAACAGCAGCGTGGCGATGCCGGAGAACAGGATCGCGAGATTGGGGTCGAAGCCCATCAGCAGCGGGGCGAGCGCGGTGGAGCCGAACATCGCCACCACGTGCTGGAGCGCCAGCACCACCGCCTGGCCCAGCGGCGGGCGCTCGTCCGGCAGCACCACCGCCCCGCGGGCGAGCCGCCAGCGCGGAAAGCCCCGCTCCTCGATCCGTTCCGCCGGTTCCATCGTGTCCCCCCATTGATCCGTGTGTCCCGGGAGGGCCTTAGAGGATCGGATGCGGGTCCGGGAATAGCGGCGGGGTGCGGTTCGTGGCCGGGCTTGCGCCGACGGGCCGTCGCGCACAAGGATCCGGCCCCCACCGGGAGCGACCGCGATGACCCCTTCGGACCAGACCGCCGACCTCACCGTGATGATCTCGGGCGGCTTCGCGCTGGCCTACCGGGCGGTGCTGCCGGATTTCGAGCGGGCGACCGGGCTCGCGGTCCGGACCCTGTCGGGCGCCTCGCAGGGGCAGGGACCGCGGACGATCCGCCACCAGCTCGCGCATGGTGCCCGGGTCGACGTGGTGATCCTCTCCAACGAGGGCCTGCACGAGCTGACGCAGGACGGCCGGATCGCGGACGGCTCGGCGGTGGAGCTCGCCACCGCGCCGCTCGCCGCCGCGGTGCGGACGGGCGCGCCGAGACCTCCGATCGACACCGTCGCAGGGCTGACCCGCACCCTGGCGCAGGCCCGCCACGTCGTGATGCCGGGCAGCACCAGCGGCCTGTTCATCCGCGACAGCGTGTTTCCGCGGCTCGGCCTCGCCGGGGCGGTGCGGGTGACGATGCTGCCCCGCGGCACCGATTCCGCCGCCGCCCTGGCGGCGGGCGAGGCCGACCTCGCCCTCGGGCCGGTGAGCGAGCTCGTCGACGTGCCGGGAATCGCGGTGGTCGGGCCGCTGCCCGACGAGGTCCAGCTGGTCCAGACCTTCACGGCGGCGATCGTCGCGGGCTCCGCCGCCCTCGCGCCGGCGCGCGGGCTGATCGCCCACCTCGCCTCGGATGAGGCCGCGGCGGCGATCCGGCGGACCGGGATGGAGCCGGTCCGCTGGAAGGCGTGAGGGCGCGCGGTCGGCGCGCGCCCGGCCTGGATCAGGCGAGGGCCGAGCCCCACTTCCCGGAATCGGGCGCCTTTTCCTGGGTGATCGTCCCGGAGGCGTCGACGTGCAGCTCGGCCCAGGGACCGTCGCCCCGGCGCGCCAGCACCTCGACATGCCTCGGCTTGCGCCGCGTCTCGCCCGCGGGCGTCCAGCCCGCCGCCGTCACGGCGGCGAGGGCGGCGGCGGGATCGACCGCCGCGTCGGGGCCGGGCTTGCCCGGATGGTGCGGCTTCTTGTGGTGGATCTCGACCGGGTCCCGCCCCGGAGCGGCGATCCGCGCGACCTTGATCTCGGAGGGGCGGCGCTCGCCCTCGAGGGTCACGTGCAGGCCGGCGGCGAGGGGAAACGCCTCGGCGCCCTTGGGCCCGAGATCGGCGAGATGAACCGCGCCGTCCGCCTCCAGGGTGAAGCGGTGCGCGAAGACGTGCTGGATCGTGCCCGAGAGGGCGGTGGTGTCGTGGTGCGGCATGATCTTCTCCGAAGGGCGCCCAACCGCAGGCGCAACCGGCAGATGGCGGGAGGCCGGGCGCGATTCAAGGTCTGTCCGGCGGATCGTCTTGCGACACGCGCCGACCGCTCGCCGAAACGCTGGGGGACCTGCCGGAAGGTCGAGCCACTCCCCTTGGGGCGGGTGCGGACGGCCCCCGGCCGCCCCGGAGCCCCCCTGCGTCAACATGTCATTGTGTCCGAGGCTGCAATCAGGGATTTCGTCGCCCTCCTGCCGCGCTAGGCAGGTTGCATGAGCCGCAAGCGCCTCGACCTGACCCTCGCCTTCCTGCGCTCCCTCGACCGGACCGCGAGCGCGCAGGACGTCTCCGAGCTGCTGCTGAAGCTCCTCGACCGGTTCGGGATCGAGCACGCGCTGGCCGGAACCCTGCCGATCGTCGGCGCGAAGCCGCGCCAGCAATACGAGCACGCCCTCCTCGACGCGATGCCGTCGGACTGGAAGGCGCGCTACCTGTCCCGCGGCTACCTCTTCCGCGACGCCACGGTGCGCCACCTTGCCGGGACGAGCACGCCTTTCGCCTGGTCGGAGATCGCCCCGCGCTACCGCGACGACCCGGCGGCCCTGCGCGTGATGAACGAGGCCGGCGAGCACGGCCTGCGCGCCGGGGTCACCGTGCCGCTCCTGACCCTGGACGGGCAGCTCGCGGGGTTCAGCTTCTCGGGCGGGCGGATCGAGGTCTCGCCGGAGGATCTCGGCACGCTGCAGCTCGTGGCGACCTACGCCTTCGCCCAGCTCGTGCTGCTGCGCTCGGAGGCCGGCGCCGAGATCCGCCTGTCGCCGCGCGAGCGCGAGGTGCTGCAATGGGTGGCCGAGGGCAAGACGAACTGGGAGGTCGGCGAGATCCTGTCGATTTCTTCCAAGGGCGTCGAGCACCACCTGCGCTCGGCGCGGACCAAGCTCGGCACGCTCAACAGCACCCAGTCGGTGGCGGTGGCGCTCCGGCGCGGATTGATCACCTGATACCCTCGCGCCCTGGCATCGACGTGTCGATGCCAGGGCGCGAGGGTATCAGCGCCGGACGCCCGTTTGGGCTCATCCAGCGCCTTCGAACGGATCCGTTCGAAGGCGCTGACGGTATAAGCTCTTACAAGCAGCGCCCGGGCTAGGGAATTCCCCAGTACGGCGGGGTCGTCAGACCATGGACAAAGGGTTCCGAGACAGGAGCCCATTCCCATGATCCACGTCGTCACTGCCGCCAACCGGGATCGTTACGCCGCCGAGATGGAGGAGGTCTGGCGCCTGCGCCACCGCGTCTTCGTCGAGGAGAAGGGCTGGACCGCCCTGCGCCGCCCGGACGGGCGCGAGATCGACCAGTTCGACACGCCCCACGCCGCCCATTTCCTGGCGATCGAGGACGGCGAGGTGATCGGCTACAGCCGGCTGCTGCCGACGACCCGGCCGCACCTGCTCTCGGACGTGCTGCCGCATCTGTGCGAGGGCGACCGGCCGTCCGGCCCGCAGATCTGGGAATGGACCCGCCAGGCTGTGGCGCCGAGCCGCCGCACCCGCGGCAAGACCCACCCGGTCTCCCTCGAGGTGATGACCGGCATCGTCGAGTGGGGCCTGGAGAACGGGGTGACCGGCTTCCTCGCCCAGATGCCGATCGTCTACCTGCTGCACGTCCTCCAGCTCCACTTCCGGGCGGTACCCCTCGGCGTGCCGGCGGAGATCGACGGCGAGCGGATCATCGCCGTGGAGGCGCGCTTCGACGCCCGCACCCTGCGCAAGCTGCACGAGACCCGCGGGACCGCCGCCTCGGTCCTGGCCCCGACCTCGCCGGCCTACCTGATGGCCTGAGACGGCCGCCGCGCAACACCCGTGAGGGAGACCGAGAATGAGAGAGATCATGAGCCGCCGCCCCCCGCCGACGATCGATGAGATGGCCGACCTCCTGCCGCCCCTGGTGCGCGCCCTCGGCGAGGTCGTCGAGAGGATGGAGGGTCTGGTGGACGTGGCCTGCCATGCCACCAACCTCCAGGAGAGCACCGCCGACAGCCTGGCCGATCTCGGCCACACCCTGACGGACTACGCCCACGCGCTGATGCAGGAGGCGACGGACCGCCGCCGCCACGGCCGCGGCAGCGTCACCCTGCCGTCGCGGGCCGGGGGAGACGGCCCCTTGGACGGACCTCTGGGCGAGGCCCTGCCGGCGGCGTGACGGTTCAGTCCGGTCCGCAAGCGCAGCCCACCCCGTCGCCGAAGGCCCGTCGCAGGGCGAGGCGCCCGCCGGGCGTCACCGCCACCGCCCGGCTGCCCTCGGTGCGGCGCAGCCAGCCCCGCTCGAGGCAGGTCGCGAGCAGGGCCGCCCCGAGGGCGCCGGCGATGTGCGGCCGGCGCTCGCTCCAGTCGAGGCAGGGGCGGCAGAACATCCGCCGGCCGGACGCGGCCGCCGCGAGATCGATCCCGAGGCCGGCGAGGACGGCCTCCCCCGCCGGGGTGACGGCGCCGCCGTCCTCCCCGAGCTCGACCGCGCCCCGCGCCACCAGGGACTCCGCCATCGCGACCGCGAGGCGGCCGGCGAGGTGGTCGTAGCAGGTGCGGGCCTCGCGCAACGCCGCGTCCCGGGGGAGGCGGATCGCCGGCGCTCGGGGCGGGGCGGGCGGCCCGGCCGCCACCGCCATCACCCCCTCCAGCATCCGCGCCACCGCCGGCGAGGCGAGGCGGTGGTAGCGGTGGCGCCCCTGGCGCGCCACCGCGAGGAGCCCGGCCTGCGTGAGCTGCGCGAGGTGGCCGCTCGCGGTCTGCGGCGTGACGCTCGCCGCGCGGGCGAGCTCCGCCGCGGTGAGCACGCGCCCGTCCATCAGCGCGGCCAGCATGCCGGCGCGGGCCGGATCGCCCACCAGGGCGGCGATGCGGGCCAGCGCGGTGACGGTCACCATGGCGGTCTCCCCGGGCGTCTGCCTGTCCGGATCGCCCTTGTAGACCGGACGGGCCGCGAACGCTTCGGCCAGGGCCGAAGCGTGACGTCCGACGGTTCGGCCGAGGCCGAACCACGGCGCCCGGCATCGGAGCGAGGGTCGTCCCGACCGCCACGGGACGACCCTCGCCATGCCGCCGCTGATTCGCCGCCTCCTCGCCCTCCGCCGCCCGCCCGCACCCTGGGGCGGCCCGCCCGGGGAGGGCGCGGTCGCGCGATTCCTGCGGCAGGCCCGCGACCGCACCAGATTGGCCGACCTCGACGACAGGTTGCTGCGCGACCTGGGACTGCGGCGCGAGGTCTCCGGCGCCGGATTCGACTTCCTGCCGCTGTCGTCGGCCGCTTCCACCGGGACGGCTGGACCCGCCTCGTCGCCGGACGACTGCCAGGACCGCGCCGGGACCGGGCGCGCGGCGACGTCGTCCACCGGCCACGGTGCCATCGACTGGCCATGATCGGGCCGTGATCGCGCCGTCATCTCCGCGCACGCCGCACGGTGGTGGGGCGATGCGCCGGCGGTGTTTCCCGGTTGCATCACGCCCTCGTTATCTTACTGCCACGCTCGCGGATTGGTTTACGAACCGTATCCGTGCCCCGCCTTCGCCACATTCCGCCCCAAGCTTGACCTCGAGCGCGGCCGTACCGGTCGCGCCCGGCCAGTGCACGAGAGGGGCCTGCATGACGCGCAACCGGACTTTCCCCATCACCGCCGCCCTCGCGGTCCTCGCCACGGCGCCCCAGCTCGGGGCCTGCGGAATGATGCCGGGTGGGATCGAGACGACGGGAAGCCTTCCGGACCGCAAGCAGCTCGCCGCCGTCACCGGCGCCGACCGGGATTGCCTCGCCCGGGCGATGTATTTCGAGTCCAACCGCTCGAGCGAGGAGGGCCTGCTCGCGGTCGGCACCGTGGTGATGAACCGGCTCGAGGCGCCGGCCTACCCGAACTCGATCTGCGGCGTCGTCGGCCAGAAGCGCCAGTTCGCCGCCGGCGTGCTGCACAAGCCGATGCGCGATCGTGAGCGCGAGAAGGCCGTGCAGGTCGCCGACGCGATCCTGGCCGGCGAGCGCCACGAGAAGGTCGGCGGCGCGATGTTCTTCCACACCGCCGGCTACACCTTCTCCTACCGCAACATGCACTACGTGGCGCTCGCCGGCGGCAACGCCTTCTACGAGAAGCGCCCGTGGCACGACCGCGAGGGCACGACGGCGCGCCGCAGCCCGTCCGCCGCGACCCAGCTCGCTCAAGTCCAGTCCGGCTCGGCCGGCAGCGCCCGCTGGACCTCGCAGCCGGTCCGTGTCGCGCGCAGCACCCAGCAGACCCCGCTCGCCGAACTCGGCCCCGCCCGCAACGTCTGCCGCGTCGCCGCCGCCGAGACCGGCCGCAGCCCGGGCTGACCGGATCAGGCCAGCCGGTCGAGCCGCAGGCGGTGCCGGGCATCGGTGAGCCGGCGCGACGCCGCGAGGACCGCGCCCGTCACCCCGAGGCCCGTCGCTCCCGCCAGCAGGAACAGGATCAGGATCTGGGAGGCCGCCGCCCCCTGCGGGTCCTGCCCTGCGAGGATCTGGCCCGTCATCATTCCCGGCAGGGTGATCAGCCCCGCCGCCGCCATCTGGTTGAGCACCGGGATCAGCCCGGCCCGGATCGCGCTGCGGACGAGCGGCGCCAGGGCCTCGTCCCGGGTGGCGCCGAGCGCGAGCCGCGCCTCGATTCCCGCCCGCTCCCGCCGCACCGCCCCGGTGAAGCCGTTGAGCCCGATCGCGATCCCGCTCATCGCCGAGCCCAGCACGATGCCGGCGAGCGGGATCAGGGCGTGCGGGTCCCACCACGGATGCGGGCGCAACGCCGCGAGGCCGACCGCGACGGCGACGACCGTCGCCCCGGCCGAGACGAGGCCGCCGAGCGCGTAGCGCCAGGGCCCGCGCAGGGGCCGCTCCTGCCGGGCGCCGATCTCGTAGGCGGCGGCGAGCGCCATCACGGCCACCACCCCGACCACCGGACCCGGCGCGCCGAGGCCGAACACCGTGCGCAACACCAGCCCGACCAGGGTGAGCTGCGCCACCAGCCGGCAGGAGGCCACCAGCATCGTGCGGGCGAGCCCGAGCCCGAGGGCCGCCGACAGGCCGGCATTGAGGAGGACGAAGCCCGCCCCGAGGGCGAGGTCGAGAGGGCCGGGCGTCAGGGGGCCGAGCGCGGGGGTCATGAGGGCCGGATCATGCGGGGCGCCCGCCCGCCACCGCGAGCCGGCGCGTGGTCAGGCGCGCCACCTGGGCGGGGTCGTGCGAGACGAGGACGACGATCAGCCCGGCGGCGCGCCGCGCCGCGATCACCGCCTCGGCGCCGCGCACGCTGTCGGGATCGAGGGAGGCGGTCGGCTCGTCGAGGAGCAGCACCCGCGGCCCGCCGGCGAGCGCCCGCAGCAGGGCGAGGCGCTGGCGCTCGCCGGTGGAGAGCCGCGCCACCGGCCAGCCGAACACCTCCGGCGGCAGCCGCAGCGCCGCCCGCTCGCCGGCGAGGCGCTGCGGCGCATCGGCCGAGAAGTGCCCGGCGACGGTCTCGGCCCACCAGCCCGGTTCGGCGGCGAGATAGGTGACGCACCGGCGCCAGAGCGGCGCCGCGATCGCGTCCCGGTCGATCCCGTCGAGGCTGACCCGGCCCTCGGACGGATCGAGATCGGCGATCATGCGCAGCAGCACGCTCTTGCCCGCCCCCGACGGTCCGGTGACCGCGCAGGCCTCGCCCGGTGCCAGCGCGAGGTCGAAGGGCCCGAAACGGTCGCGGCGGAGGGATTCGATGCGGAGCATGGACGGCGCCGGGAGCGTGCCGGAGACGTTCACGGAACGCAACGGCCGCGCTGCGGTTCACCCTCCCACGGACGATGCGGGAGGATGGGACGTGGCGGCAGCAGCGGGAGCGGCGCGGGGCGCCGGGACGGGGACCGTGCGCACCGACGTGCCGGCCCGGATGGACCGGCTGCCGTGGAGCCGCTTCCACCTGCTGCTGGTCGTCGCGCTCGGCATCACCTGGGTGCTCGACGGGCTCGAGGTCACCATCGTCGGGGCGATCGGCCCGGTGCTGCAGGACAAGCGGGCGCTCGGCCTCACCCTGCAGCAGATCGGCGGGGCGGCCTCGTTCTACGTCGTCGGCGCCGTGGTCGGCGCCCTGGTCTTCGGCTGGCTCACCGACCGGTTCGGGCGCCGCCTCGTCTTCTACGCCACGCTGATGATCTATGTCGCGGGCGTCATCGCGAGCGCGCTGGCCTGGGATTTCTGGAGCTTCGCGCTGTTTCGCCTCGTCACCGGGCTCGGCATCGGCGGCGAGTACGCGGCGATCAACTCGGCGATCGACGAGCTGATCCCGGCCAAGTATCGCGGCCGGGTCGACCTCATCGTCAACGGCAGCTTCTGGGTCGGCGCCGCGGCCGGCGCCGGGGCCTCGCTGCTGCTCCTCGATCCGAACCTCCTCGACCCGGATTTCGGCTGGCGGCTCGGCTTCGGCATCGGCGGCGTGCTCGGCCTCGGCATCCTGTTCCTGCGCCGCTACGTGCCCGAGAGCCCGCGCTGGCTCGTCACCCACGGCCGCGAGGAGGAGGCCGAGCGCACGGTGGCGGAGATCGAGCGCACGGTCGAGGCCGAGACCGGCAAAAAGCTCCCCAAGGCCGAGGGCATCCTCGAGGTCCACCCGAAGACGAGCTTCGGCTTCGGCGAGATCTTCGCCTCGATGGTCCACAAGCACCGCGGCCGCAGCATCCTGGCGCTCGTGCTGATGGTGGCCCAGGCCTTCCTGTTCAACGCGGTGTTCTTCACCTACGGGCTGGTGCTGGCGAAGTTCTACGGCGTGCCGGAGAACAAGGCCGGCGTGTTCCTGGTGCCGCTCGCCATCGGCAACTTCCTCGGACCGCTGCTGCTCGGCCACTTCTTCGACACGATCGGCCGGCGCCGGATGATCGCCGGCACCTTCGCGCTGAGCGGCGTGCTGCTGATGGCGACCGCGGTCGTGTTCGGCCTCGACCTCTTCACCGCCTGGACCCAGACCTTCGCGTGGATCGCGATCTTCTTCGTCGCCTCGGCGGCGGCGAGCTCCGCCTACCTCACGGCGAGCGAGATCTTCCCGCTCGAGACCCGGGCGCTCGCCATCGCGGTGTTCTACGCCCTCGGCACCGGCGCCGGCGGCGTGATGGCGCCGTGGCTCTTCACCCATCTGATCGAATCCGGCCAGCACTGGGCGCTCGCCGGGGGCTATGCCGGGGCGGCTTTGCTCCTGGTGCTCGCCGCGGTGACCGAGTGGAAGCTGGGGGTCGACGCGGAGGGCAAGTCGCTGGAGAGCATCGCCGATCCGCTGTCGAAGGCGGGGTGAGGGAAGACCGGCGGCCTCAGTGCAGGGCCGCCGGGCGCTCCGCGTCGAGCGACACCGCCGCCTCGTCGACGAGCGCCGCGCGGATGCGGGCGAGGCGGGCCTCCGCCGCCTCGCGGCCGGCTTCCGCGGCGGCGGCGGCCTCGCGGGCGGCCGCCGTGTCGGCCATCACCTCGGCCAGGCGCTGCTCCAGCCGCCGCACCCGTGCCCGCTCGGCCGACAGACCGGCCTCGGCGGCGCCGGCTCGAGCCTGCGCCTCGGCGGCGGCCTGATTTGCCTCGGCGGCGGCCTGACGCGCCTCCGCCGCCTCGGCGGAGGCGGCTCGCAGCGCCTCCTCGACCCGGCCCAGCAGGGCGCCGACCTCGCGGCCGAGCCGATCGGCCCGGGCCTCGGCCGCGACGGCGCGGGCGGTCGTGGCGCGCACCGTCTCGGTGGCGCGCCGCAGCAGGGTCAGGATGGTACCGGTGTCGATCGGGGTGGCCATGGCGTCCGGGATCTGTGGGTCCGGTTTCCGGGATTCGGACCGCGATTCCCTAGGGGCGCCCGACGGGCGGCCGCGGTCAAGCGCCATTGCACCGCTTCCCACACGCCTCGGCACTCTGCGGCACGGAAGGTCCCGCCCGGCCCGACGCCCCTGCGACCGATGCGCCCGGCCGCCCCCCGGCACGGGAACCCGACACGGCTCAGATCGATGCTCCCCGGGACTATCCCCGATGGATGCGGGGAGTATCCCGGACAGAAAGGTGCCGTGCCCATGTTCATGAGGATCGACCGCCTGCAGGCCGAGCTGCCGCAGCCCAAGAGGCCCGACCCGAACGCCGCCGCCGCGCTGCAGGAGCTGCTCGGGGGCAAGTACGGCGAGATGTCGACGCTCGGCAACTACATGTTCCAGAGCTTCAATTTTCGCGACAAGTCCAAGCTGCGGCCGTTCTACAGCCTGGTTTCGAGCATCTTCACCGAGGAGCTCGGCCACGTCGAGCTGGTCTCGACCGGCATCGCGATGCTCAACAACGGCCCGGGCGACCCGACGCCGGACGTCGACGTGTCGAAGGCCCCGTTCCACGACATGCAGGACATCCGCCTCGCCGGCAGCTTCCTCAGCAACGGCGGCGGCGCGATGCCGATGAACTCGAACGCCGCGTCGTGGAACATGGACATGGTCACCACGACCGGGAACATCATCATCGACCTCCTGCACAACTTCCACCTCGAATGCGGGGCGCGCCTGCACAAGCTCAGGGTCTACGAGACCCTGAAGGACCCGACCGGGCGCGAGGTCTGCGGCTACCTGCTCGTGCGCGGCTCGGTGCACGCCCACGCCTACGCGCTGGCGCTCAAGAAGCTCACGGGGGTGGCGATCGAGCAGATGCTGCCGACCCCCAACATCAACCTCGACCGCATCCCCGAATGCCAGAAGTACCTGCAGGAGGGCAGCCACCGCCGGCTCTACACTTTCTCGCAGGACTACCCCGAATCGGCCGGCGTGTGGTCGAACGACGAGGTGGCGCTGCCGGGCGATCCGCCGGGCCACCTCGAGGTGGTCGACGGCGCGCCCGAGGGCGGCAAGATCCCGGAGCTCGACGGCAATTACGGCGCCTTCGCACCGAACTACAAGCCGGAGGAGATCTTCGAGATCGCCAGCAAGCTCTACAAGAAGAGCCGCTGATACCCTCGCGCCTTCGCATCGACACGTCGATGCGAAGGCGTCCGGCGCATCGGCGCCGGCGCGAGGAAAAGGGGACCTTGCGGGCGTAGCCGGCACCTTCGAACGGATTCGTTCGAGAGTGCGTCGGTAAGACCCCGGGGGGTCGGGGCCGGTCAGGCCGGCCCCGACCCCCCGACGATCCCGTCGAGGGCGGCCAGCACCTCGGCCATCGCGGGCCGCGCGGCCGGATCGGGTCCGGTGCAGGCGGCGACCAGGGCGTCGAGGGCAGGATCGTCGACGGGCGACGCGCCGAGGGCGGCAAGGCCGCGCAGCTCGGCGACCAGGATCCCGAAGGCCCGCACGTCGAGCCGTTGCAGGAACGCGCCGTCCCGCCCCGGCGGCAGGGCCGAGGCGGCGCCGAAATCGCTCAGCACCGCTGCGCCGGCTCCCCCGTCCCACAGGACGTTGTGGCCGTAGAGGTCGCCGTGGCCGAAGCCCCGGGCGTGCAGGTGGGCGGCCCCGGCGGCGACGCCCCGGGCGAGGCGCAGGGCGGCCGACCGCGTCGGGCGCGAGGCCGGATCGTAGACGTCGCGGCTGCAGGTCTCCAGGCTCGGCGGCCCGGCGAGCACCCGCCATCCTTCCGGCAGCAGCGGCATCAGCAGGCCCTGCGTCCCGTCCGGATGGTCGACGAGTCGTCCGAGGCCGCCGGTGAGGTGCGGATGCGCGCCCGCCGCCAGGCAGGCCGCCATCTCGCGCTCGGGCAGGCCGTCGCTGGTCATCGTCCCCTTGAACAGCTTGAGGGCGACCGGCCGCTCCAGGCCCGCGCCGTCCGGCCGCCAGACCGCCCGCATCACCCGCCCGGAGGCGCCCTCGCCGAGGAGCGGGCCGACCGCGATGTCGCCCCAGGCGGCCGGCGGCGCCGCAGCCGCCGGCGGTGCCGCGCGGTCCTCGAACGGGTTGCCGGCCCAGGATAGCCAGGCGAGCCGGGGCAGGGCGGCGAGGCAGGCGGGCAGAGCCTCGAAGCGGTTGGCGGCGATGCGCAGGAGCTCCAGGTTCTCCGCCCCGGCGAGGCTCTCCGGCAGGGCCTGCAGGCGGTTGCCGGCGAGCATCAGCTTCTGCAGTCTCGGCCGGGCGCCGATCGCGTCGGGCAGCGTCGCGATGCGGTTGTCGGTGAGGGTGAGCCAGCGCAGGGCCGGCGGCAGCGCCTCGGCCGGGACCTCGGCGAGGCCGGAGCCGCGAAAGCCGACCTGGCTCAGGGCCGCGCACTCGCCGAGCACCGGCGGCAGCCGGTCGAAGCGGTTGCCGGAGCAGAACAGGACCCGCAAGGAGCGCAGGCGGCCGAACCAGCCGGGCAGGGCGGTGAGGGCATTGTGGCCGAGATCGAGGACCTCGAGCGTGTCGGCGAGGCCGAGGATCTCGGGCGGTACCTCGGTGAGACGCGCGTCCGGCCCGCCGAGAAGCCGCAGCTCCCGGGCCCCGGCGAGATCGCCCCGGCGCAGGGCCGCCAGCCGGGTTCCGGCTTGCGGCGACGGACGGGTCCCGCCCGGGGCGGCCACCTCCTGCGGGGTCATGCCCTCGGGTCCGGGGCGCAGCGTGATGTCGTCATGGTCGTCTCCCGGCGGCGCATCCCGCGTCGTCGCCGGGCGGTGGTCGCCGGGAAACGCGGCCGGATCAAGGGCCGCGCGCCCGCCTCAGTAGGGGTAGCCGTAGTCGTAGGGCGGCGGCACCCGGCGCTCGTAGTACCGCACCGGCGGCCGGCCGTAGGCGCGCAGGTAGGGGTCGTAGCGCGGCTGGCTGTAATTGCCGTTGTTGATGCCGGCCGAGCGGTCGTTGCCGTTCAGCGCGGCGTAGGGCGACAGCCCGCTGCCGGAATCGCTGTTGCGGGCGAGCGCCGTGCCCGCCGTGCCGAGGACGAGGGCCGCCGCGACGGCGGAGACCCGGATCGTGAGAGCGCGCATGGGACGCCTCCTGCGTGGCGTGGACTGGTCTGGACCGAGATGTCGAGACGAACCACGACGGCCCGGCCGAGGTTCCGGCGCCGGGGCGCGGCCATTCGGCGCCGGGCGGCGTCAGGCCGCCCGGATCGCCGCGAGGAACCGGTCGACCTGGCCCTTCACGGTCATCGACTGGGCCGAGAGGCTGCGGGCGGCGTCCAGCACCTGGCCGGCGGCGTGGCCGGTCTCGCTCGCCGAGGCCGTCACCTGGCCGATCGTGCCCGAGACCTCCTGCGTGCCGCGGGCGGCCTCGGCGACGGTGCGGGAGATCGCGTTGGTGGTCGCGGTCTGCTCGCTCACCGTCGCGGCGATGACGCCGGAGATCTCGTCGACCGACACGATGGTCTCGCCGATCTGCCGGATCGCCCCGCCGGCCCGCTCGGCGGCGACCTGGATCCGGGCGATCTGGCTCGCGATGGCGTCGGTCGCCCGGGTCGTCTGCCCGGCGAGCTGCTTGACCTCGGCGGCCACCACCGCGAAGCCGCGCCCCGCCTCGCCGGCCCGGGCCGCCTCGATGGTGGCGTTGAGCGCCAGCAGGTTGGTCTGGCCCGCGATGGCCGAGATCATCGTGACGGCGGTGCCGATCTCGTCGGCGGCGCGGGCGAGGTCGCCCATCGCGGCGCCGGTCGCCTCGGCCTCCTGCCGGGCGAGGCCCGCGACCTCGTTCGAGCGCGTCACCTGGCGCTCGATCTCCCGGAGCGAGGCCACCAGCTCCTCGGCGGCGACCGCCACGGTCTGCACGTTGGCGGCGGTCTCCTCGGAGGCGGCCTCCACCGCGACGGCGCGCCGGTTGGTGCCCTCGGCCACCCCGGTCATCGCGTGGGCGGTGGCGTCGAGCTGGCTGGCGGCGGCGGCCACGACGTCGAGGGAGGCGACGATGTCGGCCTCGAAGCCGCGCACCAGGCGGTCGACGGCGGCCACGCGCCGGTCGCGGTCCGACTGGTCGGCCAGCGCCCGGGCCTCCATCTCCCGGCGTGCCGCCGCGTTGGCGCGGAAGACGTCGACGGCCTTGGCCATGTCGCCCATCTCGTCGACGGCGTCGCGGGAGGGCACCGCGACCGCGAGGTCGCCCTGCGCCAGCCGGGTCATCGCCCCGGTCATGCCGCGGATCGGCCGGAGGATGCCGCGGGCGATGAGCAGCGCGAGGCAAAAGCCGAGGGCGACGACCGCGACGATGAGCCCGACCAGGAGCGCCTGCGCGGCGGCGGCCGCCGCGGTGGTCGAGGCCGCGATCGCCTCGACGGCGGTCTCGATCGAGCCCCGGGCGGTGTCGCCGGCCTTCTCGATCGCCGCCATCTTCGGCTGGAAGCCCTGGTCGTAGAGCGCGGCGCTGTCGGTGAGCGCCGTCGCGGTCGCCTCGAACTGCTCCTTGTAGAGCCCGAGCGCCCCGCGCACGGCGGCGATCGGCTTGGTGAAGGAGCCCAGCACGTCTTGGTCGGCGAGCGCCTTCAGGGCGGTCTCGGCGGTGCGGACATTGGCCTGGAAGGTCGCCGGCCCGGCCGCGTCCATCACCGCGAGGAAGCGCCAGTTGGCGACCCGCACCAGCAGGGCCGCGGTCTCGATCGCGGCGGCGCGGCTCACGTCGGCGCTGGTGCCGTCCAGCTTGACCGCGGCGACGAGGGCCGCGGAGGCCTTGGCCAGGGCGTCGCCGCCGGAGAACAGCTTCGTGCGGCTGTCGCGGATGCGGGCGCCGAGCTCGCCGAGGCGGGCCGCATCGGCCTTGAGGCTGCGCGCATTCGCCAGGATGGCGGCGTAGAGGGCCTTGCGCTCGGGGTCGATGGCGGTGCGCTCGAGCTCGGCACTGATCTCGTCGACCCTGGCAAGGGTCCGGCCCATCGCCGCGAGGCTCTCCGGATCCTGGGTGAAGCGGTAGGTGACGGCCTGGCCGGCGAGCTGGTGGGTGAGCCCGTTGACCGAGAACACCCGGAGCGCGACGCGCTCCAGCGTCGCGCGCTCCTCGTAGCGCGCCGCGGTCCCGCGGCCGCTGCTCAGCGCGTAGGCACCCAGCCCGGCGGAGAGCGCCACCAGCACCCCGAACCCGCCGTAGAGGCGCGTGCGAATACCCGTCTTCACTGGAGAGATCTCCTCGATGCGGGCAAAGGCTAACGCGACACCCGTTGCGGGACGGTTAATGATTGCTGACCGTCGTCCGGAATAGTCTCGCACCGGACCCGGCCGCCCGGGCGGGTCCATCGCCGGCGGGCGCATCGCCGGTTGGTGCGGCGGCGCTCCGGCGTTATGCCCTCGCGGCGGCCGCTTCGGGCCGATTCGGGACCGGCATGGCGAAGCGGGCGGCCAGGGTGAAGACGGACATGGCCGAGGCGGGACCGGTCGAGGCAAAGGCGAAGGCGGCGAAGGCCGCCAGGCCGACCCTGGCGGAGCGGCTTCCCGCCCTGGCGGCACCCGGGACCGGGCCGGGGGACGCATCGCCCTCGGCCGCCTCCTCGTGGCGGGAGGCGCGCAACGCCGCCGCCCGGGCGCGGCTGGAAAAGTCCCTGCCGGCGATCTTCCCGACCTCGGTGCTGCGCCACGCCCTGGCGCGGCCGCTGGCGCCCCCGACGCCGCGCCTCGCCGTCGAGAGCTACTGGCGCCACCACATCCTGCGGGCCGACCGGCTGGCGCGGGCGCTGGCCGCGCGGTCGGGCCAGCCCGAGGGCTGGACCTGGCGCCTCGGCGAGGGGCGCCCCGACACCCGCCGCGGCGCCGCCGCGGACGAGGACCTGGCCGAGAAGGGCCTGCCGTTCAGCTTCCGGGTGCCGCCGGCGCCGTTCCGCGAGGCGCCGCACGCCCTGGGGAAGGGGCATTGCTGCGTCTGCGGCCAGCCGGTCTACCGCTTCGGCTGGCACCGCGACCTGTGGGGGACGGGCACGCCCAACCGCAACGCCGCGTGGCACGCCGCCTGCGTCGCGGCCTGGAAGTTCTGGATCGCGCCGGCCGACCACGTGAAGGAGCTGAAGCGCCGCCAGGGCCACCGCTGCGCCCAGTCCGGCAAGCGTCTGCTGCGGACCGCCGAGGTCGACCACCGGGTGCCGCTCTACCGGATCTGGCGCGAGGAGCGGGCGCGGCCCTGGCCCGCGCTGCTGGGCTACTGGGGCCTGCCGAACCTCCAGGTGGTCAACCGGGCGATCCACGTCGACAAGTGCGCCGCCGAGGCCGGCGAGCGGGCGAGCATGCGCCGGCGGGCGGCCGGGCCGGGCGCCGGCGACCCCGCCGCCGACGCGGAGTAGGGAGCCCGGCTCAGCGCGGGAACAGGTGCAGCCCGTCGTCGGGCAGCAGGTTGCGGGCCGGCCCGCCGGTCTGCTGGCCGCCGCCCTGCTGGTAGGCGGGCAGCTCGGGGCGGCGGTCGTTGTCGCCGCCGGTATCGTACACCCAGGGGGCGGACCACGGCGCGCGGCCGCCGACGGTGCCGGTGGCGTCGATGTCGCGCGGGCCGGCGCGGTAGGCCGGGCCCGGCTGGGCGACGGCGGCGAGCGTGGTCGCCAGCAGGGCGGCCGGGATCAGGACGGTCCGGAGGGGGCGCATCGGCATCCTTTCCGAGAGGCATGGAGGCCGCCAAGGCGGCCGGGTTGCCGGGGTAACGGCCAGGCTGGGCCCGCCGTTCCGCCGCGGCGGACGCGCCACCCTGCGACGGGGCCGGTTAAGGCTTTCGGGCGGCCGCGCTCACCCGCGCCGCAGCTTGGCGTAGCGCTTGAGCACCCGCTCGCGCTTGAGCCGCGACAGCCGCTCGATCCAGAACAGGCCGTCGAGCTGATCGATCTCGTGCTGCAGGCAGGCAGCGGAAAAGCCCTCCTCCTCGGCCTCGTGCGCTTCGCCCTCGAGGTCGTGGAAGCGCACCCGCACCCGGGCCGGGCGCTCGACCTCCTCGTCGACGCCCGGCATCGAGACGCTGCCCTCGCGGTGGCGGGCGGTCTCGGGCGAGGTCCAGACCAGCGTCGGGTTGACGTAGGTCCGCGGCGCGAGGTCGAGGCCCGCCCGGATGATCGTCAGCCGCACCGGCGCGCCGATATGGGGCCCGGTGAGGCCGAGCGCCGAGACCGACAGCAGCGTCTCCGCGAGGTCGTCCGCGACGGCCCGCAGGGCGGCGTCGAACGCGGCGACCGGCGGCACGGGCCGGCGCAGGCGCGGGTCGGGGTAGAGCACCAGGGGGCGGGCGGGCATCCGGGCGGCCTTAGCGGGTGTGGAACGAGGCGGGCCACAGGCCGGCCCGCTCGATGCCGACGACCAGCACCACCACGGCGAGCGCCATCGCGAGCGCGACCAGCAGGTTGCGGCCCGGCACCCCCCGGGCGATCAGCACGAGCACCAGCAGCAGGGAGATGACCGAGACGGCGATGTCCATGGCAGATCCTTGGAGAGATCTTCGGGGCGATCCTCGCCCGGCGCGAGGGATCGGCGCAGGCCGGCCTAGCTGTGGATCACCCGCCCGTAGGCGTCGAGCACGCTCTCGTGCATCATCTCCGAGAGGGTCGGATGCGGGAAGACCGTATGCATCAGCTCTTCCTCGGTGGTCTCGAGGGTCATCGCCACGACGTAGCCCTGGATCAGCTCCGTGACCTCGGCCCCGACCATGTGGGCGCCAAGCAGCTGGCCGGTCTTGCGGTCGAAGATCGTCTTCACCAGGCCGTCGGGCTCGCCGAGCGCGATCGCCTTGCCGTTGCCCGCGAAGGGGAAGCGGCCGACCCGCACGTCGAAGCCCTGCTCCTTGGCCCTGGCCTCGGTGAGGCCGACCGAGGCGACTTGCGGCTGGCAGTAGGTGCAGCCCGGGATCTTGCCCTTGTCCATCGGGTGGGTGTGCAGGCCCTTGATGGTCTCGATGCAGAGCACGCCCTCGTGCTCGGCCTTGTGGGCGAGCATCGGCGGGCCGGCGACGTCGCCGATGGCGTAGATCCCCGGCACGTTCGTCCGCCCGAGCCCGTCGGTGGCGACGATGCCGCGCTCGATTCCGACGCCGAGTTTCTCCAGGCCGAGATTCTCGATGTTGCCGACGACGCCGACCGCCGAGATCAGGACCTCGGCGGTGATGCCTTGCGTCCTGCCGCCCTCGGTCTCGACCGTGGCGGTGATCGAGTCCGCCCCTTTCTCGACCCTGGTCACCTTGGCGCCGGTGAGGATCCTGATGCCCTGCTTCTCGAAGCGCTTGCGGGCGTGGGCGGCGATCTCGTGGTCTTCCACCGGCAGGATCTGCGGCAGCAATTCCACCACCGTCACCTCGGCCCCCATGGTGCGGTAGAACGAGGCGAACTCGATGCCGATCGCGCCCGAGCCCATCACCAGCAGGCTCTTGGGCATGCGCTCCGGGACCATCGCCTCGTAGTAGGTCCAGATCTGCTTTTTATCCGGCTCGATGCCGGGGATCGCCCGCGGGCGGGCGCCGGTCGCCACGACGATGTGCTTGGCGCCATAGGTGCCCGCGGCCTTGGCGCCCTTCGGGGCTTCCGCGCGCTTGGTCTCCCGCACCACCACCCGGCCGGCCTCGTTGCCCTTCGGCGCGGCCTCGATCGCGGCCTCGCCCCAGATCACGTCGACCTTGTTCTTCTTGAGCAGCATGCCGACGCCGCCGTTGAGCCGGCCCGACACGCCGCGGGAACGCTTGACGATGGCCGAGACGTCGAACCCGACATTCTCCGCCGTCAGGCCGTAATCCTTGGCGTGCTGCATGTAATGGTAGATCTCGGCCGAGCGCAGCAGCGCCTTCGTGGGGATGCAGCCCCAGTTGAGGCAGATGCCGCCCAGGTGCTCGCGGTCCACCACCGCCGTCTTGAAGCCGAGCTGGGCGGCCCGGATCGCCGCCACGTAGCCGCCGGGACCGGCGCCGATGATGAGGACGTCGTAGGTGTCGGACATTCAGGTCTCCGGGGAGGGCGGGGCGGCCAGGGCCGCCATGATCGTGTCGAGCGTGCCGTCGATCGCGCGAACGACATCCGCGTTGGAGAAGCGCAGGACCCGGAAGCCTCGCGCTTCGAGGGCGTCACTGCGCGCGGCGTCGTAGGCTTGCTGGTCGGGGAAGCCGTGCTGGCCGCCGTCGACTTCGACGATCAGCCGGGCTCCGAGACAGCAGAAATCGGCGACGTAAGGACCGAGCGCGACCTGCCGACGGAAGTGCGATCCCTCGACCGGCAACCGGTGGCGCAGGTGCCACCACAACCGCTTCTCCGCTGGCGTGAGGGCGTGCCGCATGACCTTGGCGTTCGCTTTTGCCCGCGGTGATGCCGACTGCTCGGGCGATCCGTTCCAGGGCATGGAGCAATCACTTCCCCTGATCGGGACGAAAGTAGAGCGCCTTCCCCTCCCCCTTGTGGGGAGGGGCTAGGGGTGGGGGTGGTGCCGGATAGACCTCGGCGGTGCCTCCTGCACCACCCCCACCCCTGACCCCTCCCCACAAGGGGGAGGGGAAAGTGCTACACCAGCATGCCCATCGGGCTCTCGATCAGGCCCTTGAAGGCCGCGAGCAATTCGGCGCCCAGCGCCCCGTCGACCACCCGGTGGTCGCAGGAGAGCGTCACCGTCATCGCCTGGACCACCGCGGGAGCGCCGTTCTTCGCCACCACCCGGGCCTCGCCGGCGCCGACCGCCAGGATGGTGCCGTGGGGCGGGTTGATGACCGCGCCGAACGACTTGATGCCGAACATGCCGAGATTCGACACCGCGGTGGTGCCGCCCTGGTACTCGTCGGGCTTGAGCTTCTTGGTGCGGGCGCGGGCGGCCAGGTCCTTCATCTCGGCCGAGATGGTCGAGAGCGTCTTCTGCTCGGCCTTACGGATCACCGGGGTGAACAGCCCGCCGTCGATCGCCACCGCGACGCCGACATCGGAGTGGCGGAACCGTAAGGTACGATCCTCGGCCCAGACGGAATTCGCCGCCGGCACCCGCTGCAGGGCCAGCGCCAGCGCCTTGATGACGAAGTCGTTGACCGAGAGCTTGAAGGCCGGCTTGCCGTCCTTGTCCTTGGAGGCCCCCGCATTGACCTGCTCGCGCAGGGAGAGCAGCGCGTCGAGCTCGACGTCGAGGGACAGGTAGAAGTGCGGGACGGTCTGCTTCGACTCGACCAGGCGCTTGGCGATGGTCTTGCGCATGCCGTCGAGGGGCACCTCCTCGAACGAGCCCGGCTCGAACATCCCCATCACCTGCTTGGCGGTGAGGCCGGAGGGCGGGGCGGCGGCGGGCTTCGGCGCCGCTTGGTCGGGCTTCGCGTCGGCGGCCTGCTTGGCGGGCTGCGCCGCCTCGGCCGGCCGGGCCGCCGGCTTCGCCGCACCGGCCTTGGCCGTGCCGCCCTCGATGGCGGCGCGGACGTCGCGCTCGATGATCCGGCCATGCGGGCCGGAGCCGGTCACCGCGCCGAGGTCGAGGCCCTCCTGCTTGGCGATGCGGCGGGCGAGCGGCGAGGCGAACAGCCGCCCTCCTTCCTGCTTCCCGGCCGGGGCGCCGCCCGCTGCCGGCCGCGCGCCCTCCGGCGCTGTGTCGACGCGCTCGTAGGACATCGTGCCGCCGCCGGGCGTCTCGTTGCCGACGGGCGCCCGGGGCTTTCCGCCCTCAACCTTGCCACCGTCCGCCTTGCCACCGTCCGCTTTGCCGGTCGGCGGCGCCTCGGCCTTCGCCGTCTTCTCCTGCCCGTTGCCGCCGGCCTGGACGCTACCCGGATCCTCGCCCTCCCCGGCGATGAGGGCGATCAGGTCGTTGACCGGCACGTCGGCGGTGCCCTCCGGCACCACGATCTTGGCCAGCACGCCCTCGTCGACCGCCTCGACCTCCATGGTCGCCTTGTCGGTCTCGATCTCGGCCAGGATGTCGCCCGACTTGACGGTATCGCCCTCCTTCTTGAGCCACTTGGCGAGGTTGCCCTTCTCCATGGTCGGCGAGAGGGCGGGCATCAGGACGTTGATCGGCATGGATTCAGGTCTCGGCGGGAGGAGGGGCGGCCGGATCGTCGAAGGGAAACAGGTCGTCGAGGGGGAAGGAGACGGCGTCGAAGGGCGGCAGGGTCACTGTCTCGCCGCGCACCACGGTATTGAGCAGCAGCCAGCGGCCGCCGGTGAGGGCGAAGCCTTCGAGCACGCCGTCCGTGGGATCGAGCAGCCAGAGATGGCTCACGCCGGCCTCGGCGTAGATCCGTCGCTTCCGCCCGCGATCGAGCCGGTCGGTGGCGGGGAACATGATCTCGCAGACCCAGTCCGGCGGGGTCTCGATGAAGGCGGCGTCCGGATCGACGGACAGGCGCTCGCGGTGCCAGCCGGCATAGTCGGGTACCAGGACCTGCCGTCCGAAGTGGAATTCGGTCCGAGGCATGAACAGCCAGCCGCCAGGGCCGCCGCGTCCGCGAGAGAACGGCGCCCCCAACTCGCCGGCCAGAGCCGCGAGGGTGGCCCCGAGTCGCGGCAGCGTATGCGCGTGGGTCTCCAGCACCCCATCGACGATCTCCGCCACGAGGTGGTCCGGCACCGCCTCGAGGTCGGCATAGGTGGCCCAGCGCGGCGCGGCCTCGGCCATCGGGAGCCTCAGTTGAAGCTCTCGGGATCGAGGCTCTCGGCCTCCATCCCGGCGCGGATGCGCGCGAAGGCCTCCTCCTCGGACATCTCGGTCTCGCGGGCGTAGACCACGGCCGCCTGCCGGGCGAGGTCGATGAACAGGCGCCCCCAGGTGGCGGGGTCGTCGAAGGAGCGGCGCAGCGCGATGCTCACCGCGCCGTCGACCACGGCGGCGCGCAGGACCTCGATGCCGCCCTGCTCCAGGGCGTCGGGCGGGATGTCGAGGGCCTCGAAGCGGGGTGCGTCGTCGGTCATGCCGCTCACCGGTAGCAGACGGCCTTGGCCGCCTCGATCACCTCGGCGACGTTCGGCAGGGCGAGCTTTTCCAGGTTCGCCGCGTAGGGCATCGGCACGTCCTTGCCGGTGATGCGCAGGACCGGCGCGTCGAGATAGTCGAAGGCGTCGACCATCAGGCGGGCGGCGATCTCGGCGCCGATGCCGGATTGCGGGAAACCCTCCTCGACGGTGATGCAGCGGCCGGTCTTCTTCACCGAGGCGACCACCGTCTCGGAATCCATCGGCCGGATGGTGCGCAGGTCGATCACCTCGGCCTCGATCCCGGCCTCGGCGAGCTCGTGGGCGGCCTTGAGGGCGTAGGTCATGCCGATGCCGAACGAGACGATCGTCACGTCCTTGCCTTCACGGTGCACCTTGGCCTTGCCGATCGGCACCGTGAAGTCGTCGAGCTTCGGCACCGGGAAGGACTGGCCGTACAGGATCTCGTTCTCAAGGAAGACCACCGGGTTCGGATCGCGGATCGCGCTCTTCAGGAGGCCCTTCGCGTCGGAGGCGGTGTAGGGCATCACGACCTTCAGGCCCGGGACGTTGGAGTACCAGGCGGCGTAGTCGTGGCTGTGCTGGGCGCCGACCCGGGCCGCCGCGCCGTTGGGGCCGCGGAACACGATCGGGCAGCCGAGCTGGCCGCCGGACATGTAGAGGGTCTTGGCCGCCGAGTTGATGATCTGGTCGATCGCCTGCATGGCGAAGTTGAAGGTCATGAACTCGACGATGGGGCGCAGGCCCGTGAACGCCGCGCCGACGCCGACGCCGGCGAAGCCGTGCTCGGTGATCGGGGTGTCGACGACGCGCTTCGCGCCGAATTCCTGCAGCAGCCCTTGCGTGATCTTGTAGGCGCCCTGGTACTCGGCGACCTCCTCGCCCATCACGAAGACCTTGTCGTCGCGGCGCATCTCCTCGGCCATCGCGTCGCGCAGGGCCTCGCGGACGGTCTGGGTCACCATCTCGGTGCCCTCGGGGATCTCGGCCATCGCCGGATCCTGGCCGCGATTGGTGATCACCGCCGGCGAGGCGGGCGTCTCGACCGGCTTGTCGTCGCCGGTCTTGGCGGCGGGAGCGGGGCGCTCGGCCTGGCCTTCGGCGTGCATATCTGGGGCGGGCGCCTTCTGGCCTTCCTCCCGACCCTTGCCGTTCGGCTTCGTCCCGCCGGCCTCGACGCTCGCCGGATCTTCGCCCTCGTCGGCGAGCACCGCGATCGGGGTGTTGACGGCGACGTTGTCGGTGCCGTCGGCGATCAGGATCTTGGCGAGCACGCCCTCGTCGACCGCCTCGACCTCCATGGTCGCCTTGTCGGTCTCGATCTCGGCCAGGATGTCGCCGGCCTTGACCGGGTCGCCCTCCTTCTTGAGCCACTTCGCGAGCTTGCCCTGCTCCATCGTCGGCGAGAGAGCGGGCATCAGGATGTCGGTCGCCATGGGGTACTCTGTCGATCCGGGAGTGGGGCGCACCGGGTCGGGCGCCGGCCGAAAGGGGCTAAGGCCGTCCGCGCGGGGCTCGGACGGCCGGGGGCGTTCAGAGCGGCGCGGTCAGAGCAGGATGTCGGTCCAGAGCTCGGACGGATCCGGCTCGGGATCGCTGGTGGCGAAGTCCGCCGACTCGTTCACGATCTCCCGCACCTTGGCGTCGACCGCCTTGATCTCGTCCTCCGCCACCTTGTGGGCCCCGAGCAGGCGCTTGCGGACCTGCTCGATCGGATCGGATTCCTCGCGCATCCGGGCGACTTCGTCCTTGGTCCGGTACTTGGCCGGATCGGACATCGAGTGGCCGCGGTAGCGGTAGGTCTGCATCTCCAGGATGTAGGGGCCTTCCCCGTCGCGGGCATGCGCGATCGCCCGCGTCGCCGCCTCGCGCACGGCGCGCACGTCCATGCCGTCGACCTGCTCGCCCGGGATGCCGAAGGAGACGCCGCGCTTGGAAAAGTCGGTCTGGGCCGAGGCCCGCGAGACCGAGGTGCCCATGGCGTAGCGGTTGTTCTCGATCACGTAGACCACGGGCAGCTTCCACAGCTGCGCCATGTTGAAGCTCTCGTAGACCTGGCCCTGGTTGGCCGCGCCGTCGCCCATGTAGGTGAGGCTCACCGCGCCGTCGCCGCGGTACTTGTTGGCGAAGCCGATGCCGGTGCCGAGCGACACTTGCGCCCCGACGATGCCGTGGCCGCCATAGAAATTCTTCTCGCGGGAGAACATGTGCATCGAGCCGCCCTTGCCGCGGGAATAGCCTCCCTTGCGGCCGGTGAGCTCGGCCATCACGCCCTTCGGCTCCATGCCGCAGGCCAGCATATGGCCGTGGTCGCGGTAGCCGGTGATGACCTGGTCGCCGTCCTTCGAGGCCATCTGGACCCCGATCACCACGGCCTCCTGGCCGATATAGAGGTGGCAGAAGCCGCCGATCAGGCCCATCCCGTAGAGCTGGCCGGCCTTCTCCTCGAAGCGGCGGATCAGCAGCATCTCGCGATAGGCGTGCAGGTCCTCGTCCCGGCTGAAGGCCGGCACGTTCGAGGCCGAGGGCGGCGGGGCCGCCTTCTCGCGGGTCTTGTCGCTTCCGCGGCGCGCCTCTTTCGCGGCATCCATCGGCACCCTCCCGGCTGCATCCCTTATGGGAGCGTTTCTAGGGCAGGTGGCCTCGCAAATCGAGCGGTCCGGGACGTAAAAGCCGCCGGCTTCGGGTCGCTTCGCCGGCTTTCAGGGGTCGATGACGACGACGTCGTTCGGGTGGACGCGGCCGAGCACGACCCGGGCGCGCTCCTCCAGGAGGTCGCGGTCGATCTGGTCGCTGCGCAGCAGCGCCACCCGGCGTTCCCACTCGCCCCGGTCGGCCTTGGTGGCGTCGAGCTCCTGCTGCAGGCCGTAGGCCTGGATCTTCAGGGCCCGCTTGGCCTCGAGGCCGCGGCTTCCGCTCTCGGCCTCGTGCAGGAAGTAGCCGACCACGAGGATCGACACGGCGTAGAGGCCGAGCGGCAACAGGACGGCACGGGCGCGACGACGGACTACCATGCGGGGAAGGATGGGGCGGGAGGGTTAAGGAAGGCGTAAAGGGGCTTCCGGTCGCCAAGGCTCTTGTGAGGCAGGTTTGTCCCGAACACCTTCGAAAGACGAGAATGGCGCGGGAACCCCTCTCCAGGCGATGCCGGGCTTGCCCGGTATCGCTGCAAGGTGTGGGAGAGGGGTAGGGGTGAGGGTGGCTCGGCTTCCGTGTAAAGCTGACAGCATCGAGCCGCGCAGCTCGACGGGTCAGGGTCATTGCGGAAGCCGAGCCACCCTCACCCCCGGCCCCTCTCCCAAACGGGAGAGGGGAGACACGCGCCTCGTCTTGCACTGATCAGTTTTCATCGAGGGCGGTGTGACGATGCCGCTGGAGACCCCTCCGGACGACACGGCGGAGCACCTGAGAACCGACGAGGACGTCGCCCTTTACATCGAGGCGGTGCTGGAGGATGGCGACCCGGCGCTGATCCGCGACGCCATCGGGATCGTCGCCCGCGCCCGCGGGATGAGCCGGATCGCCCGCGAGACGGGTCTGAGCCGCGAGAGCCTGCACAAGGCGCTCTCGCAGACCGGCAATCCGAGCTTCGAGACCGTGCGGGCGGTGTTGCAGGCGCTGGGCCTGCAGCTCGGCATGACGCGGGCCGACAAACCGGCGGCGTGACGCCGTCCGCACAAGCTCACGCCGCCCCCCGCCACGCCGCCGGCGTGAGGCCGGTCGCCTGGGCGAAGCGGCGGGTGAAGTGGCTCTGCGAGGCGAAGCCGCAGGCGAGCGCGACCTCGGCGAGGCTCATGCGTCCCTCAGACACCAGATCCTTGGCCCTGGCGATCCGCCGCTCGGTCACGTAGCGGTGCGGCGCCAGGCCGAAGCTCGCCTTGAACATTTTGGCGAAGTGGAAGGTGCTCAGGCCGGCCTCGTCGGCCAGCACCTCGAGGGTCAGGGCCTCGGCGAGCCGCGCCTCGACCAGCTCGGCGACGCGGCGGCGGACCGCAGGCGCGAGGCCGCCCTTCACCGCCGTCCGTCCGCCCGGGCCGGCATGACGCCGCAGCAGGGCGTGGAGCAGGAGGTGGCAGGCGGAGCCGAGCGCCATCCGGTCGGCGCCCGCCGCCCAGTCGAGGGGCAGCACGGCGCCGCGCATCAGCATCGCGGTGGCGGGATCCTCGGCGAAGGTCAGCTCGCGCAGCGAGACCGCGCGGGGATCGAGGTCGAGGGCGCTCACCGCCTGGTAGGCCAGGGTCTCGGGCGCGACGTAGAGGTGGAGCATCCGCAGGGGACCGCCGATCAGCCACCGGCTCTCGTGGCCGGCGGGCAGCAGGCAGAGCCGGTCCGGCCCGCCGCCCGACACGGCGCCGTCCTCGCGCACCACGCCCTCGCCGCCCTCGAGGTAGAGGCTCAGGGTGTGGTGGTCCGGCCGGTCGTAGCGGGCGCGGTTGTCGCGGTTGTGCCACTCGGCGAGCGACAGGCCGCGCCCGATCTCGGCCCTGCGCAGGAGCGCCGCACCGGTGCGGGACAGGGCGTCGTGGACGTCGGGATTCGGCTCGGTCATGGGCGGGGATCGAGGATCTGTGTCCGGACCGTAGCGGTCGGGCACGGGCGGCGGCAACGCGGCAGTCCCGGGAATGCCGCAGGATCCCGATGAAAGCCCCCAAGATCGCGATGAAAGCCCCAAGAATGGACAACGCCGCCACAGGATCGGGGAAGCCGGCCGGGCCGGCGCCGTCTATCCGGGAGCCTCCCGCCCCCGACCGGACACCGAGACGACCGTGACCGCCTTCCTGTACGCCCTCACCGTGCTCATCTGGGGCACGACCTGGATCGCCATCAAGCACCAGCTCGGCTCCGTCGCCTTCGAGGCGTCGATCGTCTACCGCTTCGCGCTCGCCGGCCTCGTCCTGGCCGGCGCGCTCGCCCTCACCGGGCGGCTCAAGCCCATCCCGTGGCGGCACCAGCCCTTCGTGCTGCTGCAGGCGCTCTGCCTGTTCTCGTGCAACTTCGTCTGCTTCTACCTGGCGACGCGCTCGGTCCCGAGCGGGATCGTCTCGGTGGTCTTCTCCGCCGCGACCGTGTTCAACGTCGCCAACGCCTATCTCTTCCACCGTCGCCGCCCGGCGCCGCGGATCCTCGCCGGGGCGGTCATCGGGCTTCTCGGCATCGCCTGCCTGTTCCGGGACACGCTGGTGGGCACCGCCCTCGACCGGGACACCGCGATCGGCCTCGGCCTGGCGCTGCTCGGCACCTGGTTCTTCTCGGCCGGCAACCTCGTCTCGGCCCGCAACCAGCGCCACGGGCTCCCGGTCGCCACGGTGAACGCCTACGGGATGCTGGTCGGCGCCGCACTGGTGGCGGCGGTCGCCGTCGCGCTCGGCGTGCCGTTCGGCTTCGATCCGTCGCCGGCTTACGTTGGGGCGCTGCTCTACCTGGCGATTCCCGGCTCGGTGATCGGCTTCACCGCCTACCTGACCGTGGTGCAGCGGATCGGGCCCGAGAAGGCGGCCTACATGACCGTGCTGTTCCCGGTCGTAGCGCTGACGATCTCGGTCTTCGCGGAAGGCTACCGGGTGACGCCGCTCGCGGGCCTCGGCTTCGCCCTGGTGCTCGCCGGCAACGTCGCGGTGTTCGCGCCGCGGCTCACCTTGCGCGCCCAACGAAAAGGCCGCCCGGAGGCGGCCTGCGAGGCGTGACGCGGTCGTCGGGCGGGGGAGGGGCGCCCGGCGCCCCTCCACCACGAGGATCAGCCGATCTTCAGGGCGCCGCGGCCGAGGTAGCGGGCCTGAGAGCCCAGGCCCTCCTCGATGCGGATCAGCTGGTTGTACTTCGCCAGTCTGTCCGAGCGGGCGAGCGAGCCGGTCTTGATCTGCCCGCAATTGGTCGCGACGGCGAGGTCGGCGATGGTTGCGTCCTCGGTCTCGCCGGAGCGGTGCGACATCACCGCGGTGTAGCCGGCGCGGTGGGCCATGTCGACGGCGGCGAGCGTCTCGGTGAGCGAGCCGATCTGGTTGACCTTCACCAGGATCGAGTTCGCCGTCCCCTTGGAAATCCCCTCCGACAGGCGGGTGACGTTGGTCACGAACAGGTCGTCGCCGACGAGCTGGCAGCGGTCGCCGACCTTGTCGGTCAGCGCCTTCCAGCCGGCCCAGTCGTCCTCCGACATGCCGTCCTCGATCGACAGGATCGGGTAGGAATCGACCAGCTTGGCGAGGTAGGTCGCCTGGGCCTCCGGGTCGCGGGTCTGGCCCTCGCCCTCGTAGACGTAAGCACCGTTCTTGAAGAACTCGGTGGCGGCGCAGTCGAGCGCGATGACGATGTCGCGGCCCGGCTCGAAGCCGGCGGCGCGGATCGAGTCCATCACGAAGTCCAAAGCCGCCTCGGCCGAGGGCAAGTTGGGGGCAAAGCCGCCCTCGTCGCCGACGTTGGTGTTGTGGCCGGCCTTCTTCAGGGCGCCCTTCAGGGTGTGGAACACCTCGGCGCCCCAGCGCACCGCCTCGGCGAGCGACTCGGCACCCACCGGCATGATCATGAATTCCTGGAAGTCGATCGGATTGTCGGCATGCGCCCCGCCGTTGATGATGTTCATCATCGGCACCGGCAGGATGCGGGCCTGGGTGCCGCCGACGTAGCGGTAGAGCGGCAGGCCGGAGGCCTCGGCGGCGGCCTTGGCGACGGCGAGCGAGACGCCCAGGATCGCGTTGGCGCCCAGGCGGGCCTTGTTCGGCGTGCCGTCGAGCTCGATCATCGCCTCGTCGATGGCGGCCTGCTCCTCGGCATCCATGCCGCCGATGGCGTCCAGGATCTCGCCGTTGACGGCCTCGACGGCCTTCAGCACGCCCTTGCCGCCGTAGCGGGACTTGTCGCCGTCGCGCAGCTCCACCGCCTCGTGCGCGCCGGTCGAGGCGCCGGAGGGCACGGCGGCGCGGCCGAAGGAGCCGTCCTCCAGGAGGACGTCGACCTCGACGGTGGGGTTGCCCCGGCTGTCGAGGATCTGGCGGGCGGCGATGTTGGTGATCGCGGTCATGAGAGGATCTCTCGGGCAGGCTTTACGGCGTTCGCGCGGCTTATCGGCCAAGATGCCGCCTGCGGCAAGCCGTCCAAGGGTGGGGCGTCGCCGGCGCCGGGGGAGAATCGCGGGACGCTCCCGCGCGGGGCCGATGGTTTCGCGCGGGCCCGCGCGGGTCTATAGGTCGGGCATGACGCAAGACATCCGCCAAGACATCCGCCAAGACGACATCGCGCACCACGCCCGGCAGCTCGGGCAGCCCGTCGCCGCGCCGCGCTCGCCCGAGGAAGCCCAGCTCGACCGCGTGCCGAACCCGCACCCGGACACCGATTACTGCGCCCGCTTCACCGTACCGGAATTCACCTCGCTCTGCCCGGTGACCGGCCAGCCCGACTTCGCCATCCTGGTGATCGACTACGTGCCGGACCAGTGGCTGGTCGAGTCGAAGTCGCTGAAGCTCTACCTGCACAGTTTTCGCGATCACGGCGCCTTCCACGAGGATTGCACCGTCGGCATCGGCCGCCGGCTGACCGCGCTCCTGGAGCCGCGGTACCTGCGCATCGGCGGCTACTGGTACCCCCGCGGCGGCATCCCGATCGACGTGTTCTGGCAGACCGGTACCCCGCCGGCCTCGGTCTGGCTGCCCGACCAGGGCGTGCCGCCGTATCGCGCGCGGGGCTGACGCCCGCGAGAGCCGACGCGCACGAAGAAGGGCGGCCGGGTTTCCCCGGCCGCCCCCGCGACTCTCGTCCGTGTCAGGCCTCAGTAGCCGTAGCCATACCCGTAGGCCGGGGCCGGGGCGCCGTAGCCATACCCGTAGCCGTTGCGGCGGGCCGCATCGGCCGCGGCGGCCGCACCGATCGCCCCCACGGCGGCGCCGGCGATGCCGAGGCCGACCGCGGCGCCCGGCGAGATGCCGCGGCGACGGGCACCGTAGGCGTAGGGCCGGCCGGCATAGCCGCGGCCGTAGCCGTGACCGTATCCACCATGGCCGTAGCCGTGGCCGCGCCAGCCCTGGGCTTGCGCCGGCGAGGGCGCGACGGTGGACATGGCGCCGAGGGCGACGGCGAGGGCCGGAATGATCGCCAGCTTGCGCATCGTTGATCTCCTGCTTTCGTTCAAGCCATATGACCCCGACAACGACCTTGGCGGGGAAGAGTTCCCGCAATCGCGTCGCCGCGTCGGCCCTCCCGTCCTGTGCCGGATCCTGGGCGAGGCCGCCGCGACGGGTCGGCGTGACTGGCCCTGATCCTCGCGCCCGGCACCTGAATTCCGGATGAACTTGAAATTCGCCCGGGCCGGGAACCAAATCGCATTCCGGCCGGGCGGATCGTCAGCCCGGACGGGCGAGGCGCCGGGCGGTGAGGAGGCCGAGGACCAGGATCGCGGCAGCGCAGACGCCCAGGGCCGGCAGCTGGCCGAGGGTTTCGAGGCCGAAGCCGAGCACCGCGACGCCGAGGGCCTGGCCGCAGAAGAACGAGAAGGCGTGCAACGCCACCGCGGAGGCCCGGGCCTCCGGCGCCACCTCGGTCACCTGCACCTGGAAGGTGTTGTGCAGCATGTAGAAGCCGAGGCCGAGCGCCACCAGCGCCGCGCAATCGGCCTGCCAGGAGCCCGCCAGCCCGACGACCGCGAGGGCGGCGCCCGAGACCGCGCCGCCCGCCATCAGCATCCGGGTCTGGCCGAGGACGCGCAGGAGCAGCCCGACGGTGAGGGAGTAGGCGAGCCCCCCGGCGGCGAAGCCCGCGAGGACGAGGCCGGCTTCCCGAGGCCCGCCCTCGCCCCGCGCCTCGATCAGGTGGGCGAGGTGCGGGAAGATGCCGAACACCGCGATCGCCTCGACGAAGACGGCAGCGAACAGCACCCGGGCACGGGGATTGCGCAGGATGGCGCGGTAGCGCGACACGGCCGGGGCGAGGGCGAAGCGCCCGCCGGGCGCGCGCAGGCGCCGGGCGAAGCCGAGGGCGACGCCGGCGAGACCGGCCGCCCCGACCCCGGCGGCGAGGCAGAACACCCCGCGCCAGCCGATCGCGCCCTCGATCAGCCCGGCGATGGTGGAGCCCGAGAGCTGGCCGAGGATCACCGCGACGAGGAAGCGGCCGATCGCCACCTGGCGCCGCTCCATCGGGATGCGGTCGCCCATCATGGCGAGGGACAGCGGGATCACCCCGCCGGCCGCCGCGCCCGCCAGCATCCGCAGGCCGAACAGGGTGCCGATGTCGCTCGCCGCCGCGCAGGCCGCCAGCGCCAGGGTCAGCACGAACAGGCACGCCACCACCACCCGCTCCTTGCCGAGCGCGTCGCCGACCGGCCCGAGGACCGGCTGGATCAGCGCGTAGGGCAGGGCGAAGGCGGTGGAGAGGAGCGCCACGGTGGCGGGCGGGCTCGCGAGGTCGCGGGCGAGCACGCCGACCAGCGGCTCGACCACCCGCCCGGCGAAGGTGCTGGCAAAGCCCCCCGCGGCCAGGACCGCGATCAGGCGGGAGGGAGAGTCGGAGGTCGCCGCGGCCCGCATCGGTTGCCGCCCGGTCAGCCGCCGGTCCCCTCCGCGTGCCTGGCTTTTGCCAGCCGGTCGAAGGCCTGCAGCTCGGCGAGCAGGGCCGGCATCTGCCGCAGGGGGACCATGTTGGGCCCGTCGGAGGGCGCCCGGTCGGGATCCGGATGGGTCTCGATGAACACGCCGGCGACGCCGACCGCGACCGCGGCCCGGGCCAGCACCGGCACGAATTCGCGCTGGCCGCCGGAGGTGGCGCCCTGGCCGCCGGGCTGCTGCACCGAGTGGGTGGCGTCGAACACCACCGGCAGGCCGCCGCTCACCTGCGCCATGATCGGCAGGGCGCGCATGTCCGAGACCAGCGTGTTGTAGCCGAAGGAGGCGCCGCGCTCGGTGAGCAGCACGTTGGGGTTGCCCGCCCCGGTGACCTTGGCGGCCACGTGGGCCATGTCCCAGGGGGCGAGGAACTGGCCCTTCTTGACGTTGACGACCCGGCCGGTCGCGGCGGCGGCCAGCAGCAGGTCGGTCTGCCGGCACAGGAAGGCCGGGATCTGCAGCACGTCGACGGCCTCGGCCGCCGCGGCGCAGTGCTCGGCCGCGTGCACGTCGGTGACGACCGGCAGGCCCAGGGATTCGCGGATCTCCGCGAAGATCGGCAGCGCCTGGGCGAGGCCGAGGCCGCGGCTCGACCCGGCCGAGGTGCGGTTGGCCTTGTCGAACGAGGACTTGAAGACGAGGCCGATCCCGAGGGCGGCCGCCATCGCCTTGAGGGCGCCCGCGACCTCGAGGGCGTGGTCCCGGCTCTCCAGGGCGCAGGGCCCGGCGATCAGGCTCAGCGGCAGGTGGTTGCCGAAGCGGACGGCACCGGCCGTCACGGTGACGGGGGCAGGGGCGGCGGAGGAGGATTGGGTCGGCATGGGCCCGAGGGGTAGCGGGTTTCGGCGGGCGCGGGAAGGTGGTGGGGCGGGGTCTATTTGCTCCCACCACGCCACGGGGACGGCTTGGACCCGACCGCTCACAACGGCTTGGTTATGGGCCATCCCCGCGCCTGCGGGGAACACCGGCGGCCGTCGGCGCGCAGGCGGTAGAGGATCGGTTCATCCCCGCGCCTGCGGGGAACACGGGGAGGCCGCGCCGGGCGCTCATTCGAACAGCGGTTCATCCCCGCGCCTGCGGGGAACACACCGGTAGATGCCGTCCGCAGCAATTCCTAAAAGGTTCATCCCCGCGCCTGCGGGGAACACACCGAAGATCTGCACGCCGTTCACGTCGGTGGCGGTTCATCCCCGCGCCTGCGGGGAACACGCGACCGTGAGGTCGAAGGCGCGCGAGAGGGGTGGTTCATCCCCGCGCCTGCGGGGAACACCCGGAATGCGACAGGAGCTCCTCGAGCATGTGCGGTTCATCCCCGCGCCTGCGGGGAACACGTGCTCGACGCGGAGATCCGCGCCGACAACGAAGGTTCATCCCCGCGCCTGCGGGGAACACCAGCCGGCATCGACCGCGCGGGCCTCGCGGCGCGGTTCATCCCCGCGCCTGCGGGGAACACTCCTCGTAGGTCAGGGGCCCCACTACGATTTCGCATTCATCCCCGCGCCTGCGGGGAACACTCGGCCGTGACGCCGATCGCGGCCTGCAGCGCCGGTTCATCCCCGCGCCTGCGGGGAACACTCCTGCTGCCCGGACGGCGCGCCGCCCAAGGTCGGTTCATCCCCGCGCCTGCGGGGAACACTAGAGGTGGATGACGTCGTTGGCGCTCACGAACGGTTCATCCCCGCGCCTGCGGGGAACACGGGGCGAGAGGGCGAGCGGGCCGGACGCGGGACGGTTCATCCCCGCGCCTGCGGGGAACACTTGCGGAATTGCTCGATCCCCGGCGAGGCGTGCGGTTCATCCCCGCGCCTGCGGGGAACACACGGGAGATGCGTGATGATCATGGCGCTGTCTCGGTTCATCCCCGCGCCTGCGGGGAACACCCTCATCCGGCGGGCCCGTTTCGTTTCCGCTCCGGTTCATCCCCGCGCCTGCGGGGAACACGTGGTCTTGCCGGCCGGGCCACGGCGTCCAAGCGGTTCATCCCCGCGCCTGCGGGGAACACGGGGTCATCGGCCCGGATAAGCTCATCAATGCCGGTTCATCCCCGCGCCTGCGGGGAACACGCGCTCATCACCGGTAGCGGCCCGCTCGCCGGCGGTTCATCCCCGCGCCTGCGGGGAACACCGGCTGGAACCCCCCTAGGATCCACAGACGAGCGGTTCATCCCCGCGCCTGCGGGGAAC
>NZ_LWHQ01000039.1:118364-128128 GCF_001653715.1 Methylobacterium platani
GGTTCATCCCCGCGCCTGCGGGGAACACGGCGCGCTCGTGAGAAGCGATGGCGGCGCCCACGGTTCATCCCCGCGCCTGCGGGGAACACCACGCCGCGCTGCCCTACGCTGCGCTGCCGGGCGGTTCATCCCCGCGCCTGCGGGGAACACTCTTCCGGGAAGCCGTTGATCCGGCTCGCATTTCACGATGTCGAAGAGCGCACCGGTGTTTCCGCTCCGTTCCCGAACGAGCGCGAGGCCCTTCGGAAATCGGGTCCGGGCAAGGGGTAGCGGGTTTCCGGCGGCCCGGGAAGCGGCCGTTCCCCGTCAGCCCCGGGCGCCCTTGGTCAGCCCCGGGCGCCCCTGGGCGCGTCCGTGGCGGTCGCGGCGAGGCCGTCCGGCGACGGTCCGGGGCCGAGCAGGTTGACGGCCACGTGGAGGCCGATGGCGGGTCCGAAGACCAGGGCCAGCATCAGAAGCAGAACGACCACGACGCTGCGGTCGCGGGGTGCGGCGCCGGAGCGGGCGCGCATCGTCATCAGGGTCATGGCTCACCTCGTTCGACCGGCCGCATCGGCGCCGGTCGCGGGCGAGCCCGATCAGCGATCAGGCGCGGGTCACGCGGGGCGGCACCGAGGCGGCGCGGTCCGTCGACTACTGTCGCTGGGCATGGGAGGGTTCAGGATTCCGGTGATGCCGCGCACGGCCGATTCGTCGAAAGCGCGCGGATGAGCGCCACATGCGTGCGAACCCCCGCCGCGTCAAGGGGCGGGCCCGGGTTTTTCCGGGCCGCGGCCCGCGCGCCACAAGCGCGAACGCAATCCCGGTGCGCGCCATATCCCTTTGTTCTCGCCGCATTTCTTTGCCACAAGCCGGGAGCCCGCACCGGGCGCCGAGAACCGGTCCCGCGCCACGAGAAGCCCGTCTCCCCCTGCATGTCAGATCCCCTGCCTTTCCCGCCCGACGACGCGGCCCCGGTCCCGACCGGCGTGCCCGGCCTCGACTCCATCCTGGAGGGCGGCTTCGCCGCCAACCGCGCCCATCTGGTCGAGGGGCGGCCGGGCTCGGGCAAGACCACCCTGGCGCTGCAATTCCTCCTCGACGGCGCGCGGCTCGGCGAGCGCTGCCTCTACATCACCCTCTCGGAGAGCCGGCGCGAGCTGGTCTCGGTCGCCGCCCGCCACGGCTGGTCGCTGGAGGGGATCGAGATCTTCGAGCTGGTGCCGCCCGAGCTCAGCCTCGACCCGCGCCAGCAGCAGAGCCTCGTCCACTCCTCCGACCTCGAGCTCGGCGAGACCGTGCGGCTCGCCATCGCGGAGATCGACCGGGTCAAGCCGCAAAGGGTGGTGTTCGACAGCCTGTTGGAGATCCGGCTGCTGTCGCAGGGCTCGCTGCGCTACCGCCGCCAGGTGCTGGCCCTGCGCAGCTACCTGCTGATCCACGACACCACCGCGCTCCTCCTCGACGACCTCACCGCCGAGCAGGACGACCTCAACCTGCACAGCCTCTGCCACGCGGTGATCCAGCTCGAGCAGCTGGCGCCGCTCTACGGCGGCGAGCGCCGGCGGCTGCGGGTGATCAAGATGCGCGGCACGCGCTTCCGCGGCGGCTTCCACGACTTCGTCATCCGCCGCGGCGGCCTCGTGCTGTTCCCGCGGCTGATCGCGGCCGAGCACGGCCACCCCTACGCGATCGACCGGCTCGGCTGCGGCAATCCGGGCCTCGACGCGCTGCTCGGCGGCGGGCTCGACCGGGGCACCAGCACGATGCTGCTCGGCCCCTCGGGGGTCGGCAAGTCCTCGACCGCGCTCGCCTACGTGACGGCGGCGCTGGCGCGGGGCGAGCGCGGGCTGATCCTGAGCTTCGACGAGCCGACCGGGATCCTCCTGCGCCGGGCCGCCGGCCTCGGCATGGACATCGCCGCGCCGATCGCCGAGGGGCGCCTGCGGGTCGAGCAGATCGACCCGGCGGAGGTCTCGCCGGGCGAGCTCGCCGCCATGGTGCGCGACGCCGTCGAGCGCGACGACGTGCGCGTGGTGCTGATCGACTCGCTCACCGGCTACCAGAGCGCGATGCCGGGCGAGCAGTACCTGCTGCTGCAGATGCACGAGATCCTGACCTACCTGAACCAGCAGGGCGTGACGACGCTGCTGGTGCTGGCCCAGCACGGGCTCGTCGGCCAGATGTCCGCCACCGTCGACCTGACCTACCTCAGCGACACCGTCGTGCTGTTTCGGTTCTTCGAGGCGGACGGGCACTTGCGCCGGGCGGTGTCGGTCGTCAAGAAGAGGGTCGGGCCGCACGAGGACACCATCCGGGAACTTCGGATCGACGGCGGCGGTTTGCGTGTCGGCGAACCGCTGACGGGGTTCCGCGGCGTCCTGACGGGCGTGCCGAGCTACCACGGCCGCCTCCTGGCCGAGGGAGCGGACCCCGGGCGGGATGGGCCGGCGGGACCTGCCGAATCTGGACAGTCATGAGAGAGAGCGATCCCCCGGTCCTGATCCTCGCTCCCGCCGGGCGCGACGCCGCGGTGGCGGCCAGCATCCTGGACGAGGCGGGCCTGCGGGCGGAGGTCTGCGCCGACCTCGCGGCCCTCGTCGCCCGGCTCGACGAGGGCAGCTGCGCGGTCCTGACCGAGGAGGTGCTCCGCGCCTCCGACCGGCACGGGCTCGCCGCCTACCTGGCCGGGCAGGAGCCGTGGTCGGACTATCCCTTCGTGCTGCTCACCCTGCGGGGCACCCCGCCGGATGCGCGGCTGATGGATTCCCTCGGCAACGTCACCCTGCTCGAGCGGCCGTTCCATCCCGCCACCCTGGTGACCGCGACCCGCTTCGCCGTGCGGGCGCGCCGGCGGCAGCGCGAGGCGGCGGCCTTCCTGCACGAGCGCCAGCAGACCGCCGAGCGCCAGGCCCTGCTGATCCGCGAGCTGCACCACCGGGTGAAGAACACGCTCGCCACCGTGCAGGCGCTGCTCGGCGCCTCGGCGCGGGGCGCCACCAGCGTCGACGAGTTCTACCAGGGCTTCTCGGCCCGGGTGATCTCGCTGGCCAAGACCCACAACCTCCTGACGGAGGATTACTGGCAGATGGCCTCGCTCCAGGAGATGCTGGAGAACGAGCTCGGCCCCTACAACGACGAGGCCGGCAAGCGCATCGCCCTGA
Organism: Methylobacterium platani; assembly: GCF_001653715.1. Taxonomy (GTDB): domain Bacteria; phylum Pseudomonadota; class Alphaproteobacteria; order Rhizobiales; family Beijerinckiaceae; genus Methylobacterium; species Methylobacterium platani. Next base: position 121,508 of record NZ_LWHQ01000039.1, read on the forward strand.
AGGGGCCGCTCGTCGAGCTCACCGCCGACCTCGCGGTGCCGACCGGCATGGCGATCCACGAGCTGACAACCAACGCCGCCAAGCACGGCGCCCTCTCGGTGCCCGAGGGGCGCATCACCGTGGCCTGGGCCGTCGACCAGGGCGAGGCCGGCCGGCGCCTGCGGCTCGACTGGACCGAGCGCGGCGGCCCGCGCACCGCCGAGCCGACCCGCAAGGGCTTCGGCTCGACCCTGCTGCAGCGGGTGCTCACCATGCAGTGCGGCGCCGAGATCCGCTTCGACTTCAAGCCGACGGGCCTGCACTTCCGCATGGAGGCGCCGCTGGTCGAGCACCGGACGGTGCCGCATTACTGAGGACAGGGACGGCCGGGCCGGTCAGGCCGCCCGCGTCGCCTCCGGCAGGAGCGCCGCCGCCACCGCCGCGGGCGTCGCGAACAGGTGGGCGGGCCCTGCCGCCGCCAGCGCCTCCGCCCGGGTGTAGCCCCAGGTCACCGCCGCGAAGGCGAGGCCCGCCCGCGTCGCGGCGTGATGGTCGCGCAGCTCGTCGCCGAGGCACAGCACCCGGGCGGGCGCCACGCCGCTGCCGCGCAGGACGGCCCGGAACCGCCGCGCCTTGCCGAACAGGGCCGCGCCGCAGGCGTAGCGGTCGATCAGGCCGGTGCAATCCGGCCCGAGCACCCGGCGCACCACGTCCTCGCGGTTCGAGCTGACGACCGCGAGCGCGATGCCGCCGGCCTTCAGGCGGGCGAGCAGGGCGGGGATGCCCGGGAACAGCGCGAGACCGCCGGCGTCGCGGGCGGCGAGGCCGTGCATGTGGCGGGCGATCAGCGGCAGCTTCCAGCCCGGCACCGCGAGGTGCCGCATCACCCCCCGGGCGTCGAGCGCCCGCAGGGTCTCGACCTCGTCGGGGCTGGGCCGGCGGAAGCCGTAGCGGTCGGCGACGCCGGGCAGCACCCGGGCGAACCACGGGAAGGTGTCGGCGAGGGTGCCGTCGAAATCGAGGATGACGAGCCGGACGGAGGGACCGTCCCGGCCCGCGACCCGGTCGGCTACCAGCACACGCGGGGCAGCCGGCGCTTCCAGCGCTGGCCGATGCGCAGGTCCTCGTCGCCGGCGCGGCGCTTGCCCCGCGGGCGGGTCTCGCCGGCCTCCGGGGCCTGCGGCGCCGCCTCGGCCCGCGGAACCTCGATGTCGGAGGACGGAATCCTGGCCGGTTCGGCGCGGGGGGCGGCCGGCACGGTGATCGGGGCGGGAGTCCGGATCGGCGCCTCGTCGGGCCAGTCCTCGGGCCACACGAAGGCCGGGCGCGGGCCGGCGGCGCGGCGGGGCGCCGGCTCGGCGGTGCGGTAGCGCCGCACCCGGGGCAGCTTGGGCTCGGGCTCGGGGGCGACCTCCGGCTCGGGCTCGGGCTCGGGCGGGGCGATCAGGCTCGGCAGGACGCGCTTGGCGGGAGCGGCGGCCCCGAAGGTCCTGTCGGCGAGCGACCTGTCGGCCGGGGCCTTCGTCTCGAGTCCCTTGGCTTCGAACGCCCTGGCTTCGGGCGCCTTGGCATCGGGCACCTTGGCGAAGACCGGAGGCTCCGGCGGGTCGAAGCGGCCGGACTGGGTGGCGGCGGCGGCCTCCTCGAAGAGGCCCGTCCCGGCCCAGAGGTTGCGGCCGGGGGAGGCGGTCTTGCGCTCGGGCTCGGCCGGGGCGGCGAGGCTCGCCGCGGGCACCTTGCCGGCAAGCGGCTTGCCGACGGGGCGCTCGCTCTGGGGCCGCTCGCTCTCGGTCAGGGGTGAAGTGCGGCTGCGCTTGATCTCGACCGTGAATGACGGTCTCGCGCGATGGCGCGTCATTGAATGTCCTGAAGCGATCTGTTCGGAATCAGCAGCCCGCGGCGATGCGCACGGGCACGATCCTCACTTAGGATGGGCCGCTCGAATTGTCCATGGCAAGAATTGATAAAGTCTCAACGGAGGTCACAGTGACGGCATCCGTGTGGTCTCGCGCCCGCATTGTTCTGCCGGGCGCGAGGTTTGACACAATCCTGTGTCGATCATCCGACGCGCCGCGGCACCGCACGGTCCCGCGGCGGGATGCGATCGAGGGAGGCTTGCGCGCGTGAACGTCTTCGTGCTGACCGGGGCCGGGATCTCGGCCGAGAGCGGTCTCGGCACCTTCCGGGACCCGGGCGGGCTGTGGCGGCGCTTCGACCCGATGCGGCTCGCCACCCCGGAGGCCTTCGCCCGCGAGCCGGAGGAGGTCCACGCCTTCTACAACCTGCGCCGGCACGGCGTGCGGCAGGCCGAGCCCAACGCCGCCCACGCGGCGCTCGTGCGCCTCGAATCGGGCCTTGCCGCCCGCGGCGGCCGGCTGTTCCTGTGCACCCAGAACGTCGACGACCTGCACGAGCGCGCGGGCGCGCGGGCGGTCACCCACATGCACGGCGAGCTGATGCGGGCGCGCTGCACCGCCTGCGGCGAGAGCCGTCCCTGGGCGGAGGAGCTGGGCCTCGGCACCGCCTGCCCGGCCTGCGGCCGGCGGGGCGGGATGCGCCCGGACGTGGTGTGGTTCGGCGAGATGCCGTTCCACCTCGAGGCGATCGCGGAAGCCCTCGACGCGGCCGACCTGTTCGTCGCGATCGGCACCTCCGGGGCGGTCTACCCGGCGGCGGGCTTCGTGGCGCGGGCCCGGGGCGCCGGGATCCCGACCCGCGAGGTCAACCTCGCCCCCTCCGACACCGCCGGCCTGTTCGACGACGCCCGCTACGGCCCGGCCACCCGGGCGGTGCCGGAGGCCGTCGACGAGATCCTGCGGGAGGCCGGGGCGGGCCCCTGAGCGTCGCTCAGGGCGCGTAGGCGCTCGCGGCGGCGGGCAGGGCCGCCGGCAAGGTCGTTCCCGGGGAGGTGGTCCCGGGCGGGCGGGCCGCCAGCGGCCGCAGGGTCGGGCGCAGCCAGGGCCCCTCGATGGCGAAGGCGCCGCTCCCCCGCCCGTCGGGCCCGGGCTCGATCCGCGCCTCGGCGCCCAGGCGCCGCTCGGTCAGGAAGACCCGGCCGCCGAGGCTCGCCGTCAGGCCGCCGCCGCGGACCTGGCCCTGGCCGATCTCGGCGACGCCGTCGCTCACCGTCAGGCTGATCCGGGCCCGCTCGAAATGGGTGCGGCCGCCCCGGCGCAGGGCGGTGGCGGCGGCCTCGGGCTTCTGGGCGAGGTCGGCGAGGCTCAACCCCAGGATCTCCCCGCCCTCGATCGTGGCGGCGGCCCGGCCCGCGAGGCGGCCGACGAGGTCGGCGAGGCTCGATCCGGCGCCGTCGAGGGCGACCGATCCCTGCGCCCGGCCGAGGATCCAGCGCGGCCAGCCGAGATCGGCGAACAGGCCGCCGAGGTCGATCCGCTCGGCGCTGCCCTGGAGCCGGGCGTCGAGGCCGGCCGGCAGCACCGCCAGCGCCGCCCGGCCCTTGACGGTGCCGCCCTGCACGGTGGCACGCCCCAGCGTCGCCTCCACGGTGCCGTCGCGCACCAGGAGGCCGGCGGCGACGTCCTGCGCCTCCAGCGGGCCGAGGCGGGCCGAGGCGGCGGAGAGGCGCAGGTCGAGGTCGCCGCGGGTCAGCCCGTCGAGAGCGAGCGGCGCCCGGCTCCAGCCGCCGCCGGGCGCGGGATCGGGCACGAGGCCCGACAGGTCGAGCCGCTCGGCGGCGAGCGTGCCGCTGACGGCGAGCCGCCCCCGCGCCAGCGTCGCGGCGCCGGCGCCCTCGAGGCTGTTGTCGCCGAACCGCACCCGGATGTCCGGCCACTCGATGCTGCCGGGGCGGGCGGTGAAGCGGCCCTCGAGGCTCGCCGGGCCGGCGAGCGCGGCCGGGCCGGGGGCGATCCCGAGCCAGGCCAGGGTGGCGGGGAGCGCCGGGGTGGCGAAGCGGCCCCGTCCAGACAGGCGCGGGCCCCCGGGGTCCTGCTGCACCGCACGGCCCTCCGGCCGGCCCTCGCCGGGCGGGGCTTCCTGCGTGGAGGCCTCCTGCTTCGTCCAGACCAGGCTGCCGTCGATCTCGGCGCTGCCCCCGGCCGCCCCGTCGGCCGCGTTCCAGGTCAGGGCGGCGGTGACCGGGGTCTCGGCGCCGGAGGCGAGCTCGCGCGGGCGCAGGTCCGAGAGCGCCAGCGTCGTCGGCACGCCGCGCCAGGTGAAGCCGGCGGAGAGGTCGAGGCCGGCGCTCGGGCGCGGCCAGTTCGCCACCAGGTTCAGGCCGGTGACGGTCTCGCGGGTGCCGGTGCGGGGATCGCGCAAGGCGAGCGTCGCGTCGACGAGGACGAGGCGGCGCAGGTGACGGCCGCGGCCGGCGGCGACGCGCGCGGCGAGCCGGCCGGCCGGCTCGGCCCAGTCGCCGCCCGCGCCCTCCGGCAGGGCGATCCGGGCCCGGTCGAGGACGAGGCCGGTCACCTCCGCCCGGCCGGCGAGGAGCCCGGCGAGGCCGAGCTGCACCTGCAGGCCCTCGCTCGCGACGAGGTCGTGGCCGCCGCGGCTGAGCCGCACGCGGGAGAAGCGCAGGGACGGAACCGGCAGCAGCGTCAGGACGGCCGGCCCGGCGACCGAGAGGGTCAGGCCGTAGCGCCGCGCCAGGTCCCGCTCCGCGAAGGCGGCCGCCTGCGGGGCGGCGATCGTCCAGGGCTGGGAGGCGGCCGCGAGCGCGAGCGCCGCGAGGACGGCGCCGCTCAGGGCCAGGGTGGTTCGGCGCGACATCGCTCTCCGGCTGCCGGCGTGGACGAGAACTCGTGCGCCCCCCCGGGCGCCGCCCTGGCCGGGATGTCCCCGCCGGCGGCATACGCCTTCCCGGGTTCCCCTATAGTCCCTCGCGCGCGGCTTGTCTCCCCGGCAGGATTTTCCGCTCCCGACGGCCTGCGAGCCGGCGGGACATTTTCCTCGGCCCGCCCGGTGGTGCGGCGCCGCAACGATGCTAAACAGGGCGGCGAGGCGCCGTATCCCTGCGGGAACGAGGGCATGTCAGCCCCGGCGGCACCAGAACGGATTGGGGAAACGAGGGATGAAGAAGGTATACCCCGACGCCACGGCCGCCCTGGCGGGCGTCCTGCGGGACGGCATGACGATCATGGCCGGCGGCTTCGGCCTGTGCGGCATTCCCGACGTCCTCATCGACGCGGTGCGCGAGAGCGGCGCCAAGGACCTCACGGTCATCTCGAACAATGCGGGCATCGACGGCGTCGGCCTCGGCGTGCTGCTCGAGACCCGCCAGATCAAGAAGATGATCTCGTCCTATGTCGGCGAGAACAAGACCTTCGCCAAGCAGTACCTCGCCGGCGAGCTCGAGATCGAGTTCAACCCGCAGGGCACGCTGGCCGAGCGCATCCGCGCCGGCGGCGCAGGCGTCCCGGCCTTCTTCACCAAGACCGGCGTCGGCACCCTGATCGCCGAGGGCAAGGAGACCCGGGAGTTCGACGGCGAGACCTACGTGATGGAGCGCGGCCTGTTCGCCGACGTCTCGCTGGTCCATGCCTGGAAGGGCGACCACGAGGGCAACCTCGTCTACCGGAAGACCGCCCGCAACTTCAACCCGATGATGGCGTCGGCCTCGCGCATGACCATCGCGCAGGTCGAGCACCTGGTGCGCCCCGGCGAGATCGACCCGGACCACATCATCACGCCGGGCGTGTTCGTGAAGCGGATGATCCACGTCCCGAATGCGGAGAAGCGCATCGAGCAGCGCACCACCCGCAAGCGTGCGGACGCCGCCCCCAACGCCGAGCCCGCGCCCGCCCCGACGGGCGGCGGCGCCATCTGACGAGCGAGAGAGGAGACCACCATGGCCTGGACCCGCGACCAGATGGCCGCCCGCGCCGCCCGCGAGCTCGAGGACGGCTTCTACGTCAATCTCGGCATCGGCATCCCGACGCTGGTGTCGAACTACATCCCCGACGGCATGTCGGTGCAGCTCCAGTCCGAGAACGGGATGCTGGGCATGGGCCCGTTCCCGTACGAGGGCGAGGAGGATCCCGACCTCATCAACGCCGGCAAGCAGACCATCACCGAACTGCCGACCACGAGCTACTTCTCGTCGTCGGATTCCTTCGGGATGATCCGCGGCGGCCACATCGACCTGTCGATCCTCGGCGCGATGCAGGTGGCCCAGAACGGCGACCTCGCCAACTGGATGATCCCCGGCAAGATGGTGAAGGGGATGGGCGGCGCGATGGACCTCGTCGCCGGCGTCAAGAAGGTCGTCGTGGTGATGGAGCACGTCGCCAAGGGCAAGGACGGCTCGGAATCCCCGAAGCTGCTCGAGGCCTGCGACCTGCCGCTCACCGGCACCCACGTCGTCGACATGGTGATCACCGATCTCGGCGTCTTCACCATCGACAAGAAGGGTGACGGCGGCATGAGCCTGGTCGAGCTCGCCGACGGCGTCACCGAGGACGAGGTGCGGGCGAAGACGCAGGGGCAGTACCGCGTGGCGCTGAAGAACGGCTGAGACGATGTGATCTTGAACTGAATTCTCAGGATAAGACACACTTCCCCTCTCCCGTGTGGGAGAGGGGCCAGGGGTGAGGGTGATACGCTTCAGTTTAGAGCAATGAGCGTGATGCTGGCAGCGGAACGATTTGAGCTTTACTCGGGACCGCAGCACCCTCACCCCTA
>NZ_LWHQ01000040.1 GCF_001653715.1 Methylobacterium platani
GTATTAGCTCAAGTTTCCCTGAGTTATTCCGAACCGAAGGGCACGTTCCCACGTGTTACTCACCCGTCTGCCGCTGACACCACGAGGATGCCCGCTCGACTTGCATGTGTTAAGCCTGCCGCCAGCGTTCGCTCTGAGCCAGGATCAAACTCTCAAGTTGAAGAGCTGATCAAAGCTGATCACAACATAAAACGGAAGCACACAACCGATCGGCGTTTCCGCCTGATCGTGTGAGCACCGAAACGTCGGACCAGCATCATCCTACTCACGATCCAGGCCGAAACCCGGATCCGCAGGGACGACGCCGTCCACGCTTCTCTTTCTCAGATGTACTTGTCAAAGAGCGGTCCGGTCGGAACCGGGGTATCATCGGCGACAACGGGACCAGCGCCTGACCAAGGTCAGGCTCGCCGGCCCGGACTGTCTCGAAGATGGCTCAGCGCCCGGGCCGCTGTCGCGGCCGGCGCCGATGGGTGGTCGTATAGGCCCCGCGTTTCGGCCCGTCAACACTTATTGTCCCGGCTCAGCTTCGAAAGTCCCCTCCCCGCTCCACCGGCGAACCGCCTCCGCGAGGGTGAGGGGGCCGGCGGCGGGCCGGATCGCCGAAGGCGTACCGGAGAATCGCGGCGCCGGCGCGGGCTGGACGGTGCCGTCGACCGTGACGAAGGTTTGCCGCGCGGCGAGGTGCGGGTGGTCCGCTGCCTCGCCGAGCGCCAGGACCGGGGCGAGGCACGCATCCGTCCCTTCGAGGAGCCGGCACCAGTCGTCGCGGGTCTTCGTCAGGAACAGCGCCTCGAGCTTGCGCCGCAGCACCGGCCAGATCTCCGGGTCGTCGCGGCGGTCGAAGTCCGGATCGGCATCGAGGCCGGTGAGGCGACGAAACAGGGCGTAGAAGTGCGGCTCGAGCGCCCCGAGGGCGACGTGATTGCCGTCGGCGCAAGCGTAGGTGCGGTACCAGGGCGCGCCGCCGTCGAGGAGGTTCGCCTCGCGCCGGTCGCTCCAGCGTCCCTGCGAGGCGAGTTCCGAGAACATCGCCATCAGGGAGGCGGCACCGTCGCAGATCGCCGCGTCGACGACCTGGCCGCGCCCGGTGCGTCCGGCCGAGAGCAGGGCGGCGAGGAGACCGGTCACGAGGTAGAGCGCGCCGCCGCCGTAATCGCCGACGAGGTTGAGCGGCGGCACCGGCCGCTCGGCCGGGCCGATCGCCGCCAGCGCGCCGGTGACCGCCATGTAGGTGATGTCGTGCCCGGCGGCCCGCGCCAGCGGACCGTCCTGGCCCCAGCCGGTCATGCGGCCGTAGACGAGGCGGGGGTTGCGGGCGAGCACCGCGTCGGGCCCGAGCCCGAGCCGCTCCATCACGCCGGGCCGGAACCCCTCGATCAGCGCGTCGGCCCGCTCCAGCAGCGCCAGGGCGCCGGCGCGATCGGCCGGGTCCTTGAGGTCGACGGTCACGGTCGGGCGTCCGCGCGCGACGACGTTCCTCGAATAGGGATCGGCGCCGCCGGGCCGGTCGAGCCGCACCAGCTCGGCCCCCATGTCGGCGAGCAGCATCGCCGCGAAGGGACCCGGGCCGATGCCGGCGAACTCGACGATGCGCAGCCCCGCGAGCGGCCCGCCCTGCCCTGTCCCGTCCGACGGGTTCATGCGCCCTCCTCCCCGATGCGCATCGGCCGGCGCTTGTCGTCGCTTGGTCGGCGCGCCTTGACGATGACAGGTCGGCCCCATAGCGATTGGGACCAACGAGGGATCGCCTAGCAGACCGGTCCGCCCTTCGCCATGGGCGGGCCTTGCGGACGATCCGTCCCCCGCGTGAGCGGCGGGATCAACGAGGTCAGGGAGGACGCGGATGAACGTCAACGGCGTAGCGGCCATCGTCACGGGCGGCGGTTCGGGGCTCGGCGCGGCGACCGGCCGGGCGCTCGCCGCGGCGGGCGCGCGGGTCGCGCTCCTCGACCTCAACGAGGGCGCCGCGGCCGAGGTCGCCCGCGAGATCGGCGGCCTCGCCCTCCCGTGCGACGTCGCCGATGCGGGAAGCGCCGAGGCGGCGGTCGCCCGGGCGGCGGAGGTGCACGGGCCCGCCCGCATCCTCGTCAACTGCGCCGGCGTCGCGACCGCCGGGCGGATCGTCGGCCGCAACGGTCCGCTCGACCTTCAGGCCTATGCCAGGGTGATCCAGGTCAACCTGATCGGCAGCTTCAATCTCATGCGCCTCGTGGCCGCCGGCGCATTGGCGCTCGATCCGCTGGAGGGCGGCGAGCGCGGCGTCATCCTCTCCACCGCCTCGGTCGCGGCCTACGAGGGCCAGGTGGGCCAGGCGGCCTACGCCTCCTCGAAGGCCGGCATCGTCGGCCTGACCCTGCCGGCGGCGCGGGAATTCGCGCCCTCCGGCATCCGGGTCTGCGCCATCGCGCCGGGCATCTTCGAGACGCCGATGCTGCGCGGCCTGCCGCAGGAGGTGCAGGAGTCGCTCGGCGCCGCGGTGCCGTTCCCCTCCCGTCTGGGCAGGCCGGAGGAGTACGCGAAGCTCGCGATGGCGATCATCGACAACCCGATGCTCAACGGCGAGGTCATCCGCCTCGACGGCGCACTGCGCATGCAGTCCAAGTAAAGGAGCGGCCGGATGCTGAGCGACGATCAGATCCTGATCCGCGACACCGCCCGCAGCTTCGCGCAAGAGCGGCTGAAGCCGTTCTCCGCCGGATGGGACCGGGAGGCGCGCTTCCCCCGCGAGGCGATCGCCGAGATGGGCGCGCTCGGCTTCATGGGCATGCTGGTGCCCGAGGAGCATGGCGGGGCCGCCGCCGACCACGTCGCCTACGCGCTCGCTATCGAGGAGGTGGCGGCGGGCGACGGCGCGGTCTCGACGGTGATGAGCGTCCACAACTCGGTCGGCTGCATGCCGATCCTGAAGTTCGGCAGCGGCGAGCAGAAGGCGCGTTTCCTCGGGCCGCTCGCCCGCGGCGAGCAGCTCGCGGCCTTCTGCCTGACCGAGCCCGGCGCCGGCTCGGACGCCGCCGCCCTCAAGACCCGGGCGCGGCGCTCCGGCAATGCCTGGGTTCTGTCGGGCACCAAGCAGTTCATCACCTCGGGGGCCAATGCCGACCTGGCGATCGTCTTCGCGGTGACCGATCCGGAGGCCGGCAAGCGCGGCATCTCGGCCTTCATCGTGCCGACGAAGACCCCGGGCTACCGGGTGGCGCGCATCGAGCACAAGCTCGGCCAGCGCGCCTCCGACACCGCCCAGATCGTGTTCGAGGACATGGAGCTCACCCCCGACCTGATGCTCGGCCAGGAGGGCGAGGGCCTCAGGATCGCGCTCGCCAACCTCGAGGGCGGGCGCATCGGCATCGCCGCCCAGGCGGTCGGCATGGCGCGCGCCGCGTTCGAGGCGGCGCTCGCCTACGCGGGCGAGCGCGAGACCTTCGGGCAGAAGCTCACGCAGCACCAGGCGGTCGCCTTCCGGCTCGCCGACATGGCGACGCGGATCGAGGCCGCCCGGCTCCTGGTGCTCAACGCCGCGCGCCTGCGCGATGCCGGGCAGCCCTGCCTGAAGGAGGCGGCGATGGCCAAGCTCTTCGCCTCCGAGATGGCGGAGGCCGTGTGCTCCGACGCGATCCAGATCCACGGCGGCTACGGCTACCTCGCCGATTACCCGGTCGAGCAGATCTACCGCGACGTGCGGGTGTGCCAGATCTACGAGGGCACCAGCGACGTCCAGCGGATCGTGATCAGCCGGGCGCTCGCGGGATGACGGGTGCCGCCCGCGGCGCGACCCGCAGGCAACGAGGCGAGATCTCATAGATCGGCCGCCGCTTCGCCACGTAGACGCGACGAACTCTCGTCGCGGCAGCCAATCGAGTGCCGAGAGGTGAGCGATGCAATGCATCGTCCGGCCGATCGGCCGCGACATACACCGGCCGGCCTACGCCGCTTCGCCGGGCTGCACTCGGCGGCGGCATCGCACTTAACGACGTATTAACGTTTTTGACATTGTGTCACGATCGACCCGGCGCTTCACGCCCGGCCCGGCGGCAAGGAGCGTCGCGGTGCATCTTCGTCCCGTGCGGGAGGCCGAGCGCCTCTCCGACCTGCGCGCCCTCGGCATCCTAGACACGCCGCCGGAGGCCCATTTCGACGCGGTCTGCCGCCTCGCCCGCGCGCTGTTCCGGGTGCCCTACGCATGGATCTCGCTGGTCGATGCGGACCGGCTGTGGTGCAAGGCGTCGGCGGGCATCCAGTTCGGTCCCACCGGCCGGGACGCGGCCTTCTGCAGCCACGCCGTCCTGAGCGACGCCCCCCTCGTGGTCGAGGACGCGACGGCCGATCCGCGCTTTCGCGACGTCGCGCTCGTGACCGGGGAGCGGGCGGTACGGTTCTATGCCGGCGTGCCGCTGGTGCTGCGGCCCGGCCTGCCGCTCGGCACCCTGTGCCTCGGCGATACGGTCCCGCGCCGGCTCTCCGACGAGGAGACCGCGCGGCTCCGCGACCTGACCGCGGTCGTGGTGGCCCAGCTCCGGCACTACGAGGCCCGGGTCACCAGCGAGACCGAGGTCCTGCGCCGGCGGGCGGGCGAGGACGCCCTGTCGCGCGCCAACCGCAACCTGATGCTGGCCGAGCAGATGGGGCGCATCGGCCACTGGCGCGTCGACCTCGCCTCGGGCGCCACCTCCTGGTCGGACGAGGTCTGCCGCATCCACGGCCGGGCCCCGGGCGACCCGGCCGCCGACGTCGCCGAGGCCCTGTCCTACTACCATCCGGACGACCGGGGGCGGGTCGCGGACCTCGTCGCGCAGGCGCGGGAGAACCGGACGGGCTTCCAGTTCACGGCCCGCATCGTGCGGCGGGACGGCGAGGAGCGGATCATCGTCTCCCGCGGCATCTGCCAGCAGGACGAGGCCGGCGCGGCCGTCGCGCTGTTCGGCAGCGTGCAGGACGTGACCGAGATGGCCCGGGCCGAGGCCGAGCTGCAGGCGGGCGCCGCCCGCCTGCGCGCCAGCACCGCCCTCCTCGACGCCACCCTGGCGCATATGGACCAGGGCCTGATGATGGTCGACGAGGCCGGGATCGTGCGGGTCTGCAACGAGCGCGCCCTCGCGCTCCTCGACCTGCCGCGGGAGCTGATGCGGGCCGAGCCGACCTTCGACGCCGTGCGCCGCCACCAGATCGCGCAGGACGACTTCGCCCGCTGCGACGCCGGCCTGCGCGAGCAGGTCGCCCACGGGCCCCTCACCACTCATCCCCACACCTACGAGCGCGAGCGGCCGAACGGCACGGTGCTGGAGATCCGCACGGTGCCGCTGCCCACCGGCGGCGCGGTGCGCACCTATACCGACATCACCGCCCGCAAGGCGGCGGAGGCGCAGGCGGCCCACCTCGCCCGGCACGATCCGCTGACCGGGCTGCCCAACCGGGCGCTGTTCCGCGACAGCCTCGACCAGCGCCTCGCCGCCGTGCGGCGCCACGGCGGCAGCTGCGGCCTGCTCTGCCTCGACCTCGACGCCTTCAAGGCGGTCAACGACACCCTCGGCCATCTCGCCGGCGACGCGCTGCTGCGCGAGGTGGCGGGGCGGATCCGCGCCGCCCTGCGCCAGGAGGACCTCGCGGCGCGCCTCGGCGGCGACGAGTTCGCGGTCCTGCTCGGCGGCGAGGCGACGGCCATCAGCGCGGCCGCCACGGCGGCGCGGCTCGTCGCGGCGCTGCGCGAGCCGGTCGACCTCGGCGGGCAGGAGGCGACGATCGGGGTGAGCATCGGCATCGCCTTCGCGCCCGAGCACGGGCTCGACAGCGACACCCTGCTCAATCGCGCCGACCTCGCGCTCTACCGGGCGAAATCGGACGGGCGCAACACCTTCCGGCACTTCGCCGCCGCGATGGACCGGGCGGCGGAGGAGCGCCGGCGCCTCGAACTCGACCTGCGCCTGGCGCTGCAGCGCGGCGAGTTCTCCCTGCAGTACCAGCCGGTCTTCGACCTCGCCGACGGGCGGATCGCCGCGCTCGAGGCGCTGCTGCGCTGGGACCATCCGGCCCGCGGCCCGCTCCCGCCGGGAGCGTTCCTGCCGCTCGCCGAGGAGACCGGCCTGATCGTGCCGCTCGGCGAGTGGGTGCTGCAGGCCGCCCTGCGCGACGCGCGGGCGCTGCCGCCGGCGATCCGCATGGTGGTGAACGTCGCCGGCGCCCAGCTGCGCCGGCCGGGCTTCGCCGCCTGCCTGCGCGCCGCCCTCGCGGCGAGCGGCGAGCCCGCGGGGCGCTTGGAGCTCGACATCGCCGAGGCGGCGGTGGCCGAGGAGCGCGGCCGGCTGGCCGAGATCGCGGCCCTCGGTGTCGGCCTCGCCTTCGACGATTTCGGCGCCGGGGCCTCCTCCCTCGGCGCGCTGCGGCGCCTGCCGTTCGGACGGATCAAGCTCCAGCGCGACCTCGCGGCCGCGCCCGACGCCGCCGGCCTCGTGCCGGCGCTCGTCGCCCTCGGGGGCGCGCTCGGCCTGGACGTCGTCGCCAAGGGCGTCGAGACCGAGGCGCAGCTCGCCGTCCTGCGAGAGGCGGGCTGCGCGGGCGCGCAGGGCTTCCTGCTCGGCGGGCCGGTGCCGTTCGGCGACGTGCTGGCTGTGTTCGGGGGAGCGGCCCGTCGCGAGCCTGCCGATCGCGCCACGCGCTCGTGCGCCTGAGCCGGCCAAGGGGGCGAGGCACAGGGTCGCCCGTCGCCGGCTTGCGGGATCGCGCCGCTGCCGTAGAGGAGTGTCGAGGCGCCGTCGCCCCGCCTCCGCCATCACCGGTTCCCGCGAGATTCCCGATGCTCCGCCCCCTGCCGCTCCTCACGATCCTGGCCTCGTCCCTCGCGGCCTTCGCGGCGACCGCCGAGCCGGTGACGGTCGGCCCGCTGCTGGAGCATCGCGGGATGTGCGAGGCCTCCGGCGCCGTACCCTATCCGCGCGGCAGCTTCGGCGACCGCTTCCTCGTGGTCGACGACGAATCCTCGGTGATGCGGCTCTACCGGGCCGGCGCGGGCGGCGAGGCGCTGCCGCTGGAGGGGGCCGACCTCGCGGCCCAGCTCGGCCTCACGCCGGAGGACCGCAAGGCCGACCTCGAATCCGCGGCCTGGCTCGGATCCGACCTCTACGTGCTCGGCTCCCACAGCCGCCGCCACGGCGGCAAGCAGAGCCCGGGGCGCGGACGCCTCGCCGCCGTGACGGTGACGGAGGCGGGCGGCACGCCCGGCCTGGTCCCGCTGGGACGCGCCGTCCGCGGCCTGCCGCCGGCGCTTTCGGCCCTCTCGCCCCTGCTCGCGGCCCGGATCGGCCTCGACGTGCCGGCCCGCGACGACCTCGATCCGAAGCGCAAGGGCTTCAATATCGAGGGGATGGCGCCGCGCCCGGACGGGCGGTCCCTCTGGCTCGGCCTGCGCAATCCCCTCGATACCGACGCCAACGCCCTGCTGGTCCCGTTCGAGAACCCGGCCGAGGCGATCGCCGGCGCCGCCCCGCGCCTCGGGGCGCCGGTCGCCCTCGACCTCAAGGGCCGCGGCATCCGCGACCTCGCCTACGCGCCGCAGGCGAAGGCCTACCTGATCCTCGCCGGCGGGGCCGGCGGCGGGGGCGAGCCGTTCGACCTCTATCGCTGGTCGGGCGATCCGGCCGACAGGCCGACCCGGGTCGACGGCGCCGCCGCGGCCTTCGCGGCGATCCCGGACTTCCAGCCCGAGGCGCTGCTGGTCGCCCCGGCCGGCGACCGGGTCCAGGTACTCAGCGACGACGGCGAGGCGCTCGGCTCGGACGGCAGGCCGTGCGAGGAGTCGCGGGACGGCAAGCGCTTCCGCAGCCTGACGCTCGGCCTGCGGTGAGGCGGGCGGCATTCGGCGACGCCGAGCGGGGCCTGCCGCCTCACTCCTTCAGCGCCGCCGCGAACTCCCCGGCGTTGTGGCGCATCATGTCGAGATAGGTCGGGGCCGGGCCGCCGGGCTCGGACAGGGCGTCGGAGAAGACGCGCCCGCCCGCCTTGGCGCCGCTCTCGCGGGCGATCTGCTGCATCAGCCGCGGATCGGAGACGTTCTCGAGGAAGACCGCCGGGATCCTGTCGCGGCGGACCTGGCGCACGATCGCGGCGACGTCGCGGGCCGTGGCCTCGCTCTGGCTCGACACGCCCTGCGGGGCGAGAAAGCGCAGGCCGTAGGCCCTGGCGAAATACCCGAAGGCATCGTGCGTGGTGACGATGCGCCGGCGCGCCTCCGGGATGCCGGCGAGCGCCGCGCGGACCTCGGTGTCGAGGGCGTCGAGCCGCGCGAGGTAGGCGGTCGCGTTGGCCTCGTAGGTCGCCGCCCCGGCGGGATCGACGCTCGCCAGCCCGTCGCGGATGTTGGCGACGTAGCGCCTGGCATTGGCGACGTTCTGCCAGGCATGCGGGTCGACGGCGTGGTCGTGTCCGTGCCCCTCGCCCTCGTCCTCCTCGATCGGGACGATGCCCGTCGAGGCGACGACGACCTTCGCCTTGGTGCCGGAGGCCTTGATCAGGCGGTCGATCCAGCCCTCGAAGCCGAGGCCGTTCACCACCACCAGCCGGGCGGAGGCCACCGCCTGCGCGTCGGCCGGCGCCGGCACGAAGCTGTGCGCGTCGCCGTTCGGGCCGACCAGGGTGCCGACCGCGACCCGGTCGCCGCCGACCTGCCGCACGAGGTCGCCGAGGATCGAGAAGGTCGCCACCACCCGCATCGGCTCCGCCCGGGCGGGCGCGGTCC
Source organism: Methylobacterium platani (assembly GCF_001653715.1). Lineage (GTDB taxonomy): Bacteria > Pseudomonadota > Alphaproteobacteria > Rhizobiales > Beijerinckiaceae > Methylobacterium > Methylobacterium platani. Next base: position 8,726 of record NZ_LWHQ01000040.1, read on the forward strand.
AGGCCAGGCCCAGTGCCAGCAGCAGCATCCCGATTCTCAGCCTGCCCATCGCGTCAGTTCCCCGGTTCGACGATGCGCCTCCCCTAGGACGGCCCGCGGGCATTTGCAACAATGTTACATTTGTGGAGCTGGGACCCGGCCGCCGGGTCAACCCGGGTCCGGGTTAACCTGGGTCGAGGACAGGCCGGCCGGGCGGGTCCAGGCTGACCAGCGTCACGCCGTCCTTGCCGCTCTCGCTGGGACGGTGTCACCGGCGGGCCCGACCGTCCCGCGCGAGCGGGATCGCGAGGCCCGCCGCCCTCCGCTTCCCCGCCCTCCTCGTCCCCGTCCTGAGCGTCCGCCCCGCCCTGAGGAGCGGACCGGTCGTGCCTTCCTTCCGGTGGGACCGGCGCCCGGGCGGGTTAGGGCTTCCTTAACCATGAACCACGATGGTCCGCTCACATGAACCACGAGGAGGTCGGGATGGATCACGTCGAGACCAGCATCCGCGAGCGGGCCTACGCCCTGTGGGAGCGCGACGGCCGCGCGCCGGGCCGCGACGAGCATTACTGGCTCCTGGCCGAGCGCGAGCTGCGGACCGTTGTCGAAGCGCCCGCCGCCGCGGAGGCGATCGTCGCCGAGCCGGTACGCAGGCCGGCGGCCCGCAAGCCCGCCGCGAGCAAGAGCGCCGCGGCGAAGAGCCCGGCGGCCAAGACCGTGGCGGCGATGGCCGAGGCGGTGGCCAAGCCCGCCCCGCGCCGGCGTCGCGCGGCGGCGGAGACCGTCACCACGCACTGAGCCGTCCCGGGCGCATCCGCGCCGGGAAGGCCCGATCAGACTTGCCGGGCGCGTCCGCGCCAGGAAGACTTGATCAAACTTGCCGGGCGCGTCCGCGCCCGGATGCCCTCAGCCCCTCCCGCCCTGCGGGAGGGGCTTTTCCGCGTGTCGCTGCCCTGCCGGCCGCGCGCCGCGGCGCCGGACCCGCCACAGCGCGCCGATCAGGGCGACGTCGATCAGCCCGAGCACCGCCAGCGCCGTCACCGTCGCGTCGGCCCCGGCATGGGCGATGAGGTAGGCGCCGGCCGACGGCGCGAGGGCCTGCGCGGCGAGGTTCGGCTTCGCCAGGCGCCCGAGCAGGGCCGCGTAGCGCTCGGGCCCGAACAGCGCGAGCGGCAGGGTGCCCCGTCCGATCGAGTAGAGCCCGTTGCCGGCGCCGTAGATCATCAGCACGAAGGCCGGGCCGAGTAGCCCGCTCCACAGCAGCCCGAGCCCGACCGCCATCAGGAGGATCGCGACCGTGAGGGTCCAGATCGGGTGGTGGCGGCTGCGATTGGCCACTTCGAGGAGCCGCGCCCCGACCTGCGACGGCCCGACCAGGGTCCCGATCGACACCGCCGCCGCCAGCGACAGGCCGCGATCCTGCAGCAGGGTCAGCAGGTGGACCGAGACGATCGAGGTGACGATGCCGGTGCAGGTCACCACCGCGCCCAGAACCAGGAAGGTCGGGCGCTCGGCGGGATCGAGGGTCACCGCGTCGGACCGCCCTGCCCCGGGCCCGGCGGGCCGCGGGGCGGCGGGCGGGACCAGCCCGAGGATCAGCGGCAGGCACACGGCGGTCTCCAGGGCCGCGTAGGTCAGGCAGGTGCCGCGCCAGCCGAGATGCGCGAGCAGGAAGGCCGAGAGCGGCCAGCACAGGGTGCTGGAGAACCCGCCCCACAGGGTCAGCGCGGTGATCGCCGGGCGCGCGTCGGCGCCGTAGAGACGCCCGAGGGTGGCGAAGGCGGCGTCGTAGAGGCCCGATCCCATCCCGGCGCCGATCACCAGCCAGGCGAGGCCGAAGACCGGCAGGTTGGGGGCGAGCGCCAGCAGGACCAGCCCGACCGTCATGAGGCCGGTCGAGACGGCCAGGACCGGGCGCCCGCCGTGGCGCCCGATCATCCGGCCGGCCGTCGGCGCGACCGCTCCCGCCACCAGCATGCCGGCGGTGAGGCTGCCGAAGATCCACGGCAGCCCCCAGCCGGTCTCCGCCGCGATCGACGGCCCGAGCACCGTCAGCAGGTAGTAGCTGCAGCCCCAGGCGAGGATCTGCACGATGCCGAGGGCCGAGATGACCGGCCAGCGCCCTTGCGCGATCATGGGTCGGGGTCCGGTTCGTCAGGCCGTGGCGGCCGCGCCCGGCGGCACGCCGCGCACCGGGAGGCCGGCCCGGCCGAGCTGCGACCGCGGCAGCGCCGGCGGCGCCTCCGGGGATGCGACGATGCGGGGCTCGATCCCGGCGTCGCGGATCGTCGCCGGCACGGTGCGCGACGTCCCGCAGGCCGGGTTGTGGTCCATGACGACGTCCATCGCGAGCGGCCTCCGGCCGCGGGCGCACCGGTCCCGCGCCCGCATCCTTTGCCAATCTCTAACGACTTCGCGGGACACTCGTCCACCGGGTGTCGCCGGGCTTGTGGAACATCCCCGGAACACCCATCTAAGATGCTGATTTGCTTCGCCTTCCGCCTTTCGCGCCGGCACATGGCGCTGGCACTGGGCGGCGAAATCGGTTAAGCCGGCCCACGAATGTGTGAGCCCGCGCGGGCCGCGACGAGAGACAGACCTTGGCAGAGAACGACCCGACCGGCGCCCCCCCGCCCGCGACCGACATCAAGCCCGTCTCGATCACCGACGAGATGCGCCAGTCCTACCTGGCCTACGCGATGAGCGTGATCGTCAGCCGGGCCCTGCCGGACGCGCGCGACGGCCTGAAGCCGGTGCATCGCCGCATCCTGTACTCCATGTACGAGAACGGCTACCTGCCGGACCGCAAGTACGTGAAGTCGGCGCGCATCGTCGGCGACGTGATGGGTCAGTATCACCCGCACGGCGACCAGTCGATCTACGACGCCCTCGTCCGCATGGCGCAGGACTTCGCGATGCGGCTGATGCTGGTCGACGGCCAGGGCAATTTCGGCTCGGTCGACGGCGATCCGCCGGCGGCGATGCGCTACACCGAATCGCGCCTCGCCAAGCCCTCGATGGCCCTCCTCGAGGACATCGACAAGGACACGGTCGACTTCAACCCGAACTACGACGAGTCGAAGGACGAGCCGGCGGTCCTGCCCGCCCGCTTCCCCAACCTCCTCGTCAACGGCGCCGGCGGCATCGCGGTCGGCATGGCGACCAACATCCCGCCGCACAACCTCGGCGAGGTGATCGACGGCTGCATCGCGCTGATCGACGATCCGGCCATCACCATCGAGGGCCTGAACGACATCATCCCGGGCCCGGACTTCCCGACCGGGGGCTCGATCCTCGGGCGCTCGGGCACCCGCTCGGCCTACATGACCGGCCGCGGCTCGGTGATCATGCGGGCGAAGTCCCACGTCGAGGAGTTGCGCAAGGAGCGCGAGGCGCTGATCTTCACCCAGATCCCGTATCAGGTGAACAAGGCGTCGCTCGTCGAGAAGATCGCCGACCTCGTGCGCGAGAAGCGCGTCGAGGGCATCGCGGATCTTCGCGACGAATCCGACCGCGACGGCATGCGCATCGTGGTCGAGCTGAAGCGCGACGCCGTCGCCGACGTGGTGCTGAACCAGCTCTACCGCTACACGCCGCTGCAGACGAGCTTCGGCTGCAACATGGTGGCGCTCAACGGCGGCCGCCCCGAGCTTCTGAATCTCAAGGACCTGATCCAGGCCTTCATCGACTTCCGCGAGGAAGTCGTCTCCCGCCGCACCAAGTTCCTCCTGAACAAGGCGCGCGAGCGCGCCCACGTCTTATGCGGTCTCGCCATCGCGGTCGCCAACATCGACGAGGTGATCCGGCTGATTCGGACCTCGCCGGACCCGAACTCGGCCCGCGAGGCCCTGATGGCCCGCGACTGGCCGGCCGAGGATATCGCGCCGCTGATCGCGCTCGTCGACGATCCGCGCCATCGGCTGCGCGAGGACGGCACCTACCGGCTGTCCGAGACCCAGGCCCGCGCCATCCTCGACCTGCGCCTGCAGCGCCTGACCGCGCTCGGCCGCGACGAGATCGGCGACGAGCTGAAGCGCCTCGCCGACGAGATCGCCGACTATCTCGACATCCTGCGCTCGCGCGCCCGGATCATGGGCATCGTCAAGCACGAGCTGGCGGAAGTCCGGGCCGAGTACGCGACGCCGCGCAAGACCGAGATCCTCGACTGGGATTCGAGCGTCGAGGACGAGGACCTGATCCAGCGCGAGGACATGGTCGTGACCGTGTCGCACGCCGGCTACATCAAGCGGGTGCCGCTCTCGACCTACCGGGCCCAGCGCCGCGGCGGCAAGGGCCGGGCCGGCATGTCGATGCGCGACGAGGATTTCGTCACCCGGCTGTTCGTGGCGAACACCCACACGCCGGTGCTGTTCTTCTCCTCGCAGGGCCAGGCCTACAAGGAGAAGGTGTGGCGGCTGCCGCTCGCGGCGCCGAACGCGCGGGGCAAGGCGCTCGTCAACATCCTGCCCCTCGACCAGGGCAAGGAGCGCATCACCACGATCATGCCCCTGCCCGAGGACGAGGCGTCCTGGGAGACCCTCGACGTGATGTTCGCCACGGCGTCGGGCAGCGTGCGGCGCAACAAGCTGTCGGACTTCGTGCAGGTCAACCGCAACGGCAAGATCGCCATGAAGCTCGACGAGGGCGACCACATCGTCCACGTCGAGATCTGCACGGAAGCCGACGACGTGCTGCTGACCACCGGCGCCGGCCAGTGCATCCGCTTCCCGGTCACCGACGTGCGGGTGTTCAAGGGCCGCGACTCGACCGGCGTGCGGGGCATCAACCTCGCCAAGGGCGACGAGGTCATCTCGATGACGATCCTGCGCCACTTCGAGGCCTCGCCCGAGGAGCGCCAGGCCTACCTCAAGCGCGCCAATGCCGACCGTCGCGCCACCGGCGAGGCGATCGAGCTGCCCGCCGAACCCGAGCCCGAGGGCGAGGAGGCCGCAGCCTCGATCAACCTGGAGCAGGACCGCTACATCACCATGGGGGCGGCGGAGCAGTTCGTCCTCACCCTGTCGGAGCGCGGCTTCGGCAAGCGCACCTCGTCCTTCGAGTACCGGATCTCCGGCCGCGGCGGCAAGGGCATCAAGGCGATGGAGGTCAATGCCCGCAACGGCACCCTCGTCGCCTCGTTCCCGGTCGAGACCAGCGACCAGATCATGCTGGTGACCGATGCCGGCAAGCTGATCCGCGTGCCCGTCGACGACATCCGGGTGGTCGGCCGCGCCTCGCAGGGCGTCACGGTGTTCAACACCGACAAGACCGAGAAGGTCGTATCGGTCGAGCACATCGAGGGCGAGGGCGAGGCGGAGGTCGAGATCGACGGGGAGGCCGAGGGGGGCTGAGCCCCCCCCGGGCCGCGGGCCGGGCCGTCACGGGGATACGCCCCTCGCCGGCTCCGACGCGGCGCGGAACTGCCGCCTCGCGTGAGACGCTGTCCGGACAGCGTCTCGTCCTCGTCGAGAGGGCCGGTTCGGCCCTCTCGACGTCGCCGTTCAGAACACCTCTTCCCGCCGCGGCTCCGCGCCCTCCGCCTCGCGCTTCGCGATCGACCGCTCGACCACCTTGGCGAGGCCGACCATGATCGTGTCGAGGGCGTAGTCCTTCGGGGTGTAGATCGCGGCGACACCCATGTTCTTCAGCACCAGCTCGTCGTCGGGCGAGATGATGCCGCCGACGACGACCGGGATGTGGTCGAGGCCCTCCTGGCGCAGCCGCGAGCGGACCTCGCGCACCAGCGGCACGTGCGAGCCGGACAGGATCGACAGGCCGATGATGTGGGCGTTGCGCTCGCGCGCCTTGGCGACGATCTCGGCCGGGGTCTGGCGGATGCCGTCATAGGTGACGTCGAAGCCGACGTCGCGGGCGCGAAGCGCGATCTGCTCGGCGCCGTTCGAGTGCCCGTCGAGGCCGGGCTTGCCGACGACGAGCTTCGGCGCCTCGCCCAGGCGCTCGCCGAGATCGGCCACCAGCAGGCGCGCCTCCTCGGCCGCACCCGAGGTGACGGTCTCCGGGGTGACGCCGGTGGGGGCGCGGTACTCGCCGAAGACCTGGCGCAGGCGCTCGCCCCATTCGCCGGTGGTGACGCCGGCCTTGGCGCAGGCGATCGAGGCCGGCATCACGTTGCGGCCCTCGCGCGCCGCCGCCTCCAGCTCGTCGAGGGCCGCCGCGACCGCGGCCGCGTCGCGCTTCGCGCGCCAGGCCTTGATGCGCCCCTGCGCCTCCATCTCGACGGTCTCGGAGACGGTGAAGATCGCGCCGTCGCCGGCGGTGAGTGGCGAGGGCTCGCCGTTCTGGAACTTGTTGACGCCGACCACGACCTGCTCGCCGCGCTCGATCGCCGCGATGCGCTTCGCGTTCGATTCGACGAGCGCCCGCTTCATCAGGCCGGTCTCGATCGCCGCGACCGCGCCGCCGAGCGCGCCGATGCGTGCCAATTCCGCCCGGGTCTCAGCTTTGAGAGCCTCGACCTTGGCGTCCATCACGACCGAGCCGTCGAAGATGTCGTCGTATTCGAGGAGGTCGGTCTCGAAGGCGAGGATCTGCTGCATCCGCATCGACCATTGCTGGTCCCAGGGCCGCGGCAGGCCGAGCGCCTCGTTCCAGGCCGGCAATTGCACGGCGCGGGCGCGGGCGCGCTTGGACAGGGTCACGGCCAGCATCTCGATCAGGATGCGGTGGACGTTGTTCTCGGGCTGCTGCTCGGTCAGCCCGAGCGAGTTCACCTGAACGCCGTAGCGGAAGATGCGCTTGCGGGCATCCGCGATGCCGTAGCGGTCGCGGGTGATCTCGTCCCAGAGATCGCAGAACGCCCGCATCTTGCAGATCTCGGTGACGAAGCGCAGCCCCGCATTGACGAAGAACGAGATCCGCCCGACCACGTCGGCGAAGCTCTCCTCGTCGAAGTTCGGATCGTCCCGCACCGTGTCGAGGACCGCGATGGCGACCGCGAGCGCGTAGGACAGTTCCTGGACCGGCGTCGCCCCCGCCTCCTGCAGGTGGTAGGAGCACACGTTCATCGGGTTCCACTTCGGAACCTGGCTCGTCGTGAACAGGATCACGTCCTTGGTGAGCCGCAGGGACGGCCCGGGCGGGAACACGTAGGTGCCCCGCGACAGGTATTCCTTGATGATGTCGTTCTGGGTCGTGCCCTGGAGGGCCGAGAACGGCGCCCCCTGCTCCTCGGCCACCGCGAGGTAGAGCGCCAGCAGCCACGGCGCCGTGGCGTTGATGGTCATCGAGGTGTTCATCTGGGCGAGCGGGATGTCCTGGAACAGGGTCCGCATGTCGCCGAGATGCGCGATCGAGACGCCGACCTTGCCGACCTCGCCGCGGGCCAGCTCGTGGTCCGGGTCGTAGCCGGTCTGGGTCGGCAGGTCGAAGGCGACCGACAGGCCGGTCTGCCCCTTGGCGAGGTTGCCGCGATAGAGCGCGTTCGATTCCGCCGCCGTGGAATGGCCCGCATAGGTGCGGATGATCCACGGCTTGTCGCGCTTGACCTCCGGTTCGCCCATCTCGCGCCCTCACCCTCGTTGCCCGGCCGGGTGGGGTCTGAGCCCACCGAAGCGCGGATGCTAGCGGTGCCCGGTTTAACCGTCACCCTTGACCTAAGGCCGACTCGTGGCCTGCGTCGCCTAAAGGGCTATTGGACGCCCCCTGGAACGACGCTAGAATCCACGGTGCAGTGCAATATTTCAAGGGAGGGTCCGCGATGGCTGCGAGCGCCGCGCTGGAGCCGGTGGCGACGGGTGGGTCCGGGTTGAAGGATCTCTACGAGATCGGCGAGATTCCGCCGCTCGGCCACGTCCCGGCGAAGATGTATGCCTGGGCCATCCGGCGCGAGCGCCACGGCCCGCCGGAGACCTCGATGCAGATCGAGGTGCTGCCGACCTGGTCGATCGGCGACGACGAGGTGCTCGTCCTCGTGATGGCCGCCGGCGTCAACTACAACGGCGTCTGGGCCGGCCTCGGCGAGCCGATCTCGCCGTTCGACGTCCACAAGGCCGACTTCCACGTCGCCGGGTCGGACGCCTCGGGCATCGTCTGGGCCGTCGGCGCCAAGGTGAAGCGCTGGAAGGTCGGCGACGAGGTCATCGTCCACTGCAACCAGGACGACGGCGACGACGAGGAGTGCAACGGCGGCGACCCGATGTTCTCGCCGTCGCAGCGCATCTGGGGCTACGAGACCCCGGACGGCTCCTTCGGCCAGTTCTGCCGGGTGCAGTCGCGCCAGCTGATGCACCGGCCCAGGCACCTGACCTGGGAGGAGAGCGCCTGCTACACGCTGACGCTCGCCACCGCCTACCGGATGCTGTTCGGCCACGCGCCGCACACGATCAAGCCGGGCCAGAACGTGCTGATCTGGGGCGCCTCGGGCGGCCTCGGCGTGTTCGGCGTGCAGCTCTGCGCGGCGGCCGGCGCCAACGCCATCGCGGTGATCTCCGACGAGTCGAAGCGCGACTACGTCATGAGCCTGGGCGCCAAGGGCGTCATCAACCGCAAGGACTTCAACTGCTGGGGCCAGTTGCCGAAGGTGAACTCGCCCGAGTTCAACGAGTGGACCAAGGAGGCCCGCAAGTTCGGCAAGGCGATCTGGGACATCACCGGCAAGGGCAACGACGTCGACATCGTGTTCGAGCACCCGGGCGAGGCGACCTTCCCGGTCTCGGCGCTGGTGGTGAAGCGCGGCGGCATGGTGGTGTTCTGCGCCGGCACGACCGGCTTCAACATCACCTTCGACGCCCGCTACGTCTGGATGCGGCAGAAGCGCATCCAGGGCTCGCACTTCGCCCACCTGAAGCAGGCGGCGGCCGCCAACCAGTTCGTCATCGACCGCCGGGTCGATCCGTGCATGAGCGAGCTGTTCCCCTGGGACAAGATCCCGGAGGCCCACACCAAGATGTGGAAGAACCAGCACGCGCCGGGCAACATGGCGGTGCTGGTGAACTCGCCGCGGGCGGGCCTGCGGACGTTCGACGACGTGCTGGAGCTGTCCGGGTCGCGGTGACGGCTCCTGTCGAGTGACGAAAGCCCGGCCGTCGCGTCTCGCGACGGCCGGGCCAACGTCGTTCCGGAAACTGCGCCTACGGAAGCCGGCCGCTCAAGTTCACCACAGACGGCTGCGGCAGCTTGCTGATGTCGGTGCTATTGTTCTGAATCTGATCCAGCAAGGCGAAAATCGCCTTCGTTTTCCGCGCTCCCTGTTCCGGTACGCAGTACCGTTGACCCTGATACCCGACTTCGACGAAGCATGGACCGGATGTATTCTCTTTGATGTCCAGCAGTGGCTCTAGGTCGAAGTTGTCGATCGGCAAGTATCGCTCGGCGAGATCAGGCCTGCGATATATCCCGCCCAAAAATCGATAGATGCCGACTAGGGAGCGAAATTCGGCCTGTATAGGGGCGAGATTTTTTGGACGCTTCTTGTAAACTTTATAGTCGAACTCTCCCTGATTTCGCCCGCATTGAGCGTCACGCACTCCATGAAAACCGGTTCCCTCATATAATGCTATGATTTCCGGCTTTATGTTATTGAAACAAATTTTTGCATCTATATCTATGCTCGCGTCGATCTTGCTTTCTTTGCTATCGATATTGAAACCTGCAATTGTTTCTTTGTTTGGGTTGAGGGACCGGGTTGCCTCAAAATCAAGCCTGAGAGCTTCCGCAGATTCCCGGATCCTGCGAAAACAATCCGCAGCACTGATGTTAGGAGTCATATCAATGCCTGGCAAATAGGGACAATCGACAAACTTGCTCGGAAACGTGTCGATGTGAAAATATTTATTATTGGCGTAGATAATAATTTTTGATGTCGTCAGCGAGAGAAGAAGATCGATCGGAAATCCGTCGCGGGCAAATCGCAGCAACTGCAACGCCGAGACCGCCGTCGTGGCAGCCTGCGTGAAGTCTTTGCCAACCAAATTATTGAAATTCGGGATCGACTGGCTCTGAAGTCCCCCGCTGAGCGTGCTGTTTGAGAACCCGAACGGCCGTCCGGACTGAACCGCCAATGGACCGATCGAATAGCTGGGAAGCCCCGCGTTTACGCTGCTATTATACTGCCCCTGAATGGTCGCGACGCTGACGAATGACAATGGGGCGCCCTGGCGTGCTCGCAGAATATTCAGCAATATTGCCTGATTGCGAAAGTTGTCGGCACTTATATTCATCTCGGTCAAGTGGCCATCGACGCTATCCGTGATGGATACGCACGCGGCCACTGTGGGGGCAATGACGAACGCCATAGCGGCAAGTCGGAAAATTCTTGATATCCTTCCCCACACTGCACCTCTCCTTATTTTCTGCAGCAGATACAAATTCATTCGGAAAATTTGATTTGTCCAGAACGTTGGGTGAAGCCATCGGGCGCTTTGTCTGAGATGATGCAATTTGGTAACATTTGAATATTGCCGTAATTTACGTATTTTTAATCATTCTATAGCCGTGAAATACATTAGATATGACAGAATTGATAAAATCGGGAGAAATGCATCGAAAATGAGGTTGTATCGTCCGGATGAATGAATGTCGCGCGGTAGAGTCGATGGATGCTCATCGATAAAGCCGTGAGAAGCTTGAGGGGTTGCCAAACGACTTCCATAACACGCTGGACATCGCTCGGAACGGAACGGCATGCCGCATCGCCGGCAGGCTGGATTTCGGTGCACGGCGGCTCGCAACAGAACCGGACGGGCTCCGGATCGGGCGGAGGGCGCGGGAAGGTCCGCTCATCGGCGACGGCCGGCCCGCTTGCATGGACGCCGCCGCTTGCTAGAACCACCGGCGATCAGCCGCGCGACGCCTCACCCCCGCGCGGCGCGGGACCTGAGGCCCATGGAAAAGTTCACCGTGCTGGAAGGCGTTGCGGCCCCGCTGCCGATCGTCAACGTCGACACCGACCGCATCATCCCCAAGCAGTACCTCAAGACGATCAAGCGCACCGGCCTCGGCAAGGGCCTGTTCTCCGAGATGCGCTACCGCGACGACGGCTCGGAGAATCCCGACTTCGTCCTCAACCAGCCGGCCTACCGCAACGCCAAGATCCTGGTGGCGGGCGACAATTTCGGCTGCGGCTCGTCGCGCGAGCACGCCCCCTGGGCGCTCGCCGATTTCGGCATCCGCTGCATCATCTCGACCAGCTTCGCCGACATCTTCTTCAACAACAGCGCCAAGAACGGCATCCTGCTGATCACCGTGAAGCCGGAGGATCTGGAGAAGCTGCTCGACGACGCGAATCGCGGCGCCAACGCGACGCTGACGATCGACCTCGAGAACCAGCTCATCAAGGGGCCGGACGGCGGCACCCTGCACTTCGACATCGACCCGGGCCGCAAGCACAACCTGCTCAACGGCCTCGACGATATCGGCCTGACCCTCGAGAAGGCCCCGTCGATCGACGCCTACGAGCGGAAGCTCGCCGAGCGGCCCTGGGCCTGACGCCGGTCGGCGCCGCAGGATTAATCCCCCGGGACCGGTGGGCCCTTCGCCGCGGCGAGGCCCCCGCCGGTCTGCGATTCCATCAGGACTTCCTTAACCCTGATGACGCCCCATTCGGGGCTCAGGATCGGAGAAACGGGAGAGACACCTGCTCATGACGCGGCGCGCGACCCTCAAGGCCGCCACCCTGCTCTGCCTCGCCGGCCTCGGCCTGCCGCAGGCGGCGCTGGCGGATTTCCGCTCCTGCCTCGCCGGCATCGGCCAGGAGGCCGCCGCCCAAGGCGTGTCGCCGGCCGCGTTCCAGGCCGCCACGGCCGGGATCAGCTTCGACGACAAGGTGATCGAGCTCTCCCAGGCCCAGCCCGAGTTCAAGACGCCGATCTGGGACTACATGGCCGCCCTCGTCGACGACGAGCGGGTCGATGACGGCCGCGCCGCCATGCGCCAGCACGCGAGCGCCCTCGCCCAGGCCGAGGCGCGCTACGGCGTCGACCGCTACACCATCGCGGCGGTGTGGGGCGTCGAATCGAATTTCGGCAAGAACCTCGGCAAGATGCCGCTGGTGCAGTCCCTGGCGACGCTCGCCTGCGGCGGCACCCGCCGGCGCGAGTTCTTCAAGACCGAGCTGCTCGCCACCCTCAAGATCATCGCCAAGGGCGACATCGCGCCCGAGCGCCTGACCGGCTCCTGGGCCGGCGCCTTCGGCCAGACCCAGTTCATGCCGACCACCTACCACCGCCTCGCGGTCGACCTCGACGGCGACGGGCGGCGCGACGTGGTCGATTCGGTGCCGGACGCGGTCGGCTCGACCGCCAACTTCCTGCGCGTCGCCAAGTGGCACAACGGCCAGCCCTGGGGCTACGAGGTGCGGCTGCCGCCGGGCTTCAACGTCGCGGCGGCCGGGCGCAAGAACAAGAAGCCGGCGGCGCACTGGGCGTCCCTCGGCGTCACCCGCCTCGACGGGCGGCCGCTCTCGGCGGAGGGACCGGTCGGCATCCTGGCCCCGGCCGGCGCGAACGGCCCGGCCTTCCTGGTGACGAAAAACTTCGACGCGATCTACTCCTACAACGCCGCCGAATCCTACGGGCTCGCCATCGCGGTGCTGTCGGATCGCCTGCGCGGCAAGGCCGGCGTCCAGACCGCCTGGCCGACCGACGACCCGCCGCTGTCGCGCGCCGAGCGCCGCAGCCTGCAGAGCGCGCTCGCCTCCCGCGGCTACGACGTCGGCGAGCCGGACGGCCGGGTCGGAGCGAAGACCCGCGAGGCGATCAAGGACATCGAGCGGCGCCTGGGCATGCCGCAGACCGGGCGACCGGGCGCGAAGGTGCTGGAAGCGCTGCTGCGCAGCAATTGAGGGTCCGGGCGGAGCCCGACGGTTCCGCCACCCTGCCCGCCATCCCGGGTTTCCGCCTTCGGCGAGCCCCGGGACGACGCACGGATTGATGCGTCTCGAAGCCGACAGAACGACGCGGCCTGGCCGCGCGCCTGCCTACTTGCCGAAATCGACCTTCGCCCCGCGCTCGATGTGCTTGGCGAGGTCGCGGGCATCCCAGTTGGTGAGCCGGATGCAGCCGTGCGACTCGGTCTTGCCGACCTTCTCCGGCTCGGGCGTGCCGTGGATGCCGTAGCCGTCATTGCCCGAGAGGTCGATCCAGACCAGGCCGACCGGGTTGTTCGGGCCGGGCTTGATGGTGAACTTGTGCTTCGCCTCGACGCCCTTGAACTCGTATTTCGGGTTGTAGGTGTAGGTCGGATCGAAGGCGACGCCCTCGACCTTCAGGATTCCGGTCGGCGCCGGCTTCTCCTCGCTGCCGATCGAGGCCGGGTAGAGATGCAGGAGCGTCCCGTCGTCGCCGTAGGCGCGGACCTGGTGCGCCTCCTTGTCGACCTCGACGCGGCCGACCTTCGGCGCCTCGGGCAGCTCCTTGGCGGGGATGCGCCCGGTCTCCATCGCGGGCACCGCCGCCACCGTGATCGCCGTGCCGGCCTTGGTCAGCGGCGTGCCGGGATTGAGCGCCTCGAGCAGCGCCTTGCTCATGTGGAAGCGCTCGGCCAGCATCTCGGCCGGCGAGGTGTAGGACAGCGCCTTGAGGTCGGCCTGCTCCTCCATCTTCGGCGGGATCTCCTCGACGTAGGGGCCGGCGACGTCCTGGTCGGTCAGCGTGTACTGCGTCACCGCCGGGTCCTGGCTCGTCGCCGACAGGGCCTGCCAGAGCGGCGCGTCGAGCGTTCCCGAGAAGGACTGGCCCCTGGCCCTGGCGAAGCCGGCCAGCGCCCCGCGCAGGTTGTCGCCGTCGCGCCCGTCGATCGCGCCGGGCGAGAAGCCGGCCCGGTCGAGCAGCACCTGCGTGCGGATCGTCAGCGGGTCGGGGCGCTTCTCGTCCGTCCTGCCGGATGTCCTCGTGTCCTTCTCGGCCTTCCGGTCCTCGGCACGTTTGCCGCCGGCCTCCTGGCTGCCTTCGCTCGCCCCCGCACCGAACTGCGCCCCGTTGATCGCCTCCGGCGTCAGGGAGGTCTCGGCGGCGCCGGCGGCGCCCGACAACCCGATCATCACCAGAGCCGTGCCGAGCCGTGCCACCGTCCGCATGTCCGCCTGTCTCCCGTTCGCCGAATCGAGCAAAGCCTCAAGCGCCGGATGCGGTGTCCCGTTCCCGCTCACTGGCACAGGCGGTGGCCGCTCTGGCGCTCGCGCTCGTCGAGGTGGAGGTGGTTGGCGTGGGCGGGGTCGGAGCCCGGCCCGAGCACGGTGCGGAAGAACGCGCAGGCGCGCGCCCGCACGGCGGCCGCGAAGGCGGCCTCGGGCGTGCCCTCCTTCGTCGCCCCGACGGCGATCGGTGGCCGTCCGTCGACCGTGAAGCCCATCACGTCGACGCCGTTGGCGAAGGCGTGCTCGCTGAGCTTGGCGCTCGGGTCGTGGTTCTGGCCGCGGCACTCGTAGGAACCGCCGATCTGGAACGTCCGGGGCGCCTTGCCGAGGGTGCGCTCGCCGATCACCCGCACCTCGGTGCTCCAGCGCGCCAGGGCCTCGGCGGCGGTGCAGGTCAGGGTGGCGGCGGGCGCCAGCACCACGCCGTCCGGCAATTCCGTGACCCGCAGGGGCCTCGCCGCCCCGCACATCCCGTCGGAGAGCGGCGCCACCGGCTCGGCCTTGGCGCCGAGGCGCTCGAGGCGGCGCAGGCAGGCGGCGTCGTCGGGCACGAGTGCGGCGGGCGTCGGCGCCGGGCCGGAGGGCACGTCGGCCGGACGTTCGGGCGGCAGGGGCGGCGGCTCCGGCACGGCCGGGGGCGGCGTCTCCTTCGCGGTCTCCTTCGTGGTCTCCTTGGCTGCCGGCTCCTTCGCCGCCGGCTCCCTGGCCTCCTCGGGTCGTGGCGGCGGCAGGGGGACCTGATCGGCCGGGACACGGCTCAGCGGCGGCGGGGCGGCGGGTGCCTGCGCGGCGGCCTGGCCGGTGACGAGCGTCGCGCCCATCAGCACGGCCAGGATCCGCCCGGCGATCATATCCGGCATGGCCCTCACTCCCCTCGCGCGACCGTCGCCGACCGAGGGGCATCCCGCGCCTGGTTCGTCTCCGGATCCTGTCTCGGACGGCTCTCCACAACGGGCGGCAAAGCGTGACCGTTCCCCGTGCGGCGGCCTGCGACCGGCCTTCGCTTGCGCTGGTCCGCGCAAGGGCTATCGTCGCCCGCCACACCAGCGAGAGGACCAGCATGCGCGGCGTCACGGCGGAGCACGAGCCCAACCCTTTCTCCGAGCCGGCCTGGACCACGCCGCACGGGCTGCCGCCCTTCGAGCGCATCGCGCCGTCGCATTACGAGCCGGCCTTCGAGCGGGCGCTGGCCCAGCACGTCGCCGAGATCGAGGCGATTGCCGGCAACCCCGAGCCGCCGACCTTCGCCAACACGATCGAGGCGCTGGAGCGCGCGGGCCAAGCCCTGCGGCGGGTCTCCTCGACCTTCTTCAACCTGACCGGCAGCCACACCAATCCCGAGCTGCAGGCCGTCGAGCGGGCGGTGGCGCCGCGGCTCGCCCGCCACGGCAGCGCGATCTACCTCAACCCCGACCTGTGGGCGCGGGTCTCGGCCATCGCCGAGGACGGCCTGTCGGACGAGGAGAAGCGGGTGCGCGAGCGCTACCGCCTGCGCTTCCGCCGGGCCGGCGCCGAGCTCGACGCCGAGGCCAAGGAGCGCATGGCCGCCATCGCGGCGCGGCTCGCCGAGCTCGGGACCCAGTTCAGCCAGAACCTGCTCGCCGACGAGAGCGCCTTCACCCTGGAGCTGTCCGGCGAGGACGAGCTCGCCGGGCTGCCGCCGTTCCTGCGCGCCTCCGCGGCCCGCGCCGCCGAGGAGCGCGGACTCAAGGACCGCCACGTCGTCACCCTGTCGCGCTCGCTGATCGAGCCGTTCCTGGTCTTCTCGACCAACCGTTCCTTGCGCGAGCGCGCCTACGCCGCCTGGATCCGCCGGGGCGAGAACGGCGGCGACACCGACAACCGGGCGATCGTCACCGAGACCCTGCGCCTGCGCGCCGAGCGGGCCCGCCTGCTCGGCTACCCGAGCTACGCCGCCTTCCGCCTCGACGACACCATGGCGGGCAGCGCCGAGGCCGCGGTCGGGCTCCTGGAGGAGGTCTGGGCGCCGGCCCGCGCGCGGGCCGAGGCCGAGCGCGACCGGCTGCAGGCGCTCGCCCGCGAGGACGGCCAGACGGCGCCCCTCGCGCCGTGGGACTGGCGCCACTACGCCGAGCGCCTGCGCCGGCGCGAGCACGCCCTCGACGAGGGCGAGATCAAGCCGTACCTGCCCCTCGAAGGCATGATCCAGGCCGCCTTCGACACGGCGCACCGCCTGTTCGGCCTCTCCTTCACCGAGCTCGCGGACGTGCCGCGCTACCATCCCGAGGTGCGGGCCTGGGAGGTCGCCGACCGCGACGGGCGGCTGATCGGGCTGTTCCTCGGCGACTACTTCGCGCGGGCGAGCAAGCGCTCCGGCGCTTGGATGAGCGGCTTCCGCTCGCAGGAGCGGCTGACCGGCGAGGTCACGCCGATCATCGTCAACGTGATGAACTTCGCCAAGGGCGGCGATGACGAGCCGGCGCTCCTGTCCTTCGACGATGCCCGGACGCTGTTCCACGAATTCGGCCACGCCCTGCACGGGCTGCTCTCGAACGTGACCTACCCGATCCTCGCCGGCACCGCGGTGGCGGGCGACTTCGTCGAGCTGCCGTCCCAGCTCTACGAGCACTGGCTGGAGCAGCCCGAGGTGCTGCGGTCGCACGCCCGCCACTACCGCACCGGCGAGCCGATGCCCGAGGACCTGCTGCGCCGGCTGCTGGCCGCCCGCACCTTCAACCAGGGCTTCGCCACGGTGGAATACACGGCGTCGGCCATCGTCGATCTCGACCTGCACCTCTCGGGCGAGGCCGAATCCGGCATCGATCCGCTGGCCTTCGAGGCCGAGTCGCTGCGCCGGATCGGCATGCCGGGCGAGATCGCGATGCGCCACCGCACCCCCCACTTCCAGCACATCTTCGCCGGCGAAGGGTATGCGGCGGGCTATTACAGCTATCTCTGGTCCGAGGTGCTGGACGCCGACGCCTTCGACGCCTTCCGGGAAGCCGGGAACATCTTCGATCCGGCCACCGCCGAGCGCCTGCGCACCTACGTGTACGGCGCCGGCAACCTGCGGGACGCGCGCAGCGCCTACACGGCGTTCCGCGGCCGACTGCCGAGCACCGGGCCGCTCCTGCGCAAGCGGGGTCTGGCGGCGGCCTGACCGCCTTATCGCCGCAGGGCGCGGTCCAACCCCGCCACCGCGGCGAGCCAGCCCGCATCGGCCAGGAAGGCGAGGGCCGCGGCGGCCGCCGCGCCCTGGACCAGAGCCAGGGTGTTCTGGGTCTGCAGGCCGACGACGATCGGCGTGCCGAGGGTCTGGGCGCCGGCGAGCGCCCCGACCGCCGCGGTCGCCACCGCCAGGACCAGCACCACCCGCAAGGCCTCGAGGATCGGCCCGGCGGCGAGCGGCAGCTCGACCCGGAGCAGCATCTGGGCCGGGGTGAGCCCCATCGCGGTCGCGGCCCGGCGCACGTCGTCCGGCACGGTGGCGAGCGCGCCGACGGTGCCGCGCATCACCGGCATCAGCCCGTAGGCGGCGAGCGCCAGCAGGACCGGCGGGGCGCCGAAGCCGATCACCGGCAGCGCGAGGGCGATGATCACGACCGGCGGTGCGGCCTGCGCCGCCGCCGCCAGGGTGTCGAGGGAGGCGCGCAGGGAGGCGCCCGCCGCCCGGGTCGCCAGGATGCCAAGCGTGAGGCCGGCCCCGCCGGCGAGGGCGAATCCCGCCAGCGCCAGGGCGAGGTGCTGCCGGGCGAGCCAGGCGAGGCGCCCGGCCGGCACCGGCGTGCCGGCCGGCAGTCCTGAGGCGCGGATGACGAACCCGGCGACCTCCGGCAGGCTCAGGGCCGCGAGAGCGATCCCGAGGAGGAGCGGCGCCAGGGCGCGGCGGGCGCGGGTCATGCCGTCTCTCCCTGGATCCGTATCGCGTCGTCCGTCCCGGGGCCGGCGAGGAGGGCGAGGCCGGCATCGACCGCGAGCGCCAGGGCGATCACCGGCAGCGCCCCGAGCAGGATCAGGTCCTGGGCGAACTGCGC
Source organism: Methylobacterium platani (assembly GCF_001653715.1). Lineage (GTDB taxonomy): Bacteria > Pseudomonadota > Alphaproteobacteria > Rhizobiales > Beijerinckiaceae > Methylobacterium > Methylobacterium platani. The sequence continues at coordinate 26,792 of NZ_LWHQ01000040.1, forward strand.
CATGCCCTCGAACACCACCGCACCGAGCCCGCCGGCCCCGACGAGGCCGCCGAGGGTGGCGAGCCCGATGCTCTGCACCGCCGCGACCCGCAGGGCCCCGATCAGCACCGGCGCCCCGAGCGGCAGGCGCACCCGCAGCAGCATCTGGCGGGGCGTGAGGCCCATGGCCCGGGCGGCGGCGAGCACGTCGGGATCCGCCGCCGCGAGGCCGGCGGCGAGGCCGCGCACCAGCGGCAGGCCGAGATAGGCGGCGGTGCCGATCACCGCCGGGGTCGGGCCGATGGCGGCGAGCCCGAGGCTGCGCAGGGCCGGCACGAGGGCGAGCAGCCCCGACAGGCCGGCCACCAGGCCGGCGAACAGCGCCAGCGCCGGCACGACCTGGATCCCGTTGAGGAGCCCGTCGGCGAACCGCGCCGCCGGCCCGTCGCGCAGGTGCAGGAGCGCCAGCGGGCCCGAGACCGCGAGGGCGAGCCCGAGTGCCCCCCCGGCGAGGCCGAGATGCTGCAGGAAGGCGGTCGCCAGGGCCTGCTCCCGCGCCCGATACTCGACCGCGAGCGAGAGGGCATCGAGGAGGCCGGCCCGCCCGGCCAGGATCGTGACGCCGACGAGGAGCAGGGCGGCGACGAGGCCGCCGCGGCGCGGCAGCACCGCCCGGACGGCCTCGGCGAGCAGGACCGCCAGGGCGAGCCCGGCGAGCCAGGCTCCCGCGCCGAGGGCGGCGCGGGCGGCCGGCGGCTGCCCGGCGAGGAGGCCGGCGGCACCCTGCCCGGCCCCCACGACGAGCGCGATCCAGGCGGCAAGCGCCGCCGCGACCGCGGCCCAGCTGCGCCAGGGTCTCGCCGGGCCGGCCAGCAGGCCGGAGGCCAGGAGCGCGAGGGCGCCCGCCGCGGCTCCGAGAAGGCCGCAGCCGACGGGGCTGCCCGGCACGAGGCGGTTCGGCGCCAGGGCGAGGAACGGCAGGCCGGCGAGCGCCGCGACCGCGAGGGCGGCGAGCGCCGGCGGCAGCCAGGCGGCGGGCCGGGCGAGGAGGTGAGCCTTCACGGCGAGGATCCCTCCATGGCCGGCCTGTCCGGCGCGGCGCCGTCGGATGCAGGCGTGTCCGGCGCGGCGCCGTCCTGCGGGAGCGACGCGAGGTAGCGGCGGGCGACGGCCTCCGGCGTGTCGCCGTCGACGGCGATCCGGGCGTTCAGTCGCCGCAGGGTCGGCAGGTCGAGGCCGGCGAACAGGCGGTCGAGGGCCGGCGCGATCTGCGGGTGTCGCGCGAGCACCGCGGCGCGGAACAGGGGCGCCGGCTCGTAGACGATCTGCGCGCCGGCCGGGTCGCTCATCACCACCACGTCGAGGGCGGCGATCGCCCCGTCGGTGCCGTAGACCATGCCGGCATTGACCCCGCTGATGCCCTGGGCCGCGGCGCGCAGCGTGACCGCGGTGTCGCCGCCCGGCAGCATCACGATCCGCTCCCGCGGCATCGTGAAGTCGTAGGCCTGCTCGAAGGACGGCAGGGCGGCGGGGCTCTCGACGAATTCCGCGGACGCCGCGAGCTCGATCAGGCCGCGGCGGACGGCGCCGGCGAAATCCGCCATCGTGGCGAGGCGCTCCGCGCGCGCCAGGCTTCCCTGCACGGCGATCTGCCAGGTGTTGTTGGCCGGGGCGGCTTTCAGCCAGGTGAGGCCGTTCCTGGCGTCGAACGCCTTCGCCGCCGCGTAGGCCGTGTCCGCCCGGCGCCAGACCGGATCGGCCTCGGTGCCGGAGAAGAAGGCGGCGTTGCCGGTATATTCCGGGTAGCCGTCGATCTCGCCCGCGGTGAGCGCGGTGCGCACGATGCGGGTCGGCCCGAGCTGGAGCCGGGCCGTGACCGGCACCCCGAGGCGCCGGAGGGTCATCACGATCAGGTGGCCGAGGAGCGCGCCTTCCCCGTCGACCTTCGAGGCGACGACCACCGGCTTGGCCGTCGGATCGTCGGCCCGCACCCCGGTCGCGACCGTGAGGCCGGCGAGCGCACCCCCTATCACGGAGCGCCGATTCAAGGGGGCGGGGGCGGAGCGCCGCCGCTGCATCGCGTCCCAGGTCGGTGCGCTTGACATGTCTGGCTTTCCGGGCGACGGCTCACCGGCGCAGGTACTGGTGGCCGGCGCGGACTCGCATGGGTTGCGGGCGATGGAAACCCCTGACGGCTTTGCGGTTTCCGCAGCGGCAGGGACGGGTCGGTCGAACCCCGGTTCGGGGCGTTGAGGGAAAGAACTCCGGCGTGGGCACGGAAACAAGCGAAGACCTCCTGAACGGTGCCCGCGTCCTCGTGGTGGAGGACGAAGCGGCGATCTCGATGCTGCTGGAGGACATGCTGCTCGATTTCGGCTGCGAGGTCGTGGGTCCGGCGGCGCGCCTGAGCAAGGCGCTCGAGATGGCCGAGACCGAGAGCTTCGTGGTCGCGATCCTCGACGTCAACGTCGCCGGCGAGCCGATCTACCCCGTCGCCGAGGCGATCGTGCGCCGCGGCCTGCCGCTGGTCTTCTCGACCGGCTACGGCGGCGCCGGCATCCGCGAGCCGTTCCGCGACCGCCCGGTGGTCCAGAAGCCGTTCAGCCAGCAGGATCTCAAGCGCACCCTGATCGCCGCGATCGCGGCGGCGGCGGGCTGACGGACGTCCCGCGCCCGGGCGCTGCACCGCAGCGCATCATTAGGGGGCTTGCCGCGGCGAGGAGCGGCGCGTCCGCGACGCGCACGCCCCTGCGAAGCCTCGAGCGGACATGGGGCTCGGGTCCCGCTGAGGCCGGCCCCGGGCCGACGCCGCCTCAGCGGACCGGCTGCGCCCTCGCCCGGATCGCGCGCCGCTCGGCCGGTTCATGGCGCTCGGCCGTCTCCTGAGCCTCGACGCGGCGCTTGAACGCGCCCCAGGCCATCAGCGTGCAGCCGCAGCCGTCGCACTCGATCATGGCGTCGTCGTTCAGGTCGGCCGGCAGGCGGACCGCCGGCGAGCCGCAGGACTCGCATCCGAACCCGCTGCGCATCTCGCAAAACCCCTCTCGCGTTCCGGTCTTGCCCGCAAGCTTAGGCATGCTGCGCTGCACGCAAGATGAACGGAACCGCGGAATCCCGCCTTACCCATCCATCTCCAGCTCGAAGGCCGAGACGACGTGGCGCGGCCAGCGGCCCGGCGTCACGAACACCGCATCGGCCCGCAGGGTGAGGCCGGCGCTCCAGGGCGCGCGGGCGATCCAGGCCCGCGCGGCGCGGGAGAACAGCCGGCGCTTGCGGGCGTCGATGGCGACGAGCGCCTCGTCCAGGGTCGGCCGGGCCTTGACCTCGACGAAGGCGACCACGCGGCCGCGGCGCAGGATCAGGTCGATCTCGCCGCCCGCGGCGGAGAAGCGCCAGGCGAGCGGCCGGTAGCCCTTGAGCAGCAGGGCGACGGCCGCCAGGAGCTCGGCCCGGCGCCCGCGCGCGAAGGTCAGCCGGCGCCGGCGCGCCGCGTCAGGCGTCGCCGGCATCGTCGGCGCGACGGGCCAGAACCAGGGCGCGGGCATAGACCTCGCGCCGCTTCAGCCCGGTCTCGTCGGCGACGAGGCTCGCCGCGTCCTTGATCGAGTGGCGGGCGAGCGCCGCCGCGATCCGGGCATCGAGGTCGGCGTCGGCTTCCGGGCCCGGCGCGTCGTCGGGGGCGGTGCCGATCACCACCACCACCTCGCCCTTGGGCGGGCCGGAGGCGGCGTACTCGGCGGCCAGCCCCGCGAGGTCGCCGCGGCGCACGGTCTCGAACAGCTTGGTCAGCTCGCGCGCCACCGCGGCCGGCCGGGTCCCGCCCAGCACCTCGGCGGCGTCGGCGAGCATCTCGGGCAGGCGGTGGGGCGCCTCGAACAGCACCAGCGTGCCGGGGACGGCGCCGAGGGTCGCGAGGCGGTTGCGCCGCGCTCCGGACTTCTGCGGCAGGAACCCCTCGAAGAAGAACCGGTCGGTCGGCAGGCCGGCGGCGACCAGCGCCGTGATGGCGGCCGAGGGCCCGGGGATCGGCGTGATCGCCAGCCCCGCCTCGATCGCCGCCTGGACCAGCTTGAAGCCGGGATCCGAGACCAGCGGGGTGCCGGCATCCGACACGAGGGCCAGGGCCTCGCCGCCCTTCATGCGGGCGATCATCCGCTCGCGCACCCCCTCCCCCGAATGCTCGTGATAGGCGACGAGCGGCGTGGTGATGCCGTAATGGGCGAGCAGCGTGCGGGTGACCCGCGTGTCCTCGGCCAGGACCGCGTCGGCGGCGGCCAGCGTCGAGAGCGCCCGGAAGGTCACGTCCTTCAGGTTGCCGATCGGCGTCGCCACCACGTGCAGGCCGGGGGACAGGGGCTCGGCCTCGGCCGCGAGGCCGAAGGCGGTGTAGACCGCCGGGCCCCGGCCGGTCGCGGACCGGTCCGGGGAGCGGCGGCGGGGATCGTCGCTGCGCTGGGTCATCGCCCGGGACACTGCCACGGCACCCTGCCCTCGCGCCATCGCGCTCTGCCCGGCAGCGGTCGTTTACTTTTCGTCGGCAGACTTTATGCACCGGGCATGGATGTTGCTGGTCGGTTGCCGCCGCCGATTCGCGGTGCGGGCCCGGCCGGAGCGGGGGAGCGGGCGATGGGGGGCATCGGCCTCGACACTTTCGGGCGTCTCGTGCGGCGCACCTGGCCGCTCGCGGGATTGCTGGCGCTCGGTGCCTGCGGCGGGATCGAGAGCCCGGTCGTCGCCTCCCGCACCGTGCCGGTCGAGGCGCCGGCCGCGCCGTCCGGCGACGGGACGACGCTCGGCACCGGCAGCGTGAAGGTCGCGCTGATCCTGCCACTCTCCGGTCCCGGGGCCGCGGTCGGGGCGGGCTTGCGCAACGCCGCCATCCTGGCCCTCGACGAATCGCAGAGCCCCGACCTGAAGCTCCTGGTGAAGGACGACCGCGGCACGCCGGACGGTGCCCGGGAGGCCGCGGCCGCCGCGCTGGCGGAGGGGGCGGAGCTCGTCATCGGCCCGCTCTTCGCCGCCACGGTGCAATCCGCCGCCGCCACGGCCCGGCCCGCCGGCAAGCCGGTCATCGCGTTCTCGACCGATGCCGGCGTGGCGGCCCGGGGTGTCTACCTGCTGAGCTTCCTGCCGCAGCCGGAGGTCGACCGCGTCATCGACGAGACCACGGCGGCGGGGCGGCGCTCCTTCGTCGCGCTGATCCCGGAGACGACCTACGGCAGCGTCGTCGAGGCGCAGTTCCGCGAGGCGGCGGCCCGCCGCGGCGCCCGCGTGGTGGCGATCGAGCGCTATCCCGCCGGCAACCCGGCCGCCGCCGTGGCGCGCATCGCGCCGTTCGTCACGGGCGCCGCGCCGCAGGCCGACGCGCTGTTCCTGCCCGACACGCCCGAGGGCCTTTCCGCCGCCGGCGCCGCCCTCGCCCGCGCCGGCTTCAACCCGGCCCGGGTCAAGCCGGTCGGCACCGCGGTCTGGAACGACCCGCGGGTCTTCGCCCTGCCGGCCTTCCAGGGCGGCTGGTTCGCCGCCGCCGATCCGGCGGGCTTCACCGGCTTCGGCCAGCGGTACCGGGCCAGGTTCGGCACCGATCCGGTCCGCGTCGCGACGCTGGCCTACGACGCGGTGTCGCTGGCCGCCGCGCTCAACCGGCAATACGGGTCGCAGCGCTTCGCCGACACGACGCTGACCAATCCGTCGGGCTTCGCCGGGATCGACGGCACTTTCCGGTTCCGCCCGGAGGGCACCAGCGAGCGGACCCTCGCGGTGTTCGAGATCCGCGCCGGCGGCGCGACGATCGTCAGGCCGGCGTCCCGGGCGCTCGGGCCGTCGGGAACCTGAGTCCCGGGCCTTGCACCGGCCCTGCGAAGAATCCCGGGAGGCGACGCTCCCGGGACCGGGCCGGATTCGTGCGCCGGCCGCCGATCGGGGCCGGGACGTCGTCGACGGTTGCGGCTACGGACGGTGAAGGAGCCGTGGCCGTTCCGCTCCCCGTGGGGTCCGGGCTCGGCCCGCGAACGCGATCGGACGCGACTCAGATCCGGACCGTCCGGTTCCGCGCCGCCATCAGGCCGAAGCTCCCCGCCGCCAGGCACAGGGCCGCGTAGAGCATCGCCGGCAGGAACCAGCCGCCGCTCGCCTCGTGGACGATCCCGACCAGGAACGGGCCGAGCGCCGCGCCGCAATAGCCGACGCCCTGCGCCATGGCGGAGAGCTCGGCGGCGGCACGCGGGTCGCCGGCCCGCAGCACGATCAGCGTCAGGGCGAGGCCGAAGCAGCCGCCGAGCCCGAGGCCCAGCACCAGGGCGAAGCCCCAGGCGAGGGCCAGCGGCCCGACGAGGAGCCCGGTGAAGCCGACGAGCGGCAGGCTGACGACCAGCACCACCCAGGGCCGCTGGTCCGGCCGGCGCGCCGCGAGCGTCGGCACCAGGAGCGCGAGCAGGCCTTGCGCCAGCGCCGAGACCGAGGCGACGAGCCCGGCCGCGACGATGTCGAAGCCGCGATCGACGAGCGCCGCGGGCAGCCAGCCGAACACGATGTAGGCGAGCGACGATTGCAGGCCCATGAAGGCCGTGACCTGCCAGGCCAGGGGATCGCGCCACAGGGCGCCGCTCGGCCGCGCGGCGGTGCCGGAGGGAAGCGGGCGGCCGCGGACGAAGGGCAGCCAGGCGGCGGCGGCGACGAGGGCGGGCGCGGCCCACAGCATCAGGGCGCCCTCCCAGCCGAGATCGAGCGCCCGGCGCGCCGGCACGGTGAAGCCGGCGCCGGCGGCGGCGCCGAGGCACAGCAGGGCGGTGTAGAGGCCGGTCATCAGGCCGGCCCGGTCGGGAAAGTCGCGCTTGACGATGCCGGGCAGGATCACCCCGACGATGCCGATCGCCGCGGCGGCGACCACCGAGCCGAGGAACAGCAGCGGCACCCCGCCGAGGCCGCGCAGGGTCAGCCCCAGCGCCAGCACCACCAGGGCCGCCAGCACCCCGGCATCCGGCCCGATGCGCCGCACGAGCAGCGGCGCCAGGCGCCCGAATACCCCCAGGCACAGGACCGGCAGGGTGACGAGGGCCCCGGCCAGGGCGCCGGACAGGCCGGTCTCCGCCCGGATTCCCGGCAGGAGCGGACCGACGCTCGACAGGGCGGGCCGGAGATTGAAGGCGACCAGCATCAGCCCCAGCCCGATCAGGACCGGGGGAAAGCCGTCCCGCGGCCGCTCCGGCCACGCGACCCCGGTGCCGGGCTCCCGTTCGATGGTCCGCACTCGATCCTCCCTGCCGCGCCTGCGCGCGATGTCGTCGCGCCGGCGCGCGATGGCGTCGCGCGTGGTCCGCGCGTTCAGGGGGTCATAGCGTCATGGCGGCACGGCGAGCACCGACACCTTTGCAACCCCGCACCGATGCGGGCGGTCACTCGGCGTCGGGGGGAGCCGTGTCGGGCGCGTCCGCGTCGGGCGCCGCCGCGCCGATCGCCTCGACCAGGCTGATGATGCGCCGGCGCACCTGGCTGTCGCCGATGCGCTGGAAGGCGCGCACCAGCTGCAGGTCCTGGCTGGTCCAGAACACGTCGTGGGCGGCGGTGCCGGGGGTCGGCTCCGCCGATTCGTCGCGGGTCCCGTCCTGGCGCGGCGCGCCCTCGTAGAAGAAGCTCACCGGCACGCCGAGCATGTCGGCGATCTGGCGCAGCCGGCTGGCGCTGATGCGGTTGGTCCCCTTCTCGTATTTCTGGATCTGCTGGAAGGTCACGCCCAGCGCGTCGCCCAGCTTCTCCTGGCTCACGCCGACGAGGAGCCGCCGGACGCGCACGCGATGCCCGACATGGCGATCGACCGGATCGGGTGCCTTCTTCACATCGACGCTCCGCGGGGCGGTGGGGGCGCGCGACGATGGCGCGCGCCGATTGCAATCACCCCGCACCCTAGAAGCATGACGGCGAAAAAAACATCGCCGAAACGTACGTATGGCGGGCTTTCCCTAAGGTTTCTCGGGAGATTGCGATCGAGCACGCCTTCGGTTCCGACCGACAACATTCCGGTCACCCGGCCGTAGGGGTCGACCACGGCACTGACGCCGGTATTGGCCGCCCGGACGAGAGGAATCCCTTCCTCTACGGCGCGCAGGCGCGCCTGGGCGAAATGCTGGCGCGGCCCGGGCGTGTCGCCGAACCAGCCGTCGTTGGTGACGTTGAGGAGGAGGCCCGGACGATCCCGGTGCGATGCGACGGCGCCGGGGAAGATCGCCTCGTAGCAGATCGAGGGCGCCACCGGCGGCAGGCCCGGCACCGTCAGGGAGCGCCGCTCATGCGCCTCGGCCGGGGTGAAGCCGCCGGGCACCGCCACGAACTGCTTGAGGCCGAGGGCGCGCAGCAGGCTGTCGACCGGCCCCGGCAGGTACTCGCCGAACGGCACGAGGTGGAGCTTGTCGTAGCGCCCGCCGACCAGGCCGTCCTGCCCGATCATCAGGATCGAGTTGTAGAAGTGCAGGCGCTCGCCGGGCAGCGGCTCGTCGGCCCGCGCCGCGCCGGTGACGAGCAGCGTGCCGGGCGGCAGGGCCGACCCGATCCGCCGCAGGGCCTGGGGATCGCGCTGGATCAGGAACGGGAACGAGGATTCCGGCCAGATCAGGTGGGTGACGTCGCGCAGGCCCTGGCGGTCCGGGGCGGTGGCGCTGTCGCTCAGGCCGAGATAGCGCTCGAGGATGCCCTCGCGGTTGCGCGGGTTGAAGCGGGCATCCTGCGGGATGTTGGCCTGGACGAGGCGCAGGCGCACGCCGGGCACCTCCGGCACCGGGCCCGCCGGCACGCGCAGGGCGCCCGCGCCTCCCAGGCCGGCGAGGACGACGAGGGCGGCGAGGGTGGGGCCGAAGCGCCGGGCCGGGCCGCCGGCATCCGCCAGGGTGGCGGGCGCCGCGCCGCACAGCAGGGCCAGCACGGTCAGGCCGTAGAGGCCGACGACCGAGGCCGCCTGCATGAGCCAGAGGTTCTGGCCGAGCGCCATCCCGATCGTGTTCCAGGGAAAGCCCGTGAACAGGTGGCCGCGCAGCCACTCGGCCCCGCCGACCCCGAAGGCCAGGGCGGCGATGCGGCCGGGCCCCGGCGACCAGATCAGCCGGGCGACGGCGAAGCCCGCGCCGTAGAACAGCCCGAGCGCCGCCGGCAGGCCGAGCACGCCGAGCGGCATCAGCCAGGCGAACTGGTCGGCCTCGACCAGGAAGGCGGCCCCTAACCACCACAGGCCGGCCGTGAGGTAGCCGAAGCCCCAGGCCCAGCCGATCAGCCCGGCGGCGAGCGCCGTGCCGGCGCGCCGGCCGAGGCGCGAGGAGGCGGTGGCGGCCCCGTCGAGGAGCCAGACCGCCGGCACCAGGGCGAGGCAGAGGGCGGGCAGGATCCCGAAGGGCGGCATCGCCAGGGCGCCGCAGGCGCCGGCGAGCCAGGCGAGGCCCAGGCGGGTCCAGCCGGAGGTCAGGGCGATGCGGTGCGCGAGCGGCGCGAGGCCGAACGGCGCTGCCGGGGCGGCGCGCGCCGCCCCGTCGGTGTCGATGTCGTGCATGATGGGCGGGCTCGCGGGGCGGCGCGCGGGCGGGCATGCGTCGCGCATCTCCGCCCGGTCTGGAAGGAGGGCATCGTTCGCCGGACCGGCGCCCGCCCCGGCGAACGATGCCCGGGCGCCGCAGGGGGACGGGTCAGGCGGCGGATTCGGCCCGCAAGGCGGCTTCGCCGTCCGGCGGCGGCAGGGCGAGCGGCGTCCCGGGCCCCTCGAGCCGGGCGAGGCCGCGATGCATCCGCAGCCGCTTGATCCGGCGCGGATCGGCATCGAGCACCTCGACCTCGAAGTCGCCCGGCACCGCGATGACCTCGCCCCTCGCCGGGACGCGACCCGCGATGGTGACGATCAGGCCGCCGAGGGTGTCGACCTCCTCGGCCGCCTCGCCGACCGCCGCCGCGAGGTCGACGCCCGTCGCCTCGGCGACGTCGTCGAGGCTGGCGCGGGCGTCGGCGACGAAGATCTCGCTCTCGCCGTCGACCTTGAGGACGCGATGGCCCTCGGCGACGTCGTGCTCGTCCTCGATGTCGCCGACCACGACCTCGATCAGGTCCTCGATCGAGATCAGGCCGTCGGTGCCGCCGTACTCGTCGATGACGAGGGCCATGTGGGTGCGGCTGGCCTGCATCCGGGCAAGCAGGTCGATCGCCGGCATCGAGGGCGGCACGAACAGCACCGGCCGCAGGATCCGGGTGGTGGCCAGCGTCGCCGTGAGATCGACCTCGGCGAGGTCGGGCAGGCCGTCGCCGGCGGCCTCGGCCCGGCTCGCCATGTAGTCGACGAAGTCGCGGATGTGGACCATGCCCCGGGGATCGTCGAGGCTCTCGCCGTAGACCGGCAGGCGGGAATGGCCGGCCGAGCGGAAGACCTTGAGCAGGTTGCCGAGCGCGGTGTCGATCGAGACCGCCACCACGTCGGCCCGGGGGATCATCACGTCGTCGACCCGCACCCGGTGGAGGCTCAGCACGTTCTTGAGCATCGCCTGCTCGACCGGCGAGACGGCGTGGTCGCCGTTCTGCATTTCGGCGAGGGCGTCCGACAGCCCGTCGCGCTGGGCGTCGCGGGCCTTCAGGTGGAAGATGTTGAGAAGGCGATCATACCAGGGTTCGCGCCCCGGACTGTCGTCCTCCGGGATCGCCTGCGCGGTCGCGGCGGCGCTGCGACTTCGATCGTTGCTCATGTCTCTCGCGTCTGGAGTGAGGGCGCTCCGCGCCTTACTCGGCCGGGTCGCCGTACGGGTCCGGCATGCCGAGGCGCCGCAGGGCCGCGACTTCCAACGCCTCCATGGCGTCGGCCTCGGCATCGCCGAGCTCGTGGTCGTGACCGAGGAGGTGCAGCGTGCCATGAACCACGAGGTGGGCGAGGTGGTGGCCGAGGGGCTTGGACTGCTCGCCACTCTCGCGCAGGAGTGTGTCATACGCAAGAACCACGTCGCCGAGGAGGCGCGGCCCGCCGCCATGCGGCTGCTCGTTGGGGAAGGACAGCACGTTGGTCGGCTTGTCCTTGCCGCGCCAGGCGCGGTTCAGCTCCTGCACCGCGGGATCGTCGGTCAGCACGATGCTGATCTCGATCGGGCCGCCGGGCGGCACGGTGGCGAGGGCCGCCTCGACGGCGCGGGCGACGAAGTCCTCGAGGTCGGGCGCGACGCCCTCCCAGCGCTCGTCCTCGACCGCGACGTCGATCTCGTTCTCGTTCTCGTCGTGGTCGCTCACGGCAGCGGCCCCCGGCGCGAGGGCGTCGGCCGCTGGGATGCAGCCTCCGGGTTCTCCCGGGCATCGGCCTCGTAGGCCGTGACGATCCGGCGCACCAGGTCGTGGCGCACCACGTCGACGTCCCGGAAAGTCACCCGGCCGACGCCCTCGACGCCGTCGAGGATCCGCACCGCCTCGACGAGGCCGGATTTCTGGCCCGGCGGCAGGTCGATCTGGCTCGGATCGCCGGTGACGATCATGCGCGAGTTCTCACCGAGCCGGGTCAGGAACATCTTCATCTGCATCGAGGTGGTGTTCTGCGCCTCGTCGAGGAGCACCACCGCGTTGGTCAGGGTCCGGCCGCGCATGAAGGCGAGCGGCGCGATCTCGATCATGCCGGTCTGCAGGCCGCGGTCGACGTGGCGCGCCTCCATGAAGTCGTAGAGCGCGTCGTAGATCGGCCGGAGATAGGGATCGACCTTCTCGCGCATGTCGCCGGGCAGGAAGCCCAGGCGCTCGCCGGCCTCGACCGCCGGGCGCGACAGGATCAGCCGCTCGGCATGGCCCTGCTCGAGCAGCGAGACGGCGTAGCCGACGGCGAGCCAGGTCTTACCGGTGCCGGCCGGCCCCTCGGCGAAGACCAGCTCGTGGGCGCGCAGCGCCTTGATGTAGGCGTCCTGCGCCGCGTTGCGGGCCCGCACCGCGCCGCGGCGCCGGGTGGCGATCTGGTCGAAGGACGGGCGCTCGCCGTTGGCCGGCGCCTCGGCCGGCGAGAACAGGTTGCCCTGGATCGTGCTCTCCTGGATCACCCCGTCGACGTCGCCGAGTGTGAGCGGGGTCCCTCCCCCGTCGCGGACGCGGGCATAGAGCAGCTCCAGCACCCGGCGCGCCCGCTCGGTCGAATCGGGCGGGCCCTTGACCACGACGTGGTTGCCGAGGGCGGTGGCCACGACGCCGAGCCGCCGCTCGAGATGGGCGACGTTCTGGTCGTACTGGCCGAAGACCAGGCTCGCCAGGCGGTTGTCGTCGAAGGTGAGGGCGATCTCGGCGGCCTCGCTCAGGCCCGCCACCGCCCGCGGCGCGATCTCCCGCGCGGGCTCGCGCCCTCTCGGCCCGCGGCCGCCCGCCTCTCCCGTCGGCATCCTGTCGTTCCTCACGCGGCGACCGTGGCAGCGGCCGGGATTGCGTCGATCGCCTCGCCGAACAGGCTGTTGGAGCCGGTCCGGGTGATCCGCACGGGGATCTCGGTGCCGATCGCCGAGACGTCGCCCTCGATCTGCACCGCCTGGAGATAGGGCGACTTGCCGGCGACCTGGCCCGGATGGCGCCCGGCCTTCTCGATCAGCACCGGCACGGTCCGTCCCACGGTGGCGTGGTTGAAGTCCTGGCGCTGGCGCTCGAGCAGCGCCTGCAATTCGGCCAGCCGCTCGCTCTTCACCGCCTCCGGCACCGCGTCGGCGCTGTCGGCCGCCGGCGTGCCGGGGCGCGGGCTGTACTTGAACGAGAAGGCGCTGGCGAAACCGACATCGGCGATGAGCCGCATCGTCTCGGCGTGGTCGGCGTCGGTCTCGCCCGGGAAGCCGACGATGAAGTCGGAGGAGAGCGCGATGTCGGGGCGTGCCGCCCGCACCCGGTCGATCAGCCGGCGATAGGTGTCGGCGTCGTGCTTGCGGTTCATGGCGGCGAGGATCCGGTCCGAGCCCGACTGCACCGGCAGGTGCAGGTAGGGCATCAGGGCCGGCAGGTCGCGATGCGCCGCGATCAGGGCCTCGTCCATGTCGCGCGGGTGGCTGGTGGTGTAGCGCAGCCGCAGGATGCCGGGGATCGCGGCGACGCGGTGCAGGAGTTCCCCGAGCGTCCAGTCGCGCCCGTCCGGGCCGGGCCCATGGAAGGCGTTGACGTTCTGGCCGATCAGGGTCAGCTCGCGGGCGCCCGCGGCGGCCAGCCGCTCGGCCTCCGCGACGATCTTCGCGACCGACCGCGAGACCTCGGCCCCGCGGGTATAGGGCACGACGCAGAAGGCGCAGAACTTGTCGCAGCCCTCCTGCACCGTGAGAAAGGCCGAGACGCCGGGGGTGCGGCGCAGCGGCAGGTGGTCGAACTTGTCCTCGACCGGGAATTCGGTGTCGACGACCCGGCCGTCCTTCGCGGCGGCGAGCAGCTGCGGCAGGCGGTGGTAGCTCTGCGGCCCCACCACCACGTCGACGCCGGGCGCGCGGTTGAGGATCTCGCGGCCTTCCGCCTGCGCGACGCAGCCGGCCACCACCACCGTGGTGTCGCGGCCGGCCTCCGCCCGCTCGCCCTTCAGCACCCGCAGGCGGCCGAGCTCGGAATAGACCTTCTCCGCCGCCTTCTCGCGGATGTGGCAGGTGTTGAGGACGACGACGTCGGCCTCCTCCACGGTGCCGGTCTCGACGAAGCCCTCGCGGCCGAGCAGGTCGACCATGCGGGAGGCGTCGTAGACGTTCATCTGGCAGCCGTAGGATTTGACGAACGCTTTCTTCAACGAACCGGCCCTGAGCGGAGATGATCGGATGCGGCGGCGGCCCGGAGGCCAGTTCCGTTCATTTAAGCCGTCGCGGCCGGAATGAGAATAGGCGGCGCGGCCGCGGCGGGCGGGGCATCGGCGCGCGGCGCCTCCGGTGCGGGGTCGCGGACCGGCGCCGGCGGGCGCCCGGTCACCGCCTCCTGCAGGGCGCGGCGGATCCCGGCCTCGGCCAGCGCGGTCGCCGCCTTGCGGTCGGTGCCGGCCGAGAAGGCGATCGGCTCGCCCCAGGTCACCGTCACGTCGATCGGCCCGCGCTCGAAGAACATCGTCACGCTGGGCGCGAGCGCCATGTCGCCGTACCAGGCGACGTCCGGGCGCTCGGCCCGGGTCAGCGGCAGGCCGTGGCGGCGCGTGTAGGCGATGCAGAGCGGCTGCAGCCGCACCCGGTCGATCCCGCCCTCGCTGATCGCCGCCCGCGCGGCGCCGACGAGGGAGGTGCGGAACGGCAGGAGCCGGGTGCCGTCGCCGGTGGTGCCCTCGGCGAACAGCACGATCAGGTCGCCGTCGCGCAGGCGCCGGCTCATCTCGGTATTGACCACCGCGGTGTGGCGCTTGCGGCCCCTGTCGATGAACAGGGTGCGCTGGAGCCGCGCGAGCGTCCCGATCACCGGCCAGCCGGCGATCTCGGACTTCGCCACGAAGGAGAGCGGCCGCAGGCTTCCCAGCACCGGGATGTCGAGCCAGGAGATGTGGTTGGCGAGCACCAGGGCCGCCTCCCCGGCGGCCGGCGGGGTGCCGGCGACGGTGATCCGCACCTGGAACAGGCGCAGGAAGACCCGGTGCAGCCAGGCCGGCGCGTGGCCGGCGACGGTGCCGCGCCCGAACCTCAGCGCGAGCCAGTGCGGGCCGACGAGGAGCAGGAAGGTGAGCGCGTAGGCGAGGAGGCGCAGGCCGGCGACGAGATGCGTCATGGTTCGGGCGGCGGGCGCTCAGGCTGTCTCGCGGGCCGCGCGGCCCGGCCGCGCTCACCGCTGCCGCATACCAAGTCCGGCCCGGGGCGTCCACCGCCGGCCGGTCCTTCCCGTCCCGGGGCGTCCTCCCCCGGGGCGGCCTGTCCCCAATGCGTCCTACCCCAAGGCCACCTGCATCATGATGGCGTTGGCGCGGCTGCCGTCCGACCGGGCGTAGTAGCTCGCCCGCCGGCCGGTCTCGGCGAAGCCGAGGCGGCGGTAGAGGGCGAGCGCCGGGACGTTGCCGTCGTCGACCTCGAGATGGACCCGGCGCACGCCGAGATCCTCCAGGGCCACGAGATGCGCGCGGAGCAGCTGCCGGCTCAGGCCCGCGCCGCGGGAGGCCGGGCCGAGGACGACGGTGAGGATCTCGGCCTCGTCGAGGACTCGGCGCGACAGGACGAAGCCGGCGAGCAGCGTGCCCATCATCAGGGCGTGGGCGACGTGGCCGCGCTCGCACAGCATGCGCTCGAACTCGTCCGCCTCCCAGGGCCGCGCGAAGGCGGTGGCGTGGAGCGCCGCGAGCTCGCCGGCCCGGTCGGCCGAGGTCAGCGGCGCGACATGGGCGGTGGGAGGTGAGCGGAACGGCATCCACTTCATCGGGGAAAGCTCCGTCAGCGGCGGGCGAGGCGCGCGTGGTCCTGCGGCTGGGCGTCCGGCCCGCGCAGGTAGAGAGGGCGGGCGAGGGCATGGGCCGGATCGGCGACGAGGCCGAGCGAGGCGACCCAGGCGATCTGCGGGGCGATGTGCCCGTCCGGCACCACGGCGCGCACGCCCTGGGCCGCGGCGGCCGCGGCGAGCGCCGGGGCGGCGGAGCCGGCGAGCGCCGCCGGGCCCGAGCCGAGGAGCCGCAGGGCCTCGGCCAGGGGCAGCAGGCTCGGCGGGACGGCGATGCCGCCGTCCTGGCTCAGGGCCTGGAAATAGACGTGGCCGTGGCGGGCATCGATCGCGGCGGCGAGCAGGTAGCCGTGGCCGAGGAAATCCTCGTCGGCGGCGAGCAGCGGCGCCAGCAGGGCCGAGAGCGTGGTGACGCCGACGACCGGGATGCCGCAGGCGAGGCCCACCGCGCGGGCCGCCGAGAGGCCGACCCGCAGGCCGGTATAGCTGCCCGGGCCGACCGTGACCGCGACCCGGTCGAGGCTGTCGAACCCGCCCTCGACCCGGGCGATCACCCGCTCGACGAGGGGCAGCAGCGCCTCGGCATGGCCACGGGCGAGATCCATGCTCTCCTGCGCCAGGGGCTCGGGCGAGTCGTCCGCCATGATGCAGGCCGCGCAGCGCTCGAGCGCCGTATCGATGGCCAGGATCCGCATCACCGTCAGGCTCCGCCCTCTCGTCCGTCCGCAGGCTCGTTGCCGCGGCCGGGTCCGTGCCGCCGGCCGCGGGTGGCCGATGATCGACCCCGCCGCTTGAGTCCCAGCTTGGCACGCACAGGTTAACACAAGAAGGACCGCCCCGCAGATGCGGGGCGGCCCGGTTTCCGTCTCAGCCTTTAGATCATCCGCCGCCGGCGGGGAAACCGCCCGGCGGCGGATTCGGCGTCAGGAGACGGCCGACCGCGATCTCAGATCGCCTGGACGCGATCTCAGATCGCCTGGACCTCGCGCACGTCGGGCAGGAAGTGGCGGAAGAGGTTCTGCACGCCCTGGCGCAGGGTGGCGGTGGAGGACGGGCAGCCCGAGCAGGCGCCCTTCATCTCCAGGAACACCACGCCGTCGCGGAAGCCCCGGAAGGTGATGTCGCCGCCGTCGCCGGCCACCGCCGGGCGCACCCGGGTCTCGAGCAGGTCCTTGATCGTGGCGACCGTGTCGGCATCGGCCTCCGCGTAGAACTCCTCGGCCGGCTCCTCGGGGGCGTGGCCGGCCTCGAGGACCGGGGCCCCCGACATGAAGTGCTCCATGATGGCGCCGAGCACCGCCGGCTTGACCTGCGGCCAGCCCGGCTCGCCCTCGGCCTTGGTGACCGAGATGAAGTCGTGGCCGAGATAGACGCCGGAGACCCCCGGCACGCCGAACAGGGCGCGGGCCAGCGGCGAGCGCGCCGCCGCCCCCTCGTCCCGCGCCTCGAAGGTGCCGTCCGCCAGCACGACCTTGCCGGGCAGGAACTTCAGGGTGGCGGGGTTCGGGGTGGCTTCGGTCTGGATGAACATGATGATCCTCGGGAGAGTTCTCTGCGCCGGTTCAAGGCCGGCCGGGAACGACGCGGCGCCCGCAAGGGGCAGCCCGCGCCTGCGGGCAGATGTGGACCCGAACGCGCGAAAGCTCAATGGAGGGCGGCCATCAACCGGCGAGCGCCGTGATCTCCGCCTCGCTCAGGCCGCCCGGCACGATCACCACCGGCACCGGGAAGCTGCCGGCGGTGCGCCCGGCGATCGAGGCGACGAGCGGCCCCGGCCCGTCGCTGCCGGCCGCCGCCGCGAGCACCAGGAAGGCGATGTCCTCGTCCGCCTCGATCTGGCGCAGGATCGCGTCGGCGCGCTCGCCGCTGCGCACGACGAGCTCGGGGTCGACGCCGGCCGCCCCGCGCGCCGCCGCCGCCAGCCCCTCCAGGCGCGCCCGCGTCTCGGCCTCGGCCTCGGCCCGCATCGCGTCGCCGACGCCGAGCCACTCCATCGTCTCGGGCGGCTCGGCCACCGCCAGCATCACCACCCGGGCGCCGAGCCGCGCCGCCCGGCGCACTGCGAAATGCACCGCGCGGTCGCATTCCGGCGTCTCGTCGACCAGCACCATGAACTTGAGCCGGTGCCCGGCCTCGAAGGACCGGCGCCGCTTGATCTCGACCATGCCCGGACGCGCTCCGCCGCCGCGCCCGATGCTGCCCCGGCGTCCCGCCGCCCGCAAGGGGCGCTCCGTGCGGGCGGCGAATCGCGCCGCGCGGGCCTCGTCCCCGCGGCACGGGATCCGCATCGGCGACGACGCGATTCGATCGGCCAGTCGAGATATCGGGGCTCGGATGCACAAGCCGGAGGCAAGTCGCGACTATTTCAGTCAGACCATGGGTAAGAAATCGCCCGCCGATGATCAGCGCCCGCATTTTTCTCATCTCCGTGAGGGACTTCCTCGAACGGGCGGAGTAAGAATCGAGTCAGTGTCTGTGACCTAACATGTCGTCTCGCCGGGCCCGCGACCGAGACCTGGCGAATTCGATCGAAAGGCCTAGGCCGTTCGGCTTCGGGCGGGAGAGAGCGGTGCTCGCAACTGACTTCATGGCGTTCCACGAGGCGTCCCGGCGCAATGGGATCATCCTGTCGTTCGGCGGCGACCTGTCCGAGAACGTGCTGTTCTCCCTCGGCGAGGTCCTGAAGCTGCGCATGCGGCAGGGCGCCACCGACGCCTCGGTGTCGAAGCGGGTGTTCTCGGTCTTCGTCGAGCAGGCGCAGAACATCATCCGCTACTCCGCCGACAAGCTCGTGCCGCCGGGCGAGGCTCCGGCGGGCGGCATGGTGAGCGCCGGCCTGATCGTGGTGGGGGTCGAGGACGGGCGCTTCTTCGTCGCCTGCGGCAACGAGGTGCCGGGCGAGCACGTCACGTCCCTGCGCGCCCGGCTCGACCACATCGCCGGCCTGTCGGGCGACGAGCTGAAGAAGTACTACCGCGAGCGGCTGCGCCAGCCCGCCGACGAGGGCAGCCTCGGCGGCAGCATCGGGCTGATCGAGATCGCCCGGCGCGCCAGCGCCCCGGTCGAGTACGACTTCCAGGCCCGCGGCGACGACCGCTGCTTCTTCTGCCTCAAGGCCTTCATCTGAGGCGCGCGACGACGATGGACCGGATCCAGATCCCCGCCACCAGCCGCTCGCCGCTGGTCGATTTCGACTTTCCCGCCGGGCGCCTGCTCCTGCGCGGCGAATCCTACCCCGAGGATGCCGCCGCCTTTTACGGCCCGCTGCTCCAGGCCCTGCGCGGCTGCCTGGAGGGGGAGGCGACGCCGCTGACCTTCGAGGTCGCGCTGTCGTACTTCAACTCGTCGAGCGCCAAGGCCCTGATGAACCTGTTCCTGCCCCTCGAGGACGCCGCCGAGGAGGGCCGCGAGGTGACGATCCGCTGGCTCTACGCCGCGGGCGACGACACCATCGCGGAGGCCGGCGAGGACTTTTCCGCCGATTTCTCGCACGCCCGGTTCGAGATGGTGCAGGAGACCGCGGCATGAC
This sequence comes from Methylobacterium platani, assembly GCF_001653715.1. Lineage (GTDB taxonomy): Bacteria > Pseudomonadota > Alphaproteobacteria > Rhizobiales > Beijerinckiaceae > Methylobacterium > Methylobacterium platani. Next base: position 45,633 of record NZ_LWHQ01000040.1, read on the forward strand.
GCGGGACCTCGGCGCCGCGGGGACCGACGGCGGGCCTCTCCCCGAGGCCGGCGGCCCCCCGGATGCAGGCCCCCGCAAGGCCGGCGCCGGCAAGGGTGGGGGAGCCAAGCCCGGCGGGGCGGCCAACGTGTTCAGCCTGTTCGACAACGAGGAGGCGATCCTCGACCGGACCGAGGTGATGCTGACCCAGCTCGCCGCCGTCGCCGACGGCGTGAAGGTGCTGGCCGAGGCCTACCGCCGCGGCTACCGCGAGCAGCGCCGGCTGGTGCGCCTGAGCGACCGCATGCAGGCCGACCTGCAGAAGGCCAACAAGCGCCTGGGCGAGCAGCAGCGCGACCTGCAATCGCTCAACGAGGCCCTGTCGGGCGAGATCGAGACCAGCGCCCGGCTCGAGGCCGAGCTGCGCCGCCTCGCCGATACCGATCCGCTCACCGGGGCGCTGGCCCGGCGGCGCTTCCTGGAGGTCTGCGCCCGCGACTGGCCGCGGCGCCCGGGCCAGGCGGCCTGCCTGCTGATGCTCGACCTCGACCGGTTCAAGCTCGTCAACGACAATCACGGCCACGCCGCCGGCGACGCGGCGCTCGTCGCCTTCGTGGCCGCCTGCCGCTCGGCCCTGCGCTCCCTCGACGCCGTCGGGCGGCTCGGCGGCGAGGAATTCGCCGTCCTGCTCGTCGAGACCGGGCCCGGGGACGGGGCGGCGGTCGCCGAGCGCATCCGCGCCGCGGTGGCGGCGCGTCCGGTCGCCACCGACTCGGGACCGATCGGCATCACGGTCAGCATCGGGCTCGCGGCGACCGGGCCGGGGGAGAGCCTCGAGGCGGCGATGCGCCGGGCCGACGCGGCGCTCTACGCCGCCAAGAACGGCGGCCGCAACCGCGTCGAGCCGGCGCTGCCGGCCCCCGCGGAGCCCGCCCCGACGGAGCCCGCCCCATGAGCGGCGAGGCCCTGCCGCAGGACGCCCCCCGTCAGGAGGTCTCCCGCCGCGGCGGCTCCCTGCGCGGCGCCGGCCCGCTGCGCCGGGGCGACGCGCGCGCCGATCTCGGCTTCGCCGGGGTGCCGACCGCGCGGGACGGCGGCGCCGACACGATGCGCCCGGGGGCCCTGCGCGGCGCGGCGCGGGGCCGCGACCTCGACGGCCTCGCCCATACCCTGTTCCGGCGCCTCTCGCCGGTGATCGCCGCGGTGGTGCTGCTGACCCAGGTGGTGATCGCCTGGGTCAATTACGGCGACCAGATCCGCCTCACCGGCGAGCGGGCGCAGATGATGGCGGACATGACCGCCCGGGCGCTCGCCCGTCCGGACTGGCCCGCCTCCTTCGGGCCGCAGCTCCAGGCGCTCACCCTCGATCCGGCCTTCCGCTTCGCGGTGCTGCGCGATGCGTCCGGCGCCGTGATCGGGCGGCTCGGCGAGGAGCCGCGGGGCCGCAGCTTCGAGCGCATCCAGGTCTCGTCGGAGATCGAGGCGGGGAACCGGGACGGCTCCGGCCCCCAGCCCGCCGGCAGCCTGACCCTGGTCCTGTCGGCGGAGGCCCTGCGGGCCAATGCCGAGAAGCAGGTCGTGATGGTGCTCGGCGCCAGCCTCGCGCTGATCCTGGCCTTCGCGCTCGCCCTGCGGCTCGCGGTGGCCCGGCACGTGCTCGCGCCCCTGGCGCGGCTCCTCGCGGCGATGGGCCGGGTCGAGCGCAAGGAGTGGGTCACGGTCGACCTCGCCGGCCACCGGCGGCCGAGCCGGGAGATCGCCGACGTCTCCGCGGCCTTCAACCGGATGGTCGAGGGCCTGCGCAGCGGCGACGAGGCGCGCCACCTGCTCGCCGAGCTCGAGCGCGCCCATGCCCGGCTCGCCGAGGCGAACGGCCTCGTCATGGAGAGCCTGCACTACGCCCGCCGCATCCAGCGGGCGGTGCTGCCGGGGCCCGGCTCCCTGCGCGAGTCCGGTCTCGAGGTCGCGGTGCTGTGGGAGCCGCTGCACGTCGTCGGCGGCGACTATTTCTGGATCGAGGAGATCGACGGCCTCCGCATCGTGGTCGTGGCCGACTGCACCGGCCACGGCGTGCCCGGTGCGTTCCTGACCCTGATCGTGGCGACCGCCCTCGACCGGATCCTCCACGACCGGGGGCTGCGCCGGCCCGACGCCATCCTGGCCGCCCTGGACGGAACGGTGCGGGCGCGCCTGCGCCAGGACCGGGAGGAATCCGACCTGTCGGACGAGGGGCTCGATTGCGGGATCTGCGTCCTCGACCGGGCGGCGGGCACGCTCGACTTCGCCGGCGCCGGCCTCGCGCTCACGGTCCTGTCGGCGGACGGGGTCGCGCGGATCAAGGGGCGCCGGCACGGCCTCGGCTACCGGCCGACCGGCCGGGAGGAGCCGTTCTCCACGGTCTCTCTGCCGCTCGGCGACGGCGCGACCTACTACCTGATGACGGACGGGGTCAGCGACCAGATGGGCGGGACGCCCCGGCGCCTCCTCGGGTATCGCGCCGTCGCCGAGATCCTGGCGCGGCATCGCGGCCTGCCCCTCGACGGGCAGATGGCGGCCCTGGAGGCGGCGCTGGCGGCCCATCGCGGCGCCGAGCCGCGGCGGGACGACATGACCCTGGTGGCGTTCCGGCCGGAGGCCGGGTGAGCGGAGCGGGAACCGTCCGGATCCCCGCCCCCGTCACGTGGTGCCGATCAGAACGGGCCGACCGGCGCCCGCCGATCAGAACCGGCAGATGCGCCGCGGCCCGTAGGGCGTCGGACGGATGAAGCAGCGGCGGCCGTAGACCCGCGGCGGGCCGAAGTAGCGACGGCCGTACATCGGCCGGCAGCCGCCGTAGGGGCCGCGGGCGAAGCCCGGGCCGCAGCCCTGGGCGACCTGCGTCACCGGCGCCTCGGGGGCGAGCACGCCGGCAAGGCCCGGCCCGGCCGGGGCGGCGCTCGCGGGGGCGGCGGCGAGACCGCCGAAAGCCAGGGCGGCGAGGCCGGCGATCTTCCAACGCATCAGCATGAGGGAGGGTCCTCCGTGTGGTCCTGAAGCGGGCGGCGCCTGCGTCCGGCGCCGCACCGAGCCGTCACAACACCGCGGGCGCCGTTCTGTTCCCGCCCGTCGGACCGTCCGGAAAAAGCGCTCCTCGGGCGTGTCGACAAGCCGCGGCGGTTCCTGTAAGGAGCCGGCAACTCACAACAGGACGCCGAAATCCTGACGCCGGATCCCATCCCGGGGCGCGGCGGCGACGGCAGGAGTTTGATCCATGAACATCATCCAGCAGCTCGAGCAGGAGCAGATCGCGGCCCTCGGCAAGACGATCCCCGATTTCGAGCCCGGCGACACGGTCATCGTGAACGTCAAGGTGAAGGAAGGCGAGCGCAGCCGCGTCCAGGCCTACGAGGGCGTCGTGATCGCCCGCTCCGGCGGCGGCATCAACGAGAGCTTCACCGTCCGCAAGATCTCGTACGGCGAGGGCGTCGAGCGCGTCTTCCCGGTCTACTCGCCGAACATCGACTCGATCAAGGTGGTCCGCCGCGGCAAGGTGCGTCGCGCCAAGCTGTACTACCTGCGTGATCGCCGCGGCAAGTCGGCCCGTATCGCCGAGCGCGCCGAGCGCGGCGCCGAGAAGGGCAAGACCAAGGCGAAGAAGCCCGCCGCCGCCGAGTAATCCTCGCGCCCGTCGCGAGACGGTAAAGAGGCCGCCTCCCCTCCCGGGTAGAGGCGGCCTTTTTCATGTCCGGGCCGGAGCAGCGCCCGATCGCGTTGCAATCGGCCACTGCTCCAGACCTTCGATTTTGCCGCATCGTCTTCGACGAACCGGTATCCGCCTCGTCGGGCAGTGCGCTAGCCCGCCCCGAGCGCGCCCCGCCCGAGCCCGCCCTTGCCCAGCTCCGCCTCCTGCCGGAACTGCAGCTGCAGGCCTCCGACCTTGAGCGCGCCGGAGCGGGCGAGCCGGGTCAGCGGCCCCAGCATCGACAGCATGAACCCGGCATCGGAGGCGTAGCGGCCGGCCAGCCGCCGGGGATTGCCGGCGAGCCGCCAGGCCCATTCGAGGCCGGTGCGGGTCACCCAGGCCGGCGAGCGGTTCTGCTTGCCGAGGATGAACTCGAAGGCGGCGCCGCAGCACAGGATCGAGGGCGCGGAGATCCCGGCCCGGCGCAGGCGCAGGGCGAGGAGCTCGCTCTGCGGGGCGCCGACGGCGATGAAGACCACGTCGGGCGCCGCCTCCCGCACCCGGGCGATCACCTCCTCCACCGCCGCCGGGTCGCGGATGAAGCCGAAGGGCGGGCGCACGACCTCGAGGCGCCGGCTCGCCATCACGGACCCCGCCTCCTCGGCCGTCACGTTGCCGATCACCAGGACCGAGCGGTCGTGCAGGCTGCGCCCGGCCGCGAGGCGCCGCACCAGGTCGCTCCCGGTCGCGACGGTCATGCGCCGGCGCAGGAAGCAGGTGTTGAGCAGGTTGCTGTCGAGGGTGACGATCGAGGCCCGGCGGTAGCTCTCGCGGAATTCCGGGTTCTGCGCCAGCAGCCGCAGATGCATCATGTTGAGGGTGAAGACCGTGGCCCGGCCCCGGACCAGGGCGGTGGCCAGGGCATCGAAGCTCAGGCCCCGCACGACGCAGGTCGGGGCTTTGTCCGCTAAGGTCGGCATGAGGGTGCTCCTTCGCGGACGAGTGTCGGAATCCGCCCCCTCTCCTGCCCAGACCGGAAAACGGCGAGGCGTCGCGCCCCGCCGGATTGGTCCTGTACTCGTCCGATACCTCCGAAGCGGTAGCGGGACTGGACCGTTCTGGCATCGATCGGGGTGATTAGGGTGTAACGCGCACCCTCGCATTGGCACGATTACTTGGCTGCGCCGGCCCCCTAGCGTCCCAGCACGGTGACGGGACGGGGGACGGGATGCCGGTCGTGAATGCGAGGATCGATGCGAGCGCCGAACTGGCCGATCCCGCCCTCGTCAACGTCTACGGCTGCGAGATCGGCGCGCAGGCCCGGATCGGGCCCTTCGTGGAGATCCAGCGCGGCGCCTCGGTCGGCGCGCGCTGCCGGATCGGCGCCAACGCCTTCCTGTGCGAGGGCGTGACCCTCGAGGACGACGTCGCGATCGGTCCCGGGGTGATGTTCACCAACGACCGCCATCCCCGCGCCGTGACGGCGGCGGGCGCCCTGATGGGGCCGGAGGACTGGACCCTCGAGACCACCCGGGTCGGGGCGGGCGCGATCGTCGGCGCCAACGCGACGATCCTGTGCGGGCTCACGATCGGCGCTGGCGCCCGGATCGCCGCCGGATCGGTCGTCACCCGCGACGTGCCGCCGGGCGCCTGCATGGCCGGCGTGCCCGCCATTCCCTCTCCCCTGCCTTCTTCCCTGCCCAACCCCGCGGAGGCGTCATGATCGGGATCGGAGTCATCGGTTACGGCTATTTCGGGCCGAACATCGCCCGCTGCGCCGCGGAGGCGAACGGCACCACGCTGAAGGCCATCGCCGATCCGTCGCCGGCCGCACGGGCCCGCGCGGCCGCCCGCCACCCGGGCGTGACGATCGACGAGAGCTGGCAGCGGATGCTGACCGACCCGGAGATCGACGCGGTCGCCATCGCGACGCCGACCCGGCTGCACTACGAGATCGCCCTCGCCGCGCTCATGGCCGGCAAGCACGTGCTCGTCGAGAAGCCGATCACGCCGACCTCCCGCGAGGCGGCCCGCCTCGTGGCGGAAGCGGCCAAGCGTCGGCTGACGCTGATGGTCGACCACACCTTCGTGTATACCGGCGCGGTCCAGAAGATCCGCGAGCTGATCGATACCGGCGTCACCGGCGACCTGTTCTACTACGACTCGACGCGGATCAATTTCGGCCTGTTCCAGGACGACGTGAACGTGATCTGGGACCTGGCGGTGCACGACCTCGCCATCCTGGACTACCTGATGCCGGCCGAGACCCTGGCGATCTCGGCCACCGGCGCCGGGCACATCAAGGGCAGCCCCGAGAACCTCGCCCACATCACCCTCTACCTCGAGGGCGGCGTCACCGCGCATCTCAACGTGAACTGGCTCGCCCCGGTGAAGATCCGCCGCACGCTGATCGGCGGCAGCCGCCGGATGATCGTCTTCGACGACATGGAGCCGAGCGAGAAGGTGAAGGTCTACGACCGCGGCGTCGAGTTCGACGAGCGGCCCTCTCAGGAGGAGATCCGCCGCATCCTGCCGGCCTACCGGATGGGCGACGTCTGGACCCCGCACATCCCGGTCAAGGAGGCGCTCGTCACCGAGATGGAGCACTTCGCCCGCTGCATCACGCACGGAGAGACGCCGCTGACCTCCGGCGAGAGCGGCCTGCGCGTGGTGCGCCTGCTCGAGGCCGCCTCGCAATCCCTGGCCCAGCGCGGCCACCCGATCGACCTGTCTCCCCTGAGGGCCGCCTGATGATCCCGCTTCTCGACCTCGAGGCCCAGTACCGGGCCGTGCAGGAGCCCCTGGAGGAGGCGGTGCTGGCGGTGCTCCGCAGCGGCGCCTACGTGCTCGGGCCCCCCGTCGCCGCCTTCGAGCGCGACTTTGCCGCCCATTGCGGGACCGCGGAGGCGGTCTCGGTGTCGACCGGCACCGCCGCGCTCCATCTCGGGCTGATCGCCGCCGGGGTGCGCCCCGGCGACGAGGTGATCACCGTCGGCATGACCTTCGTGGCGACGGTGGCGGCGATCCTCTACGCCGGCGCCAAGCCCGTCCTCGTCGACGTCGATCCGCAGACCTACACCATGGACCCGGCGGCGTTCGAGGCGGCGATCACGCCCCGCACCCGCGCGGTGGTGCCGGTCCACCTGCACGGGCGGCTCGCCGACATGGCGGCGATCTGCTCCATCGCCGGGCGCCACGGCATCACGGTGATCGAGGACGCGGCGCAGGCCCACGGCGCCGAGCGGAACGGCCGGAAGGCCGGCGGCTTCGGCACGGTCGGCTGCTTCAGCTTCTACCCGGGCAAGAATCTCGGCGCCTGCGGCGAGGGCGGGGCGGTCACCACCGACGATCCCGACATCGCCAGGACCCTGCGCTCCCTGCGCGACTGGGGCCAGGAGGGGCGCTACAACCACGTCCGCCCGGGCTTCAACTACCGCCTCGACACCGTGCAGGCGGCGGCGCTGGGGGTGAAGCTGCGCTTCCTCGACGGCTGGACCGAGGGGCGGCGCCGGGCGGCCGCGCGCTACGACGCGCTGCTCTCCCAGGCCGGCCTCAAGGCGCCGAAGCCCGGCGGGCGCGACCACGTCTACCACGTCTACGCCGTGCGGGTGCCGGACCGCGACGCGGTGCGGGCGCGGATGCAGGAGGCGGGCGTCGCCACCGGCATCCACTACCCCAAGGCGGTGCACCACCAGCCGGCCTACGCCGACCGCGTGCGCCTCGGCACGCCCTGCCCGGTCTCGGAGGCGCTGGCCGGCGCATGGCTGTCGCTGCCGCTCTTCCCCGAGATCACCGAGCGGCAGATCGCCACCGTGGTCTCGGCCCTCACCGACAGCTTGGGAGATGGTTATGCTGAAGCCGTGTGAGCCGTCCCGTTCCCTCGGCAGGGTCCTCGTCACCGGCGGAGCCGGCTTCATCGGCTCCCACATCGTCGACCAGCTCGTCGCCCGCGGCTGCCGCGAGATCGTGGTGGTCGACAACCTGATCCGGGGCCGGACCGAGAACCTGTCCGCCGCGATGGCCGCCGGCGCGGTCGAGCTCGTGATCGGCGACATCCGCGACCGCGACCTGATGGCCGGGCTGGTGGCGGGCTGCGACACCGTCTTCCACCAGGCGGCGCTCCGGATCACCCACTGCGCCGCCGAGCCGCGCGAGGCGATCGAGGTGATGGTCGACGCGACCGCCGCCCTCGCCGAGCTCTGCGTCGCCGAGCGGGTGGGCAAGGTCGTGTACGCCTCATCGGCCTCGGTCTACGGCATGGCCGCGACCTTCCCGACCCCGGAGGCCGAGGCGCATTCCGGCAACCGCACGCTCTACGGCGCCGCCAAGAGCTTCGGCGAGGGGTTGCTGCGCTCGTACAACGACATGAATGGGCTCGACTACGTGGCGCTCCGCTACTTCAACGTCTACGGCCCGCGCATGGACCTGCACGGGCGCTACACCGAGGTCCTGATCCGCTGGATGGAGCGGATCGCCCGCGGCGAGCCGCCGCTGATCTTCGGCGACGGGCTGCAGACCATGGACTTCATCGACGTGCGCGACGTCGCCCGGGCCAACGTGCTGGCGGCGCTCTCGCCGGCGAGCGACGTGGCGCTCAACATCGGGCGGGGCGAGGAGACCTCGCTCCTCGATCTCGCCCGGCGCCTCGCGACCGTCATGGGCCGGCCGGACCTGGTGCCGGTCCACGAGGCCGAGCGCAGCGTCAACCCGGTGCCCCGGCGCCTCGCCGACGTGAGCCTCGCCCGGGCGCTCACTGGCTTCCGTGCCGAGATCGGCCTCGACGAGGGCCTCGACGCCCTGGTCGCGTGGTGGCGGCAGAACCGCAGCCCGGCCGCCGCCGTCCCCTCGCCCGTGATGGAGCTCGCCTCGTGATCCCGATCATCAAGCCGAGCCTCGGCGAGGCCGAGGTCGAGGCGGCGAGCGCCGTCATCCGCTCCGGCTGGCTCACGCAAGGGCCGCAGGTCGTCGCCTTCGAGTCCGAGTTCGCGCAGGCCGTCGGGGCGCCGCATGCCTGTGCGGCCTCGAACTGCACCACCGCGCTCCACCTGGCGCTCCTCGCCGCCGGGGTCGGGCCCGGCGACGAGGTCGTCACCGTCAGCCACACCTTCATCGCCTGCGCCAACGCCATCCGGCAATGCGGGGCCGAGCCGGTGCTGGTCGACATCGACCCCGTCACCCTGACCATCGACCCGGACCTCGCGGAGGCCGCGATCACGCCCCGCACCCGGGCGATCCTGGCGGTGCACCAGATCGGCATGCCCTGCGACATGGCCCGGCTGGTGCCGATCGCCCGCCGCCACGGCGTCGCCCTCGTCGAGGACGCCGCCTGCGCCATCGGCTCCGAGATCCGCATCGACGGGGAGTGGCAGCGGGTCGGCCGGCCGCTCGGGGACGTGGCCTGCTTCTCGATGCACCCGCGCAAGATCCTCACCACCGGCGAGGGCGGCATGCTGACGACCCGGCACGCCGCCTGGGATCGCCAGTTCCGGCTCTGGCGCCAGCACGGGATGGGCGTCTCGGACGTCGCCCGCCATGCCAGCCGGGCGGTGGTGTTCGAGGATTATCCGACGACCGGATACAACTACAGATTGACAGACCTGCAGGCGGCGATCGGCCGGGTGCAGCTCGCGCGTCTCGACGCGATCGTGGCCGAGCGCCGGCACCTCGCCGGCCTCTACGCCGAGGCCCTCGCCGGGCTGCCGGTCGAGGCGCCGGTCGAGCCCGACTGGGCGCGGTCGAACTGGCAGAGCTACGCCGTGCGCCTCGGCGCGGGCGCCGACCAGGTCGCGGTGATGCAGGGTCTGCTCGACCGCGGCGTCGCCAGCCGCCGCGGCGTGATGTGCATCCATCTCGAGCCGGCCTACGCCGATCTGCCCCTGCGTGCGCCCCTGCCCCATTCCGAGGCCGCGCGCGACCGCTGCATCCTGCTGCCGCTCTACGGCGGCATGGGCGACGACGCGGTCCACGCCGTCGTCGAGGCTCTCGCCGACGCCCTGGCGGGCCGCCCCGCCCTGCCGCTGAGCGCCTGACGCCCCCGACCCGACACCCGTCGCATCGTCGCTGCCGATCATCGGCGGGCCGCCAGGCCCGCCGATGATCTTTTGTCGTCTGGCGCTCTGCCTCGCGACAATCACCGTTAAAAACTATCAAACGGTATGGTTGGCCGACCGTGCTTCGGTTGATTGTCGAGCCGGTGGGAGGCGTGCTGCCCGAGGGCGGAAATGTCGGGTCCTGTACATCGGCTCATGCGGCCGAGCGGCGCCGAGATGACGCGAGGACGACGGGCGGCTGCCGTCGAACGCCCCGCTTCCAGGCGGGCAATGCCTCCGGCGCCCCGCCCCGTCCTGCCGTCGCCCGCAGCCCGGTTGCGCCGGCCCGCTATCGGGGGCGCCCCGTCGTCCCGTCCCGCCGTCAATGCGGTTCTGGATCGTATCGGCGCTGAAGCTCTCACGGAACTGTGATCTTCTGAAGAATTACCGGTTGGGCATGTCTAGGACGCCTGTAGACGAGTCGACGCTCCGTGCGGCTTCTCGCTACGTCTGAGGATTGCCACTCAAGGTCCATGCCCTGGCGCGTCACTTCGATGGCATGCACGCAACACGTGTACATCAAGCGGACGAGTTCCGCATACCGACAATCAAGTCCCCTCCCCTCTTCAATGAAGCCAGCGTTAAAGTACCTCATATAGGATTGTAACTGTTTTATGGCCGTGTTAGGACTGAAATCAGGAGAGGCGGGCGGACGCGAAGGGCTCTTTCGACTGGATCGCGCAGTCGACGGCCCGGCGGCGCCGGCTTCCCTTACCGATCCGGCTCCGGACAAGGGGTGGAACGGCGCGGCCTGACCGCTTCCGTATCCATCGCGCCGCGAGACCCGTCCAACAATAATGATCGATCGTACAGTGGTGGAGGTGAAGCATGTCGACGCCTGCTCTCGTTGATTACGGCCTCGCTTCGCGGGGCCGCCGGCTGGTCGAGGTAAGTGAGACTGTGTTGGAGCCGGTCGAACCGGGCGAGGTGGCCGGCCTGAAGCCCGCCATCGCGATCATCGAGCCGCGGCAGCTCGTGCGGGAATGCCTGCGCAACTGCCTCGCGGAGGCGATCCCCGACCACGACGTCGTGACCTTCGCGTCGATCGACGAGTGGGAGCGCGGCAAGGTCGGGCACCGGGACGGCGACCTGGTGGTGCTCTACTACGACCCCCGCGAGGCCGGCCGCGCCGGCGCGCAGCGCGAGGCCGCCCTGCGCTCGCGGATCGGCCCGAACACGAGCCTGGTCCTGCTCTGCGACAGCGAGGATCCGGGCGAGATCGTCGAGCGCCTCAACGAGGGCGCCCGCGGCTACATCCCGACCAACGTCAGCCTGAAGGTGGCGATCGAGGCGATGCGGCTGGTGCGGGCCGGCGGCGTGTTCGTGCCTGCGAGCTGCCTGCTGCAGCGCCGCGGCGGGGCCGAGGAGGCCGGGGCGGCCGATCCCCGCAGCCAGTTCACCCCGCGCCAGACCGCGGTGCTGGAGCAGCTGCAGAAGGGCAAGGCGAACAAGATCATCGCCTTCGAGCTCAACATGAAGGAGAGCACGGTCAAGGTCCACGTGCGCAACATCATGCGCAAGGTCGGGGCGACCAACCGGACCGAGGTGGCGATCCGCGCCTTCGAGGCGCGCTCCGACATGAAGATGTGACGCGAAGGGGGCGCGGGAGGGTGTCCCGCGCCGGCCCGCACCCGGCGGGCGCCTCCCGTCCCGATTGCATTCGTTCCTCGCCCCGGCCGGCAATCGGCGCGGGGCTCGCCCGCGCCGGGAGGCCTCGGCCACGCCCGGCGGGGATTCTCACTCGCCGGGGATTCTCACTCGCCCTTGAGCGGCGGCGGCGGGGCCGCCACGCGCGGGCCGGGACCGCCCGGATGGGCGGGATCGTTGTTGGTCACCATCGCCAGCACCGAGAGGATCCGGTCCTTGTCCGCCTGCAGGCGGTCGATCTGCGCGTCGGTGCAGCCCTCCTCGAGATAGGCGAGGATCACGGTGCGTCCGGCCGTGTCGGTGATGTAGCCGCCGAAGTCCTGGAACGCCCGGGCGAGCGCCCGGCCCTCCGGCGTCGTCAGGCCGAGGCGGTCGAGATCGACCTGCGGCGGGATCGCGAACAGCGCCCCCATCGGGATCACGCCGGTATGCCCGTTCCGGCCGCCCCCATCGGTCGTGGAGGCCGGCCAGACCGTGCGGGTCGGGCTCGCCTGGGTGACGCTCGCCGCCATCGCGATGGCGTGGCGGATCTCGCCCCGGTCGAGCTCGTCCCGGCGCACCAGGCCGCCGGCGAGCGAGCCGCCGAAGGCCCGGATTCCCTCCGACAGCCCGGCCCGGCCGGAGATGCCGCTGCCGCGCAGGTCGGTGCGGACGACGACCTGCGCCGTGTACTGGTCGCGGGCCGGATCGAAGGCGCCGAGCCAGACCTCGTAGGCGTAGCGCCCCTCCTCGTCGACGAGGATCGCGTGCCGGTCGGTCCCGCCCAGGAAGGCGAGGCCGGGCGGGGTGCGCAGGGTGAAGCGCCCCCCCGCCGGGCTGCCGCCATGCGGCCAGGGCACGGTCGCGGGCCGCCCGCGATAGATCCAGGTGCGCACCGGGTCGGCCGGTCCCTGGCGGTAGATTCCGAAGGCGTGGCCGCCGATCCACGCGAAGGCGCCCGCCGGCCCGCCGGCATTCTGGTTGCGCAGGAGCGCCGTCTCGACGGCGTCCCCGGCCTGGAACGTCGCCCCGCGCCCGAGCGGGGTGTTCCAGATGCTCGTCGACGCGAAGGGCTGCGCGACCGGATCGCGGAACGGGCCCGGGGCCTCGGCCCGCAGGGGCGCGCCCGGGAGGGCGAGGCAGAGGCCGAGGCCGAGGGCGAGGGCGGGGGGCATGGGCACGTCACGAACTCTCCCGGCGGGAACGGAACCGGCAGGGTAGCGGAGCGGACCGCCCGGCGAAGCGCCGCCTTCGGGCCGCGGAACCGTCCGCCGGACGGCGCGGGAGCCGTGCGCCTTTCGGGGGAGCCCGCCGCCTTTCTCGGGAGCGCCGCCGCCGGATTGTCCCGCTCCGGGCCGCCCGGACGCCCCCTAGGCTCCCCCTCGGGCGACGGCCGCGGCCGGCCGCCAACCGATGCGACAGATGCGACACGACCGAGGCGGCGCGACCCGCGCGACGCGATCATCATGGGAGCCGGCTTCGATGCAGTGGATCCTCGCGATTCCCTTCGTGCGCGACGAGGGCGGCGACTGGATCACCCGCCATGTCGGCGGCTCGGCCCGCTTCACGGCGGCCCCGGCGCACTACGACCACGATCGCTCGCGGGCCGTCTCCGGCCTGTCGGAATGGTCCGACTACCTGCGCCATGCCTGGCAGGCCTGGCGCCTGGTGCGGCAGGCGGCGCCCGGCGAGGCCGGCCTGATGACCGGCTTCCCGCAGCTCGCCGCGGCGGCGGCCCTGGTCAAGCTCGTCCTCGGGCGGCGGGACGTGCCGCTCGTCGCCTGGTGCTTCAACCTCGGCCGGACGCCGGGAGGCTGGAAGGCGCGCCTCGCCAGGGCGGTGCTGGGTCAGGTCGACGTGTTCGTGGTGCATTCCCGCCGCGAGATCGCGCTCTACGCCGCGTGGCTCGACCTGCCGCCCGAGCGCTTCGTGTTCGTGCCGCTGTCGATCCAGGACGAGCCGCGCGAGACCCGCGAGGACGAGGCCGAGCCCTTCGTGCTCGCCATGGGCTCGGCCAACCGGGATTACCGCACCCTGGCGGCGGCGACGGAACGGCTCGGGGTCCGCACCGTGATCGTCGCGGGCGCCCACGCGGTCGAGGGCGCGCACCTGCCGTCCAACGTCACCGTGCTGAACGGTCTCGACATCGCGGCCTGCCACGACCTGTGCGGCCGGGCGCGGGTCAACGTCGTGCCCTTGAGCAACATCGCCTTCACCTCGGGCCAGGTCACGGTGCTCGAGGCGATGATGCTCGGAAAGCCCGTCGTGGCGACCCGGGCCGCCGGCACCGAGGATTACGTGGTCGAGGGGGAGAACGGCCTCCTGGTGCCGCCGGCCGATCCCGACGCCCTCGCGGCCGCCCTCGCGGCCCTGTGGGACGATCCCGAGGCGAGGACCCGCCTCGGCCGCGGCGCGCGCCGCACGATCGAGGAGCGCGCTACCTTCCGGGCGGTCGCGCCCGCGATGGCGGCGGTGCTGGAGGCGGCCCGGGCCCGTGCCGCGGGCGGGCCCGGCCTCGCCGCTCCGCCCGCCCCGTCGCGCAGCCCGTCGGTTTGACGGGCCGCCGGCCCGTCCTCAGGGAAACATCGCGTCGACGGCGTCCTGCGAGACCGAGGCCTCCCCCGGCAGGGCGGGCCCGTTGAGGAGCGCATCCTCGCCGGTGCGCCGGTCCGCCCGCGCGGCCGGGGTCTGCGGCCCGGCCCAGAGGCGGAGCATCTCGCCCACCCGCTCCTCGACGAAGCCGATGGTCCGCACGACCTTCGAGATGCGCTGGCCGGTCAGGTCCTGGAAGTTGCAGGCCTCCACCACCGACTGCATCTGCGCCTGGATGGCGAGGGCGTCCTGCCTGGCCGCATCGTCCCGCGTGCGCCGGGCGATCCCGCCGGCGAGCGCGTCGACGGTCTCGGCGGCGGTCAGGATGGTGTTGGTGGCCTGCTCGGTGCCCTGGACGACCGCGTTGAGCTCGTCGCAGGCGCGGCCGATCTCCTGCTCCTGCCGCAGCTCGGCGAGTTCGTGGCGGGTCCGCGCGATGGCGTCGGAGATCGACACCAGATGACGCTGCAGCAGAGCGGCGTGCTCTTCGACCGAGGGAGAAATCGCCGAATTGCCCGTCATCGTCGCGACCATCGCTTGTTGTCGTCCGGGCAGGATGGATAGCCGATCGGGATTAAACAACTCCGAAGACCGGAACGATCGCCGCGGGCCGGATCTCGGTCGTCTCCCGGCCTCCGATCCGGCGTCGCGGCGTCGCGTGCGCCCGCTCGACGGGGAGCCGGGCGCCGGCGGCGCCCGGCCGATCGTCCGGGCCTTGCGGGATTCCCGATCCCGGCCAGCGCGTTAGCGGACGCCGGAGAGTCGATGCCGGGATCGTCGGCAGGGCGTAAGATACAGATTTTTCATAAATATTTTCCCGTCGAGCTTGCGCTTTGCCCGCATTTAAAATAGTAATTCCGGATCGATTGTTGGCCTGATTACCGAGCCGTTCTGCCGCGTTCACGTCGGCTCCCGCTCGGCCACTCTCTCCAAACCTGTCGATTTAATCGGATCGTGGCGCCCCCAGGCGGGTGCCGCGCGCCTCAAGACGCTTGCAGAATATGGATACGACGATGGCGATCGGCACCGTGAAGTGGTTCAACGTGCAAAAGGGTTTCGGCTTCATCCAGCCGGATGACGGCGGCAAGGACGTGTTCGTGCACATCTCGGCCGTCGAGCGCGCCGGCATGCAGACCCTGGCCGAGGGCCAGAAGGTCTCCTACGAGATGGAGACCGACCGCCGCAGCGGCAAGCAATCCGCCGGCGACCTGCGCGCCGCGTAAGCGACCACGTTCCGGGATGCGGATCGGACGATCCGCATCCCCCGCCCTGCGCCGCGGCGCAGGGCCAGACCTCCAACGGATTTTCCGGGTGAATTTTACCTTCAGTTCGTCTTGTCACGATGCGGCGGTCGAGCCCGCCACCTTCCAGGTGCGGCAGATCTGGCAGCAGGTCGATGACTGCCACCAAGACGTCAGCCACCTGATCGACCGAAGCTACCGCTACCACTCCGTCCGCGAGCTGCGCTGGCACCTCGCCGACCGGTTCTCGCGCCCGATCCGCTCCCTCGCCCTGAGCCGGGTCTGAGCGTCGGGCCGATCAGCGATGGGCAAGTTCAGGGATGCGCCGCTGGGCGACCGACTGGGTTCGGCCGCTGCGGCGAAGGCGGCGGCGCTGGCCCGGTTCCGGGCGCACGGCGCCGACGGCGATCCGGCTCTGGCGGCGCGACGCGCCGAGCGGCAGGCCGTCGCCGCGGCCCGGACCGTGCGGCTCGCCGAGCGCGAGGCCGAGCGGGCGGTGCAGGAGGCCGCGCGGATCGCGCAGGCCGCCGAGGCCGCGGCCGAGCAGGCCCGCGTGAGCGCGCTCGAGGCCGCCGAGGAAACCCGCCGCGCCGAGGAGGCCGCGCAGGCCGCCGAGACGCGGCTCTCCGACCAGAAGGCCGCCCGCGACGCCCGCTACGCCGCCCGCAAGGCGCGCCAGCGCGGCTGACCGGCCGGCCGCGGCGACGCCGCTCGAAAGGGGTTGACCCCATGTCCTACAAGTTCAAGCTTCACCAGCGCGTCCGCATGGTGCGATCCGGCGCCTCCGACGCTCTCGCCAGCGACATGGACGCCTTCGAGATCGTGCGCCTGATGCCGGAGGATCGCAGCGGCGAGGCCGCCTACCGCATCCGCTCGCCGAAGGGCGAGCGCGCGGTCCGGGAGAGCGAGATCGTCGCCCTCCCCTGACCTGGCGGGAGAACCGGCGCGACGGCGGCCGGAGCCTGCACGTCAGTTGCATCCTTCCTTGTGGACGGTCTTGGAATTGCCCATCCCGTCCTCCTTGTGGACGGTCTTCGAGCCGCAATCGACGCTGCCGGTGGTGATGTCGCGACGCTCGACGATGCCTTCGCGATGCTCGACCGCGATGCCCGGCGCCCGGTCGCGGTGGATCACGGTGGTCTCCTCGGCCATCGCCGACATCGAGAATCCGGCCAGGATGACGGCCGCGGCGCCGGCAGCGAATACAGTCCGCATGGATGCCTCCTCAGTTCATCTGGCGCTAACAACGTCGGCCCGTCGAAATGCGTTCCAGAGATCATGACGGCATCGCGGACGAATAGCCTGAAGGGAAAAATTCCTCGATCGCTCGTCGGGTGAGCCGTACGGATCGATTGTGGGGACGCCACGATCCACTTGCGCCGCATGGAAGTCTCCACGCCCCGCCTGTGGCCCCCGCGCCACAGGCGCGGGACCTTGCACCCGGTCCGGCAATGAGAGCGCTTGGCCGGCCGTCTTACCGTCAGGGCACGTCCGCACCTTCCCGGGCCTGGAAATCCCGCTTTCCGGCAAGTCTGCCGTGGAGACCGCCTGTCAACCAGACCGCCGCCGCGCCGGCCTCGCGCGTCGCGATGGGCCACATCGTGTCGATCAACCTGTCCGTGCAGCCGTGATCCCCTCGCGCCGTCGAACGGATGCGTTCGACGGCGCGAGGGGATGATTCCGCTCCCTCACGCCGCCCTGACGGTCGCGAGGAAGCGCCCCACCTCCCCGCGCAGGTGCTCGGACTGGCGCGACAGCTCGCTCGCCGCCGACAGCACCTGGCTCGCCGCCGCCCCGGTCTCGTCGGCCGCGCCCGCGACGCGCACGATGTTGCCGGTCACCTCGTCGGTGCCCTTGGCCGCCTCCGCGATGGTGCGCACGATCTCCCGGGTCGCCGCGCCCTCCTCCTCCACCGCCGCCGCGATGGCGGTCGAGGCGGCGCTGATCTCGCCGATCTCCCCGGCGATGCCGGCGATCGCCGCCACCGTCTGCTCGGTCGCGCCCTGGCGCAGGTCGTGGACGAGGCGGGCGGTCTCGCCCGCGGCCCCGGCGCTGCGGCGAGCCATCTCCGCCGAGGCGCCGACCCGGTGGCCGATCTCGTCGACCGAGGCGCCGAGCTGGCCGGCCGCCGCCGCGACGGTGGCGACGTTCGAGGAGGCCTCCTCGGCGGCGGCCGCGACGCCGGTACTCTGGTCCGCCGTGCGGCCGGCGATCTCGGTCATGCCGCGGGCGGTGGCCTCCATCTCGGACGAGGCCGCGGTCACCGCCGCCAGCACGCCGCCGACCGCGCCCTCGAACCGGTCGGCGAGCTCGCGCAGGGCCGCGCGGCGCTGCGCCTCGGCACCGAGGCGGGCGGCGGCCGCCTCCTCTTCCAGGGCGGCGGCGCGGGCGAGCCCGTCGCGGAGCTGCGCCATCGCCGCGGCCATCGCGCCGATCTCGCTGCGGGGCGAGGCGGCCGGCACCGCGACGGCGAGGTCGCCGGCGGTGAGGCGGCGCATCGCCTCGACCATCCGGGCGAGCGGCCCGGTCACCCCGCGCACCAGCATCAGCGCGCCGCCGCCGACCGCCGCAGCCGCGCCGGCCAGGATCGCCAGCGCGGCGAGGAGCCAGGTCTCGCTCGCCCGGCTCTCCGCCGCCACGATCGCGCCGAGCGACGCCGTCGCGGCGACCCGCGCCCGATCGACCTCGGCGATCACCTCGCTTGCCTGCCGGAACCACTCCTCGGCGGTGACCGGATAGGGCTCGCGGGCCGAGCCGGCCCGGACGACCGCGGCGCGGGTCGCCTCGAACGCCTCGAGCCGGCGCGCGACGGCGGCCAGCGCGTCCCGGACCTCCGCCCCGAGGGCGGGTCCGGAGGCGCGGGCCTGGGCCATCGCCGCCTCGACCCGCCCGGCGAGCGACGCGATGGCACGGACCTGCTCGACGGCGAGGGGCTGGCGCCCGGCGATCGCGGCGTTGAGGCGTCCGCGCTCCCGGCCGGCGAACTCGCCCGCGTCCCACAGGGCGCGCTTGACGTCGAGACCGTGATGGATCGTGCCCGGCACCGATCCGGAGATGCCGGCCCGCACCGCGTCGAACAGGGCTTGCTCGCGGACGATGACCGCGGTCGCGGCCGGGAACCACGCGGCGGCGAGGTCGGGATCGGCGCTGCCGGCCAGCACCCGGTCGACCCGCTGCCGCAGGGACGCGAGGTCCCGGCGCCCCGCATCGAGGGCATCGCGGGCCCGCGACACCGCCTCCTCCGGGCGCAGCGCCGCGAGCGCCGCGTCGAGCCGGCGGTCGCCCTCCTCGCGCAGACGTGTCAGCGCCGGGCGCTCCGCCTCCGCCGGCGGCCGGGCGAGCCAGCCGTTGGTCAGCCCGCGCTCGGCCGCGAGCGAGACCGCGGCGGCACCGAGCCCGTCAGTCACCCGGTTCGCCTCCGCCGTCCGCCGCATGATGTCGGCCGCATTCCACGCCCCGATCACCTGCACGGCAGTCAGCCCAAGAAAGAGGCAGCCGATCAGGCCCAGGATAAGGAAAATTTGTCTACGCAGCGACATGTTCGACAGTTCGGACGAACGACTGGATCGGTCTCACCCCTCTATCGCGACGAGTGTTTAATATTGATCTTACAACCGTCGTGCTGGGCCGCCCCACGGCCGGTTGCAACCCCCTCCCGGCGGGCGCGCGGCTCGGGCCCCCGACACATCGCCGCCGCCGTTTGGTCTTGCCGCTGCCCCGCGCAGGGTCCAATGTCCCGCCGATTTCGCGCGCCGGCGCCGCGGCCGGCGCGACCACGGAGCCACGAGCTTGGTGCCCCAGACCCGATTCCCCCGTCCCCGCCGCGGACGCGCGCTCGCCGCGCTGGCCCTCCTCCTCGCCGCCTCGCCGGCGCCGGCCCACGCGGCGCGCCTGCCGGTGCGCGAGGTCGCGGTCCCGCAATCCTACGAGCCGGCGGATTCGCTGGAGGGCAACTTCCTGGCCGCCTACATCGCCGGCGCCTCCCGCGACACCGCCGCCGCCGCCACCTATTACCGCGAGGCGGTGAAGGGCGATCCGCGCAACGCGGAGCTCCTCGAGCGCTCGTTCGTGGCGCTGCTCGCCGACGGCTCGCTGCCGGAGGCGTTCCGGGCCGCCGAGCGCCTGACGGCGCGCGACGGGGCCAACGGCCTCGCCCAGCTCGCGCTCGGCGTGCAGAAGATCAAGGCCAAGCAGTTCGCCGCGGCGCGCCAGAACCTGCAGCGCGGCGGCAAGGGCGCGGCGGCCGACCTGACCTCGACCCTGCTCACCGCCTGGTCCTATGCCGGGGCCGGCGAGGGCAAGAAGGCGCTCGAGACCATCAACAAGCTCAAGGGCGAGCGCTACTACAACGTCTTCCGCGACTACCACGCGGGGCTGATCGCGGCGCTCGTCGGCGACAAGGTCGAGGCCGAGCGCCGGCTGAAATCGGCCTACGACGCCGACCGCAACACGCTGCGCATCGTCGACGCCTACGGCCGCTTCGAGGCCGAATCCGGCCGGCCCGACCTCGCGGTGGCGGCCTACCAGGAATTCGACAACGTCCTGCCGCGCCACCCGATCGTGCGCGACGCCCTCGACAAGCTGAAGGCCGGCAAGCCGCTGGCGCCGCTGATCGGCTCGGCACAGGAAGGCGCCGCGGAGGTGCTCTACGGCCTCGGCTCGGCCGGGACCTCGCAGGGCGACGAGCTGCCGGCGGTGGTGTACCTGCGCCTCGCGCTCTACCTCGCGCCCGAGCACTCGCTGGCGCTGCTGACGCTGGCCGACACGCTGGAGCGGATGAAAGCGCCCGAGCGGGCGAACGAGGTCTTCGCCCGCATGCCGGCGTCCTCGCCGCTCAAGCTCAACGCCGACATCCAGATCGGCCTCAACCTCGAGCAGATGGGCAAGGGCGACGAGGCCATCGCCCATCTCGACCAGGTCGCCAAGACCTATCCCAACGACATCGACGTGATCTCGGCGCTCGGCAACGTCCAGCGCTCGCGCAAGAAATACGCCGAGTCGGCCCAGACATACACCAAGGCGATCGACCTGATCGGCGACCAGCCGGCGCGGAACTACTGGACCCTGTACTACTTCCGCGGCACGTCCTACGAGCGCGCCAAGGAATGGCCGAAGGCCGAGGCCGACCTGAAGAAGGCGCTCGACCTCGTGCCGGCGACCCAGCCCAACGGCCGCGCCCAGGTGCTGAACTACCTCGCCTATTCCTGGGTCGACCAGAACCAGAACATCGACGAGGCGTTCCGCATGCTCAAGCAGGCGGTCGACCTGCAGCCGCGCGACGGCATGATCATCGACAGCCTCGGCTGGGCCTATTACCGCCTCGGCCGCTGGGACGACGCGGTGCGCGAGCTCGAGAAGGCGATCGAGCTGAAGCCCGGCGACCCGACGATCAACGACCACCTCGGCGACGCCTACTGGCGCAGCGGCCGGCGGCTCGAGGGCAAGTTCCAGTGGCAGCACGCCAAGGACCTGAACCCCGAGCCCGAGGACCTGGCCAAGATCGAGGCCAAGCTGAAGGACGGGCTGCCGGAGCTGGAGAAGCCCGCCGCCACCGCCGAGACCCAGCCGGCGCCCCAGCCCGAGATGCCGAAGGGCGCGCCCGCGCCGACCGAGCCGCCGGCGATGGGCACGGAGACGAAGAGCGGCGGCTGACGCCCCGCTCGCTCTGTCCGTCGAGATGAGATCGCGGGCGCGGTGCCGGAGGGCATCGCGCCCTGTTCCTTGTCTGAGACCTGCCTTGGTTCGACCTGCCTTGGTTCGACCTGCCCGTTCGAGAGACGACGACGTGCCTGCCCTCGCCACCCGCGCGCCCGCCAAGATCAACCTGACCCTGCACGTCCTCGGCCGGCGTCCCGGCGACGGCTACCATGCCCTCGAGAGCCTCGTCGTGTTCGCCGGCTCGAACGCGGGCGACCTCCTGACCCTCGAGCCCGGGCCCGCCCTCGACCTCGCGGTCACCGGCCCGACCGCGGGCCCCGCCGGCCCGACCGGGGACAACCTGGTGATGCGGGCGGCCCGCCACCTCGCCGCGGAGGTGCCGGGGCTGGCGGTCGGGCGGTTCCGGCTGGTGAAGCGCCTGCCGGTGGCGGCGGGGATCGGCGGCGGCTCGTCGGATGCGGCCGGTGCCCTGCGGCTCCTCGGCCGCCTCAACGGTCTCGCGGCCGACCAACCGGCCCTGATGGCGGCGGCCCGCCGCACCGGCGCCGACGTGCCGGTCTGCCTCGATCCGCGGGCCCGGATGATGCGCGGCGCCGGCGAGGCGGTGGGACCCGCCCTCGCCCTGCCGGCCGTGCCGGCGGTCCTCATCAATCCCGGCGTGCCGGTCGAGACGGCGCCGGTCTTCCGCGCCCTCGGGCTCACGGTCGGCCAGGCGCATCCGCTGGCCGCGCAGGCGCATCCGGACCTCGCCGGCGGCGGCCCCGAGGCCCTGATCGCCCGCATCGCCCCGGCCCGCAACGACCTGGAGGCCCCCGCCCTCACGGTCGCCCCGGTGATCGGCGACACGCTGGCGGCGCTCCGCGACCGGCCGGATTGCCGCCTCGCCCGGATGTCGGGATCGGGCGCCACGGTGTTCGGGCTGTTCGGCCACCGCGCCTCGGCCGTCGCGGCGGCACGCGCGATCGCCGCCGCCCATCCGGGCTGGTGGGTGCGGGCGACGCTGCTGCGCTAGGGTCGGAGTTCAACCGGATCAGTCCCGCGTGTGGCCGCCGGGGGTGGGCACCGAACCTCTGTCCTTGATCCGGAAGCAGAGGCTCCGCTTCCGATCCGGTCACGACGCGATACGAATTGCTTTCCCGCGAGCAGCCACTTCACTGCCTCCATGCGGATCAATCGAACCGAACTGGCCGACCTCGGGACCTTTCTCGCCATCGCGCGCCACCGTAGCTTCCGGCGGGCTGGCCAGGAGCTTGGCGTCAGCGCCTCTGCGCTCAGCCACGCGCTCAAGGTCATGGAAGCGCGCCTCGGCGTGCGCCTCGTCAATCGCACCAGTCGCAGCGTGACGCTGACCGCGGCGGGGGAAGATCTGCTCGCTTCGCTGGACGCCCCGTTCGCGGCGATCGGCTCTGCGCTCGACCTGCTCAACCAGCACCGCGAGCCGAAGACGGTGACCGGGCGCATCCGCCTCAACGTGCTCGAACATGCGAGCACGCTGCTGCTCGCCCCCGTGGTGCCTCTCTTCCATGCGCGCCACCCGCAGGTCGAGATCGACGTTCGAGTGTCCAACGATCTGCTCGACATCGTGGAGGCCGGGGCCGATGCGGGTATCCGATACGGCGGAACGGTCCCTCAGGACATGGTAGCGCAGCGCCTGTCGGCCGATCTGCGCTGGGTGGTCGTCGGTGCGCCACGCTATTTCGATCGGCACGGGACGCCCGATCATCCGTGCGACCTCGCGGCTCACCGGTGCCTGCGCATTCGCCTGGGCGATGATCGCCTCTACCGGTGGGAGTTCGAGAGAGCGGACGAGCAGATCGCACTCGACGTTCCCGGTGCGGTGACCATCGACAACACGCAGTTCGCCCTCTCCCTCGCGACGGCAGGCGGCGGGCTCGCCTATCTTCCCGAGCCGTGCGTCAAGCCCGCGGTCGCGCGCGGCGAGTTGCGCGTCGCGCTGGCGAACTGGGCACCGAGGGGACCCGGCTTCCACATCTACTATCCCGGACGCCGCCAACTGCCGATCGGCTTGCGCCTCCTCATCGACCTGATCCGCGAGGTGAAGCCGCTGGACCTGTAGAGGCGAGATCGTCCGGCGATGAAATCCGCTCATCGGTCCGTTGAGGGATGAAGGGCTGATCCGCGGCTCGCGTGATGTCTACGTCAGGCATCTCATCGAGTTCAGCGGAGAGACCTGGACATGCGCCGTTTCACCGGGAAGGTCGCCTTCATCACGGGAGCAGCCAGCGGCATCGGCCGCGCTGCCGCCCTCGCCTTTGCACGCGAGGGCGCACGAGTGGCGATCGCCGATCGCACGGGGGGTGCGCTGGAACAGGTTCGCGCCGAGATCGAAGAGAAGGGCGGCGAGGGTCTGGCACTGCGCTGCGACGTATCCGTGCCGGAAGAAGTGGAAGCGGCGGTCGCCCGCGCCGTCGAGCGGTTCAGCCGCCTCGATTGCGCCTTCAACAACGCGGGTGTGGAGAACAAGGCCGCCCCCGTCCATGAGATCGCCCTCGACGAGTGGGACCGGATCCTCGACATCAACCTGCGCGGTACGTTCGTGTGCATGAAGCACGAGATCGGCCAGATGCTGCGCCAGGGCGGGGGCGTGGTGGTCAACACCTCGTCCGGTGCAGGGATCAGGGGCGTGGCGGGAGGCGCGAGCTACGCCGCCTCCAAGCACGCCCTCATCGGCCTCACCAAATCGGCTGCCCTCGACTATGCAAAGGCGAACATTCGGGTGAACGCCATCCTGCCCGGGAACGTCGAGACACCGATGATGGACCGCTTCACGGGTGGTGACATCCAGAAGGCTATCGACCTTGAGCCGGTGGGACGGCTGGGCAAGCCCGAGGAGATCGCAGAGGCAGTCCTGTGGCTGTGCTCGGATCTCGGCGCGTTCGTGACCGGCGCGTCGATCCCGGTCGATGGGGGATGGTCGCTCTGAGGAGCGTTCCGGAAACGACGGGAGGACGATCGCATGGACATCAAGCGCAGCGGCAGCCGGCCCTCGGGCCCGGGACCGTCCAGCTGGTTCAGCGGCGTGGTGCGGATCGACCCGCTCCACACCGCGCCCGACCCCGCTCGCGTCGCGATGGCGAGCGTCACGTTCGAGCCGGGTGCGCGGACGGCCTGGCATACGCATCCGCTCGGCCAGACGCTGATCGTCACGGTCGGTCGCGGATGGGTTCAGCGGGAAGGAGGCCCCGTCGAGGAGATCGCGCCGGGCGATGTCGTCTGGTTCGAGCCGAACGAGAGGCACTGGCACGGGGCCACCGCGACCACGGCGATGACGCACATCGCGATCCAAGAGCGCCTGAACGGCGAGGCCGTGACATGGCTGGAGCAGGTCACGGACGGACAATACGCCGGATCCTGACCCTCGACCGTATGGTCAAGCCGTTCGGGTTCTGACCCTCGAGTGCGGCCCGACTCCGCCGCCACCCGTGACGGGACGCCGGCGGGTGCGATGTCGCAGGCCGCTCCCCTTTCCCGGCTCTCCTTCCCCGTCGCTCCGGTCGTCCCGGACGGGGGGAGCGGGTCGAACGCTCCCCGGTCGCAGGCGCGCTTCCGCTACCGCAGCCCCGCCAGCACCGGCTCGCGCAGGGCCTGCGGCAGGGCCACGAGCTCGCCGTGGATCGGCTCGCGGCGGTTGTAGACCGGGGCGCGGCCGTCGAGGCCGAGGACGGCGCCGCCGGCCTCGCGCAGGATCAGGTCGGCCCCGGCGAGGTCCCAGTCGCGGGCGTCCGACGAGACCAGCCCGACATCGACCACGCCCTCGGCGACCCGCACCAGGCGCAGCGCCAGCGACGGGATCCTGGGCAGGCGCACCAGCGAGCCGGGCAGGCCGATCGCCCGCTCGAGCCGGTCGGCCATCGGCTTCGGGCCGGTGACCCGGGCCCCCGCGACCACCTCCTGCCCCGAGACCCGGATCGGCGCCCCGTCCTTCGTCGCGCCCTCCCCGGCCACGGCCTCGTAGAGCGTCGCGGTGACCGGGGCGGCGACGTGGCCGAGCACCGGCTCGCCCCGGGCGAGGAGCGCGACGGCGATCGACCAGTCGGGATCGCCCGACAGGAAGGCGCGGGTGCCGTCGATCGGATCGACGATCCAGACGAGATCGTGGGCGAGGCGGACCGGATCGTCCCGGGTCTCCTCCGAGAGCCAGGCGGCGCCGGGGATGAGCTCGCTGAGGCGCACCTTCAGGAAGGTGTCGACGGTCACGTCGGCCTCGGTCACCGGCGAGCCGCCGGCCTTGTTCCAGACCCGGGCGCTGGTGCGCTCGCCCTGCCGGAAATACGGCAGCGCCAGCAGGGCGGCCTCGCGGATGATCGCCCGGACCTGGGGCAGGATCGCGCGCACGTCGTCGGGAAGAGGCATGGTCGACCGCCGGGGTTTCGAGACGGGAGGGATTCGCGCAAGACGCCCGGCGGATCCGCGGCGGGCACGGGTCGAGCACGGGGCGATGTCGCTCCCGTTGTAGGCCCCCCTCCCGGACGCCACAAGGACGCCGCGGCGACGGCGATGCCGCATTGTCTTAGCGAAGCGTTTCGCGTCGCGGATGTGCCGTCTACTGGCGGTGAACGATAAATGAATCGGGTCGCGACAAGGATCCGTTGAGCATTCGACGCATCTGCCTCGCCACAACCATCGCTTAACGCTGCCTTTTAAGGCGTTCTGAGCCGGGGCCGGGCCAAAGTCGTGACAACAGCGGACGACACGACAGAGGTCGCCGCCTCACGCGGACAGGGCGTCGAGCAGATCCATGGTCACCAGATTCCCCTCTTCGAACCGCCGCTCCTCGGGCAGCCAGGCCGCCCGTCGCGACGTCGAGCTCCCGGTCATCCACCGCGGCCCGGTCCAGGCCGAGCCGTCGGCGCTGCCGATCGTCGGCACCCTGCCGGGCGCCAGCGCCGCCGGCAGCCTGGCCCTCTGCCTCGACGGCGATGCCAGCGACGCCGCCGGCGAGGACCGCTTCGCCGTGATGATGCTCGACCGCAGCGGCGACCCGCTGATGCGGCTCGGGATCTACGGCGACGACGAGGTCGTGGCGGTGTGGCGCCGCCTCGGCGCCGAGACCGGCCTGCCGCTGGTGGTGATCCAGGAGGACGGCGCGGTCGCCCCGATGGGCCAGCAGCTCGGCCGGCTGAAGCTCGGCACGGTGCGGATCCGCCGCCGGCACGGCCTGCTGAACCACCGCCGGCCGCGCTTCCTCACCCGCCGCAAGACCGCCCGGCTGCCCCTGCGCCCGCTGGTCTACCGCGACGAGGCGCTGATGACCGACGGCGGCAGCCTCTGACGCGCGGGCGGGCGAGGCCTACATGAGACCTTGCCAGATCGCGTCGAGGGCGAGGCCGCTGAACAGGATCAGCCCCGCATCGCGGTTGGAGCGGAACAGGCGCAGCGCCTCCGCGCCGTCGCGCGGATCGAGCCGCCCGACCTGCCAGGCGAGGTGGCCGGCGAACAGCGCGAGCGCGGCGAGACCGATCGGACCGGCCCCGGCCCCGGACAGGGCGAGGCCGATGAACAGGACGCAGGCCAGGAAGCAGCCCGCCACCGCGAGGCGCACCCGGGTGCCGAAGAAGCGGGCGGACGACTTGATGCCGGCGATCTCGTCGTCCTCGATGTCCTGGACCGCGTAGATCGTGTCGTAGCCGATCACCCACGCGATGGCGCCGGCGTAGAGCCAGTAGGCCGGGGCGTCGAGGCGGCCGATCAGGGCGACCCAGCCCATCAGCGCGCCCCACGCGAAGGCGAGGCCGAGCACCAGCTGCGGCACCGGCATCACCCGCTTCATGAACGGGTAGACCGCGACCGGCGCGAGCGAGGCGAGGCCGACGAGGATCGCCGTGCGGTTGAACTGCATGAGCACCGCGAGGCCGACCAGCGCCTGCAGCACCAGGAAGATCAGGGCGTGGCGCACCCGCACGCGCCCCGACGGCAGCGGCCGCAGCCGGGTGCGCTCGACGCGGGCGTCGAGGTCGCGGTCGGCGATGTCGTTGTAGGTCGAGCCCGCGCCCCGCATCGCGACGGCGCCGACCAGGAACAGGGCGAGGTGCCACAGGCTCGGGCCCGGCCGGCCGGCCGCGACGGCGGCCAGCGCCGCCGACCACCAGCACGGCAGCAGCAGGAGCCACCAGCCGATCGGCCGCTCGATGCGGGCCAGCCGCAGGTAGGGCCGCACCGCCTCGGGGGCGTGCCGGTCGACCCAGTGCCCGGTGACCGCGTCGGCGACCGGACGGTCGGGAGCCGGACTCATGCCCGGGCGGGGGACGCCGCGGTCGTCGCGGGCGCGGGGTTCACAGGGCGCCCTGCGGCACCCGGAAGCTGCCGGTCAGGCCGGGGCCGCCGAGGAGGCCGCCGCCCCCGCCGCCCTGCTGCTGCTGGGCCGCCATGGCGCGGGCCTTCTTCTCCATCGCCGCCTGCTGGACCGCCGCCTGGCAGACCTTGGTGCGCAGGGTCGAGACCCGGCCGTGATCCGCCTTGAAGCCCTCGACGAAGGAATCCGGGATCGAGCACCAATCCTTGTTGGCGGTGATCCACTTCAGGCCCTCGGTGCCGTTGGCCTGGAGCTTGGTGAACAGGGTGCAGGCCGCCGCCGCGGTGATCTTCGCCTTCTTGCCCTGCGAGGCGGCGTTGACCTTCGAGACGATGTCCTTGCGCTCGGTGAGCGTCTTCTGGATCGCCCCGCACTCGGCGTTCTGGGCCTGGGCCTGGGCCGCCCCGCCCAGGAGCGTCGCGCCGAGCAGGCTTCCGGCCAGCGCCGCCACGGTCACACGCATGCGAGTCATCTCCCGATCCCCCAAAGCTCCGGCCTCAAGATTCTGGCCTCTCGCCGGGCCGTCCGCTCTCTCGGCGGCGCACCCGGCATAGTGAAGAATTCCATGCCGCTCCCGGCCTCGTAGCGCTTTCTGCACAGGATTGTGGCGCCATCGTGCGGCGGCGGCCCACCGGTTCCGGTTCCGGCGACGCGCGCGGGCCCTTGTTGCGCCGGCGCCACAGGCGGGGCGCGGGCGCCGCGAGCCGAATGACCGGCCCGGGAATTGACATCCGCCCCCCGCCTCGGCGAGCACGGCGCCATGGCGGCCTACGATTTCAACGCTCCCCGGCTCTTCCTCGACATCCCGATGCGCGAGGGGGTGCGGCATACCCTCGACCGGGCCCAGGCGAACTACCTGCTCTCGGTGCTGCGCCGCGACGCCGGCGAGCCGGTACTGGTCTTCAACGGCCGCGACGGCGAGTGGCGTGCCGAGATCGCGCCCACCGGCCGCAAGGCGGCGGACCTGGTGCTGCGGACCCAGACCCGGCCGCAGGATCCGCCGGGCGACCTGCACTACCTCTTCGCGCCGCTGAAGGCGGCCCGCCTCGACTACGTCGCCCAGAAGGCGGTCGAGATGGGCGCGAGCCTGATCCAGCCGGTGGTGACCCGGCGCACGCAGGGCGACCGGATCAAGCTCGACAAGCTTCGGGCCAACGCCGTCGAGGCCGCCGAGCAATGCGGCATCCTGGCCCTGCCGGAGATCCGCGACGCCGCGCCGCTCGCCGAGGCCCTCGCCGCCCTCGCGCCGGAGCGCCTGCTGGTGTTCTGCGACGAGGACGCCCCGGTCGCCGATCCGGTCGCCGCCCTGGCGCAGGCCGGCGCCGCGGCGGGGAACGGCGCCGTTCCCCTCGCCGTTGTGATCGGGCCGGAGGGGGGATTCACGCCGGAGGAGCGCACCCTGATCGGAGACCGTCGCAACACCGTCCGCCTCTCGCTCGGCCCGCGGATCCTGCGCGCCGACACCGCCGCCGTGGCGGTGCTGGCCCTGGTCCAGGCCGTGCTCGGCGACGGACGGTAGAGGGGCCAAGGGGCCAAGGGGCCAAGGGGTTTGGGCCGCCCCGCCCGAGGCGCCGGGCGGTCCGGCTCGCGCCTCATTTCACGCGCTGATATCGGAGCCGCCCCGCGGCCGAGGCCGTGTCGCGACGCGACGGTCGCCGGCCCGTTGCGGCCCGCCGTTCCCGGAGGTCTTGCGTATGCGAGCGGAATTCGACGTCTGCCTCGAGGAGGAGGTGTTCATCAACGATGCGGGCAAGCGCGACGCCGCCCGGGCCCGCACCCGCGATTTCCTGGCCGCCTGCCGGACCGCCTACCCGCAGGTGCGCACCGAGCTGATGGAGCCGCAGCTCGTCTGGGCGATCGAGCCGGTGAGCGACCTCGCCGAGGCGCGGCGCGCGCTCGCCGCCCTGCGCGGCGGCCTCGGGGCGCTGGCCTCCGCCCGCGGCCTCGCCCTGATGGCCTCGGGCACCCATCCGCTCGCCCTGTGGAGCCGGGTGCGCCCGCGCGACCAGGCCGCCCGCGGCCGAGTCCTGCGCGACCTCCAGATGGTCGGCAGCCGCAACGTGGTCTGCGGCCTCAGCGTCGGCGTCGGGGTGCCCGGGGGCGTGTCGCGGATCGACCTGATGAACCGGGTCCAGCCCTACCTCGCCCTGCTGCTCGCGCTCTCGACCTCGTCGCCGTTCTGGCAGGCCCAGCGCACCGGGCTCCTCGGGTACCGCCTCGCCGCCTCGCGCGAGCTGCCCCGCAGCTTCCTGCCGCCCTTCTTCCGCGACGAGGCGGATTTCGCCCGCTACCTCGACACGGTGGTGGCGGCCGGCGCCATCGACGATCCGCGCCACGTCTGGTGGGTGGTCTGCCCCTCGCCGACCGGCCCCGGCCTCGACCTGCGCATCGCCGACAGCTGCACCCGCCTCGACGACGCGCTCGCCATCGCGGCGCTCTACCGCTGCCTGGTGCGCCGCCTCGCCCGCGACCCTGCGCTTCACCGCGACCTCACCGGCGCCTCGCAGGCGATCGCGGCGGAGAATTGCTGGCGGGCGCAGCGCTACGGCATCCACGGCAGCTTCGTCTGCGAGGAGACCCGGACTGCACGGCCGGTGGCGACGGTGCTCGGCGAGACCCTGGCCCTCGTCGCCGAGGATGCCCGGGCGCTGGGTTGCGAGGCCGAGCTCGACCTCGCCCGCTGGATCGTCGCCCGCGGCACCAGCGCCGACCGCCAGCTCGCCCTGTTCACCGAGGCGCAAGGGCGCGGCCTGCCGCCGCGGGAGGCGCTGGCGGAGGTGGTGGACTGGCTCACGGCCGAGACGGTCGGGGCGAACCCGACGCGGCATTGACGGCAGGGCGCGCGGACCGCCTCCCCCTTTCCCGGGGCGACCGAACCATCGGCGAAAGGAGATCCGGGGACCAGCACAACAACGCGCGAAGCGACCGTCTGAAACGGTGCAACACGAGGAGCTGCTTTGCAGCACGTCTCTCGCTGGATCCCGGATCTCCTTCCGCTTCGCCACACTCCTCCGGGAAGGGGGGCGGTGCTTCTCGTTGAGCGGCAGGTGCACTGAACCCTTCCCTCACCGCCCCACGGTGCACTCGATCTGCCCGTGCGGCTCGTCGGTCGCGACGAAGACCTGGTTCGGATTGTCCAGTCCGAAGGGGGCGAGATTCGCCAGCAGGTAGTGCTTGTTCGGGCAGGCGAGCGTGATCGTCGCGATCTCCGGCACCGCCTCGAGCGCCGCCGTGCCCATGCGGTAGAGGCTGTCCTGCAGGCTGTGGCTGTAGCTCCCGGAGAAGACACGTAGGAGCGCGTCGAGGATCCGGGCATTGGCGGCCTCGTAGTCGGCGGGCTCGGCGGTCCAGGCCCAGGTCGCCTCCATGCTGGTCGCCGCGATGCGGTCGTGGGTCTCGGGGATCGTGGTGTAGGGATCCTTGACGTAGTCGGCCCAGCCGGACTCGGTGCTCTTGAGGAAGGTGAAGCCGGACAGGCCGGATTCGACGCTCGCCCCGTCGCGGGAGAGCGCGATCCGGGCGAAGGGCTGGCCGTTGCCGTCGAGCGTGAAGGTGTGGGCGTGGGCCGCGCCGTCGACCGCGAGGCGGTTCCAGCGGGTCTCGTGGCCCGTCACGGTGGCGGTCTCCATCTGCGGGTAGCGGTCGAGGAGGCGCTGCGCCACCGCGCGGCAGAAAGCCTCCGTCGGCAGGGCCGGGCATTCGCGGGCGACGATGTAGACGACGTTCTTGATCGTGTCGGTCGAGACGGTCCGGCTGTTGTCGGCGTGGGTGAAGGTGCGCTCGAACGCCCCGGTCAGCATCGCCGTCACGGTCAGCTCGCGCACCTCGTGCCGGTCGCCGTCGCGCTGGACGCGCATCACCCGCACGCGGCCCTTGCCGTAGGTCTTGTGCAGCAGGGTCATCGGTACCTCGTGCGTTGGAAGTCGGATCAGACGTGTTCCGCCGCCGCGGCGGCGGCCGATGCGTCCCGGCCCGCCCGCTCGGCGCTGCCGAGGCCGTTGAAGAAGGCGTTGAGCAGGACCGCGGCGATCGAGGCGAGCAGGATGCCCGATTCGAGCAGCGGGTGCAGCGCGTGCGGCAGGTTGCGGAAGAAGGTCGGTGCCACCAGCGGGATCATCCCGAAGCCGACCGCGATCGCCACCACGAACTGGTTCTTCGGCTGCCCCCGGAAGTCGACCGCCGTGAGGATGCGCGCGCCGGTGGCCGCCACCATGCCGAACATCACCAGCCCCGCTCCCCCGAGCACCACCTGCGGCACCGCCTCGACGAGGGCGGCCATCTTCGGCAGGAGGCCCAGCATCAGCAGGATGACGCCCCCGGCGATCGTGACGGTGCGCGAGCGTACCCCCGTCACGCCGACGAGGCCGACATTCTGCGAGAACGAGGTGTACGGGAAGGTGTTGAAGATGCCGCCCAGCAGCGTGCCGAGCCCGTCGGCGCGCAGGCCCCGGGC
The DNA here is from genome assembly GCF_001653715.1 of Methylobacterium platani. Lineage (GTDB taxonomy): Bacteria > Pseudomonadota > Alphaproteobacteria > Rhizobiales > Beijerinckiaceae > Methylobacterium > Methylobacterium platani. Next base: position 77,245 of record NZ_LWHQ01000040.1, read on the forward strand.
GAGGTCGGCTCGCGACACCGGCCGGCCGGTGATCTCGCCGAGCGCCAGGAACATCCCGGTCGATTCGATCATCGTCACGATCATCACGACGCACATCGTGGCGATCGGCACGAGGTGGAAGTGCGGCCAGCCGAAATGGAACGGCAGGACGGGGGCGAACCAGGGCGCCGCCGCCACCTTGTCGAGGTGCATCAGGCCGAGGGCCGCCGCCAGGACCGAGCCGGCGACGATGCCGAGCAGGACCGCGACGTTGGCGAGGAAGCCCCGCGCCCAGCGGATCAGGGCGAGGATGACGAGCAGCACCGTCAGCGCGATGCCGAGGCCGGCGGGCTGAGCGTAGTTCGGGTTCGGCACCGCGGCCGGGACGCCGTCGACGATCTTCGTCAGCGTCGGCTGGCCGCCGCCGGCCCAGTTGATGCCGACCCGCATCAGCGAGATGCCGATGACCAGGATGATCGTGCCGGTGACGACCGGCGGGAACAGCGGCAGCAGGCGGCTGACATGGGGCGCGACCACGAGGCCGAACACGCCGGAGGCGATCACCGCGCCGTAGATGCCGAGCAGCCCGACCTCCGGCGTCGCCCCCATCGACAGGATCGGCCCGACCGACGCGAAGGTCACGCCCATCATCACCGGCAGCCTGATGCCGACGCCCGGGAATCCGGCCGACTGGATCAGGGTCGCGAGGCCGCAGGCGAACAGGTCGGCGCTGATCAGGAAGGCGACCTCCTCCGGGCGAAGCCCGAGCGCGCGCCCGATGATCAGCGGAACCGCCACGGCGCCGGCATACATCACCAGCACGTGCTGCAGCGCGAGCGGCACCAGCCGGCTCGGCGGCAGCATCGCGTCGACGTCGTCGGCGGTCTCGACTGGCATGGGGCGCGTCTCTTCTTGAGCTGTCCGAGGGTCAGCGCGACTCGCCGGCCGCGACGCCCCTGCGTCGGGCCGGCGCCTCATCATCGCGCATCCTGGCCGGGCCGCAAGCGCCGTGCCAGGGCCCGCCGGGTTGCGGCCGGGCGCGGCTGGGTATTTGTTCACCATTCCGGGCCGAAGGTGCCCGCGCGGCCGGCAGCCCGCCTCCTCCCGCGGGAGGCCGGGGCGCGGCCGCGTTCCGTCATGACGTTCGAGACGAAAAGGCAGCCATGCGAACCATCGTGTATGCCGACGGCGGCTGCGATCCCAATCCCGGGCCGGGCGGCTGGGGCGTGGTGATCCAGGCACCGGACGGCACCGTCGAGCTGTGCGGCGGCGACCCGCAGAGCACCAACAACCGCATGGAGCTGACCGCGGCGATCCGGGCGCTGGAGCATTTCCCCGAGGGCGCCGCGATCGAGATGCGGTGCGACAGCCAGTACGTGGTGAAGTCGGTCACCGAGTGGATCCGCGGCTGGAAGCTCAAGGGCTGGCGCACCACCACCGGGCCGGTGAAGAACGTCGAGCTGATGCAGCGCCTCGACGAATTGGCGGCGCGGCGCGACGTGCGCTGGGTCTGGGTGAAGGGCCATGCCGGCGAGGCCGGCAACGAGCGCGCCGACCGGCTGGCGGCACAGGGGCGGCGCCAGGGCCTCGGCCTGCCGCCGCGGGCCGACATCGCCCCGGCCCGCGCGCCGGCCGCCCCCCCGGCCGCCGCGCCGGCGCCGACGGCTCTGCCCGAGCCCGCGCCCCGCGGCACCTCGATCCCGGTCGAGGGGGGCCTGGGCCTGCGCCTCGCGCGCGCGGCCAAGCAGGCCGGCACCACCCCCCAGGCCTATGCCGACGAGGTGCTGCGCCTCGCCGTCGATCTCGGGCCCGAGGGGCTGGCGCTGCTGCGCGAGGCCAAGGCCCGCAAGGCGCCGGCGGCCTGAGCCGACGGACGGAAACGGTCTCGTCCGCCGCATCCCGTCCGCCTGGCGGGATCGCGCCGCGTCCGTGGAGCCCGGTCCCCCGTCTCCACGGACGATCGCGATCCCGGCCCGCAACCCTCGTCCCGAGGGCCTGTTTGGGCGGTTTTTTCCATCGGTGAAATCCGGACGGTCAGGGACGTCCAACCCTCAACCCTCATCCTCGGAACCTGTTCGAGCGATTTCTCCGTCGATGAAATTTGCATGTTCCTGACCAGCGAGTTTTTTTACCGCGAGAGAAATCGCCCAACCAGCCTGTCGGGATGAGGTCGCGAGCCGGAGGGGAAGCTCCCCCGAACCCGGCCTGCGCTGCGCCGGTCCCGGGACGATCGGCGCCGCCGCTCACGCGCTCTTCGGGAACGGCACCACGACCGGCTCGTCCGGGACGCCCTCCTCCGCCCCCCGCACCACCGCCTCGATCATCCGGGCGAGCGCCGCCTGGTCGTAGGGCTTGGCGAGCCGCGGCAGGCGGGCGGCCCCGTCGGCGCCGAGGTCGGCGTAGCCGGTGGCGAGGATCACCTTGAGGCCCGGCCGCTCGGCCGCGAGACGCTCGGCGAGCTGAAGGCCGGTCATCTCCGGCATGGCGTGGTCGGTGAGCACCAGGTCGAGGGTGCGGGCCCGCCGCGCCAGCGCGAGGGCCTCCTGGCCGGAGCGCGCCTCGATCACCCGGTGGCCGAGATCCTCCAGCATCGCGGCGCTGTTCTCGAGCACCAGGGGGTCGTCGTCGACGACGAGGACG
>NZ_LWHQ01000041.1 GCF_001653715.1 Methylobacterium platani
GACTAAGCCGAAAACGCTCTAAAATTATCTGCATCTCTACTATTGTTTATCCAATAATTTTCTATTTCATGATACAATTCTTCAACGAAAATATCGCGATTTCCTGGAACTCTTATTTTGTCGATCTGAATTTTGTCAAGAATTGGTGAATTGAATTCGAAGCGGAAGGTCGTTCCTGCTTCGGTCCGTTCCACCTCGATGATGGTCAGCGTATGGTCAGGATCCGGTCCACGCACCAGTGACGCCGAGGCCCCCCTGGAGAGTTTCTTGGTGCTCGCCCGCGCTTTCGCGGCGATGACCTCGGGCTCGAGCTTGAGCGTCAGCAGGGGGAGCTTGCCCTGGCGCGCCACGACCCAGATCTCTCCCTTGCCCGTCTCGGCAGCCTTGAGGTCGAAATAGATTTGCTCGACCTTTCCGACGGGCGGCAGCCGGATTTCCGCCGGCTCCTCGTCGTTGCCGAAGGTGAAACCGGTTTTCGGCAAGACATTGATGGTGATGGGCCGTCCTGGATCGACCACGGCTATGCCCATCGCGTTCTCGGCCATCGTTGCCTCGATGGCCGTGCGGGACACGGCGACGCTGACGGTGAGGGTCGCTCCGACTTTCACCTTCGACGGCGATTCCGCCTGAATGTGGCATTCCGCCGTTTCCGGCCCGGGCTGGTCGTCCGGCGACGGAGACGAATCCTGCGCGAGCGGTGTGACGGTATCCGGCAAGCTCGGGGCCGGCGATCCACCCTCTGCGGCGAGTCCCCGCCGTCCTTGTATGGGCGAGGTGCCGCCCGGCCGGGGCCGGCCTCCCCCGAATTGGCCTCCCTCCAGCCGAGCCGTCCCCGACCACGTGAAGGTCGGCATCGCCCGGCGCGTCAGGATACGGTCGGTCGAGGCGGCGACGCCCGCGGCGAGCGATCCGATGTCGCCGTCGAGGACGACCTCGGCCGCATTCGGGACGACGCCGACCGGGCCGGCCTCCGAGGAGACCACCAGCCGGGTGAGCCGGTCGCGGCTGGCGGTCAGGCCGGAGGGAAACACCGACTGACCGCGTCCGGTCGCCCGTGCGATCCGGGAGGCCGGCACGACGACGTCGCCCGTGCGGTCGGGCAGTCCGAGCGCGCTTGCCACCGGCCCGGCCGCACCGTCGAGCACCGTCGTCAGCTCGGACGGATCGAAGACGTGCGCCAGGCGCCCGCTCTCCGGCCCGCCGCTCTCCAGGACGACGAAGCTCGGGGCCTTGGCGGCGAGCTCGGCCAGGAATTCGGGGGCGTTCCTCGCCGGATCGGCCACGAGGATGTCGGTCTCCACGGCGGCCGGCAGGTCGGTGCGGCCCCGGCCCAGCTCCGGCAGGGCGGCCGGCGCCCGGCCGCCGCCCCGGCGGGCGCCCGCGGCCGGAACGTCGGCCGCCGCCAGGTCCAGCCAGCGGGTGAGCGCATTCACGACCTCGGGCCGTGCGAAGTAGTTGGTGTGGTAGATCTGCGGCGACGCCGCGAAGTGGAGCGTGTCGCGCACGAAGTCGCCGAAGGCGGAATCGATCGCCGACATCGAGGGGGTGTCGACCACGAGGTCGTTCTCCGCGCCGCGCATCAGGGCCGTCACGGTGCTGCTGCCCAGCACCTGGACGAGGCGGAGGGGAAATTCCTTGGGCTGGTGGTCGGTCCCGAACAGGGTCGGGGCGAAGGAGGACGACACGACGTGGTAGATCGCGTCCGCCGCCGCGAACTGGCCGGGCTGGAGGCCGTTCAGGTCCTTGAGGAACGGGTTGTCCGGCGTCATCGCGAAGAGGCCGGGCGCCACGCCGGAATCGAGTCCGGAGAGCGGGATCTGCTTCACGAACTCGCCGAGCGTCGCGATCGTCTCGGCGAGGATCGTCGCGACGGGCGCGGCCTGGGGCAGGAAGGTGAGGGCGCGACAGGCGGCGACCGCCAGGTTGGTGTAGAGGTCGAGGAAGGCGCTCCAGTTCTCCGGCCGGGCGAGCTCTGTCCCGCCGTTGGTGGCGCCCACCAGGATCGCGCGCCGGAAGACGGCCCCCCATCCGCTCCCCGGCGCCAGCGCCTCGATCAGCCAGCGCGCCACGAGGCCGCCGCGGCTGTGGGCGACGACGTCGATCTCCGGTGCCGCGCCGCCGCCCCAGTCGAGGCCGCGCAGGGCCGCCAGGAGGGCGACGGCGTTCTCCGCCGGGGTCTCGCTGAGGGTGCGGTGGTCGTAGCCGAGAACGAGGTCGTAGCGGGCTTGGCAGGCATTGAGGAAGGCACCGCCCCACGCGGTCGGGCCGAGCTGCCCGAAGCCGCCCGCCGTCGAGCTGAACGTCCCGTGGATCGCGAGGAGAACCCGATGCCGCCCGCCGGCCTTCGGCGCCGCGGGGACGATCGGCTCCCCGGCGGCCCACGCCGCCGGATCCCGGCCGGCGATGCGAACGAGCCCCGGGCGGACGTTGTGCTCCTGGATGCGGACGGCCCCGTCGACGAGCCGTCGACCGACGAACCGGAACACGTAGGCCCTGACCGGCGCCAGCAGGGCGCCGCCGAGCATCCGCCGGTCGGTCCGGTCCGGTGCCACTGGGCCGAGGGGAAGATCGAACGCGACCTGATCGACCGCTCCGCCCGCGCGGCGCGCGCCGGCCGGGACGGCGAGGCGCGCCGCCGGCAGCGACCAGCTGTAGACCTCGGCCTGTTCGAGCAGGACGACGGCGTCCTCCCCGGGCCCGACCGGGACCGTCAGCCGGGCGCTGGCCTCCTGCGGCAGGCTCCGTCGGGTCGCCATCGCCGGCCCGGTCCGGAGATGGACCGTCTCGGCGAGCGAGAGGTCCTGTCGGGCCAGGGCTTCGAGCAACTCCGCATCGAGGCTCGCGGCGGCCATCGGGATCGGCCCGGCGACACGACCGGCGATCGGGCGGCGACCGGGGCCGCCGGCGCGCTGCGCGGGCCGGGCGGGTGCCTCGAAGACGACGTCGACGAGGTCGGGCGCTGTCACGGCGACGCCGTTCGGACTGGTTGTGACGGCCATCCGTTCCCCCCGTTGCAAGTTTGGCTGTTGGGCTCGCTAGGGAATGTTATAGACTATCAACGAAAATGTACAATCATGCCGCGGCGGGGGCGGCGATAAATTTGAAGTGCCGCGGCCGGAGACGGCGGCGGGCGGCTGCGAAGCCGCCGGACCGGGCACGCGACCGGCGGCCCGCGCCGGGGTGGCGCGTCACACCCCGATCGCGGCCTTCACCAGCTCCGGCCGCATCGGCAACTCGCGCAGGCGCACGCCGGCGGCCTGCCGGATCGCGTTGGCGAGCGCTGCCGCGGTCGGGCCCTGCGCGACCTCGCCGGCGCCGAGGAAGGGCGAGCCCGGCCGGTCGATCAGGTGGACGTCGAGGCGGTCGGGCACGTCGGGGAAGCGGGCGATCGGGTAGGTGCTCCAGTCGCGGCTGGTCGGACCCTCGGCGTCGTGGGCCACCGCCTCGAACAGGCTCCAGCTCATCGCCTGGATGATCCCGCCCTCGATCTGGTCGCGGATGCCGTGCGGGTTGACGACCTCCCCGGCATCGACGGCGGCGTGCGCCCGCACCAGCCGGACCCGGCCGCTCTCGCGCTCAACCGCCACCTCGACGGCCAGCGCGCAATAGGCCGCGAGGTTCTTGTAGCGGGCGAAGGCGAAGCCGGCGCCGCTTCCCTTGGCGAGCGGCGTGCCCCAGCCGAAGCGCCCGGATGCGGCCTCGATCACGGCGCGCGCGCGCGGGTCGTCGAGATGGGCGAGACGGAACGCGACCGGGTCGGTGCCGGCCGCCTCCGCCAGTTCGTCGAGGAAGCTCTCGATCGAGAACACGTTCATGTAGGCGCCGAGGCTGCGCAGGGCCGAGACCCGCAGCGGCATGTCGGCGACGAAGTCGTGCGCCACCCGGGCCCGGGGCAGGCGGTAGAGCGGGATCGCGTTGCGGTCGCCGCCGCCCTCCGGCTGCGGCAGCGCCTTCGGGGGCGGCGCCGGGAAGGGCTTGTCCAGCATCCGGGCGGAGAGCAGCTGGCCGGCCCCCGGCGGGCGGGTGAGGTGGGTCGGGCTGCGCACCGCGTAGTCCCAGTCGGCGATGCGCCCGTCCGCGCCCAGCACGGCCGCGGCCTCGGTCAGCATCGCGGCCCCGTAGGGCTCCCAGAGGTGCTCCTGCTCGCGGGTATACTGCGCCCGCACCGGCCGGCCGGGCAGGGCGCGCGCCAGCAGGGCCGCGTCGCCCGCCGCATCGTCGGCGCCGTTATGGCCGTAGCAGCCCGAGCCCTCGACGTGGATGCAGCGGACCTGCGCCTCGGGCAGCCCCAGCATCTCGGCGAGCGCCTTGCGCAGGGGGAACATCCCTTGCGCGTGCGACCACACCGTGAGGCGGTCGCCGTCGAACTCGGCGACCGCGCAGGACGGGCCGATCGAGCCGTGCATCTGGTAGCGCCGGCGGTACCGCGCGGCGATCCGGCGCCCGGCCGGCGCGGGCGTTCCGGCGCCGCGATCGAGGATCAGCGTGCGCTGCGCGGACCGGCCGGCGAGGTCCGGGAACAGGTCGTCGGGCTCCGGCACCGGGCTGCCGCCCTGCCACACCGCCACCCGGGCCAGCGCCCCCATCGCCGTGACGGCGGCGTATTCCCGCTCGGCCAGGACCGCGAGGAAATCCCCGTCGCGGTGCACCCGGATCACCCCGGGCCTTCCCGCCACCGCCCCGGTCTCGACGCTGACGAGCCGCGCGCCCGGCCGGGGCGGGCGCACGATCCGGGCGTGCACCATCCCGGGCGCGCGGATGTCCTGCACGTAGGCCGCGCCGCCCGCGACCTTGGCGGGGATGTCGACCCGGGGCAGCGGCCGGCCGACGATGGTGTGATCGGCCGGATCGCGCAGCTGCACCGCGTCCGGCACCGCGGCGTCGGGTTCGAGGGCGGCGGCCAGTTCGCCGAAGCCGATCCGGCGGCCGTCGGGGGCGGTCACGGCGCCCCCGCTCACCGTCAGGGTCTCGGGCGCCGCCCCGAGCCGGCGCCCGGCGGCCGCGGCGAGGAGGGCGCGGGCCGCGGCGGCGGCGTGCCGGATCGCGGTGGCGGAATCCTGCATCGAGTGGCTGCCGGCGGTGTAGCCCTCGTCCGGGGTCAGCTCGGTATCGGCGGTGACGAGGCGCAAGGAGGCCGGCTCGAGCCCGAGTTCCTCCGCGGCGACCTGGATCAGCGCCGTCTTGATGCCCTGGCCGAGCTCCGCCTTGCCGGTGAGTACCGTGACGGCGCCGTCCTCGCCGATCCGGATCCAGGCGTCGATCCGCGGCGCCTCCTTCAGGCTGCCGGGAAGGGCGTCGGCCCGGGCGCCCCGCGGGAGCCCGATCCCGACGAGGAGCGCCCCGCCGACGAGGAGGGTGCGGCGGGTGAGGGCCGTCACGGCGTCGCTCCCGTCGCGGCCGGATCGTGCCCGGCGGCGCGCCTCACCGCGGCGAGGATGCGCATGTGGGTGCCGCAGCGGCACAGGTTGAACCGCAGCGCCTCGCGGATCTCGGCCTCGCTCGGATGCGGGACCGCGCGCAGCAGGGCGTGGGCCCGCATCACCATGCCGGCGATGCAGTAGCCGCACTGCGCCGCGTTCTCGGCGATGAAGGCGGCCTGGAGCGGGCCGGGATGCTCGGGGGTCCCCAATCCCTCGACGGTGGTGACCGCCCGGCCCTCCAGCACCCCGACCGGCGTGAGGCAGGACAGGACCGCGCGGCCCTCGACCTCCACCGTGCAGGCGCCGCATTGGCCGAGCCCGCAGCCGAACTTGGCGCCGTCGAGCCCGAGCTCGTCGCGCAGCACGTAGAGCAGCGGGGTCTCGGGCTCCGCCGCGACGACCTGCCTCCGGCCGTTCACCGTCAGGGTCGGCATCGGGCTCTCCTCCTCACCCTCCCGCCCCGGCGCGGGCGCCGGGGCCGGGACTGTCCCGCATCAGGTCGCGGATCGTCGCATCGAGGTCCGGCCACGGTCCGTCGGGGCTGAAGCGGGCCCGCAGGTAGGCGGCAAGATCGCGCATCTGGCCCTGCGTCAGCGCGGCGCCGAAGCCCGGCATGATCGGCCCCGCCGCGTGCTCCCGCGGCGCGACGCCGTCGCGCAGGACGAGGAGCAGGTTGCGCGGGTCCGGCGCCCGCAGGGTGGTACGGTGGCCGAGGGAGGCGGTGGTGTAGGGTACCCCGCCGCCGCTCTCGTGGCAGGTCGCGCAGGCGCCCGCATAGATCGTCGCGCCCCGCGCGAGCGCCGGGTCGTCGGTCCCGACCGCCCGGTCGACCGGACCGGTGCGGCTGCCGGCGGGGCCGGCTCCGTAGAGCGACGCGGTGTAGGCCGCGAGCGCCCGGATCTCGCCCGCCGGGACCGTCCGGTGCGCGTCGACCACCGGGCGCATCGGGCCGGCGGCGCCGCCGTGCTGCGGGTCCCACTCGGCGAGGTAGCGGGCGAGGGCGTCCTCGCTCCAGGCGAGCGGCGCCGGCGAGGAGCGGTCGAGGGGCGGCGCCCACCAGCCGTCGGCCTCGCCCCCGGCATAGGGCTTCGCCTTCACCTCGGCGCCGAGAGAGTTGCGGGGGGTGTGGCAGGCGCCGCAATGGCTCAGGGCCTCGGCGAGGTAGGCGCCGCGGTGCCATTCGGAATCGCGGCGGGGATCGGCCGGGGCGGTCGTGCCCGGAATCCGGGGCTCGCGGACGAACAGGAGCTTCCAGCCGGCGAGGAGCGGACGCCAGTTCAGCGGGAAGGGAAGGGCGTTCGGCCTCGCCGCCTGCCGTACCGGCTCGCGGGTCATCACGAAGGCGTAGAGGGCGGCGATGTCGGCCTCGGTCAGGCCGGCATAGTGGGTGTAGGGAAAGGCCGGGTAGAGGTGGCGGCCCTCGCGGTCGACGCCCTCGCGCATCGCCCGGGTGAAGGCGGCGAGCGTCCAGCGGCCGAGTCCGGTCTCGGGATCCGGCGTGATGTTGGTGGCGTAGATCGTGCCGAACGGCGTCGCGAGCCCGCGCCCGCCGGCATAGGGCCGGTCGCCTTGCGCGGTGTGGCAGGAGGCGCAGTAGCCGAGCGAGGCCAGGACCGCGCCCCGGCCGACCCGCTCGGGCGTGGTCTCGCCGGGGCCGGGACCGCCCGGCGCGAGGGCGGGACGCCAGCTCGCCAGCCCGAATCCCGCGCCCGCGAGGAGCAGCGCCCCTGCGAGCCCGACGGCGATGCGGCGACGCCTCACGCGCTGGGACCTCCCGCGAGACCTGGATCCGCCGGAAGGCCCGTCCCTCCGGCGCCGGGACAACCGGTGCGTCCGGCCACGGTTCCTGCGCCAACTCCCCGCACCGGGCGGCCGCGCCGTCTCTTCGCCCGCGTCCGGCTGCGCTGCCGCGCAGTCTCGGGGCGATCGTCCGGCTGCGCTGCCGCGCAGTCTTGCCGCAATCCTCTGGAACAGTGCTATCGTCCGATTCACGCCGCGGAGCCGGATAGGCTTGGCCTTGTCTGGCGCCGCGGCGGAGCTTCCGCTCGGTCCGTTCCGGGTGGACCGTTCCGCCGCGCACCCGCGTCCACCCTTCGCCGGTCCCGTTCGTGCCGATCCCGCGGGGCCGCCGGGCGTCCCGCCCCGGGATCGTGCGATGCGGCCCGCCGCACCGGACCGACAGCCGCCCGCGAGACCGAAGCCCCATGGCGCAGCAGAGTTTCCAGACCCGTCCCGGGCCGCCGACGATGAGCGCCGACGACGCGGCCTGCCGGGCCTGCCGCGGCCAGATGCGGGCGCATTGGCAGGAGCGGCCCCATGCCCGCCTGATGGTGGTGGCCTCGACTCCGGTGGTCGAGGCGTTCGGCGGCGGCGTCGAGACCCGCTACCTCTGTCTCGAATGCGGGCACACCCTGCTGCACTCGACCGGCCGCTTCGGGCAGGGCTGGCACTAGAGACGCGGTTGCCCGCCCTGCGGCACGGCATGCGGCATGATATGGGTGGTATCATGGCGAGTTGATCGGCAATTCGCGGCTCCGTCGTGAGATCGCTGGCAATATCAGATTGCAAATCTAGAATGTTATATTTTATTTTATCCAATACAAATATAAGTAATATCTATTGTTAGATCTTATTCAGTATAATTTTGCCGACTGAGACGAATTTTCATCTATAAACATCTGATATTTTTGAGAAATATGATGGTTTCATGCAGGGTATCTCAGCAATATCGCGCCATTTTTTTTATGTGTTTGATCATATGCTTTTTTTCTTTCGAACCCCCGGCATTCACTTCGCCAGAAAATACTCTAGGATGCCGGGCGGGGCCGTCCCGCCGGGCGCCGGCCTCGCCAGGGAACCGGCGGGCCATGCCGCACGCGATCGTGACCACGACCGACCGTCCCGACCTCGCGCCCCTGACCGCGCGCTGGCGCTGGGAGGCCTTCGCGCGCGGGCAGGGCCGCTCCCTCGCCGAGGTGACGGCCTCGGAGGCCGCGACCGCCGCCGGGCCCGGCCCGATGCCCCGCACCTGCGTGCTCCTCGTCGACGGCGCACCGGTCGGCATGGCGAGCCTCGCGGCGCGCGACCTCGACCCGCGGCCCGACCTGACCCCGTGGCTCGCCGGCGTCTACGTCGCCCCCGAGGCCCGGGGGCGCGGCCACGCGGTGCGACTCGTCGCGGCCGTCGAGGCGCAGGCCGCCGCCCTCGGCGTCGCGACCCTGTGGCTCTACACCCGCAGCGCCGAGGGGCTCTACGCCCGGATCGGGTGGCGGACCGTGGAGGCGTTTCCCTACCGGGAGCGGATGTACGCGCTGATGCGGCGGGACCTCGTCGCGTAGAGGTCCCGGCCCGACGGCGCGCGTCCGGCGACCGTCGCCGGACGCGCGGGCATGCCTTCAGCCCCTCGGCTCCCGCGGTACCCGCACGGCGAGGCACAGGAAGGCGGCGATGACCGGCCCGGCGGCGAGCGCCAGGAGGGCCGGGGTGAAGCTCTGGGTCGCGTCGCGGATCCAGCCGACCAGGTAGGGCCCGCCGAAGCCGGCGATCTGGGCGAGCCCGTTGATCATCGCGAGGCCCCCGGCCGCGGCCGCTCCGGTGAGGAACTGCGTCGGCAGGGCCCAGAACACCCCGAGGAGCGCCCAGACCCCGAAGGCGGCGGCGCACAGCAGCAGCAGGCTCATGAGCGGCGTCGGCGCCACAGCGCTGGCGGCCAGGAACAGGCCGCCGACCAGCGCCGAGAGGGCAGTGTGGAGCTTGCGCTCGCCGGTGCGGTCGGAGGAGCGCGCCACCACGACGAGGCCGATCGCCGCGAAGACGAAGGGAATCGCGGTGACGAAGCCGGTCTGCAGGTCGGAGAGGCCGCCGATGCTGCGCACGATCTGCGGCAGCCACAGGACCACGCCGTACACCGCGACCGCGTTGAACATGTAGACGAGGGTGAGCAGCCACACCCGGTGATCGCGGAAGATCGTGCGGAACTCGTGCGAACCGACGCTCTCGACCTGGCGGTTCTCCTCCGCCAGCGTGCGGATCAGCCAGGCGCGCTCCTGCGCGTCGAGCCAGCGCCCGTCCTCGGGCCGGTCGACGAGGTAGAAGAACGTCACCACGCCGAGCACCACCGCGGGCGCCGCCTCGAGGATGAACAGCCACTGCCAGGCGGCGAGCCCGAACCATTGCGGGTTGGCCGACAGGATCCAGCCGGAGAGCGGCGCGCCGACGACGCTCGACAGCACGGTCGCGGTCATGAAGCCGGCGGTTGCCTTGGCGCGGTCGCGGGCCGGGTACCAGTAGGTCAGGTAGAGCAAGATCCCGGGCACGAAGCCGGCCTCGGCCAGCCCGAGCAGGAAGCGCATGGCGTAGAAGCTCCACTCCCCCTGCACGAAGGCCATGCCGCCGGAGACGAGGCCCCAGCTCACCATGATCCGGGCGATCCAGCGCCGGGGCCCGACCCGGTGCATGATCATGTTGCTCGGCACCTCGAACGCGATGTAGCCGAGGAAGAAGATGCCGGCCCCGAGCCCGTAGGCGGTCGCCGACAGCCCCAGGTCCTTGTTCATGTGAAGCGCCGCGAAGCCGACGTTCACCCGGTCGAGGTAATTGATGATGAACAGGACGAAGCAGTAGAGCACGATGCGCGGCCGGAGCTTCGCCAGCACCTGGCGGCGCAGGGCCTCGTCGCCGCGCGCCGGCGCTGCGGCGCCCGCGGCGGCGGTCATGGATGCGGGTGTCATGGTGGCGGGTGTCATGGGGGGGTCCTCCCGATGGATCGCCCGCGGGCGCGTGATGGGCCGCGCGGGGGCGATGCGGGGTTCCTGCAACTCTGAATGATCGGACCCCGTCGGGGTCGCATGAACGCGCAACGAAATACGCGCAGCCCCCTCTCCCCGCGGGCGGGGAGAGGGGACAACCTGTGCCTTACCGAGACATCGACGAGCGGCGCGAGCTGTGGACGCTCAGTACGTCGCCCGCCCGCCCGAGACGTCGAACACCGCACCGGTCGAGAACGACGCCTCTTCGCTCGCCAGGAAGCAGATCAGCGACGTCACCTCGTCGATCGCCCCGAACCGGCCGATCGGGATCTTCGACAGCATGAAGTCGATGTGCTGTTGCGTCATCTGGTCGAAGATCGCGGTGCGCACCGCCGCCGGCGTGATGCAGTTGACCCGGATCTCCGACTTCGCCAGTTCCTTGCCCAGCGACTTCGTCAGACCGATCACCCCGGCCTTCGATGCCGAGTAGGCCGAGGCGTTGGGGTTGCCCTCCTTGCCGGCGATCGACGCGACGTTGACGATGCGGCCGTAGCCGCCCGCCTCCATCGCCGGCACCGCGGCGCGGTTGCAGTAGAACAGGCCGTTGAGGTTGACGTCGATCACCCGCTGCCAGGCGTCGACCGGGTAGTCGCGGAGCACCGTGTTCGGCCCGGTGATGCCGGCGCTGCAGACCAGCACGTCGAGCCGGCCTCCCAGCGCCGCCAGGGTCTCGCGCATCGCGCTCTCGACCGCCGCGGCATCGGCGATGTCGAGGGCGCGGGCGTCGGCGGCGCCGGTCTCCGCCTTGGCCTTGGCCAGGGCCTCCGCGTTCAGGTCCCAGAGCGCGACCCTCGCGCCCTCGGCCGCGAGGCGCGCAGCGACCGACAGGCCGATGCCTGAGGCGCCGCCGGTGACGAGGGCCGTACGGCCCGCGAAGCGGTTCGGGTAGGTCATCGGCTCAGCCTTCCCGGCGCCGCCAGGCGGTCACGTCCTGGCGCTGCTCGCCCAGCTTCTCGATGCCGAGCGTCATCACGTCCCCGGCCTTGAGGAAGACCGGGTCCGGCTTCATCCCCATGCCGACGCCGGGGGGAGTGCCGGTGGTGATGACGTCGCCGGGCATCAGGGTCATGAAGCGGCTGACGTAAGCGACGATCTGCGCGCAGGTGAAGATCATCGTCCGGGTGTTGCCGGTCTGCATGCGACGGCCGTTGAGGTCGAGCCACATGTCGAGGCTCTGCGGGTCGCCGACCTCGTCGGAGGTGACGAGCCAGGGCCCGACCGGCCCGAAGGTGTCGCAGCCCTTGCCCTTGTCCCAGGTGCCGCCGCGCTCGATCTGGTACTCGCGCTCGGAGACGTCGTTGACGAGGCAGTAGCCCGCGACATGGTCGAGCGCCTGCGCCTCCTCGACGTAGGATGCCCGCGTGCCGATGACGATGCCGAGCTCGACCTCCCAGTCGCTCTTCACCGAGTCCTTGGGCAGCATCACGTCGTCGTTCGGGCCGGACAGCGACGAGATCGCCTTGGTGAAGACGATCGGCTCCTTCGGCACCGGCAGGTTCGACTCGGCGGCGTGGTCGGCGAAGTTGAGGCCGATGGCGATGAACTTGCCCACGTTCGCCACCGGCGTCCCGAGGCGGGCTGAGCCGTCGACCGCCGGCAGGCTCGCCGGATCGATCGCCTTGAGGCGGGCCAGCGCCTCGCGGCCCAGCGCGTCGGGGCCGAGATCGGCGAGATGGCCGGAGAGGTCGCGGATGCGGCCCTCGGCATCGAGCAGGCCGGGCTTCTCCTGGCCCGCGGGGCCGTAGCGCAACAGCTTCATGGGATCGAACCTCCGTCGGGACGCGCCGCGACGTGCATCTCGGGCGCGCAGTTGCCGGGCGCGCGGCAGGGCGGGACGGAGGTCGAAGGCAGCGCTCGGTTTCCTCCGGCACGGCCCTGGCGCCGCACCATCCGATCCCATATATTGGGATCGTGTTCTTATATGTGGGACGATACGCTTATGGCCGTGAGCCCGTCAACAGGGGGAGAGGGGGCCGCGCCGGGAAGCCAGACGCTCCTGCGCGGTCTTGCCATCCTGGAAGCGGTGGCGGGCGGCGCGCGCGACCTCGCGGCCCTCTCGGCGGCGCTCGGCACCACGCGCAGCACCACGCACCGCCTCGCCGCCGCCCTCGTCGAGCAGCGCTACCTCACCTTCGCGCCGCGGGAGGGCTACGGGCTCGGGCCGAAGCTCCTCGAGCTGGGCTTCCGCGCCCAGCAGGAGGCGCCGGTGACGCGGGTCGCGCGGCCCCATCTGGAGCGGCTCTCGGCGGATTGCGGCGACACCATCCATCTCGGGGTGCTGGAGGGCGACTGGGCGCTCTACCTCGACAAGCTGCCGGGGCGCCGGCGCATCGAGATCAGCTCGCGGGTCGGCGAGCGCCAGCCGGTCTGGTCGACGGGCCTCGGCAAGGCCCTGATCCTCGACCTCGACGAGGCACGCTGGCGGGGGTTCCACCGCCTCGGCGACGCGCGGGGCGGCCACAGCCCCGATCTCGAGACCTGGCTGTCGCGGATGCGCGCCTACGCGGCCCGGGGCATCGCCTACGACCGGGAGGAGAACGAGCCGGAGGTGCGCTGCATCGCCGGCCCGATCCGGGACGCGAGCGGCGCGATCGTCGCGGCGTTCAGCGTCACCAGCACCGTGCAGTACATGGACGAGGCGCGGATGGAGGAGCTCGCCGGCACGGTGCGCGAGGTCGCCCGCGCGATCAGCCGCGATCTCGGCTGGTCGGGCTAGGCTGCGCCGCTCCCCAGCCGGATACCCCCACGGCGCTTGCCCCCGCCGCCCGGCTCCGGCACACGGGACGGAGGGCGCGGGCGGGTGTCGGGCTGCGATGGCATTGGTCAAGAAGGCGAAGCTCGCGGGGTCGGACCGCCGGGACGACGCAGCCGCGCAGCTGGCTCGGGCCCTCGCCGGGAATGCCGGCGAAGCCGGTCCCGCCGAGACCGCGCCTGCGAAGACCGGGCCCGCCGGCGCCGACCGGCGCGGCCGGACCCGGGAGCGGCGCGACGGGATGCGGACCCGCCGGCAGCAGGCGACCGAGCGGCTCGGCGCCGCCACCGAGGAGCTGGCCGCCGGCGTGACCGAGGCCTCGGCGGCGGCCGAGGAGCTGCGCCGGGCGATGGAGCAGATCGCCGGCGGGGCCGAGGAGGCGGCGGGCGCCGCGCAGGAATCCCTCGCCGCCGTGGAGGCGATCGGCGGGCGCCTCGGCGAGGCGCGGGAGCGGGCCGACCTGTCGCGCCGGCGCACCGCCGCGTTCCAGGCGCTGCTGGCCGAGGCGAGCGCCCAGGCGACCCAGTCGGTCGCGGCGATCGAGGCCGAGGCGGGGCGCCAGGACGCGACGGTCGCCATCGTCGACGCCCTCGACCGCGGTGCCGCGAGCATCGGCGAGGTCACCGGCACGGTGGCGGGGGTCGCCGACCAGACCGGGCTCCTCGCCCTCAACGCCGCCCTCGAGGCGGCCCGGGCGGGGGAGCACGGACGCGGCTTCGCGGTGGTGGCCGACGAGGTGCGGGCCCTGGCCGAGACCGCCGAGGCGAGCGCCGGCGAGGTCGCCGGCCGGGTCGCGACGATCCGGGCCGAGATCCGGACCCTCGGCACCGCGATCCGCGACGCCGCGGCCCGGGCGGTGACCGAGGCGGCGGTGGGCGGGCGCGTCGCGCGGCAGCTCGAGGAGGCGCGGACCGATCTCGGAACCCTGGCCGAGGGCGCGCAAGGCATCCTGTCCGCCGCCCTGCGGGCGGAGGCGACCACCCGCGAGGCGCGGACCGGCGCCGAGCAGGTCGCCGCGGCGGCCGAGCAGCAGGCCGCGGCCGCCGAGGAGGCGCAACGCGCCGTCGCGCAGCAGACCGAGGCCCTCGACCGCGGCCAGGCCACCGCCGAGGCGCTGGCCGGGCTCGCCGAGACGCTGGGCGAGGCCCATGGCGGGCAGGCCGGCATCGCGCAGATCGGCGGCGCCGCCGACGCGCTCTCGGCCTCGATCCAGGAAGTGTCCGGCGCCGCCGCCGAGATCCTGGCCGCCATCGACCAGATCAGCCGCGGCCTCGCCCTGCAGAGCGCCGCCGCCCGGCAATCCGCCGCCGCGATGGCCGAGATCGAGCGGATGGCCGCCGGGGCGCGGGCCGGTGCCGCCGAGGCGCTGGCGCAGGCCGGCGCCCTCGGCGACACCCTGCGGCAGGCCCGCCTCGCGATCGACGGCCTCGCCGACGGGGTCGGGCAGGCGGTGGCCGGGATGCGCGGCTCCCTCGACCGCCTCGGCGCCGTCGAGGACGAGGCCCGCCGCATCGAGACGATCGGCGAGGCGATCGCCCTCGTGGCGGTGCAGATCGGGATGCTGGCGGTGAGCGGCGCGATCGAGGCCGCCCGGGCCGGCGAGGCGGGCCAGGGCTTCGCGGTCGTCTCGGCCGACATCCGCACCCTGGCGCGGGACGCCGCCGGCGGCGCCGACCGGATCCGCGCCGCGGTGCGGGGGATCCGCGACGGCAGCGGCGCCCTGCTGCGCGCCCTCGAGCGCTCGGTCGCCGCCGGCGAGGCGGAGGTGGCGAAGAACCGGACGCTGACCGCCGGCCTCGCCGCGGTCGCCGCCGACGTGGCGGAGCTGGAACGGGCCAACCGCGAGATCGCCGACGGGGCCGAGGCGATGCTGGCCGCCGCCGGCGAGATCGCCGCCGGCGCCCGCCAGATCGCGACCGCCGCCGAGGAGGCCGACCGGGCCTCGAGCGAGGCGGCCACCGCCGCCCGCCAGCAGGCCCGCGGCGCCGAGGACCTGGCGGCGGCGGTGGAGGAGATCGCGCTGCTCGCCGACGAGCTGCAGGGCGCGGATGCCTGAGTCCGCGCCCGACCGCTTCCTCGTCGTCTCGCTCGGTTCCGGCCCGTCCGCGGAGCGCGTCGCCCTTCCGGCCGGTCTCGTGCGCGCCGTCGCGCCGGTCCCGGCCCTGATCCGGCTGCCCGGGGCGCCGCCGGCCGTATCCGGCCTCGCCGCGCTGCGCGGCGGCGTCGTGCCGGTCCTCGACCTCGCCCGGTTGCTCGCCCCGGCGGCGGCGCCGTTCCCGCCGGGCCGGCTGGTCCTGGCCGAGATCGACGGGCCGGTCGGGCTCCTCGTCGGCCGGGTCTCCGGGCCGACCGTCGATCCCGGCCCGGCACGGATCATCGACCTGCCCGCTGTCGTCGCAGGTCTCCGGTCCGGGCGGCCCCTGGGCGCCTCGGTCGCGGGCTCGGCCCCGCGCGCCGATGCCGGCGCCGCCGGGCCGCCGGTCGCCCTCGTGGCGCTCACCGTCGCGGGCGCGTCCTACGCCCTGCCGCTCGACGAGGTCGAGGCGGTGGCGAGCCTGCCCGCGCCGCTCGCGCCGGACGACGGGGACGGTGCGGCCTTCACCGTCGGCACGATGGCTCTCCCCGGTCCGATGGCGTTCCTCGGCACGATGCCGTGGCGCGGCCGGGCGCTGCCGCTCCTCTCCCTCTCCGTCCTGCTCGGCCGCGGCCCTGCGCCCGGCACCCGGGTCGCGGTGGTCGGCGGCGTCGGGCTGGTGGCCGAGCGGGTCGGGCCGGTCCTGCGCCTGCCGCGCGAGGCGATCGACCCGGTGCCGCGGGCGCTGCGCGCCGGTCCGGCCGCCGGCTTCGCCCGCCTCGACGACGGCCGGACCCTGGTCTGCATCCTGTCGGCCCGCTCCCTGCTCTCCGGACAGCCGGGCACCGTCCCCGTCGCGAGCCGAGCCGAATCGAACCGAGCCGGATCGAGCCGAGCCACATCGGATCTGGCCGAACCGGTGCTGGCGCTCGACCTCGCCGGCGACGCCTACGGCCTGCCCGCCGGCACCGTGCATGCGGTGACGCGGGCGCCGGAGCGGCTGGTGCGGGTGCCGCGGGCGCCGGAGGGGCTCGCCGGGATGCTGGGCACCCGCACCGGGGTGCTGCCGGTGCTCGACCTGCGCCGCCGCCTCGGCCTGCCGCCGTCAGGCGGCGCCTGTCGCCGCATGGTGGTGGTCGAGGCCGCGGGCCTGCGGGCCGGCCTCCTCGTCGACGGTGCGGTCCGCCTGCTGCGGCCGCGGGCCGACGCGATCCGGACGGCCCCCGGGGACGGGCGGGACGCCGCGGTGACCCGGATCCTCGGGCTCGGGAACCGCTCCCTGCCCTTGATCGACCCCGCGATCCTCCTCGCGCGGCCGGTACCAGACGCGACCGGGAGGCCGTCGTGATCCGCCTCCTCGTCGTCGACGACTCGGCACTGATGCGCAAGGTGATCGGGAGCGTCTTCGCCGCCGAGGGCGATTTCGAGGTCGCCTTCGCCCGCGACGGGTTCGAGGCCCTCGACCTCCTGCCCCGCTTCGCGCCCGACGTGGTCACCCTCGACGTGACCATGCCGGGCCTCGACGGGCTCGCCTGCCTCGACCGGATCATGCTGGAGCGGCCCTGCCCGGTGGTGATGCTCTCCACCCTCACCGCCGCCGGCGCCGAGACGAGCCTCGACGCCCTGGCGCGGGGCGCGGTCGACGTGCTGGAGAAGCCCGCCGGCGCGGTGTCGCTGGAACTCGACCGGTTCGCGCCGGTCCTGGTACGGACGGTGCGGGCGGCGGCGAAGGCGCGGCCGCGCATCGCCCACGGCCTCGCTGCCCGGCTGCGCGCCCGCCATGCCGGCCTCGGGTCTCAGGGCCTCGCGCCGCCGGACCCGCGCCCGAATCCCGCCCCCCCGCCGCGCACCGCACCGCCGGTCGCGCCCGTGCCGGAGCCAGAGCCCGGCCCGACGGGCCCGCCGCCGCGCGACGCCGCCGGGGGCCTCGTCCTCGTCGGTGCCTCGACCGGCGGTCCGCCGGCGCTCACCGCGCTGCTCTCCGACCTGCCCGCCGACTTCCCCTGGCCGATCGTCGTCGCCCAGCACATGCCGGCGACCTTCACCGGGCCGCTGGCGCGCCGCCTCGACGGGCTCTCGGCGCTCGCCGTCGAGGAGGTGACGAGGCCCGTCGCCCTCGCGCCGGGCCGGGTCTATGTCGGGCGCGGCGATGCCGACGTGATCGTGGTGCGCCGGCCCGCCGGCCTGATGGCGGCCCCGGCCCCGGCCGAGGCGGCCTATCCCTGGCATCCGAGCGTCGACCGGCTGGTCGAGAGCGCCCTCGGCCTGGTCCCGCCCGACCGCCTCGTCGGCGTGCTGATGACCGGGATGGGCCGCGACGGCGCCCGGGCCCTGGCGGAGCTGCGTCGTCGCGGCGGGCGCACCATCGCGGAATCCGAGGCGACGGCGGTGGTCTGGGGCATGCCGGGCGAGCTGGTGCGGGCCGGCGGGGCCGACGTGGTCGTCCCCCTCGAGGCGATCGCCGCCGCGCTGCGGGCGTTCGTCCCAGGACCTTCGCCAGGACCTTCGCCAGGACCTTCGCCGTGACCTTCGACGCGACCGACCTCGCCCGGGTCTGCGACCTGCTCTACCGCCAGACCGGGATCCTGGTGCCGGGAAACCGGCGCCCGTTCATCGAGCGCCGGGTGCTGGAGCGGATGCGGGCGACGGGCGCGGGTACGCTTCCGGCCTACCTGGCGCGGCTGAAGGCCGATGCGGACGGGGAGGTGCAGCATTTCGTCAATGCGTTCACGGTCAACGAGACCTATTTCGATCGCGAGGACCACCAGCTGCGCTGCCTCACCGCCTCGCTGATGGGGGCGGTCGCCGCCGGGCGGGCGCCGGACGATCCGATCCGAATCTGGTCGATGCCCTGCGCGACCGGCGAGGAGCCGTACTCGGTGGCGATCCGGCTCCTCGAGCACTGGCCCGAGGTCGACCGATGGGAGATCGAGATCGTCGGCTCGGACATCGACACGCGGGCGCTCGCCGCGGCGCAGGCCGGGCGCTACGGCGCCCGGGCGCTCGCCCGGCTCCCGCCTGCGCTCGTCGCGCGCTACTTCACCCCCGAGGACGGGGCCTGGCGCATCCTGCCCGACCTGCGCGACTCGGTGCGCTTCACCCGCCGCAACCTCGTCGACGCCGCCGGGATGGCGCAGGAGGGGCGCTTCGACATCGTGTTCTGCCGCAACGTCCTGATCTATTTCGACGACGCCTCGCGGGCGGTCGCCGCCGCCAACCTGTTCGCCGCCCTGCGGCCGGGCGGATTCCTCTGCCTCGGCCACACCGAATCGATGGCCCGCATCCCGTCGCGGTTCCGCATCCGCCGCTTCCCCGAGGCGATCGTCTACCAGCGCCCGGAGGATGCGCGTGACTGAGGCGCCCCCCGATCCGCTCCCGCCCGCCGCCGACCTCGTGGCGGAATTCGTGGCCGAGGCGCGCGACCTGATCGAGGCCGCGTCCGAGGACCTGCTCGCCCTCGACGACGGCGCCGGTCCGGGCGCGCTCAACCGGGTGTTTCGCGCCTTCCACACCCTCAAGGGCTCGGTCGCGCTGTTCGACTGGCCGGCGATGCTGGTCCTGCTCCACGCCGCCGAGGACGGCCTGTCGGCCGCCCGGGCCGGCACCCTCGCGGCCGGCGCCTCCGGCCTCGTCGACCTGTCGCTCGCCGCTCTCGACGCGACGGCGCGCTGGACCGAGGCGATCGCCGCGACCGGCACGCTGCCGACGGGCGCCGAGGCGGAATCGGCGCGGCTCGTCGCGCGCTACCGCGACCTGCTCGCCCCCGCGGGCGGGGCGGCACCGGCCGGTCCCGACCCGGCCGGGCCGGCGCCCGACTGGGCCGAAGGCCTGCTGGCGGGACTGGCCGAGCGCCCCGGCGGCGTCCTCACCGCCCTGCGCTACGTCCCGCGGCCCGACTGCTTCTTCTCCGGCGACGACCCCCTCGGCCTGGTGCGCCGGCTGCCGGGGCTCGTCGCCCTGCGGCTCGACCCCGCCGCGCCCTGGCCGCCTGTCGCGACGCTCGACGTCTTCGCCTGCAACCTCGCGGTGACGCTGCTGACGACCGATCCGCGAGCGGAGGTCGAGGCGGTGTTCCGCCTGGTGCGCGACCAGGTGAGCGTGGCGAGCCTCGCCGTCCAGGCCGAGGGGACGCAGGACGTCGAGGAGGCCGAGCCGGCGTCCGGCCCGGAGGCTCCCCGATCCCTGCGGGTCGATGCCGCCCGGATCGACGCCCTGGTGGCGCTCGCCGACGATCTCGCCGCCGCCCGCGCGGCCCTCGGCGAGGCGGTCGCCCGGGCCGCGTCCGGGGACGATCCCGCCGCCTGCCTCGCCGCCCTGCGGGCGAGCGACGAGCGGATCGGCCGGCTCTCCGCCGAGCTGCACCGCGAGGCGGTGGCCTTGCGGCTCCAGCCCCTGGCGCGGGTCTTCCGCCGCTTTCCCCGCGCCCTGCGCGACGTCGCCCGCCAGCTCGGCAAGGAGGTGACGCTGACCCTCGCCGGCGAGGCGACCGAGATCGACCGCGACGTCGCCGAGGGGCTGTTCGAGCCGCTGCTGCACCTCCTGCGCAACGCCGTCGACCACGGGATCGAGCCGCCCGCCCTGCGCGTCGCCTCCGGCAAGCCGGCGGCGGGGCGCATCGTCCTCTCCGCCGAGAGCCGGGGCGAGCGGATCGTCGTCGCGATCGCCGATGACGGGCGCGGCCTCGACCCCGCCTTCATCCGCCGCCGCGCCGCCGAGCGCGGCCTGGGGACGCCCGCCGCCCTCGCCGCCCTCGACGAGGCCGGCACGATCGACCTGATCTTCGCTCCCGGCTTCTCGACCGCGGCGGCGGTCGGCGCCGTGTCGGGCCGCGGCGTCGGCATGGACGCGGTGCGCGCCGCCCTCGCGCGCCTCGGCGGGACCTGCACGGTCGAGAGCCGGACCGGGCAGGGCACGACGGTCCGCCTGGCCCTGCCCCGGGCGCAGAGCCTCGCCCGGCTGCTCCTCGTCGGGATCGGCCCGGAGCTGTACGGCCTGCCGATGGCGGCCGTGGCCGAGCTCGCCCGGGTGCCGCGCGGGCGCATCCGCGACCTCGCCCCGGGCGCCGCAACGGTCCTGCGCGGCCGGACGGTGCCGGTGCTGCACCTCGCGGATCTCCTCGACCTGCCCCGCGGCGCGAGCCCGCCCGAGGCCCGGCTCGCGGTGCTGCAGGCCGGCGGCGAGACCGTCGCGGTCGAGGTCGACCGGTTCGCCGGCCGCCTCGACGGGCTGGTGCGGCCGCTCCCGGGTCTCGCGGCCGCGCCCGGCCTCGCCGGCACGGTCCTCGCCGGCGACGGCCGGGTGGTCCTGGTGCTCGATGCCGAGACCCTGGTCGGGGACGGGGAGGAGCGAGCATGAGCGTGCGCCGCGACGGGGACCTGATCCGGCTCGAGGGCGCCTGCCCGGTCGAGGAGGCCGAGACCCTGGCCGCCCTGCTCCTCGCCCGGCCGAAGGCGGCGGTCGAATGGAGCGGCTGCACTGTCCTGCACACCGCCGTGGTGCAGGTCCTGCTGCGGCTACGCCCGAGGCTGCAGGGCTCCTGCGGCGACCCGTTCGCGGCGCGCTGGCTCGCCCCCGTCCTGGCGGCCGAGGATCCGCCCTGACCGGCGCGATGCTTGACGTAGAAAACCGGAGGCGCTTCTACCAGTTTTCCTCTATGCCGGGATTCACCCCCGGGGCCGGCGCGCCGGCCGTCACGTCCCCGGGAGATCGCCGGGGATCCATTCCCCTTTCACCGAAAACCGCTTAGATGCCGTCCATGTCGCAGACACCGACCGCACCCGCGCCCGTCACCGTCCTCGTGGTGGACGACAGCAAGCTCGCCCGGGCGGTCGCCCTGCGGCTGCTCCGGCAGCTGCGGCCGGACTGGTCCCTGCGCGAGGCCGCGAATGCCGACGAGGCCCTGGCGGTGGCGGGCGCCGAGCCGGTCGACGTCGCACTCCTCGACTTCAACATGCCGGGCAAGGACGGGCTCGCCCTCGCCGAGGAGCTGCGCGCCGCCAAGGCCGACATGCCGATCGCCGTCATCTCGGCCAACATCCAGGACGAGGTGATCGCCCGCGCCCGCCAGCTCGACGCCACCTTCATGGCCAAGCCCCTGAACGGGGAGGCGCTCGCGGGCTTTCTCGCCGGGGCGTCCCTGCGCCTGCGCCGGAGCGCCGCCCCGTGAGCCAGGATGCGATCGGCCTGACCGAGCTGCAGCAGGACGCCTTCACCGAGCTCGTCAACATCGGGGTCAGCCGGGCCGCGGCGAGCCTGCGCACGATGATCGGCACCCAGGTGCTGCTCTCGGTGCCCTCGGTCGAGATCGTCTCGCGCAAGGCCGCCGCCCGGCTGATCGGCGAGCGCGAGGCCGCGCCCCTCGTGGTGGTGCACCAGGATTTCGAGGGCGCCTTCGCGGGCCGCGCCCTGCTGATCTTCCCGCAGGAGAACGGC
This sequence comes from Methylobacterium platani, assembly GCF_001653715.1. Classification (GTDB taxonomy): domain Bacteria; phylum Pseudomonadota; class Alphaproteobacteria; order Rhizobiales; family Beijerinckiaceae; genus Methylobacterium; species Methylobacterium platani. The sequence continues at coordinate 21,487 of NZ_LWHQ01000041.1, forward strand.
CGCGAGCTGGTCCGGGCCGTCGCCGGCGAGGAACTCTCGCCCGACGAGGTCGCCGCCCTCGAGGACGAGGCCCTGGCCGAGACCGGCAACATCATCCTCAACGGCTGCCTCGCCACCATGGCGAACATGCTCCAGCGCACGCTGACCATGTCGCTGCCCGGCATCCAGCGCGGGGACGGCCCGCGCATCTTCGGGACGGAGGCGGGGGACGCCGATTCCCTGGTGCTGTTCCTCTACATCGACTTCTCGGTGAGCGAGCGCGACATCCGCGGCTACCTGGCGATGCTGATGGACCTGCCCTCCCTGGAGAGCCTGCGCGCCCTGGTGGACGAGTTCATCGCCCGCGCCCTCGGCGACCTGGACGCATGATGGCCGGTCGCGCGCTTCCGGACCCGGGCGGGCGGGCATGAGCGGCCCGGACGAGACCGGCCGGATCGGGGCCGAGGCGCTCGCCGCCGCGGTCGCGGCGACGCGACACCGGGCCGGGGCGTTCCTCGCCGGGCTGGAGCATTCGCGCCAGCCGATGCTGATCAGCGATCCGCGCCTGCCCGACAACCCGGTCGTCTTCGCCAACCAGGCCTTCCTGACGCTCGTCGGCTACGAGGCCGCCGAGGTGGTGGGGAAGAACTGCCGCTTCCTGCAGGGGCCCGAGACCGATCCCGGCGCGATCGCGGCGATCCGCGAGGGCCTGCGCGCGGAGCGCGTGGTCCGGGTCACGATCCTGAACTACCGCCGCGACGGCAGCCGGTTCTGGAACCAGCTGCTGATCTGCCCGATCCGCGACGAGGACGGGCGGCTCGTCAACTACTTCGCCTCGCAGGTGGACATGTCGCATGTCCACGAGGCCGAGGCCGGGCGCACCCGCCTCGCCGACATCGAGCGGCGCCTGGCCGAGGCCCAGCGCCAGCTTTCCCTGACGCTGTCCTCGGCCGGCATCGCCGGCACCTGGGACTGGGACATCCAGGCCAAGCGCCTGCACGTCGACGGGCGCTTCGCGGCCCTCACCGGGCTGACCCCGGCGCCGCGGCCCGGCACCGTGCCGCTCGCGCCCGGCCCGCTGCCGGCGAGCGCCTTCTTCACCGGCATCCACCCCCTCGACCGGATGCGGGTGCGCCTGGCGGTGAGCGGCATCCTCGGCGGGGCCGAGGTGTTCGACAAGGAGTACCGCCTGCTGGCCTCCGACGGCTCGGTGCGCTGGGTCCATGCCCGCGGCCGCTGCCATTTCGGCGCCGACGGGCGGCCCGCCCGCTTCACCGGCGTGCTGGTCGAGGTCACCGAGCAGAAGCGGGTCGAGGAACGCCTGCGCATCGCCCAGTCGGCGGGCCGCGTCGGCGCCTTCGAGCACGTGCCGGGCTTCGCCACGGTGGCGGCCTCGCCGCAATTCTGCAGCCTGCTCGGCCTCGTCTCGGCCCGCACCGTGGCGGCGAGCGCGGTCAACGCCCTCGTGGTCGAGGGCGACCCGCCGCTGCTGGCGCCCGACCAGCGCCAGGAGGGCGAGCTGCCGCCGATCGAGACCCGGGTGCGCCTCGCCGACAGCGGCGAGGTGCGCTGGCTGGTGCGCCGCGGCGAGGCGATCCGCGACACCGAGACCTCGGGCCTGCGCCATGTCGGGGTGATCTACGACGTCACCGAGTCGAAGCGGGCCGAGGTGGCGCTTCGCGAGCTCAACGACACCCTCGAGGCGCGGGTGCGCGAGGCGGTGGCCGAGCGCGAGCGGGCCGAGGAGCAATTGCGCCAGTCGCAGAAGATGGAGGCGGTGGGCCAGCTCACCGGCGGCATCGCCCACGACTTCAACAACCTCCTCACCGGCATCGTCGGCTCCCTCGACCTGATGCAGACCCGCATCAACGAGGGCCGTACGCAGAACCTCACCCGCTATGCCGGCCTCGCCATGGCCTCGGCCCAGCGCGCCGCGGCCCTGACCCACCGCCTGCTCGCCTTCTCGCGCCGTCAGCCACTGGAGGCCAGGCCCGTCGACGCCAACCGCCTGGTCAGCTCGATGGACGACCTGATGCGCCGGACGCTCGGCGAGCGGGTGCAGCTCGAGGTGGTGGTGGCCGGCGGCCTGTGGCTGACCCTCTGCGACCCCAACCAGCTCGAGAACGCCATTCTCAACCTCGCGATCAACGCCCGCGACGCGATGCCGGAGGGCGGGCGGCTCACGATCGAGACCGCCAACGCCCATCTCGACGACGCCTACGCGGCCCGCGACATCGGCGTGCGGGCGGGGCAGTACGTCTGCGTCAGCGTGACCGATACCGGCACCGGCATGCCGCCGGACGTGATCGCGCGGGCCTTCGACCCGTTCTTCACGACGAAGCCCCTCGGGCAGGGCACGGGCCTCGGCCTGTCGATGATCTACGGCTTCGCCAAGCAGTCCGAGGGCAACGTCAAGATCTACTCGGAGGCCGGCCAGGGCACGTCGGTCAAGCTCTACCTGCCACGCTACCACGGCGAGATCGAGGTCGGCACCGAGGAGCGGGGCGAGGCGCCGCGGGCCGAGCGCGGCGAGACGGTGCTGGTGGTCGAGGACGACTCGACCGTGCGGGCCCTGGTGGTCGAGGTGCTGCACGAGCTCGGCTACCGCACGCTCGAGGCCGCCGACGGGCCGGCGGGCCTGCGCCTGCTGCAATCGGCCTCGCACATCGACCTTCTGGTGACCGATGTCGGCCTGCCGGGCCTCAACGGCCGCCAGCTCGCCGACCAGGCCCGCCTCGTGCGCCCCCAGCTCAAGGTGCTGTTCATGACCGGCTACGCCGAGAACGCGACCTTCGGCAACGGCCATCTCGGCGTCGGCATGCAGATGATCACCAAGCCGTTCCCGGTCGAGGGCCTGGCGACCAAGATCCGGTCGATCATCGAGGGGTGAGGGCGGGCGGCGTCGGACGGTGGCGCGTCAGCGCCGCCCGACCGCCGGGCCGGCGAAGCGGCCGGCCGGGACGTCGTCCGCGGCCTTCGGCTTGAATCGGGTCGCCACGGTCCCGGCGGGGGCGGAGACGAGGCCGGCCGGCGGCGTGCCGGGCTTGGCGCGCTGGACGAGGTGGACCGTCGCGGCCTCGGCCGCGGGCGCGGCCGTGGCGGCGCTGAACAGGGCGCGCAGCTGCGCCTTCGAATCCGACGGCTTCGCATCCGATGCCTTGGGGTCGGAGGCCTTGGGGTCGGAGGCCTTGGCATCGGAGGATCTGGGCTCCGCCGGGGAGGGCGCCGCCGGCCCCGAGCGGAGATGGGGATGAAGCAGGGCGCCCAGCGCCGCCGGGTCGGCCTCGGCGGAGGCGACCTTCACCGAGCCCGGGCGGGCCGGGGGCAGCGGCACCGAGACGGGAGGCGGCGCCGCGACCAGCGCCTCCGCCAGGGCGGCGAATTCCGAGGGGCGGCGGGGCGGCAGCGGGGCCGCCGGACGCCCGGACGCGGCCGGTCCGGCGACGGTGTCCGGCTCGGGCGCGGCGGCGGTCGGCGCGGCCTCCTGCGGCACGGTCTCTCGCGGTGCCGGCTCCTGCGCCGGCGGCAGGGCCGCCTGCCGGGAGGCGGCCTGCGGCAGGAGGGCGGCCGGAGCGGCGGCGTCGGCGTAAGCGAGGGCGTTGCGGGTGCCGGCATCCTCCGGCGCGGCGCTCGCCAGCGCTACCGGGCGGACCCGGCCGGCGCGCCCGGACAGCACCACCGGCGCCGGCGCGGGAGCGGCGGGTTTCGACCCGCCGAACAGCATCGCGAAGAACTGGCCGACGACGTTCGGGCTGTCCTCCTCGTCCGCCGCGGCGATCGCCTGGCTCACGCCCATCACGCTGCCGCCGCGGGACAGGATCTCGGCCTTGGCCATCTCGTAGCCCGGCATCGGCCGGCCGTCGGCGGGCAGGTGGACGGTGCGGCCGTCGGGGAACAGGCGCGCGAGCTGGTCGTGGCTCATCCGCGGCCAGGAGCGCACCGAGCCGACATCCAGATGGACGAAGGGGCTGTTGGCGTGCGGGTACCAGCCGACGCCGCCGCGCTGCATCTGCATGCCGATCGCCCGGATCTGGTCGATCGAGACGTCGGCGAGGTAGAAGTCCATCGCCTTGCCGAGCATGTGCTGGCTGTGCTCGGCCACCGCGCGGGAGCGCCGGCGCAAGGCCGCGTTGGTCTTCGGCGAGCGGTAGGCCGAGACGACGTGGATCGCGTCCTGCGAGCCGACGGCGCGATGGGCCTCCCACACCACGTCGAACAGGCGCGGGTCCATCCTGGTCGGCTCGTCGAGGCGCCAGTCGCGCAGGAGCCAGTTCAGCTGCTCCAGGGCGGCGCGGTCGTAGCGCCCGTCACGCTTGAACGTGATCGCGGCGCTCTCCTTGGTATGCTCGTGGAAGATCGAGATCGTGCGGGTGTCGCCGTTGGCGACCGCGTCCTGGGTGTCGCTGGTCGAACCGATCATCGCCGCGAGGCAGGCGACGAGCGCCAGCGCGCCGCGCCGGCAGGAGCGCGATCCGGAGCGGGAGCCAGACCGGGATCCCTCGGCCGCCGGTTCGGCCGCCCCGTTTCCGGCACGCTTGAGCGCTCGCACGATCCCTCATCCTCGCTCGGGCCGCGTGGCCGTCATGGTGAACGCAAGGTTGCCGAGAACCGTCAACAAACGGTTACCGGGTCCCTGCGACAGGATGGTTCGCAGGGCTAAGCCTCAACCGTGGCGAAAATCGGCCGGGCTTCACGTTTTCGTGCGATTGGGTCGGCGACGTCGAGGACGGGTCGTCCAGGCGGGACTGTCGCCGAGACGAAGTCGGCCGGATCGGGGCCGGCCGGTACTTCCCGCGAGCATAGCCTTGCCTCGCGCCAGCAGAAGAACGGCCCGGCGTGCCGGACATTGCAGCGATCGATTGTCCGGCGAAGTCGATGGCGCGGACGGAGACGAGTTGCGTCGCGTCGCAAGAGCAAAATTCCGTTTTCTCGCGCTTGCGAGGGGCATGGTCCCGTGCTCTGCTCATGTCTCGTCTGGGTGAGAAGCGCGGGATCAGAGGCATGGGCGGCGAGGGCCAGGGCAAGATCGAGCCGTTGCCCACGTTCGACGTCCGGCCCGGCGAGAGCTCGATCTCCGGCCTGTCGTCCGGCGCCTTCATGGCGGTGCAGGTCCATCTCGCGCATTCGGCGCGCTTTCTCGGCGCCGGCATCATCGCGGGCGGCCCGTATCGCTGCGCCGAGTCGTTCCGCGGCGCCGGATTCCTGGCGGCGGACGCCTATACGCGGTCGGCCATGGCGATCGGCATGACCCCGCTGATCCCCGCGATGGCGCCGGATGCCGGCCGCCTCGCCGCCCTGGCCCGCGAGACCGCGCATCACGGCGGGATCGATCCCGTCCGCCACCTGGCGCGCCAGCGGCTCTACATCTTCACCGGCAGCGCCGACCGCGTGGTCTATTCCGACGTGGTCGCGCGCACGCGCGACTTCTACCTCGCCCTCGGCGTCCCCGAGGCCCACATCGAGTATCGCGGCGACCTCGCGGCCGGCCACGCGATCATCACCGACAATCCCGAGGATTCGCCCCTCGACGCGAACCGCCCGCCCTACATCAACGACGGCGGCTTCATGCAGTCGCACGAGATCCTCCGCCACATCCACGGGCCCCTGAACCCGCCGACCGACCGGCTCGCCGGGCGGCTGATCCGCTTCGACCAGAGGGAATTCTTCGGCGGCGAGCCCCGCGCCAGCATGAGCCGGTTCGGCTACGCCTACATCCCCTCGGGGGTGCTGGCGGGCGGGCCGGCGCGGGTGCATATCGTGCTGCACGGCTGCAAGCAGGGCTACAACTACGTCAACTTCATCCGGGGCCTGCCCGACATCTCGAACCAGCCGCCCTACGGCAACCGCTTCATCACCACCACCGGCTACAATGCGATCGCGGAGAGCAACGACATCATCGTGCTCTACCCGCAGGCCGAGGGGAGCGACGGCGGCGCGATGCAGAACCCCGACGGGTGCTGGGACTGGTGGGGCTATTCCTCGCCCGACCCGCGCAACCCCGACTACTATTCGAAGCGCGCGATCCAGATCGAGGCCATCCAGGCGATGCTGGCGCGGCTCGGCGGCTGAGGGCCGGGCAGGAGGGTGACGATGTCGGACAGCAACGCCCCGCCCCTGGCGGCCTTCCTGCGGCAGGCCGTCGATGCCGCGCCGCTCGGGGCGGGCGCCCCCCTGAAGCACGGCGTGCTCGCCGCCGAGCTGGCCTCGGTCTGCGCGCGCAACGCGGCCGGCACCGTGCGGCTCCTGGCGGAAAGCCCCCGCCCGGACATCCTCGCGGAGATCGTCGCGATGCAGGCCGCCTTCATGCACCAGGTCTGGACGATCGGCGAGGAGTGGAGCGCCGGGTGGTGGCAGATCGCCGAGGGCGCCGTCTCGCTGCGCAACGCCAACACCCTGTCGAAGATCGTGGAGCAGGACTTCAACCTGGCCGGCCAGGTCGGCGACCTGATGCTCGACACCACGACCCGCACCGCCAAGCTGATCGAGAGCGCGACGGTGGGGTATTCCTATTGGCTGACCAACACGATCGACGCATCGCGGGCGTGAGGGGCGAATATCTTTCCCCCTCGACGTCGCCGAAACTCTCCAGGTCATCCCGGGGCCGCGCAGCGGAGCCCGGGACGACATCGAGGAGTCAGGTGAGGTGAGGCCCTACCACCACCCCCGCCGGATCGCCCCGGTCTCGCCGAAATAGTCCGGCGCCGGCTGCGCCACCGCCGTGTCGGCGGGCTCGGTCGCGGTCGCGACCGGGCGGCGCGGGGCCGGGCGGGGCGCGGCCTGCTGCTGCTGCGCGAGGTCGCGCGCAGGGCGATGCGGCGAGGCGGCGGGCGGCTTCGGGGGGGCCTTCGGCTTCTGGTGGGCCTCCGCCGGCAGGGCCTCGGTCGAGAGGCCGAGCGCCACCTTCACCCGGGCGTTGACGCCGTAGAGGTCGGGCAGGCTGCGCAAGGTCCCGGTCTGATCCGCCTCGAGGGTGAAATAGGCGAGGTGCACCGGCAGCTTCTCGGGCAGCATCACCGTGCGCTCGCCCTTGCCGATCAGCTTCTGCAGCCGCTCCTGCGGCCAGTGCGGTCCGAGCACCACCTGGGCGAACCGGAACGGATCGTCGACGCGCACGCAGCCGTGGCTCAGCGCCCGTTCGGAGCGGGAGAACAGGCTGCGGTTCGGCGTGTCGTGCAGGTAGACCGCGTGGTCGTTGGGGAACATGAACTTGATGAAGCCGAGCGCGTTGCGCTCGCCCGGCGGCTGCCGGATCGCGATGCCGTTGCCGCGCTTGACCACCTGGTAGCCGAGGCGGGCGGCGTAGTTCGGGTCGCGGGCGAGCCCCGGCAGGAACTGGCTCTTGAGGATCGACGGCGGCACCGTCCAGGACGGGTTGACGACCGCGTAGGTCATCTCGCCGGAGAAGATCGGGGTCGGGGAATCCGGTTTGCCGACGATCACCCGCGCCTCGTCGAGGACGCGGCCGTCGCGGATCACCCGCACCTTGTATTCGGGGATGTTGACGAAGACGTGGGTGCGGCCGAGATCGGCCGGCAGCCAGCGCCAGCGCTCCATGTTGGCGAGGAGGTCCGCCTCCTGCCGGCCCGGCGAGGCCCCGGCGAGCGCCGCCACCGTGGCCGGATCGAGGACGCCGCTGGCCTTCAGCCCGCGCTCGCGCTGGAAGCTCGCGACGGCGGTCGCCACGCCCTCGTCGTAGGCGGTGGCGTCGGAGGCGCCGCCGAGCCCGAACCGGGCGCGGATCAGCGGCACGCGCGGATCGCGCATGCCGGTCTTCAACGCCGGGCCCTTGGGCAGGCGCACCATCGGCACGGCGCGGTTCGGCTGCTGGGCGCGCAAGGAGGCGAGTTTCGCCTTGAGGGCGAGGTAGCCGGGCTGCCCCGGATTGTAGGACTGGAGCAGGGTGCCGGCGGCGCGCCCCGCCGGGGTCAGGCGGGTCAGCACCGCGTCGGCGGCCGGCAGGTCGAGCTTCGGGGTGATGAAGCGCGACAGGCGCGACGGTTCGAGGCGCCCGCCGCGGGCGTCGCGGGCGTAGAGCGCGGCGGCGGCCGAGAGCTTCAGGTCGGCCTCGGCCCGGTCGGCCGCGGTGGCGTGGGGCGGGTCGAGGAGCGGGATCGGGTAGGCGAGGGAATCGAGCCCGTCCTCCTCCGCCGTCTGCAGCCGCGCGATCACCGCCTTGGCGGCGTCGCTCCAGCCGTTCTCGGCGAGCCAGACCGGCTTGAAGGCGCCGAGCGCGTAGAAGGCCTGGATCGCCTCGCGCTGCTTCCCCGGGAGACGGCGGATCAGGCTGAAGGCCGGGTCGGCGAGGCGCGCCGCCACCACCTCGGCCACCGGGTCGCCGGGGGCGGGCGCCGGCAGGGCGGGAGCCGCGGCCTCGGCCGGGGCCGGCGGGGCGTCGGCGGGCGCGGGGAGCGGCGCGGAGGCCGGCGCGACCGGGTCCGGTTGCGGGGCGGGCGGGGCCGGGACGGCGTCGGGGGAGACTGCGGCGGTCGCGGCCTTCGGCGCCGGATCGGGTGCTGCGGGCGCCGCCGGGGCGGGCGCGTCGGGGATCGTCGTGACCGCGGCCGCCGCGGGAGCCGGGGCTCTGATCGCCTCGGGAGCGGCGGCGAGGCCCTCGGCCCGCGCCAGGCCGGGCTGCGCGGCGAGCAGCACCGCGAGGGTCGCCGCTGCGCCAGCATTCCGGCCGGTCCTGCGCCTGGGAGCCATGGTCCTCTCCTCGAAGCCGCGGCCGGGACAGCGGCCACGCTCTGAATCTAGGTTAGTCATCACGCCGGCCCATGATGGGCAATCGCACGGCAGCCACACTCCGGCGGCATACCATTGCGGGCGTTCGCAACGTGCCGTAGCGCACAAGGACAGTGATCGCGGCACATGCCCCGCGCCCGGCTGCTCCGCCGCACGGCCCGGAGGGGCCGCCCATGACCCGCCAAATGCGGTTTTCTTCTGACCTCGACCGTCGAAGATCAGGCTGCGTCCTCGGCCTTCTCGTCGTCGAGGCCGAGTTCCTTCAGCTTGCGGTAGAGCGTCGAGCGGCCGATTCCGAGCCGGCGCGACACTTCCGACATCCGCCCGCGGTAGAATTGCAGGGCGTAGCGGATGATCTCGCCCTCGAGCCCGTCCATCGTCTTCATCTCGCCGGTCTCCTCGGCGACGAGGGAGAGGGCGTGGGGATCGCGCACCTCGACCCGGACGATCTCGCGCACCGGGGCGGGGCCGGCGCCGGGCTCCGAGGCCGCGGGCGCCGGCGGGATGCGCACGTCGAAGCCCTGGACCTGGGCGGCGATCTGCGGGAACTCCGCCACCGTCAGCTCGTCGCCGTCGGCCAGCACCACGGCGCGGAACAGCGCGTTCTCGAGCTGGCGCACGTTGCCGGGCCAGTCGTAGCGGGTGATCAGCGCCATCGCCTCCGCGGCGATGCCGCGGACCCGCTTGCCTTCCTCGGCGGCGAACCGGGCGCAGAACGAGCGCGCGAGGTCCGGGATGTCCTCGCGCCGCGCGCGCAGGGGCGGCAGGGTCATCGGGAAGACGTTGAGACGGTAGTACAGGTCCTCGCGGAACCGGCCCTGCTTGACGAGGTCGAGGAGCGAACGGTTCGTCGCCGAGATCAGCCGGATGTCGACCCGCACGCTCTTGCGGCCGCCGACGGGATCGACCTCGCCCTCCTGCAGCGCGCGCAGCAGCTTCACCTGCGCGTCGAGGGGCAACTCGCCGATCTCGTCGAGGAACAGCGTGCCGCCCGAGGCCTCGACGAACTTGCCGAGATGACGCTCGGTGGCGCCGGTGAAGGCGCCCTTCTCGTGGCCGAACAGGGTCGATTCGACGAGGTTGTCGGGGATCGCCCCGCAATTGACCGTCACGAACGGCTTGCCGCGGCGCTCGCCCGAGCCCTGGATCGCGCGGGCCAGCACCTCCTTGCCGACGCCGGATTCGCCCTCGATCAGCACCGGGATGTTCGACTTCGCCGCCCGCTCGGCGAGCCGCATCACCCGGCCCATGTCGGGGCTCTTCGAGGTCAGGTCGCGGAACGACAGGGCGCCCGAGGCCCGTCGGCGCATCCGCCGGATCTCGTCCTGGAGCTGGTCGACCTGGAGGGCGTTGCGGATCGAGACCTGCAGCCGCTCGGGGCCAGCGGGCTTGACGACGAAGTCGACCGCGCCGGCCCGCATGGCGTTGACGACCGCGTCGATCGAGCCGTTGGCGGTCTGGACGATGACCGGCGTGTCGATGCCGGCCTGGCGCAGCTCGGCCAGCACCCCGAGCCCGTCGAGGCCGCCCGGCATCGCGAGGTCGAGCAGCACCACGTCGATGCCGGCATCGGGCGCGCGCAGGGCGTCGAGCCCGGCCGCGCCGCTCTCGGCCACCGCGGCCTCGAATCCGAGGCGCCGCACCATGGCCTCCGCCAGCCGGCGCTGCACGGGATCGTCGTCGACGATGAGGACCGTGGTGGTCATCTAAGCTCCTCGAAGGACCGACTCCGCGGGGCGGCGAGCCCCCGGGCCTGTCTCCTGCCTCCGGCGGCCCGCCTCCCGTCCGGCATGCCGGGGACGCGAATCACGCAGGTGTTTCGTTTCGAGCCGTAGGGTGCGTCACAACCGTAAAGTCGCCCTTAACGCCAATGCGAGGTTTCCCGGCTGCGGCAGCGAGGCCGCAATCGCCACGGCCTCGGTTGATCGCGGGCCGGTCGGGGCCGATATGTCACCGCGCACGCAATCTCCCGCGCCCCGAGAGGAACATCGTCCATGCCGCAGAGTGCCGCCGCGCCGTCGGACAGCGCCCTGAGCACCGCGAAGGCCACCGCCCGCGCCGTCGATCTCGGGCCGCTGCCGGAATGGGACCTCACGGACCTCTATGCCGGCCTCGACGACCCGGCCTTCGCCGCCGATCTCGGCGAAGCCGAGGCCGAGTGCCGCGCCTTCGCGGAGAGCTACCGCGGCCGGATCGCCGCGCTCGCCGCCGGCGACGGCGCCTCCGACCGCCTCGGCACCGCGGTCGCCGCCTACGAGGCGATCGAGGACCGGCTCGGCCGGCTGATGTCCTATGCGGGTCTCGTCTATTCCGGCGACACCACCGACCCGGCCCGGGCGAAGTTCTACGGCGACACCCAGGAGCGCCTGACCGCTGCCGCCAGCGACCTGCTGTTCTTCACCCTGGAGCTCAACCGGGTCGACGACGCGGCGGTCGACGCGGCCGCCGCCCATCCGCCGCTCGCGCGCTACCGCCCCTGGCTCGAGGACATCCGGCGCGAGAAGCCGCACCAGCTCAGCGACGAGGCGGAAAAGCTCTTCCTCGAGAAGTCGGTGACCGGGCGGGCGGCCTGGAACCGGCTGTTCGACGAGACCATCGCATCCCTGCGCTTCCCGCTGCGCGGCGAGGAGCTGACCCTGGAGCCCACCCTCAACAAGCTCCAGGACCCCGACGAGGCCGTGCGCCGGGACGCGGCGGGCACGCTCAGCAGCGTGTTCCGGTCGAACCTGCGGGTCTTCACCCTCATCACCAACACGCTGGCCAAGGACAAGGAGATCTCCGACCGCTGGCGCGGCTTTTCCGACGTCTCGGATGCCCGCCACCTCGCCAACCGGGTCGAGCGCGACACGGTCGAGGCGCTGGTCGCCGCCGTGCAGGCCGCCTATCCGCGCCTGTCGCATCGCTATTACAGGTTGAAGGCGCGCTGGTTCGGCCGGGACAGCCTCGCCTACTGGGACCGCAACGCGCCGCTGCCGAAGGTCGAGCAGCGCACGATCCCCTGGGCGGAGGCGCGCGAGACCGTGCTGTCGGCCTACGGGGCGTTCTCGCCGAGGATGGCCGAGATCGCCCGGCGCTTCTTCGACGGCGGCTGGATCGACGCGCCGGTGCGCCCCGGCAAGGCACCGGGCGCGTTCGCGCACCCGACCGTGCCCTCGTCCCACCCCTTCGTGCTGGTCAACTACCAGGGCAAGCCGCGGGACGTGATGACGCTCGCCCACGAGCTCGGCCACGGCGTGCACCAGGTGCTGGCGGGCCCGAACGGCGCGCTGATGGCCCCGACCCCGCTGACGCTGGCCGAGACCGCCAGCGTGTTCGGCGAGATGCTGACCTTCCGGCGCGTGCTGGAGGCCACCACCGACCCGGTGCAGCGCCGGGCGATGCTGGCCGCCAAGGTCGAGGACATGATCAACACGGTGGTGCGCCAGATCGCGTTCTACGCCTTCGAGCGCAAGGTCCACCTCGCCCGCCGCGAGGGCGAGCTGACCGCCGAGCGGATCTGCGAGCTCTGGATGTCGGTCCAGGCCGAGAGCCTCGGCCCGGCGATCCGCCTCGACGAGGGCTACGAGCCGTACTGGGCCTACATCCCGCATTTCATCCACTCGCCGTTCTACGTCTACGCCTACGCCTTCGGCGACTGCCTGGTGAACTCGCTCTACGGCGTCTACCAGCGGGCGAACGGCGATCCGGCGGCGGAGGGCGACTTCGTCGAGCGCTACTTCGCGCTGCTGGCGGCCGGCGGCAGCCGGCCCTACGGCGAGTTGCTGGCGCCCTTCGGGCTGGATGCCCGCGATCCGGCCTTCTGGCAGATCGGCCTCTCGATGATCGAGGGGATGATCGCGGAGCTGGAGGCGATGGAGGGGTGAGGCGGGCGTCGGTCGGTCATTCGCCGGATGGTGCCTGACCGACGGATGTCGGGACTGCCTCGACAGTCTCGGCATCCCCGGTCTCGTCCCGGAGACCGGCCGTGCCGGTTCATCGAGTGTCGTGCGTCGATCGGCTCAGGATGCAGTCTCACGCCGCCTTGCGCCCGAAGACCTCCGCCACCGCGATCCCGCCGACCACCAGGGCGAGGGCCAGGGCCTCGACGGCACCGAACGGCTCGCCCACCAGCCCCACCGCCAGGATCGCCCCGAAGACCGGCACCAGGTTGTTGAACAGGCCGGCGCGGTTCGGGCCGATCGTCTCGACCCCGCGCATGTAGGCGAGCTGCGCGACCAGCGACGGCCCGAGCGCCGTGAAGGCGATCAGGGCCCAGCCGGGGAGGCCCGGCCAGAGCACCCGGCCGCTCGCCCACTCGCCGACGAGCAGCGGCATCGAGGTCGCCCAGGCGGCGACCGCCATGGCGGCGAAGAAGGCGAGGGCCGGGACGGCCGGCCGCGAGGGGAGGGCGACGGTGTAGCCGGCGTAGAACAGGCAGGCGAGCCCCACCAGGAGGTCGCCGCGGTTGAGGTCGAGGGCGGCGAGCCGCGCGAGGTCGCCGTGGCTCGCCACCAGCACCACCCCGGCGAGCGTGACGGCGGAGCCGAGGACCTGGCCGGGCCGCACCGGGACGCCGCGGACCAGGAAGTTGAGGACGAGCACCAGGACCGGGATCGTGCCCTCGATCAGGGACAGGTTGACGGCGCTGGTCAGCGCGCCCGCCTCGTAGGTCAGGGCGTTGAAGCCGGTATAGCCGACCCCGCCCATCAGCAGGATCATCGGCCAGTGCGCCAGGAGCGTGCGCCGGTGCGCCCAGGTCTCGCGCCCGGCGAGCACCGCGATCGCCGTGAGCGCGATCGACCAGCGCAGGGCCACCAGCGCCTGCGGCGAGACGAGGCCGACCGCGACCTTGCTCGCCACCGCGTTGCCGGCCCAGAGCAGGGTCGCGAAGGCGAGCAGCGCGTAGGCCGTCGCGGCCGACGCTCGTCTCACGCCAGCGCCATCAGGAAGCGCTCGATCAGCTCCAGGGCCCGCTGGGTCATGGCCAGGGGGTAGCGGATGAAGACGTGGCAGCCGCCGGTATAGACGGAGGTGTAGCCGCCGTTGTTGGCCGCGGCCCAGCGCATCGACATGAACAGGGTGTCGTCGAGGAGCGGGTCGCGGGTGCCGACCGAGAACAGGGCCGGGGGCAGGCCGGCGAGGTCGGCGTAGAGCGGCGACACGTCCGGCGAGCGCCGGGCGACGCCCTCGGGCACGAAGCCGTCGGCGAAGCGGCGTATGTCGGTGGAGTTGAGGACCAGGCGCTCATCGCCCCAGTTGCGGGCGCTCGCGGTGACGCCGAGGTCGTAGAGGCCCGAGAACAGGTTGGCGCCCCTGAAGGCCTTCGGCAGCCGGTGGCGGTCGCGCAGGCGCAGCAGCGTCATCACGCTCAGGTGCGCGCCGACCGATTCGCCGCCGATGGTCAGCGCCTCGACCCCGAACAGCTTGCGGCCCTCGTGGTAGAGCCAGAGCGCCGCGGCCTCGCAATCGTCGATCGGGGCCGGGTAGGGGTGCTCCGGCGCCAGCCGGTACTCGACCGAGACGCAGACGAAGCCGCAGCGCTCGGCGATGCGCTCGAGCCAGGGGTCCTGCTCGTCGGACCCGCCCCAGACCCAGCCGCCGGAATGGATGTGCAGGTAGGCGCCCCGGGCCTTCCGCTGCGGCCGGATCACCCGCAGGGCGAGCGGCCCGCCGGGGCCGGGAATCGTCATCGTCTCGGCCCGGCTGCTGCGCGGCATCGCCGGGTAGGCGAGGCTGCCCCGCCGCCGGCGCTCGCGCACCTCGGCCACCGGCATGGACCACGGGTCCGGCGCCTGGCCTTGAGCGGCGGCGATCTCCCGGTTCAGCCGTTCGGCGTCGGGATCGGTTTTCGCCGGGTCGAAGAGCGCGTGGTCGATCATGCTCGGGGTATCAATCTCGCGGCGCTGCGCCGCCGGCGCGGGCGGCGGAGCGTCTCGGGGTTGCGGTCGGGCCGCCCTGCGGCCCTCGATGGGCTGACAGGCATCGCGGGCTGTCGGGCATCTTGGGATAATCCGCGAAGGTTGCCATCTCAGGTCGGGATTGCCAAACGGTGCAATGCGTCAGCCTGCGCCGGGTTTCGTCGAAACCGTGGCAATTTGGCAACGGTCGGGCCGATTCCGCAGAGGCAGGGTCGCGAGGAAGCATGAGCGAGCAGAGATTCCACCGTCCCTTCGGCGGCCAGGGCCCCCGCGAGACGGGATCCTACGGCCAGGGCCCGGCCGGTTACGATCCGGGGCCCGGCGGCTTCCGGGAGGGCCGGTCCTCCGGCCTGCACCGCTTCCTCGGCGGCTCGCCGGGCGCGGTGTTCGTGCGGCTGGTGTTCCTGTCGCTCCTCGTCGGGGCCGGCATGGCGATGCTCGGGGTCACGCCCGGCCTGCTGTTCGCCCAGGCCTACGAGACGCTGCACTCGCTGATGGCGCTCGGCTTCGAGACCTTCCACGATGCCGGCCGCTGGTTCGTCGCCGGCGCCGTGGTGGTGGTGCCGCTCTGGCTCCTGTCGCGCGTCTTCGCCCGCGGCCGCTGACCGGGAGCGACCGATGACCTCCGTCGCGGGCCCGCACGGCGCGAGCCCTGAGATCACGCATCGCCGGATGCTGGCGCTCGCCGTGCCGATGACGCTCGCCAACGTCACGACGCCGCTCCTCGGCCTCGTCGGCACGGCGGCGGTCGGGCGGCTCGGCGACGCGGCGCTCCTCGGCGCCCTGGCGCTGGGGGCGGTGATCTTCGACACCCTGTTCTGGACCTTCGGCGCCCTGCGCATGGCCACCGCCGGCCTCACCGCGCAGGCCACCGGGGCCGGCGACCGCCGCGAGGTCGATCGTACCCTCGCCCGGGCGCTGGCGGTCGCGCTGGGGGTCGGCCTCGCCATGGTGGCGCTGCAGGGACCGCTCGCCGCGGCGGCGTTCCGGCTGTTCGGCGCCAGCCCGGCGGTGAACGCGGCGCTCTCCGGCTACTTCGCGGTCCGGATCTGGTGCGCGCCGTTCACGCTCGCGAACTACGCCATCCTCGGCTCGACGCTCGGCCGCGGCCGCACCGATCTCGGCCTCGGGCTGCAGGTCGCGATCAACGTCGTCAACGTCGTCCTCACCCTGCTGCTCGTCCTCGGCCTCGGCACCGGCGTCGCCGGGGCGGCGCTCGCCACGGTGCTGGCCGAGATGGCCGGCACGGCTCTGGGCCTCGTCGTGCTGCGGCGTCTCGGCGCCCGGCCCTGGCGCGTCCCGGCCGCGGAGATCGTCGAGCGGGCCGGCCTGACCCGGATGCTCGCGGTCAACGGCGACGTGATGGTGCGCACCCTCGCCCTCATCACCGCGCTCGCGCTGTTCTCCGGCCTCGGGGCCCGCGCCGGCGACGTCACGCTGGCGGCCAACGCGGTGCTGCAGAACCTCTTCCTCGTCGGCAGCTTCTTCCTCGACGGCTTCGCCACCGCGGCGGAGGTCCTGTGCGGCCAGGCGCTCGGCGCCCGCGACGAGGGCGCCTTCCGGGGCGCGGTGCGGCTGTCGCTCGGCTGGTGCCTCGGCTTCGCGCTGGCGGTCTCGGCCCTGTTCCTCGCGGTCGGCGGCCCGTTCGTCGACGCGGTCACCACCGCGCCGGAGGTGCGGGCCTTCGCGCGCGACTACCTCGCCTACGCCGCCCTGACGCCGCTCGCGGCGGCGGCCGCCTTCGCGTTCGACGGCGTCTATGTCGGGGCGACCTGGACCCGGGCGATGCGCAACCTGATGCTGGCGGCGCTCGCCGTCGACGCCGCGATGCTGGCGCTGACCCGCGACCTCGGCAATGCCGGCCTGTGGCTGTCGATGCTCGCCTTCCTCGCCGCGCGCGGCCTCGGCCAGGCCCTGCTCTATCCGCGGCTCGCGGCCGGCGCCTTCCCGCCGGTGCGGGAGCCCGTCCTGACGGGCGCGACGCGATGAGCGCAGATCAAGGCCTCTCCGGCGGGTGCCGCTGCGGTGCCGTGCGCTACGCGGCGGAGGGCGAGGCCCGGAACGCCACGATCTGCCACTGCCGCGACTGCCGGGCCGCCACCGGCGCGCCGATGGTCGGCTGGCTCACGGTGCCGCGGCAGGGATGCCGCTTCTCCGGCGCCCCGGCCTGGTCCCGCTCGAGCCCGCGGGCCGAGCGCGCCTTCTGCCCGGCCTGCGGCACGCCGCTCGCCTTCCGGTCCGACGACACGCCCGACGAGATCGACCTGACCCTGGCGAGCCTCGACGACCCGGAGCGTTTCCCCCCGCGCGACCATGTCTGGGTCTCCCGCCGCCTGTCCTGGGTCGCGCTGCCGGACGGGATGCCGGCCCATCCGCGGGCCCGGGGCGACGCCTGAGCCCGCCCGCACCATTCCCGCCGCTTCCCGAGACGATTCCCGCATGACGACGGCGGACCCGAGCACGCCCCCCGACGATCCGTACCTGGCGCCCCGCGCGGTCGACGACCTGTCGACCTGCGCCTTCAACCACACGATCGACCTGCCCGGGCACGGCACGGTCGAGGGGGCCTGGGACCTGCGGGCGGGGCTCGACGCCTATCTCGGCGGCGTCGCGGTGGCGGGCAAGCGCGTGCTGGATTTCGGCGCCACCAGCGGCTTCCTCGGCTTCGCCATGGAGGCGCGCGGCGCCGAGGTGGTGGCCTACGACTTCGCCGGCGAGGCGGTCTGGGAGATGGTGCCCTATCCCGATTTCGAGCGCGCCGTGATCGCCCCGGAGATCCGCAACCACCTGCACCGGTTCGAGAACGCCTGGTGGTACGCCCACGCGGCCCTGGACTCGCGGGCGCGGCGGGCCGGCGGCTCGCTCTACGGGGTGCCGGAGGCGGTCGGCCCGGTCGACGTCGCGGTCCTCGGCAACGCGCTGACGCGCCTGCGCGACCCGTTCCGCGCGCTCCACGGCGTCCTGCGGCTCACCCGCGAGACCGTGGTGGTCACCGAGATGCTGCCGAAATCGCTCCATCTCCTGCGCTTCCTGCCGCGCAGCCTCGGCCTGCCGGTCTTCCTCCTGCCCCGCAGCAACCAGCGCATCCGCTTCGACGCCTGGTGGACCATCGCGCCGACGACGATGCAGGAGCTGCTCGCCATCCTGGGCTTCGGCGAATCGGCGGTGACGTATCACCGCCAGACGCTGCTCGGGCAGAAGCGGCTCTGCTACACCGTGGTGGCCCGGCGCACCGAGCCGACCAATCCGGAGCTGTGAGGAGGCGTCACGCCGTCCGCGCCAGCTCCGCGGCGTCCCGGCCGACGAACTGGGCGAGGCTGCGGAGCCCCTCCGCCTCCATCCGGCGCACCAGCCCCGCCTTGATCTCGCCGACGAGGCCCGGGCCGGCATAGACCAGGGCCGAGTAGAGCTGGACCAGGCTGGCGCCGGCCCGGATCTTGGTCCAGGCGGCCTCCGCCGAATCGACCCCGCCGACGCCGATCAGCGGCAGCCCGGCCCCGACGCGCAGGAAGGTCTCGGCGAGGAGCCGGGTCGCGGGCGAGAAGAGCGGCCGGCCCGACAGGCCGCCGGTCTCGGCCCTGGACGCGCCCCTGAGGCTCGCCGGCCGCGCCACGGTGGTGTTGGAGACGACGAGGGCGTCGATGCCCCGGCGCCGCGCCGTCGCGGTCATCGCGTCGAGGCCGTCGAGGCCGATATCCGGGGCGATCTTGAGCAGCACCGCCGTGCCGGCTCCCGCTTCGTCCCGGGCCGCGACCACCCGGGCGAGCAGGTCGTCGAGGAAGGCTTCACCCTGGAGGTCGCGCAGGCCCGGCGTGTTGGGCGACGAGACGTTGACGGTGATGAAGTCGACGAGGCCGGCCAGTCCCCGGGTGCAGGCGACGTAATCGGCCAGCCGGTCGGTCGCGTCCTTGTTGGCCCCGATATTGACCCCGACGATCCCCGGACGGTCCCGCCGGGCGGCGAGCCGCGCCCGCACCACGTCGAGCCCCTCGCTGTTGAGGCCGAACCGGTTGATGACCGCGCCGTCCTCCGGCAGCCGGAACACCCGCGGGCGCGGGTTGCCGGGCTGCGGCCGGGGCACCACGCCGCCGACCTCGACGAAGCCGAAGCCGAGCCCGAGCAGCGCGTCGGGGGCCTGCGCGCCCTTGTCGAATCCCGCGGCCAGGCCGATCGGGTTGGGAAATTGCCGCGAGATAACGGTTACGCAGAGACGGGGATCGTCGGCCGGCGGCTGCCGCAGAGGGAGCCGGGCGAGGGCCCCGACGGTCAGGCCGTGGGCGGTCTCGGCGTCGAGCGCGTGGAGCAGGGGGCGGACGAGGGGGAAGAGGGCCGGGATCACGGTCAACCCTTGATGGAGCCGGGGAAGATGTGGCGGCCGTCCGGTCCGGTCGGCAGCGGCGTCACGCTCGTCACCGCCGAGAGCGGCAGCGGGCCGTAGAGATGGGGAAACAGGGCGCCGCCGCGGGACGGCTCGTAGCGCAGCGTTTCGCCCAGGGCCGCCTCGTCGACCGCGATCAGGAGAAGATCGTCCTGTCCCGAGAAGTGCTTGGCGGCAGTCTCGGGGACCTGGGCGGCGGTCGAGAAGTGGATGAAGCCGTCCGCCAGATCGACCGGCGCGCCGTCGAAGCGGCCGGCGGCCTCGGCGTCCCGCCACAGGGCGCGGGGGCAAATCTTGTAGATCAGGGGCATGGGCGGCGCGGGCCTCCTCGGCGGTTCGGCCGCGAGCGATAACGGCGGCGGGACAGGTCGGCAACGCCGTTGCCTTTCGGTGAGGGTTCGGTAGTTTACATTTGTTAGTTCGGCGGTGAACACCGCCCCGCGTCAGGCCAGGCCCCCATGCTGTCCCACGAGCGAATCTGGTCGGCGATCGATCTGCTGGCCCAGCGCCACAACCTGACGGCGTCCGGCCTGGCGAAGCGCGCCGGTCTCGACGCGACGAGCTTCAATCGCTCGAAGCGGGTCAGTCCCGACGGGCGCAAGCGCTGGCCGTCGACCGAATCGGTCGCCAAGATCCTGGCCGCCACCGGCGCCACGCTCGACGACTTCCTGCGCCTGATCGAGCCGCGGGGAACGGATTCCCGCATCGTGGTGCCGCTGATCGCCAGCCGGAACGCGACCGGCCAGATCGGCGCCAACGGGCTGCCGGGCAACGGCAGCGCGCTCCAGGAGATGGAGCTGCCGGGGCTCGGGCCGGAGAGCTGCTTTGCCATCGCGGTGCAGGACGGGGACCTGACGCCGTTCTACCGGGACGGCGACGTGCTGGTGGTCTCGCCCACCGCCGTGATGCGCAAGGGCGACCGCGTCGTGACCTGCCTCGGCGACGGCGGCATCCTGGCGGCGGAGCTGAAGCGGCGCACCGCCCGGGCGGCCGAGCTGTGCGGTCCGGTGCCGGGCGAGCCCGACCGGGTGATCCCGTCCGCCGACATCGCCTGGATGGCCCGGGTGATGTGGGTGCGCCAGTAGCGTCCTATTCCGCCGCCTGCCGGCCGCGCCACTGGGTCAGCAGGGCGCGGAGCGCGGCCGGCTTGAGCGGCTTGCCCAGCACCTGGACCCTCTGCGCGGCCGCCGCGTCGCGCACGTCCGGCGAGCGGTCGGCGGTCAGGAGGACCGCCGGGATGTCGGCGGCGAGCGCCGCCCGCAAGCCCGCGATCAGGTCGAGGCCGGTGCTGCGGTCGAGGTGGTAGTCGGCGACGATGACGTCGGGACGGACCTGGCCGCCGAGGACGAGGGCCAGGGCCTCGCTGAGCGAGCCGGCGGTGTGGAGCGCGCAGCCCCAGCTGCCGACGAGCACCCGCATCCCGTCGACGATCGCCGGCTCGTTGTCGACCGCCAGCACGGTGAGCCCGGCGAGCGGCACGACGGCGGGGCGCGGCGCCTCGCCCTGCGCCTCGAGCGCCGGCCGCAAGGGCGCGCCCGGCACCGAGACCGAGAAGACCGAGCCGCGGCCGGGCTGGGAGGCGAGGGTCACCGGATGGTCGAGGAGGCGCGCCGTCCGCTCGACGATCGACAGGCCGAGGCCGAGGCCGCGGGCGACCCGCGCGCCCTGGTCGAGGCGCTGGAACTCGCGGAAGACCAGCGTCTGCTGCGCCGCCGGGATGCCGAGGCCGGTATCGCCCACCGTCAGCACCACCCGGTCGCCCCGCCGGCGCGCGCCGACGAGGACCCGTCCCTCCGGCGTGTACTTGATGGCGTTCGAGACGAGGTTGTGCAGCAGCCGGCGCAGCAATTGCCGGTCGGAGCGCAGGGCCAGCGACGAGGGCAGGACGGTGAGGCGCAAGCCCTTCTCCTGCGCCGTCGGGCCGAATTCGCGCTGGACCTGGCGAAAGAGGTCCGACACCCGCACGATCGACAGCTGGGGCTTGAGCGCCCCGGTATCGAGCCGCGAGATCTCGAGCAGTGCCGTCAGGATCTCCTCGACGGCGTCGAGCGAGGCGTCGACGTTCTCGGCCAGCGTCGGGTCGGTGCCGCGGTCGCGCTCGACGAGGGCGCTGGCGTAGAGCCGCGCCGCGTTGAGCGGCTGCAGGATGTCGTGGCTGGCGGCGGCGAGGAAGCGGGTCTTCGAGGCATTGGCCGCGTCGGCCTCGGCCTTGGCCCGGGTCAGGGCCGCGTTGAGGCGGGTCAGCTCCTCGGTGCGCTCGCGCACCCGGGTCTCGAGCTCCTCGTTGAGGCGGGTGCGGGCCTCCTCGGCGGCGACCGAGTCGGTCACGTCGGTATAGGTCGCGACGACGCCGCCGTTCGGCAGCAGGTTGGCGCGGATCTCGATCACCCGGCCGCTCGGGTGCAGCCGCAGGCGCTGGGGGCCGGATTCGAGCCGGAAGGCGGCGATGCGCTCGCGCACCAGGGTGTCGGCGTCCCGCGCCCCGTAGGCGCCGCGGCCGGCGTTGAAGCGCACGATCGCCTCGAGCCCGATGCCGGTCTGGATCATGTCCGGCGGCAGGTCGTAGAGGTCGGCGAAGGCGCGGTTCCAGACGATCAGCTTCATGTCGCGGTCGAAGACCGTGATGCCCTGCTTGGCGTGGTCCAGGCCGTGCTGGAGGACGTCGCGGCTGTACTGGAACGCCGCCGAGGCGTCGTCGAGGAGCTTGAGCGCGGCCTTCGGCGAGACGTTGCGCCGGCGCAGGAGCAGCGACAGGGCGAGCCGGGCCGAGGCCGCCCCGATCGCCGAGGCGAGCAGGTGCTCGGCGTGGCGCAGCTCCGGCAGGCCCGCCACCGCATCGCCCCGGAAGGGGCCGCGCCCCTGGCCCTGCGCGAATTCCTCGAAGGCCCGCACCGCCCGCTCCTCGCCGAGGAAGCGCGCCACGGTCGCGCGCAACTCCCCCACGGTGACGGCGCTGCGGAACAGCCGGAAGCTCGGCGCGGCGGGGCCCGCCTCGTCGAAGCCCGAGACCTGCCCGAAGGCCTCGGCCTGCAGGCGCTCGATCGCGGTCGGCGGCCGCAGGAGCGAGAAGCCGACATAGGCCAGGGTGTTGAGGCCGAGGCTCCACAGCGTGCCGTGGACGAGGCGGGGAAAGTCGTCGATGCCCATCAGGGCCGTCGGGCTCAGCGCCTCGATGCCGAACGGCCCGTCGGCGATGAGCGCGGCGCCCCAGCCGTCGCCGGTGATCAGGCTCGGCAGCAGCAGGGTGTAGAGCCAGACCGCGAAGCCGACGGTGAGCCCGGCCGCGGCGCCGGTGCCGGTGCCGCGGCCCCAGTAGAGCGCGCCGACGAAGGCCGGGCCGATCTGCGCCACCGCCGCGAAGGAGAGGAGCCCGATCGAGGCGAGCGCGACCTCGCCGGCGACCCGCGAATAGGCGTAGGCCACCAGCACCACCGCGACGATCGCGACGCGCCGCACCGCCAGCACGTAGCCGCCGAGATCCGGCGCGCCGGGCTCCGGCGACGGCGCGGCGCCGGCCACCAAGTTGCGCCGGCGCAGCGTGACCGGGATGACGAGGTGGTTCGAGATCATGATCGCCACCGCGACCGATTCGACGATCACCATCGCGGTGGCGGCCGAGAGGCCGCCGATGAAGGCGACGAGGGCGATGCCGTCGGCGCGCTCGTGCAGGGGCAGCGCCAGCACGGTCATGTCGCGCTGCACCGTCCCGTCCGGAAACAGCGCCAGGCCGGCGAGGGCCAGCGGCACCACGAACAGGTTGATGAGTACGAGATAGAGCGGGAAGGTCCAGGCCGCCCGGCCGACATCGGCGACCGCGCGGTTCTCCACCACCGCCATGTGGAACTGGCGCGGCAGCAGCAGCACGGCCGCCGCCGAGAGCAGGGTCTGCACGACCAGCGTCGCGGGGCCGGAGGTCTGCCCGGCCAGCGCCCCGACCCCGTGCACGGCGCTCGCGGCCGCCGGCAGGTCGCGCAGCATCCAGCCGACCACGAAGCCGCCGACCGTCAGGAAGGCGAGGAGCTTGACGAGGGATTCGAGCGCCACCGCGAGGGTCAGCCCGTCCTGGTGCTCGGTGGCGTCGGCGTGGCGGGTGCCGAAGGCGACCGCGAAGCCCGCCAGGACCAGCGCGACGAACAACCCGAGATCGCCCAGCATGCCGGCCGGCGCGCCGATGCCGTCGGTGGCGCGCAGGAAGACCTGGAGCGAGGCGGCCACCGCCCGCAATTGCAGGGCGATGTAGGGCACCGCGCCGACCACCGAGATCAGGCAGACGAGGGCGGCGATGCGCTCGCTCTTGCCGTAGCGGGCGGCGATGAAGTCGGCGATCGAGGTCGAGTTCTGCGCCTTGGCGATCCGCACCACCCGGGCGACCAGCCGGTAGCCGAGGCCCACCACCAGGACCGGGCCGACATAGATCGTCAGGAAGTCGAGGCCGGCATGGCTCGCGAGGCCGACCGAGCCGAAGAAGGTCCAGGAGGTGCAGTAGACCGCGAGCGACAGGGCGTAGATCGTCGGCCGCACCCGCGCGTCGCGCATCAGCGCCCGCCCGGCGACGTCGCCCCAATGGGCGACCGCGAACAGGCCGCAGATATAGACGAGGGCCGTCAGCACCACCGTCCAGCCCGCGATCATCGCACGTCGTCCGTCCCGGCCCGGGCGGGGGCCCGGGCATCCTTGGTCGGCGCTTGTCTAGACCATTTCGGGGCCGATGCGACCCCGGTGAAGGCTCAAGCCTCCACTCAGCCGTGGCAGGTGCAGCCGGCGTGGTCGCAGCCGGCATGGTGGGGGTGACCCTCGGCGCATTCCTCGCAGCAGAAGGACTTGCCGTCGCGCGACACCGCCTTCGCGGCCGGGACGACGCAGACGCAATCCTCGCAGGCGCACTTCACGGTCTCGGTGGTGGGGCTGGTCATGGTTCGGGTTCCTCTCGGTCGGTGTGGTCGTGGCGGTGCTCGTGCGGCTCGGTGAGGTGGGCGACCATGTTGCGCAGCACGTCGCGGACGTGATCGTCGTCGATCGCGTAGGCGACGTGCCTGCCGTGGCGGATTGCCCGCAGGATGCGCGCCGTCCGCAGCAGGCGCAGATGATGCGAGGTCAGCGATTGCGACAGGCCGAGCGCCTCGCCGATCTCGCCGACGGTGCGGTCCCCCTCCAGGCAGCCGAGCACGATGCGCAGGCGGTTCGGCTCGCCCAAGAGCCGGAAGACCTCCGCCACGTCGCCCACCTGCTCCGGTGAGAGCTGGCGCACGCCTCACCTCATATCAACGCATGAACACGTGCTCATGTGTTGCTGCCGCAGGGAGAGATGTCAAGCGCGGAAGAGGGGCGGGTCGCGGGCATTCCCGATGACGGGCCGGAGGTTCCGCCGGCTGGTGGACGACGCTTTTCCCCCATGCCGGTAGGCGTTGAAGCCGCGAACGCAATCGACCCCGCGGTGCCGTGGGCACCGCGGGGTCGGGCGACGGTCGGAACGGCGAGCGGCTGCGTCAGGCGACGGCGCGCGACCGCATCATCTCCGGGCCGTTGCCGACCACGCGGGTGTAGAGCGAGGAATAGCCGTCGGCGGCCTTGTCCCAGCCGAACTCGCGCGACATCGCGTTGCGGCGCATCGTGCCGAGGCGGCGCTTCGACGCGAAGGTGTCGAAGGCGCGGCGGATCGCGCCGCTGAGGCCCTTGAGCGAGGCCTCGCCGAACAGGAAGCCGGTGACGCCGTCCTCGACCGTGTCGGCCAGCCCCCCGGTGCGGTGGGCGATCGGCAGCGAGCCGAAGCGCTGGGCGTACATCTGGGCGAGGCCGCAGGGCTCGAAGCGCGACGGCATCAGCAGGAAGTCGCTGCCGGCGAACATCCGGTGGGCGTCGGTCTCCTCGAAGCCGACGCGGACGCCGACCGCGCCGGGATGGCGCCGGGCGAGGTCGAGGAAGGCGGCCTCGAAGCGCGGCTCGCCCTGGCCGGTGACGACGAGCTGCCCGCCTTCGGCGACGATCGATTCGGCCGCCGCGAGGGTGAGGTCCACGCCCTTCTGGTGCACGAGGCGCGACACGATGGCGAAGAGCGGCCCGCGGGAGACGCCGAGGCCGAAGCGGGTGCGCACCGCATCGGCGTTGGCGCGCTTGCCCTTCCAGTCGTCGGGCTCGAAGCGGGTGGCGAGGTGAGGGTCGGTGCGCGGATCCCAGCTCTCGTCGATGCCGTTGAGGATGCCGGCGAGCCGGCCCTGGTGGGCGCGGGTGCGCAGCAGGCCGTCGAGGCCGCAGCCGAATTCCGGCGTGGTGATCTCGTGGGCGTAGGTCTCGCTCACCGTGGTGACATGGGAGGCGTAGAACAGGCCGGCCTTGAGGAAGGACAGCTTGCCGTAGAATTCCACGCCGTCGATCTGGAAGGCGCTCTCCGGGACGCCGAGGCGGCCGAGATTCTCCCACGGGAACAGGCCCTGATAGGCGAGGTTGTGGATGGTCAAGACGCTCGGCGTGCGCTGGCCGCGCCAGGCGAGGTAGGCCGGGGCGAGCGCCGTCTGCCAGTCGTTGAGGTGCAGCAGGTCGGCGCGCCACTCGAGGTCGACGCCCCCGGCGATCTCGGCCGCCGCCAGGCTGAGGCGGCCGAAGCGCAGGTCGTTGTCGCAGAAATCGACGCCCTGGTCGCCGTAGGGCGAGCCGTCGCGCTCGTAGAGGGCGGCGTTGAGGATGACGTAGACCGGCAGGCCGTCGCCGGTCTCGATCAGGCCGAGGTCGCAGGGCGGCATCTCGGCGCTGCCCGCGAGATGGGCCACCACCGCCATGTCGGGGTGGCGCTCGACCACCTGGCGGTAGCCCGGGATCAGGATGCGCACGTCGTAGTGCTGGCGCAGGGCCCGGGGGAGGGAGGCCGCGACCTCGCCGAGGCCGCCGGTCTTCACGAAATCGGCCATCTCCGGCGTGGCGTAGAGGATCCGCGGCTTGAGCGAGCCGCGCAAGCCCTCGACGGTTCCCCGCGGGGAGCCGCCGGACGGCAGAGCCGGCGCCTGCGAAGCCGACCGTGCCGACGCCGGAAATGTCATGAAGAGCCCCCACGCCGCGAGCCGGGCAGATTGCGTGCGGTCGTTGTTCGCGGCGTACCGCCACGACAACGCGCCATTCCCGCCCCGGTTCCAGTGCACTGCACAATATCATGGCACGCCGGGGCGGCAAGAAAAATCGACGTAGAGGAGAAGAAAAAATTCCCGTTTCCGCCAATCCGCAAAGCTGTGCCGCGTCGGGCGCAGAGCTTAGGCGGGTAAAGGCCGCGTCAGCCTTCCGCCGCCGGAGCGCGCCGGGCGAGGACGAGCGCCTCGTCTCCCGCAAGTGCGAAATGCCCGTCCCGCGGGCCCTCGCCGCGCCGGCCGCCGGCGCTCGAGAGCAGTACCTCCCAGCCCGACCCCGTCGGCACCTCGGTGGTGCAAGCATCGTGCCCGAAATTGAGGGCGATCCGCAGGACCTCGTCGGCGTGCAGGCGCTCGTAGACGAGGACGGGCCCCGCGACCGACACCGCCCGGTAGGCGCCGACGCTGAGCGCCGGGTGTTCGCGCCGGAGCGCGATCAGCCGGCGGTGCAGGGTCAGGATCGAGGCCGGATCGTCGCGCAAGCACTCGACGTTGCGGGTCTGGGCGGCGGGATCGAGGGGCAGCCACGGCTCGACCGTGGAGAAGCCGGCCTGGGGGCCGGGCTGCCACTGCATCGGCGTGCGCTCCGGGTCGCGGCCGCGACCGGGCTCGTTGTGCTCCCAGGGGTCGCGCACCCGCTCAGGGGGGATCGGCACCCGGCCGAGGCCGATCTCGTCGCCGTAATACAGCGTCGGCGTGCCCCGGAGCGTGAGGAGCAGCACGGCGGCCACCCGGGCTTGCGCGTCGCCGACCCGCGCGGCGATGCGCGGCTGGTCGTGGTTGCCGAGCACCCAGTTCGGCCAGCCCCCGGCCGGCAGGGCCGCCTCGTACTCGGCCACCAGGTCCGCCACGGCTTGGGCATTCCAGGGCGTCTGGATCAGCTGGAAGTTGAACGGCAGGTGCGCGCCCGACAGGTCGGCGCCGTAATAGGCCACCAGCCGCTGCAGCGGCAGGTAGATCTCGCCGATCAGCACCCGGGCGTCGTACTCCTCCAGCACCGCCCGCATCTCGGCGATGACGCCCATCACCTCGGGCTGGTCGGCGGAGTGGAGCTGAAGCAGGCGGTTGATCTCCGGCTCGCCCGGCACGTAATCCGGGTTGACCGGGTTGTCGCGAAGGCCATCGTCCTTCATCAGGTGCCAGATCACGTCGACCCGGAAGCCGTCGACGCCGCGGTCGAGCCAGAACCGCAGCACGTCCATCATCGCGGCGCGGACCTCCGGGTTGCGCCAGTTCAGGTCGGGCTGCTCGCGCAGGAAGGCGTGGTAGTAGTACTGCCCGGTCGCCGGATCGAGCGTCCAGGCCGGGCCGCCGAAATTGCTGATCCAGTTGTTCGGCGGACCGCCGTCCGGAGCCGGATCGCGCCAGATGTACCAGTCGCGCTTGGCGCTGTCGCGCGACGCCCGCGCCTCGCGGAACCACGGATGCTCCTGCGAGGTGTGGTTCGGCACGAAGTCCATGATGATCCGCAGGCGCCGGCGATGCGCCTCGGCCACCAGGGCGTCGAAATCGGCGAGCGTGCCGAAGAGCGGGTCGATGTCGCAGTAATCGGAGACGTCGTAGCCGTAATCCGCCATCGGCGAGCGGCACACCGGCGACAGCCACACCGCGTCGGTCCCGAGCCAGGCGAGGTAGTCGAGCCGGGCGGTCACGCCCCGGAGGTCGCCGACGCCGTCGCCGTTCGTGTCCTGGAACGAGCGCGGATAGACCTGGTAGACGACGCCCGCCTTCCACCATAGCTCGCCGGCCAGCAGCCGGGCCGGCGCCGCTTGCGCGCCTGCGGGCTTCGCGTCCTCGGTCATGCGGGGCTCCTGGCCATGCTGGGCTCCTGGCGAGCGCCGCATTGGGCGCAATTGAATTTGACGCTGGGGTTGAGCGGAGGGGCGAGGGGCCGTATAACGGAGGCCGGACGGCGCCCTGCTGGGAAGCCGTCCCGTCGTGTCCGGTTCCCGTGCGCCTGCGCGCGAGGCCCGGAGCGTGGCACGCCTGCATCACCGGCGGCCGCGACACCATCATGACACCGCCGACGGGGAGGGGGGCGCGACCGCGCCCTTGCGGCGGGCGGGGTGCGGCTGCGCTCCGCTACCGATCCGCCGGAAGAGCGGTTCGCGACGACCGTGGAGTTAGACCGAAGGTGCAACCCTGCCCCGACGGGCAGGCCTTCCCCAGGGGCATCGGCTAATCCTAAGGTCCGGCATGCGGACGGCGGGAAGCGCGTTCACACTCGCTTCAGGCCGCTTCGCCAAAATCAAGTCTCGTTTCCGTGAGACGTGTCGGGACAGCAACACGCGGTCAATGGCGTGCTCGAGCTTGTCACGGCGTCTCGACATTGCCGTTCCACAGCCACACGATGCTGCCGTGGCCCAAGGTTTGCTGCATAGCACGCGACGCGAGATCGCGCTGCAGCAACGCGAGACCTGCGGCAGCGAAGGGGGTTCCAAAGTGCTGAACGAAGTTCTTCTGTCCGGTCGCCAGCGTGACGAAGCCCAGCAGGATGCTGCGGCGCCGCGCTCCTGGATGCCTCAGGCCGCGGCCGCCGCGCCCGCCGGCGACGAGGTCGCGGTGATGCGCACCGCGATCCTGGCCAAGCTCGCCTACGGCCTCGGCAAGACGCCCGCCACCGCCCGCGACCGCGACTGGTTCGTGGCGACGGCGCTGGCGCTGCGCGACCGCGCCGTCGCCGCCAGCGCGATCTCGGCCGGGATCGTGCCGGCGAAGCGCGTGCATTATCTCTCGCTCGAGTTCCTGATCGGCCGCCTGCTCTCCGACGCGATGGGCAACCTCGGCGTCGCCGAGACCGTCCGGGCGGCCCTCGCCGGCCTCGACGTCGACCTCGACGCGGTGGCGGGCGCCGAGCCCGACGCGGCGCTCGGCAACGGCGGCCTCGGCCGCCTCGCCGCCTGCTTCATGGAGAGCATGGCGAGCCTCGCGATCCCGGCTTTCGGCTACGGCATCCGCTACGATCACGGCCTGTTCCGGCAGGTGATCGAGGACGGGGTCCAGCGCGAGGTGCCGGAGACCTGGCTGTCCGAGGGCAACCCCTGGGAGTTCGAGCGGGCGGAGGCCGCCTGCGAGGTCGGCTTCGGCGGCGACGTCGCGATGAGCGTCCAGCCGGACGGCACGCTGCGGCGCGTCTGGCGCCCGGCCGAGACCGTGCGCGCCGTGCCCTACGACACCCCGGTGATCGGCCGCGGCGCCAAGCACGTCAATGCGCTCCGCCTCTGGGCCGCCCGCGCGCCCGAGGCGATCGACCTCGCCCGCTTCAATGCCGGCGACCATGTCGGGGCGGTCGCCGAGCGCGCCCGGGCCGAGGCGATCTCGCGGGTGCTCTACCCGAGCGACGGCACGCCGGCCGGCCAGGAACTGCGTCTGCGCCAGGAATACTTCTTCACCTCGGCCTCGCTGCAGGACCTGGTGCGCCGCCACGTCGCCGAGCGCGGCGACCTGCGCTCGCTGCCCGACCACGCGACGATCCAGCTCAACGACACCCACCCGGCCATCGCCGTGCCGGAGCTGATGCGGCTCCTCGTCGACGTGCACGGCCTGTCCTGGGAGGATGCCTGGCACGTCACCACGCAGACGCTGGGCTACACCAACCACACCCTGATGCCGGAGGCGCTGGAGACCTGGCCGGTCGAGCTGATGGAGCGGCTGCTGCCGCGCCACATGCAGATCATCTACCTGATCAACTGGATGCACCTGGAGGAGGTGTCGAAGCACGGCGCCTCGCCCGAGGGGCTCGCCGAGGTCTCGCTGATCGACGAGAGCCACGGCAAGCGGGTCCGCATGGGCCATCTGGCGTTCCTCGGCGCGCGCCGCGTCAACGGCGTCTCGGCGCTGCACACCGAGCTGATGCGCCAGACGGTGTTCGCCCCGCTCCACGCCCTCGACACCGACAAGATCGTCAACAAGACCAACGGCATCACCTTCCGGCGCTGGCTCCACAACGCCAATCCGGGCCTCACCGCGCTCGCCGTCGAGGCGGTCGGCGCGAAGGTGCTCGACGATCCGCGCCACCTCGAGGGACTGGCCGCCTTCGCCGACGATGCCGCCTTCCAGGCGCGCTACGCGGCGGTTCGCCGCGAGCGCAAGGAGGCGCTCGCCCGCGTCGTCGAGGAGCGGACCGGCATCGCCCTCGATCCCGAGGCGCTGTTCGACGTCCAGATCAAGCGCATCCACGAGTACAAGCGCCAGCTCCTCAACATCCTGGAGACGGTCGCGCTCTACCAGGCGATCAAGGCCGAGCCGCACCGCGACTGGACGCCCCGGGTCAAGCTCTTCGCCGGCAAGGCGGCGCCGAGCTACCACCAGGCCAAGCTCATCATCCGGCTCGCCAGCGACGTGGCCAAGCGCGTCAATGCCGATCCGGACGTGGCCGGCCGCCTGACCGTGGCCTTCGTGCCGAACTACTCGGTGAGCCTCGCCGAATCGATCATCCCGGCCGCCGACCTGTCGGAGCAGATCTCGACCGCAGGCCTCGAGGCCTCGGGCACCGGCAACATGAAGCTGGCGCTCAACGGCGCGCTCACGATCGGCACGCTCGACGGCGCCAATATCGAGATCAAGGACCATGTCGGTCCCGACAACATCTTCATCTTCGGCCTCGATGCGGCCGGCGTCCAGCGCGTCCAGTCCCAGCCGGGCTACGCGGGACGGGCCATCGCGGCCTCGCCCCGGCTGCGCGGGGCCCTCGACATGATCGCCGCGGGCGGGTTCTCCCCCGAGGAGCCGGGCCGCTTCCGCCCGCTCGTCGACGAACTGACCCACGGCGACCGCTTCCTGCTCACCGCCGATTTCGACGATTACTGGCGCGCCCAGCGCGAGGTCGACGCGGCCTGGCGCCGGCCGAAGACCTGGTGGCGCTCGGCGATCCTCAACACGGCACGCACGGCGTGGTTCTCGTCGGACCGGACGATGCGGGAATACGCCGAGGAGATCTGGCGGGTGCGGGTGGGCTGAGGCCGTCCGACCCTATGAGCAATAAAGAAGCCCCGCGGCGCGAGCCGCGGGGCTTCTTTTATTTGGAAGCTATGGTGATTCGAGATTGCCGGCTAGAGCGTCGTGTCTGAAA
>NZ_LWHQ01000042.1 GCF_001653715.1 Methylobacterium platani
CGCCCGGGCCCCGGCCGCCCGGCACCGCGGCCGGCGGCACCGGCGGGCGCGCGGCGCGGCCGATGCCGAACAGCTCCTCGAGGAACGACTGGGCCGAAGCCGGGGCCGGCGCCACCATCAGGACCGCCGCGAGGGGCAGGGCCGCCAGAACCGGCAGGGCCACCGGGCGGGAGGAGGGGCGAACGGGCTGCATCAGGCTCCAGGCGCAGGCGACGGGGGACACAGGCAACGGGAGAAACCTCCCGCACGGTCCTAGCATGCGGTCCGTGGCACGGGCGTGGCAAGGCCGCAACATTGTCGTGGCGGCTTGGCCGCAAGGAGGGGGGCCGGGGAGGGGCTCCGGGAACGGCATCCCGCCCGCGCCCGGCCGCCTCGTGCGGACGGCCGGGCGCGGGCGGCGGACGCTCCGGCAACGATCGGGACACAGAACCGCCGCGCGAGGCCCGATTCCCGGTGCGCGGCACGGCCCGGCTCGCCTTGCGGCTCCGAAACCGCCTTCTTATATCCCGCTCGGCGCGGGCAACGCCCCCGCTCGCCGGGTTCCCGGCGAAGCGCGGTCCGGTCCGGCCCGCCCCGGCTCAAACCTTTGACAAGTACCGCCATGGGCCGAGCTGCTTCGGGGCTCGGCGGTCTGCTTAAAAAACACCAACGAGGGATCCCACCATGGGTAAAGTGATCGGCATCGACCTTGGCACCACCAACAGCTGCGTGGCCGTGATGGAAGGCACGCAGCCCAAGGTCATCGAGAACGCGGAAGGCGCGCGCACCACCCCGTCGATCGTCGCCTTCACCGACGACGGCGAGCGGCTCGTCGGCCAGCCGGCCAAGCGCCAGGCGGTGACGAACCCCGAGCGCACCTTCTTCGCCATCAAGCGCCTCATCGGTCGGACCTACGACGACCCGATGACGCAGAAGGACAAGGGGCTCGTTCCCTACAAGATCACCCGCTCGAGCGGCGGCGACGCCTGGGTCGAGGCGGACGGCAAGTCCTACTCGCCGTCGCAGATCTCCGCCTTCACGCTGCAGAAGATGAAGGAGACCGCCGAGTCGTATCTCGGCCAGCCGGTCACCCAGGCGGTCATCACCGTCCCGGCCTACTTCAACGACGCCCAGCGCCAGGCGACCAAGGATGCCGGCAAGATCGCCGGCCTCGAGGTGCTGCGCATCATCAACGAGCCGACCGCGGCGGCGCTCGCCTACGGCCTCGACAAGAAGAAGGCCGGCCTGATCGCGGTCTACGACCTCGGCGGCGGCACCTTCGACGTCTCGATCCTCGAGATCGGCGACGGCGTGTTCGAGGTGAAGTCGACCAACGGCGACACGTTCCTGGGCGGCGAGGACTTCGACAACCGCATCGTCGAGTACCTGGCGGCCGAGTTCAAGCGCGAGCAGGGCATCGACCTGACCAAGGACAAGCTCGCCCTCCAGCGCCTCAAGGAGGCCGCCGAGAAGGCGAAGATCGAGCTGTCCTCGGCGACCCAGACCGAGATCAACCTGCCCTACATCACCGCCGACGCGAGCGGCCCGAAGCACCTGGCGCTCAAGCTCAGCCGCGCCAAGTACGAGTCGCTGGTCGACGACCTGGTGCAGCGCACCATGGAGCCGTGCCGCAAGGCGCTCAAGGATGCCGGCGTCACGGCGGCCGAGATCGACGAGGTGGTCCTGGTCGGCGGCATGACCCGCATGCCGAAGGTTCAGGAGCAGGTGAAGGCCTTCTTCGGCAAGGAGCCCCACAAGGGCGTCAACCCGGACGAGGTCGTGGCGATCGGCGCCGCGGTGCAGGCCGGCGTGCTCCAGGGCGACGTCAAGGACGTGCTGCTCCTCGACGTGACCCCGCTGTCGCTCGGCATCGAGACGCTCGGCGGCGTGTTCACCCGGCTCATCGACCGCAACACCACCATCCCGACCAAGAAGTCGCAGGTGTTCTCGACGGCCGAGGACAACCAGAACGCGGTCACCATCCGGGTCTTCCAGGGTGAGCGCGAGATGGCGGCCGACAACAAGCTGCTCGGCCAGTTCGACCTCGTCGGCATCCCGCCGGCCCCGCGCGGCCTGCCGCAGATCGAGGTGACCTTCGACATCGACGCCAACGGCATCGTCAACGTGACGGCCAAGGACAAGGCGACGGGCAAGGAGCACCAGATCCGCATCCAGGCCTCGGGCGGCCTGTCCGACGCCGACATCCAGCGCATGGTGCAGGAGGCGGAGGCCAACGCGGCCGACGACAAGAAGCGCCGCGAGCTGGTCGAGGTGAAGAACCAGGGCGAGAGCCTGATCCACGCCACCGAGAAGTCGGTGACCGAGCACGGCGACAAGGTCCCGGCCTCCGACAAGGCCGCGATCACCACCGCCATCGACGCCCTGCGCCAGTCGCTGGCCGGCGAGGACGTCGAGCAGATCAAGGCCCGTACCACCGACCTGATGCAGGCCTCGATGAAGCTCGGCGAGGCGATGTACGCCGCGAGCCAGGCCGGTCCGGACGCCGCCGCGGGTGCGGCTCCGGGCGCCGAGCCGAAGAAGGACGACGTCATCGACGCCGACTTCCAGGAGGTCGACGACAAGGACCAGAAGAAGCGGGCGTAAAAACACGCCTTGAGGTTGCCGCACGGATCTGAGATCCGTGCGGCCCAGTGATGTGAAGCTCGATCCGGTCCCCGGCCGCCCGACGGCGCCGGGGACCGGACTTGTATGGACGATGCCCGACCGGTGAGGCGCGGGACGGGTTTGGGGACCGGGGAATGTCGAAGCGCGACTACTACGAGGTGCTGGGCGTCGCCCGGACCGCGACCGACGGCGAGATGAAGTCGGCTTTCCGCAAGCTGGCGATGGTCTACCACCCCGATCGCAACCCCGGCGACAAGGAGGCCGAGCTCAAGTTCAAGGAGCTCAACGAGGCCTACCAGTGCCTGTCCGACGGGCAGAAGCGCGCCGCCTACGACCGCTTCGGCCACGCCGCCTTCTCGCAGGGCGGGCAGGGCGGACCCGGATTCGGCAACGAGTTCGGCGACTTCATGTCGGACATCTTCGACACGTTCTTCGGCGACGCCCGCGGCGGCCCGGGCGGCGGGCGCCCCGGCGGGGCTGCGGGCGGGCGGCCCGGCGGCGGCCGCGAGCGCGGCGCCGACCTGCGCTACAACCTCGAGATCAGCCTCGAGGAGGCCTTCACCGGCAAGACCGAGACGATCAAGATGCCGACCTCGGTCACCTGCGAGGTCTGCGCCGGCTCGGGCGCCAAGGCGGGCTCGAAGCCCAAGACCTGCCCGACCTGCGCCGGCTACGGCCGGGTGCGGGCGGCGCAGGGCTTCTTCGCCATCGAGCGCACCTGCCCGGCCTGCCACGGCCGCGGCGAGATCATCGAGGATCCGTGCCCGGCCTGCTCGGGCGCCGGCCGCGTCACCCGCGAGCGCACGCTGTCGATCAACGTGCCGGCGGGCGTCGACGACGGCTTGCGCATCCGCCTCGCCGGCGAGGGCGAATCGGGCCTGCGCGGCGGGCCGGCGGGGGACCTCTACATCTTCCTGGCGATCAAGCCGCATCCGTTCTTCCAGCGCGACGGGGCGGACCTGTTCTGCCGCGTGCCGATCTCGATGGTGACCGCGGCGCTCTCGGGCGAGATCACCGTGCCGGTGATCGACGGCTCGCACACCTCGGTCCGGGTCCCGGCCGGCACCCAGACCAACAAGCAGTTCCGCCTCAAGGGCAAGGGCATGCCGGTCCTGCGCTCGCGCGACGTCGGCGACCTCTACATCCAGGTCTTCGTCGAGACGCCGCAGAACCTCACCAAGCGCCAGCGCGAGCTCCTGCAGGAATTCGACACCCACGGCACGCAGGCCGACAACCACCCGGAGAGCGCCGGCTTCTTCTCCCGGGTGAAGGAGTTCTTCGACGGCCTCAGCGGCTCCGGCCGCGCCTGAGCCGTCCCGCCCGCGAACCGGAGCGGCCGTTGCGCGTTCTCCCGCGCGATGGAGATTGCGCGGTTCGCGGGGCCCGGGCGGGCGCGGCAGGCTTGACGGCGGCGCGCCTTTGAACGACAGCCGTTCACCAACCGACTTCTTTCGCGTGTTCAAGGGTCTTCGGTCTTGCCTTTGCCTCGCCGATCCAGGGCCAAAGCCATCGCGGTCACCAGCCCGCTGCCCCATCCGCGGCCCCAGAAGCGCGATATCCTGGAGGACGAGGCGCGGTTCCTGCGCTCCTGGTTCGAGCGGCCGCTGGTCACCGGCGCCGTGACGCCGTCCGGCCGGATGCTCGCCCGCACCATGGCCTCCTACGTCGATCCGCGCCTGACCGGCCCGGTGATCGAACTCGGGCCCGGCACCGGCCCGGTGACCGACGCGCTGGTGCGCCGCGGCATCGCCCAGGAGCGGCTGGTGCTGGTCGAGTACAACCCGGATTTCTGCAAGCTGCTGCGCCGGCGCTTCCCGAAGGCCACCGTGCTGCAGGGCGACGCCTACGACATCCGGGCGACGCTCGCGGGCATCGTCGACGAGCCGGCCTGCGCCACGATCTCGAGCCTGCCGCTGTTCACCAAGCCGCTGGAGCAGCGCCTCGAGCTCCTGGGCGCCGTCCACGACCTGATGCACCCGGATGCGCCGTTCGTGCAGTTCACCTACGCGGTGGTGCCGCCGATCCCGGCCAAGTCGACGACCTACACCGCCAGCCGCTCGA
Source organism: Methylobacterium platani (assembly GCF_001653715.1). GTDB lineage: Bacteria > Pseudomonadota > Alphaproteobacteria > Rhizobiales > Beijerinckiaceae > Methylobacterium > Methylobacterium platani. The sequence goes on from NZ_LWHQ01000042.1 coordinate 4,666, forward strand.
ACAAGGTGTGGCTGAACCTGCCGCCGGCGCGGGTCTGGGTGTATCGCCGGCCCTGAGGGGGCCGATCGCTCCCCGCGCCCAGAACCCTTGTACCCGGTGCCCTCGCGCCCGTGGGGCGACCGCGGGCCGAACCGTGCCCCTTTCGGGTCGGCGAAACCCGAACCCGACCGGGCGCCAGCGCGGCAGGGGCTGGCCGAGCGATCCTTGGCACCGACCACCGGCGGGGATGCCATCGGAACGGGCGCGAACGGCGATAGCAGATGCTCTTCAGTATACTTGCGATCGCATTCGATCAGCATATGCCGTAAGCTTTTCGAGCAATCTCGTCAAAGCCAATTCAATCGCTTTATATCGATGATTGTTGGAGCCGATCTTTGGTTCCGCTCTCGAATTTTCGTCAATATCTTGTTTTGATTTTAAAAATTAGAGATTGGTCAGCGACCCGATGCGTCGAAAATTTAGATTATTATTATAAATACAGCTGACACCGTAGCGACAGCGAAAATTTATGTTCGATCTTGACCGACCCTACGACGAGAGAGATGGCTTCCGGGCGAATAAACCACCTCGATATACATTTTAATATAACTTAGTATGATTATTTTAATTCATATCAATTAGGTAAGTCATGCATCTTGACCGCGCGGCTCTGCGAGATTGTTCATGCCGCTTGATCACGACACGCAGATCGAGCTGCTGTTTACCGCAGCGCTCTACCAGAACGCGCTCCTGGGACCTGTATCGCTTCGTCTGGAACGGGACGATGGGATTGATCGATCCCAACCCGTTCGCCGGCAGTGTCTGTCCGCCTCCGGCCGAGCCGTCCGACCCCGACCTGGTGCCAGGCCTTGACCGCGATGGCCCGGCAGGCGGGCGGGAATCGCCGGAGCATCCCCCACCACGCAGGCGATGCCGGCCACCCCGCCGAGTTTCGGCAGGCGCCTGTTCTGCCGGAGATAGGACCGACCATGACCGACTATCCGCATACGATCCAGGCCGCGCTCCTCCTGTGCGGCGATCGCGCCCCTGACCTCGACGCGATCGTGCGCGAATTCATCGCCGTCGAGGATGCGGCCGGCACGCAGTACAAGGTCTTTGCAGACACGAAACCGGGTGTCTTCTACCGGCTCTACGGCACCGACGACATCATGGTCACCATTGAGCATCTCGCCAGGCCAGCCGACCTGTCCGTGCTCGAGACCGCGCTGTCGTCGTCATTCACGAGAGCAGGGACGCCGGATGCGCGCGAGCGCGCGGCCCGGCACACTTCCCACATCCTCGTGGCGACGCATGCCGGCCTGTTCCCGCCGACGCCCGAAATCCGGGACATGCTCGCCAAGCTCGAGATGCCGCTCGCCGGTCAGTCGCTGCCCGCTCTCATCGCCCGCATGACGCGATGCGCGACGCTCTCGACGATCGCGCATCGTCGGACCGCCGCGACGCTGGTCCACTGGACGTCGAGCAACCAGCTGATGCGGGGTGACATGTTCGAAGTCCTGGCGGCGCAGCCGGTCCCCAACCTGCTCCATATCCATCCCATGCTGTTCGACGGCGGGACGAGCGCCGACGGCCGCCAGCAGGTCGAGATCCGCACCGTCGGAGCCAGTCATTTCATCGGACGCGACATTCACGTCGCCGCCACCCCGGTTCCGTGGTCCGCCGTGCTCGACGGCATCTTCGCATTCGTGACGCTGGCATCCCTCAAGCACGGCTACATCGTGCCCGACGGCGACACGTTCGGTCCGGATGACGGGTCGTACCGCTACCGCGTCACCCATGTCGAGGAGGGCAATGCGTCGGGCGATTTCACCGGACCGCTCTATCGCCTGGACCTGCTGTTCTCGCGGGAGCACGACGTCCAGACTCTGGACTACATCGCGCCGATGCGCCGGTTCACGGATCGGGAAGTCCCGCCGGACGTCGTGGCGCGCCTGGGAGACCACGGAGCTGAGGTGGTGAAGCAATGGCGCTCCCGGCGGCAGATGGCCGGGGCCGCCGGCATCCGGTTCGAGGTCTCGACCGATCGGCCGGCACCGCCGCGCGGGGGCGCCCTCGGCTGGGCGCGGCGGGTCCTCGAACGCGGCCTCAGAGACTCATGGCGGCAGTGATTCGGTCGATGATACAGTTTCCGGAAGGTGTCTTCCGGAAACTGTATCGTAGGCCCGCGTGGCGCTTGAGCGAAGTCGAAATCCGCATCGCGAAAGCGATTGCGTCGCAATCGCCGAGCGATCAATCGGATTTCATATGACGCCGCAGGGAACGCTCGGCCGGTTCTCCCCTCACCCCTTCTCCCACTGGCTCTCGATGATCGTGTAGACCTTGTCGCTGAGGTTGATGTCCATCTCGACGAGGCCGATCGTGGCCTTCACCCGGCTCAGTGTCTCGGCGAGCTCCAGGACAGGCTCGGGCACCCGGCGCTCGGGCAGGGCGGGGCCTTCGAGCTTCAGCACGTCGGCCAGCATCGCCGTGTAGGCGCCCCAGAAATGCTGGTGGCCGATGACGTGGAAGCGCGACAGCGCGTCGATCGCGAGCATCCAGTGGCCGGGCTTCATCGCCTCGCCCGGGACGGTGCAGGACAGGTCGCGGGTCAGCGGGTTCTCCAGCCAGCCGTAGGTCTCGAGGTCGATGCGGTCGAAACCCTTGCGCAGGGCCGAGACGCTGCCGAGGTCGAGCCCGGCCGCGAAGGCGCTGGGCCCCCGGAGATGGTCGACGCGCCAGCCCTGGGCCGGGTCCTTGCCGATCTCCGCCATCCGGCGCAGCCACAGGATGCGCTTGGCCAGCTCCACGTAGGGATCGACGACCAGGATCGTCTTCACGTACTCGCCGGTCTGGATCACGTCCTCGTAGCGCTTCAACAGCAGGCTGCCCTGCAGCAGCATCGAGTCGCTGTACTTGATGTCGATGATGCAGCGCAGCAGGTCGAAGTGGATGTCGTGGATTCCGAAATACGCCATCGCGAATTCCGGGAAGAGCATGTCGCGGGCGAGGTTGTCCTGGTTGATCGTGTAGTCGAGCGAGAGCACGCGGGCCGGGCGATAGGCGGCGCCGGCGCGATGCCGGTAGAGCAGGATGTTGGTGTCGCCGTCGTAGATGTCGAAGCGCTCGGCCTGGTCGAGGCCGGGGCAGCTCTCGCCGCTGAGCTTGAACCCGCAGATGCCGTGGGCGTGCCAGCCGAATTCCTTGAGCTGGGGGTAGTGGACCCAGGCCTCGATCACGACCTCGCGCGTCCGATCCATGACCACGCGCAGGCGCGGCGTGCGGCGCATGTCGTCGGGCGCGATCCAGAGGTCGAAGCTCGCCGGGCCGACGACGTTGAAGTTGAATCGCATGCTGCTTGCTAGGCCGAAGACCGGGTCCCGGCAAGCGCGCCGGCGCATGGGCGCGACCCCCGGGGAGATCCCGACGGCAGGCTAGCAGCTTCGCGGCGCGAGATCACCCGGGCGGCGGCATATGCCGGGAGCGCGGTGGGCGGCGGCGGGCGCGCTCTTGCGGCCGCGGGCCCGGCCGGTGTTGATGCGGGTCATGTCCGACCTGTTCGCCTCCGCGGGCCTCGACCGCGACGCTCCCCGCCCCCTCGCCGACCTGCTGCGGCCGACGGCCCTCGCCGAGGTGGTGGGACAGGAGCACCTGACGGGGGAGGGGGGTGCGCTGACCCGGCTCATCCGCGGGCGCAACCTCGGCTCGCTGATCCTGTGGGGACCGCCCGGCACCGGCAAGACCACGGTGGCCCGCCTGCTCGCCGGCGAGACCGACCTGCATTTCGAGCAGATCTCGGCGATCTTCTCCGGCGTCGCGGAGCTCCGCAAGGTGTTCGAGGCCGCCCGGGCCCGGCGGGCGGCGGGGCGGGGCACGCTGCTCTTCGTCGACGAGATCCACCGCTTCAACCGGGCGCAGCTCGACGCCTTCCTGCCGGTGGTCGAGGACGGCACCGTCACGCTCGTCGGCGCCACCACCGAGAACCCGTCCTTCGAGCTCAACGCCGCGCTTCTCTCCCGCGCCCGGGTGCTGGTGTTCCGCGCCCTCGACGAGGCGGCGATCGCCAAGCTCCTCGACCGGGCCGAGGCGGTGACCGGGCGGACCCTGCCCCTCGACGCCGAGGCCCGGTCGGTCCTGGTGCGGATGGCCGACGGCGACGGGCGGGCGGCCCTGACGCTCGCCGAGGAGGTCTGGCGCTCCGCCGGCCCCGGCGAGACCCTCGACGCCGCGCTGCTGCAGGAGCTGATCCAGCGCCGGGCCCCCGTCTACGACAAGGCGCAGGAGGGCCACTACAACCTGATCTCCGCGCTGCACAAGACGATCCGCGGCTCGGACCCGGACGCCGCCCTGTACTATCTCTGCCGGATGCTCGACGCGGGCGAGGACCGGCTGTTCATCGCCCGCCGGCTGGTGCGGATGGCGGTCGAGGATATCGGGCTCGCCGACCCGCAGGCCCTGGCGGTGGCGAACGCCGCCAAGGAGGCGTTCGACTTCCTCGGCTCGCCGGAGGGCGAGCTCGCCCTGGCGCAGGCGGCGGTCTACCTCGCGACGGCGCCGAAATCGAACGCGGTCTACACCGCCTACAAGGCCGCGACCCGGGCCGCCAAGGAGCACGGCTCGCTGCCGCCGCCCCGCACCATCCTCAACGCGCCGACGAAGCTGATGCGCCGGCTCGGCTACGGCGAGGGCTACCGCTACGACCACGACGAGCCCGACGCCTTCTCGGGCCAGGATTACTGGCCGGAGCGCCTCGGCCGCCAGCAGTTCTACGCGCCGACCGACCGGGGCTTCGAGCGCCGCATCGCCGAGCGGCTGGACTGGTGGGAGGAGGCGCGGAAATCCCGCGGGCGCGACGGGGTGTGACGATCGGGTGACGGTCCCGCGGGAAAGTCGCGGGAAGCGTCGCGGCGCCCTCCGGCGCCCTTGTGACCGAGGGTCACCGCTCCGCATGATGGCCCGCATCGTGTCTCGACCGGCCGGGAGCTGTGATGACGGCGCGCATCCTCTCGATCGCCAATTGCAAGGGCGGCACCGGCAAGACGACGGCGACCGTCAACCTGGCGGCGGAATTCGGCAGCCGGGGTTTCCGGGTGCTCGTCGTCGACCTCGACCCCCAGGGCCATAGCGGGCTCGGCTTCGGCGCGCTGGCCGAGCTCGGCCTGCCCAACGCCCACACGCCGCTGCGCCGCCGGGGCGGCGGCTTCGACGGGGCGGTGCAGCCGACGGACGAGGACGGCGTCGCGATCATCCCGGCCGACCGCGGCTTCGACGGGCAGATGGGCCACGACGACGGCCGCTGCCTCGAGACGGCCCTGGCGCCGCTGCTGCCGGATTACGACCTCGTCCTGATCGACGTGCCGCCCTCCGCCCGGGCGGTGATGATCTGCGCCCTCCTGCCGAGCAGCGGCGTGGTCGTCCCCACCACCCTCGACCCGCTCGGGCTCGACGGCGTGCGCCAGTTCGCCCGCTCGTTCCACGAGACGATGCTGCGGTTCCGCGCCGCGCCGCTCGGCCTCGCCATCGCGCCGATGCGGATCGACCTGCGCACCAACGTCGAGAAGGACACCCTGGCCCAGCTGCGTGCCGGCTTCGGGCCGGACCAGATGGTCCGGGGCGTGCGCGTCGACGTGGCGGTGAGCGAGGCCTTCGCCCGGCGCCAGCCGCTGCGGCGCTGCCGCCCCAACGCCCGCGCCGCGGCCGATTTCGCCGCGCTCGCCGACGACCTCGTCCAGCGCTTCGGCCTCGTACAGGCCGCCGGCGCCGACGCGCCCGGGCGCAGCGAGGGATTTGCCCGGACCTCCTGCTCCTGGGCCTGACACCTCTTGCTCCTGACACCTCTTGCTCCTGACACCTCTTGCTCCTGGCCCCTCTTGCTCCTGGCCCCTCTTGCTCCTGGCCCCTCTTGGGCCTGACGCCGCGGGGGCCCGACATCCGGAACCGGACGCGACGGATGCACGAATCGCCGCCGGGGCGAGGCGTCGGGCGTGACGGAAGGGCTTGCGGGTGCTACGAGCCGCCGCATGACGAAGCCTCCCCATCGCGGCGGTTCCGGGCGGTCGCGGACCGGCTCGGGCGGATCCGCCTCGAGCCGCCCGCCGCGGGTCCGCACCGGACCGCGCAACACCGCCCGCGACGCCGCCGAGCGCGCCGCCGGCCTGGTGGTCTCCAACCGGGCCGCGCCCGGCAGGTCCGGTGCCGGCAAATCGGGTTCCGGCAAATGGGCGCTCGCCACGCCGGCTCCCGGCAACGCCACGCCCGCCCGCCCCGCCTTCGGCCGAGACACGAGCGACGCCTCGCCCTGGGAGCGGGACGAGGCGCCGGCTCGCACGCCGGCCGGATCGGCGTCCAAGTCCGGATTCGGCAAGCCTGGCTTCGACAAGCCGAGATCGGAAAAACCCAGATCCGACCGGCCGCGCACCGGCGCGGCGGCGGACCGGGCGCCTCGCAGCGCTCCGGAGGATCGTCCGCCGGCCCGTCCGCGCCGGCAGGAGGGTCGGGACGAGCGGCGCGAGGCCGGCGAGGCCCCGCACCGCAATCCCCCGGAGACCAAGGCTTCGTCATCCAAGCCCCCGACCCGCCGGGCCCTGCGCGAGGCGACCTCCGAGGCGCTGGCCACCGGGGTGCAGACGCTCGAGGTGACGCCGGACGAGGCCGGGATGCGGATCGACCGCTTCCTCTCGGCCCGCTTCCCGCAACTACCCTTCACCCGCATCCAGAGCCTGGTGCGCAAGGGCGAGCTGCGGGTGAACGGCAAGCGCGCCAAGGCCGCCGACCGGGTCGAGCCCGGCGCCAGCGTGCGGGTGCCGCCCTTGAGCCTCGAGGTGCGCGCCCCGGCCCCGGGATCGCCCCGGGCGGAAGGCGACCTTGCCTTCCTGCGCTCCCTGATCCTCTACGAGGACCAGGACATGATGGTGCTCAACAAGCCGTTCGGCCTCGCGGTGCAGGGCGGCTCGGGCACCACCCGCCACGTCGACGGCCTGCTCGAGGCGATGCGCGACAAGGACGGCCAGAAGCCGCGCCTCGTCCACCGCCTCGACAAGGACACGGCCGGCTGCCTCATCATCGCCAAGACCCGGCTCGCCGCCGCGACGCTCGCCAAGACCTTCCGGTCGCGGGCGGCGCGCAAGATCTACTGGGCGCTCGCCGCCGGGGTGCCGAAGGTGCGCCAGGGCCGGATCTCGACCTACCTCGCCCGGGAGGAGGTCGGCGAGGCCGATTCCCGGATGCGGGTCGCCCAGCACGGCGACGAGGGCGCGAGCCACGCCCTCACCTACTACGCCGTGGTCGACCAGGCCGGGCAGAAGCTCGCCTGGCTGTCGCTGAAGCCGGTCACCGGCCGCACCCACCAGCTGCGCGCCCACGCGGCCCATATCGGCCACCCGCTGGTCGGCGATCCCAAGTACTTCGACATCGAGAACTGGGAGCTGCCCGGGGGCTTGCAGAACCGCCTGCACCTCCTCGCCCGGCGCATCGTGATCCCGCATCCGCGCACCGCCAAGCCGATCGACGTGACGGCGCCGCTGCCGCCCCACATGGCGCAGAGCTGGAACCTCCTCGGCTTCGACGCCGCGCGCTACGACCCGATCGTGGAGGCGCCGGAGGCGTGACGCGGCGGGCGGCGGGAGCCTCTCCCTCCACGGGCCTTGCTGCCCCTGGGGAGGAATCCCCGGGCGAGGAGGGCCTTGGCAGGACGCCCGCGCGCCTTATTCTCAGGATCGGCCGTCGCGGCCACGGCGCCAGCGCGGGCTCAGCGGCCCATCGGGAGTGAGACAAGCCAGATGAGACCCGCCGCGCTCGCCAGCCTCGGCCTGATCGGATTCCTCGCCCTCGGGACGGCGCAGGCCCAGACCCCCGCCGCCACGGAACCGGTGCCCGCCGCCGCCCCGGCGGTGCCGGCCGCGCGCCCAGACGGCAAGCCCGCCCAAGGCAGGCAGGACGGCAGGCAGGACGGTCGTCAGGACGGGGGACGCCACGAGGGCCGTGGCACGGCCCCCGCCGAGGGCGGCGCGCCGGCCGCCCGGCCGGCCGCACCCGAGCGCGCCGCGACGCCCCGGCGGCGCCGGCCGAGCTACGCTGCCTGCAACCGCGCCTCGCAGCGGCGCAGCCTGCACGGCGGCGCACGGCGCCGCTTCCTGATCCGCTGCCGCCTGGGCTATGAGCGCATCCAGCCGGGCCAGCCGGCCCGCACCAAGCAGCCTTGAGGGCCGCGCGCGGGCCGGGTCTCGACCGGCGCGCAACGAGGCGGCCCGAACACCCATGCTCCTGATCGTCTTCGACGTCGACGGCACCCTCGTCGACAGCCAGCACATGATCGTGGCGGCGCAAGGCGAGGCCTTCGCCGCCGTGGGGCTGCCGGCGCCGACGCGGGAGCGCTCGCTGTCGGTGGTCGGGCTGTCGCTGCCCCAGGCCTTCACGGCGCTCGTCGGCGCCGACGGGCCGGTGGTCGCCCTGTCGGAGGCCTACAAGCAGGCCTTCGGCCGCATGCGGGCCCGGGCAGAGATCCGCGAGACGCTGTTTCCCGGCGTCGCCGCTCTGCTCGCCCGGCTCAACCGCGAGCCCGCGGTGCAACTCGGCATCGCCACCGGCAAGTCCCGCCGTGGGGTCGACCACTTGGTGGCGGTCCACGGCTGGGAGGGGTGGTTCGCCACGGTGCAGACCGCCGACGACGCCCCCTCGAAGCCCCACCCGGCGATGCTGGAACAGGCGATGGCCGAGACCGGCGCCGAGCCGGCCCGCACGGTGATGATCGGCGACACGACCTACGACATGGTGATGGCGCGTGGCGCCCAGGTCGGGGCGCTCGGCGTCGCCTGGGGCTACCACACCGTCGAGGCGTTGCGGAATGCCGGCGCCCACGCGGTGATGGACAGCATGCCGGCGCTCGAGGCCGCCCTGATGGAACGGATCGCGGTCGCCTGACGACCGCCTCGCAACCACGGTCCCGAGGCCCTATCTTTCCGCCATGACCAACGACGTGACCCGCGACTGGCTCGGGGATCCGGAGGCTTCGTCCGACCCGGTCCGCGCCGCCCGCCAATCGGCGAAGCCCGCGCTGCCCAAGCGCTTCTACACGCAGGCCGGCGTCGCGCCGGCCGAGGACGGCTACCGCCTCGTCCTCGACGGGCGCCCGGCCCATACCCCGGCTCGGCGCCGCCTCGCGGTGCCGCAGGCCGGCCTCGCCGCGGCGCTCGCCGAGGAATGGGGGGCGCAGGAGGAGTTCATCGACCCGGCGCGGATGCCGCTCACCCGCCTCGTCAACTCGGCCCTCGACGGGGTGGCCGAGCGGCGGGATGCGGTGGTCGACGATCTCTCGGCCTATGCCGGCACCGATCTCGTCGTCTACCGGGCCGGCGACCCGGCGCGCCTGGTGACGGCGCAGGCCGCGGCCTGGGACCCGGTGCTCGCCTGGGCCCACGAGAGCTTGGGCGCCCGGTTCGTGCTGAGCGAGGGCGTGATGCACGTCACCCAGCCGGAGGCGTCGCTGCAGGCCCTGCGCCGCGCCGTCGAGGCGGTGGAGAGCCCGACGGCGCTCGCCGCCTTGCACTCGATGACGACCCTCACCGGCTCGCTGCTGATCGCGCTCGCCGTCCTGCACGGCCGCCTGACCCCGCAGGAGGGGTGGAGCGCCGCGCATGTCGACGAGACCTTCCAGGCGGAGGTCTGGGGCCGGGACGCGGAGGCCGAGGCGCGCCTGGGCACGCGGCGGGCCGAGTTCGAGGCGGCGGCACGGGTTGCGGCACTCAGCGCGGAAGCCTGAGCGCCCGAGACGGCCGGGGCGGGGCGCCCCGGCCTCGATCGCTCATTTCGCCAGCGAGCCGGTGGCGATGTCGGCGTTCGGGTCTATCGCCGACGGCACGGAGGAGCCGAAGGCGACGAGACCGCTGGTGTCGATGCCGCGCACGTTCACCTCGGCGCCCGGCGCCATCTGGGGCAGGGCGGCGAAGAGCGGCATGCCGGCCGGCACGCTCGCGGCGAAGCCCGGCACGTCGAGGGCCGGGATGCCGGCCTGGTCGAGGCTGGTGCCCTCGGCGCGGGCGGCGGCGGAGCAAGCCACGACGAGGCCGGCCGCGATGACGGTCTTGAGAAGCATCTCCGGGTCTCCGGTGCTGAAGCATGTCTTGGCTGGACAATGCGCGAACCCCGGTTCCGGTTCTCGCCGAAAGCAAAAGCTTATCCGGCGGCGCGCCACGCCTGCACCGGCACCGAGGTGTCCGGCAGCTGGTGGAACAAGTGGAAGCCGCAGGTCTCGGCGCCGCGCTCCGCCATCTCGGACGCGAAGCCGGGCGGCGCCTCGGACGGCGAGCTGATGCTGCCGGCATAGGTCCAGGCTTCGCCGCTGACGAAGGCCGGCACCGGGAAGTCGTTCGGCACCGCGCAGACCAGGTCCGGCTCCTCGCGCCGACGAAACAGGTTGTAGGTCGGCCAGCGCCGCACCGTCCGCGGCCAGGCTCGAGTCGACTCCGCACGAGTGGACTCGGCTCGGTCGATCTCGGCGCGGCCGGCCCCTGCGCGTGTGAACCCGGAGCCCACGCTGCTCGCAATCATGAACGGCCTCCCCCGGTTCCGATCCGCTGCTTCTTGGAGCCGATGCATATCCGGCGTGATCGGAACTGCTGATCACATTCGATAAGGTTTGCGGCTTTTCTGAGCAATACTGCCGATACGGCAAAGCATCGACTGGGCCGTTGCGGCGGAAGGCGCAGGCGCCTACCCCTTTTGGCCGAGCTGCCGGCGCGCATTCGAATTTTTTGAAGACGGGTCTCAGTTTTTTCAGTTTTCCTTCCGGGACACGCGCTCGCATAGTCGATCTCGACAGGGCGACCCGGGATGACGGGCGGCGGCATGCCGCCGGATGATCTTCGGGTCGCACGGTCCGACTCTCGCGTCCCGCCCCGCTTTCACGCCGAGACTTCTCGCCGAGGCTTGCACGCCGAGCCTTGCAGGCAGGACTTGTCGGCGCCGCTGCGGCGGCCGGAGACGCGCAACCGGTTCACGAGACGGGCGGCGACACCGCTCGGACTCAAAGCCCACAGGGCTGGAGGAGACACCATGGCTGGATCGAGACGTCCGGGACGCAACTTCCTCTTCGTTCCGGGTCCGACCAACATCCCGGATCGGGTCCAGCGCGCGATGATCGTGCCGTCCGAGGATCATCGCTCCTCGGCCTTCCCCGCGCTGACGCTGCCGCTGTTCGAGGAGACCAAGAAGATCTTCAAGTCCCGCGAGGGCCAGGTCTTCCTCTTCCCCTCCACCGGCACCGGCGCCTGGGAAGCGGCGCTCACCAACACGCTCTCGCCCGGCGACCGGGTACTGGCGCCGCGCTACGGCCAGTTCAGCACGCTGTGGATCGACATGGCCCGCCGCGTCGGCCTCGACGTCGAGGTCCAGGAGGAGGAATGGGGCACCGGCGCCGACCCCGAGCGGATCGGGGAGGCCCTGCGGGCCGACCGCGAGCACCGGATCAAGGCGGTGCTGGTGGTCCACAACGAGACCACCACCGGCGTCACCTCCGATATCGGCGCGGTGCGCAAGGCGATCGACGCGGCGAACCACCCGGCGATGCTCTACGTCGACGGCGTGTCGTCGATCGGCAGCATCGACTTCCGGGCCGAGGAGTGGCGGGTCGATTGCGCCATCACCGGCTCGCAGAAGGGCCTGATGCTGCCGGCGGGCCTCGGCCTCGTCTGCGTCAGCAAGCGGGCGCTGGACGCCGCCAAGACCGCCGAGTGCCGGCGCGTCTACTTCGACTTCAACGACCAGGCCAAGGCCAACGCCACCGGCTACTTCCCCTACACGCCGTCCGTGCCGATGCTCCACGGCCTGCGCGAGGCGCTGGCTTGCGTCGAGGACGAGGGGCTGGAGGCGATCTTCGCCCGCCACCGCCGGCTCGCCGACGGCACCCGCGCGGCGGTGAAGGCCTGGGGCCTGACGCTCTGCGCCCGTGAGCCGAAATGGCACTCCGATACGGTGAGCGCCGTGATGGTGCCGGAGGGGATCAACGGCGCCGAGGTCATCGACATCGCCTATCGCCGCTACAACCTCGCCCTCGGGGCCGGCCTCTCGCAGGTGGCGGGCAAGCTGTTCCGCATCGGCCATATCGGCGACCTCAACGAGCTGATGCTGCTCGGCGCGCTGGCCGGCGTCGAGATGGCGATGCAGGATGCCGGCATCCGCATCACCCCCGGCAGCGGCGTCGCCGCGGCGACGGAGCACTTCCGGAATACGCGGGAGGGGTGAGGCTCGGGGGTTTCCCTCCCTCTCTGCGGCAGCGCTGTGCGGGAAAAATCCCCTCGAGAAAAAAGCGCGGGATCCCCTCTCCAGGCGATGCCGGGCTTGCCCGGTATCGCTGCAAGGTGTGGGAGAGGGGTAGGGGTGAGGGTGACACGCATCCGTGTAAAGCTCTGACCGTCGTGCTGGCAGCGGGACGTTCGGAGTTCGACTCGGGACCGTAGCACCCTCACCCCCGACCCCTCTCCCACACGGGAGAGGGGAGGCGCGCCATCCAATTTTCCCCGGACAGCCCTGCCTCTGCGGGGGAGGGGGAAAAGGGTGCCCCGTCCCTTAGACCGGCTGCCGGGATCCGGCCCGCCATGCCATGAAGTCGCGGCCCGCCCCGAGAGCGGGACTTACGAAAAGACCGCCGGAGACCGCCCGACCATGTCCCACCGCATCGTCTTCCTCGACCGCGAGACCCTGGATGCGACCCTGCGGCCCCCGAGCTTTCCGCACGAGTACGTCGAGCACGCGGTGACGGCGCCCGACGAGATCGTGGAACGGCTGAAGGGTGCCGACATCGCCATCGTCAACAAGGTGCCGATGCGCGAGGAGACCTTGAGCCAGCTGCCCGACCTGAAGCTGATCGCGGTCGCGGCCACCGGTACCGACGTGGTCGACAAGGCCTTCGCCAAGTCCCGCGGCATCACCGTCGTCAACATCCGCAACTACGCCTTCAACACCGTGCCGGAGCACGTGATCGGGCTGATCTTCGCGCTTCGACGGGCGATCGTGCCCTACGCCAACTCGGTCCGGCGCGGCGACTGGGGCAGGGCGCGGCACTTCTGCTACTTCGATTACCCGATCCGGGACGTGGCCGGCTCGACGCTCGGCATCGTCGGCTACGGCGCGCTCGGCAAGTCGATCGGCCAGCGGGCCGAGGCGCTGGGCATGCGGGTAATCGCCTACGACGTGATGCCCCAACCGGGCCTCGTCGACCTCGACACGATCATCCGCGAGAGCGACGTCATCACGCTGCACGCGCCGCTGACGCCGGAGACCCGCAACATGATCGGCCGGGACGAGCTGGCGCGGATGAAGCGCGACGCGATCCTGATCAACACCGCCCGCGGCGGCCTCGTCGACGAGGCGGCGCTGGCGGAAGCCCTGACCGCCGGCACGATCGGCGGCGCCGGCTTCGACGTTCTGACCTCCGAGCCGCCGCGGGACGACAACCCGCTGCTCGCCCTCGACCTGCCGAACCTCATCATCACCCCCCACGTCGCCTGGGCGAGCAAACAGGCGATGCAGATCCTCGCCGACCAGGTCGTCGACAACATCGAGGCCTTCGTGGCCGGCCGGCCGCAGAACGTGGTGGAGTAGGACGAGCGGGGGCGCTAACCCGCTCCCGCACCTCGAAGGATTGCCCCGCGTCGGCCGGAAGGCCCGCGGCGGAAAGGATGACGATGAAGAAGCTTCTGTTCCAGTTCGATACCGACCCGATGCCCAGCGTGTTCGACGTGGTGGTGGGCTATGACGGCGGCGCCGACATCATCACCGGCTACCCCAATGTGACCCCTGAGAATGTCGGGGCGCTGGTCGACGGCACGATCTACACCCGCGGCGGCGCGGAGAAGAAATCGACCGCGATCTTCGTCGGCGGCGGCAGCATGGCGGCCGGCGAGGCGGTGTTCAAGGCGGTGCGCAAGCGCTTCTTCGGCCCGTTCCGGGTGTCGTGCATGCTCGACTCCAACGGCTCGAACACCACCGCCGCGGCGGGCGTGGCGCTGGTCGCCAAGGCGGCGGGTTCGCTCCAGGGCAAGCGCGCCGTGGTGCTCGCCGGCACCGGCCCGGTCGGCATGCGCTCGGCGGCGCTCCTCGCCAAGGAGGGCGCGACCGTCACGCTCGCCGGGCGCAACCTCGCCAAGGCGCAGGAGGCTGCCAAGACCATCGAGGCCCGCTTCAAGGTCGAGATCCGGGCGATCGAGACGGCGGATGCCGAATCCCGCGGCGCGGCGCTCGCCGAGGCCGACGTGGCCTTCGCCGCCGGCGCGATCGGGCTCGAACTCGCCTCCGAGGCGCAGTGGAGCGCGGCCAAGGACCTCGCCTTCCTGGGCGATTACAACGCGCAGCCGCCGCTCGGCTTCGGCGGGATCGAGGCGACCGACAAGGGCAAGGAGCGCCACGGCAAGACCGTGTTCGGGGCGCTGGGCATCGGTGGCCTGAAGCTGAAGCTGCACCGGGCCTGCGTCGCCAAGCTGTTCGAGAGCAGCGAGCTGGTCCTCGACGCGGAAGAGATCTACGCGCTCGCGAAAGAGATGGCGTGATGGCGAAGGACGAGGACACGATCCCGGGCTTCCTCGACGCGCTCGCGAGCGAGCGCCCGACCCCGGGCGGCGGCGGCGCCGCGGCGATCTCCGGCGCCATGGGGGCCGCCCTGGTCTCGATGGTCTGCAACCTCACCATCGGCAAGAAGAAGTATGCCGAGGTCGAGGCCGAGATGATCGCGACCCGCGACCGCGCCGAGGCGTTGCGGGCCGAGCTCACCGGCATGATCGCCGAGGACGTGACGGCGTTCGACGCGGTGATGGGCGCCTACGGGCTGCCGAAGGCGAGCGACGACGAGAAGGCGGCCCGCGCGGCCGCCATCCAGGACGCCCTGCGGCTCGCCACCGACGTGCCGCTCGCCTGCGCGAAGACCTGCCGGGCGGTGATCGACCTGTGCGAGGGGATCGCCGAGCGCGGCAACCTCAACGTGGTCAGCGATGCCGGCGTCGCCGTGCTGGCGGCCCAGGCCGGCCTGCGCAGCGCCGCCCTCAACGTCTACGTCAACGCCAAGGCGATCGAGGACCGGATCTTCGCGGACGGCCGCCTCGCCGACCTCGCCCGGGCGCTGGACGGCGCCGACGCCGTGACCGAGCGGGTCTACGGGCTGGTGAAGTCGAAGCTGACCTGACGGTCGGCGCGCCCGGCGAAGTCGCCGGGCGACATTCTCAAATCAACGCACCGCGCTTTTCAGCCGGGCGCGAGGGAACCCCTCGCGCCCGGAACGGGAAGCCTTTGCCCACACGACAGGAGGACGCCATGGACGTGCACGAGTACCAGGCCAAGGAGCTGCTCGCGAGCTTCGGCGTGCCGATCCCGAAGGGGGCCGTGGCGTTCAGCCCCGACCAGGCGGTCTACGCCGCGACCGAGCTCGGCGGCGGGCACTGGGCGGTGAAGGCGCAGATTCATGCCGGCGCCCGCGGCAAGGCCGGCGGCATCCGCCTCTGCCGCACCACCCACGAGGTCCGCGACGCGGCCAACGACCTCCTCGGCCGCCGCCTCGTCACGCACCAGACCGGCCCCGAGGGCAAGCCGGTGCAGCGGGTCTACATCGAGACCGCCGACCCGTTCGAGCGCGAGCTCTATCTCGGCATCGTCCTCGACCGGAAGGTCGAGCGGGTGCGGGTCGTCGCCTCCAAGGCCGGCGGCATGGACATCGAAGAGATCGCCGCGACCGATCCCGACGCGCTGCTGCAGGTGGTGGTGGAACCGGCGGTCGGCCTGCAGCCCTTCGAGGCGCGCGAACTCGCCTTCCAGCTCGGCCTCACCATCAAGCAGGTCGGCGCCGCCGTGAAGACGATCATGAGCGCCTATCGCGCCTTCCGCGATTGCGACGCCGTGATGCTGGAGATCAACCCGCTGGTCGTGACCCGCGACGACCGGGTGCTGGCGCTCGACGCCAAGATGTCGTTCGACGACAACGCCCTGTTCCGGCGCCGCCAGATCGCCGACATGCACGATCCCTCGCAGAGCGACCCGCGCGAGGCCCAGGCCGCCGAGCACAACCTGAACTACATCGGCCTCGACGGCGAGATCGGCTGCATCGTCAACGGCGCCGGCCTCGCCATGGCGACGATGGACATGATCAAGCACGCCGGCGGCGAGCCGGCGAACTTCCTCGATGTCGGCGGCGGCGCCTCGCCGCAGCGGGTCGCCACCGCCTTCCGCCTCGTCCTGTCGGACCCGAACGTGCGGGCGATCCTGGTCAACATCTTCGCGGGCATCAACCGCTGCGACTGGATCGCCGAGGGCGTCGTCCAGGCCGCCCGCGAGGTGAAGATCGGCGTGCCGCTGGTGGTGCGGCTCGCCGGCACCAACGTCGAGGCCGGCAAGGCGATCCTCGAGAAGAGCGGCCTCGACCTCATCACCGCCGACACCCTGACGGAGGCCGCGGAGAAAGCCGTGGCCGCCATCCGCGCCAAGAACTGAGGGGGACGCCCGATGAGCATCCTGATCGACGAGACGACCCGGATCCTGGTCCAGGGCATCACCGGGGACAAGGGCAGCTTCCACGCCCGCGAGATGGTCGAGTACGGCTCGAACGTCGTCGCGGGCGTCACCCCGGGCAAGGGCGGCCGCACCGAGCACGGCGTGCCGGTCTTCGACACCGTCCGCCGGGCGGTGCAGGAGACGGGGGCTGAAGCCAGCATCACCTTCGTGGCCCCGCCGTTTGCCGCCGACGCCATCATGGAGGCGGCGGATGCCGGCATCCGGCTGATCTGCTCGATCACCGACGGCATCCCGGCCCAGGACATGATGCGGGTCAAGCGCTACCTGCGGCGCTACCCCCGGGAGCGCCGGCCGATGGTGGTCGGGCCCAACTGCGCCGGCATCATCTCGCCCGGCAAGGCGATGCTCGGCATCATGCCGGGCCACATCTACCTCAAGGGCAATATCGGGGTGATCTCGCGCTCCGGCACGCTGGGTTACGAGGCCGCGGCGCAGATGAAGGCGGTGGGCCTCGGCATCTCGACCTCGGTCGGCATCGGCGGCGATCCCATCAACGGCTCGTCCTTCCTCGACCACCTCGCCCTGTTCGAGGAGGACCCGGACACCGACGCGGTCTTGATGATCGGCGAGATCGGCGGTCCCCAGGAGGCCGAGGCCGCGGCCTGGATCCAGCAGAACATGAAGAAGCCGGTGGTCGGCTTCGTCGCCGGCCTCACGGCGCCGAAGGGCCGCAAGATGGGGCATGCCGGCGCGATCATCTCGGCGGCCGGCGACAGCGCGGGCGAGAAGGCCGAGATCATGCGCTCCTACGGTCTCACCGTGGCCCCGAGCCCCGGCGCCTTCGGGACGACCATGGCGCAGGTGATGGCGCAGCACCGCAAGGCGGCGTGATGCTCCCTCTCTCCTCCCCCTTGTGGGGAGGAGCCGGAGGTGGGGGTGGTGCCGCGTAAAGCGAGGCGGTGCCTCCTGCACCACCCCCACCCCTGACCCCTCCCCACAAGGGGGAGGGAAACTCCCTCGACCCCCACGGGGAGCCCCCGATGATCCACACTCCCGTTCCCGACACGCCCTTCGTCCCGCCGCTGATCTCCGGCACCGAGGACCGCGTCGCCCTCGACGTGCTGTTCCGCTCGCTGGTGGATGTCTGCCGGCGCCACCAGCCGGAGCTGGAGGCGGTCCTGCGCGGCCAGGCGGACATCGCCGGGCTGTCGCCGGAGCTGACGGCGCGGGCGCTGCAGGTCCAGGGCATCTGGTTCCAGCTGATCGCGATCGCCGAGCAGAACACCGCGATGCGCCGGCGCCGCCACGTCGAGCGCAATGCCGGCCGCGACCGGCTGAAGAACTCGTTCAGCGCCGTCCTGGCGCGGGCCGCCGCGCAGGGCGTGCCGGCGCAGGCGGTCCACGACCTCCTCGACTCGCTGCGCGTGCGCCCGACGCTCACCGCGCACCCGACCGAGGCCAAGCGGGTCACGGTGCTGGAGAAGTTCCGGCGCATCTACCTGATCCTGAAGGAACTGGAGATGCCGCGCTGGACCGAGCGCGAGCGCCAGGCCCTGATGAACGACCTGCGCGACGAGGTCGAGCTGGTCTGGATGACCGGCGAGCTGCATCTCGAGAAGCCGACCGTCGACAGGGAGGTGGCCTGGGGCCTGCACTTCTTCGACGAGACGCTGTTCGAGATGCTGCCCGAGACCCTCGGCTCGCTCGAGGAGGCGCTGGAGGCCGCCTATCCGGGCACCCGGTTCGAGGTGCCGGCCTTCTTCCAGTTCGGCTCGTGGATCGGCGGCGACCGGGACGGCAACCCCTTCGTCACCGCCGAGGTCACGCGGCGCACCCTGCGGCGCAACGCGCGCGCGAGCCTCACCCGCTACCGCGACGGGATCGCCGGGCTCGCCCGCACCCTGTCGATCAGCGCCCGTGCGCTTCCGGTTCCGGAGGAGTTCGCGGCGGCGCTCGCCGACCAGCTCGCGCTCCAGCCGGACGGTGAGGCGATCGCGCGGCGCAACCCCGGCGAGCCCTATCGCCAGTTCCTGACCTGCCTGAGCCGGCGCCTCGACGCGACGATGGCCGGGCTGGACGACGAATCCGGGCCCGAGGCGACCGGTCCCGGCTACGGCGATGCCGACCTGCTGATCGCCGACCTGCGCGCCCTGGAGCAAGGCCTATCCGAGGCCGGCTGCCCGTCGCTGTCCGCCAACCGGGTGCGCCCGGTGCGCCGGATGGTCGAGATCTTCCGCTTCTCGACCGTGCGCCTCGACATCCGCGAGAACACCACCCGCACCACCCGGGCGCTCCAGGCCCTGTGGCGCCGGATGCGCGATGGCGAGCCGCCGGACGTCGACGCTCCGGCCTGGACCGCCTGGCTCGAGGCCGAGCTCGCGCGTCCCCTCGACGGCCCGTCGGACATCTCCGGCCTGCCCGAGGAGGCGCAGGAGACGCTCGCGACCTTCCGGCTGGTGGCGGAGATGCGCGGCAGCCTCGACCGCGAGGCCTTCGGGTCCTTCGTGCTGTCGATGACCCATTCGGTCCCCGACATCCTCGGCGTCTACCTGCTGGCGAAAACGGCGGGAGTCTTCCTCGATGCGGCCGGGATCGAGGTCTGCCCGCTGCCGATCGTGCCCTTGTTCGAGACCATCGACGACCTGCGCGCCGCCCCCGCGATCATGCGGACGCTGCTCAAGGTCCCGGTCGTGCGCCGCTCCGCCCGCCAGCAGGGCGGGGTGCAGGAAGTGATGATCGGCTACTCCGATTCGAACAAGGACGGCGGCTTCGTCGCCTCGAACTGGGAGCTGGCCAAGGCGCAGCGGCTGCTCACCCAGGTCGGCGAGCAGGCGGGGATCGGCATCGCGTTCTTCCATGGCCGCGGCGGCTCGGTCAGCCGCGGCGGCGCGCCGACCGCCCGGGCGATCGCCGCCCAGCCGCCGGGCTCGATCCGGGGCCGGTTCCGCACCACCGAGCAGGGCGAGGTGGTGTCGTTCAAGTACGCCAACCGCGGCACCGCCGCCTACCAGATGGAGCTGCTGGCCTCGGCGGTGCTGGCGCACGCCCTCGACGGCGCCGCCGGCGGGGTCCCGGCGGCCAGCCCCGAATTCGACGACGTGATGGAGGCCCTGTCCGGCGCCTCGCGGGCGGCCTACGTGCGGCTCCTGACGCATCCGGACCTCGTGACCTATTTCGGCGCCGCGAGCCCGCTCGACGAGATCGCGCTCCTCAACATCGGCTCGCGCCCGGCCCGCCGCTTCGGCGCCCGCAGCCTCGCCGACCTGCGGGCGATCCCCTGGGTCTTCGCCTGGAGCCAGAACCGGCACGGCATCACCGGCTGGTACGGGGTCGGCAGCGGGTTGAAGAGCCTCCTCGACGTGCGCGGCGAGGCCGGCCGGCGGCTGCTGCGGCGGATGTTCGAGCGCTCGCCGCTGTTCCGCCTGATCATGGACGAGGTCGAGAAGACCCTGCTGACGGTCGATCTCGGGCTCGCCCGCGACTTCGCCGGCCTGTGTCCGGACGAGGGCGCGCGCGAGGCGATCTTCGCGATGATCGAGGCCGAGTACCGGCTGACCTGCGCCATGGCGCTGGAGGTGAGCGGTGCCCGCAGCCTCGCCGAGCGGTTCCCGCTCTATCGCGGGCGGCTCAGCGAGCGGCTGCCGGTGCTCAACCAGGTCAGCCGCGAGCAGGTCGATCTGCTGCGCCGCTTCCGGGCCGAGACCGACGAGGCCGAGCGCGAGACGCTGAAATCGGCCCTGCTCCTGTCGATCAACTGCGTCGCGACCGGGTTCGGGGCGACGGGGTGAGAGTGTCATGCCCGATCGCCGGACGAGGCACCAATCCTGTTCTCCCAGTGGGCGGCAGGTCTGTCCGGCAAAAGGGGGGAGGGGAAAAAGCCCGCGCCGCTCCTAACCCACCGGCCCCCCACCTTCCGCCACGTTGCGTCCGTCCCCGACGGACCGCCAAATGATCCCCAGGAGGAAACCCGAAATGAGCTTCACCCTCGTCCAGCAAGCCACGCCGCGCCTGCACCGTTCCGAGCTGGCGGTGCCCGGCTCGAACCCGACCTTCATGGAGAAATCGGCGAAATCCACCGCCGACGTGATCTTCCTCGACCTCGAGGACGCGGTCGCGCCCGACGACAAGGAGCAAGCGCGCAAGAACATCGTCCAGGCCCTCAACGAGATCGATTGGGGCACGAAGACGATGATGATCCGCATCAACGGCCTCGACACCCACTACATGTACCGCGACGTGATCGACATCGTCGAGGCCTGCCCGCGCCTCGACATGATCCTGATCCCGAAGGTCGGCGTGCCGCAGGACGTCTACGCCATCGACGTGCTGGTGACCCAGATCGAGCAGGCCAAGCGCCGTGAGAAGAAGATCGGCTTCGAGGTGCTGATCGAGACGGCGCTCGGCATGGCCAATGTCGAGGCGATCGCCCAGTCCTCGAAGCGGCTCGAGGCGATGTCGTTCGGCGTCGCCGACTACGCCGCCTCGCTGCGTGCCCGCTCGACCGTGATCGGCGGCGTCAACCCGGACTACTCGGTGCTGACCGACAAGGACGAGACGGGGGGGCGCCAGACCCACTGGCAGGACCCCTGGCTGTTCGCCCAGAACCGGATGCTGGTCGCCTGCCGCGCCTACGGGTTGCGGCCGATCGACGGGCCGTTCGGCGACTTCTCCGATCCGGACGGCTACCGCTCCGCGGCACGGCGCTGCGCGGCCCTCGGCTTCGAGGGCAAGTGGGCGATCCACCCCTCGCAGATCGATCTCGCCAACGAGGTCTTCACCCCGAGCGAGGCCGAGGTGACCAAGGCGCGGCGCATCCTGGCGGCGATGGAGGAGGCGGCCAGGGCCGGCCGCGGCGCCGTCTCGCTCGACGGGCGCCTCATCGACATCGCGTCGATCCGCATGGCCGAGGCGCTGATCGGCAAGGCCGACGCGATGGCCCGCGCCTGACCACGCCGAGGCGGCGCGCGGTGAGACGTCGCGCCGTCCCGCGCCTGCGGGAGAGCAGGCCTGCCCGCCGTGCACAAACGACGCACGCACTCGCATACGGCAGAAACAGTCCAATGTCATACGCCTGAAGCAAGCGGGTCCCCGTGGCCGCCTCCGCGGCCCCGGACGTTTGCCTCGGGCCGGCTCCGGACTTGTGGAAGCGCGCGACCGATGAGATCAGAACAGGGCGCTGGACGAAAGAAGCGTCGGCGCGGCGGATGGCTGCTGGCCCTGCTGGTGCTGGCCGGAGCCGGGGGCGCGTATGCGTGGCACGGCCACGAGAAGGCGGCGACGAAGCCCGCCGCCCGCGCCCCGGCCGCGGTGCCGGTGACCCTGGCGCAGGTCGAGCAGGGGCCGCTCGCCGTGGTGCTCGGCGGTCTCGGCACGGTCCAGGCCTACAACACCGTGCAGGTGCGCAGCCGGGTCGACGGCGAGATCCTGAAGATCGGCTTTCGCGAGGGCCAGGTGGTCAGGAAGGGCGACCTCCTCGCCCAGGTCGACCCGCGCCCCTACCAGGCCGCCCTCGACCAGGCCAAGGCGAAGAAGGCCCAGGACGAGGCCACCGTGAAGAACGCCAAGGCCGATCTCGAGCGCTACACCAAGCTCGGCGACTACGCCTCGCGCCAGCAGACCGACACCCAGACCGCGACGGTGAACCAGCTCACCGCCCAGATCGCCGGCGACCAGGCGGCGATCGACAACGCGGCGACGCAACTCTCCTACGCCACGATCCAGGCGCCGATCGACGGCGTCACCGGCTTCCGGCTGATCGACGTCGGCAACATCGTCAACGCCGCGCAACAGACCGCGATCGTCACCATCACCCAGGTCGAGCCGATCTTCGTGGTCTACACCGCGCCCGAGGAGCAGCTCGGCGACATGATGCGGGCGCTCGCCGCCGGTCCGGTACCGGTCGAGGCCTGGAGCACCGACGGGATGGCCAAGCTGTCCGAGGGGCGCCTCGACCTCGTCAACAACCAGGTCGACGTCGCCACCGGCACGATCCGGCTCAAGGCCTCCTTCGCCAACAAGGACCACGCCCTGTGGCCGGGGGTGTCGGTCTCGACGAAGACGCGCACCGGCACGGTCGCGAACGCCGTCACGGTGCCGGACGACGCGGTGCAGCACGGGCCCAAGGGCCTGTACGCCTTCGTGGTCGACGACCAGAGCCGGGCCCGCGTCCAGCCGATCGCGGTCGGGCGCTCCAACGACGGCCGCACCCAGGTGCTCAAGGGGCTGACCCCCGGCCAGACGGTGATCTGGCGCGGCCAGTCCCGGGTGCAGGAGGGCGCGCTCGTCGCCCAGGCGCAACCCGCCTCGCCGCGCGAGGACCGCCAGGCCGACAATTCCGCCCCGGTCTCGAGCGAGGCGCGCTGACATGCAATCCGGCAACGGGCAGGAGAACGCCGGTCGCACCGGCATCTCCGGCTTCTTCATCCGCTTCCCCGTCGCGACCTCGCTGATCATGGCCGGGATCCTGTTCATCGGGATCGTGGCCTATCCGCTCCTCGGCGTCGCCCCCCTGCCGCAGGTCGACTTCCCGACGATCCAGGTCACCGCGCAGCTGCCCGGCGGCAGCCCGGAGACCATGGCCTCGACGGTGGCCCAGCCCCTCGAGCGCCAGTTCGCCCAGATTCCCGGCGTCAGCCAGATGACCTCGACGAGCGCCCTGGGCATCTCGTCGATCACCGTGCAGTTCGACCTCAACCGCAACATCGACGGGGCGGCGAACGACCTCCAGGCGGCGATCAACGCCGCCGGCGGCCAGCTGCCGAAGAACCTGCCGAGCCCGCCGACCTACCGTAAGGTCAATCCGGCCGACTCGCCGATCCTGCTGCTCTCGGCCACCTCCGACACCCTGCCCCTGACCGAGGTCGACGACGCCGCCGACGTGCAGCTGGCGCAGCGCATCAGCCAGGTCTCCGGCGTCGGCCAGGTGCTGATCGGCGGCCAGCAGAAGCCCGCGGTGCGGGTGCAGATCGACCCGGCGAAGCTCGTCGCCAAGGACCTGTCGCTCGAGGACGTCCGCACCCAGCTCTCGATCACCACGGTCAACAGCCCGAAGGGCAGCTTCGACGGGACGACCCGCAGCTACACGGTCTACGCCAACGACCAGCTCACCCGCGCCAAGGACTGGAACGACGTCATCATCGCCTACCGCAACGGCGCGCCGCTGCGGGTGCGCGACATCGGCCGGGCGGTGGCGGGGCCGGAGGATGCCAAGCAGGCGGCCTGGGCCAACGGCCAGCGCGGCGTGTTCCTGGTCATCTTCAAGCAGCCCGGCGCCAACGTCATCGACACCGTCGACCGGATCAAGGCCGAGCTGCCCCGCATCACCGCGGCCCTGCCGGCGGGCGTCAAGATCCAGACGCTGAGCGACCGCACCCAGACCATCCGCGCCGCCGTCGAGGACGTGCAGTTCACGTTGGCTCTCACCATCGCCCTCGTGGTGGCGGTGATCTTCGTGTTCCTGCGCTCGGTCTGGGCGACGATCATCCCGAGCGTGACGGTGCCGCTGGCGCTGCTCGGCGCCTGCGCGCTGATGTGGCTGGCCGGCTACACCCTCGACAACCTGTCCCTGATGGCGCTCACCATCGCGGTCGGCTTCGTCGTCGACGACGCGATCGTCGTCTTGGAGAACATCGCCCGCTACGTCGAGGAGGGGATGAAGCCGATGCAGGCCGCGCTCAAGGGCGCCGGCGAGATCGGCTTCACCATCGTGTCGATCTCGGTCTCGCTGATCGCGGTGCTGATCCCGCTGCTCCTGATGGGCGGCATCATCGGCCGGCTGTTCCGCGAATTCGCCGTGGTGCTGTCGATGACGATCGGCGTCTCGGCCTTCGTGTCGCTGTCGCTGACCCCGATGATGGCCTCGCGTTTCCTCAAGGAGCACAAGGCCGAGCATCACGGCCGGCTCTATCGCTGGAGCGAGCGCGTCTTCGATGGGATGCTGCACGCCTACGAGGCGGCGCTCGACGTGGCGCTCCGCC
Source organism: Methylobacterium platani (assembly GCF_001653715.1). Taxonomy (GTDB): domain Bacteria; phylum Pseudomonadota; class Alphaproteobacteria; order Rhizobiales; family Beijerinckiaceae; genus Methylobacterium; species Methylobacterium platani. The sequence continues at coordinate 29,106 of NZ_LWHQ01000042.1, forward strand.
ACCACGTCGTGACGTTCCTGACCTTCCTCGCCACGGTGGCGCTCACCGGCTACCTGTTCGTCGTCATCCCGAAGGGCTTCTTCCCGCAGCAGGATACCGGCCTCATCGTCGGCATCACGGAAGGCGGGCAGGACATCTCGTTCTCCGCCATGGAGGACCGCCAGCGCGCGGTCGGCGCGGTGATCCAGGCCGATCCGGACGTCGCGAGCGTCGCGATGTCGATCGGCGGCAGCGGCCAGGCGCTCAATTCCGGCCGGATGTTCATCACCCTCAAAGCCCGGGACGACCGCGAGGCGAACGCCTTCCAGATCATCGACCGGCTGCGGCCGAAGCTCGCGAAGCTCGAGGGCGTGAAGGTCTTCCTCCAGGCCTCGCAGGACGTGCGCACCGGCGGGCGCGCCTCGCGCACCCAGTTCGAGTACACGCTGCAGGACCCGAACCTCGACGAGCTCAATACCTGGTCGCCGCGCCTGCTCGACAAGCTGAAGACGCTGCCGGAGCTGCGCGACGTCGCCACCGACCAGCAGACCGACGGCACGACGCTGACCCTGTCGATCAACCGCGACGCCGCCTCGCGCTACGGCATCACCCCGCAGGCGATCGACGACACGCTCTACGACGCGATCGGCCAGCGCCAGGTGGCGCAGTACTTCACGCAGCTCAACAGCTACCACGTCGTGATGGAGATCCTGCCGGCGCTCCAGGGCAACCCGGACAGCTTGCGCGACATCTACGTGAAGTCGCCGACCACCGGCGGCCAGGTGCCGCTCGCGGCCTTCGCCACCTGGACCACCGTGCCGGTGCGCCCGCTCTCGATCAGCCACCAGGGCCAGTTCCCCTCGGTGACGATCAGCTTCAACCTCGCCCCGAACGTCGCGCTCGGCCAGGCGACCGCGGCGATCGACAAGGCGGCAAAGGAGCTCGGCGTGCCGCCGACGCTCGCGACCGGCTTCCAGGGCACCGCGCAGGCGTTCCAGCAATCGCTCTCGACGGTGCCGCTGCTCATCGCCGCCGCCCTGGTGGTGGTCTACCTGATCCTCGGCATCCTCTACGAGAGCTACATCCACCCGCTGACGATCCTCTCGACCCTGCCCTCGGCCGGCGTCGGCGCGCTCGCGATGCTCCTGTGGTTCGGCTACGATTTCAGCCTGATCGCGCTGATCGGCATCATCCTGCTGATCGGCATCGTGAAGAAGAACGGCATCATGCTGGTCGACTTCGCGATCGTGGCCGAGCGCCACGAGGGCATCGGGCCCGAGGAGGCGATCCGCAAGGCGGCGCTCCTGCGCTTCCGCCCGATCCTGATGACCACGATGGCGGCGCTCCTCGGCGGCATCCCGCTGATGTTCGGCACCGGCACCGGTTCGGAGATCCGCCAGCCGCTGGGCTATGCCATGGTCGGCGGCCTCGCGGTGAGCCAGGTGCTGACGTTGTTCACCACCCCGGTCATCTACATCTACCTCGACAAGCTCTCGACCTTCCTGTCCGGCGGCTCGCACGGGCCCGCGTCGGAGGACGAGGCGCCGGCGGACGAGGAGAAGCCGGAGTTGCGGCAGGCGGCGGAGTAGGGCGGCCGCTTCAGGCCGCCGCGATGAAGTCGCGCAGGACCGCGACGGCGTGGTCCGGGGCATCGCCGAAGAGATCGTGGCCGCACTCCGCGAAACGCTCGAACCGCAGGCGGTCGGGAGGCAGGGCGGCCACGAGCGCCTGGCCGACCGAGGGCGGAACCAGCGGGTCGTGCTCGCCCGCCATGACGAGGACGGGGCAGCGCACGCCTCCGAGCGCGGGGCGGAAATCCATGCGCCCCTGCTCGTTGTCGGGCCCGTTGAAGTGGAGCGCGGTGTCGTTGCGCACCGGCACGCGCTGCATCCTGGCGGGATCGACGGGTCTGCGGCGGTAGAACGGGACGCAGGTGCGGAAGTACTCCGCCCGTCTCTCGGCGGTCGGGGCCGTCCAGTAGGTCTCGGCGATGCGGGCGACTTCGCCCCCGCCCAGCCCTCGGAAGCGCTCGACGATCGCCGGAAAGTCGACCCTGGCCGCCGTGCTGACCAGGACGAGCTTGCCGGGATGGTCCGGGTACCGCGTCGCGTAGGCCTGCGCGACGTAGCCGCCGAATGACATCCCGAGCACGACCGGCCGCACGAGGCCGAGCGCGTCGCACAGGCCCTTCACGTCGTCGCCCCACTGCGCCAGCGTCCAGGCGGCGCGGTCCCCGTCCTCGCTGCGGCCGTTGCCGCGATGGTCGTAATAGACCACCTGCGCCACGTCGCTCAGGCTGGAGAACAGGGGCTTGAAGGCGCTGTGGTCGAAGCCCGGGCCGCCGTGCAGGAGCAGCAGGGGCGGCTTCTCCCGCATGGTCCCGCCGTCGGGGACGAGCCCGGCATTCTCGACGTCCACGAAGAGGCGGACGCCGTTGACCGCGACGAACATGCGAACGGTCTCCCTGCGAGGGGCCGCGCCGCCGCGGGCGGGCCTCAGGCGACGGCCGCCTGCTTCTGCACGCTCAGCAGCATGTTGGCGATCTGGCGCACCTGGAGCTCGCTGTCCTGCAACTCCTTCTTGCGGGCGCCGCCATAGGCGAATTCGTCGTGGTCGATCCCCGGGATCGGCAGGCCCTGCTCCTCGAAGTGGCGCACGAGGCGGCCATGGAGCTGTTCCCAGACGCCGAGCCGCGACCAGCGGATGAAGGTCTGGGCGGCCATCCACCACGGACCGTACTGCGCCGGGACGGCGCGCCAGTTCGTGTCGTGCCAGTGGCGCCAGAGGATCGCGTCGAGCGTCCGCTTGAGATCGTGGGGCTGCGTCTTGCCACGAGGCCGGCAGCCTTCGAGCAATGGTGCGAGTACAGCCCACTGCGCCTCCGTCAACATAAACATCCCCTCGTTCACGCTTCCACCGCAGGGCATCTTACCAAGGGTAATTTGCTTCTTCAATCGGGCAGCCGACCGGAGGTTGAAGTTTGTTGGCGATCTGCAACATGGCGAACGGCCAGATCGTTTGTGTTCGAACATGGCAACGAGAAGAAAGAGCATTATATTACTTTAAAGAATAGGTGTTTCCGCTTGTAAATACTTTTAAATGATAAATTAGATGTGATAAGTATAATGCCGGCCGCCTCCATCGATGAAGGCGTGAACCGCACCGCAACGTAATCGGAGAAGAGAGAAAATTCCACCTCCGGACGGGTCACGGCGATATTGATTATTGCGGATGGTTGACCGGCGCCACGGTTGATGCCGCCGCTGCGGTCCCTGCGTTCCGGAGTGATTGTCGCTGCGTCGCAGCAATCGGCGGGATTGCAGCGGCGTTTCACATCTGGGTCAGGCGTCGACCCGGCTGCCGGTGGGAACGGCGCACGGATTCCATGACACGGCCGGCGACCGATCCCGCGGGCGCGCGTCGACGCGCGCAGCCGCATCGCGGCGCGGGCGGAGCGCCGCCGGCGGGCCGCCATGTCGTCGCTGGTGTTCAGGTCGGGTGTGAAGAGGGATGGTGGAGCTTAGCGGGATCGAACCGCTGACCTCCTGCATGCCATGCAGGCGCTCTCCCAGCTGAGCTAAAGCCCCACGTCGCAGGCCGTTTGGGATCCGTCCTGAGACCGGTCCGGCATCCCCTTGCGGGGTCGCCGTCGGTGAGCGGCGGTATATGGGGCTGCGGCGCCGGACACAAGCCCCCGGGGCGGGTCTTCGCGAAGTTTTCGTGACCGTCGCGAATTCCCGAGGCGGGTCAGGGGTTTGGGCGGGCGCGGCGTGCCCGCTGCGCCCGCCCGCCCCCGGCGGATCAGGATTCCTCGTCGCTCTCGATGTCGCTGTCGATGAAGTCGGAGACGTCGTCGCCGCTCTCCTCGTCCTCCTCCAGGAAGGTATCGTCGTCGCCGCCGGCATCGGCCACGTCGGTGTCGTCGTCGACCGAGACGTCGTCGCCGCCCTCGGCCGCCTCGACCTCGTCGAGCGAGACCATCTCGGGGGCGCCGGCCTCCTCCTCGGTCTCCTCCTCGCGCGGCGCCCGGTTGGCGATCGCGGGGGCGGGGACGCGGGTGGTCGAGAGTGCGGCGACCTGATAGACCGTGCCGCACTTCGGGCACACGGCGGGGTCCCTGCTGAGGTCGTAGAACTTCGCGCCGCAGCTCATGCACTGGCGCTTCAAGCCGAGTTCCGGTCTGGCCACGGTAGTCACGTTCCTGTCGATGTCGGATAAGAGTGGGTTCGGTTAGTCGCGCCCGCCAGCCCTGTCAAATACCGGTGCGGCCGCCGGATGACGCGGCGGTGCCCGCGTGCTAACGACCCCGCCGTTTTCCACGCTTGCCCAAGCGATTCTCGAGAACCAGGCCGCCTGCCCGTGTCGCACGATTCCACTCCGTCCCCGATCACCGCCCAGGCCGGGACGGCCCTCAAGGGCCGGCTGCGGCCGCCCGGCGACAAGTCGATCTCGCACCGGGCGATGATCCTCGGGCTGCTCAGCCTCGGCGAGACCCGGATCGAGGGCCTGCTCGAGGGCGACGACGTGCTGCGCACCGCCGCCGCCGCCAAGGCGCTCGGCGCCGGGATCGACCGGGACGGGGAGGGGCGCTGGCGGGTCCGCGGCGTCGGCGTCGGCGGCCTGTCCGATCCGGCGGGCGTGCTCGATTTCGGCAATGCCGGCACCGGCTCGCGCCTGATGATGGGCGTCGTCGGCGGCCATCCGGTCACCGCGACCTTCGACGGCGACGCCTCCTTGCGCAAGCGGCCGATGCGCCGGATCCTCGATCCGCTGCTGCGGATGGGCGTCACGGTGGTCGAGCAGGCCGAGGGCGGCCGGGTGCCGCTCACCCTGCGCGGCCCCCGCGAGGCGGTGCCGATCACCTACGAGAGCCCGGTCGCCTCGGCGCAGGTGAAGTCGGCGGTGCTGCTCGCCGGCCTCAACGCGCCCGGCGTCACCACGGTGGTGGAGGCGGCCGCCACCCGCGACCACACCGAGCGGATGCTGCGCCTGTTCGGCGCCGAGGTCGCCGTCGAGGCGATCGGTCCCGGGGGCCACGGGCGGCGCATCGCGCTCACCGGCCAGCCGACCCTGCGGGCGACCGACGTGGTGGTCCCGGCCGATCCGTCCTCGGCCGCCTTCGCCCTCGTCGCCGGGCTGATCGTCCCGGGTTCCGAGCTGGTGATCGAGGGGGTGATGATGAACCCGCTGCGCACCGGCCTCCTCACCACGCTCCTCGAGATGGGCGGCGACATCGAGCGCCTGAACGAGCGCGAGGAGGGCGGCGAGACCGTGGCCGACCTGCGGGTGCGCCACAGCCGCCTCAGGGGCGTCGCGGTGCCGCCCGAGCGGGCGCCGGCGATGATCGACGAGTACCCGGTTCTCGCGGTGGCGGCGGCCTGCGCCGAGGACACCACCCGGATGCAGGGCCTGCACGAGCTGCGCGTCAAGGAATCCGACCGCCTCGCCGCGGTGGCGGCGGGGCTGAAGGCCAACGGCGTCTCCCACGTCGTCGAGGGCGACGACCTGATCGTGCACGGCGACGGCGCGGCCCCGCGGGGCGGCGGCACGGTCGAGACTCATCTCGACCACCGCATCGCCATGGCGTTCCTGGTCCTCGGCATGGCCGCCCGGGAGCCGGTCACGGTGGATGACGGCGCGATGATCGCGACGAGCTATCCCGCCTTCCTCGCCGACATGCGGGCGCTCGGCGCCGCGCTCTCGGCGTGAGCGGCCCGATGGTGATCGCGATCGACGGCCCCGCGGCCTCCGGCAAGGGCACGCTGGCCAAGCGCCTGGCGGCACATTACCGCCTGCCGCATCTCGATACCGGCCTGCTCTACCGCGCCGTGGCCCTCGCGCTCCTCGATGCCGGCCTGGACCTCGCCGACCGGGCGGCGGCGGCCGCGGCCGCCCGGGCCCTGTCGCCCGAGTTCCTCGGCGATGCCCGCCTGCGCGGCAGCGCGATGGGCGAGGCGGCCTCGATCGTCTCGGCGCAGCCCGAGGTCCGCGCCGCGCTCCTCGACTGGCAGCGCCGCTTCGCCGGCTCGGCCGCGGGCGCGGTGCTCGACGGGCGCGACATCGGCACCGTGGTCTGCCCGGACGCGGCGGTGAAGCTGTTCGTCACCGCGTCCGCCGAGGAGCGCGCCCGCCGCCGCCACCGCGAGCTCGACGGCCGCGGCGAGCCGGTCGCCTACGAGGCGGTGCTCTCCGACATCCTGCGCCGCGACGCCCGCGACGCCGACCGCAGCGCCGCCCCGCTGCGGGTGGCGGAGGACGCGGTGGTGATCGACACCACCGAGCTCGACGCCGACGCCGCCTTCCGGGCGGCGACCGGCGTGGTCGACGGGCGGGGCGGGCCGCAGGGCTGAGCGCCGCTTCGAGAATCCACCCGGCTGCCACCTCAGGATGAAGTCGTGAATGGAGGAAGCGCGTCGGGCGCTTCCGGATTCCACCCGACACCGCGCCGCCACGAAGCCGTGGCAATGGCCTCCCCGACGACATCGCGCGCATTCCGGCGCGCCCTCCACCTCGGACCCTCGCTTCCCATGATCCGCCTCGACAAGATCGCCAAGCAGAACGGCAACCAGCTCCTCTTCATCGAGGCCTCGGCGGCGCTGCAGCGCGGCGAGAAGGTCGGGCTCGTCGGACCCAACGGCGCGGGCAAGACCACGCTGTTCCGGATGATCACCGGCGAGGAGCTGCCCGACGAGGGCCAGGTCTCGTCCGATCGGGGCATCACCATCGGGTATTTCAGCCAGGATGTCGGCGAGATGGCCGGCCGCTCCGTCCTGTCCGAGGTGATGGACGGCGCAGGTCCCGTGAGCGCGATCGCCGCGGAGCTGCGCGAGATCGAGACCGCGCTCGCCGATCCCGACCGCTTCGACGAGATGGAAGCCCTGGTCGAGCGCTACGGCGAGGTGCAGGGCCGGTTCGAGGAGCTCGGCGGCTACGCGCTGGAGGGCCGGGCGCACGAGGTGCTGGCGGGCTTGAGCTTCTCGCCCGAGATGGTCGAGGGCGATGTCGGCGCCCTGTCGGGCGGCTGGAAGATGCGCGTCGCGCTCGCCCGCATCCTGCTGATGAACCCCGACGTGATGCTCCTCGACGAGCCGAGCAACCACCTCGACCTCGAGAGCCTGATCTGGCTCGAGGATTTCCTGCGCGGCTTCGACGGCGCGCTGCTGATGACCTCGCACGACCGGGCCTTCATGAACCGGATCGTCGGCAAGATCATCGAGATCGATGCCGGCGCGCTCACCACCTATTCGGGCGACTACGCCTTCTACGAGCAGCAGCGGGCCCAGAACGAGGCGCAGCAGCAGGCGCAGTTCGAGCGCCAGCAGGCGATGCTGGCGAAGGAGATCAAGTTCATCGAGCGCTTCAAGGCGCGGGCCTCGCACGCCGCCCAGGTTCAGAGCCGGGTGAAGAAGCTCGACAAGATCGAGCGCGTCGAGCCGCCGCGCCGCCGCCAGAGCGTGGCCTTCGACTTCCCCGCAGCCCCGCGCTCCGGCGACGACGTGATCAGCCTCAAATCGGTGCACAAGAGCTACGGCAGCCGCACGATCTACGACGGGCTCGATTTCGGCATCCGCCGCAAGGAGCGCTGGTGCGTGATGGGCGTCAACGGCGCCGGCAAGTCGACCCTGCTCAAGCTCGCCACCGGCACCACCGCGCCGGATGCCGGCAGCGTCACGATCGGCGCCAGCGTCAAGCTCGGCTACTTCGCCCAGCACGCAATGGACACCCTGGTCGGCGAGCAGACGGTGTTCGAGTTCCTGGAGGAGGCGTTCCCGCAGGCCGGCCAGGGCTCGCTGCGCACGCTCGCGGGCTGCTTCGGCTTCTCGGGCGACGACGTCGAGAAGCGCTGCCGGGTGCTGTCGGGCGGCGAGAAGGCGCGGCTCGCCATGGCCCGCATGCTCTACGACCCGCCGAACTTCCTCGTCCTCGACGAGCCGACCAACCACCTCGACGTCGGCACCAAGGACATGCTGATCGCCGCCCTCGCGCAGTACGAGGGCACGATGCTGTTCGTCTCGCACGACCGGCACTTCCTCGCCGCCCTGTCGAACCGGGTGCTGGAGCTGACGCCGGACGGCATCCAGCAATATGGCGGCGGCTACTCGGAATACGTCGAGAAGACCGGGCGGGAGGCGCCGGGCCTGCGGCACTGAGCGGCCGGGCCGCGACCCGCCCCGTCACCCGCCCCCCAGCATCGGCGCCACCGCCGCCGCCGCCACCGGCCGGCTGATGAGGTAGCCCTGCACCTCGGTGCAGCCGGCCTCGCGCAGGTAGGCGAGCTGCGCCTCGGTCTCGACGCCCTCGGCGGTGGTGGTCATGCCGAGGCTGTCGGCGAGCGTCGTCACCGCCCGCACGATGGCCGGCGCGTCCGGCCGCACCGCGAGGTCGGCCACGAAGGCGCGGTCGATCTTGATCTTGTCGAACGGGAAGGCGCGCAGGTAGCCGAGCGACGAGTAGCCGGTGCCGAAATCGTCCATGGCGATGCGCACGCCGATCCCCTTCAGCCGGTGCAGGATGGCGAGCGTCGAGGCGCTGTCCTGCAGCAGCACGCCCTCGGTGATCTCGAGCTCGAGCCGGCGCGGGTCGAGCCCGGCCTCGCGCAGGGCGGCGATCACCGTGGCGTCGATGTCGCCGCCGCGGAACTGCACCGGCGAGAGGTTGACCGAGACCCGGACCGGATCCGGCCAGCGCGCCGCCTCGCGGCAGGCCTGGCGCAGCACCCACTCGCCGAGCGGCACGATCATCCCGGTCTCCTCGGCGATCGGCACGAAGGCGGCGGGGCTCACCACGCCGCGCACCGGGTGGTGCCAGCGCAGGAGCGCCTCGAAGCCGGCGATCCGGCCGGCCGCGAGGTCGAGGAAGGGCTGGAACGCCAGGGCGAAGTGCTGCTCGGCGAGCGCGGTCCTGAGGTCGAGCTCGACGCCGCGCCGCGCCTGGACCGCCGCATCCATCGCGGGCTCGAAGAAGCGGTGGATGCCCCGGCCCTCGCCCTTGGCGCGGTAGAGCGCCATGTCGGCGGCCCGCAGCAGGCCCTCCGGGTCCCGCCCGTCCGCCGGCGCGAGCGCGAGGCCGACGCTGAGGCCGACCGCGACGCGCTTGCCGTCGACCTCGTAGTCGCGCCCGACCGCCTCGATCAGCCGGCCGGCGAGGCGCCCGGCCCGGAAGCGCGAGGTCGGCTGCAGCACCAGGGCGAACTCGTCGCCGCCGAGCCGCGCCAGGGTGACGGTCCCGGCCTCGTCCCGGATCGCGGCGCTCAGCCGGGCCGCCACTTGGCGCAGCAGCTTGTCGCCGACGGCGTGGCCGAGGGTGTCGTTGACGGTCTTGAACCGGTCGAGGTCGAGGCACAGCACTGCCGTGACGCCGTCGCGCGCCGACGCCCCGGCCAGCGCCTCGGCGAGGCTCTCGTGCAGCAGGGTGCGGTTCGGCAGCCCGGTCAGCGCGTCGTGGCGCGCCATGTGGACGATCTGCGCCTCGGCGCGCTTGGCCGCGGTCACGTCCTCGTGCACCGTCACGAAGCCGCCCTCCGGCGTCGGCGCGTAGGTCACGGCGATGACCCGGCCGTCGACGAGGGTCTGGTCGAGGCGGTAGCGGGTGCGGGTGGCCAGCCGCTCGCGCACCTGGTGCCAGGCCTCCTCCGGCGTCAGCCCCGGGAAGTTGCCGGCCTCGGTGCGGCGGTGGATCAGTGTCTCGGCGGTGATGCCGGGATGCACCGTCTCGGGCGACAGGCCGTAGAGATCGAGGAACTGCCGGTTGACCACCGTGACCCGGTGATCGGCATCGAACAGGACGAGCCCGTGCGACATGTGGCTCAGCGCGTGGTCGAACCGGCGGTTCTGCTCGGCCAGGGCCGCGTCGGCCCGCGCCCGGTCGGTCGCGTCCTCGTGCACCACCATGGTGCTGCCGTCCGGCAGCGGCGCGATCGTGGTCTTGAGCAGGAGGCCGCTCGGCAGCAGCCGCTCGCGCTGCAGCCGGACCCGCCGGCCGATGCGCTCCGCCACGAAGGCGCAGGCCTCCTCGGGGCTCAGGCCCGGGTAGTTGCCGAGCCGGGCGCTGGCGCGAATCATGTGCTCCATCGGCATGCCCCGGCGCATCAGCTCCGGCGGCAGCCCGTAGAGGTCGCGCAGGCGGTCGTTGAAGGCGATGAGCCGCAGATCGCCGTCGAACACGCTGACGCCGATCGGCATCGCCTCCACCGCCGCCTCGAAGCGTCGCGTCTCCGCTTCCAGGTGCCGGGCCTGCTCGGCGGCGGGAGGCTCCGGCACCTCGGCGCAGACGCCGCGCCAGCCCGTGATCGACCCGTCCGGTCCGCGCGACGGCGCCCCGCCGAACCGGAACCAGCGGGTCCGCCCGTCGCGATGCCGGTGGGGCAGGACGACGTCCCGGAACGCAGCCCCACCCCGGAACGGACCCGTGTCGCCGCCTCCGTCGAGCCCCGGCCAGGGCCGCCCGCGCGGATCGGCCTCGCCGGTCAGCGCCGCGTAGCGCCCGCGTATCGCGGTCAGCCGTAGATCCGCATCGGTCTCCCAGACCCAGTCGGCAGCGAAGGTGTCGAGGTCGTCTGGCAGCATGAAGTGGTCTTCTTCCGGCGACCGGAAGCTCTCACGAATTCACTGCGATTTCCTTTCCCGGACCATGCCGTCGCTTGCCGGCGGGCCGGGGCTCACGTCCCCCGCGGCTTCGCCCGCCGGGTCGGCGGGGCGGTGGTCGGGTCCTCGGGCCAGGGGTGGCGGGGATACTGGCCGCGCATGTCGGCGCGCACCGCCGCCCAGGAGCCGCGCCAGAAGCCCGGCAGGTCGCGGGTGATCTGGATCGGGCGCTGGGCCGGGGAGAGCAGGTGGAGCACGAGCGGCACCCGGCCGCCGCCGATCGTCGGGTGGCGCGAGAGGCCGAACAGCTCCTGCACCCGCACGGCGAGCGCCGGACCGCCCTCCGCCGCGTAGTCGACCGGGATGCGCGAGCCGGTCGGTACCTCGATATGGGTCGGCGCCTCGGCGTCGAGGCGGGTCCGGAGGTTCCACGGCACGAGGTCGTGCAGGGCGTCCGAGAGCCGGTCGGCGCCGATCTCGTCGAGGCGGGTGAGGCCGGTCAGATGCGGCCCGAGCCAGTCGGGCAGGGTCGCGGCGAGGTGGGCATCCGACAGGTCGGGCCAGGGCTCGCCCTCGGCGGCGCGCAGGAACAACACCCGCTCGCGCCATTGCTGCGCCGCCTTCGACCAGGGCAGGGCGGCCACGCCGAGGCCGGCAAGGCCGCGCGCCAGGATCGCGGCGCTGTCGGCATCCGCCGGCACCGGCAGGATGCGCTCGGCCAGCGACACCGCGCCGAGGCGGCGCTGGGCGCGGGCGCGCAGGGCCCGCGCGTCGGGATCGAACTCGACCCGGGTGCGGGCCTCGATCCGGTCGGCGAACAGCGCCTCGATGGCGGGGAGCGCGATCGGCGCCGCCGCCAGGATGCGGGAGGCCGAGGCCTTGCCGACGATCTCGGCGACGCTGAGGAACGGCGCGCGGGCGAGGCTCGCGGCCGGATCGAGCGCCCCGCCGCGGCCGTTCGCCAGGACGTACTCGCCGGGCTTGCCGCGGGCCCGGGCGATGCGGTCGGGATAGGCGAGCGCCACCAGCGCGCCGAGGTCCTGCACCTCGGCGGTCCCGGCCGGCCCGGTCATCCCGGCCGCCATCCCGACGGCCATCCTGGCCCACCCGGCGGCGAGGCGGCGCATGTCCTCGGCCCGTCCCGAGCGGTCGCGCCGGTAGCGCTCGACCCGCTCGGTGAGGTCGACCGCGTCGCCGCCCAGGCCCCGCTCCACCAGGACCGCCGCGACGTCCGCGGCGCTGCGGGCCGCCTCGCGGCCGTGGGCGGCGGCGCTCGTCACCATGCGGGCGAGGCGCGGCGGCAGGGGCAGGGCGCGCAGGGCCCGGCCCGCCGGGGTCAGGCGGCCGTCGGCGTCGAGGGCGTCGAGGCCGGCGAGCAGCGCCCGGGCCTCGGCGAGCGCCGGGGCCGGCGGCGGATCGAGGAAGGGCAGGGTGGTCGGGTCGGCGACGCCCCAGGCGGCGCAGTCGAGCACCAGCCCGGCGAGGTCGGCGGCCAGGATCTCGGGCCGGGTGAAGGGGTCGAGGGCGCCGGTCGCGGCCTCCGGCCACAGCCGGTAGCACACGCCCGCCTGGGTGCGCCCGGCGCGGCCCCGGCGCTGGTCGACCGAGGCGCGGGAAGCGCGCTGGGTGACGAGGCGGGTCAGCCCGAGATCCGGCTCGTAGACCGGCACCCGGGCGAGGCCGGAATCGACCACCACCCGCACCCCCTCGATGGTGAGCGAGGTCTCGGCGATGGAGGTCGCGAGCACCACCTTGCGGCGCCCCGCCGGGCTCGGCCGCACCGCCCGGTCCTGCTCGGCCCGGTCGAGGGCGCCGTAGAGCGGGGCGAGGTCCACCTCGGGGAAATCGGCGAGGCGCTCGCGCAGGCGCTCCTCGGTGCGGCGGATCTCGCCCTGGCCGGGCAGGAAGGCCAGCACGGAGCCGGGCTCTGCCCTGAGCGCCCGCATCACCGCGTCGGTGACCGCGTCCTCGATGCGCCCTTGCGGGTCGCGGTCGATGTGGCGGGTCTCGACCGGGAAGGCGCGGCCCTCCGAGACGATCACCGGCGCCGGATTCCCGTGCCCCTGCGCCATGAGGCCTTGCCCCATGAGGCCCTGCCCCATGAGCGCCGCGACCCGGGCGCCGTCGATCGTCGCCGACATCGCCACGAGGCGCAGGTCCTCCCGCAGCGCCCCTTGCGCGTCGAGCGCCAGGGCGAGGCCGAGATCGGCGTCGAGCGAGCGCTCGTGGAACTCGTCGAACAGCACCGCGGCGACGCCGTCGAGCTCAGGATCGTCCAGGATCATCCGGGCGAAGACGCCCTCGGTGACGACCTCGATCCGGGTGCGGGCCGACACCTTCGAGCCGAGGCGCACCCTGAGGCCCACCGTCTCGCCGACCGCCTCGCCCAGGGTGGCGGCCATGCGCTCGGCCGCCGCCCGCGCGGCGAGGCGGCGCGGCTCGAGCAGGACGATCCGCCGGTCGCCGCGCCAGGGCGCCTCCAGCAGCGCGAGCGGGACCCGGGTGGTCTTGCCGGCGCCCGGCGGCGCCACCAGCACCGCGTTGGGGGGACCCGGGCGGCCTGCCTCCGCCGGGGCGGCGAGGGCGGTCGCGAGGTCGCCGAGGACGGCGTCGATCGGCAGGGAGGGAGCGGAGCGCATGGGCGCCGGGATGGCGGAGGCGCTCCCGCCGCGCAAGCCCGGACCGCGGCGCGACCCCGGCCGCACCGCGCGGCGGGGGCCGGATCGGCCTCCGGCGTCCCCCAATCAGTTTTTCCCGATGTTTTCCGGTACCCCAGCGGAACCGCGGGCGGGGCGAAAGATTGACGCACAGGTTGGCCGAGGGGGCCACCGTCTGGAGATGATCGCGATGAAGTCCCTGACCCTGGCGCTGGCGGCGAGCGTGCTGCTGGGCGGTCTCGCCATGACCCCGGCCTCGGCCGCCGTGACCGGACCGGCCCCGGCCGTCGCCGGGCCCGAGTCGACGGTCGAGCACGTCGCCATGCGCCGCCACTACCATTACCGCCACATGAAGCGGCACGACCGCCACATGCGCCGCCACATGCGCCGCAACACCATGCGGCACGGCAACCCGAACGCCCGCAACCCGTCGCGTCCCGGCTACGAGCAGCAGCTCGGCAACACCACCGGCGGCCCGCGCTACTGAGGCCTCCGGCGAGCGCCGGGAACCGCGCTCGCCCTCGATCTCGCGTCATCGCCCGGCCCGCTCCGGGCGATGAAACTCGTCGGTATGAAACCCGTGGCGATGAAACTCGCGGCGACGGAACGCGCGCCCGAGGGCTTGCGCCGTCCGGCGCGACGGGCGAGGGGGAGCCGCACCGGCATCCTTCCCGGATCCCGCGACCGCCCGGAGCCCGCGATGACGCCCGCGACGACCCGTTCCCTCCCGACCGGCGGGGCCGCCCGCCGATGAGCCTCGCCTCCGTCAAGGCCGACCTCGCCGCCCGCGCCCCCGACCTCGTCGTGCTGGAGACCGAGGCGAGTTCGGCCACCGTGGCGCTCGCCGCCGCGGCCCACGGCGTCGAGCCGGCCCGCATCGCCAAGACCCTGTCGCTGCGCCTCGGCGAGCGGATCGTGCTGCTGGTCGCCCGCGGCGACGCCCGCCTCGACAACCGCAAGGCCAAGGCCGCCTTCGGGGTGAAGCCCCGGATGCTCGGCCCCGAGGAGGTCGAGGCGATCACCGGCCATCCGGTCGGCGGGGTGTGCCCGTTCGGCCTCGCCACACCGCTTCCCGTCTATTGCGACGTCAGCCTGCAGGCCTTCGACGAGGTCGTGCCGGCGGCGGGCTCGCCCCACAGCGCCGTGCGGGTCGCGCCCGAGCGCATGGCGGCGCTGACCGGCGCGGAGTGGATCGACGTCTGCCAGCCGCCCGAGGCCTGAGAACCAAGCGAAAACAGGGGCCGGCTGTGGACGCCGCGTCATCGACAATCGGCGCGCCCTCGCCCACGCTGTCACGGAGCCTTCAAGGCGGCCGAGCCACAAGGCTCTTCCCGCCGCGCCCCCTGCCGCCGCGCATCCTTGCCGCTGCGTCACGTCTGTTCGAGACCGCCCTTGATCTTCGTCCATCAGCCGAATGCCTGCGCCAGCACCGGGCACCCGCTCCTCGAGCGGCGCCTGCTCGAGATGTCCGAGCCGATCCCGCCCGACGCGCTCTGGATCGACCTGATCGAGCCGACGCGCCAGGAGGACCACAAGGTCGAGGCGTTCCTCGGCATCTCGATCCCGACCCGGGAGGAGATGGAGGACATCGAGCCCTCGGAGCTGCTCTACGTCGAGAACGGCGCCCGCTACATGACCGGGCGGCTGCTGTGCCGGGTCGATACCGACGACGCGCGGCTCACCGGCGTCACCTTCATCCTGCGCGACAACAAGCTCGCCACGGTGCGCTACGACGATCCGCAGGCGTTCCGGATGTTCGTCCACCGGGCGGCGCGGCCGGCCGGGGTGCTGCTCACCGGCGAGGCGATCCTGGCCGGCCTGATCGAGACCGTGATCGACCGCGCCGCCGACGTGCTCCAGGCGCAGGGCGAGCGCATCGACCGGCTGTCGCGCCGGATCTTCGCCGAGCATTCCGACCCGAGCGCCCGCAACGCCGAATTGCAGGACACCCTGCGGGCGCTCGGCCGCCACAACGAGCTTTTGTCGCAGCAGCGCGAGAGCCTGGTCTCGGTCGAGCGCATCCTGCTCTCGCTCTCGGCGAGCTACCGGGTCAGCAAGGCGCCGCGCGAGATCCGCGAGGAGGTCCGCTCGACCCTGCGCGACCTGCAGTCGCTCGAGGAGCATGCGAGCTTCCTGTCGGGCAAGATCCAGTTCCTGCTCGATGCCACCCTCGGCCTCGTCAACCTCGAGCAGAACAACATCATCAAGCTGTTCTCGGTCATGGCGGTGGTATTCATGCCGCCGACCCTGATCGCCTCGATGTACGGCATGAACTTCAAGGTGATGCCGGAGCTCGACTGGGGCTTCGGCTACCCGATGGCGGTGGTGATGATGGTGGTGGCGGCGATCCTGCCCTACGCCTTCTTCCGCTGGAAGCGCTGGCTGTGAGAGACTGACGCGATGTGCGGCCGCTTCTTCGTCACCTCCTCGCCGGAGACCTTCCGGGATGCCTACGGCTACGCGGAGCAGCCGAACTTCCCGGCCCGCCACAACGTGGCGCCGACCCAGCCGGTCGCGGTGGTGACGTCCGAGCACGGGCGGCGGCGCTTCGTGCTGATGCGCTGGGGTTTCCTGCCGGCCTGGGTCAAGGACCCGGACGACTTCCCCCTCGTGATCAACGCCCGGATCGAGACCGCGGCCGAGAAGCCGAGCTTTCGCAACGCCCTGCGCTACCGGCGCTGCATCGTCCTCGCCGACGGCTTCTACGAGTGGCGCCGCGGCGGCCCGCGCGGCCAGGCGCCCTACGCGATCCGCCGCGCCGATCACCGCCCGATGGCGCTCGCCGGCCTGTGGGAGACCTGGAGCAGCCGCGACGGCTCGGAGATCGACACCGCGGCGATCGTCACCTGCGGCGCCAACGGGCTGCTCGCCGCCATCCACGAGCGTATGCCGGCGATCCTGTCGCCTGAGGGCGTCGACCGGTGGCTCGACATGCGCGACGTCGATGCCGGGCAGGCGGCCGCCCTGTGCCGGCCGGCGCCGGAGGAGTGGCTCGACCTCGCGCCCGCAAGCCGGCGGGTCAACGACGTGCGCCACGACGCGGCGGACCTGCTGCGGCCGGACGAGGATGCCCCGGTTCCGCCGCCGCCGGAGCCCAGGAGCGAGGCGCAGGGGTCGCTGTTCTAAGCAGATTTCGCCGAAGTGGTTACCGGTTCGGCGCCAAAAATCTGCGACAAAAGCAAGAACCTGAGCGGGCAAAGCGTTGGCCTGCCCACGGTCCACGACACGATCTCCGTTGCCCTGCGGTCGGCCTCGCGGCCCATCGTTGGCCGACCCCCTTTCC
>NZ_LWHQ01000043.1:0-93507 GCF_001653715.1 Methylobacterium platani
CCAAAACTGAAAACGCTCTAGACGCACATTCAAGGCAGTTCGACCTGAGCGACGGAACCGACACCCTCCTGGTCATCCCGGGGCCGCGCAGCGGAGCCCGGGATGATGCGAAGGACGTCGTTTTCGTCAGGACAGATCGAGCAGGCGATCAGCCACGACCTTCATCATCCCCACGAATCAGCTACCCTCCGCCGATCCCGACGCAGGGGAAGACCAATGGATCCCGTCACGCTGATCTCGTTCGCGGCCGCCTTCGTGGTCTTCGCCGCGAGTCCCGGGCCCGACAACATGACCATCGTCGCCCGCACCCTGTCGCACGGGCCCGCGGCCGGCATCGCCTACGGGATCGGAATGGTGCTCGGCATCCTGACCTTCCTGGTCCTCGCCGCCGCCGGCCTCGCGGTCGTGGCGCAGGAGATGGGCGCGGTGATGACGGTCCTGCGCTACGCGGGCGCCGCCTACCTGGTCTGGGCCGGGATCAGGCTCTGGACCGCGGAGCCGGTACCGCCGGCGGAGCGGACCGGCGAAGCGCGGCCGGGTCTGGCGGCGAGCGTGCTCACCGGCCTCGCCCTCAACCTCGGCAACCCGAAGATGCCGCTGTTCACCCTCGCCCTGCTGCCGAACGTCGTCGGCGCCGCCCTCGCCCCGGCGCAGGTCGGGATCCTGGCGGCGGTGATCCTCGCGGTCGAGGCCGTGGTGATCGGCGGCCACGTGCTCCTCGCCGGCCGGTTGCGCCGCGCCCTGCGCACCCGGACGGCCGTGCGCCGGGCAAACCGCGTCGCCGGCGGGGTGATGGTCGGGTCGGGCGTCGCCGTGGTCGCTATGCGCTGAGCGGCCGGGGGGCCTTCGGTTCCGGCCGCCCGTCTGCGACGGAACGGCGTCCGATCCGTCCCGAGCCCGCCCGATCATGTCCCGTGCCGAACGCCTGCTCGATCTGCTCCAGGTCCTGCGGCGCCATCGCAAGCCCGTCAGCGGCCGGCATCTCGCGCAGGAGACCGGCGTCAGCCTGCGTACCCTCTACCGGGACATCGCCAGCCTCCAGGCGCAGGGAGCGGCGATCGAGGGCGAGCCGGGCCTCGGCTACGTCCTGCGCCCGGGCTTCACCCTGCCGCCGCTGATGTTCCGCGAGGAGGAGATCGAGGCCCTCGTCCTCGGCATGCGCTGGGTGGCGGGGCGGACCGACGGCCCGCTGGCGGCAGCGGCCGGCGACGCCCTGGCGAAGATCGCCGCGGTGCTGCCGGCGGACCTGCGCGACCGGCTCGACGCCTCGACCCTGCTGGTCGGCCCCGCCGAGTCGCTGCCGGACGGGGTCGACATCGCGGCGCTGCGCGGCGCCATCCGGGCCCAGCACAAGGTGGCGATCCGCTACCGCGACGCCGCCGGAGCCGGGTCGGAGCGGGTGATCTGGCCGGTCGCCCTCGGCGTCTTCGAGCGGGTGCGGGTCGTCGTCGCCTGGTGCGAGGCGCGGGACGACTTCCGCCATTTCCGCACCGACCGCATGGAGGCCCTGACCCTCACCGGGCAGCCTTATCCCCGCCCCCGCCACGCCCTCCTGCGGGACTGGCGGGCGGCGCAGGGAATCGCGTCGCGACGGCGTCCCGTCCGGGTCCCGATCGCTGCTGCCGGAATCTGTCAGTGGGCCGCCTTAAGCCCGGGGCGTCGCACCAGACGGGAATCCCGACCATGCTCCAGCCGACCTACACCCTGCTCTACGTCGACGACCCCGAGGCGAGCGGCCGGTTCTACGCCGCCCTGCTCGGCCGCGCCCCGGTCGAGGCGGGCCCGACCTTCGTGCTGTTCGCCTTCGAGGGCGGTACGAGGCTCGGCCTGTGGTCCCGCCACGCCGCCGTGCCGGCCGCCGCCATGACCGGCGGCGGCACCGAGATCGCCTTCACGGTTCCGGACGACGCCACGCTCGAGGCCACGCATGCCGCCTGGGCGGCGCGCGGCCTGCCGATCCTGCAGGCACCGACCGCGATGGATTTCGGCCGCACCTTCGTCGCCCTCGATCCCGACGGACACCGGCTGCGGGTCTTCCGCCCGGGGTGACGGGCTGTCTTTTTCCGTCCGCTTCCGGTCCGGGCGCGGCCTTTCGGGTCCCGCGGCGGCGCCTATCCTGGCGCCGTCTCCACCCTTAAGGATGACCGCCATGTCCGACACCGCCCTCCTGGTCATCGACGCGCAAGAATCCTTCCGCCACCGTCCCTACTGGGACGAGGCGGACCTCGCCCGCTACCTCGGCCGCCAGCAGGCGCTGATCGACGGCGCCATGGCGCGAAACGTCCCCGTCGTGCAGGTCTTCCACGTCGAGGACGAGGGGGCGTTCTCCCTCGCCGCCGGCCGTGTCCGCACCCTGGAGCCCCTGCGCATCGTGCCCGACGCGGTGTTCCAGAAGCGCCGCCACAGCGCGCTCGTCGGCAGCGGGCTCGACGTCTGGCTGACCCGGACCGGCATCCGCCGGCTCATCGTCAGCGGCATCCGCACCGAGCAGTGCTGCGAGACCACGACCCGCCATGCCTCCGACCTCGGCTACACCGTCGACTACGTGGCGGAGGCGACCATGACCTTCGCGATGACCGACGCCGCCGGCCGCCGCTGGAGCGCCGACGAGATCCGGGCCCGCACCGAGCTGGTGCTGGCCGGCCGCTTCGCCCGCATCGCCACCGTCGAGGAGGCGCTGGCGGGGCCCGGGGCCCGTCGCGCCGCGTGAGGACGACGACCGACATCGGGGGCGCCCCGCCGGTGGTCTCGCCGGTGGTCTTGCCGGTGGTCTTGCCGGTCGTCGTGGTATGCCCGCCGCGCACCCTGCTCCTCGACGTGGCCGGGCCCGTCGAGGTCCTGCGCAAGGCTAACCTGCTCCAGGACCGGGTGCGGTTCCACGTCGTCCATGCCGGCCCGTGCCCGGAGGTCGCGAGCTCGACCGGGCTCGGGCTCGCCGGGCTCGTGCCGCTGCCCGAGCCGCTGCCGGACGGCGCGACGATCCTGCTCGCCGGCGCGGCGGAGCTGGTGCTCGGCGATCCCGCGCCCCCGGGCGAGGCGGAGCGGGCGGCCGAGGCGGCGATCGTCGCCTGGCTGCGGGCGCAGGTCGGGCCGGGCCACCGCCTGGTCTCGATCTGCTCCGGCGCGCTGCTTGCCGCGCGGGCCGGGCTCCTCGACGGGCATGCCTGCACCACCCACCATGCGGCCTGCGCCGAGCTGGCGGCCTTGGCGCCCGCGGCACGGGTGCTGGAGGACCGGCTGTTCGTCGAGGACGGCGAGCGCCTGACGAGCGCGGGCATCACCGCCGGCATCGACCTGATGCTCCACCTCGTGGCCCGCCTCGTCGATCCGGCCTGCGCCGCGGCGGTGGCGCGCTACCTCGTCGTCTACCTGCGCCGGGCGGGCCACGACCCGCAACTCTCGCCCTGGCTCGAGGGGCGCAACCACCTGCACCCGGCGATCCACCGGGTGCAGGACGCGGTGAGCGCCGATCCCGCCCGGGCCTGGAGCCTGGAGATCCTGGCGGACATCGCCGCGACGAGCCCGCGCCACCTCTCGCGGCTGTTCAACCGCCATGCCGGGATGAGCCTGCCGGCCTACGTCAACGCCTTGCGGGTGGCGCTCGCCCGCGATCTCCTGGCCCGGACCCGCCTCGACATGGAGAGCGTGGCCGAGCGGGCGGGCTTCGCCTCGCCGCGCCAGCTGCGCCGGGCCTGGGGCCGACTCCACGACGGACCGCCGAGCGCGGTCCGGGCCGGATGATACCGTTTTCGGACGATTCCTTCCGGGAACGGTATCGCAAGCCCGCGCGGTGGAGCCGGAGGCTCCACACGCCCGAGCGAAGCCGGTTTCGCGCATCGCGAAGCGATCGGCCGGAAACCATATGACGGATCAGGCGAGCAGCGCGTCCCGGTCGAGCCCGAGCGCCGTCGCCACCTCGGTCAGGGCCCGGTGCTCGGAGGGGCTGATGCCCTCGAAATCGGCGACGTCGGCGGCGATCAGGAAGACGCTCTGGCGCTGCTCGGCCGGGCGGTCGGCGACGGCCTCCATGAAGTGGATGTTCTGCATCCGTCCGGCCCGGGTGCGGGCGCGGCCGATCCCGTCGTAGAGTTCCTCCTCCAGCATCAGGCTGTCGTAGCCCTTCTCGAGGATGGGGTCGGCGAGCATGCCTTTGAGCGCCGCCTCGAACTCCGCCCCGGCGACCTCGCCGTCGGCCACGATCACGTTGGCGCAGGCCGACACCGCCGCCCGCATCAGCGCGGCGTCGCCCGCATAGGCGGTCACCGTCTGCTTGAACCGGCCGAAGGCCGCCTGGACGATGCTCATGGGTCTCCCTCGGGCACGAATCGATCGGGCCTGCTTATCAAGAGCGAGGGAGGGAGCAAATCGGCAGGCTGCCGCAATGCAGCACCGGCGCCGGCCGCGGTTTCCCGCGCAGCCGCGCGTGGTGGCCGCGTCACAGTTCCTGCCGGACCTGTGCGTGCGCCAGGAGCGCGAACAGGCCGGTGCCGCCGATCACGTTGCCGGCGAGCGCCGGCAGGATCATGCCGCCCAGCACCTGTCCGGGCCCGGCCTCGCCGGCCCAGAGCAGCAGGAAGGCCTCGGCCGCGCCCGCCACCACGTGGGTGAAGTCGCCGAGGACGATCGCGAAGGTGAGGGTGAAGACGATCCAGAACTCGCCCCCGCTCGATGCCGCCCGCAGCCACGCCACGGTGGCGATGAGGAAGCCGGCCGGGATGCCCTGGAGCAGGAATTCCGACGGCTCCTTGTGCATCAGGCTCTCGCGCGACACCGCCAGCATCGCGTCGAGGAGCCCCGGGGCGACGAGGTGGCCGTGGACGGTGAGCCCCGCCGCGGCGGCGGTGCCGATCAGGTTGCCGAGGAGCACGATGCCCCAGAGCCGGGCGGTGCGCGCCAGGGCCCGCCCGCTCGGCCGGGTGGCCAGCGGCAGCACGGTCACGATGGTCTGCTCGGTGAAGAGCTGCAGCCGCCCGAGGATCACGATCAGGAAGCCGAGGGGGTAGCCGAGCTGCGAGACCAGGGTCCGGGCCGCCATCCCCTCCGGCAGCTTGCGGTGCAGCGCGCCCACGGCGATCACCGAGGCCATGATGGCGATGCCCGCCGCCACGCTCGACCAGAACAGCGAGCCGGCGGGGCGGGACAGCTCCTCCTCGCCCTGCCGGCGCACCGCCTCGTGGACGATCGCGGCGCGCGGCGCCGAGCGGTCCTCGATCTCGCCGCGCTCGGCCTCGTCCCGGTTCGCCATGAGTGCCGCCGCCGCGCCGCCCGCGAGGGGCCTGGAGCGGGTTCGACGCGCGCCATCTGCCGCCGTTCCATCGGGCGTGGGCCTCGTGGTACCCGTCATGCGACCGGACGCGAGAACCGGGAGGGAGGCCGAAATGGACGCAGACGAGCGCCGGACCGGGCGGGCGATCGCCCGCCGACCGTCCTCCGCGCTGGCGGCGGCACCGCCGCCCGCGCCGGTGCCGGCCCCCGCCCCGACCCGGCTCGCCGCCCGCCTGCAGCGGGCCCACGCCGTCGCCGACCTGCGCGCCCAGGCCGCCCGGCGGCTGCCGAAGGCGGTGTTCGACTTCATCGACGGCGGCGCCGAGGACGAGCGCACCCTGCGCGACAACGTCGCCGCCTTCGACGCCTGGATGCTGATGCCGCGGGTCGGCGTCGATGTCGGCACCCGCGACCTCACCCGGTCGATCCTCGGATACCGCTCGTCCCTGCCCCTGATGATGGCGCCGACCGGGCTCGCCGGGTTCTTCTGGCCCGACGGCGAGGTCGCGGGCGCGCGGGCGGCGGCCCGGGCCGGCATCCCCTACTGCCTGTCGACCAACTCCGTCGGCTCGATCGAGCAGGTGGCGGACGGGGCGCCGGACGGCGAGCGCTGGTTCCAGCTCTACTTCCTGCGCGACCGCGACTGGATGCAGGCGCTCCTCAGCCGCGCCGCCGCCGCGCGCTACCGGGTCTTGTGCCTCACCGTCGACCTCGCGGTGCAGGGCCGGCGCGAGCGCGACCTGCGCAACGCCTTCACCATGCCGCTCAAGCCCCGCCTCTCCACCGCCCTCGACCTCGCCCGCCGCCCGGCCTGGCTCGCCGGGGCCGCCCGCTCGCGGCTCGGCTTCGGCAACTTCCAGGTCGCAAGGCGCGGCTTCACCAGCGTCGCCCAGCACGTCGCCTCGCTGTTCGACCCGTCGGCGAACTGGGACGACATCGCCCGCATCCGCGACACCTGGCGCGGCCCGATGGCGTTGAAGGGCCTGCTGCATCCGGCGGATGCCGAGCGGGCGGTCGCGCTCGGGATCGAGGCGGTGATGGTCTCGAACCACGGCGGCCGCCAGCTCGACGACGTGCCGGCGGCGATCGAGGCCCTGCCCGACGTGGCCGGGGCGGTGGCCGGCCGGGCCGAGGTGATCCTCGACGGCGGCGTGCGCCGCGGCACCGACGTCATCAAGGCGCTCGCCCTCGGCGCCACCGCCTGCAGCCTCGGCCGCCCGTTCCTGTGGGGCCTCTCGGCCGGCGGGTCCGAGGGGGTCTCCCGGGCGATCGAGATCTTCCGGGGTGAGCTCGACAACGCGATGACGCTGCTCGGGACGCCGAGCCTCGACGCGATCACGCGGGACCACGTCCGGGCGCGGCGCGGCGGGTGGTGAGGGCCGGTACCCCTCCACCCGCTGTCCCTCCCGACCTCGTCGGCGAGATTGAGTTGATGACGCCGAGGAAACGCGAACGGCGCTTCTACCGCCCCTCCCCCGCCACGAAGGCCAGCGTCCTGCGATGCGCCTCCTCGTCGGTGAACTGCTCCGGCGGCGATTTCATCAGCCAGCTCGACGGGCCGACCAGCGCCCCGCCGATCCCGCGCTCGCGGGCGAGCGCCGCGCAGCGCACCGCGTCGATGACGATGCCGGCGGAGTTCGGCGAATCCCACACCTCGAGCTTGAGTTCGAGGTTCAGCGGCACTCCGCCGAAGGCGGTACCCTCCAGGCGGATATGCGCCCATTTCCGGTCGCTCAGCCACGGCACGTAGTCGCTCGGGCCGACATGGATGTCGTCCGCCGGCAGGGCGGTCTCGAGCTGGCTCTGCACCGATTGCGTCTTCGAGATCTTCTTCGATTCGAGCCGCTCGCGCTCCAGCATGTTGCGGAAATCGGCGTTGCCGCCGAAATTGAGCTGGTAGGTCCGTTCCAGCTTGACGCCGCGCTCGCGGAACAGGTGCGCCAGCGCCCGGTGCACGATGGTGGCGCCGACCTGGCTCTTGATGTCGTCCCCGATCAGCGGCAGCCCGGCCTGCGCGAAGCGCCGGCACCACTCGGGATGCGAGGCGATGAAGACCGGGATGCAGTTGACGAAGGCGCAGCCCGCCGCCAGCGCGGCCTCCGCGTAGAACTCGGTGGCCGCTTGCGAGCCGACGGGCAGGTAGGAGACCAGGATCTCGGCGCCCGCGCGGCGCAAGGATGCCGCGACGTCCACCGGCCGGGCCGGTGATTCCGGCACGATCGCCTCGAGGTAGCGGCCGAGCCCGTCGAGGGTCGGGCCGCGCTCCACCGTGACCCCGGCCGGCGCCACCTCGGCGAAGCGCGCGGTGTTGTTCGGGACTGCCAGGATCGCCTCCGCGAGGTCGCGTCCGACCTTGTCCCGCGCGACGTCGAAGGCCGCCACCACCGCCACGTCCGCCACCCGGTAGCCGCCGAGATCGGGGCTCATCAGGCCCGGCACCGTCCCGCCGGGGCCGGCCTCGCGGTAGAAGGTCAGGCCCTGCACGAAGGAGGAGGCGCAGTTGCCGACGCCCGCGATCGCGACCCGCACGCTCTTCTGGCCCACCGCCGGTACTCCCTCAGACCGAGACTCACCGAATCTAGGTAGAACACTTGGGTGGAGTATCTACGGGCAGGGCGGCCATCGCCGATCGCGCGTGGCCGCGGGCATTGTCCGGCCCTATGGTGCAGGGGCATGGGAGGAGACCGCATGGAGATCTTCGACGGGCCGGAGGCCCTGAAGGCGGCAATCGGGCAGGAGATCGGGGTCGGCGAGTGGATCACCGTCGACCAGGCGATGATCGACCGCTTCGCCGAGGCGACGGACGACCACCAGTGGATCCACGTCGACCCGGAGCGGGCCGCGCGCGACTCGCCCTACGGCGCGACGGTGGCGCACGGCTACCTCACCCTGTCGCTGGTGCCGCGCTTCATCGCCGGGGTGCGGCGCCTGGACGGCCTGCGGCTCAGCCTGAATTACGGCCTCGACCGGGTGCGCTTCCCCGCCCCCGTGGTGGTGAATTCCCGCCTGCGCGGCCGGGTCCGGGTGGCCGCCGCCCTCGACGTGCCGCCGCGGGGCCTGCGCACCACCTACGGGGTGACGGTGGAGATCGAGGGCGCCGAGAAGCCGGCCTGCCTCGCCGACGCGGTGGTGCTGCATCATTGGTGAACCCGGCAGCCCCTGGGGGATTGTCGGGGGACGAGGCAGCGAGGCCGTGAGGATGACTGACGAGGCGGAGCGGCGGGCGCTGCAGCGGGTGGTGGCCGTGGCGGGGATCGTGCCGGTGGCGGGCGGGCTCTACGGCGTGCTGTTCGGCCAGGCCGGGATCGGCGGCGGCGCCTTCGACGTCTCGACCGACAGCCATTTCCGCTACCTGTCGGGCCTGCTGCTCGGGATCGGCCTTCTGTTCTGGTCGACGATTCCCGGGATCGAGACCAAGACGTCGCTGTTCCGCTTCCTGACGATGATCGTCGTGCTGGGCGGTCTCGCCCGGCTCCTCGGCCTGTGGCTGACCGGGGTGCCGTCGCTCGTCATGCTGGCGGCGCTCGGCATGGAGCTGGTGGTCACGCCGCTGCTCTGCCTGTGGCAGATCCGGGTGGCGAACCGGGCGGGGGCGGCGGTGCTGTAAGGCGCGGTGGAGGCCGCGCCTCAACCCTCCCACCTGCGCGGGGCTGTTCGGGGAAAAATCCCTTCTAAAATTATGCGCGGGATCCCCTCTCCCGTGTGGGAGAGGGGTAGGGGCGATCGAAGATCGCGCGAGGGTGCTACGGTCCCGAGTCGAACTCCGAACGTCCCGCTGCCAGCACGACGGTCAGAGCTTTACACGGATGCGTGTCACCCTCACCCCCGGCCCCTCTCCCACACGGGAGAGGGGAGGCGCGCCACAACTTTCCCCGGACGGCCCTGCCGCGAAGAGGGGGAGGGCTCAAGGGCGCAGCGCTTCGTCAGTCCACCCGCGTCCACATCTGCTTCTTGCAGATCAGTCCGCCGAGCACGCAGCCCGACAATTCCAGCACGTTCGGCCCCTTCATGGCGAGCTTGCCGGAATAGGTCTTGCCGTCGCGAAAATTGTAGAGCGAGCCCTCCCAGCCCTCGCCGGAGGGGCGCATGTCGCGGGAGAGTGCCACGCCGACGAGGCTGCGGCCGCGCAAGCCGGGGTCGGGGTTGTTCACGTCCTTGGTCTCGCCGTTCATCACCTTGGCGATGATGCCGCAATAGCCGGCGCCGCAGCGGCTGATGCGGATCTGCGAGTCACCCCCGGGGGTGAGCCAGGTCCCGGTGGGCTGGAGACCCGCCTGCGCGTGGGCGAGGGCCGGCGCCCAGGCGAGGAACAAGGCGGCGAGACGAAGAGGGCGCAACGGCGTGGGCTCCGGATGGGCGAATCGCGAAGCCCCCGACCTAGAGCACTTCGCGATCGCGTTGCAATCGCGAAGTGCTCTAGGTCTTTGATTTTGCCGCATTTTTTGAGACGAACCGGTATCCACTTCGTCGGAAAATGCTCTAGCGCCTTCGCGCCCGCCCCGCCATCGGTTCAGGCGACGAGCTCGGGGAACGGCACGATGGTGGATTTCACCGTCCTCATCGCCATCGCATCCTTCACCGCCTGCGACACGCCCTCCTGGGTGAAGGGGTAGACCGTCTGCATCTCGAGCCACGGGTACTTGTCCCGGGCGCGGTAGAGCATGTCGACGCCGAGCGGCAGGTCGTTGCCGGTGAAGGCCCAGGAGCCGAGCACGTTCAGGTCCTTGGAGCAGATCCGGTGCCAGGAGGTCTCGATCTTCCCCGCATCGGTGAACTGGCCCATCTCGACGTAGGTGCCGCCGTCGCGCAGGAACTCGATGCCCTCCGGCCCGGCGCTCGGATGGCCCGAGCAATCCATGACGAGGTCGGCGCCGAAGCCGCCGACGATCTCGCGCACCGCGGCGATACGGGCCTCCGGCGTCGTGACCTCGGTGATGTCGACGGTCGCCTCGGCGCCGAACTTGCGGGCGAGCGCGAGCCGCGGCTCCTCCGGCGCGCCGACGCAGATCACCCGGCCGGCGCCCATCTCCTGGGCGGCCGCCACCGCCAGGATGCCGATCGGCCCCGAGCCCTGGATCACGACCGTGTCGCCCCACTTGAAGCCGCCGGCCTTGGTCGCCCGGTTGAAGGCGCGGATGCACGAGGTCAGCGGTTCGGAGAGCGCGCCGAGGCGCAAGGACATGTCGTCGGGAAGCTTGTAGACCTTGGTGCCCGGCAGCATCTCGAGATCGACATAGACGTATTCGGCCCAGCCGCCCCACAGGTGCGGCGCCTTGTCGAAGCCGAGATAGCGCCCGTAATAGACCGGGGTCAGGCACTTGTTGGCCTGCTCCGGATAATGGACGCAGTAATAGCAGTGGCCGCACGGCATCAGCGGCGGGATCATCACCTTGGAGCCGACCTGGAGCGGCTTCTCCATGAAGTCGGCAGTGAACTCGTCGCCCTTCTCGACGATGACGCCGCCGATCTCGTGACCGAGCGTGAAGGGCCACGGCAGGGGCTTCGGCCAGTGGCCCTTGAGGATGTGCTGGTCGGTGCCGCAGACGCCGCAGGCGCCGACCTTGATCAGCGCCGCCTTGCGCGGAACCTTCGGCCAGGGCACCGATTGGATGACGGGTTCCGCCCCGGGGCCCGCGAACGTCGCGACGCGGATCTCTGGCTTGCTCATCGGCGCTTCCTCGGCTGGCTGTTCTGGCGCGGCCCGCGGCCACGGGCCGGGTCGCTGCCCGGTTGCGCCCAGCCTACCACCGAATTCGAATTGTGCATCCCAATCGGGCGCGATCGATCGCGGAGGGATGCGATGCCCCAGGTGAACGCAGCCGACGGGACGGAACGCCGGGGCTGGATCGACGCGGTCCTCGACCGGATCGAGCCGCCGCCGCTCGCGTCCTGGGCCTATGCCGTGCGGATCTGGCTCGCCATGATGCTGGCGCTCTATGCCGGGTTCTGGCTCCAGCTCGAGAGCGCGTCCTCGGCGGCCGTGACGGTGGCGATCCTCGCCCAGCCGCGGCGCGGCCAGGCCCTGTCCAAGGCGGCCTACCGCTTCCTCGGCACGCTCGTCGGCTTCGCGGTGGCGATCCTGTTCACGGCCCTGTTCGGGCAGGACCGGGTCGAGATGCTGGTCGCCTTCGCGCTCTGGATGGGCGTCTGCGTCTTCGTCGCGAACTACCTCCAGGGCACCAAGGCCTACGGCGCCATGCTGTCGGGCTACACGGTGGCGATCATCGCGATCAACAACATCGACGCGCCGCAATCGGTGTTCGAATCCGGCATCGCCCGCGTCGCCGCGATCACGCTGGGCATCGTCTCGATCACCTTCATCAACGACGCGCTCGGCGCTCCCTACGTCTTCCCCGACCTCCGCGCCGGCATGCAAAAGGCCCGCGACGCGGTGCGCGACCTCGTCCGCCGGGCCGTGCGCGACGGCGATCCGGGGCCGGAGGCCGCCGCCGACGCGATGCGGCTCGCCGCCGCCCCGCGCGACGCGATCGGCGTCGTCGCGACCGAGTTCCACGACGGCGAGAACCGGGCGGCGGGCGGACGCAGCGCCGTCGCCGCCCTGTTCGCGTCGGTCGCGGCCGCCCGCTCCTTCGCGCTGGCCGCGTCGCGCTCGGGCGATCCGGACGACCTGCGGTCCCGCGTGCTCGCCGGCCTCGACGGCGACCGCGATGCCCTGCCCGACCTGATGGCCCGCCTCGACGCGCTGGCGGCGGGCGGCGACGCCGATCCCGATACGGTGCTGCTGCACCGGCGCGCCATCGACCTCCTGCGCCAGGACCGGCTCGCCGGGGACGGGATCGCGGCCCTCGAGACCGGCCGCGCGCCGATGCGGGACATGCGCCTGCCGGTGCACCGCGACTTTCCCGATGCGCTGCGCAACGCCGCCCGGGTCGTCATCACGATCGCGATCAGCGCCGGGCTCTTCGTCCTCAGCGGCTGGCCCGCCACCTCGGCGGCGCTGCTCCAGGTCTCGGCCTTCGCGGCGCTCGCCTCGATCAACCCCAACCCGGTCGGCTTCGCGACGGGCGCGCTCTGGGGCATGCCGCTCGCCGCGGCCTGCGCCGGCATCGTCGAGTTCATCGTCCTCGACGGCGGCCAGGGCTTCCCGCTGCTCGCCGTCGCGATGGCGCCGGTCATCGTCGTCGCGTGCCTGCTCAGCCTGCGGCCGGCGACCGCGAGCCTCGGCTTCATCCTGCTGGTGTTCTTCCCCGTCGTGCTGTCGCCGGCGAACCCGCAGCCATACAACCCGGACTCCTACCTCACCTCGAGCACGCTGTTCTGCGTCTCCGGGCTGATCCTGTTCCTGGTGATCCGGATCGTGCTGCCGACCTCGAACGCCCAGCGCCGGCGCTGGTCGCTCCGGGCCGCCCGGGCCGACGTGATCGAGGCCCTGTCGGGCGAGCCGCAGGAGGCCGACGAGCGGGTCAACCTCGATGCCGACCGCGTGGTGCAGTTCGCCGGCTGGGCCTGCGCCGGCGGGGCGGTCCGCCGCGCCGCCCTGCGCCACGCCTTCGCCCTCGCCGCCCTCGACACCGCCGCCGCCGGGGCGCAAGCCGGCCTGAACCGGCTCGCCGGGGTGCCGGCCTATGACGGCGCCGTGCACGCCGCCCGCGCCGCCCTGCGGCGGGCCGAGGCGGGTCCTCTGCGCGAGGCGGGTGCAGGCCTCCTCGCCGCCGCCCGGGCCGGGCCGACGGAATCGCGCCCCACCGCGACGCGGGTTGTGGCCGACCTCACCACCGCGTCCTATGTCGTCGAGGGGCAGGGCCGGGTGCTGCGGCGCCTCGGCCTGTGGGGGCCCGGGAACCGGGCTGGCGATGTTTCATGAGCTGACGATCGGCGGGGTGCTGGTCTCTCCCTTCGTCGCCTACGCGATGGCCGCCCTGGCGATCCTGCTGTGCCTGCGGCCGGTCCTGCGGCTGATGCGCTTCGAGCGCGTCTTCGCCAACCCGCCGCTGGCCGAGGCGGGGATCTACGTGTGCATCCTGGCGCTCCTGATCGTGCTGGTCTGAGGAGGGAACGGTGGCGGTCAAGCGGACGACCCGGGGACGCCGGCTCCTGCGCATCCTGGCGACGCTGGTGGTGCTGGCGCTGGCCGCGGCCGCGGCCCTGATCGTCTGGGACTACTACGTCACCGCGCCCTGGACCCGGGACGGGCGGGTGCGGGTGCAGGTGGCGAGCGTCGCCCCCCAGGTCTCGGGCCAGATCACCGAGCTGCGCGTCGTCGACAACCAGCTCGTCCGCAAGGGCGACGTCCTCTACGTGATCGATCCGTTCGACTTCAAGGTCGCGCTCGATACCGCCAAGGCCGACGTCGAGAATCGCGCCGCCGACCTCCAGGTCAAGCGCGCCCAGGCCGCGCGGCGCGAGGCGCTGACCACGGTCTCGACCTCGATCGAGGAGAAGCAGCAATTCGCCGGCACCGCCAAGCAGGCGGAGGCCGCCTTCGCCTCGGCCCAGGCCCAGGCCGCGCAGGCCGAGATCAACCTGAAGCGCACGGAGGTGCGGAGCCCGGTCAACGGCTACGTCACCAACCTGCTCCTGCGGGTCGGCGACTACGCCACCGCCGGCACCCGCAACGTCTCGGTCATCGACGCCGATTCCTACTGGATCGACGGCTATTTCGAGGAGACCAAGATGGGCCACATCCGCGTCGGCGATCCGGCGACCGCCGCGCTGATGGGCTATGCCGAGCCGATCCGCGGCCGGGTCGACAGCATCACCCGGGGCATCAGCACCGCGAACGCCGCGGCGAGCACGCAGGGCCTGCCCGGGGTCGACCCGGTCTACACCTGGGTCCGCCTCGCGCAACGGGTGCCGGTGCGGATCCGCATCGAGCAGATCCCGCCCGACCTCGCCCTCGTCGCCGGCATGACCGCGACGGTCTCGGTCGGCGCCTATGCCGAGCCCCGCGACCGCCTGCGCGACGTGCTCGTCCCGTTCCTCGACCGGCTGGGCCCGAAGCGGCCGGACGACGCGACGGTGGCGCCCGCCGGAATCACCACCACGGTCAAGGGATCGCACGAGGTCTCGACCCTGCCGGTCCCCGACCCGAAGGCGGGGCCGAGCGCGGAGCAGATCGCCCCCGGCATCGCGCCCGGCATCAACGCGGCGCCGGAGACCGCGCCGGCGCGGGAAGCCCCCGCGAAGGAGCAGCGCGGCTCGCAGCGCTAGGGCTCCGGCCGCACCGCGCGGGATTGACACGCTCCCGCTTCGCACGGCAGAGGAGAGGGGCTTCACCGCGCGCGGGCGTGGCGGAATTGGTAGACGCAGCGGACTCAAAATCCGCCGTCCTCACGGATATGTCGGTTCGAGTCCGACCGCCCGCACCACCGGCCCGGCCTGCGCCGCCAGGGCGCGGCGCAGCACCGGCATCACCCGCTCGTCCGCCATCTGCGCCACGTTGAAGCGCATGCACGGCGATGCCGTGCGCGACACGCTGAACACGTCGCCGGGCGCCAGCACCACGCCCTCGCGCAGGGCCGCCCGGGCGACCGCCGCGGCGTCGCGCCCGTCCGGCAGGGTGCACCAGAGATAGAACCCGCCCCGCGGCATCAGCCAGGGCCGGATGCCGAGATCGGCGAGCCGCTCCGCGCTCTCGCGCCGCGCCCGGGCGAGGCGCCGGCGCAGGGACTCGAGGTGCTTGCGGTACTGCCCGTCGCCGATCGCCCCCGCGACCAGCTCGGCCGCGACCGGGCTGACCCCGCCGAAGCTCGTCGCCACCTGGAGATCGATCAAGGCCTCGATCCACTCGGCCTTCGCGACGACGTAGCCGCAGCGGATCGAGGCCGAGAGCGTCTTGGAGAAGCTGCCGATCCGGATCACCCGCTCGAGCCCGTCGAGGGCGGCGAGCCGCGGCGACGGCTCGGGCTCGAAGGGGGCGAAGATGTCGTCCTCGACGATGACGACGTCGTGGGCGGCCGCCGCGTTGAGGATCCGGTGGGCGACCGCGGGAGCGAGCGTGGCCCCGGTCGGGTTGTGGAGCGCCGAGTTCGTCACGTAGAGCCGCGGGCGGTGCGCGGCCGCAGCCTCGGCGAAACGCTCCGGGTCGGGCCCGGCCGGGGTATAGGGCACGCCGACCACCTCCGCCCGGTGGGCGCGCAGCAGCGCCTGGAAGTTGAAGTAGCAGGGGTCGTCGACCAGTACCGTGTCGCCCGGCCGGACCAGCAGGCGGCAGATCAGGTCGACGCCTTGCGTGCCCGATCCGGTGAGCAGGATCCGGTCCGGGCCGACGCCCAGGCCCTCTTCCGCGAATTGCCGGGCCAGCAGCCGGCGCAGGGGCAGCGGGCCCCGCGTCGCGCCGTAATCGGTGAGCACCGCGTCCTCCGCCTTCGCCAGGGCGCGGGCGGCGCGGCGCAGGGAGGCCAGCGGCATCCACTCCGCCGGGAGCCAGCCGCAGCCGGGCTTCGGCATCGCGGGCTCGCCGTCGAGGGATTGCCGCGACACCCAGAGCGGATCGACCGCCCGGTCGAGCCGCGGCCCGATCTCGGCCAGGGTCGGCGGCGGGGCGGCGGAGGCGGCGTAGAAGCCGGAACCGGGGCGCGAGCGCACCGCCCCCTCCGCCGCCAGCCGCTCGTAGGCCTCGACCACCGTCGAGGGCGAGACGCCCATGGCGGCGGCGAGCCCCCGGATCGACGGAAGCCGCTCCCCCGGCGCCAGCCCCCGTGTCGCGATCCGCCCGCGGATCGCCTGCATGACCGCCGCCGTGCGGCCGCCTTCCGTCATCGTCCCATCGCCGATCGTCAGGGTCGTCGCACCCATACAGTTCGGGCAAACCGTACGGGATCGTGCCTTCGCGGGCCAGCCGGTCGGCGCTATTGCGCCACCGGATGCAGCGATGTCCTGTCGCGATGCGGGAGAGGGTCGGACGATGCCGCGAGCGGCGGACGGATGGGGCAGCGGGCTCCTCGGGGTGGTGATCTTCAGCGGCTCGCTGCCGGCGACCCGGGTGGCGGTGGGGGGATTCTCGCCGCTCTTCCTCACCTCGGCCCGGGCGGTGATCGCCGCGCTCCTCGGGGCGGCCCTGCTCTGGGGCTTGCGCCAGAAGCGGCCGGCGCGGTCCGATCTCGCCTCCCTCGCCATCGTGGCGCTCGGGGTGGTGGCGGGCTTCCCGCTCCTGACCGCGCTGGCGCTACAGCACGTCACCTCGGCCCACTCGATCGTGTTCATCGGCCTCTTGCCGCTCGCCACCGCGCTGTTCGGCGTGCTGCGCGGGGGCGAGCGGCCGCGGGCGGCGTTCTGGGCGTTCTCGCTCGTCGGCAGCGCGGCGGTCGCGGGCTTCGCGCTGATCCAGGGCGGGCCGGCCTCGCTCGCCGGCGATCTCCTGATGCTCGCCGCGATCCTGCTCTGCGGGCTCGGCTACGCGGAGGGCGCCGCCCTGTCGCGCCGGCTCGGCGGCTGGCAGGTGATCTCCTGGGCACTGGTGCTGTCCCTGCCGGCGATGCTGGTCCTCGCCCTCGTCACCCGGCCGGTGGGCGTGGCGGGCATCGGCGCGCCGGCCTGGCTCGGCCTCGCCTACGTGTCGGTGTTCAGCATGCTCGTCGGCTTCGTGTTCTGGTATCGCGGGCTGGCGCGGGGCGGCATCGCCGGGGTGGGCCAGCTGCAGCTGCTCCAGCCCTTCCTCGGCCTGGCGCTGGCGGGGCTCCTGCTCGGCGAGCCTGTCGCCCCGTCGATGGTCGCGGTGACCGGGCTGGTCGTGCTCTGCGTCGCGGGGGCCAAGCGGTTCGCGTGACCATGCGACCCGCCCCATCCTGGGCCAAACGCTGACGGCGAGGGTTGACGCGGCGTTTACGGCATCGGGCGCATGTGATGCATCATGCGTCGTGGCATCGTAGCGTTCTCAGCCCTCACGCTCTTCGGCCTGGGGCTCACCGGATGCGCGCTCAACCGGTTTGAGCAGCGCGAACCCTGGCGGAATCAGGCCGAGGAGGTCTGTCTCGCCCAGAAACTCGTTCGTCCGAGCGAGGACATCCAGCCGGTCAAGGAGATCGACGGGCCGGGCGTCTGCGGCATGGTCCACCCGTTCCGGGTCACCCGGCTCGCCGGCGGCACCGTCGCGCTCAAGCAGCGCATGACGCTGGCCTGCCCGATCATCCCGGAGGTCGAGGCCTGGCTCGCCGGCACGGTGCAGCCGGCGGCGGAGGTCTATTTCGGCCAGCCGGTGGTCGAGATCAATTCCGGCTCGTATTCCTGCCGCGGCCGCAACAACCAGGTCGGCGCCAAGCTCTCTGAGCACTCGTTCGGCAACGCCGTCGACGTGATGTCCTTCCGCTTCGCCGACGGCTACGTGGTGACGGTGAAGGGCGGCTGGCGCGGCACCGAGGCCGAGCAGGGCTTCCTGCGCGAGGTGTTCCTGGGCGCCTGCAACCACTTCACGACGGTGCTGGCGCCGGGGTCGAACATCTACCACTACGACCACCTGCACCTGGATCTCGCGCGCCACGATCCCCGCGGCCTGCGCCGGATCTGCAAGCCGCTGATCAAGTACGAGTCCCGCCTGCCGCCCCCCGGCACGCCGCTCTCGCCGATCCGCCGCAAGCCGCCGGCCTGGCAGCCCGCGCCCGATCCGGCACCGATCGACGTCGAGCAGGACGATCCCTACGGCCTGTCGCCGACGAGCGCCCGGGAGACCGGCTCGAAGGTCGCGCATGCCGCGCCGTCCGCGCCGGCGCCGCGCCCGGCCCCGGTGCAGGCCTACGCCCCGCCCTCCCCCGCGCCGCGGCCGGCGCTCGCCGCCGAGCCCCGCGCCCTGCCGGCGCCGCTGCCGATCGGCCCGACCTGGTCGTCGGGGCCGATCTACTGAGCCGAGCGGGTGTCCAGGCCCGAGGGCCGGACCCCGCTTCAGGCCGCCGCGCCGCCGAGATCCGCCACCACCGCGCGGCGGGCCGCCGCGTCCTCGGCCAGTCGATGGACGTGCATCTCGGTCGCGCCGCGGGCGCGGGCGCGGGTGAGCCAGCCGCGGGCGAGGCGCTCGCGCGGGCTCTCACCCGCGGCGGCCACCGCCACCAGCTCGGCAGTGCCGTCGCCGCCGCGGCGCACCGCGATCACCACCGCCTCGCCGACCTCCGCCGGGTCGTCGTCGAGGGCGTGGATCCCCACGACGTAGCGGCGGCCCGACCGGCCGCGCCAGGCGCTCAGGGGCAGGGCCGGGGTGCCCCGCAGGCCGGTGGCCGTTCTCAGACGTTCCTCACGCACGTCCATTCTCCTCGCGCGATCGTTCTGGATGTCCCGCATCGCCACCGACCAGGACAGGGCTCGTTTGTTCGCCATTTGTTCCAGCCTAGTGCCGATTCCGGAGGTGCGTCAAGCGCGAACGATCGATGTCCACGGGGAGCCTGCAACGAGGTTCGGGACGGGACCCGAGAGTATCTGGCGAGGGGGAATCGCAGGTTCAAGACGCGAGGGTGCGGCGGCCGGAGAAACCCGGCCGCCGCGCTCGATCACCAGCGGTGATGCCAGCCGTGATGACCCCAGCCACCGTGATGGCCCCAGCCGCCACCCCAGCCGACGCGGCGCCAGCCTCCGCCGTAGCCCCAGCCGCCATGGTGCCAGCCCGCCAGGCGCCAGCCGCCATGATAGCCCCAGGGGCGATGCCAGCCAACGCGGCGCCAGCCGTAACCCCAGCGCGGCCCGTAGACGACGCGGCGATAGCCGACGACCGGCGCGTAGAAGACCCGAGGACCCAGGTTCGGGCGGCACCAACCGCGCCAGTTCCGGTGGAAACCGGGGCCGCACCCGTCACGCGCTTCCGCCGTCGATCCGGTGCCGACGAGGGCACCGACGGACAGGATCGCGGCGCCGGCAACCATGCTCCAACGCATCATAGCCTCCTGTTGTGAGGCCCATGAAATGCACGAGGGGGCAAAATCGTTTCGCAGGTTACGAAGAGTTAATGATCGGCCGCGGAGACCTCTCCCCGGTCTCCTTACGGCTGTGCTTGCGTCCGGAAGTCGACGCTCGGGTCGTCCGCCCGTCAAGCCTCCCGCGCGCGAGGTCCCGCGCCGGCACCGCCCGCCTCCCGCACCAGGGCGTCCGAGGCCGCCTCGATCCGTTGCTGCAGCTCGCCCAGGAACGTGTCGCGGGGCAGGCCGGCCGGAATCACGGGCAGGAACTCGATCACCGCGGTGCCGGGCCGGTAGGTCAGGCGGCGCCGGCCCCAGAACACCCCGGTGTTGAGCGCCACCGGCAGGCACGGCACGCCGAGGCGGTCGTACATGTGGGCGACGCCGAACTTGTAGGCCGGCGGCGCGCCGACCGCCCGGCGCGTTCCCTCGGGGAAGATGATCAGGCGGCGCCCGTCGGCCATCGCGGCGGCGGCCTCCTCGTTCATCAGCGCGAGGGCGCGGGAGCCCTTCGAGCGGTCGATCGCCACCATCTCGCTGCGGGCGAGGTACCAGCCGAACAGCGGCAGCCACATCAGCTCGCGCTTGAGGATGTAGGAGAAGTCGTCGAGCACCGTGACGAGGGCCAGGGTCTCGAGCGCCGACTGGTGCTTGGCCGCGACCAGCACGGCCCCGGCCGGACGGTGCTCGAGCCCGCGGAACTCGACCTTCAGGCCCACGATCGCGTGCAGCAGCCTCAGGATGATCCGGCCCCAGGTCTGGGCGAGCCAGACCACCTTTCGGCGGCTGACGAGGGTCGGCAGGCCGACGATCAGCAGCGCGGCGGTGACGAGGTAGAACGCGACGGTGAACAGGATCGAGCGGACGAGCGGCATGACGGGCGGCGGCGAACCTTCGGGCCCGGACGGGGGCGGGCGACGGACGGGGGCGCGGCGCCGTCGGGGCGCCGCCCGCGGGATGCGGTGGCGCCCTCCTTAGAGCATTTCGCCGCGCGCGTAACGGCGATTGCCGGGCCGCCGGCCCCCGGGGGCTGCCGGGCCCCGGAAAAACCTTCGCCGGGAAACCTCCGCGCGACCCGCACGGCGGATGCCGGGGCGGAGAAAACGTGCTTTAAGCCTCGAGGGACCCGCGCGGGAGACGCGGGCGATGGAAGTGGTCCGCCCGAGAGGCGGACGATCAGGAGGACGCCATGACCACGCTCACGCGCCGCCGCGCGCTGCATCTCGCCGTCGCCGGCGCCGTCGCGAGCCCGGCGGTGCTGCGCATCACCCGGGCGCACGCGGCCGAGTTCAGCCTGAAGGCCGCCAACAACACGCCGATCAGCCATCCCCTCACGGTCTACATGACCAAGGCCGCGGACGCGGTCCGCGAGGAGACCGGCGGCAAGGTCGACATCAAGCTGTTTCCCAACAACCAGCTCGGCGGCGACACCGACATGCTGAGCCAGCTGCGCTCGGGCGCGCTGGAATTCTTCACCCTCTCGCCCCTGATCCTCGCCACCCTGGTGCCGGCGGCCTCGATCAGCGGCGTCGGCTTCGCCTGGGCCTCCTACGATAAGCTGTGGCCGGCGATGGACGGCGATCTCGGCGCCCATGTGCGGGCGCAGATCGACAAGTCCGGCCTCTTCGCCTTCGACCGCATCTGGGAGAACGGCTTCCGCCAGACCACCTCGTCGACCCGGCCGATCCTGAAACCCGAGGACTTCAAGGGGTTCAAGATCCGGGTCCCGCCGAGCCCGATGTGGACCTCGATGTTCAAGGCCTTCGACGCCGCCCCGATGACGATCAACTTCGCCGAGGTGTATTCGGCCCTCCAGACGAAGATCGCCGAGGGCCAGGAGAACCCGCTGACGCTGATCGACACCGCCAAGCTCTACGAGGTGCAGAAGTACCTCTCGAAGACCAACCACATGTGGGACGGCTTCTGGCTTCTGTCGAACGGCAAGATCTGGCGCGGCCTGCCGCAGGACGTGAAGACCGTGATCGCCAAGCACTTCAACACGCAGGCCGTGGCGCAGCGCGCGGACATGGCCCAGCGCAGCGGCACGACCGAGCAGGACCTGCGCGCCCGCGGCCTCACCATCCAGGACGTCGACACCAAGGCGTTCCAGGCCAAGCTGCAATCGGCCGGCTTCTACAAGGAGTGGAAGGGCAAGTTCGGCGACGACGCCTGGGCGCTCCTCGAGAAGCATACCGGCCCGATCGCCTGAGCGGGCTTCCCTTCCCCGTCGCCCTCAGGTCCCGGCGCGCGCCGCCGGGACCGGATTCGCGACGGCGCGGCCGAACAGGAAGCCCTGCGCCTCGGTGAAGCCCTCTTCGCGGACCACCGCGAGCTGGGCCGGGGTCTCGACGCCCTCCGCCACCGTCTCGATGCCGAGGCGGCGGCCGAGCTCGGCGACGAGGCCGACGATGGCCCGGCAATCCGGCCGCTCGACGGCGTCGCGCACGAACGAGCCGTCGATCTTGATGCGGTCGAACGGGAAGGCGCGGACCCGGGCGAGCGACGAGAATCCGATCCCGAAATCGTCGAGCGAGATGCGCACGCCCATGGCGTGCAGGAGCTGCAGGTCGTCGACGATGCCGGTGCCGCCATGGCTCAGCACCGTCTCGGTGATCTCGAGCTCGAGGCGCCACGGGTTCAGGCCGCTGCGGGCGAGGGCCTCGCCGACCGCCCGCGGCAGGCTGCCGTCGCCGAGCTGGCGCACCGAGACGTTGACGCAGACCCGCGCCGCATCGGGCCAGGCGGCGGCGTCGCGGCAGGCGCGCTCGAGCACCCACAGGCCGAGCGCCCGGATCAGGTCCGATTTCTCGGCGAGCGGGATGAAGCGCCGCGGCGCGACCGCGCCGCGCTCGGGGTGGGTCCAGCGCAGCAGGGCCTCGCGGGCGTTGACGGCGCCGTGGGACAAGTCGACGAGCGGCTGGTAGGCGACGTGCAGCTCGCCGGCCTCGACCGCCCGGCGCAGGTCGTGCTCCAGGCGCCGCTCCTCGCTGCGCTCGGTCTCCAGCGCCGGCGTGAACGGGCGCCAGGCCGCCTTGCCGGCGCCCTTGGCGGCGTAGAGCGCGCAATCGGCCTCGCGCAGCATGGCGTCGGGCGTGGTGCCACCCGGCGCGAAGGCGATGCCGATGCTGGCCGTGACCGTGCGCGGGCGCTGGCCCTCGATGCCGTAGGGCCGGGCGAGCGCGATGAGGAGCCCCTCGGCCAGCGACACCGCCAGCTCGCCGGCCCGCCCGGGCAGCAGCACGGCGAATTCGTCGCCGCCGAAGCGGGCGGCGAGGCCCGGCTCCGGCACCGCCCGGCGCAGCCGCTCGGCCACCTGGCGCAGGAGCGCGTCGCCGGCCCGGTGCCCGAGATCGTCGTTGACCGCCTTGAAGCCGTCGAGGTCGAGGAACAGCAGGGCGCTCCCGGCCGGCACCGTCCCGTCGGCGGCGCTCTCGCCCAGGCGCCGCCACAGCATCGCCCGGTTGGCGAGCCCCGTCAGGGCGTCGTGGTGGGCGAGCCGGGCGATCTCCTGCTCGGCCTCGCGCTGGCGCGTCACGTCCTCGAAGGTGACGACGAACGCCCCGCCCGGCACGCCGCGGCGCGAGAGGGCGACGGCGCGCCCGTCCGGGAGGGCCACGACCACCGCCTCGCCGCGCTCGAGCGGAGCCGCGTGGCCGGCGAGCAGGGCGGCCCCGTCCCGCAGGCCCGCCCCCGGGCCGCACAGGGCGAGCGCCCAGAGCGCCTCGATCGACGTCCCGACGAGCGCATCCCCGTCGCCGACCGCGAACATCGCGAAGAAGCGCTGGTTGATGAGCCGCACCCTGCGGTCGGCATCGAACAGGCACAGGCCCTGCGACATGGTCGAGAGGGCGAGGTCGAGGATCAGCGCCACCGCCCGGATCTCGCCGCCCTCCTCCGAAGGCGGCGGCGCCTCGCGGATGACCTGGGCGAAGCCCGCCGGGGCGTCGCCGTCGCGGATCGCCAGGATGACGGTGCGGGCGCGAAACCGGCCGCCGTCGCGCCGCGGCCACCAGCCGTCCGTCTCGTAGCGCCCGGCCTCGCGGGCCGCCGTGAGGGCGCCGTCGCTGCCCGCCGGAGAATCGTCATACGCGAAGGCGCGGCCGAGAACCTCGGAGGCCGGATAGCCGGTCAGCCGCTCCGCCCCAGGGTTCCAGGCCGCGACCCGCCCCTCGGGATCGAGCAGGCACAGGGCATGGTCGGTCGTGTCCCAGACGAGGCGGGAATAGGCAGCGTGGAGGGGCGATGCCGCGACCGGTTCGTCCGGGCCGGCCGCGATCGCCGCGGGCGCTCCACTCTGCATCGTCCCACCGCCCTGCCGCGCAACACCGTTGCGTCAGCCTAGGCGATTTGATGCCGGAGGTTGAGTCGCTTTCTCGGATCAGCACCGAGGATCGCCGCGAGGGCCGCGACTCACTCCCACTCGATCGTGCCGGGCGGCTTCGAGGTGATGTCGTAGGTGACCCGGTTGATACCCTTGACCTCGTTGATGATCCGGGTCGCGACCCGGCCCAGGAAGGCCATGTCGAAGGGGTAGAAGTCCGCCGTCATGCCGTCGACCGAGGTGACGGCGCGCAGCGCGCAGACGTGGTCGTAGGTGCGCCCGTCGCCCATCACGCCGACGGTCTTGACCGGCAGGATCACCGCGAAGGCCTGCCAGATCGTGTCGTAGAGCCCGGCCTTGCGGATCTCTTCCAGGTAGATCGCGTCGGCCTTGCGCAGCGCGTCGAGCTTCTCGCCCGTGATCTCGCCGGGGCAGCGGATCGCGAGCCCCGGCCCCGGGAAGGGGTGGCGGCCGACGAAGGCGTCGGGCAGGCCGAGCTCGCGGCCGAGCACCCGGACCTCGTCCTTGAACAGCTCGCGCAGGGGCTCGACGAGCTTCATGTTCATGCGGGCGGGCAGGCCGCCGACGTTGTGGTGGCTCTTGATCGTCACCGAGGGACCGCCGGTGAACGACACGCTCTCGATCACGTCCGGATAGAGCGTTCCTTGTGCCAGGAAGTCGGCGCCGCCGATCTTCTTCGCCTCGGCCTCGAACACGTCGATGAACAGGCGTCCGATCGTCTTGCGCTTGACCTCCGGATCCGTGACCCCGGCGAGCTCGCCGAGGAACAGGTCGGAGGCCTCCACGTGGACGAGCGGGATGTTGTAGTGGTCGCGAAAGAGGCGCACCACCTCCTCGGCCTCGCCCTGCCGCAGCAGGCCGTGATCGACGAAGACGCAGGTGACATGCTCGCCGATCGCCTCGTGGATCAGCACCGCGGCGACCGCCGAATCGACGCCGCCGGAGAGGCCGCACAGCACCTTGGCGCCGCCGACCTGGGCGCGGATCCGCTCGATCGCCTCCTCGCGGAACGCCGCCATCGACCAGTCGCCGGTGCAGCCGGCGATGTCGCGCACGAAGTTGCGGATGAGCAGCGCGCCGTGGGGGGTGTGGGCCACCTCGGGGTGGAACTGCACGGCGTAGAACTTGCGCGCCTCGTCGGCCACCGCCGCGAAGGGGGCGTTGGGCGAGATCGCCACGGTGGTGAAGCCGTCGGGGAGCTTCGTCACCCGGTCGCCGTGGCTCATCCACACGGGATACTTCTCGCCGACGTGCCAGACGCCGCGGAACAGCGCGCTGTCGGCGACGATCTCGATCTCGGCCCGGCCGAACTCGGCGTGGTGGCCGCCCTCGACCTCGCCGCCGAGCTGGGCCGCCATGGTCTGCTCGCCGTAGCAGATGCCGAGCACCGGCACGCCGGCATCGAACACCGCCTGCGGCGCCCGCGGCGAGGACTCGACCGTGACCGATTCCGGCCCGCCCGACAGGATCACCGCCCGCGGCTTCATCGCCGCGAAGGCCGCCTCGGCCGCCTGAAACGGCACGATCTCGGAGTAGACCCCCTCCTCACGCACCCGTCGGGCGATGAGCTGGGTCACCTGGCTGCCGAAATCGATGATGAGGATCTTGTCGTGCTCGGTCGTCATGGAACGATGAGTTAGACGAGGCTCGGGGATCGCGCAACGCGCGGCGATCGCGGGTCCCGGGTGCATTCACCACAATGAGCGGCGTTCGCGACATTAACCGGGCGTTCAGGGTCTAACAGCGACTGAGGCGCCCCCAACCCACCAGACAAGGAGCCTCGCCATGCGAGCCATCGTCCTCGGGATCGCCGCTACCCTCGCCACGGCCTTCAGCCTCGCGCCGGCCTCGGCCCTGCCGGTCGCCCCCGGCCACAGCGTCGCGCCCGTCGCATCGATCGAGCA
This sequence comes from Methylobacterium platani, assembly GCF_001653715.1. Lineage (GTDB taxonomy): Bacteria > Pseudomonadota > Alphaproteobacteria > Rhizobiales > Beijerinckiaceae > Methylobacterium > Methylobacterium platani. The sequence goes on from NZ_LWHQ01000043.1 coordinate 25,350, forward strand.
GGCGCAGTACGTCACCCGTCGGGTGGTCCGCCGCGGTCCCCGCTGCACGGTCCAGGTGACCCGCACCCGCGGGCCCTTCGGCCGGGTGGTGGTGCGCAAGGTGCGCCGCTGCTTCTGAGCCGCCGCGTCCGGCTGCAATCGAGAGGGCGGCCCCGGACGGGGCCGCCTTTTTCATGCGTTCGGCCACGCCGCCAGCAGCGCCCTGAGCGCCGCCACGAAGGCGAGCGGCTGGTCGACCATCACGTGGTGCCAGGCCTCCGGCAGGTCGATCCGGGGTGAGCCCGGCGGCAGCAGGCCCTGCACGTAGGCGGCGTCGGCCGGCCGCATCAGGTCGGAGCGGTCGCCGGTGACGAGCGCCAGCGGGCAGCGGGCCTGCCGCACCATCGCGGCCCGGTCCGGCAGGGCGAGGCGCGCCCAGAGCGAGGGATCGAAGCGCCAGCTCCAGCCGCCCTCGACCTCCCGCAGCGATTCCCGCGCGATGAGATCGGCAATGTAGAGCGGCTCGCAGGGCTGCATCGGCGCGAAGCGGAACCGCGCCAGTGCAGCCTCCAGGGTCGGGTAGATCCGGTGATGCGCGAAGCGCCCGTCCTCGCGCCGGCGCCCGGTGCGACGCTCGGGGGAGAAGATCGGCGGGTCGACGATCACGGCGCCGCGCCAGCGCCTCGCCTCGCGTCCCGCCTCGGTCAGCATCGGGAAGCAGCCGAAGGAATGCCCGACCATCACGGGCGCCCCCGCCTCGAACAGGCCGGTCTCCTCCGCCACCGCCTCGATCTCGTCGGCGAAGGTGTCGAGGTCGTAGGCGTTGCGCCAGTCCGATCCGCCCATGCCCGACCAGGACAGGGCGGCGACCCGATGAGTCCCGGCGAGGAACGGCGCGATGAAGCGCCACCAGCCGGCATGGGCGCCGTTGCCGTGCAGCAGCATCACCCCGGGCCGGCCGCGCTCGCCCCAGGCGAAGGCCTCGATGCCGGCGCCCTTCACGGCAACCCGCGCGATCTCCGGCGCGGCCGCGACCGCGTCCCGGAACCAGGCCGGGGCCGGCGGCGGCTCGCCCGCGAGATGGGCCAGGGGGGCGGAGAGGTTCGGATCGGGGGGCAGGTCGGTCACGGCCGCGATGATGCGGCGCGTCCGCCAGCCCTGTCAATCCGAATTGGAAGATGCGGTATGGCGAGCGCGCGGGACGCTCACCGGCTTGTTCGAAAACCCGGTGTCTTACGCCCGGATGAAGCCGCGCCGCCGGGCCCAGGTCGCGAACAGGCCCGGCCACGCCGCGGCCGGCGAGCCCGGCACCCCGAGGTTGAAGCCGTGGCCGCCGCGCTCGAACAGGTGCATCTCCACCGGCACCTCGGCGGCCCGCAACGCGGCGTACATCAGGAGGGAATTGTCGACGACGGCGATCGGGTCGTCGGCGGCCTGGGCCAGGAAGGTCGGCGGCGTCTCGGGAGGAACGTGGGTCTCGACCGAGTAGGCCTCGGTGGCGACGCGGGTCGGGCTCTCGCCGACGAGGACGCGGCGGCTCGAGGTGCGGTCGAACGGAGCCTTCAGGGTGATGACGGGATAGAGCAGGGCGGCGACGTCGGGCCGGGCGGAGAGCGCGTCGTCCTCGTCCACGGCCCGGTAGAGCGGCGAGGCGAAGCGGGTGCTGGCCGAGCCCATCAGGTGGCCGCCGGCGGAGAAGCCCATCACGCCGATCCGGTTCGGCTCGTAGCCGTAGCGCTTGGCCCGGGCCCGCACCAGGCGCACCGCCCGCAGGGCGTCCTGGATCGGCGCGTCGGCGCCCGCCGCCCAGCCCTCGCCGGGCAGCCGGTAGACCAGCGCGAAGGCGGTGACACCCAGCCCGTTGAGCCAGTGCCCGACCGGCACCGCCTCGTGCCCGATGTCGATGCGGCGATAGCCGCCGCCGGCGGCGATCACCATGGCGCTGCCGGTGGGCCGGGCCGGGCGCATGACCAGAAGGCAAGGCTCGGCGACGCCGGTGACGACGCCCTCGCGGCTCTCGTCGAAGCGCGGCCCGTCCGCGGTCGGCCCCCCTCCCCCGGGCGGCCCGGCGGGCCACAGCCGCATCACCTCCAGGGCGGTGCCGGGGGCGGCCTCAGGCGGCGCGTCGTGGCCCGACGGACGATCCACGGGTCTCTCCTGCCCGGGCGGGACCGCCGGCTGCGCGACGGCGCCGGGCGCGAGACCGAGGGCGGCCGCTCCCGTGAGCAACGTCCTGCGATGCAGCGCCATGCCGACCGTCCGACACTCTCGAAGACCTCGGCGCCGCCCCGGGACCCGCCGGTGCCTCCGGGCTCGCCCGTCGCGGGGCCATCCCCCACCGCCATGAATAAGCCAAGCCGCGGCAGATGCACGGCAGAAAAATACCGTGACGGCGGGGCCGGGATCGGGGCGACGCGCCCGGCCCGCCTCAGGAGCGGTCCGGGCGGCGTTCCAGGAGCGCGACGTAGAAGCCGTCGGTGCCGGTGCGCTCCGGGCTCATCTGGATGCCGTGCGCCGTGCGCCGCACCCTGGCCTCGACCGCCTCCGGCAGGTCGAGGAGGCCCGGCGCGACGTCGTCGCGGCGCGCCGCCAGGCCCGCGACCGCCGCGTCGTTCTCCTCCGGCAGCAGCGAGCAGGTGACGTAGACGATCCGGCCGCCCGGCCGCACCAGCCGGGCAGCGCGGTCGAGCACCGCCTCCTGCTCGGCCACCCGCGCCGCGAGGCTGCCGGGGCGCAGGCGCCACTTGGCGTCCGGGTTGCGCCGCCAGGTGCCCGAGCCGGTGCAGGGCGCGTCGACGAGGACGAGGTCGGCGGTGCCGTCGAGATCCGTGAGGACGTCGGGCCGCCCCTTCCCGCCGCGGGGCGTGCGCACCTCGGCCGCGGCGCCGGCCCGGCGCAGGCGCTCGTGGACCGGCGCGAGGCGGCGGGGATCGCCGTCGGTAGCGATCAACCGGCCCTCGTTGCCCATCAGGGCGGCGAGCGCCAGGGTCTTGCCGCCGCCGCCGGCGCAGAGATCGATCACCGTCATGCCGGGCTTCGCGCCGGAGAGGCGGGCGGCGAGCTGCGAGCCCTCGTCCTGGATCTCGAACCAGCCGTCGAGGAATTCCGGTTCGACGTGGAGCGCCGGCCCGCGCCCGTCCTCGCCGAGCGGCACCCGCAGGCCGTCCGGCGCGAGCGGCGTCGGCTCGGCGTTGAGATGCGCCAGCGCCTCCCGCGTCCCCTCGCGGGTCGCCTTGAGGGTGTTGACCCGGATGTCGAGGGGCGCGCGGCGGGCGAGCGCCCGCAATTCCGGCAGGAGGTCGCCGCCGAGGGCCGCCTCCAGCGAGGGCACCACCCATTCCGGCACGTCGCCGGCGACGTGGACGGGGGCGTCGGCGAGGGTGCCGGTCTCGAGCCGGGCGCGCTCGGCCTCCGTCAGGGGGGCGGGCGCGAAGCGCTCGCCGGTGAACAGCTCCGAGACGGTCTGGGCGGCGAGGCCGCGCTGGAGCCGCAGCGAGCCGATCAGCACGGCGCGCGGGCTGTCCTCGCCCATGATCCAGGCGGCGGAGGCGCGACGGCGCAAGCCGTCGTAGACCAGGGTGGCGATGGTGGCGCGGTCGCCGGAGCCGGCGAAGCGGTGGGCGAGGCCCCAGTCCTTCAGGGCGTCGGCGACCGGGCGGCGGCGCTCGGCGATGTCGGCCAGGACCTCGATGGCGGCGGAGAGACGGGCACCGGGATTCATCGCGACACCGCCCACCGCGAAACCGCCACGGATGCGCCGCGGGGCCGGCGCATCACGGCCAAGCTTTCGGCCCGCACGGCCTCGACACCTTGGCGGTCCACCCCGCAGAGCCGGAGTTCCGCCCGCATGATCCCTCGTCCCATTCCGTCCGCCCTCGCCGTGAGTCTCGCCGGCCTGATCGCGCTGGCGGCCGGCGCCTGCGCCACCGCCCCGGCGGCGCCGGCCGTCGACCTCACCCCGCCGCCGCCCAGGCCCTACGACGCCAAGACGCAACTCGAATACGGCAGCCCGCCGCCGCGGGCCCCGCGCTACTGAAGCGGCTCCCCTTACCCTCCCGGCGCCGGGATGGCGAGGCGGCGCCTCACGCGAGGAGGATCTTCGCCCCGAAGATCAGCCACATCGCCATCAGGACGAGAGCCCCGGCGAGGAAGGCCTGGAAGCGCCGGATCACCATGTTCGTGGTGGCGTAGATCCCCGCATGGACGATCCGCGTCGCCACGAACAGCCAGGCGAGGCCGACGAACAGGGCGTCGGCCTTCGCCGTCGCGAGCGCCAGTCCGGTCAGCACGTAGAACAGCACCGGCAGCTCGAACTGGTTGGCGAAGGCGTTCGAGACCTGCTGCACCGGCGCCGGCCAGGTCCGCTCGCCGAGCGAGATGTCCTTCAGCTCGACCTGCCCGTCCCGCGCCGCGGCGAAGCGCTTCCGCCCGGTCCAGAGCAGCAGGCAGAAGGTCAGCAGGACCTGGACGAGGACGGGGGCGAGGACGGCTTTCGGGCTCATGGGGGTCCTGACGGGAATGGCGGGAGATCGTCTGCGGTCGGGTTCTCACCTTCGGTGAGCCCCAGGATGCCGTGGAGAGGCGGCCGCGTCCCGGCCTATCGTCACCGCCGCCGTCGAGGCCTCGGCGCCCGGTTCGCCTGCCGGGGTGCCCCGCCCCCTTCGTCGGCTCAAATCCCCTCCTCCGCCCCCTTTCGCAACCGCCCCGGCGGCGCTACATGAGGTCGGCGGGGCTGCGGTTCTCGTCAGGAGACACATTCCCCGGGGCCTTATCGACTCCCTCGGGAGCTGTCACTGCCCTGGTCCGTGGACCGGGGCATAACGGCGCCCACCTACTTCGTAGGTTTCCCGGGATCGATTCTCCAACGGCTCTCGTGGCTCCGCGCTGAGACTTCCATGACGACGGACGACCCTCCCGCCTCCCCGGACAAGGCCACCCTGCGCAAGGCGGCCCTGGCACGGCGGGACGGGCTGGCGGTCGAGGCCCGCGCGGCGGCCTCCCGCCGCATCGCCGAGATCGTCCTCGACCTGCCTGAGATCGCGAATGCCGCGGTGGTCTCGGCCTACTGGCCGATCCGCAGCGAGGTCGACCTGCGGCCGCTGATCGCCGCCTTGCGCGCCCGCGGCCAGGCGGTGGCCCTGCCGCAGGTGACGCCCGACGGGCTGGTGTTCCGGCTGGCCGCCGAGGGCGACGCGCTCGCCGCCGGCGGCTTCGGCCTGAGCGAGCCGGGACCCGATGCGCGGATCGTCGATCCCCGCGCCCTCCTGGTTCCGCTCGCCGCCTTCGACCGGCGCGGCCACCGCATCGGCTACGGCAAGGGCTATTACGACCGGGCGCTCGCGCGTCTCGACGCCGCGGAGCGGGCGCTCGCCATCGGCATCGGGTTTTGCGCGCAGGAGACCCCGCGCGTGCCGGACGGCCCGCACGACCGGCCCCTCGACGGCATCGTCACCGAGGCGGGCCTGATCCACCCCACCGGAGACTGAATCCCGCCATGCGCCTCCTCTTCCTCGGCGACGTCGTCGGCCGGCCGGGCCGCCTGGCGGTGAGCGAGCGTCTGCCGTCCCTGCGCGAGCGCTGGCGCCTCGACTGCGTGGTGATCAACGGCGAGAACGCCGCCGGCGGCTTCGGCATCACCGAGAGCATCTGCGACGAGCTGATCAATGCCGGCGCCGACGCGGTGACCCTCGGCAACCACTCCTTCGACCAGCGCGAGGCCCTGGTGTTCATCGCCCGCCAGCCGCGGCTGGTGCGGCCGGCGAACTACCCGCCGGGCACGCCCGGCCGCGGCGCCACGGTGATCGAGACCCAGGGCGGCGCCCGGGTCCTCGTCGTCAACGTGATGGGGCGGATCTTCCTCGATCCCCTCGACGATCCCTTCGCGGCGGCCGAGCGCGAGCTCTCGGCCTGCCCGCTGCGCGACGCCGCCGACGCGGTGATCGTCGACGTCCACGCCGAGGCGACGAGCGAGAAGGAGGCCTTCGGCTGGTTCCTCGACGGACGGGCGAGCCTCGTCGTCGGCACCCACACCCACGTGCCGACCGCCGACCACCGCATCCTGCCCGGCGGAACCGCCTACATGTCCGATGTCGGCATGTGCGGCGACTACGATTCGGTGCTCGGCATGCAGAAGGACGAGCCGGTGCGCCGCTTCCTGCAGAAGACCCCGGGCAGCCGCCTCGAGGCCGCGACCGGCGAGGGCACCCTGTGCGGCCTCGCCGTCGAGACCGACGACGCGACCGGCCTCGCCCGGCGGGTGAGCCCGGTCCGCCTCGGGCCGCATCTCGAGGAGACCTGGCCGCGTCACTGGGACTGAACCCCCGGGGACTGAACCTCGGGGGACCGAAACCCCCGGGATGGCGGAAGCGCGCCGGCTTGATCGGCCAAGCCGTACCCGGCACAGTGCCGGCCGACCCCCGTCGCGGACGGGGACCCCGCGACAGTGAGTACGGCCCGCGATGGCGGCGAGCGCAGCGTCCCCTCCCCTGACATCGCCGCGGATCTACCTCATCCGCATGGCGGTGTTCCTGACGCTGGCCGGCTTCCTGGCCTTCGTGCTCTATCGCCAGATCGTGCCGGCCTTCATGGCCAATCCGGGCCTCAACGGGCTGATCCTCGGCGCGACGCTGATCGCCATCCTCATGGCCTTCGGGCAGGTGCAGCGCCTGTTTCGCGAGGTGCGCTTCGCCAACCGCACCGCGACCGGCGCCGCCGATCCAGGCACGCCCCGCGTGCTCGGCGCCCTCGCCCCCGCCTTGCAGGCGGCGAAGGCCGACCGGCCGCACCCGCAGGCGCAGTTCCAGCCGCTCCTCGACACCGTCGCCTCGCGCCTCGACGAGGGGCGCGAGATCCTGCGCTACATCGGCGGGCTGCTGATCCTGCTCGGGCTGCTCGGCACCTTCTGGGGCCTGATCGACACCCTGTCGGCGGTAGGCGGGGTGATCCGCTCGATGCGCGCCGGCGGCGGCGACGCCGCGGTGATGTTCGACGAGTTGAAGAGCGGCCTCGCGGTGCCGCTGTCGGGCATCGGCCTCGCCTTTTCGGCCTCGCTGTTCGGCCTCGCCGGCTCGCTGGTGATCGGCTTCCTCGACCTCCAGGCGGGGCAGGCCCATACCCGGTTCTACAACGAATTGGAGGATTGGCTCGTCACCGCGGCGGGTCCCGCGCCCGCCCCGGTGCCGGTCCCCGTCACGGTGCCGGCCGCCGCCGCCCTCGCCGCCGCGGCCTCCGCGCCGCGCCCGCCCGAGCCGGCGCCGCGGGGCGACGCGGTGCTCAAGGACATCGCCGACGCGATGTCCCGCCTCGGCACCCTCGTCGGCGACAGCACGGCGCATGGCCGGGCCAGCACCCAGGCGATGGCGAACCTCGCCGAGGGCATCCAGGGCCTCGTGCAGCACATGCGGGCCGAGCAGCAGATGATCCGCGACTGGGTCGAGGCCCAGGCCAACCGCGAGCGCGAGCTGAAGCAGGTGCTCGACCGCCTCGCCCGGGAGAAGGTGGAGTGACGCCCTGATGGCCGGCCGCCTCGTCCGGCGCGACCGCGCCCTCAACGTCTGGCCGGGCTACGTCGACGCGCTGACGACGCTGCTGCTGTCGGTCGTCTTCCTGCTCACCATCTTCGTCACCGGCCAGTTCTTCCTGTCGCAGGAGCTGTCCGGCCGCGACACGGTGCTGGAGCGGCTGAACCGCCAGATCTCGGAGCTGACCGACTTGCTGGCGCTGGAGCGCTCCGGCAAGCGGGCGCTGGAGGAGAGCGCCGCCGGCCTGCGGGCGAACCTCTCGAATTCCGAGGCCGAGCGGCGGCGCCTCCAGGGCCTGCTCGCCACCGACCAGGGCGCGGAGGGCAAGGCGGCCGAGCTCGGCCGCCAGCTCGACGCGGAGAAGGGCGCCACCACCCGGGCGCTCGGCCAGGTCGACCTCCTGAACCAGCAGATCTCGGCGATGCGCCAGCAGCTCGCCGCGCTCGAGGACGCGCTCGCGGCCTCCGAGACCCGCGACCGCGAGAGCCAGGCCCGCATCGCCGATCTCGGCAGTCGCCTCAACGTCGCGCTGGCCCAGCGGGTGCAGGAACTCGCCCGCTACCGCTCGGACTTCTTCGGCCGCCTGCGCCAGATCCTCGGCAGCCGCCCCGACATCCGCATCGTCGGCGACCGGTTCGTGCTGCAGTCGGAAGTGCTGTTTTCCGCCGGCCAGGCGGTGCTGAAGCCCGAGGCCGGCCCGGAGATCGACCGGATCGCCGGGGCGATCCTGGAGCTCAACCGCCAGATCCCCGCCGACATCCCGTGGGTGCTGCGCGTCGACGGCCATACCGACGCGCGGCCGATCAACTCGCCGCAATTCCCCTCGAACTGGGCGCTCTCGGCGGCGCGCGCGATCGCGGTGGTGCAGTACCTGGTGGGCAAGGGCATCCCGCCGCAGCGGCTGCTGGCCGGCGCCTTCGGCGAGTTCCAGCCGCTCGATTCCGGGACGAGCGAGGAGGCCTACGCGCGCAACCGGCGGATCGAGATGAAGCTGACGGAGCGGTGAGGCGGAACCGCTCGATCCTGTCCGCGACCTCATCCTGAGGTCGCGGAGTAAGAAAACCCTGCCGCTGAGGGCGCTCGCCCCTCACACTTCCGCCACCTCACACTTCCGCCACCTGCCGCTCCCCTGCCGCATCCATCCCGGCGCCGAACTGCAACGCCGCCAGCTGGGCGTAGAGGCCGCCGCGGGCGAGAAGCGCGTCGTGCGTGCCCTGCTCGGCGATGCGGCCGTCGTCGAGCACCAGGATGCGGTCGGCGGCCCGGATGGTGGCGAGCCGGTGGGCGATGACCAGGGTGGTGCGATCCTTCATCAGGACGTCGAGGGCGGCCTGGACCGCCCGCTCGCTCTCGGCGTCGAGGGCGGAGGTCGCCTCGTCGAGGAGCAGGATCGGCGCGTCCTTCAGGATCGCCCGGGCGATGGCGATGCGCTGGCGCTGGCCGCCCGACAGGGTGATGCCGCGCTCGCCGACATGGGTCGCGTAGCCCTGCGGCAGGGCGCGGATGAAGCCGTCGGCATGGGCTTGCACGGCCGCCCGCTCGACCTCGGCCTCGCTGGCCTGCGGCCGGCCGTACCGGATGTTGTCGAGGATGCTGCCGCTGAACACCGTCGGGTCCTGCGGCACCAGGGACATCCGGGCGCGCAAGGCCTCGGGCTCGACCGCGTCGACCGGCACGCCGTCGATCCGGACCTCGCCGGATTCCGGGTCGTAGAAGCGCAGCAGCAATTGCAGCACCGTGCTCTTGCCGGCGCCCGAGGGGCCGACCAGGGCCACGCGCTCGCCCGGGGCCACCGCGAAGCTGAGCTCGTGGAGCGCCGCGTGCTCGGGCCGGGTCGGGTAGTGGAAGCGCACCCGCTCGAAGGCGATCTCGCCGCGCGGCGGCACCGGCAGGGCGCGCGGGCGGTCCGGCGCGGCGATGACCGGCACGGTGTCGAGGATCTCGCCCAGGCGCTCCGCCGCGCCGGCCGCCAGCGTCAGCTCGCCGTAGACCTCCGAGAGCTGGCCGAGCGCGCTGGCGCCGAACACCGCGTAGAGCACGAACTGCGACAGCTGCCCGGCCGAGATCGTGCCGGCGGCGACCCCTTGCGCGCCGTACCACAGCACGCCGACGACGCTGCCCGAGATCAGGAAGATCGCGACGCCGGTGAGCAGGGCCCGCGCCCGGGCCGAGCCGCGGGAGGCCAGGAACGCCCCCTCGGAGGCCTCGGCGAAGCGGGCGGCGGTGGCCGAGGCCATGCCGAAGGCCTGCATGGTGCGCACCGATCCCACCGCCTCGGTGGCGAAGGCCGAGGCGTCGGCGAGGCGGTCCTGGGCGGCGCGCGAGCGGCGGCGCACGCCGCGGCCCGAGAGGATCAGCGGGAAGACGATGAGCGGGATCGCGGCGAGCACCAGGACCGAGAGACGCGGGCTCGTCCACACCATCATGCCGACCGCGCCGGCGAACAGGAAGACGTTGCGCAGGAGGATCGAGAGCGAGACGCCGAAGACCGACTTCACCTGCGCGGCGTCCGCGGTCAGGCGCGAGACCAGCTCGCCGCTGCGCGCCCGGTCGAAGAAGGCGGGATCGAGGGTGGTGAGGCGGGCGAAGACCGCGGCGCGCAGGTCCGCCACGACCCGCTCGCCGAGGGTGACGACGCAGTAGTAGCGGGCGGCGCTGGCGACCGCGAGCACCGCCACCACCCCGATCAGCCCGCCGAAATAGGCATCGATCATGCCCACCTCTCCATGGGCGAAGCCGAGATCGACCACCCGCCGCACCGCCACCGGGACCACCAGGGTCGCGCCCGAGGCCGCGATCAGCGCCACGATCGCGGCGGCGATGCGGCCCTTGTAGCGCGCGGCGAAGGGGATGAGGGGCTTGAGCGCCCCGAGGGACGCACGGGGGCGGGCGGTATCGGAACGTGCCATCTGAACTGTCGTGCTGTCCGGGGTGCCGGCGCTTGTTTGGCGCACGGAGGTGAGGTATAGGCCGCCGCTCATCCGATTACGCGCGATCAATGGCCGCGGCCCGAAGCGGAGCGTTCGGCGCGGGTCGCACTCTTAGGAATTCGTCATGGCAAAGCAAGCAGCCCCCGCCGCCAAGCAGGCGGCCCCCGTCGCCGGCAAGTCGGTCGCGACCCCCAAGGTGGCCCGCACCGCGACCGAGCACCCGGACTACCACTTCATCAAGGTGGTGCTGACCGACGGCAGCTCGTTCATGACCCGCTCCACCTACGGCAAGGAGGGCGACACCCTCAACCTCGACATCGACCCGAGCACGCATCCGGCCTGGACCGGCGGCGAGCAGAAGCTGATGGACCGCGGCGGCCGCCTGTCCCGCTTCAACTCGCGCTTCGCCGGCATCTCGTTCGGCAAGAAGTAAGCGACCGCATCGTTCGCGCGAAAAAAGCCCCGGCCTCGCGGCCGGGGCTTTTTTCGTGCCGCGTGTGCGAAGAAGGGCGCGGACGACGCGCCCTCCCCCATCGGTCTCAGCCGAAGGCGACCCGCAGCATGTCGTGCTGGGCGAAGACGGGGCTCACCCGCGGCTCCGGGGTCGGGCGGTCGTCGGAGATGAGCTTGTCGAGATGGAGGATGCGGGCATGCAGCCGCTTCGACTGGCCGATCAGGGCCTGGAGCGAGAGCGGCAGCTCGGCGACGAGGACCGGGGCGGCCTCGTTCGGCTCGACGGAGGAGAGGCGCACCCGGGTCTTCTCCTCGGCGGCCTCGCTCAGGCTCAGCTCGCCCTCGGACACCGCACGCTGCACCAGCAGCCACGAGGCGATCTGCATCAGGCGGGTGGTGAGCCGCATGCTCTCGCTGGCGTAGGTCAGGGCGGCGTGGCGGGCGAGCAGGCGCGATTCGTCCCGGCCGGGACCGTCGAGATAGGCCGCGGTCTCCTCCACGAGGGTCATGCCCTCGCGAAACAGCATCTTGAAGCCGTCCGACGCCACGAAGGTCTCGCCGAAGCGCACGGTGGGCTCTTCCGCCCGAAACATCACGTCCATCACGCCCATGATCCCTCCTGTGCCACCGCGACCCCGGTCCCGCGTCGATACGGGACACTGGCGGTGCGCTCGGGCTGTCTGGCGCAACGATAGCGCCAGTCCGCGGACCGCGCGCCGTCAACCAATCGTTAACCTTAACGTCAACGCGGGAAGCGGAGGGCCGATCCGGGCGAGGCAGAAAATTCGCGCGGCGGGCGGGGGCGATCGGGGATGGCCTGGAGGGGGGATGGTCCGGGGAAAAAAGAAAGCCGCCCCTTGGGGCGGCTGAAAGAGTCGTACAGGGAGGCATCAAACAGAGTGGACAGAGACCACTCGACATCCAGAAAGCTGGACCGACTTGGTTATCGCCCGGAAGGCTTAAAAAATGGTTAACGCCGCAGGCGCCGGGGCCGGAAAGCGCCTGGCGCGCAACCGGATGGCGGAAGCGGCATACGCGGGAGGGCGGTGACGACCGGGCCGATCGCCGCTGGACGAGCCGCCGACCCCCCTCCCCGCGGCCGGCGAGAGGGCGAGGGCGAGAGGGCGAGGGCGAGAGGACGAGGGAATGTGTCCGGGGGATCCCCGGCCGGAGGCTCCCCCTCGATCGTCGCTCCGGATTTCGCCTCCGCTCCCCTCGTCGACGACGGGTCGACGAAGCCCTTTCGCCGCGCGGAGCCGGGCTTGCTCGACGTCGGCCGCCACTTGCAAATCCCTGGCGAGCCCGGGCAGCGTCGGGAAATGGAGAGAGCCGTGCCGGGCGGCCCGAACGCGGCATCGCCCCGAAACGGGACGCAGCGTCCCATCCCGGAGCTCGCCCGTCCCGCCCCCCGTCTCAGAACTTGAAGGCCGCCCGGGCCGCCTCCTGCGACGCCTGCTTGCGCCGCCGGTCCTCCTCGAGCCGGGCGATCTCGCGGCGCAGGGCCTCGATCCGCTCGTCGAGGTCGGAGACCGACAGGGCCGAGAGGTCCTGGCCGATCTGGTGCGAGGCCTGCGGCCGCGGCCTGTTCTCGGCGTCGTCGAACATCGCGTTCTCCTGTGCGGGCGACCGTGCCGGACGCCCGGCACGGTCCGTCGGGGGATCCTTAACGCGATTGACTCGCAGGGGCCATTCCGCCATACACCGCGCGACGTGACCGCGCCCCATTCGGGCGCGGTTCGCTTTCGTCGAGACATTCTGGACCACGAGGGCCTCGGCGGCGCCATGCGCCCGGCCGGCCCCGGCCTTCGGAGAACGAGCCGTGAAGAGAACCTATCAACCGTCGAAGCTTGTGCGCAAGCGCCGCCACGGCTTCCGTGCCCGCATGGCCACCGTCGGCGGCCGCAAGGTCATCGCCGCCCGCCGCGCCCGCGGCCGCAAGCGCCTGTCGGCGTAAGGTCGGCGCGCGGTGCCCGAGCGCGCCGCGAGGCCCGGCGGTCCGCCGCCGATCGGCCGGATCACCCGGCGCCCGGATTATCTGGCGGCGGCCAAGGGCCGCCGTTTCCATACCGAGCGCCTGACGGCACAGGGCCGCCTGCGGGACGATGGACCGCCGGGCGGCCTGCGCGTGGGCTTCACCGTGACGAAGCGGGAAGGCCACGCCACCGAGCGCAACCGCATCCGCCGCCGCCTCAAGGTCGCCGCCCAGCTCGCGGCCGCGCAAGCAGGCCCGGCGCAGCGGGACAAGGCGGCCGACGTGGTGCTGATCGGCCGGCGGGATGCCCTGGCGGCGCCCTTCGTCCAGCTGGTCGAGGATGTCCGCCAGGCCCTCGGCGTGGTGACGAAGCCGCGGGCTCCCAAGCCTGCCACCCCCAAGCCGGCCGCCCCCGGGCCGGCCGCGGCGGAGGGCGGCAGTTCCTCCGGGACAGGGCCGGGTCGCGGCAAGCGGGGACGGGGGAAGGCTCCGGGCGGCAAGATGCCGGGCGGCAAGGCCACGGGATCGGGGCCGGCATCCTCGGAACGGAATTCGTGAGGCGATCCCGGGCAGCCGGAATCGCCTCGTCGTGTTGGTCGTGAGGGCCGGGAAGCGGGCCGCCAGGCCCGCCCTCGGTCCCGCTCTTTAGGCGGCAGGCGTCGCGGGTCCATGGGTAACGACAAGACGAACATGATCATCGCCGTCGCGCTGTCGCTGGCGGTGCTGCTCGGCTGGAACTACTTCGTCAGCGCGCCGCAGGTCGAGCGCCAGCGCCAGGAGCAGCTGGTCAAGGACCAGGCCGCCAGGCAGGCCCAGGCCGCCAAGGACGGCCCGGCGGCGAGCCCGCGCGAGGGCGGTCCCTCGGCCCCCGTGTCCGGCACCCTGCCGGGCGCGCCGGCCGGCAGCCCGGCGCTCGCGGCGACCCGCGAGGAGGCGCTCGCCCGCTCGCCGCGGGTGCGCATCGACACCCCGGCGCTCGCCGGCTCGGTGGCGCTGAAGGGCGGCCGCATCGACGACGTGTCGCTGAAGAACTACCACGAGACCGTCGACAACTCGTCGCCGCGCATCGTGCTGCTCTCGCCGACCGGCTCGGCCAACCCCTACTACGCCGAGTTCGGCTGGGTCGGGCAAGGGGCTGCCGGGCAAGGGGCCTCCGGGCAAGGCGCCGGCGCGCTGCCGACCGGCGACACCCTGTGGACCGCCGAGGGCGACGCGCTCACGCCGCAGAAGCCCCTGGTGCTGACCTGGGACAACGGCGCCGGCCTCACCTTCCGCCGCACCATCTCGGTCGACGACAAGTTCATGTTCACGGTCGCCGACGCGGTCGAGAACAAGGGCGGCAACGCCGTCACCCTCTACCCGTACGGCCTCGTCTCGCGCTGGGGCAAGCCGCACACCCAGGGCTACTACGTCCTGCACGAGGGCATGATCGGCGTCCTGGGCGACAAGGGCCTGCAGGAAGTCACCTACGACAAGCTCGCCAAGGACAACCCGCTCGGCGCGCCCGGCACCCGCGGCCAGTCCTGGCCCGGCGTGACCGGCGGCTTCCTCGGCATCACCGACAAGTACTGGGCCGCCACCGCCATCCCGGACCAGAAGACCCCCTATACCGGCTCGTTCACCGAGCGCGACGAGGGCGCCACCAAGGTCTACCAGGCCAGCAGCCTCGGCGAGGCCAAGCAGCTCGCGCCCGGCGCCACCGTCGAGGCGCAGCAGCACCTCTTCGCCGGCGCCAAGGAGGTCGGCACCATCGACGGCTACGAGAAGTCGCTCGGCATCAAGCGCTTCGACCTTCTGATCGACTGGGGATGGTTCTACTTCATCACCAAGCCGATGTTCAAGGCGCTGGACTTCTTCTACCATCTGTTCGGCAATTTCGGCGTCTCGATCCTGGTCGTCACCTTCCTGCTGAAGCTGCTGTTCCTGCCGATCGCCAACCGCTCCTACGTCTCGATGGCCAAGATGAAGGCCGTCCAGCCGGAGATGACCGCCATCCGCGAGCGCTACGGCGACGACAAGGTCAAGCAGCAGCAGGCGATGATGGAGCTGTACAAGAAGGAGAAGATCAACCCGGTCGCCGGCTGCTGGCCGGTGCTGATCCAGATCCCGGTCTTCTTCTCGCTGTACAAGGTGCTGTTCGTCACCATCGAGATGCGGCACGCGCCGTTCTTCGGCTGGATCCGCGACCTCGCGGCGCCGGACCCGACCTCGGTGTTCAACCTGTTCGGCCTCCTGCCCTACACGCCGCCGGACTTCCTCCACCTCGGCATCTGGCCGCTCATCATGGGCGTGACGATGTTCGTGCAGATGAAGATGAACCCGGCGCCGCCGGACCCGGTCCAGGCCCAGGTCTTCACCTTCATGCCGATCATCTTCACCTTCATGCTCGGCTCGTTCCCGGCCGGCCTGGTGATCTACTGGGCGTGGAACAACACCCTGTCGGTGATCCAGCAATACGTGATCATGCGGCGCAACGGGGTGAAGGTGGAGCTGTGGGACAACCTGCGCTCGACATTCTCACGCCCGAAGACCGCGAAGGCCAAGGGCTGAAGGTCGAGAACCGATGCAGGACCAGCCTCAGACCGAGGCCGAGAAGGAGGCCGCCCTGCGCGAAGCGGGGCGGCTGCTCTTCGCGGGCTCCGCCGACTTCTTCTACGCCGCCGACAAGCTCGAGATCCTGCCGCCGATGCGGGGGCACGAGATCGCCTTCGCGGGCCGCTCCAACGTCGGCAAGTCGAGCCTGATCAACGCGCTGACCGGCCGCAACGCGCTCGCGCGGACCTCGCACACGCCGGGGCGGACCCAGCAGCTCAACTTCTTCGACGTGGGCGGCGGCAAGCTCGTCCTCGTCGACATGCCGGGCTACGGCTACGCCGCGGTCGAGAAGGCGAAGGTCGCGGCCTGGACCGAGCTGATCCACGCCTACCTGCGCGGCCGGGCCAACCTCGCCCGGGTCTACGTGCTGATCGACTCGCGCCACGGCATCAAGCCGAACGACGCCGAGGTGCTGGACGGCCTCGACAAGGCCGCGGTCTCCTACCAGATCGTGCTGACGAAGGCGGACGCGCTCAAGAAGCACGAGATCGAGGCCCGGCTCGCCGCGACGCGGGCGGCGATCGCCCGGCGCCCGGCGGCCTACCCCGAGATCATCCTGACCTCGAGCCGCACCGACGACGGCGTGACCGATCTGCGCGCCAGCATCGCCCGGCTGCTCTCCGAGCGCGGCGAATGATGCACCCCGCCGACCGCGCCCTGGTCGCGCTCGCCGGCCTCGCCGGCGCGCTCGGCGTCGGGCTGTCGGCGGCGGCGGCCCACATCGCCGGGGCGACGAGCCTCGCCACGGCGGCGCAGTTCCTGCTCTTCCACGCCCCTGCCCTGCTCGCCCTCGCGCTCCTGTCCGGCAGCGGGCGCGTCCACCCGGCCCCCGCCCGCGCGGCGGGCCTCGCCCTGGCGCTCGGCCTCGCGCTGTTCTCCGGCGACCTCTCGGCACGGGCGCTCATGCAGGCCCCGCTCTTCCCGATGGCGGCGCCGAGCGGCGGCATGATCCTGATCCTCGGCTGGATCCTGGTCGCCGTGGCGGCCGCCTGGCCGGCCCGGCGTTGACGTAAGCGAAGGTCCGCGCGCTTTTCGCGCGAACGGCCGAGCTTCTCTTGGCCCTCCCCCCTGGACAGAACCTGCTTCCGGTCCACATCTGCGGCAAACACGCGGAGACCGAGGCATGAACCCGCTCAAGAGGCTGCACGCCGAACAGGACCAGGCCGTCTGGCTCGATTTCGTGGCCCGGGGCTTCGTCCAGGACGGCGGACTCAAGCGGCTCGTCGACGAGGACGGCCTGCGCGGGGTGACCTCGAACCCGGCGATCTTCGAGAAGGCGATCGGCCACTCGGACGAGTACGACGCATCGCTGAAGCAGGCCGGCGACGAGCGGGTGATCGACCTCTACGAGGGGCTGGCCATCGCCGACATCCAGGCCGCCGCCGACGTGCTGCGCCCGGTCTACGAGGCGAGCGGCGGCCAGGACGGCTTCGTCAGCCTCGAGGTCTCGCCCTACCTCGCCCTCGACACCGAAGAGACGCTGGCCGAGGCGCGCCGCCTGCACAAGGCGGTCGCCCGCAACAACCTGATGGTGAAGGTGCCGGCGACGCCCGCGGGCATCCCGGCGATCCGCGACCTCACGGCGGATGGCATCAACATCAACGTCACCCTGCTCTTCGCGCAGGACACCTACGAGGCGGTGGCTAACGCCTATATCGAGGGCCTGCAAAAGTTCGCCGCGGGCGGCGGCGATATCGGCCGG
This sequence comes from Methylobacterium platani, assembly GCF_001653715.1. Lineage (GTDB taxonomy): Bacteria > Pseudomonadota > Alphaproteobacteria > Rhizobiales > Beijerinckiaceae > Methylobacterium > Methylobacterium platani. The sequence continues at coordinate 42,501 of NZ_LWHQ01000043.1, forward strand.
GTCGCCAGCGTGGCGAGCTTCTTCATCAGCCGGATCGACGCGGCGGTCGACAAGCTGCTCGACGAGAAGATCGCGGCCGCCAACGACCCGGACGAGAAGGCGGCGCTCGAAGGCCTCAAGGGCAAGGTCGCGATCGCCAACGCCAAGCTCGCCTATCAACGCTACAAGCGGCTGTTCGCCGGCGATCGCTGGCAGACACTCGCCGACAAGGGCGCCCATCCCCAGCGCCTGCTCTGGGCCTCGACCGGCACCAAGAACAAGGCCTATTCCGACGTGCTCTACGTCGAGGAGCTGATCGGCCCCAACACCGTCAACACCATCCCGCCGGCGACGATGGACGCTTTTCGCGATCACGGCACGGTGCGGGCAAGCCTGGAAGAGGGCGTCGACGAGGCCGAGCGGGTGATGGCCCGTCTCGCCAAGGCCGGCATCGACATCGACGCGGTGGCGCGCCAGCTCGTCGAGGAGGGCGTGCAGCTCTTCATCGACGCCGCCGACAAGCTGCTCGGTGCGGTCGCGGGCAAACGCCAGACCTTCATCGGGACCGGCCTCGACCGGCAGGCGCTCTCCCTCGGCAGCCTCGACGAGCCGGTGAAGCAGGCGATCGAGACCTGGCGCAAGGACGGGCTGGTGCGCCGGCTGTGGCAGCACGACGCGAGCGTGTGGAGCGGCGCCGACGAGGCGCAGTGGCTCGGCTGGCTCGACATCGTCGAGGACGAGTCGAAGAAGGCCGCCGAGTACGCGGCCTTCTCGGCGGAGGTGAAGCGGGAGGGCTTCACCGACGCGGTGGTGCTCGGCATGGGCGGCTCCAGCCTCGGGCCCGAGGTGCTGGCCGAGACCTTCGGTCCGCAAGCCGGCTTCCCGCGCCTGCGCATCCTCGATTCGACCGATCCGGACGAGGTCCGGGCGGTCGAGGCCGCGGTGAACCTCGAGCGCACCCTGTTCATCGTCGCCTCGAAGTCGGGCTCGACCCTCGAGCCCAACGTCTTCCGCGACTACTTCCTCGGCCGGATGCGCGACGTGGTCGGGCGCGACAAGGCCGGCCGGCACTTCGTCGCCGTGACCGATCCGGGCTCGGCGATGGAGAAGGCGGCGAAGGACGACGGCTTCCGCCGCATCTTCTACGGCGTGAAGCAGATCGGCGGGCGCTACTCCGTGCTCTCGGCCTTCGGGCTGGTACCGGCCGCCGCGATGGGCCTCGACGTCGGGGCGTTCCTGGCGAGCGCCCGCACCATGGTGCGCTCCTGCGGCTCCGACGTGCCGCCGGACCTGAACCCCGGCGTGCAGCTCGGCCTGGTGCTCGGCAAGGCCGCCACCGAGCAGGGCCGCGACAAGGTCACGCTGATCGCCTCGCCGGGCATCGGCACCTTCGGCGCCTGGGCCGAGCAGCTGATCGCCGAATCGACCGGCAAGGAGGGCAAGGGCCTCATCCCGATCGAGAACGAGCCCCTCGCCGCGCCGGCCGCCTACGGCCAGGACCGGGTCTTCGTCTACCTGCGCCTCGACGACGGCGCCGATGCGGACCAGGACTCGGCCGTCGCGGCTCTGGAGCAGGCCGGCCACCCGGTGGTGCGGATCAGCCTCGCCGCGAAGGCGAGCCTGCCGCAGGAATTCTTCCGCTTCGAGATCGCCACCGCGGTGGCGGGCGCGGTGCTCGGCATCAACCCGTTCGACCAGCCCGACGTCGAGGCGAGCAAGATCAAGACCCGCGAGCTGTTCTCGGCCGCCGAGAAGGACGGCGCCCTGCCGGCCGAAACGCCGGTGGCGGAGGATGACGGCCTGGCGCTCTATACCGATGCCGCCAACGCGGACGCCCTGCGCAAGGCCGGCGCCGGCTCCGACCCGGAGAGCTGGATCGAGGCGCAGATCGGCCGCATCCAGGCCGGCGACTACGTCGCGCTCCTCGCCTACGTCACCCGCAACCCGGAGCACCTGAAGCCGCTCCAGGAGGCCCGGGTGGCGCTGCGCGAGGCCAGGCACGTCGCGACCTGCGCCGAGTTCGGACCGCGCTTCCTGCACTCGACCGGCCAGGCCTACAAGGGCGGCCCCGACAGCGGCGTGTTCCTGCAGATCACCTCGGAAGCCCCGGATCTCGCCATCCCCGGCCGCAGCCTCGGCTTTGCCACGGTGATCGCCGCCCAGGCCCGGGGCGATTTCGGCGTGCTCTCCGAGCGCGGCCGCCGGGCGTTGCGCGTCCACATCAAGGGCGATGTCGCCAAGGGCCTCGACCGGCTGAAGTCGGCGCTTAGTTAGACGATCGAACGCGATCTCCCCCCCCAGTGGGAGAGGGGTCGGGGGTGAGGGTGGCGACGGTTCAGGGTCGAACACCGAACGTCGAGCTGCCAGCACGCCGGTCCGAGCTCGAAGCGGAACCGCAGCACCCTCACCCCTGGCCCCTCTCCCAAACGGGAGAGGGGGACCGCACCTCACGAGTTTCGATGGGCCTGAACGCCCAACGGGCCGCCGGCCCCGGCCTCGCCGGCGAGGAGTGACGCGATGCAACTCGGCATGGTCGGTCTCGGTCGGATGGGCGGCAACATCGTCCGCCGGCTCCTGCGCAACGGACACACCGCCGTGGTGTTCGACCAGGATCCCAAGGCCGTGGCGGCCCTGGTGCAGGAGGGCGCGGTCGGCGCCGACAGCCTCGAGGACTTCGTGTCGAAGCTCGAGGTGCCCCGTACCGCCTGGGTGATGCTGCCGGCCGGCGACCCGACCGAGGTCACCGTGATGAAGATCGCCGGGCTGATGCAGCCCGACGACGTCATCATCGACGGCGGCAACTCGTTCTACAAGGACGACATCCGCCGCGCCGCGGCCCTGAACGAGAAGGGCCTGCACTACGTCGATGTCGGCACCTCCGGCGGCGTCTGGGGGCTGGAGCGCGGCTACTGCATGATGATCGGCGGCCACAAGGAAGCCGTCGACCGGCTCGACCCGATCTTCTCGACGCTCGCCCCCGGCCTCGGCGAGGTGCCGCGCACCCCGGGCCGCGACGGCCGCGACCCGCGCGCCGAGCACGGCTACATCCATGCCGGCCCGAGCGGCGCCGGCCACTTCGTCAAGATGGTCCATAACGGCATTGAGTACGGCCTGATGCAGGCCTATGCCGAGGGCTTCGACATCCTCAAGCACGCCAACTCGACCGAACTGCCGGAGGCGCAGCGCTTCGACCTCAACATCGGCGACGTCGCCGAGGTCTGGCGGCGCGGCAGCGTGGTCTCGTCCTGGCTCCTCGACCTCACGGCGACCGCGCTCGCCGGCGACGAGAACCTCGACGCCTTCTCGGGCCACGTCGCCGATTCGGGCGAGGGCCGCTGGACGCTGAACGCCGCGATCGAGGAGGCCGTCCCGGCCCACGTGCTGTCCGCCGCCCTCTACGCCCGCTTCCGCTCGCGCCAGGGTGCCACCTACGCCGACAAGCTGCTCTCGGCGATGCGCAAGGGCTTCGGCGGCCACCAGGAGCCGAAATGACGAGCTCCATGGCCGAGGGGGCAGCCCCCCCGCCCGCCTGCACCCTGGTGATCTTCGGGGCGACCGGCGACCTCACCCATCGGCTGCTGATGCCGGCCCTCTACAATCTCGGCCGCTGGGGCCTGCTGCCGAAGGACTTCTCCGTCATCGGCGTCAGCCGCTCGGAGATGTCGTCGGAGGAATTCCGCTCCGAGCTGAGCGAGACCGTGCGCGGCTTCATCACCGCCAAGGGCGGTGAGGCCGGCGGCGGCTCGTTCGACGACGGCGTGTGGACCGACCTCGTCGGGCGGGTCCATTACCGCTCCGGCGACCTGTCGGAGCTCGCCTCCTTCGAGGAGCTGAAGCGCACGATCGCGGAGGTCTCCGGCAAGGAGGACGGCGGCAACGTCCTGTTCTACCTCGCGGTCGCCGCCAGCCTGTTCGGGCCGACCATCGCCAAGCTCGGCGAGGCCGGCCTGACCGAGGAGGGCGAGGAGCGCTGGCGCCGGGTCATCATCGAGAAGCCGTTCGGCCACGACCTGCCTTCGGCGGAAAAGCTCGACGCCGACATCCTGAAGGTCCTGTCCGAGGACCAGATCTTCCGCATCGACCACTTCCTCGGCAAGGAGACGGTGCAGAACATCATGGCGTTCCGGTTCGGCAACGGCCTGTTCGAGCCGCTGTGGAACCGCGACCACATCGACCACGTGCAGATCACCGTGGCGGAGACGGTGGGCGTCGAGGGCAGGGCCAAGTTCTACGAGGCCACCGGCGCGCTGCGCGACATGGTGCCGAACCACCTGTTCCAGCTCTACACGCTTGTGGCGATGGAGCCGCCGATCTCGTTCGAGGCGGAGGCCGTGCGCGACAAGAAGGAGGAGGTGCTGCTCGCCACGCCCTCCGCCCGGGTCGGGGATGCGGTGCGGGGCCGGTACACGGCGGGCGAGGTGCAGGGCAAGGCGGTCAAGGATTACCGCGAGGAGCCGGACGTCGCGGCCGATTCCGACACCGAGACCTTCGTGGCGTTGAAGCTCGGCATCGACAACTGGCGCTGGGCCGGGGTGCCGTTCTACCTGCGCACCGGCAAGGCGATGACCCGGCGCGACACCGAGATCGCGATCCGCTTCAAGCAGGCGCCGCTGTCGCTGTTCAAGGGCACCAACGTCCGCGAGGACGTGCCGAACTGGCTGGTACTGCAGCTGCAGCCCGACGAGGGCATCTCGCTGCAGTTCGGCGCCAAGATCCCGGGCCCGGCGGTGCGGCTCGGCAGCGTCGACATGCGGTTCTGCTACAAGGACTACTTCAAGACCGAGCCCAGCACCGGCTACGAGACCCTGATCTACGACGCGATGATCGGCGACCCGACCCTGTTCCAGCGCGCCGACATGATCGAGGCCGGCTGGCGCATCGTGCAGCCGATCCTCGACGCCGCGGCGAAGGGCGACCTCCCGACGATTCCCTACGAGGCGGGCAGCGCCGGACCCGGGCAAGCGGACGAAATGTTGACCAGCGACGGGCGCGCCTGGCGCTCGCTGGAGCATGAGACATGAGCACGCTGCCTGCCGGCCATCGGGTGCTGCCGGACGCCGACGCGGTCGCCCGGGCGGCGGCCGAGCGGCTGGTCGCGGTCGCCGCCGCGAAGCCGGGACATGTCGGGGTCTGCCTGTCGGGCGGCTCGACCCCGAAGCTCCTGTACCGGCTCCTCGCCGGACCGGAGTTTCGCGACGCCCTGCCCTGGGACCGCCTGCACTGGTTCTTCGGCGACGAGCGCGTCGGCGATCGCGCGGAGGCCGGGAGCAACCGGCGCCTGGCGGAGGATGCCTTCGGGGACCTCGTCCCCCCCGGCCACCTGCACCCGATCCCGACCGACCGTCCGGCGCCGGGCGCCGCCGCGGCCTACGCGGTGGAGCTGCGGGGCTGGTACGGCGCCGACCGGCTCGATCCCACCCGGCCGCTCTTCGACCTCGTGTTCCTCGGTCTCGGCGAGGACGGCCACACCGCCTCGCTGTTCCCGGGCAAGCCCGAGGTGGAGGAAGACGAGGCCTGGGTGGTGGCGGTGCCCGAAGCCGGGCTCGCGCCCTTCGTGCCGCGCGTCAGCCTGTCCCTGACCGCGCTCGGCGCCACGCCGCTGATCCTGTTCCTGGTCACCGGCCAGGGCAAGCGGGCGCCGCTCGCCCGCCTCGCCGCCGGCGAGAACCTGCCCGCGGGACGGGCGAAGGCCCGGGGCGAGACGGTGTGGCTGCTCGACGAGGCGGCGGCGGGCTGAAGCCGGCCCTCGCCCCCGTGAGTCGCACCCTGGTGTCGCCGATCCGGGCGATCACCGCGCCGATGGCGCGACTGGTAGACGGCGACGAGAGAGTCGTGGTCGCCGGGGCCGCGCGGCGCGGCGAGATCGGCGCGATGGCCCGGGCGGTGGAGGTGTTCGAGCGCAGGCGCCGTCGAGGCCGAACGGCTGGCGGCGGTCCAGGCCGCCGAGGACGAGGCGCGAATGCGCCGCGCCCGCGTTGTCGACGAGCTGGCGCGGGAGTTCGAGCGGACGGTCTCCGGCCTGACCGCGGGCCAGACCGGCGCCGCCGCCTCCCAGGTGCTGGGCGTCGCGCAGGACCTGGCGCGCCAGTCCGAGCGGCTGAGCCACGAGGTCGCGAGCTTCCACGGGTGGGTCGAGGCGGCCTGAGAGCCTGTCTGGCCTGAGCCGAAGCCGTTCCCCATTCTCGACCTCATCCTGAGGTTGTGGATCGGATGGCGAAGTTCTCCACGAGAGTTGACCGTTCTACGGCGCGTCCGGCCCGGACTGGCCGTGCAGGTGCACGAGCCGCGCGAGCAGGCGGATCATTCCGGCCCGCTCGCCCGGATCGAGCGGGGCGAGCAGCCGCTCCTGCACGCGGGCCACCGCCGGCTCGACCTCGCCGAGCACCTGCGCGCCGCCGGGGGAGAGGCGCAGCAGCTTGACCCTCCTGTCCTGCGGGCTCTGATGGCGCTGCACCCAGCCCTTCGCCTCGAGGCGCTCCAGCACGTCGCCGAGGGTCGAGCGGTCGAAGGCGATGAGGGACGAGAGCCGCGTCGCGTCGACGTCCGGGTTCTCGCGGATCGCCGTCAGCGCGGCGTACTGCACCGAGGTCAGCCCGTGCGCACCGCATTCCTCGGCGAAGAGCGCGGTCGAGACCTGGTGAAGCCGCCGGACCAGATGACCGGGCATCGCGTAGAGATCGCTCATCGGGGCCTGAAACTGTCGTCGATCCGGGCGCGCCGGTAAGCCGCACGCGGCAATCGCGGTGTCGGCTCGCCCATCCCGCCCTTGGGGGGCGGCGCAACCTCGCATCTCGGCTCCACTCTGCCAAGCTGGCCGCAATCCCGCGCGGTCGCGCTGCACGGTCCGGTTCCTGCAGCGAATATTGACAGTACACGGAACATCCGTGTACTGTCTTTATCAGGGTCGTTCGGCACGCCGTCCCGCACCCGACGCACCGCACGACAGGAGCTTTCGTCCACGAGGCGAAGGACGGTCCGGGAGGAAACCATGCAGTTCTACCTCGACGGCTACGCGCCGGGCGATCCCGACATCCAGGCCCCCGCGCCGGATCGCGAGACCGGCCCCCTCCCCGAGACCGTCGACGTGCTGATCGTCGGCACCGGTCCGGCCGGGATGCTGCTCGCCGCCCAGCTCTCGGTGTTCCCGGGCATCCGCACCCGCATCGTCGACCGGCGCGACGGTCCGCTCCAGGTCGGCCAGGCCGACGGGGTGGCGTGCCGCACGGTCGAGACGTTCGCGGCCTTCGGCCTGAGCGAGCGGCTGGTGCGCGAGGGCTACTGGGTCAACGAGACCGCGTTCTGGCGCCCCGCCCCGGACGATCGCGGCCGGATCGCCCGCACCGGCCGGGTCCAGGACACCGAGGACGGCCTGTCCGAATTCCCGCACCTGATCGTCAACCAGGCCCGGCTGCTGCAATACCTGGCGGAGTTCATGGCGAAGTCGCCGACGCGGCTCGCGCCGGATTACGGGCTGGACTTCGTCACCCTGACCGTCGAGCCCGAGGACGAGCATCCGGTCGTCGTGACGCTGCGCGACGCGGCCGGCGCCGAGCGGACCGTGCGGGCGAGATACGTGGTGGGCTGCGACGGCGCCCGCAGCCGGGTGCGCGAGGCGATCGGGGCGGTCCCGCAGGGCGACTTCGCCAACCATGCCTGGGGCGTGGTTGACATGCTCGCCGTCACCGACTTTCCGGATATCCGGCTGAAGGCCGCGATCCAGTCGGCCGAGGCCGGCAACATCCTGCTGATCCCGCGGGAGGGCGGTTACCTCGTGCGGCTCTACGTCGATCTCGGGGTGATCGACCCGGACAACCGCGAGGCGTTCCGCAGCATCACGCAGGAGACCGTCATCGCGACGGCGCAGCGCGTGCTGCACCCCTACACCCTCGAGGTGAAGGAGGTCGCGTGGTTCGCGGTCTACCAGGTCGGCCAGCGCGTCACCGACCGGTTCGACGATATCGGCCAGGATGGCGGCGACGAGGCCTCCCGCACGCCCCGGGTCTTCATCGCGGGCGATGCCTGCCACACCCACAGCGCCAAGGCCGGCCAGGGCATGAACGTGTCGCTGCAGGATGCGTTCAACCTCGGCTGGAAGCTCGCGGCGGTGCTGGACGGGCGCGCCCGGCCGGAGCTGCTGCGCACCTACACGGTCGAGCGCCACGCGGTCGCCCAGGAGCTGATCGACTTCGACAAGGAATGGTCAACGATCATGGCCTCGCCGCCGCGGGATGCGGCGCATCCAGAGCGCGGCGGCGTCGATCCGGCCGAGCTCCAGGCCTATTTCACGAAGTCCGGCCGCTACACCGCCGGGGTGGCGACGCGCTACGCCCCCACGACCTGCCTCACCGCGGACGACGCGCACCAGGCCCTCGCCACCGGCTTCGCGATCGGGATGCGCTTCCATTCCGCGCCGGTGATCCGCCTCGCCGATGCCCGGCCGATGCAGCTCGGCCATGCGGCCCGGGCCGACGGTGCCTGGCGGCTCTACGCCTTCGCGGATGCCGAGGGCGCGCGGCTCGACGGGCTGATGCGCTTCCTGTGGGACGGGGAGGATTCGCCGTTGCGCCGCGCCACCCCGGCGGGGGCCGATAGCGACAGCGTCATCGACGTGCGGGCGGTCTTCCAGCAGGGCCACCGCGACCTGCGGGTCGAGGACCTGCCGCCGCTGCTGCTGCCGCGCAAGGGCCGGTTCGGGCTCATCGACTACGAGAAGGCCTACACCCCCGACCTCGCGACCGGACCGGACATCTTCGATCTGCGCGGCATCGACCGTTCGCGCGGCGCGCTCGTCGTCGTGCGGCCGGACCAGTTCGTGGCGACCGTCCTGCCGCTCGACGGGCACGAGGCGCTGGCGGCATTCTTCGAGCGGATCCTGCTCGACAGGCGGTGAGGCGGGAGTGGCGCGGGCGTGTCGAGAGGCCGCGCGAAACACTGGTTTACCCGACGAAAAATCATAATTCCTCGACGTCATTCCGGGATTCGCCGACGGCAGAACTCGGGATTCATAATCGATGAACACCGGATGCGGCGGGCTACGGTGTGATTTCTTCTGCAATGTCAGCATTTGTCGATCCCGGGTTCCGCCGTGCGGCCCCATGACGACGCAGAGCGTATGAATTCATTCAAGCCAATCGACGGCTCTCGGAATCGTCGAGCACGTCGAACGGATAGTTCGACCAAAACAACGCATCACGAAAGAGGAAACGCGCCATGACACCCCTGCCGGCCACACCCGATCCCGGCCGCGAGGCCAAGCAATTCCGCACCATCCTCTGGGTGATGAGTCTCGCCCTCGTCGGGCTGATCTTCGACGGCTACGACCTCGTCATCTACGGCACCTGCGTGTCGACCTTCCTGCGCGACCCGACGCAGCTCGGCGTGGTGACGCCTGCCCTCGCCGGACAGCTCGGCAGCTACGCGCTCCTCGGCGTGCTGGTCGGCGCGCTCCTCGCCGGCTCGGTCGGCGACATCGTCGGGCGCCGCAAGGTGATGCTGGTCGCCTATGGGTGGTTCTCGGTCGGCATGGCCGCCACGGCGATGACCGGCAGCACGGCCGCCTTCGGGCTGATGCGCTTCCTCACCGGCCTCGGCGTCGGCGCGCTGGTGGCGACCACCGCCGCCCTGGTCTCGGAATTCGCCCCGAAGGGCCGCAAGAACCTGTGCAACGCCATCGTGTATTCGGGCGTGCCGCTCGGCAGCCTGCTGGCCGCCGCCCTGGCGATCGTCCTGATGCAGGCGATCGGCTGGCGCGGCCTGTTCTGGATCGGCGCCCTGCCGCTGGTGACGCTGCTGCCGCTGGCCCAACTCCGGATGCCGGAATCGGTGGCGTGGCTCGCGGCACGCGGACGGCTGGACGAGGCGCGGACGATCGCCGAGCGGACCGGGCTCGCGGTGCCGGCCCCGACCGCGCCCACCGAGGACGCGAAGGCGGCGGGCCGGGCCGGCTGGGCGGGCCTGTTCGGTGCCTATCCGCTCCCGACCCTGCTCCTCGGCCTGATGAGCGCCACCGGCCTGATGCTGGTCTACTCGCTCAACACCTGGCTGCCCGAGCTGATGCTGCGGGCCGGGTTCGACGCCCGCGGCTCGCTGTCCTTCCTGGTGGTGCTCAACGGCGGCGCGGTGCTCGGCGCGCTGCTCGGATCGAAGGTGGCCGACCTGTTCGGCGCCAAGCTCGCGGTCGCGGCCTGCTTCGCCATCGGCGCCGTGGCGATCCTGCTCCTGACGCTCGGCTTATCCCTCGGCGTGCTGCTCGCCATCGTCGCCCTGGTCGGCATGGGGACGAGCGGGACCCAGACGCTGCTCTACGGCCTCGTGGCCAACTACTACCGGACCAACGTGCGCAGCGCCGGGGTGGCGTGGTGCGCGGGATTCGGTCGGCTGGGCGGCGTCGGCGGCCCGATCCTCGGAGGGGTCCTGGCGGGCGGCGGCTTCGCGCTCGAGACGATCTTCGGGATCCTGGCCGGGCTCGGCCTGCTCGGGGCCCTGCTGACCCTGCTGGTGCCGCCGGCCCGTCCGGCGGGAGAGGCCGCGCCGGCGGCGGTCGCGGAGCCCGTGTGATCGGCGCCCGTCGTCGCAGCCTCGTCCCTTCAGACGAAGTGCTTCGAGAGCTTCAGGCCCTGCGCCTGGTAGTTCGAGCCGGCGGCGCTGCCGTAGAGGGCGGCGGGCCGCCGGGCCATGCGCTCGTAGACGAGGCGGCCGACGATCTGGCCGTCCTCGAGCATGAACGGGACGTCGCGCGAGCGCACCTCCAGCACCGCGCGGGCGCCGCTGCCGCCGGCCTCGGCATGGCCGAAGCCGGGATCGAAGAAGCCGGCGTAATGGACCCGGAACTCGCCGACCAGGGGATCGAACGGCACCATCTCGGCGGCGAAGTCCGGCGGCACCTGCACCGATTCCTTCGAGGCCAGGATGTAGAACTGGCCCGGATCGAGGATCAGCGTGCCGGAGCCGTCGGTGCGCAGGGGCTCCCAGAACTCGGCCGCCGGGTAGGCGCGGGGCCGGTCGACGTCGACGAGGCCGGTATGGCGCTTGGCGCGGTAGCCGATCAGCCCGTCGAAGCCCGACAGGTCGACCGAGACCGCGACGCCGCCCTGGAACGAGGGATCGGCGGCATCGACCAGCGGCGTCGTGGCGTGCAGCCGCGCCAGGGCCGCATCGTCGAGCCGCACCGCGCCGCGGCGGAAGCGCAGCTGCGACAGGCGCGAGCCGGTGCGCACCAGCACCGGGAAGGTGCGCGGCGAGATCTCGGCAAAGAGCGGCCCGGCATAGCCGGCCTCGACCATGTCGAATTCCCGCGCCTGGTCGGTGATGACGCGGGTGAACACGTCGATGCGCCCGGTCGAGCTTTTAGGGTTGGCGCTCGCCGCGAGGTCCGGCGGCAGCGCCAGGCCCTCCTGCAGCTCGGCGATGTAGACGCAGCCGGTCTCCAGCACCGCGCCCTGGCGCAGGTCGATCTCGTGCAGCTTGAGCTTGTCGAGGCAGGCGGCGACGTCGCGGGTGCGGCCCGGCAGGAAGCTCGCGCGCACGCGCCAGGCCCGGGCGCCGAGGCGCAGGTCGAGGCTCGCCGGCTGGATCTGGTCGTCTGCGAACGGCGCCGCGGGCCGGATCACCCCGGCGGCGGCGAGGCCTGCGATGCTCTCCGCCGATTGAATCCCGTCCTCGAGCTGCACCATGACCCAACCCATCCTCGATGCCCTCTTGTCGTAGGCCAGGGTTTCGATGGCGTGAAGAGCGTCACGCCTCGTCGCGCGCGCCCCGCATCACCGCGAATGCGAGGCTCGCCCGGGCGATCGCCCCCATGGCGGTGAGGCCGGCGAGCGCCGAGGCGATCACCGGCAGCCGGTCCGGCCACAGGAGCAGGGCGGCGAAGGCGGCGCCCGCGACGAGGTCGGCGCCCCTGCCCCCCGCGAGGATCAGCGAGTGCAGGTCCGCGCCGGGGAGCGCGGTTCCCGTCCGGGCCGCCGACACGGCGGTCAGCCGCGCCACCGCGACCTCGACGAGGAGCGCGGCGATGAGCGCCGCCGCCGGTCCGCCGGGCGCGCGCCAGGCGAGCGCGAGGGCGAGCGCCACGCGGATCCAGGGCCCCTCCCCCCGTTGCCCGGCGAGCAGCAGCGACCCGGCCCAGGCGGCGAGAAGGGCGAGCGCGAGGAGGTCGGCATGCAGGGCCAGGGCCGCGGCGGCCGCGAGCCCTGTGGACGAGTGGAGAAGCCTCATGACCGGGTGGAGCGCCTCGTGCAGGATGACCGACCGTGACCGCCGGCGATTGACGATCCGGGAGGCCGGACGTACCACGACCCCCGTCGGCCGTCGCGCTTGCGCGCGGGCCGCCAGCGGAGGTTCCCTGATGTACAAGGCCGAGACCCACGGCATCAGCGTGTCCGTGCAGCCGCGCTTCGTCGAGGAGGAATCCTCTCCCGACAGCGGACGCTACTTCTTCGCCTATACGGTGGAGATCACCAACAACGGCAGCGAGCAGGTCCAGCTGCGCTCCCGCCACTGGCGCATCGTCGACGGTCGCGGCGAGATGCAGGAGGTGCGCGGCGCCGGCGTGGTCGGCAAGCAGCCGGTGCTCGGGCCCGGCGAGTCGTTCAGCTACACCAGCGGCTGCCCCCTCACGACGCCGGACGGCACGATGGAGGGCACCTACACCATGGCGACCCCGGACGGCCGCAGCTTCGAGGCGGCGATCCCCGCCTTCTCGCTCGATTCGCCGCATGTCCGCCGGGTGATGCACTAACACACCCGTGCTCCGGCATCTGGGGCCGGTTGCGCCGGTGCGGCTGTCGAGAATCGGAGGCTTGGGCTAAGAGCGGGACCTCCCTCCCGCGCGAGACAGCCCGCCCCGATGACCCAGACCGGCCCCCGCCTGACCCCGCTCGAACTCCTCGCCCGGCTGGTCTCCTTCGACACCGAGAGCCAGAAGTCGAACCTGCCGCTGATCCGCTGGGTGGCGGAGTATCTCGACGCCTGGGGCGTTCCCTACGTGATCGCCCCCAACGAGGCCGGCGACAAGGCGGCGCTGTTCGCGACCATCGGGCCGATGCGGGACGGCGGCGTGGTGCTGTCGGGCCATACCGACGTGGTACCGGTGGCCGGCCAGAGCTGGACCAGCGACCCCTACACCCTGCGCATCGCCGACGGCCGGGCCTATGGCCGCGGCGCCGTCGACATGAAGGGCTTCGACGCGCTCTGCCTCGCGCTCGTGCCGGAGATGCTGGCGGCCGACCTCAAGACGCCGATCCACATCCTGCTCTCCTACGACGAGGAGCTGACCTGCCTCGGCGTCGCCGACGTGATCGCCCGTTTCGGCCAGGACCTGCCGCGGCCGGGCGCGGTGATCGTGGGCGAGCCGACCGACCTCGAGGTCGCCGACGCCCACAAGAGCATCTACACCTACCGCACCACCGTCCACGGCCACGAGGCGCATTCCTCGAAGCCGGCGCTGGGCGCCAACGCCGTGATGGCGGCGGCCGAGCTGGTGGCGGGCCTCAACCGCATCGCCGACCAGATGGCGACGCGGGGCGATGCCGGCGGCCGCTTCGATCCGGGCTACACCACCGTCCATGTCGGGGTGATCGGCGGCGGCACCGCCCGCAACATCCTGCCGAAGGTCTGCGAGTTCCAGTGGGAGTTCCGCGGCCTGCCGGACCTGCCCCGCGACGAGATCCCGGCGCTGTTCGCGACGGACGTCGAGCGCGTGACCCGCGAGCGCCTCAACCGCTTCGGCGCCTACGGCCATATCGAGACCGAGGAGGACGCCGCGGTGCCGGGCCTCGCGCCCGAGCCGGGCTCCCCGGCCGAGCGCCTGGCCCTGCGACTGGCCGGCCGCAACCACACCATCACGGTGCCCTACGCCACCGAAGCCGGCCGCTTCCAGCTCGCCGGCCTGCCGACGGTCGTCTGCGGCCCGGGCTCGATCGACCAGGCGCACCAGCCCGACGAGTACATCACGCTCGCGGCGCTGGAGGCGGGGGAAGCGTTCCTGCGCCAGCTGGTGCGGGATTGCGCGGCGGGATGGAGCCCGGTGTGAGGGCGACCGACCGGGGTTCGCGACGGGCTTCGGATCAAGACCCGATCGCGCGGAGGCGGATCGCCCCGGGGCAAAGCTCTGATCGCGGTGCTGGCGACGCGCCGGCCTGAGAGCCTGTTTGACTTTCGGGTTCAGTCGATTTGGCGCACGTACCAACAACACCCTGTGTCATCCCGGGGCTCGCCGAAGGCAAGAACCCGGGATCTGCAGCCGCTGGCGTTGGAAGATCGGGTCGAACAGGCTCCAGGATTCACACGGAGGCGTGTTACCCCCGATCCATGACCTCCCTCCCACACGGGAGGGAGGACGAACTCCGCTTCCGAAAACTCCGAGATTCCACAAAACTCACGGCCGCCGCGCCAGCGCCAGTCCCAGGCCGGCCCCGAGCAGCAGCCCTCCCGTGACCCGGTTGCGCCAGCGCCCGCGCGCCAGCACGGCCCGCGCCCGGCCCGCCGCCAGCGCCCAGACGGTATCGAAGACGATCGCCAGCACCAGGAAGGTCCCGGCCAGGAGCGCGAACTGCCCGAGGGGCGCGGCGTCGCGGCTGACGAACTGGGGCAGGAAGGCGCCGAAGAACAAAAGCGTCTTCGGGTTGGTCAGCGCCACGAGGAAGCCGCGCAGCGCGATCGCCCGCGCGGCGCGCGGCTCCGGCGCGGTCGTCGCCAGATCGATCGCGGGCGCGCGCCAGGCCTTGATCCCGAGCCAGAGCAGATAGGCGACGCCGAGCCAGCGCAGCACCTCGAACCACGTCGCCATGATGCTCAGCATCGCCGACAGGCCGGCGACCGTGAGGGCGAGCTGAACGGTGAGCGCCACGCTGGTCCCCGCCACCGTGACGAGCCCGTAGCGGCCGCCATGGGCCACGCTGTTGGCGACGATCAGGGCGACGTTCGGCCCCGGGATCAGGATCAGGACGATCGTGGCGGCGACGAAGCCGAGATAGAGGTCGAGGGGCAAGGCGGGTGTCCGGCGGTGAACCGGACGGCAGCGTGCCACGCACGCCGCCGTCCCGCCAGAGCGGATCTCCCTACTTCTGGGCCGGCTGGGTCGTGGTGGTGCCGGTGGCCGCCGGCACGTCGGTCTTACCGGTATCGCTCGTCTTGGCAGCGTCGCTCGTCTTGGCGGCGTCGGCCTTCGGGGGCTGCTGGCCGAGATAGACGTATTCCGGCGCGGCGCGGAGCTGGTCCTTGTCGGTGTTGATCACCGCCTTCAAGGTCTTGTCGTCGACCCGGGTGACCTGCAGCGCCTCCCTGGCGACCGAGACGTACTTGGTGCCGAGGCCGAGGAAGCCGCCGACGCCGACGACGTAGGACTTCACGGCGAGATCCGGCCCGAGCACGATGTCGGCCACCGAGCCGATGGTCTCGTTGGCGCCGTTCACGATGCTCTGGCCGATCATCTTCGAGGCCATGAGGTCGCTCGGCTCCTGCGCCACGAAGGTCGGCCGCAGGTCGTTGGCGAGCGTCGCGGGCGTGCCGGGCACGGGCGTGGGACCGCTCTTGGGGCCGCTCGCATCCTGCGCCGCTGCGGCGCTGACGCCGGCGACGAGGAGGAACGCGGCGGCGAGGAGGGGGCGGGACATCGACGGCTCCGGCATCAGGCGCCCGACACGCTCGGGCGCTTGATGAGTCGGTTGCGATGCGAAAAGTTCCGTCGCGCCCGTCCTTTTCCCGGCGTCGGGCCGGGGGCCCGCCGGAGGGTCAGCCCCCGGCGCCGCCGACGATCTCGGCCTCCACTTCGGACGGATCGAGGTCGTAGTGGCGCGAGCAGAACTCGCAGGTGATGCCGATGCGGCCGTCGTCGCCGACGATCTCGCGCCGCTCCTCCGCGGAGAAGTTGCGGATCATGCCCATCACCCGCTCGCGCGAGCAGCGGCAGGCCTCGTGGACGCCTTGCGCCTCGTACACCCGCACGCCGCGCTCGTGGAACAGGCGGTAGAGCAGACGCTCGCTCGACACGGTCGGGTCGACGAGTTCGTGGTCCTCGATCGTCGCGACCAGGGACTTGGCCTCGACCCAGGCATCGTCCTCCCGCGTCGCGCTGTCGTCGAGGAGGGCGTGGCCCTCGGGCAGGTCGCCGGGCGGCAGGTCGGCGAGACGGGCGCGCTCGGGCGAGTGCGGCAGGAACTGCATCAGCAGGCCGCCCGCGCGCCAGGACTGGCTCCCGGCCTCGCCCCCGCCCTCGACCTTCTCGGCGACGGCCAGGCGCACCCGGGTCGGGATCTGCTCCGACTGGCGGAAATACTGGTGCGCCGCCTCCTCGAAGCCCTGGCCCTCGAGCGCGACGACGCCCTGGTAGCGGCTCTGGGCCGAGCCCTGGTCGATCGTCATCGCGAGGTGGCCGTGCCCGAGGAGCCCGGCGGTGCCGGCCCGCGGACCGGCCTCGGCGACGCGGCCGGCATCGAAGCGGGCGGTGGCCCGCACCCGGTCGGGCGCCTCGAAGTCGACCACCACCATGTCGACCGGTCCGTCGGACTTGGTCTGGAGCTGGAACCGGCCCTCGAACTTGAGCGAGGAGCCGAGCAGCACCGTCAGCGCCGCGGCCTCGCCGAGGAGCCGCGCCACCGTGTCGGGGTAGCCGTGCCGGCGCAGGATCGTGTCGACGGAGGGGCCGAGACGCACGACGCGGCCGCGCACGTCGAGGGGCTCGACCGCGAAGGGCAGGATCGCGTCGTCACGGCCCTCGGCGGCCGGGCTCTGGGGGGAAGAAGTGTCGGACATGCTCTCACCGCCGCCGGCAAGGCTGAAGGCCGGCTCTCGCGCACGATCAGGAAGGTCTCCCGGCGAGGGGCCTTCCGCGCGAGCCGCAACGCTGAGGCCTCGCGGGACGCGGGCAGGCGGAGCGGGGAGCGGGAGACGCCGCGGCGAGAGACCGGCGTATCCCGCTATATGGAGGTCCGGGCGATGTTTTCGAAGGGGTTATCGCCCGGAGGAGATCGTCAGAGGACGGCGCCGAGGCACCAGGCCAGGATGCCCTTCTGGGCGTGGAGCCGGTTCTCGGCCTCGTCGAACACCACCGATTGCGGCCCGTCGATCACCTCGGCGGTGACCTCCTCGCCACGATGGGCCGGCAGGCAGTGCATGAACACCGCATCCTTGGCCGCCGCCGCCATCAGCCGGCCGTTGACCTGGTAGGGCATCAGCAGGTTGTGGCGGTGCGCCTCGTCCTCGTCGCCCATCGAGACCCAGCAATCGGTCACGACCGCGTCGGCCCCCGCCACCGCCTCGAACGGGTCGGCGGTGATGGCGAGCTCCGCGCCCTCGGCCTTGGCGCGGGCGATCAGGCTCTCCGGCACCGGCATCTCGGGCGGGCAGGCGACGGCGAGCTTGAAGTCGAACCGCGCCGCGGCATGGGCCCAGGAGGCCAGCACGTTGTTGGCGTCCCCCGACCAGGCGACGGTGCGGCCCTTGATCGGGCCGCGATGCTCCTCGAAGGTCAGCACGTCGGCCATGATCTGGCACGGGTGCGACTCCTTCGTCAGGCCGTTGATGACCGGCACCGTGGCGTATTCCGCCAGTTCCAGCATCATGCCGTGGTCGAGGATGCGGATCATGATCGCGTCGACGTAGCGCGACAGGACCCGGGCGGTGTCGGCGACGGTCTCGCCGCGGCCGAGCTGCATCTCCCGGCCGGTGAGCATCAGGGTCTCGCCGCCCAGCTCCCGCATCGCCACGTCGAACGAGACGCGGGTGCGGGTCGAGGGCTTGTCGAACACCATCGCCAGGAACTTGCCGGCGAGCGGGCGCTCGGCCGGCGGCTCGCCCTTGCGGCGGCGCCGCTTCAGCTCGGCGCAGGCATCGAGGACCGTGCGCAGCTCGGTCTTCGAGAAGTCGGTCAGGTCGAGGAAATGCCGGGGGGCCGGCGCGATCTTCACGGGCGCATTCATCACTCGGCGGCCCTCCGGCCCCTCGTTTCCATGGCGGCGCAGGCCGCCTCCAGCTTGTCGAGCGCCGCGGCCACCTCGTCCTCGCCGATGGTCAGCGGGGGCAGGAGGCGCACGACGTTGTCGCCGGCCGGGATCACCAGGAGGTGCTCGTCCCGGGCGGCGGCGGCGAAATCGGTGTTGGTGACGACGAGGCGCAGGCCCGTCATCAGGCCCTCCCCGCGCAATTCGTCGATCACGTCGGGGTGGCGGTCCTTGAGCGCGGCGAGGCGCTGCTTCAGGAGCAGGCCGGTCTGCCGGACGTGGTCGAGGAAGCCGGGCGCCAGGACGATGTCGAGCACGGCGTTGCCGACCGCCATGGCGAGCGGGTTGCCGCCGAAGGTGGTGCCGTGGGTGCCCACCGTCATGCCGCGGGCGGCCTCGCTCGTCGCCAGGCAGGCGCCCATCGGGAAGCCGCCGCCGATCCCCTTGGCCGAGGACAGGATGTCCGGCGTCACGCCCGACCATTCGTGGGCGAAGAGCCTGCCGGTGCGGCCGATGCCGGTCTGGACCTCGTCCATGATCAGCATGAGGCCGTGCTCGTCGCACAAGCCGCGCAGGGTGCGCAGCCACTCGTGCGGCACCACCCGCAGGCCGCCCTCGCCCTGGATCGGCTCGATCATCAGGGCGGCGGTCTCGGGGGTGATCGCCGCCTTCAGGGCCTCCAGGTCGCCGAAGGGCACCTGGTCGAAGCCGTCGACCTTCGGGCCGAAGCCCTCGATGTACTTCTGCTGGCCGCCGGCCGCGATCGTGGCGAGCGTCCGGCCGTGGAAGGCACCCTCGAAGGTGACGATCCGGTACCGCTCCGGATGGCCGCCGGCGGCGTGGTACTTGCGCGCCATCTTGATGCAGGCCTCGTTGGCCTCGGCACCGGAATTGGCGAAGAACACCACGTCGGCGAAGCTCGCCTCGGTCAGCCGCTGGGCCAGCCGCTCGGCCTCCGGCACCTCGAACAGGTTCGAGACGTGCCAGACCTTCTGGGCCTGCTCGGTCAGCGCGGCGACGAGGTGCGGGTGGCCGTGGCCGACCGAGTTGACCGCGATGCCGGCGCCGAAATCGAGGTATCGCGAGCCGTCTCGGGCAACGAGCCAGGCGCCCTCACCGCGCTCGAAGGACACCTTGGCCCGGGCGTAGGTCGGCAGCAGCGAGGAGGTCACGATCTCGTCTCCGTCGCGGTCGAGTGAGTCGGTCGACCGGAAAACAAAGCGCCGCCTCGAAGGGCGGCGCGCGCGGATACTATGGAACGAGCGCGCGCTGTCAACGCCGTCGCACGAAGACGACGGCGAGATAGCCGCGTGAACTGCCCTCCCCCGGGGTTGCGGCCGCATTGCCTTCGAGGCACAGACCCCGTGCGGCCGGGGCCCGGCCGCGCCGCGGCGGGGGCGCCGCGGGACGACGGACCGGCCCTCGCTCCGGCGGGCGTCCTGCCCCGGACGGGCCTGGTGGGAGACCAGACAGATGAGCGCGACCCTCGACCGCCTGAAGGAGCTCGGCCTCACCCTGCCGCCGGCCGCGGCACCGGTGGCGAACTATCTCGGCTTCCAGCGCAGCGGCAACCTGGTGGTGATCTCCGGCCAGCTGCCCTTCGGGGCGAACGGCCAGATCGATCCGGCCCACAAGGGCAAGGTCGGCGCCCAGGTCTCGCCGGAGGCGGCGGCGGAGGCCGCGCGGCACTGCGCACTCAACGTGCTGGCGCAGCTGCGGGCGGCGGCCGGCAACCTCGACGACGCGGTGGTGTCCTGTCTGCGGCTCGGCGGCTTCATCAACGCGGCGCCGGGCTTCTCGGCGGTGGCGGGCGTGATGAACGGCGCCTCCGACCTGATGGTGCAGGTCCTGGGCGAGCGCGGCCGCCACGCCCGCTCGACCATCGGCGTCGCCGAGCTCCCCCTCGACGCGGTGGTCGAGGTCGAGGGCATGTTCGAGGTCCGCTGAGGCCTGAGCACCGGCCGTCCGGCCTTCCCCACCCGCGGCCCCTTCCCGAGGCGGCGGGTGGGCTCGACCTCGAGACTCGATCAGACAGGCTCCGACCCATGCCCGACCGCTCCGCCCCCGACTGGCTGACCGCCCGTCCGATCGCCCATCGCGGCCTGCACGACCGCCATGCCGGCATCCCCGAGAACACGCTCGCGGCGGCGGAGGCCGCGATCGCCGGAGGCTACGCGATCGAGTGCGACGTCCAGCTCAGCCGGGACGGCGAGGCGATGGTGTTCCACGATGCCGGCCTCGGCCGGCTCACCGGGGCGGACGGCCTGGTGCGCGAGCGCGACGCGGCCGATCTCAAGGCCCTGACGGTGCTCGGCAGCGGCGAGCCCGTCCCGACGCTGCCGGACTTCCTGAGGCGGATCGCCGGGCGCACGCCCCTGATCGTCGAGGTGAAGACCCGCCACGACGGCGACCTGGCCCTGGCCCGCCGCACCGCCGAGATCGTCGCGGCCTATGACGGCCCGGTGGCGGTGAAGTCGTTCGATCCGGCGATCGTCGGGGCGCTGGCCGGCCTCGTCCCGGCGATCCCGCGCGGCATCGTCGCCGAGAGCCGCCACGACGATCCGGCCTACGCCTCCCTCACCGAGGCGGAGCGGCACGGGCTCGGCCAGCTCCTGCATCTCGCCGACAGCCGCCCGGACTTCCTGTCCTGGCGCGTCGACGACCTGCCGAACGCCGCCACCCATCTCTGCCGCCTGCTCGGCCGCATGCCTGTGATGACCTGGACCGTCCGCACCGAGGCCCAGGTGAGGCTGGCGCGGGCCCATGCCGACCAGATGGTGTTCGAGGGCTTCCGGCCCTGACGGAGGGCGGGCCGGTCGCGGCCCGCCCTATCCCGCCTCGCCCGGCGTCCGCGCCCGCAGCGCCAGGGCGTGCAAGCCGCGCCCGAAGGCGTCGTCGAGGAGCGCATTCACCATGCGGTGGCGCTCGACCCGGCTCTTTCCCTCGAAGGCCGCCGATACCACGTCGAGACGGAAGTGAGTTTCCCCGCCCTCCCGCCAGCCGGAATGGCCGGCATGCTGGTGTGATTCGTCGACGACGCTGAGCGCCGCCGGCGCCAGCCGCTCGTCAAGCGTCGCCCTGATCCACTCGCCCAGGCTCATCGCGCACCCGTCCTTAACCTGCTTCGGCGTGACTGGCCGGAGCGGGCATGCCCCGTCAAGCCGTCCGGTTCCGCCTGCGGCATCAGGCCCGGAGCCCTTGTGCCCGCCCTCCCGCCCCGCATAATCGCCTCGTCATGGATCTGAACTCGCCCCTGTTCGACCGCATCCGCATCCGGCCCTCCTGCGACGAGCCGAAGAAGGCCGAGGGTCCGGCCTGCGAACGGCCGGGCTGCACCCAGCCCGGGCTGCACAAGGCGCCCAAGGGGCGCAAGCAGGAGGGCCAGTACTGGCGCTTCTGCATGCAACACGTGCGCGAGTACAACGCTTCATACAACTACTTCGACGGGATGAACGACGCCGCCGTCCAGGCCTACCAGAAGGACGCGGTGATCGGGCATCGCCCGACCTGGGCGATGGGCGTCAACCCGGGCGCCAAGCCCGGGGCGAAGCCCGACGCGACCCAGCGCGACTGGGACTACGTCGATCCCCTCGGCATCCTGCGCGGCGAGGGTGCGGGCCCGGCGTCGCGCCGCGCCCGGGCCGAGCCGCCGCCGCCGCGCTACTCCGCCCCCGTGCGCAAGGCCCTCGACGTGCTCGGCCTCGACGAGGGCGCCGACCCGGCCGCCGTCAAGGCGCAGTACAAGGCCCTGGTGAAACGCTTCCACCCCGACGCCAACGGGGGCGACCGCTCCTTCGAGGACCGCCTGCGCGACATCATCAAGGCCCACGACACCCTGCGGGCCGCCGGCCTGTGCTGACCGCGCCGGGGGGCGCTGCGGGCGGCCGGCTCCCGGGGCACGGATCTCGCATCCCTGATCTGCCGCGAGGGGGGCTCGAAACGCGACGCCTCGCCCATATATCCGGGTCAGGCACGTTTGCGCCGGCTTCCCCCGCAGCTTAAGGACAAGCGGCGCCCGCCGGTCACCCCGCGCCGTCGCGACATTCGCAGGATCGCCCATGGCGGGTCGGCCTGCCCCGACGAGGCTCCGTATGCTTGCTGAGAATACGCCACCCGCACTCCCGGACACGACCGTCTCGGTGCGCAAGGTGTTCGGGATCGATTCGAACCTCGAGGTGCCGGCCTTCTCGGCCACCGAAGAGCACGTGCCGGATCTCGATCCCGACTACCTGTTCGACCGCGAGACCACCTTGGCGATCCTGGCCGGCTTCGCCCGCAACCGCCGGGTGATGATCACCGGCTATCACGGCACCGGCAAGTCCACCCACATCGAGCAGGTCGCCGCCCGGCTGAACTGGCCCTGCATCCGCATCAACCTCGACAGCCACGTCTCGCGCATCGACCTCGTCGGCAAGGACGCGATCGTGCTGAAGGACGGCAAGCAGGTCACCGCCTTCCAGGACGGCATCCTGCCCTGGGCGCTGCAGAACAACGTCGCGCTGGTCTTCGACGAGTACGATGCCGGCCGGCCCGACGTGATGTTCGTGATCCAGCGCGTGCTGGAGGTCTCGGGCCGCCTGACGCTCCTCGACCAGAAGCGGGTGATCCGCCCGCATCCCGGCTTCCGCCTGTTCGCCACCGCCAACACGGTCGGCCTCGGCGACACCTCGGGCCTCTATCACGGCACCCAGCAGATCAACCAGGGCCAGATGGACCGCTGGTCGATCGTCACCACGCTGAACTACCTGCCGCACGACCGCGAGGTCGACATCGTGCTCTCCAAGGCGCCGCATTACCGCGGCGAAGGCGGGCGCGACATCGTCAACAAGATGGTGCGCGTCGCCGACCTCACCCGCAACGCCTTCATCAACGGCGACCTGTCGACCGTGATGAGCCCGCGCACGGTGATCACCTGGGCCGAGAACGCCGACATCTTCAACGACATCGGCTTCGCCTTCCGGGTGACCTTCCTCAACAAGTGCGACGAGCTGGAGCGGTCGCTGGTGGCCGAGTTCTACCAGCGCTCCTTCGGCAAGGAGCTGCCCGAGAGCGCGGTCAACGTGGCGCTGAGCTGACCTCAAGGGAGATCCCCGATGGCGGACCCGGTCTTGAGCGAGCTGCGTTCCGACGAAGCGCCGCCGTCGCGGGACCGGGCCCGCTATGAGGATGACCTCTATGCCTGGGCGCTCGAACAGGCGAGGCTGCTTCGCGCCGGCTGCCTCGACACGGTCGATGCGGAGCACGTCGCCGAGGAGCTGGAGAGCTTGGGTAGAAGCGAGTTCGCCAAGCTGCGCAGTTGCCTGCGTGTGCTCGTGATGCACATGCTCAAATGGGACCAGCAGCCGGAGCATCGCACGGCGAGCTGGATCTTCTCGATCAACGAGCAGCGGCGGCGCTACCGTGACGTGCTGGCGGACAATCCAAGCCTTCGGCCCCGCCGAGATGAGGCGTTGCAGCGCTGCTACCCAGACGCGCGCGATTGGGCCAGCAACGAGACGCATATCCCGTCCGACGAATTTCCGCGCACCTGCCCCTACACCTGGGACGACCTCCTGGATCGCCCCTTCGACTTCGACTCGCTGAAGAAGTAGCCTCGCCATGTCCATCTCCAACCGCAAGCCCGGCGAGAAGCGCGAGTCCGTCGCAGAGCCGCTGAAGCGCTCGGTGGCCGGGACGCTGCGGGCGATCGCCCGCAAGGCCGAGATCGAGGTCACCTTCGCGACCGACCGGCCGGCGCTCACCGGCGACAAGGCGCGCCTGCCCGAGCCGCCGCGCAAGCTCAGCCCCGGCGACGTCGCGATCCTGCGCGGCCACGCCGATTCGATGGCGCTCCGCCTCGCCTGCCACGACAACGCCGTCCACCGCCGCCTCGCACCCGAGAACGCCGCCGCCCGCGCGGTCTACGACGCCGTCGAGCAGGCCCGCGTCGAGGCGATCGGCTCGCGCCGGATGGCGGGGGTCGCCGGCAACCTCACGGCGATGCTGGAGGACCGCTACCACCGCGGCGGCAAGTACGAGGAGATCACCGACCGGGCCGACGCCCCGCTCGAGGACGCCGTCGCCCTGATGGTGCGCGAGCGCCTGACCGGGCAGGCACCGCCCCAGGCGGCGCAGCGCATCGTCGGGCTGTGGCGCGAGTTCATCGAGGACCGGGCCGGGCGCAACCTCGACGGGCTGACGGGCACCATCGAGGACCAGCGCGCCTTCGCCCGCTCGGTGCGCGACCTGCTCTCCTCCCTCGACATGGCGGACGAGGCCCCCCTCGACCCCGACGACGAGGAGAACGACGACGAGAACGAGGCCGAGTCCGACGAGCAGCAGGCCGGCGAGGGCGAGGCCGAGCAGCAGAGCCAGGGCGACCGGGCCGAGATGGAGGTCTCGGACGAGGCCTCCGACGAGATCGAGGAGGGCGCCACCGAGGCCGCCGACGCGCCGTCCGGCGAGCTGCCGGAGGATGCCGAGGACGCCGATTCGGAGGAGGCCTCCGAGTCGTGGCGCCCGCCCGGCCCGCGGGCGAACGAGCCCCGCGGCCCGGACTACAAGGTGTTCTCGCAGAAATACGACGAGGTCATCCACGCCGAGGACCTCTGCGACGCCGACGAGCTGGCGCGCCTGCGCTCGTACCTCGACAAGCAGCTCGCCCACCTGCAGGGCGTGGTCGGGCGCCTGGCGAACCGCCTGCAGCGCCGCCTGCTGGCGCAGCAGAACCGCGCCTGGGAATTCGACCTCGAGGAGGGCCAGCTCGACCCGGCCCGCCTCGTGCGCGTCGTGATCGACCCCCATCAGCCGCTCTCGTTCAAGCACGAGAAGGACACCAACTTCCGCGACACGGTCGTCACCCTGCTCCTCGACAATTCGGGCTCGATGCGCGGCCGGCCGATCACGGTCGCGGCGACCTGCGCCGACATCCTCGCCCGCACGCTCGAGCGCTGCGGCGTCAAGGTCGAGATCCTCGGCTTCACCACGCGGGCCTGGAAGGGCGGCCAGTCGCGCGAGGCGTGGCTGCAATCGGGCAAGCCGCCGACCCCGGGGCGCCTCAACGACCTGCGCCACATCGTCTACAAGTCGGCCGACGCGCCGTGGCGCCGGGCACGCAAGAACCTCGGCCTGATGATGCGCGAGGGCCTGCTCAAGGAGAACATCGACGGCGAGGCCCTGGACTGGGCCCACAAGCGCCTGCTCGGCCGGCCCGAGCAGCGCCGCATCCTGATGGTGATCTCCGACGGCGCCCCGGTCGACGACTCGACCCTGTCGGTCAATCCGGGCAACTACCTCGAGCGCCACCTGCGCTACGTGATCGACGAGATCGAGACCCGCTCGCCGGTGGAGCTGCTCGCCATCGGCATCGGCCACGACGTCACCCGCTACTACCGCCGGGCCGTCACCATCATCGACGCCGAGGAGCTCGGCGGTGTGATGACCGAGAAGCTGGCCGAATTGTTCGACGAGGATGGCGGCCCGGCGCCGATGCGCCGGATGGCGGCGGGCGGGCGGCGGTAGCGCCGCCCTCCTCCCGGGTCGCGAGGCGGCGCCGGGGCCTTTCGCCGATACGAAAAACCCCCGGATGCGCCTGCGGCGCCCGGGGGTTTTTCGCGATCGTGCTTGGCCAGGGAGGTGCGGAGCACCCCCCTTCCGGAAATCAGGCCGCCTCGGCGAGCTTCTTCTCGATCTCGCGCTTCAGCAGGCGGGCGTTCTGCGACAGGTCGGTCTCGCCGGCCTTGATCAGGAACGCATCGAGGCCGCCGCGGTGCTCGACCGAGCGCAGGGCGTTCGCCGAGACGCGCAGGCGCACCGAGCGGCCGAGCGTGTCGGAGAGGAGCGTGACGTTGCACAGGTTCGGCAGGAACCGGCGCTTGGTCTTGCGGTTCGAGTGGCTCACGAGGTGGCCGGTGAGCACCCCCTTACCGGTGAGCTCGCAGCGACGCGACATGGTCTGTATCCTCAACTGGTCTTCGTTCGGCGAGGGACCACGCAACGCGAGAGCCGGGCGTGCTGCGCACCCCGGCAAGAACCGGACCCCGCGAAGTCCCTGGAAAGCACGCGCCTATAGAGGCGGAAGGCGGGTCTCGTCAAGGTGCGGGTGCCGGAACGGCCGCCGGTCCGCCCTCCCCGGCCGCCGCGGCCCGAGACGATCCGTTAACCCTAACCGCGTCACGATAGGGCCAGATTTCCCCCGCTTCATCGGTGGCGGGCGACGGTGATCGAGATCGGTTCCCCCATGTGTTCCATGGTCCTGCGTTCCAAGGCCCTCCTTTCGCTCGCCCTCGCGGCGGGGCTCGCCCTTCCGGCCGGCGAGGCGAATACGGCCCAGGCCGCGCGGAGCCGCGCCCCGAAGGCCGGCGAGACCTCCGTCACGGTCGATTACGGCATCATGCTGGCCGGCGTGCCGATCGGCAGCGCCCAGGTGACCGGCTCGGTGGAGGGCCCGCGCTACACCATGGACGTCAGCGCCCGCCTGACCGGCCTCGTCGGGGCGATCACCGGCGGCTACGGCTCGGGCCGGGCGAGCGGCACGGTGGCGGCCCGGCCGGTCCCGGCGGCCTTCGCGCTCGCCTCCCACAGCGCCAGCGCCTCCATCACCGTGCGCATGGCGCTCGCCCGCGGCAACGTGGTCGCCTCCGACATCGCGCCCCCGCTGGTGCCCGACCCCGAGCGGGTCACGGTGAGCGAGGTCCACAAGCGCGGCATCATCGATCCGGTGAGCGCCCTGATGATGCCGGCGCAAGGACGCGGCGAGCTCGTCGACCCGCAGAACTGCAACCGCACCATCCCGGTCTTCGACGGCGCGAGCCGGTTCAACGTCGTGCTGAGCTACGGCGAGACCCGCAGCATCCAGAAGCCCGGCTATGCCGGCCCGATCCTGGTCTGCAACGCCCGCTACCAGCCGATCGCCGGCCACCGGCCCGACCGGCCGGGGGTGAAGTTCATGGAGGAGAACACCGAGATGTCGGTGTGGCTCGCCCCCGTCGAGGGCGCGCGGGTGCTGCTGCCGCTGCGGATCGCGGTGCGGACCCAGCTCGGCCTCAACATCATCGAGGCGACCCGCTGGTCGCAGAGCGGCCAGGGCGCGCAAGCCTCCCAGGGGGCGCAGGCCGCGCAAGGCGTGCAGACCACGCCCGAGGCGGGGGCGCAGGCCGCCGCGCAGGCTCCCCGGGACGGGCGCTGACGGGCCATGCGGGGACGGTCGATGCGCGCCCCCCTCCTCGCCGGCCTTCTCGCCCTGGCGCCGCTCCCGGCGCCGGCCGGCGAGATCCAGAACGGACCCGATTGCGGCGGGAACGCCTATTCCTCGGCGACGATCGGCGCGACGCCGCCCGGCCCGCTCACCGCAATGCCCGAGACGCTCTGCGCCGACCTGGAGCAGGGCCGGGCCTCCGGCACCCGCATCGAGATCATCGCGCCCGGCCTCGCCCCGCCGGACCCGTATGGCGATCGGGCCGGTCCCGCCCCATATGGGACGAGGCCGCTGCTCGGGCCACGGCCGCGGGGCGGCCGTGACCCGGAGCGCTGAAGGGGTCGCTGCGACGATCCCGGCGCCGGGATCGGGATGACGCGGCGGCCGCGCCCGGAGCCCGCCCCGAGGATCGCAAGCCCATCCCGATGACGCGCCGTTCCCTCTCACCGCAGGCCCGCTTGCGCGGCGCCACGGCGGTGCTCGGTCCCACCAATACCGGCAAGACCCACCTCGCCATCGAGCGGATGCTCGGCCACCCGACCGGCATGATCGGCCTGCCGCTGCGCCTGCTCGCCCGCGAGGTCTATCACCGCGTCGTCGAGCGGGTCGGCCCCGAGCGGGTCGCCCTCGTCACCGGCGAGGAGAAGATCAAGCCGAACCGGCCGAGCTATTGGATCTGCACCGCCGAGGCGATGCCGCGGGACACGCCCGTGGACTTCGTCGGCATCGACGAGATCCAGCTCGGCGCCGACCGCGACCGCGGCCACACCTTCACCGACCGCCTGCTGCACCAGCGCGGCCGCGAGGAGACGCTGCTGATCGGCTCGGCCACGATGGAGCCGCTGGTCCAGTCGCTGATCCCGGGCATCCACGTCACCACCCGGCCGCGCCTGTCGCAGCTGAGCTTCGCCGGCAGCCGCAAGCTCTCGCGCCTGCCCCATCGCAGCGCCATCGTGGCGTTCTCGGCCGAGGAGGTCTACGCCATCGCCGAGCTGCTGCGGCGCCAGCGCGGCGGCGCGGCGGTGGTGCTCGGCGCGCTGTCGCCGCGCACCCGCAACGCCCAGGTCGAGCTCTACCAGTCCGGCGAGGTCGACTACCTGGTGGCGACCGACGCGGTCGGCATGGGCCTCAACCTCGACGTCGACCACGTCGCCTTCGCGTCGAACCGCAAGTACGACGGCACGCGCTTTCGCGACCTCTCCCCGTCCGAGATGGCGCAGATCGCCGGACGGGCCGGGCGCCACCTGCGCGACGGCACCTTCGGCACCACCGGCCGCTGCCCGCCGATGGAGGCCGAGATGGTCGAGGCGCTGGAGGGGCACACCTTCGAGCCGCTGCGGATGCTGCAGTGGCGCAACCCCGACCTCGACTTCGCCTCGGTCGATGCGCTCCGCCGCAGCCTCGGCGAGCACCCGACCGAGCGCGGCCTGACCCGGGCGCCGACCGGCGACGACGAGGCCGCCCTCGACCTCCTGGCCAAGGAGGACGACATCCGCGACTACGCGACCTCGCGCAGTGCCGTCGAGCGGCTCTGGGCGGTCTGCGGCGTGCCGGACTACCGAAAGTCGGCGATCCAGACCCATGCCGACCTCATCGCCCAGCTGTTCCGCTTCCTGATGCGCGGCATGGCCGGGCGGATCCCGGTCGACTGGTTTGCCCAGCACGTGGCGATGGTCGACCGCACCGACGGCGACATCGACGCCCTGTCCCAGCGCATCGCCCACGTGCGGACATGGACCTTCGTGGCGAACCGTCCCGACTGGCTTGCCGACCCGGAGCATTGGCAGGGCGAGACACGTCGGGTAGAGGACAGGCTGTCCGACGCCCTGCACGAGCGGCTGGCGAGTCGTTTCGTCGATCGGCGCACCAGCGTGCTGATGCGGCGCCTGAGAGAGAATACCATGTTGGAAGCTGAGATCACCGCGGGCGGCGACGTGACGGTCGAGGGCCAGCACGTCGGCCATCTGCACGGATTCCAGTTCGTGCCGGATCCCGGTGCCGAGGGCCAGGAAGCCAAGACCCTGCGCAGCGCCGCCGAGAAGGCACTGGCGAGCGAGATCGAGGCGCGGGCCGACCGGTTCGCCGCCGCGGCCGATGCGGCGCTGGTGCTCTCGAACGACGGCACGATCCGCTGGACGGGCCACCCGGTCGCGAAGCTCGTGCCGGGCGAGAAGCTCTACGCCCCGGGCCTGCGGCTCCTCGCCGACGAGCAGCTCACGGGCCCGGCCCGCGAGAAGGTCGAGACCCGGCTGAACGCCTGGCTCAAGGCCCACATCGTGCGCCTGCTCGGCCCGGCCCTCGAGCTCGAGACCGCCGCCGACCTGACGGGCCTCGCCCGCGGCATCGGCTTCCAGGTCGCGGAATCCCTCGGCGTGCTGGAGCGCGCCAAGGTGCTCAACGAGATGCGCAGCCTCGACCAGGAGGGCCGCGCGGCCCTGCGCAAGCACGGGGTGCGCTTCGGCGCCTACCACATCACCATGCCGGCGCTCCTGAAGCCCGCGCCCCGCACGCTCGCGGCGCAGCTCTGGGCGCTCCATAACGGCGGCCTCGACCAGCGCGGCCTCGACGAGATCGCGCATCTCGCCGGCTCCGGCCGCACCTCGATGCCGGTCGATCCCGAGATCGCCAAGGGCCTCTACCGCGCCGCCGGCTTCCGGGTCTGCGGCGGCCGGGCGGTGCGCGTCGACATCCTCGAGCGCCTGGCCGACCTGATCCGCCCGGCGATCGCCTACGTGCCCGGCACCACCCCGGGCGAACCGCCTCCGGGCAGCGCCGACAAGGACGGCTTCGTGCCGACCGTCGGCATGACCTCGCTCGTCGGCTGCTCGGGCGAGGATTTCGCCTCGATCCTGAAGTCGCTCGGCTACGTCGTCGACCGGCGGCCCGGCCCGGCGATCACCGTCCCGCTGCGCCCGTCCGCCCCGACCGTGCCGGTGCAGCCGAAGGCGGCCGAGGGCGCCGAGGCCCAGGAGTCGCAAGCCCAGGAATCGCAAGCCCAGGAGTCGCACGCCGAGGAATCGGGCGAGGCCGGCGAGACCGAAGTCGCAACCGACGGCGAGGACCGGCAGGCCGAGACCGCGAGCGCCGCCGAGCCCGAGGGCGTGACCGCCGAGGCCGCCGCTTCGGACGAGGCCCCGGCCGAGGAAGCGCCGGCTCAGGAAGCGCCGGCTCACGAAGCCGCGGCGGACGAAGCCCCGGCCGAGCCCGCTCCGATGGTGGAAGCCTCGCCGGCCGAGGCCCACAGCGCCGCGCATTCCGATGAGACCGTCGAGGCGGCACCGGCCGAGGGCGGCGAGGCCGTCGCCGCGGCGTCCGACGAGGCCGCCCCCGAAGCCACGGACGCTCCGGCGGAGACGGCCGAGGACGGCGCCGCCCAATCCGGCGAGCCGGCCGCCCCGGCCGAGCCGATCGTCATCGAGGTGTGGCGGATGCACCGCCACCAGCGCAGCCACACGCCGCGCCACCAGGGCCGCGGCCGGCCCGAGGGTCAGGGCCAGCGGGACGGGCAGCGCGGCGACCGCTCGCGCGGCGGCACGCGCCCGGAGGGCGGCGAGGGCGCACCGGCCGAGCAGCGCGCGCACCGCTCCGGGCCGCGCGACGGCCAGCGCTGGGGCGACCGGCGTCCCGCCGACAACCGCCCCGCCGGCGAGGGGCGGCCCGAGCACCGCTTCGAGGGCCGCGGCGGCGAGAACCGGGGTGGAGAGAACCGCGGTGGCGAGGGACGCCGCGACGGGCGTCCCCCGCGCGGGCCGCATCCGGGCGGGCGCGACGGCGGTCGTCCGCCGCAGGACCGGCGCGACGGCGCCCCTCGCAACGGCGGGATGCACGAGGCCCGGCCGCCCCGGCGCGAGCGCGCCCCGGACCCGGATTCGCCCTTCGCCAAGCTCCTCGCCCTCAAGGCGCAGATGGAGTCGCGGGACGGCGACAAGCGCTGACCGACGATGCGCGCGGACCGGCAACGCCTCGACAAGTGGCTGTGGTTCGCGCGCTTCGCCAAGACGCGCTCGCTGGCGGCGCGGCTGATCGAGGACGGCTTCGTGCGGGTGAACGGCCAGCGCGCCGACGCCCCGTCCAAGGCCGTGGCGGTGGGCGACGTGATCACCGTCGCGGCCCAGCACGTCACGGCGGCGGTGCGGGTGGTCGACCTCGGCGCGCGCCGGGGGCCCGCGCCGGAAGCCCGGCTGCTCTATGCCGATCTCTCGGCCGAATCCCCGGCGGGCGTACCGCCGGACGAGGCCGGGTGATCGACCGTCCCGCGGCGCCGGCCAAAGCGTGACGCGAAGGCGACGCTTCCCGTCTACGCGACGCCGTCACCCACGGGGCGGCTTGCATGGCCGCCCGCCCGGGTCTAAGGCCCGCCTCACACGCCCGGGCGCCGCGCGAGCGCCCTTGTCCCGCCTTCGAGGTTGCACCGGCCCATGACCTACGTCGTCACCGACAACTGCATCAAGTGCAAGTACATGGACTGCGTGGAAGTGTGTCCGGTCGACTGCTTCTACGAAGGCGAGAACATGCTCGTCATCCAGCCGGACGAGTGCATCGATTGCGGCGTCTGCGAGCCGGAATGCCCGGCCGAGGCGATCAAGCCCGACACCGAGCCGGGCCTCGAGAGCTGGCTGAAGCTGAACGCCGATATGGCGAAGAGCTGGCCCAACATCACCCAGAAGAAGGCCGCGCCGTCCGACGCCAAGGAGTGGGACGGCAAGCCGGGCAAGCTCGAGGCGCATTTCTCCGCCAATCCGGGCTCGGGCGACTGAGGCTCCGGGAAGGGATGGCCGACGATCCGCCACCGGATCGCGGCCGGCCGGTCCCTGCCGGGGTCCGGATCCGCCCGCTCGCGATCCCTGCCGGGATCGCATGGCGGCTCTGCGATCGCTCCGTCAAGCTGGTGAAACATGGTGCAAGGTGCCCGCGCAGCCATGCCGGGTGCCTGAATTTTTTTGATTTTAAAGCCTCTTCGTGCTAGGTTCCAGATCGCCGTCGCTTACGTCCGACGTGCGGCCTCCGTCCACCGACCGGGAATTTTTCGATGGGACGAGGCGGCATGCGATCAGCCGAGGTGGATCTTATGCGGTCCGCAGCGCGTTCGGACGTTCCTTAGCTATGGTTTGACAGGGACTGGCGGGCGCCCCTCGGGTCGTCCGGCAGGCGCGTATTTTTCGCCGGGCGCCCTGACCCGGATGAACGATCCGGTCGCGGACATTGCCGCGAACGGTGACCTGGAGGCCACCCCCGCATGACGACCGCCAAGAAGACGACAGCCGCCCGGCAGGGCTTCAAGACCGGCGAAGCGATCGTGTATCCGGCTCACGGCGTCGGCCGCATCACGGCCATCGAGGAGCAGGAGATCGCCGGCTACAAGCTCGAGCTGTTCGTGGTGTCGTTCGAGAAGGACAAGATGGTCCTGCGGGTCCCGACCGCCAAGGCGAACTCGGTCGGCATGCGCAAGCTCGCCGAGCCCGAGCTGGTCAAGAAGGCGCTCGACGTGCTCACCGGCCGCGCCCGGGTGAAGCGCACGATGTGGTCGCGCCGGGCCCAGGAATACGAGGCGAAGATCAATTCCGGCGACCTGATCGCCGTCACCGAGGTGGTGCGCGACCTCTTCCGGTCCGACGCCCAGCCCGAGCAGTCCTACTCCGAGCGCCAGCTCTACGAGGCGGCCCTGGATCGCGTGGTGCGCGAGATCGCGGCGGTCAACCGCATCACCGACACCGAGTCGCTCAAGCTCATCGAGCAGAGCCTCGCCAAGTCGCCGCGCCGCGCCAAGGGCGCCGAGGCCGAGGCGGAAGCCGACGGCGAGGACATCCAGGACGAGGCCGAGGCCGCCTGAGGCGCCCCTGCCCTCACCGGCCCTATCCTCTTCCAGACGACCGAGAGCCCGGC
This sequence comes from Methylobacterium platani, assembly GCF_001653715.1. Lineage (GTDB taxonomy): Bacteria > Pseudomonadota > Alphaproteobacteria > Rhizobiales > Beijerinckiaceae > Methylobacterium > Methylobacterium platani. The sequence goes on from NZ_LWHQ01000043.1 coordinate 75,474, forward strand.
CCTGCGCCGGGCTTTCGCATGTCCAGCCTCCTTTCGCCGTAAGACCCCACCCTCGATCGGCGATCGCCGCGCCCACGAGGGAATCGCACCGCCGAGGATTTTTTCGCGCTGCGGGAACCGATGGGGTGGTCGCGCCGTTGTCGCAGGCCTTGCGGTGTAACGGACGCGCGCCCTGCTGTGCCCCGGCCTCATCGCGACACACAACGCTCACCATAGCGGCGGAGGCGGGGATGGCGGAAATCGCAGGCATACGTCGGCAGTTCGTGCGAGTTGCGATGGATGCCCCCTTCCTCGAGAGGGAGGAGGAGCGCGGCCTCGCGGTGCGCTGGAAGGACGAGCGCGACGAGCAGGCCCTGCACCGTCTGATCGCCGCCCACATGCGGCTCGTGATCGCCCTCGCCGGCCGCTTCCGGCATTACGGCCTGCCGATGGCCGACCTCGTCCAGGAAGGCCATGTCGGCCTGATGGAGGCCGCCGCCCGCTTCGAGCCGGAGCGGGACGTGCGCTTCTCGACCTACGCGACGTGGTGGATCCGGGCCTCGATCCAGGATTACATCTTGCGCAACTGGTCGATCGTGCGCGGCGGCACCTCCTCGGCCCAGAAGGCGCTGTTCTTCAATCTCCGCCGCCTGCGCGCCCGCCTGATGCAATCGACCGACGAGCGCGTCGGCGACGAGATCCACCGCCGCATAGCCACTGCCATCGGCGTCTCCCGCGAGGACGTCGCGCTGATGGATGCGCGCCTGTCCGGCCCGGACATGTCCCTGAACGCCCCGGTGGGCGACGACGGCGACGCCTCGGCGGAGCGGGTCGACTTCCTGGTCGATACCTCGCCCCTGCCGGACGAGACCGTGTCGGACGCCGTCGACGGCGAGCGGCGCCTGACCTGGCTGCGCCAGGCCCTCACCGTCCTCTCCGAGCGCGAGCTGCGCATCCTGCACGAGCGGCGCCTCGCCGAGGACCAAGCCACCCTCGAGGCGCTGGGCCACCGCCTCGGCATCTCGAAGGAGCGCGTGCGCCAGATCGAGAACCGCGCCCTCGAGAAGCTCCGCCGTGCCCTGGCCGAGCGCTTCCCGCAATCGAATGCTGGCATGAACGCCTACGTCTGAGGGGCGGCCGGCGCTTCCGCCGTCCAGTCCACGCATCCATCCCGCCCGAAAGGGCGAGCGCAGCGGGCCCCGAAGCAGGGCTCCGGCGGCCTCGGGGCCGACCGGAGCCCTGCTTCGGGGCCCGCTGCGTTTCGCGCCACAAGTGAACCTGCGACGGGGCGAGCGCGCCGTCGGGGCGGCGGCTTCGGTCGCGCGGCGACTCAGCCCGCGACCACGACCGTCACCGCCACCCCCTCCCCCACCGCCCAGGCGAACCGCGCCCCGTCGGCGAGCAGCCGGGATTCCGCCCGCAAGGCCAGCCCGGCCCGCTTCAGGCGCCAGGCCGCCCCGTCCGGGCTCGGCCGGACGGTGTGCGGCTCGGCGATCAGGCCCTCGCCGGTCGCCTTCAGGAACGCTTCCTTGACCGACCACCATTCCAGCGCCCGGCGCGGCCGGGCACCGGCCGGCAGGGTGCGATACGCGGCGAGCTCGCCCGGATGCAGGAAGACCGGCGCGATGCCGTCCCAATCCACCGGACGACCCGCGGCCTCGACGTCGACCCCGATCCGGCCCACCGTCGAGAGCCCGACCGCGACCCAGCCGCCGCCGTGGCTGAGATTGAGGTCGAGGCCGGGCTGCCCGGGCAGGAACGGCCGGTCGCCCTCGTCGCGCGCGAGCGCGATTCCCGCCGGATCGCGGCCGAGCCGGGGCGCGAGTAGGTGGCGCAGCAGCCCGTGCGCCGCCGCGCGTTCCAGCCGGTCCTGCGGCTGCCGGAAGCGGGCGATGCGCGCGGCCTCGCCCGGCGGCAGGAGGAGGCGCGCGGCCGGCAGGCGGAGAACCGCGGCGACCGGCGCCGCCACCGCCAGCGCGCCGCCGGCAAAGACCAGATCCGCGAGTTCGTTCATCCACAGCCCCGTCCGCTGCTGGAGCTAGAACACGGCCGGGCGCCGGGCGTCACGCCTCCTGCAGGTCGAACAGCTCGGCGAGCTCAGCCTCGTCCAGGGCGAGGCCGCGGGGCATCAGCTGCTCGGCGAGCCGGCGCGACGCGAAGGCGATGAAGCTGCGGGTCTTGGCCGGCAGCAGCCGCGAGGTCGTGACGATGAAGACCGGGCTCGGCGTGCCCTGCCACTCCGGCAGCACCCGTTCGAGGCGGCCGGCGTCGACGTCCTCCTCGACGTCGATCGCCTGCAGAAGGGCGATGCCCTGCCCCGAGAGAGCGAAGCGCCGCGCCATGCCCTGGCTGTTGCTCGAGACCGGGCTGCCGACCGTGACCGAGACCGCCTCCTCGTCGCGCTCCAGCGCCCAGGCGCTCGACGCGGTCGGCGGCCCGATCACCACCGCCCGGTGCTTCGCCAGCGCGGCCGGGGCCTCGGGCCGCCCCTCCCGGTCGAGGTAAGCGGGCGCCGCGAACAGGCCGTTCTCGAGCTGCCCGACCTTGCGGGTGATCATCGAGGTCTCCCGCGGCGCGCCGACGGCGAGCGCGAGGTCGTAGCCCTCCTGGGCGAGGTCGACGAGCTGGGGCCAGAGATCGAGATGGACCCGTACCTGCGCGTGGCGGTGCGAGAACTCCGCCGCGACCGCCGAGAGATGGCGCACCACCCACGGATCCGGCGGCGCCGCGATCTTGAGGAGCCCGCTCGGCCCCTTGGCCTGCGCGATCAGCTCGTCGAAGGTGCGCTGGGCCTCCTCCACCAGCCGGGTCGCCTGCTCGTAATAGGCCTCGCCGTGCGGGGTCAGGACGAGCTTGCGGGTCGTGCGGTCGAGCAGCCGCAGGCCGATCGAGGTTTCGAACTGGGTGATGCGCCGGGAGAGGGAGGAGATCGGGACGTCGAGCGCCGCAGCGGCCTGGCTGAAGCTTTTCCGTTTCGCGACCTCGACGAAGAGCGCCATGTCGCGAAGGACTTGCGGGTGGGCCAAACGGAAACCTCCGGACGAGGGACGGTGACGCGCCGGATCGCGCGTTCGCCTCTGATCCTCTAGATAATAAGGTGCAACTCTAGATAAGGAAACTCCGGAGCGCCCCTGCGTCAGCCGTCCGGTGGAAAACAGTTTGTCGCCGGGCCGCCCCCAGGGCACCGCCTGTCCGGAGCGCCGAAGCCGGACTTTTCAACCCGGACATGCACAACCGCTCACACAACCGCTGCCGCGGCCGGGCGCCGTCGCGGTTGACGCAGGGCGCCTTCGCGGGGCAACACCGCGGCGCCGACGCGGACGACGCGGCGTCGGCGGACCGGAGCCCCGCATGTCTCATCCCGTCTCGCCGCTCGCGCCCAAGCACCAGCCCGCCCTGCCGCCGATCGCCGGCGTGCGCCTCGCCACCGCGCAGGCCGGCATCCGTTACCGCGGCCGCACCGACGTGCTGCTGGTCCTGCTCGATCCCGGCACCCGGGCCGCCGGGGTCTTCACCCGCTCGAAATGCCCCTCGGCGGCGGTCGACTGGTGCCGCGAGACCCTGGCCGGCGGCCGGGAGGCCCGGGCGCTCGTGGTCAATTCCGGCAACGCCAACGCCTTCACGGGTCTCAAGGGCCGCGAATCGGTGCGGCTGACCGCCGAGATCGCCGGCAAGGCGGCGGCTTGCGCCCCCGGCGAGGTCTTCATCGCCTCGACGGGCGTGATCGGCGAGCCCCTCGACGCCACCAAGTTCGACGGCGTGCTCGCCGACTGCGCCGGCCGCACCGGCCCCGATGCCGAGCGCTGGACCGAGGCCGCCAGCGCCATCATGACCACCGACACCTTCCCGAAGCTCGCCACCCGCCGGGTGCGGCTCGGCGGGGCCGAGGTGACGATCAACGGCATCGCCAAGGGCGCCGGCATGATCGCCCCCGACATGGCGACGATGCTGTCCTTCGTGTTCACCGATGCCGACCTGCCGGCGCAGGTGCTGCAGGCGCTGCTCGCCCGGGGCGTGGCGAAGAGCTTCAACTGCTGCACGGTCGACGGCGACACCTCGACCTCCGACACCCTGATGCTGTTCGCCACCGGCAAGGCCGGCAACGCGCCGGTGGCCTCGGCCGATGATCCGGCGCTCGCCGGCTTTGCGGAGGCGCTCGACGACCTCCTGTGCGAGCTCGCCCAGCTGGTCGCCCGCGACGGCGAGGGTGCGCGCAAGTTCGTCACCGTCGAGGTCGGCGGCGCGGCCGACGACGCCTCGGCCCACCGCATCGCGATGTCGATCGCCAACTCGCCGCTGGTGAAGACCGCGGTGGCGGGCGAGGACGCCAATTGGGGCCGGGTGGTGATGGCGGTCGGCAAGGCCGGCGAGCCGGCCGACCGCGACCGGCTGGCGATCTGGTTCGGCGACGTGCGCGTCGCCGTCGAGGGCGCCCGCGACCCCGGCTACGACGAGGCGGCGGCCTCGGCGGCGATGCGCGGCGACGCGGTGCGGATCGCGGTCGATCTCGGTCTCGGGGCCGGCACCGCCCGGGTCTGGACCTGCGACCTCACCAAGGCCTACGTCGAGATCAACGGGGATTACCGCTCGTGAGGGCGTCCGCGGGCCTCCTGGCCGCGGGGCTCCTGGCCCTCCTCCTGGCCGGACCCGTCCTCCCGGCGGAGCCGGCCTCGGCGGCCGGCGAGGCGCCCGGGCGGATCAGCGTGATCGGCCGGGCGAGCCGGGAGGTCGCCCCCGACTTCGCCACCGTGGAGGTGGCGGTCGAGAGCCGCGGGGCGACGCCCGCGGCGGCCCTCGACCAGAACTCGGCCGCCGCCCGCAAGGTGGCGGAGCTCGCCGGCGAGTTCGGCATCAAGGGGCCGGACCTCGCCACCGCCGCGGTCTCGCTGCGTCCCCTCGCCAAGACCGTGCGCGACCCCGGCGGCGAGATGCGGGACGTGCCCGACGGCTACCAGGCGACCAACGCGGTCAGCCTGCGGGTGCGCGACCTCACGCGCCTCGGCGCCCTGATGCGGCGCATGATCGACGGCGGGGCCGACCGGATCGGCGGCGTGAGCTTCGGCCTCGCCGATCCCGGCCAGGCCGAGAACGCGGTCCGGGCCGACGCGGTGCGCGACGCCCGGCGCCAGGCCGAGACCCTGGCGGAGGCCGCCGGCACGCGGCTCGGCCGCATCGAGAGCCTCGTCTCGCCGCCGCGGGAGGGGGCCGCGGTGCCGATGCACGCGCGCAGCTTCGCCGCCAAGGCCGCGCCCGGCGGCGTCGCCGTCCCGATCGAGCCCGGCACCCTCACGGTCGAGGCCGTCGTCGAGGCCACGTACCAGGCCGCGCCCTGACGGGCGCGCCCTCTCTTCCCCTCCCGCGCGAGCCGCCCCCGCATGGCCGATCCCGTCAAGCTCCTCCTCGTGGTGGCGGTCGCCCTCGTCGACCCGGACGGGCGCGTGCTGCTGGCCCAGCGCCCGCCCGGCAAGCAGCTCGCCGGCCTGTGGGAATTCCCGGGCGGCAAGATGGAGCCCGGCGAGCGGCCGGAGGAAACGCTGATCCGCGAGCTCGCGGAGGAGCTCGGCATCACCGTGAAGGCGGATTGCCTCGCCCCCCTCACCTTCGCGAGCCATGCCTACGAGACCTTCCACCTCCTGATGCCGCTCTACGTCTGCCGGCGCTGGGACGGCTTCGTGCAGTCGCGCGAGGGCCAGGCGCTCAAGTGGGTGCGCCCGCGCGACATGGCGGGCTACCCGATGCCGCCCGCCGACCTGCCGCTGCTGCCGGCGCTCGTCGACCTGCTGGGGCCGTGAGGGTTGGAGCATTTTCCGACGAAGCGGAAACCGGTTCGTCGCAGAAAATGCGCCAAAACAAAGATTTGGAGAGCTTCACGATGGCAACGCGATCGTGAAATGGTCTAGAGCAGCGCCCGATCACGTTGCAATCGGGCGCTGCTCCAGCCCTTTGATTCTGCCGCGTTGTCTTCGCCCGACCGGCGGCCACTTGGTCGGAAAATGCTCTAGTCGGCGAATTCCTCGATCGCGTCGACCTTGCTCGGATAGAACGCCAGGTAGCCGGCGATCGCCGCCACCTTCGGAAACGGCGCCTCGTAGCTCCACACCGCGTTCGCCCGTTCGACCCCGCCGGCGGTGATCGAGTAGTAGCTCGCATCGCCCTTGTGCGGGCAATGCGTGCGGTGCTCGGTGCGCGCGAAGAGGTCCATCTCGGCATCCTCCCGCGGGATGTACTGCACCGGCGCCATCCCGCCCTCGCGCAGGGTGAGGGCCCGGGTGGTCTCGGCGACGATCGTGCCGCCGAGCATCACGCGGATGCGGTGCGGGTTCGGCGCGATCGTGATGGGATGATCCGTCATGACGGCTCCTTGCGTTCGACGGTGCCGAGGGCGTCGGCCAGCCGCGTCTGGGCGCTGCCCGGCCGCAGCGGCTTCTGCTGGCTCTCGTGCGGCACCCAGCCCGAGAGCCAGATCAGCTCGAAGGTCGCGCGCAGGCGCCCGTCCGGATCGGCGAAACGCTCGGCGTAGAGGGCGGCCGCCCGCATCAGGGTCTCGCGGCGAAGCGTGCCGCGCCGCTCGCGCAGGGCGTTGGTGAGCCCCATGGCCCGCAGGTCGCGCATCAGCCCGAAGGGGTCGCCGTAGCGCACCGTCACGGTCTCGACGTCGGTCACCGGCAGGGCGAAGCCGGCGCGCTGGAGCAGGGACCCGAGGTCGCGCACCTCCGCGAAGGGCGCGACCCGGGGGCTCGCCCCCCCCTCGACCTCGCTCTCGGCCTGGGTGAGGACCTGGCGGAGCTCCGTCAGGGTGCGCCCGCCGAGCAGGCAGCCGACGAACAGCCCGTCGGGCTTGAGCGCCCGGCGCACCTGCACCAGGGCGCCCGGCAGGTCGTTGGCGTGCTGGAGCGCGAGCAGCGACACGGCGAGGTCGAAGCTCCGCTCCCCGAACGGCAGCGCCTCCGGATCCCCGACCGCCACCGCGAGGCCGGGGCTGCCCGCCTCCGGCACGGGGGTGAGGCGGGTCACGGCGGCGACCCGGCCGCTGGCCGTGAGCCACGCCGCCGCGGCCGGCACCGGCGTCCCGAGATCGAGGGCGCGGGGAAACTCCCGCAGGACCGCGCCGAGGCGGTCCGACAGGTCCTCGACCGCCCGGGCGACCAGGAAGTCGGCGAAGCCGGCGCGGCGTGCCCGGGCAAGGCGCGTGCGGATCAGGGACGTGTCGAACAGGTGCGGCGAGGACATCCCCCGCTAGATGGCGCGGCGGCGCCCCCGGCGCCAGGGCCTCACGCTCCGCCGCACGAGGAAACGCCGCCCGCGACGATCGCGCCTTGCCGAATCGTTCAGCGAATCGGGGTAAGTGTGGCGTCGTGACCCGCGCCCTCCTCGCCTTCTCCCTCGTCCTGGTCCTTGCCGGGCAAGCCCTGTCCGGACCGGCCCTGGCCGCCCCGTCGGCGCCCGCGCCCGCCGCTCCCGTAGCGGAGGGCGGCAAGGAGGAGACGGTCGAGCAGGCCCTGTGCCGGCTGATCGAGGGGGCGGCCAAGTCCAAGGGGCTGCCGGTCGCCTTCCTCACCCGGCTGATCTGGCGCGAGAGCAGCTTCCGGCCCGGCGTGGTCAGCCGCGCCGGCGCCCAGGGCGTGGCGCAGTTCATGCCCGGCACGGCACAGGAGCGCGGCCTGTCCGACCCGTTCGATCCCGAGCAGGCGATTCCGGCGGCGGCGCATCTCCTGATCGACCTGCGCGGGCGCTTCGGCAATCTCGGGCTCGCCGCCGCGGCCTATAACGGCGGACCCGGCCGGGTCGCCGCCTGGCTCGCCGGCACCGGCGGCCTGCCGGCCGAAACCCGGGCCTACGTCTCGGCGATCACCGGGCGCAGCGCCGAGGACTGGGCCGCCGCAGCCAAGGCCGAGCCGAAGGGCGATCTCGCCGAGCCCGCGGGCACCCGCTGCCTGCAGGTCACCGCCGCCCTGCGCATCCGCGGCCGCACCGACACCTTCTTCGCCGAGGCCGCCGCGGTGCTCGCCCCCTGGGGCGTCCAGCTCGCCGGCAACTTCTCGAAGTCGATCGCGCTCGCGAGCTTCGGCCGGGCCAAGGACCGCTACGCCGCGATCCTCGGCGACGTGCGCCCGATGGTCATCGGCACGCGGCTGCGCAACCGCGGCACGCGGGCCTTCTACCGCATCCGGGTTCCCGCGGAGACCCGCACCGGGGCCGAGGCCCTGTGCGGCCGCATCCGCGGGGTCGGCGGCGCCTGCATCGTACTGAAAACCTGAGGTTGGATCAATCTCACCCAAATGGGTGATGACACGGGGGGACCGGCTTTGGTTCGTTCACGAGGCGACATGGACCGACCATGGTTCGCGCAGTGGGCGAGCAGGGAGGGAAGCCCCATGACATTCGGCGATGGCGTGCCCCGCTGGGCGCGGAGGCGGGTCGAACGGCACCTCGCGCGTCACGGGGACGGCAAGGTGGTCCGCTGGATGACGTTCGCGACCGGAAACCGGCGCTTCAAGGCTGACGGGACGCCGGCCGAGTTCGGCGGCAACGTCGTGCCGTTCGCCCGCCGGGCCCCGGCCGCCGGGCCCGGGGAGACCGAGATGCTCGGCGCCACGGGCTCCTAGACCGCGCCCCGGATACTCACCTAGAGTGCGATCCGAGCCCGGTGCCGCTTCTGGCGCCGGGCTCCGTCATCGGCCCCGGGTCGTCTACCCCCGCGTCTGGCCGATGGCGTCGAGCAGCGCGGTGAACCACGGCGCGGCCGGATCGAACGCCTTGCCGCCGCGGATGCGCGGGAACTCGATCGCCCGCAGGCGTCCGCCCTGCTCCTCGTCGTGGCCGATCACGCCGGAGACGCCCTTCAGCGCGCATTCGACCGCGAGGTCGACCATGCCCTGGATCAGCCGCAGGTCGTCGGCGTTCGGCGCCGCCGAGCGGCAGAAATGGCCGGATTTCAGCACCAGGGTCTTCTCCGCCCCGATCATCGGCGCGAAGCGGTCGGCGAACCACTTGCCGACGTTGATCGTGTCGATCTTGACGTGGCCGAAGGGATCGCGGCCGAGCACCTCGCCCCGGCCCTCGATCTCCGCCACGATCTCGTCGAGGCCGGCGCCCTCGCTCAGGAAGACCGTGACGCAGTCCTTGGCGTCGAGCCGCTCCTTGAGCCGCGCCGCCTCCCGGGCGATGTCGAGGGGCATTTCCGGCAGGTAGACCGCATCGACGTCCTTGTGCGCCCGGTCGAGCCCGAATTCCGGCAGGAAGGCGGTGCGGTCGAGCCGCTCGCGATAGGCCTTCGCCGTCGCGGCGGTGAGCCAGCCGCATTTGCGGCCCATGATCTCGTGGACGATCAGCATGCGCGGGTTGGCGCTCTGCTCGTTGACGATGTTCTCGGCGAAGATCGCGCCCTGCTCGGCGGCGGTCCAGGCGCCCAGCGTCTGGCGGATCGGCACGACGTCGTTGTCGATGGTCTTCGGCAGCCCGACCACGGTCAGGTGGTAGCCGTTAGCCTCGAGATAGGCCGCGAGGTCGGCCGCCGTGGTGTTGGTGTCGTCGCCGCCGATCGTGTGCAGCACCGTCACCCCGTCGCGGGCGAGCCGGTCGGCCGCCACCTTGAGCGGGTCCTGCCCCTCCTGCACCAGGCCGCGCTTGATGCAGTCCTTGACGTTGGTGAGCTTGATCCGGCTGTTGCCGAGCGGCGAGCCGCCGTGGCGCAGGAGCACCTCGGCCCGGGCCCGCACCTCCGGGGTGACGGGGATGTGGTCGCCGAGGAGAAGGCCCTTGTAGCCGCTGCGGTAGCCGATGATCTCGGCGTCCGGCGCGAGATCGGTGTAGCGGGCGATCAGCCCGCCGACCGCCGCCGACAGGCAGGGCGCGAGGCCGCCGGCGGTGAGCATGGCGATCTTGGGGGTGGGCATGGCGGGCTCCGCGTGTCGATGCGAAGCCCATAGTGGGTCGAAGGGGCCGCCGGTCCAGCCCCGACCGTCAATCCTTGTCGAGGCTGAGGTCCGGCGCCTCGGGATTCTTCATGCCCACGACGTGGTAGCCGGCATCGACGTGCAGTATCTCGCCGGTCATGCCGCGGGACATGTCGGAGATCAGGTAGGCGGCGGTCTCGCCGACCTCGTCGATCGTGACGGTCCGCCGCAGGGGGGCGTTGTACTCGTTCCACTTCAGGATGTAGCGGAAGTCGCCGATGCCGGAGGCGGCCAGCGTCTTGATCGGGCCGGCCGAGATCGCGTTGACGCGGATCTTCTGGGGGCCGAGATCGGCCGCGAGGTAGCGCACCGACGCCTCCAGCGCCGCCTTGGCGACGCCCATGACGTTGTAGTGCGGCATCCACTTCTCGGCGCCGTAATAGGTCAGCGTGAGCAGCGAGCCGCCGTTCTTCATCAGCTTCTCGGCCCGCTGGGCGATCGCCGTGAACGAGTAGCAGGAGATCAGCAGCGACTTGGTGAAGTTCGCCTCGCTGGTCTCGAGGTAGCGGCCGGTCAGCTCGTCCTTGTCCGAGAAGGCGATGCAGTGGACGACGAAGTCGATCCCGTCGGGGAAGTGCCGGCCGGCGGCCTCGAACACGGCGTCGATCGAGGCCGGGTCGGTGACGTCGCAATGGCCGACGACCGCTGCGTCGAGCTCGCGGGCCAGGGGCTCGACGCGCTTCTTCAGCGCCTCGCCCTGATAGGTGAAGGCGAGCTCGGCACCGTGCTGGCGGGCGCTCTTGGCGATGCCCCAGGCGATCGAGCGGTTGTTGGCGACGCCGAGCACGAGGCCGCGCTTGCCGGCGAGAAGCCCGGTGCGGGGCTGCCCGTCATCCTGTACCTGTGCCCGGTTCGAGTCAGCCATGAGTCACCCAAAGAACAGCCGCCACGGGGAACGCGCGGCGGCCGGTTGGACCCGGCCGTGCATGGCTCCCCAGCGGTTTCCTTAACCGACGCCCGCGGGCGACGGAAGTGCGCCGGCTCCGGTAATACCCCGGCTCAGCTCGCGGCGGCGGCCGCGCGGCGCTTGCGGGCGAACTCGGTCAGCGCCTCGTCGGCGGTCGCCGGCAGGGTGACGGCGATGGCGGCCAGCAGGTCGCCGCGGGTGCCGTCCTTCTTCGGCAGGCCCTTGCCGCGCAGGCGGAAGACCCGGCCCGAGCTCGTCATCGGGGGGATCTTCATCTCGACCGCGCCGGTCAGGGTCTGGATCCGGATCGGGCCGCCGAGCACCGCATCCTCGAGCGGGACCTCGACGGAGGTGCGCAGGTCCGCGCCCTCGACCTGAAAGCGGGAATCGGCGGCGAAGCGGATGGTAAGGAGCGCGTCGCCCGGCTCGGCGCCGTGGGCACCCGGATAGCCGAGGCCGCGCAGGCGGATCACCTGCCCGTCGACCACGCCCTTGGGCACCACCACGTCGACCTCGCGGCCGCTCGGCAGGTTGAGGCGCAGCTTCGCCTCGCCGGCGACCTGGTCGAGGCCGACGGTCAGCTCGGCGGCGACGTCCTCGCCCTTCTGCGACGGCGCCCCGCGCCCGGCCCCGCCGGCGGAGCGGAACGCCTCGCCGAACAGGTGAGAGAAGATGTCCTCGCCGAAGCCGCCGGCCCCGCCGCCGCCCGCGCCGGCCCGGCCGCGGGCCATCGATTCGAAGTCGAAGCCGCCGCCACCGCCGCGGCCGGCCCCGCCGCCGCCGAAGCCCTCGAAGCCGGTGAAGCGGGGCTTGCCGTCGCCGTCGATGGCGCCGCGGTCGAACTGCTCGCGCTTCTTGGCGTCGCCCAGGATCTCGTAGGCCTGGTTGACCTCGGCGAAGCGGTCCTGCGCCTTGGCGTCGTTCTTGTTGCGGTCGGGGTGGTAGGCCTTGGCGAGCTTGCGGAAGGCTTTCTTGATCTCCGCCTCGTCGGCCGAACGGCTCACGCCGAGTACGTCGTAGGGGTTGCGCATGGCGATCCGATGGCGATTCGGGCGACGCGCCCAGGAGCGTTCGGCTCTCGGGGCGCTGCCGCCTCCTGAAAACGGGATGAGCCCTATCTGGCGACCGTGTTGCCGGATTGCAACGCAGGCGGAGCGGGAAGAGGCGAGGTTAGGTCACTTCGTTCGCGCGCGCCACGCTTGGCGAGCAGGCACGGGGTTTCTCGTTTCCCCGCCCGCGCCCTCTCCGGCACCGGCCGCATCGTCTCGAGTGCTCCCCTATCCCGGCTTCGACGACGCCTTCAGGCTCTTCAGCTCCCAGGCGCCGCCGGAGGGCCGGCAGCCGGTGCCGCGCACGAAGCGGTTGCCCGCCGGCCCGATCACCGAGGCGAGGAAGCCGCGGCAGATCTCGTCGTTCTTCACGAAGGGCAGCCCAGTCGGGTTGACCATGCCGCGCATGCCGGAATCCGGGTTGTCCCACTTCACCGGCTGGCCGTTGCCCTGGGGATCGAGGGCGACGCCGAGCGCCGCCTTGGCCCGGCGCCAATCCTCGCCGGAGAGGTCGGCGCCGAAGGTCCTGGGGGCCGCGGGCTCGATGCTGCCGGTGCTCTCGGGCTCCGGCGGGGCGGCATCGACCTGCGGCGTGAACATGATGAGCGGCTGGCTGCAGCCGCCGATCGCCAGGACGCCCGCGAGCGCGCTCGCCGCGAGGGCGAGGCCGAGCGTCACCGAACCGACTTTACACGCACCGCGACGCATTACACCTGTTCTCACGACCGGACGGCCTGCCGCGACGCATGAGGATGCGACGCCGGCCCGCCCCCGGTTCCGGTTGTCACACTGGCTGACGAGGCCACTTGGGGTGATGAGGCCCCTCGGGCCGATGAAGCCACTTGGGTAAGGACGATGCCGTGGACGGGTTAACGAAGGATGATTTCACGCAGAACCCGGATCCCTGGGCGCTGTTCCGGCAATGGTTTGCCGAAGCCGAGGCCTCCGAGCCGGAGGACCCGAACGCCATGGCGCTCGCGACCTGCGACGCCGACGGGCTGCCGGACGTGCGCATCGTGCTCCTGAAGGGCGTCGACGAGCGCGGATTCGTCTTCTACACCAACACCCTGTCGACCAAGGGGCAGGAGCTCGCGGACAATCCGCGCGCCGCGATCGTGCTGCACTGGAAGAGCCTGCGCCGCCAGGTGCGGGCCCGCGGCCCGGTGACGAAGGTCGACGACGCCGAGGCCGACGCCTACTACGCGACCCGCGCCCGCGACAGCCGCCTCGGCGCCTGGGCGAGCCGGCAGTCGCAGCCGCTGGAGAGCCGCGCGGCGCTGATCCGCGCGGTGGAGGAGGTGGGCGCCCGCTTCCCCGGCGAGGCCGTGCCGCGCCCGGCCCACTGGACCGGCTACCGCATCGCCCCGACCTCGATGGAGTTCTGGCACGACGGCGCCTACCGCCTGCACGACCGGGTGCGCTTCAGCCGCCGGGGCGACCGGTGGGAGGGCCAGCGCCTCTATCCGTGAGGCGGGCGGAGCGCGCGAGCTTTGCTGCGGCGCGGCGAGCCCTGGATTTCCGGGCCGCCGGGCCCTAACCTGAAGGCTCTTCGCGCCCCCCGCATGCCGGCGGCGCCCCGCACCGGACATCCCGAGGAACGGCCGTGGCCCAACCGTCGAACGAACGCCGCCGCGTGATGCTGCTCACCGGTGCGAGCCGGGGCATCGGTCACGCCACCGTGAAACGCTTCTCCGCGGCGGGCTGGCGCGTCATCACCTGCTCGCGCCACCCCTTCCCGGAGAACTGCCCGTGGGAGATGGGTCCGGAGGATCACCTGCAGGTCGATCTCGCCGATCCCGAGGACACGGTCCGCGCCGTGCGCGAGGTGGCCGGGCGGCTCGAGGCCGAGGGCGGGCTGCTGCACGCCCTCGTCAACAATGCCGGCATCTCGCCGAAGGGCCCCGGCGGCGCGCGGCTCGGCGCGATCGACACCCCGTTCTCCGACTGGCAGCGGGTGTTCCAGGTCAATTTCTTCGCCCCCATCCTGCTCGCCCGCGGCCTGTGCGAGGAGCTGACCCGGGCGCGCGGCTCGATCGTCAACGTGACGTCGATCGCGGGCTCGCGCGTCCACCCCTTCGCGGGGGCGGCCTACGCCACCTCGAAGGCGGCGCTCGCCGGCCTGACCCGCGAGATGGCCTCCGATTTCGGGCCGCTCGGCGTGCGGGTGAACGCGATCTCGCCCGGCGAGATCGACACCTCGATCCTCTCGCCCGGCACCGACAAGCTGGTGGCGCAGATCCCGCAACGGCGCCTCGGCACCCCGGACGAGGTCGCCAAGGCGATCTACTTCCTGTGCACCGAGGCCTCGTCCTACGTGAACGGCGCCGAGCTGCACATCAACGGCGGCCAGCATGTCTGAGCGGGCGGCGCTCGCCCTCGCGCTCCTGCTCTTCGCGTCGCCCGCCGCCGCCGAGCCGCGCGTCACGCTCCTCGACGTCCCGTTCCGGGTGACCCAGCTGCGCGACGCCGGCAGCGAGGCGGCGCTCGCCGTCGCCACCGCCGGCCTGCCGCAGCTGCCGCGCAAGCCCGGTCCCCTCGCGGTCGCCTGGGGCGAGACCGGGGCTGCGGTCGTCACCCTGTCGGGCGACCGGGTCGCGGTCATCCCCCTCCCCCTCGACGCGATCGAGGGCCTGACCGTCGGCGAGACGCCGAAGGGCGCGGTGCCGGGCTCGCGCCGGGTGCTGTCCGGCCCCGTCAGCGCCTACCTCTCGGGTCCGAGCCGCGGCCCCGACGGGCGCCCGGGCGCGGCCGGCGTGACGGTGCGCGAGCGCCAGAAGGTGACGATGAGCGCCGACCCGAAGCCGGTGCCGGTCGCCACCGCGACGGTACCGCCGGGTGCCGGCGCGACGTTCTCCGCCGACACGCTGCGGCCGATCGAGATCGGCGGCGCCCTCCACCTGCTCGCGCTCAGCGAGCGCCCGGAGGGCACGAGCCTCGCGGTGATCGGGCGGCGGGAGAGCGCGGGGCGGGACGGCGACTGGCGGGTGCGGACCGAGACCCCGCCCGAGCCCGGTCCCCTCGCCCTCGCGGCCGACCTTCCGGGCGCCCGGCCCGGCGCCGTGCTGGTGCGCGGCGAGGCGGGCCGGATCGAGCACTGGACGCTCGCGGGCGACAGGCCGGCGCGGCAATCCGAGGGCGGCCGCAGCGCGGATGGACGGGGCTTCGCCGCGCCCGGCGCGGCGCTCGCCGAGGACGAGGTGGTGCTCTCGACCCGCGACCGCACCGCCCTGGCCTACGTTCCGCTCAAGGACCTCGCCGAACGGGCGCGGGCGACGCTGCCGGCCCCCGTGGGGGCCGGTCTCGCCGTGTTAGGCTCCGGCCGCGGCGCCCCGGTGGTCGTGGCGCTCGCCGACGGGCGCCTCGCCGTGATGCGCGACGGGGATGCGCGGCCGTGAGCACCGGAACCGAGGTGCCGGCAGCGGACGCGGCCATGGGCGTGGCCTGGCGCCGGCGCCATCCCGTCCGCCCCTTCGTCGCCGCTTCCGCGGCGGTGGTGCGCGACGGGCGGGTGCTGCTCGCCGCCCGCGGCCAGGAGCCGATGCGCGGGATCTACACCCTGCCCGGCGGCCAGGTGGAGGTGGGCGAGACCCTGGCCGAGGCGGCCCTGCGCGAGCTGCACGAGGAGGTCGGGGTGGTGGCCGAGGTGGTCGCCGGCCTGGCGCCGCTCGAGGTGATCGAGCGCGACGCGGACGGGGCGGTGCTGCACCACTTCGTCATCCATCCCCACGCCGCCCGCTGGCGCGCCGGCGAGCCGACGACCGGGCCGGAGGCGCTCGACCTGCGCTGGGCGACGCCCGACGAGGCGCGCGCCCTGCCGACCACCCGGGGGCTGCACGCGGTGATCGCGCAGGCCCTGGCCGCCGTGGAGCGAGCATCCTCGGATCCGGCCGCCCCGGAGACCGAGGCATGAGGCGCGCCGTCATCCTGCTGGCCTGCCTCGCCGCGGCGACGCCGGCCCTGGCCCAGGGCCGGCCGAAGCCGGCCGCTCGCGGCACCGAGTCGAAGCCGCCCGAGAAGGAGGCCCCCGCGCCGGCGCCGGCGGACGCGCCCGCCCCCTACGACCGCGACCTGCTGCGCCTGTCCGAGATCATCGGCTCGCTCAGCTTCCTGCGCGAGCTGTGCGGCAACCCCGACGCGCCGGAATGGCCGGCCCGGATGAAGGCCCTGCTCGATTCCGAGGGCACCAGCCCGGGCCGCCGCGACCGCCTCGCCGGCGCCTACAACCGCGGCTACGGCGGCTACGCGGTGACCTACCGGGTCTGCACGCCGGCGGCCGTCGAGGCCGCCACCCGCTACATCGCGGAGGGCGAGCGCCTGTCGGTGGCCCTGGCCGGGCGATTCGGCGGATGACCGGCCGCCTGTTGCAGCTGCGCCACAGCCGTGACCCCGGCGCCGAGAGCACGGCATTCTCGCGGCGCTGTTAACCTCTTCGCAATTCCTTGCTGGCCGGGGCCCGGCCGATTGCCTATGAATCCGGTCATCACACGAGGCCGCTGCGGATTCGAGACCGCCGTTCTCACCAGAGACCCGATCTCAAGGCTGTCGATGACCGACTTCGAAACCCACGACCCCGCGCTCGATTCCGACCAGGAGGCGAAGCGCGCCGCCCTCAGCTACGTCTCCGAGGCCTTCGCGGAAGGCTGCCTGGACGGGCTCGACGGCGACTGCATGGCGCAGGCCGCCCTGTTCGCGGCCTTCCAGGAGCTGGTCCAGACCTACGGCGAGGAGGCGACCGCCCGCTACGCCGAGGGCTTCCCCGAGCGCATCCGGGGCGGCACCTACACGGTGCGGCCCGAAGCCCGGCACTGACGTTCCGGGTCCCGCGCGCCGGCGCGCGGGACCCGGAACGCCGCCCGCGCGTTCGCCGGGCATGACCCTTCACGATCCCGCCCCCGCCCGCGCGGCCCGTCCCTGGCGTCCGCGCCGGGTCGTCATCACGGCGGCGGCGCGGGAGCACGCCCACGGGCGGGCGATCGCCGCGCGGGCGGCCGGCCTCGGCCTTCCGGTCGAGGACCTCTCCGGCAACCGGCTCACCGGCGAAAACCTTGCCGGCCTGCGCCACCCCGACCCGCGCCGGGCCTATGTCGAGGCCAAGAACACCCTCGCGGTGGTGGTGGCGCCGCCGACCAAGCTGAAGCTGCAGCCGATCCCGCCGAGCGCCGACTGGCGCGTCGACCTCGCCGAGGGCTGCCCGGCGCATTGCCAGTACTGCTACCTCGCCGGCTCGCTCACCGGCCCGCCGGTGACCCGGGTCTACGCCAACCTGGACGAGATCCTGGGCAACCTCGCGGCCTATGCGGGGCGCGGCGGCGTCACCTCGGCGAACGCGGAGCGCGTGCAGGAGGGCACCACCTTCGAGGCCTCCTGCTACACAGATCCCCTCGGCATCGAGCACCTGACCGGCTCGCTCTCGGCGGCGATCCGGCATTTCGGTGCCTGGGACGCCCCGGTCACCCTGCGGGCGACCACCAAGTTCGCGGCGGTGGAGCCGCTGCTCGGGCTGCCCCACGGGCGGCGCACCCGCCTGCGCTTCTCGGTCAACCCGCCGGGCGCCGCCCGGTACGAGGGCGGCACCGCGCC
This sequence comes from Methylobacterium platani, assembly GCF_001653715.1. Lineage (GTDB taxonomy): Bacteria > Pseudomonadota > Alphaproteobacteria > Rhizobiales > Beijerinckiaceae > Methylobacterium > Methylobacterium platani. The sequence goes on from NZ_LWHQ01000043.1 coordinate 92,945, forward strand.
GTTGCGCGAGCGCCTCGCCGCGATGGGGGCGGTGGCCCGGGCCGGCTACCCGGTCGGGATCACGGTGGCGCCGATCCTGCCCCTGCCCGACTGGCGCGAGGCCTACGCGGCGCTGTTCTGCGAGGCCGCTGCCGCGCTCGAAGGCGCGCCCGACCTCGACCTCACGGCGGAACTCATCACCCACCGCTTCACCCCCGGCTCGAAGGCGGTGCTGGAGGGCTGGTATCCGGGCTCGGACCTGCCGATGCGGGAGGCGGAGCGCAGCCGCAAGCTCACCAAGTTCGGCTCGGTGAAGTACGTCTTCCCGGCCGAGCTGATGCGGGAGATGAAGCAGCAGCTGACGCGGGACCTCGCCGAGCGCCTGCCGGCGGCGCGAGTGCTGTACTGGACGTGACGCCGGCCTGGAGCATCGTCCGACGACGTGGAAACCGGCCCGTCGCGGAAAACGCGACAAGGCAAGGACCGAGGCAAAGACTTGGAGAGCTTCGCGATTGCAGCGCGATCGCGAAGCTCCTCACGGTACACGACACCGCGACCGCGGCCCGACCATAGGGGCGGACGAT